>NZ_JARUXK010000001.1:764335-1254731 GCF_031451435.1 Caballeronia sp. LZ008 | reverse complement strand
CACCACCGTCGAAAGCGGCTGGCCGGTCGCGTTCTCGTTCAACGCGGCGCGACCGTTCAGTTCGACGTTCATCGACTTGACTTGCGTGGTGAAGAGCCACTCGGCTGCGCTTACCGTGCTGTCCTTCGTGGCCTGCCACGCGCCGCAGCCGGCGATCGAGAGCAGACTGGCCGTGGCGAGTGCGGTCGTTGCGCTTCGCATCAGGCGGCCCGTGATGGAAGCATTCGAGTTGTAGTGATGCATGGTCGGTCCTGCCCTGCTTGATTTATTCGGCTGCGCCATCCCAGCGCCCCAGATGCACGCGCGTAGTGCGCGCAGGCTCGTCCGTCGGGGCCGAGCGGTCGAACAGTTGCGTCGTCAATCCCAGACTGGTTTGCTTCGGTTTCAGCACCGGATCGGGCATCAATTCGGGCCGAACGTGCATCTCCAGATGCGCCTCGGCCTCGTAGCCCAGATAGAAGCGCAACAGCGCCATCACCTCCCGATGCGCATGCCCGCCTGGCGTCAGATCGAGCACCGTCTCGCGTGTATCCGGCGTGATGATCACGCGTACCGCGTTCGAGCGATCGTAGAACCCGCGCCCCAGCAGACACTGCTCGCCGAGGGCGGCCGGTTCATAGTCGTTGACCTCGCGCCAGACCGGATGGAACTCCTCGACCGCAATCGACGCGTCCGGCACCGCGTGCTGCAGCACGCCAGCGAGCCCTTCCGCCGTGCGTGTCTTCTGCGCGGTGATGCCCAGCATCGACATCAGCTTGCGCGGATCGATTCTTGATGAGACCGCATGCGGCTTCGCGCTGAATCCCAGCCCGGCGAAGCTCAAAAGACACCGCGACACCGCATCGCTGCCGCCCTCACGATAGCCGACCGGATAGCGATACTTGCGCCACACGCGATAGTGCTGCGTCAAAATGCGGTGGTGGAATAGATCCAGAAACGCCGAGAGCGGCTCGGCGCCATCGCGGTTCTGCGCCACCTCGTCGACGAAGTAAGACGGCATACGTGCGTCCACGCCGTAAAGGCCAAGGAAGGTCGTGCGTACGGTCGGCGGTGCATCAGGGTGGTCGTCGTCATATTCGACGCTATCGATCTCACGGCTCGGAAAACCGAGCCGTCCACGCGAACGGAACCGCACCGGCTCGGTCATCGGTGAATCGGTCGTACCGATGGGTGCGGCATCGGGTGCGGCCAGCTCGATCAGCTCGCAAAAACGATAGAAGTTCATCCGTGCCGCTTCATCGAGCAGCGTTTGCAGCAGCGTTCGCTCGGCCCCAGGATTCATTGCGCCAAATACCTTCTCCGGCGCGTTCAAAACGGCGCTCCTTCGCCCTTCGTCTCCGGCCACTCGATGCGCGCGCCCGACGGCTGGGAGATGACGACCAGCTTCGTATAGAGATTCAGCGTCGCGTAGAGCGCAAGGAAGCGATTCAGCATGCCGCCGAACATGTCCAGATCTCCGTCGCCCGCGAAGCGCGTGCTGTCGAGTGTCACGCTCACTTCGACCCCGCGCATCAGTCCACCCTTGACGAGCTTTCGTAGCGGACGATGGCGCACGTCCGTGATCGCATCGATACGCCGGCGATTGAGTTCGCCCTCGGTCCAGTCATAGAGCCCGAGCGAGCCACGCAGAATTTCCGCGTTGAGCAGCGAGAGATAATTCGGCGCGAGATGCGACAGCACTCGCCACTGGAAGCGATCGCCTGTTGGCGGATACACCGGCAATGTCGGCGCAGTCAGGTTGCGCACCGCGCCCACGTTCGTAAAACCGCCACGCATGCGCGTGATGCCCGCCTCGCGCAGCGCCTTGCGCGGCAGCATGCCGTTGGTGCCCGTCACCGTCACCGAAAGCGTCTCCTTCGGCAACGTCTGCGCTTTCTCCCAAGCCTGGCCGCCCAATACGAGCCACGTATCGAAGCGACCGGAGGGGCCGCGCCGCATGCGCGTGTGGAAATAGCGCTCCGGAAGCTCGTGCCGAAGCATCCCGCCGCGATGCTTGAACGCCGCGAACGGCGCATATTCGAAGCGCCGGCCCTTCTCGAAGCCTTCGACGGTATCGACTGAATAGATGTCGACGAGCGACCCATACTGCTCGCGCGCCCGTACGCGGTATTCCGTGTCGAATTGCGTGACCGTAACGGGGTCGGCCGCAATTGGAAACAGATTGATGACCGGCGTGCAGTACAGCCGAACGTTCTCTTCGGTGAAGCGCATGTCGTCGGGATAGGGTTTGTCCAGCACCACTTCGACATCGAACGAGAATGCCGACTTCGGGATCGCCGCCATGTCGAGCCCCAGCAAATCGACGAACATGAACTTCTCGGGGAACGTGAAGTATTCGAGCAGCAGTTGATAGCCGCCAAACGCGTTATCGGCCTTCGGCCACAGGCGCTCGTCGGTGGCGAAGCCCGCTGGTGCAAGGCGCAAGCCTTCCATCGATTGGGGCATGCCCGGACGCTCTTCCGGGAACCCTGGCACGCGAAACTGCAAGGCGATCGGTTTCGCGGTCAACGCCGCATATAGCGCGTGCGCCACCGGGCGGTCCGCGTTCAGGTAGAAGCGCAGCCGTGGCACGCGCAGGCGGTCGCGCTGCGTTTGCGGCTGGATCGCGAAACGAAAGCGAATGACCGAGCGGCCATCCTCACGCGCATAGGCGCCGGCTTCTGAAAGCGTCAGCGGATATAGATCGACCGGCTGCGTGGTGCGATAGACGCATTCGATTTGCGCCTCGTCAGTCCCGTTCAGGCCGGTGGCGATCGGATCGGATGTCGCTTCGAGCCCAGCTTCGACGACTTCGTGCTTTTGCATCGCGCCCGCGTTTGGAGTGAGCTCCAGAATCGACAACGAAGGGATCATCCGAAGATAGTGCGGCCAAAGCATGCTGACCAAGCCTTCGGTGAGTTCCGGCAGTTCATCGTCGAGCTTGTGACGCAAGCGGCCCATCAGGAACGCGAAGCCTTCGAACAGGCGTTCGACGTGCGGATCGCGCTCGCCGATGCGGTCGATATCGAGTTCTCGTGCGCGATCGGGAAACGCCCGGGCGAATTCCTTGCCTGCCTCGCGCAGATAACGCATTTCCGCTTCGTAATAGCGCAGGATTTCGTTGTCCTTGGTCGGGGACGACATCGTGGTGATTTCCTTGTTCTTCTTAAGTCAGCGCCACCGCGCGGGCGCGTCGATTGTGGTCAGATCGGCAGTGAGGCTGTCGATGCGCCGACGACATCACTTTGTGGGCATCCTTGCGGTTGAAACGGCTCTTGGGAATGCGCAGCAGATGGTGTTTCGCTTCGAACGCCAGTGCCGGCTCCCAGCGGTTGATCTGGAAACGTTCGATGTCTGCATCGAGTGCGCCGAGCAGCGGCAGCGCCGTGTCGGCGCGCTCCGCTCGCTCGCCGTATTCGACGACGTCGATGTCGCATCGTTCTCGGATGGTGACTCAATGCGACCTTCGAAACGCCCGAACAAAGGCGCGAGCACCGGACGCGCATCTTCCGGCCACGACTCGATGCGGTCGGTGATCAACGCCAGCGCCGACAGCGCGCGTTCGAGCAGCGGCCCGTTGAATCCCTGCACGGCATCGAGCCGATCGGCGAAGGTGCTGCCGCACAGCCATTCGAACGCCGCACGACGCGAACCGGCGCGCGCGGGCAAGAGCGTGTCGTCGAAACGCTCGACCAGCGCCGCGAGCATTTCGAAACCGGCGGCGAGGCCTTCCGCGCCCTCGCGGCGCAGACGGCCATAGACGTAATACACCGCGAACCGCACATCCTTCGCGCGGGACTTGATGAGCCACTCAGCCGCGTCGATGATCAGCGCGTCATCGACATTCGAGAGCTTGGCGACTTCATCCTTGATGGCGAGAAAATCGTCGTCGTAACCGGGGTAGTCACCGACGGGCGCATCGGCGCGAATCGGCAGGAGCCAGTCGTCCCATTGCGGCAGCGCTTCGATCGCGCGATCGGACGGCTTGCGTGCGCCGAACAGCGCGTTGAGTAGATGGGTGAACATAAGAAATCAATGTGTGGATTGACCGCTTTTGCCAAGCGTATCGGCGAATCAGCGTGGGGCCACCGGAGCAAGGTCCGGACGCTCGAATTTATAGCGTTCCTCGGCCATTGGGTAACGGCGTTTCAGCTTGCTTGGCCGCCTCGATCGCGGCCTTGGGCAGCGGCGGCGGGCCATCGGTCTTCGTATTGCGCCCGGCCGTCTCGCGCTTCACGAAGATGCGCGTGGGCAACGTGAAGCCGCGCAGATCCAGCAGCTCCAGCGGCCCCTTGCCCACATCCGTGCGCAGCATGTAGGTGAGCGGATACGCCATGTCGGCGGGCGCCGGTGCAGATGGGCCGTGCGCGTTGAGCGCGTCCTGATCGATTGCTTCGTTCGTCTTCGCAAACTTGGTGCGCGTGTCCTCGAATTGCGCCTTCGCCTGCCACGTCACCTGATACGTCGCCGTGTCGATCGGCTCGACATGCGCGCGCTCCAGCATTCGAACGAACGCCCAGCGACCGGCAAATTCGAAGCGCTTGTTGGTGCCCGCCGTTTCGGTTTGCCACTCCAGACGCGTGCCGGCGCTTTGCGGGTCGCTCGTCGGCCACGCCATGCCGCTCCACGTTTCCATCTGGTTGTAGTAATGCAGCTTTTGCGCGTCGATCGTGAGCAGCGTATCGGTGATGCCCGGGGTCGGCACTGGCTTCAGTTCGAACCGGTACGACGGCTCGCCCTGAGCGAGCAGATGGGCCGCGATGCGTTGCAGCGTATTGATCGCCTTCAGGAACGCCGGATCGACGGCGCGTGCGGCGCTGCTTGTACCGGTGGCGGCTGGCACCGGCACCCATTGGTCGCCCTGTAACTGGATCACGCCCGCGAGTTGCGTGGCGAGGAACGTGTCGATGAGCCCGCCTTGCGGACGCAGAAAACGCGCGAGTTCCGGCAACGAGGCGTCGTTGACGGTACTCGCGAACGGATAGCGTCCCGCGAACGAGCGGTTCCAGTTTGCGACGATGGTGTCGTTCCACGCATCGTTCAGACTGGCCTGTGCCGGTTCGAGCACGGTTTGCGTCGCTTGCGACACGGGGCGCACGAACAACTCCGCGCCCATGCCAGCCCATTGCTCGCCGAGACTCGCGGCGATCAGTTGCGCGTAGGCGAGCGTGTCGGCCAGATCCGAACCCTTGCCGAGAAGGAGCGACTGCGCCACCTGTCGCGCCTGCTCGTCGGAGTCGGGGCTGTCGCTGATCTGTTGCAGCTTCAGGCGCAGGCTCGTGATGCGTTCGGTGAAGCGTTCCAGGCTCAGGTCGCTACGGGCACTTGCGCTAACGTTTGCGTTCGATTGCGCAACGAGGCGCAGCACCGGACCGAACGTTGAGCCCAAGGGTCCCGCCGGATCGGGTTTGGCGGCTTGCGGGGCGTCGTCCTTCTTGCCGAGGATGTTCTGCGCCTTGTTCACCAGCGTATCCGAGAGCGAGTCGCGCTGTGCGCCTGCCCCGCCCTGATAGTCGAGCGCCTTCATCAACGCGATCAGGGGCGACTGACGGGCATCGGCGATCAGCTTCAGTTGGCTGATGGCTGCGGGCAACGTCGTCGCCGAATCACAGCGCAGGCTGTTCATGAACGACTGCCAGTGCTCGGCGTAGTCGGCGAAATAACGGGCGCGCAAGGCGGTGCGCAGCGCTTCGGGCGTTTGCGCCGATGATGTCTTGTTGCCCTGGCTGACATTGCCCAACACCCAATCGCCCGCCACGCCGTTGTGTTTGGCGGCATCGTCGATGGCGTTTTCGATCGAGCCTTCCCACGCCTGACGCGTGTACACGCCCGGCACCGCGGCGGCCGTGCGGAACAGGCCGCGAGTGTCGGTGCCGGCGGTAAGCGTGGCAAGCGTCTGGTCCGGATATTTGTGACCGACCGAGGCGAGTACGTTCTGGTAGACGGTGTCCTCGGAGTTTTTCACCCCAATCACCGCGAGCAACGTCTGACGCGCGACGGCGACTAGGTCCTGGCGCGGCTGGATTCGCCAGTCGGGATGCGACTTTAGATGATCCGCCCAAAAGCCGAGCAGATGCTCCGACAGGTCGATCTTCTCGCCGGCCGTGAGACTGGCGGCGGTGTTCCAGAACTTAGGAAGTTGTTGGGTGAGGAAGCCTGCGTCCGCACGCTGCGGATCGGCCATCATCAGATATGTTTTGAGCGCCCCTTGACCGTCCTGTGCTACGTGCGTGAGTTGATCGTCGACCTGCGTGGTCGGCATCTGGCCGAGATCGACCAACCGCGCCTCGAGGTCCTGTTGTATCGGGGCGGCAAGCAGCGCACGGCTTTCGCGGGCGTAGGGCGTCCAGAGCGCTGCGAGCGCTTCGCGGTCGTGGTTCAGGCCGAAGCGGGAGAAGAGCGGTGCGTGATGCTGCGTGCGGTATTCGTAGAACTCTATGCGTTGCTGAAGGGCGCGAAGTGCGCGCAGGCGAGCGGCGGTGTCGGGCGTTTTAAGCGCGGCGAGCGCTTCGTGGGTCTGCACGATCTGATGCGCGTTCGACACGCCCGAGACGAACATGCCGGAACTCCATACGCCGAGCGCGCCAAGCGCCACGGCGCAGAACACCGTGACCGGATGAAGACCCGTTCTGCGGCCGCGCCGCACTCGGGTGGCTTCCGCAAAATAGCGCCACAGCGGCAGATCGACGCCGTGGCCTGAATCGGACGTTTGTGTATCGATAACCGGCCACGGCGCGAAGAACGCACCGGTCACCGGCAGCGGACGGCGCTGCCACATCGACAGATCGGTTATCCACTGCGCGAGCGCCGGGGCGCGCGTGTCGAGCCGCGCCGACAGTTCGGATGCGAAGCGGTCGCTGCGGTCTTGTCCCAGCCGCTTCGTGCCCAGATCGGCCAGACGATCGCGCAGCGTGAAGAGCGCCGCTTTGAGGGAGGCGGTGTCCGCTGCGTCCGCGAATTCGCTGCCCATGACCGGCGTGATGCCCTTCGCGCTGACGTTGCCGTCGAGGTCCAGCAAATAAATCGGCGCAGACCATCGCAATTCGCCAGCGATGCGCGCGAGCGTCGTGCCCCATCCCATATCGCCGCGTGAGGTGCTCGGTAACGCCGCCGCGCCATCGAGCGCGAGGACAATCGCATCGACGGGGCGGCTGCCGCGCATTCTACTGACCTGCTTGAGCCACGCCTGAGCGGCGCCCTCCGATGCGTCCTCGCCCCACAACAGCACCGCGTGATCGGTGATCTGCCAATACTGCTTGATGAGCTCCGGATGCAGGCGCTGCACGCACGCGGCATCGCCCGTCACGAGCAGCCACGGACGATCATAGGCCCAGCGAAACCAGCGCATTTGTCGAAGCTGAAAGCGCAGCGCTTGGGCCCGATCGGCAGCGCTTGCGTTGCGAATTTGTTCCGCCTTCTGTGCCTCATCGATGCCCGCGGCCGGCGCCAAGGCCTGTTCCTCGACGGCGCGACGAACACCGTCGCGCGCCTGCTTTCGTCGTTGCAGAACGACGAAAAGCGAGGCCGCAATGAAGAGCGCGCAGCCAATGATGACTGTCTTATATTGGGTGAACCATGCTGCGACATTGCCTGTGCCAATGAACAAGACGACGCCCGCCGCCACGATGGCGAGTACCGCGGTGACGGACAGCCACCGGCCCCGAATTTGATCTCTCACTTACCTTCCTCGACCTGCTCTTAATTTGGGTACGACGATGAAAACGTTTCTGCGACATCCCTACTGGTTAGGGAACACAGCCCCCCGCCCGAGCGGCCATGCATCAATAAAACGTCTCACGAAACGTTCGCGTGTCGTGCTCCCGATCGAAGAACGCCAAGCCGGCCTGAAACAGGATGAGCACCATAACTCCGATACATAGCCAGATCGTGAAATCAACACTCATCACGCTCGGCGCGATTTTGTGCAGGCACAACACGAAGCCTGACAGGAACATCATGCCCAACGCCCACACCACGGACAGCAGCGGCACATCCCGATCCTGCGGATACGGCACGGGCGGCGGAGCGACGCTCACCAGGTTCAGCGCCACGCCGCCGCGCTGTGGCGTGGCCACGAGCTGCGCACCCTGCCCGTGCTGAACCATCTCCGCTGCCAGCGCTTGAATGAGCCAGCCGGTGATCGGTCCGGGCTTGCCGATCGCCCGATCCAGATCCTGCTCGCGCACCTCGAGTTCCGCATCGCGTGCGGCGGCGGCCGTGGAGTTTTTCTCTAGGCTATTTAATCGGCTGAACCACAGATTGCGGATCTTCTTTTGCGGAACCTGTTCCGCACGCAGCAGGGTGGCGACTGCGGCACCCACCGTATCCGGCTCGGCGAAGATCGGCCGCAGAATGCATGCGCGTGCCTTGTGATTCTTGCTATGCGCGAGGACTGAAGGCCTCGTGAAGAGAATGGCGACGGCTGCTTCCGAGAAAGCCGGCACGTCCTCGCCCTGATGTAGCTGCAAGGCGATCAAGAGCCGATAGTCCGGCACAGATTGACCGGCGAACCATTTCCCTAGAAGGGGTGACTCATCGTCGAACGAAAGCCAAGTAACGTCGGGCAACCCCGGTAATCCGAGCTTACGCCAAGCACGCTCAATCGATAGCTTGTGCGCTTCGTCAGATGCGTGGAGCATCACATCGATCTTGCCCGCCTGTGCAGCAAACTTAATCGAATCAACAAGCGAAGCCATCAAACGCTCTATGAGTTGTTCTTGCCTAGTCTGGCTCATCGATGCATCAATCCCTGCGAGTTGCAGCGCTTTTTCCGGATTGATCGGTACAGACGGGGCGAGACCAAGCATCCGCTGCGCGAGTTCCTTCTCCGGCGTCAGCACGGCGCTATCGAGCAAGACAAGGTGGGCGCGCGCCCAACGTTGCCAGTCACAAAATCGCGTTCCGCAAAGAAGATTCCACCATTGGGCTTTGCTGCGCGAATCCTCGAACGCTCGGCTGTAGTATATGCAGCACAGTGCAAGCCAGATCAGGACCGGCGCCACGACGATCTCAAGTAGGAACTCGGCCGACGCTGTAGGTTGCCCTCTAGGCCATACCCAGATCGTCGCGACAACGGCAATGAGTTCCACGACCACGTACAGCAGTCCATAAACCCAGATGGAGGGCGGCTGGGCCACCGCCCGTTCCCGCACGTTTGACATGCTCCATGTCATGCTCATGCGATGCTCATTCCTGTAGCACTGGCGATCACAAGGCTGCCGCACTGCGTACGGCCGTGGTGAACGACCCACCCACGTCCGCTCTCGCTATAGCCCGTTGCGCATTCAACGATTGGATTGTCCCCATGCTCGGGGCACCAGACAATATCGTTCAACAAGGCGACCTTTCTGCCATCAAGCGAGAAAGCCGAGGAGGCGGTTTTCACATACCCCCTATGTGTGGTCGCGTCACCGAGGCAGACCAGATGTTTCATGCTTGCTTCCTTAGTTGAGTGGCGCATCAGGGTTGGTCGGACGAACAGAAGCGTTACACGTGATGCGGTCTTCTCCCGACGGTGACCGAAGCCCCTCTGGAGGGGCTACACCGTACTCAATCTTGCGTCCTCCTGGAAACGGACCTTGCCCGTACGAGTACCCTTCTACGAGTGGAACTTTCTCCGTGAGCGTGTAACGTTGGTGCCGCTCCTCCACGTAATAAGCGTCTGACGTTACAGTAACAGCATAACGCTTTGAGTCTTCGAACGGATTGAAGCTGTGCTGATTATATGTAATTCCAGAGAATCTTCTGCCACTATCGGTCGAGTAAAGCAGACCCATTCCGCAGCCTCGATCACTGCAGGCAAACCGGGGCGGCGATGCACTAGGAATCACGATGTTTTTTCCTGTCGTATCCGCGTTAACTATGCGCCCCTGATAGTTTCCAACCTTTGCACGCCCGAGTGCGCTGCGGATTCCCTTCCTAGTATCGTTATAAAAATCCTCACCGTAGTTGCAATCGCGATAGTTCTCAAGCGATACGAAACAATTATCATCGATCTTATAAATTTGAGGGGCCGCGTCGTATGGGAGCTTGTTTGCCGCCGCGAGATCGGCATACGTGAACGGCTGCTCGTGTTTTGCAGCCGGAACCTGGACCGTACATGCCTGCAACATAAAAAGAACAACTCCAATCTTCATGTCACGAGGTCATTTGAGAGGGGCGTTGGGATTGGTGGGGCGAATCGAGGTGTCGCACGAGAAACGCTCCTGGCGGGATGGCGAGTAAAGTCCGCTTGGCATAGCGACGTTAGATTGGATCTTGTTGTTATCCGGCAACGTATCCCGTCCGTACTTAAACCCGCTGAGCAGAGGGAACCGATCGACAGATACGGCAGTCTCATCGATCTTCTTCCCCACAAAGTAAGCATCTTTTGTAACAGCAACTGTGTAACGTTTCGTGTCATCGAATGGATCAAACGAATGTATGAAACGAGTACCGTCAAATGTCCGTCCACTATCGGTTGAATAGAGTAACGAAACCGTACAGCCCCTGTCCCCGCACACGAGATGAGGAGGTGCTGACGAAGGAATAACAACGTTCTTCTCTGTCTGATCTGCAATGATGAGCCGTCCTCCATAACTCTCGATTCCACCTCGACCAAGATAAGTGCGGATCGATGCCCTTGTGTCGTTATAGTACGTGTCCCCATGATTACAGTCGAGATAGCGTTCGAGCGTAATGAAACGGTGGTCATCAATGCGATAGATCACTTGTGGTGGCGAATCGTACGGTAAAACCTTAGCGTCCTTGAAGTCTGCATATATGAAAACCGCCGATGCAGCAGGTTGCCCAGCGCATCCCGTTAAGCATGCCATAAGTAACACGGCGAAGAAGGAAAACCTTATCATGGCCTCGCATATCCCTCTTCGATTTTCTTAGCGTCCTCGATATTCACCTCGTCGCGGACTGTATGCCAATCAATCAATGACGGCTTCTCCACTGGATCGAATCTTCCCGTATTGAAATACCCGTCGAATCCTTGCGTCCAATCCGCCCTCAAAATTAGAGAAGCCCAGAACTCTAAGTCATCGTAGGCATCGCAGAAGCCGATCGGTAGGTCGTAGGCAACCACGCGTTCCATGAACGCAATACACTTCGGTATGGTGCTGTGGTTGGTAGGCTCGGGATGATAATTGTTCAGGAAATCCTCCTTTTCCTCTTCCGTTTCCAAGCTAAAAACCCGTCCATTTGTGTAGGGTTCTTGAGGGCGCTCTAATATTCGGTGCCGGTCTACTGTCGAGGCTAAATACGGGTAGGAACGATCTCGATAGAGACCCGTTTCTGGGTCGATGTCACCCTGCTTTAAAGCGTCTTTTCTTGACTCTTCAAAATCTTTCATTTCGTCCGGAGTCAGGGGCTTCGGCACCGCTTCGGCATTGATCCGGACCATCTGATCTTTCGGAGGGGTCACCCACAGATCGAAAGGACGTCCACGATTCCCGTTCCAAAACTCGTTCGGTTTGACTCCATCAACTGGCTTTTGAATTGGTGGCAACGTACCAAAAGATTTGACGCTCGGATCATCACCCACTGCTGTTCCGCGCGCGAGCATCCGCTGCTTGACTGTATCCTCCAACTCGTCAAGCAACTTGGGTTCAACACCCTGCCAACCAATGCTCTTGAGTGGCGTCGTCCCCATCACACGATCGTGCGGCGTGAAATAAACGTAGAGGCGTCCATGGTTATCGCGCTCTGGAAAATCGTGCGCATATAGGTGCGAATCAGGTCGCCAGAAATTCAAATCTTTTGTTGCGCCGACGTGCAACTGCTCCATTAACGCGTCGTCGAACGTGGCCTTGTCCTCTTTGATGCGTTTGGCTATCTTCCGGAATGTATTTGCCCTTGCTTCCTGCGTCGGCCGCTCGGTGCCACACGCCGCGGCGTCTAAAAACTTGTCCTCGAGCGAGAATGGTGAATTCATAACAAACAACGCATCGGGGGCGCGGGTCTTGCAGAGCGTCGTCGCGGCGAGCGCGATCATGGTGCCTTGACTGTGGGACATGATCGTAATAGTGTCGCGTGGCGAATGCGCTCGCACTTCATCAATTAGATCGGCAAGGCGCTTTGCAGCGTGCGAATAATAGCTACGGGGCGGTGCATCCTGAAGATATCGATCAGCCTCCGTATTTAACCACTGCAGATCAACGCCATACGCGTGCCGACTCAGACCCTTGTCGCTCCAGAGTTGTTGAATATTGTTTGTTCCATTCTGGAAAGGCCCACCACCCCAATACCACGGCCCTTTTTCGTGATTCAAGTCGGATTTCCAAACGTCGGCACCCTCAATGTTGCGAAGGGCCACGCGCCACTTCTTTTCGTTGCCGTCCGCAGCACGGTAGCCCCAATAGAATCGGATCACAGGCGAACGACCTTGGTTCTTGATCATGCGTCGACGCCCCCCTTTTCCACTGCTATCCAAGTCTACGTATTCGTTTGGACGCAGTTTGTGCTCACCGGTTAAGTTGAGACGGGCGCTCAATCCTTCACATAGTCCGGCTTCAGCGTTTTCATACCACTCTCCCTCGGAGTTCACCCCGTGCACGAAGATAATGACACCCGGTAGGTGCGGTCCGAGCTTCGCCTGAGCCCAGACCCGATAGCTATCGGGCGTCATATAAGACTCCCAGTAGGGGCGTCCGAAGGCGTCAGTCTGCCTCGGCACCTCACGCATCGCCTGCTGCGGTTGGCCGTTCGTTTCGGTCGACTGTTTGTTCTGCATCTGGTCTGTTCCCTGCGTCATTCCTAGATCCCACTCGCTTTCTTGAGCCGCAAAATCATGCCCTGCGCGACTTGATCCTGGGTCACCAACGTTTCGCCCATCTTGTTCGTCACACCCTCAATGATCTTTCCGTCGGGAAGCTTGATGAAGTACGCGCGGCCCGCAAGTGGCCGATCAGTCAGCTCATCGGTCAAAACAAATTTCTCGTTGTTGGCTATGTTGGTCTGATTGAACTTAGGCAAAGGCATCGACAGCGCCCCAGGGCCTTCCTTCTGAATCTCGATAATCTTCAGGATCAAATTCCCCGCCCCACCAATCTCCACGTTGTCGCCTTGCACCTTGATGTAGGCACTGCCGCCGCCACTGATCACGACGCCGTTCGCCGCGTTCGCAGTCATCGTCCCAGCCGCGCTGCACAGTTGCATGTTCTGCTGCGCCACCAACTCCATCGCATCCGATTGCGCCTGAATGCGCACCGGACCGCGCGCACTGTAGATTTTGACGCCGAGCTTTTGCGCAAACAATGACAGCGCGTCGGTCGCCGCCATCACCACGTTTTCCAGGGCGCTGACGTTAAAGCCCGCGCTGGTCGCCACGTTCACGTCCTTGCCAGCCCCAATCGTCACACGATCGGGTGTCGCCATTGCAATGCCCTTCGGAGAAGACAAGAGCATGACCGCTTCTTTAAGCTCGTTCACGCTGCTCTTGAGCCACTGGTTCTCAGCCTTCAGATCGGCAATTTCGGCGTTCGCGACCGCCGCCGCCTGCGCCAAGCCATCTGCCTGTGCGTTCACAATCTCCAGTTGGTTCATCGCCGCGGTCACGTCGAGCTGTTTGCCCTCGGCACGCTCTTGCTTGTCGGTTGACACGAGCATTCCCGAACCAGCGCGAAGTGCCCCGTGGCCATCGCTTCGAAGCTCGTATCCCGCACCTCTATGCTTCAAATTGGAATCGACAAGGTGCCCTAGACTAAGCTGCGACTTGCCCGAGTGCTCGGTGCTGAGCTTGATGCCCTCCTCTCCAGCCCAGTCTTCCATCCGCAGCTTGTTATTGCTCTGCGTGCGGATGACATTGCGCGACAGCCATCTGCGGTCATTCGTGATGTGATCGACCGCCTGACTGTTGTGATGGAAGCCCAATAGCTCTGGCTTGTCCGGATCGCCGTCCCGGAAGCCGATTACCACCTCGGTATCGTCCAGCCCGGGAAAGTGAAACCCTGTCTGCAACGCGCCCGCGAACGGCTTGGCGAGACGCAACGGCACACTTTCACCGCCTTTGGGCCACTCGTCGAAATCCACATCGAAACGGACCGTGTAGTAGCCGGCGGCCGTCAAATACGCATATTTGTATTTGTCAGGACTTGTCACGCGACCGCTGAGCGTACCCGCAATCTTCGGCCACTTCGATTCGTCGATCTTCAAACGGAAACGTCGGCTAGCCGGAATCGCCTTGAAGGTATTGCTATACGCCTTGTCTCGCGCACCGCCATGCGTCACTTCGACGACCACTAGGCCGTCTTCCGCATCCGGCAACTCGGCATCCGTACGGAAGACACGTCCGCAGCGAAGCTCCTGCACATTGCTCCGGCCTTCGAATACCACCTGCCAGCAAATCGCTTCCTCGTGATACAACTGCGCCTTGCGCTGGGCTTCCGCCTGATCGAGATGCGCCGTGCCGTAGATATAGGGCTTGCCATACGTGGTCGGATCCTGTGGCGCTACGTTCTCCTCCGCCTTGAATCGTTCCCAGGCCTTGTCCGGGTTATAGTCTGCGACGACCATCGCTTGCGGCACGACGAATGTGCGGCACGCCAGTTCGTACACCGACTCAATCGACGCTTCCATACCCGCGTTCTCCCGATACGGGACAGCGCGATCGGGATCGTAAATGTAGTGATCGATGTCATCCGCAAAGACGATTCGATCGCCGTACTCAGTTTCCTCTACATACAAGTAGATGCCCCACTTCGTCATGAGCATCTGGAGGTACGCCAGGTCATCCTGAGCATACTGAAAGCGGAACAGCGTCTGTGGATACACGCCCCGCAACCGAAAAAGGTACTGGTGCGGTTTGAACTTGTGACGAACCAAGATCGCCTCGAGGATTTGAGGGATCGTCTTGTGCTGATAGATTTTGGTGTCGCGAATGCCCTGCAGGCGCGCGAGATGAGATTTGACAACAATCTCATAGCTCACGAAGTCGTTTGTCGTCTTGATCTTTGAGAATGACGAGATGAACCCAGACCACTTACGCGTGGTACCGTCATCGGCGGTCAGCGAAAAGCTCGCCTCCTGGTTCAGATAGTCGCGACGGGAAATGGCACGGGGGTGGGAGACGAGGACCGTCAAGACCACTGGCTCGCCCATCTTCTCCGAGATATGATGCGCCGTCACTGACAGGAGCGCCGCACTGTCTGCGCTCGGCACTTCAAGGTGCTGCGACTGACGCCCCGTCACCAGGCTCGTGATCCGCTCTGCTGCGTCCAATAAGCTGGACATGGTCATACACTCCTTTCTCTGCAATGCTATCGATGCTTGCCAGAAAGCAAGCGGTGATCAGTCTTCGCATGGATGCGCCATTGGCATCGGACCATAGCTCATTGGCAATCGATCTGTAAGAGGGAAATGTCTTAGTTATCCGTATTCCTGATCTTTCTCAAAGCGCGATAGCATCTCACGTTCGGACGTGATATACGTTGCCGCCTCATCGAATTAACGGCACGCGGTCTCGCCTCTAGGGCGATTGCTCTCGTTACCGCGCTTAAAGCATATTCAAGCATGTTGGTGCATATTCCGTCCGATTCTCGACACCTCACTTCGCACGCGGTCATTGACGCGTCCGATCGATCTGCCTCCGCGCCGCAGCGATCATCCGAATTGCACATCGACATGGAGATCGCGAGTGTCGATCAACGGCTCGGCGATCAACTCGATGCGATCCTGCATCACCCCGACTTCCAGCGGCTCGAAGCGGCCTGGCGGGGCTTGAAGTTTCTGGTCGACCAAACAGACTTTCGCAAGAATGTGCACATCGAAGTGCTCGACGTCGACAAGGAAACGCTGCGGCGGGATTTCGAAGACGCACCCGACGTCGTTCAGAGCGGCCTGTTCCGACACACCTACACCGAGGAATACGACACACCGGGGGGCCAGCCGATCGCTGCTCTGATCTCAAACTACGCATTCGATCGCAGCCCGCAGGATATGGCGCTGTTGCGCGACATTTCGAAAGTGTCCGCCGCCGCACACATGCCGTTCATCGGCGCGGTGTCGCCTGAATTCTTCGGCAAGGCATCAATGGAAGATGTCGTCGCAATTCGCGACCTGCGCGGCCATTTCGAACGCGCCGAATATTTTCGATGGAACAGTCTGCGCAAGACGGACGATGCGCGTTATCTGGGTCTGACGCTGCCGCGCTTTCTGGCGCGTCTTCCGTACGGTGCTGATACGACACCGGTGCGCTCATTCAACTACACCGAGGCGGTGAACCATTCGAATGGCGCCGGATATCTCTGGGCGAACGCGTCGTTCGCTTTCGCCACCAATCTCGTGCGAAGCTTCGTGCGCAACGGCTGGTGCATCCAGATCCGCGGGCCGCGCGCGGGCGGGATCGTCGAGAACCTGCCCACGCAACTGTACGCGCTCGGCGCCGGCAATCTCGCCAAGATTCGCACCGATGCACTCGTGCCCGAGACGCGTGAGTTCGAGTTCGCTCATATCGGTCTGATCGCGCTGTCGCATTTCCAAAATCACGATGACGCGTGCTTCTACTCCGCGCACTCCGTTCAGAAGCCCGAGGACTTCGACACCAAGGAAGCGAGCGCCAACAGGCGCGTCAATGCCCGCTTGCCTTACATCTTTCTGCTCTCGCGAATCGCGCATCATCTGAAGATGATCCAGCGCGAGAACATCGGTACGACCAAGGACCGGCGGCTGCTGGAGCTCGAGCTCAACACCTGGGTCAAGACGCTCGTCACCGAAATGACCGCGCCTGGCGACGACTTGCAGGCCTCGCACCCGCTGCGCGAGGCGCGCGTGGAGGTGGAAGACATCGAGGACAACCCGGGGTTCTTTCGCATGAAGCTCTTTATCGTGCCGCATTTCCAGATCGAGGGCATGGACATCGGTCTCTCGCTCACTTCGCAGATGCCCAGGGCGAAGAATTGAACCCGTTCAATCCGGCGGAAGCGTGTCGAAACGCGCTCCCGGCGACATCAAGACCTTCAACCTTATGAAAATAACGAGACCCCTATGGGCACAAGGCGTCTTTATGACGCCGCAGCACTTCCAGCAACAAGCGTTGTGGGAGCAGTTCGCGAACGCGCGCATCGCCGAGATGGCGAGCCCCGATCCTTGGGGCGTGATCGACGTGGCAGTCGACAAACAGGCGCTGGGCATCGATCGTGTGCAGTTCACCAAGCTGGTACTGCGCTTGCCCGATGGGACGCTCATCGACAGCGACACGTCCGACTGGCTCCCGGCCGCGCGCAGTCTCGATGAAGTCGGCTCGCAATACGATGCGATAACGGTGCTCGCGGGTGTGGCGCTCGTCGATGCGCAAGGCGGCAACTGCATCGAGCCTGGGGCGAAACCCGCCCGGCCACGCCGGTTCGTGCGGGAGTATCTGCACGTCGCTG
Source organism: Caballeronia sp. LZ008 (assembly GCF_031451435.1). Taxonomy (NCBI): domain Bacteria; kingdom Pseudomonadati; phylum Pseudomonadota; class Betaproteobacteria; order Burkholderiales; family Burkholderiaceae; genus Caballeronia; species Caballeronia sp. LZ008. The sequence continues at coordinate 1,237,398 of NZ_JARUXK010000001.1, read as the reverse complement.
ATTTGTACGGCGAAGGTAAGGAAGAAATCAGCGTCGAACGCCACGCCGTCTCTTTGCTGTTCGATTTCGAGGCGGGCGGCGATTACGTGACGTGCCCGGTTGCGCGCTTTATCCGCAATGCGCAGGGACGCTTCGAACTCGATGCGGCCTTCGTGCCGCCGTGCCTGTTCTTGTCGGCCCATACGATGTTGACGACACGCATGAAGCGCCTGTCGGAAATCCTCAGCGCGAAGAGCGCGAGCCTGGCGGTGCGCCGGCGCGAACGTTCGGACCAGATCGCCGACTACGCGGTCGCCGACGTCTCGCTCTTCTGGCTGCTGCACAGCGTGAACTCGTCCTGGCCGGAACTCGCGCGGCTGGTGCAGGCACCGAATCAGCATCCGGAGCGGCTCTATGCGCTGCTTTCGCGGCTGGCGGGTTCGCTTCTGACTTTCTCCACGACGGAGACGTTGCAGGCGCTCCCCGCCTACGACCATCGCGCACCGGAGCCCGTGTTCGCGGAGCTGGAGTCGCTCATTCGCAATTTGCTCGATACGGTCATCCCATCGCGCGTGGTGCCGATCGCACTAGAGCGCGTGCGCGGCACGGTCTGGACCGGCCAGATCGAAGACGAGCGGCTCGTCGAGGATGCGGATTACTACCTCTCGGTGCAGGCCGCGCTGCCCGCTCATGCACTCATCGAGCAGTTCCCGAGACTCTGCAAGGCGGGCGCGCCCGATGAAGTCGAACAGATCGTCAATTCGGCGCTCTCCGGCATTCCGATCAAACCCATGGCGCGTCTGCCCGCGGCGATTCCGGTACGCATCGAGAACCAGTACTTCGCGCTCGATGCATCGCACCCGGCTTTCAAACGCATGATCGATGCGCGCGCGTGTCGGTTCTACGTGCCTGCCTCAATTCCCGATGTTTCGCTCGAACTTTATGCGGTGCTACCGACGTGAACAGCATGACATTGAATGTCGACATCGATCTGCTGCCGGTGGCGCTGCGCGACACGGCGCTCACGGTCGCGGATTTTGCCGACGAAAGCATAGAGAAGTCTGCGGACGATTTGAAAACGACGTGCAAAGCTCAAATCGATGCCCTGACTGCCGAACTCAAAGCACGAGGGTATCCGCAAGACGTGATCGAGGACGCCCGATACGCCCAGTGCGCGCTGCTCGACGAAGCGGCCTTGAACAGTCTAAGAGGCGATGAACGCGAGGACTGGGAACGCCGACCGTTGCAGTTGGAGAAGTTCGAGACCAACGATGCCGGCGAAGAACTCGTGCGGCGAATCCGAGAGCGGCTGCGGGACCCCAGACCGGTGCTTGCGCTGCTCGCGATCTTCGGCGCGGTGCTGGATCTCGGTTTCACGGGGAGACTCGCCCTCGAAGGCGACGACGCGAAAATTCGCCTCCGACGGGCCATCGATGCTCAGCTTCGTGTCGAGCAGAGGCAGCAGAAGGATGATGGCTCCGTCATCGTCAAAGCGCCAATTATGCGTGCGTGGACGCAGCGAATCTCTCCGCTCGCCGGCATCGCAGTCGCTTGCGTAGTGGTCGGGCTGATCTGGTTTGGAATCAATGCGTGGCTGGATGCGTCCGTTGCCCGCATGACGCAATGAAAGGAGCGCAGGCATGAAACACGAGGTCAAACGATGATGCGCGCGGGACCCGGCCTCTTCGAGCGGATCACCGGACACTTCGCGGACGGAACGGCGATCATCGATCACTCGCCCGAAGAGCAGACTTTCTATTCGGTGCGGGACAACATCCAGCGAATTCTCAACAGCCGTCGCAAGGCGCTCGCGCATTTGCCCGGGTATGGGCTCGACGATCTGTCCGAGATATACCGGCACTTGCCGGCTTCCGCGCATAAGTTGAAAACCGAGATCGAGTCGACGTTGCTCGAGTACGAGCCACGCCTGAGGGCGATCGACATCGAGATCAACAAGCCCGAGCCGGGCATGCTATTGAGCTTCACGATGGCGTGTCACCTACGACGCGAGGGGCTTGTGCGCTTCGGCACGGACTTCATGCCGGATGGCAGGACGCGGTTGAGGATGCTTCAGCAGGCCCTCGATGAGTGAGCGTTCGACTGAGGTTCCCCTCGAATCGATGTCGTGGCTTCCGCAAGGAGCGATTCATTTCTGATCGCGCGTCCGAGCGCTGCACGCATCAGGCCTTTAGTTGGCGAACGGGTGGTAGAAGCCGCAGGCCTTTCGCTGATCCTTGATGCGACTCGGGCGCGCACGAGCGCGGTTCTGGCCGCGCGATTGACAAGGTGTATTTGCATTGAAAAGACAGACAACAAAAAACCCGCTCAAAGGCGGGTTTGATGGTGTGACGGCTTGCCGATATTGGTTGCGGGGGTAGGATTTGAACCTACGACCTTCGGGTTATGAGCCCGACGAGCTGCCAGACTGCTCCACCCCGCGTCCGTCGAAGAAAAGATTATACGTCATCGCTTACTTTGCCGCAACACCCTATTTTCTAAAACAATCAATCGATGCGTCCCATCCCTCGCGAAGCGCCTACAAACGCGCATGGCATAATCGCTCGTTCATCATCGTCCATTTATCGGCATGCATCACTTGCGTCGGGGCATCATCGGGAAGATCGGCGGGTTCGCTGCGATATGCGCGATCCTGCTGCTCTCGCTCGCGCCCGTCGCATCGCAAACGCTCGAACATGCGCGCATCGAATCGTTGCTCGCGTCCGTGTGCGCAACCGATGCCCAGTCATCGCGCGACACGCATCCGCAAAAGCATGACACCGTCGATCATCTGCAGGCCTGCGCTTATTGCGATCTCATCGCGCACGCGCCCACGCCGACCGTATCGCCGCATCGCGCGGCCGCCCTTCTCCCGCCGCGCGAAACCTTCGTCGCAAATCATCGCACCGACGCGCCTCGCCGAGCATCGCTCACCGCCGCACAACCGCGCGCCCCGCCCGCCTTCGCCTGATTCGCATCGGCAAACACAGACTTCGTTCATCGCCTCAAACCCCAACGGTTTCGGGCACGCAAGGACACATCATGCTTTCATCATCGTTGATGCGCAGCGCACTCGCGCTCGCGTTCATCGGCTCCGCGCAACTCGCATTCGCGCATGCATTGCCGAAGCTGCAACAACCCGGCCCCGGCGCGACCGTCAGCGCCCCGCACGAAGTTGCGATCGACTTCGGCGAAGCGCTCGAACCGACCTTCAGCAAGCTCATCGTCACCAATGCGCAGGGCAGGCAAGTCAACACCGAGAAATCCACAGTCGATGCACGCGACAAAAAGCACATGAGCGTCGCGCTCCCCGATCTCGCGCCGGGCGTCTACAAGGTCCAATGGAGCGCGTTCGCGGCCGACGGGCATCGCACGCAAGGCCACTACAACTTCACCGTCAAGTGAGGACACAATGAAAAAAATCGCTGTACTCGCGAGCGCGCTCGTCTGCGCATCGTTCGCTCAGGCCGCGACGCTCGAGGCCCGCGATTGCTGGGTTCGTGCGATGCCGCCGAACCTGCCGTCATCGGGCTACTTCACCGTCGCCAACAACGGCGACAAACCCGCGACCCTCACGGCCGCGGAAACGCCCGCGTTCGGCATGACGATGATGCACAAGTCGGAAAGCAAGAACGGCACGGCGACGATGTCGGCGGTCGATTCCGTCGATGTCCCCGCGCACGGCACCTTGAACTTCGCGCCGAAGGGCTATCACCTGATGCTCGAAGAGCCCGGCAAGCCGCTCAAGGTCGGCTCGACGATTCCGCTCACGCTATCGTTCGCGGACAAGTCGACGCTCAAGGTGAACTGTGACGTGAAGTCGGCAGCGACGGTCGGCCACTGAGTTTCGCGCCCCCCAAAGAAAAGCGCGCCGGATTGTGAAGTCCGGCGCGTTTTTTTATCGCTAGTGCTTGCTGAACAGATCCATGATCTGCTTGCGCTCGTCGGTCGTAACCTGCGGCGCGGGCGGCGCCTGCATGCCCGCCGGACCCACGCCGCCCATCGTGGTGGCATCGCCCGCCATCGGATTGGCGTTATCCAGCCCGATGCTCGCGACGAATCCCGCGCCCGGCGTCCGGTCGGCGTAAAAGAGTTCGCCATCGACCGTGGTGATGCCGTCCGGCCGCTCCATCTGCTCCTGCGGAATGCCACGCAGCGCGCGTCCCATGTACTCGACCCAGATCGGCAACGCGAGCTGCGCGCCGAACTCGCGGCTGCCGAGCGTCTTCGGCTGGTCGTAGCCCATCCACGCGACCGCGACGAGCTGCTTCTGATAGCCCGCGAACCAGCCATCCTTTGCGTCGTTGGTCGTGCCGGTCTTGCCTTGCAGATCGTTGCGCTTCAACACGTTGGTGCCCGAGCCCGTGCCCTGCGTCGCGACGGTATGCAGCAGGCTGTTCATGATGTACGCGTTGCGCGGCTCGAGCGTCTGCGGCGCGTTGCTCCCCGCGATCAGCGGATTGGCGCGCGAGATCACGGTGCCGCGCGCATCGGCGACCTCGGCGATCAGATACGGATTAATGCGATAGCCGCCGTTCGCGAACACCGAGTACGCACCGCTCAACTGCAACGGCGTGACGAGACCCGCGCCGAGCGCGAGCGGCAGATAAGGCGGCGTCTTGTCCTTGTCGAAGCCGAACTTCTGCGTGACGAAGTCCTGCGCGTAGCCCGTGCCGATATACGAGAGGATGCGGATCGACACGAGGTTCTTCGACTTCTGCAGGCCGACGCGCATCGACATCGGGCCGTCGGGCTGGTCATCGTCCTTCGGCTCCCACGCATCGCCGCCGCCCGCCGCGGGGAAATACAGCGGCGCGTCGTTGATGATGGTCGCCGGTCCGAGACCCTTGTCGAGCGCCGCCGAATAGATGAACGGCTTGAAGCTTGAACCCGGCTGACGCCATGCCTGCGTAACGTGATTGAACTTGTTCTTGTTGAAGTCGAAGCCGCCGACGAGCGCGCGGATCGCGCCGTCCTGCGGCGTCATCGAAACCAGTGCGCCTTCGACCTGCGGCAACTGCGTGATCTGCCAGTTGCCCTTGCCGTCCTTCGTGAGACGCACGATCGAGCCCGGCTTGATCGCGAGCGCCTTCGATGCGTTGTTGCGCAGCGCCGCCGCCACGAAGCGCAGGCCGTCGCCCGCGATCGTCGCAGTATCCCCGCCGACGAACTGTGCGCTCACCTGCTTCGGGCTCGCGGCCGTGACCACCGCCGCGACGAGCTCGCCGTTGTCCGGATGATCGACGAGCGCGTCTTCGATCGCCTCGGCGCGGTCATCCGCGTTCGACGGCAGATTGACATTGCCCTCCGGCCCGCGATAGCCATGCCGGCGCTCATAGTCCATCACGCCCTTGCGCACGGCTTTATACGCGGCGTCCTGATCGGCGGAATCGATGGTCGTCGTCACCGTGAGGCCGCGCGTGTAGGTCTCTTCCTTGTATTGGGCGTACATCATCTGCCGGACCATTTCCGCGACGTATTCCGCATGCACGCCGTATTCGGTGCCCGAGGACTTCGTGTGAATTTCCTCGGCGCTCGCCTGAGCGAACTGTTCGCGCGTGATGAAGTTCAGATCGAGCATGCGCTTCAGGATGTACTGCTGACGCACCTTCGCGCGCTTCGGATTGACGACCGGGTTATACGCCGACGGCGCTTTCGGCAGGCCCGCGAGCATCGCCGCTTCGGCAAGCGTGATGTCCTTCAGGTCCTTGCCGAAATACACGCGCGCAGCAGCCGAAAAACCGTACGCGCGCTCGCCCAGATAGATCTGGTTCATGTACAGCTCGAGAATCTGATCCTTCGTGAGCGCGCTCTCGATCTTGTACGCGAGCAGCATCTCGTAGATCTTGCGCGTATAGGTTTTCTCGCTCGACAGGAAGAAGTTGCGCGCGACCTGCATCGTGATCGTGCTCGCGCCTTGCGATGCGCCGCCGTGCATCAGATCGGTCACGCCCGCGCGCAGGATGCCGACGAAGTCGACGCCGCCGTGATCGTAGAAGCGGTAATCCTCGATTGCGAGCACCGCCTTCTTCATCTGATCGGGAATGTCCTGAAAGCGCACGAGGCTGCGGCGCTCCTCGCCGAACTCGCCGATCAGCACGTGATCGGCCGTATAGACGCGCAGCGGCACCTTCGGACGATAGTCGATGAGCGCATTGAGCGACGGCAGATTCGGCCCCATGACGACGAGCGCATAACCGACGATGAGCGCGCCGATCACCACGCCGATGGCCGCGAGTCCCGCGAACCAGAGCGCGATGCGTGCGAGCGGAGAGCGGCCCCGGCCGCCGCGGTCATTGCGATCGTTGCGGTCATTGCGGCCGCCACCGCCGTTGCGCCCGCCGCCGTCGCGGCCGCCCGAGTCATTGCGTGAGTCGTTGCGAGAGTCGTTCCAGCGGGGTTCGCGATCGTAGCGCGAGGAATTCGAGGAGTCGGGTCGTTTGATGATAGGCATGACTGGGTTCGTTCGGCGCGCCATGAAGCGCGCCCGCTGCCGCGCTGCGATGCGCCGAAAAACGACGCGACTGCCAAGACGGGACGAGCGAATGTGCAGGCCGGATCCGGCCGGAGGTAACAGCGCATTTTAAAGAATTCGCGCGGGCCACCACAAAATGCGCAGGATTTTTTTGTAAGTAAATTGCCGCGAGCCCGCCAGATGCGCGCCAATGTTGTGTTACCCACAGAAAGTGTTGAGAGCCTTGTGGACAACCGTATGAGAAAATGCACAAGTCGTTGATCGCGCGCCGTTTTTGCGCAACGCTCACCGCGTGTGATGCGAGGCCATTCACACGCACGGCCGCGCGCAAACCGATATGATGGATGAATGGATCGCGGGTTCCCGAAACGGCTCTCGCGAGCCTGCAATAACGATGTCGTGCAGTTTGATGAACCGAAGCCGCGGTCGTCCCCGTAGTCCGGTTACGATCGCCTTACTGTTTGTGAGCCGCCCATGACGACCAAACCCAGCGAACGCATCGTTGTTTTCGTGACTCCCGCGCAGAAGCTGGCCATCAGCAATACAGCGGACTCCCTCGGCATCAGCGTGAGCGAGCTCATGCGGCGCGCCGTGCTGAACTTCAACGCGACGAGCGAGCAGATCAAGGTCGCGGGCATCGTCGATCGGCTGCGCGCGCCCAAAGCGCCCGATGCGCTCAACGCCGCGCTGAAGAGCGTCGCTGCGAAAGCCGCCGCACGCGAAGCCCGCGATGCCGCCGCAAGCGCGACCAAACGCGCAGCGCAGGCGCGCACGCTTGCGCAGGCGCATCCCGAGCCCCCCGCATCCGAAGACGCACTCGAGCATGACGCCGATGAGGGCGACGACGCCTCGCTGACCGACGACACGCACACCGAGCGCTAGCCACCGGCGCCCTGCCTGCCTTTTCCGGCAAGGCGCGCCGTTACACTCCTTAACCTTCCGTTAAGTCCCGGTTAAGCCGCGGCATGATCTAATGAGCGGGTAAACCCGGCGTGCACGCGAAGCTCGCGTGCGCTTGCAATCCCGCGCATTGCGCCTCACATTCGAGCCGCGCGGCGCGTGGATCGAGTGAACGCCGCCGTCTTCCTCCAGGAGAAATACATGTCGCTTTTCGATTCCATCACGCGCACGGTCAAAGGCCTCTTGAACGACGCCGCCGACACCATGCAGGACCCTTCGCGCGACGCTCGCCAGATCGTGCGCGAACTCGACGACAGCATCGCGAAGGCGGAAAACTCGCTCATCGAGATCGAAGCGCAGGTCGCGACGCAGCAAAGCAAGCGCGACGCCGCCGCCGACAAGGCGAAGAAGTACGAAGACGGCGCGAAGCGCGCGCTGCAGTCCGGCGATGAAGGCCTCGCGCGCGAAGCCCTCGCGGCGCAGGCGAACGCCGAAACCGAACGCGACGCGCTCGCCGCGGAACTGCAGACGCTAGTGCCTTCGGTCGATCATCTGAAGCAGCAGATCACGGACATGCGTCAGCGCCGCAACGATCTGAACGCGCGCTCGAACATCCTTCAGGCGAAGCAGCAGATCGCGCAGGCGAAGGACACCGCGGCCACGGCGCTGGGCGGCATTGGCGGAAAGAATCTTTCGGAGGACTTTCAGAAGCTCGAAGACAAGGTTCAGCTCGCCAACGCCCGCTCGGATGCGCGCCTGAATTCGGCGGACCAGAAGTCCGGCAAGGCGCTCGATGACAAGCTCGCCGCGCTCAATCGCGGGCCTTCCGTCGAAGACCGTCTCGAAGCGCTGAAGAAGCAGTTGAATCCGCCGGCGCAATAAGTGCTGGCGAGTGCATGCGTGGCGAGCCGCCGGGCAAGCCACGCGTCGCACGAATATGCGTTACCTTGAGCAGTACACGATTGCATCGACAGGAGACGGACGTTCATCGCGTCCGGCCCGCATCATGAAAAAGTTCTTGACGGCTCTGGCGTTGTCGCTGTCGCTCGCATCCCCGCTCGCGTTCGCGTTGCCGACCGCGCAGCAGGTCGAGCAGTCGATGACGCAGGGCCACTGGCAAAAGGCCGACTCGCAACTGAGCGAAGTGCTTGAGGCGCATCCGAAGAACGCGCACGCGCATTATCTCTACGCGCAGGTTCTCGACCGCGAAGGCCGTTACAGCGACGCCCTTTCGCATCTGCAACAAGCGAAATCGCTCGATCCCGCATTGAGCTTCACCGATCCTTCGCGCTTCGCGGCCACGCAGGCCCGCATTCAGGCCGATGCGACGCGCGCGAGCATCTCGCCGCGATCGGACAACGGCGCGACTACGTCGAGCGCACAGAATCCCTTCAATCAGCAACAAGCCGCGCCCGCGCCGCAGACGCACGGCATCGGCATGGGCGCGTGGATCGGTTTGGCGATCCTGATCGCGGCGATCGCGCTCGTGCTGCGCTGGGGATTGCGCCGTGCGCGCTCACGCGACGACGGTCAGGCCGAGAACGATCGCCGTTCGCAGATCAAGCGCGCAACCGAACTGCTCAACGAAGTGCGCACGCTCAAACTAGACGTGCGGCTCTCCACCGCGCCGGGCCATGAAGCGCTGCTGAAGGACGTCGAAGGCGCGGAAACGCAGTTGCGCGAGATGGTCGAATCGCTGTCGAACTCGAAGAATCCGGTACCGCCGTATGCGATCGAAGATCTGGAGAATCAGGTTGCAAGCCTGAAGGCGCGCGCCGAAGGCCGGCCCGATCCGAACGCGAACAACTATGCGCAAGCCGGCGCGCCGAACGGCTCGCCATATGCGCAGGAAGCCGAGCGTTTCGGACGCGGCCAGCCGCAGTATCCGCAGCAAGGGCCGTATCCGCCGCAGCAAGGGCAGCAGCCGCCCGTCATCATCCAGCAAGGCGGCGGCGGGTTCGGCGGCGGCATGGGCGGATTGCTTACCGGCGTGCTGCTGGGCGAGGCGCTCTCGCATGGGCGCGATCGCGTGATCGAGCGTGAAGTCCCCGTCGATCGTCCGCCGCAGAACGATAACGGCGGTCTCGACTTCGGCAACGACAACGGCGGCGGCCTCGATTTCGGCAACGGCTCGAACGACTGGAACGATGGCGGCGGGGGCGGAAACCTCGACCTCGGCAGCAACGACGACAGCTGGCGCGATTCCTGATCTGCTCGCGTACGAAAAACAAGGGCTCCGTTTCGCGGAGCCCTTTTCGTTTCGTCGTGAAGATCAGCGCATCAACCGCCGCCGAGGAAGCGCAGCAGGCCCCAGAGAAACTTGAAGAAGCCGACGATGAATTCCCAGATGCGCTCGAGCTGATCCCAGCTCGCGACGCGCAGGATGGCATGCAGGATCATGCCGTCGGCGCCACGCGGCCTTGAAGAGGCGCGCGTTCATGCGTGAAAGATACGGCCATCGTGGAAAAAAGAAGGCGGCTCCCGCCGCCTACTGTCGCTATCGCAAAAACCAGATGATAACCGCTCGCGCGCCGGACCCCGCCGACGCGAGCCTCAACTCGCCTCGCCTTCAGGCGGGACTTCGTCCGTCAGCGCTTCTTCCAGCCGCTTGAAAATGCGCTTGGTCGCGCCGCGCGGCTGAAGCGCAAACAGGAGCAGCGAGCGGCCCGTCACCTGATACACATCGTCCGCGCCGAACTCCGGCAATTCCTCGCGAATCGGCGCGTTGGTGTCGATGAGACAGATCCACTCGTCGGGGCCCGGAATGTCGGGCAGCGTGAAATCGACCACGTCGTGATACGCGTTGACGATGAGCAGCAGCGTCGCATCCGATGCCGGCTTGCGGATGCCCGTCGCCTGCGCGCGCCCGTCCATCACCACGCCGAAGCAGCGCATGTTCGGATCGTCCCATTGCTCCTGCGTGAGTTCGTCGCCGGTCGTGCCGAGCCACCGGACGTCGGCGACCTGCAGGTCCTCGTTGTATTCGCCGGTCAGGAAGCGCTGGCGCCTGAGCACCGGCAGCGTGTGACGCAGCGTCGTCAGCTTGCGCACGAATTCCGTGAGCGCGCGGCCATCGTCGTCGATGTCCCAGTTCACCCAGCTGATGTCGTTGTCCTGGCAATACGCGTTGTTGTTGCCCTTCTGCGTGCGGCCGAATTCGTCGCCGGCGAGCAGCATCGGCGTGCCTTGCGAAAACAGCAGCGTCGCGAGCATGTTGCGCTTCTGGCGCTCGCGCAGCGCGCGAATCTCGGGGTCGTCGGTCGGACCTTCGACGCCGCAGTTCCACGATTTGTTGTCCGAATGGCCGTCCTTGTTGTCCTCGCCGTTTGCCTCGTTGTGCTTCTCGTTGTACGAGACGAGATCGTTCAGCGTGAAGCCGTCGTGCGCGGTGATGAAGTTCACGCTCGCCCACGGACGGCGCCCGCGCTTGTTGAACTTGTCGCCCGATGCGGTGATGCGCTTGCCGAGCTCAGGCGACACGCCTTCGTCGCCCTTCCAGAATTCGCGCACGGTGTCCCGGTAACGATCGTTCCATTCCGCCCAGCCCGGCGGAAAGCCGCCCACCTGATAGCCGCCCGGACCGCAATCCCACGGTTCCGCGATGAGCTTCACGCTCGAGAGAATCGGGTCTTGCCGGCAACTGTCGAGGAAGCCGCCGCCCTCGTCGAAGCCGTAGGGCTCGCGGCCGAGAATCGTCGCGAGATCGAAGCGAAAGCCATCGACGTTCATCTCCGTCACCCAGTAGCGCAGGCTGTCGGTGACCATCTGCAGGACGCGCGGATGCGACAGGTTGAGCGTATTGCCGGTGCCGGTATCGTTGATGTAATAGCGCGATTCCTCGGGCATCAGCCGGTAGTACGACGCATTGTCGATGCCGCGAAACGACAGCGTCGGCCCGCGTTCGTTGCCTTCGGCGGTGTGGTTGTACACGACGTCGAGGATCACTTCGAGGCCGGCCTCGTGCAGCCGGTCGACCATTTCCTTGAACTCGGCGACGACGCCCGGCCCGCGCGCGAAGTAGCGCGGATCGGCGGCGAAGAAGCCGATCGTGTTGTAACCCCAGTAATTCGTGAGGCCCTTGTCGAGCAGATAACTGTCGTTGACGAACGCGTGGATCGGCAAAAGCTCGACCGACGTCACGCCCAGGCTCTTGATGTAATCGACCACTTCCTTCTGTCCGAGCCCCTCGAAAGTGCCGCGCATGTGCTCCGGAATCGCCGGATGCAGCTTCGTGTAGCCGCGCACGTGCGTCTCGTAGAAGATCGTGTGCTCCCACGGCACGCGCACGCGCGTCGCATGCGTCCACGAGAAGTCCTGATCGACGACCTGGCACTTCTGCATGAAGGGCGCGCTGTCGCGTTCGTCGAAGGTGAGATCGTCGCCTTCGGCGTTGAGCGTATAGCCGAACACGGCCGGGTCCCACTTCAGTTCGCCGACGTGCGCCTTCGCGTACGGATCGAGCAGCAGCTTGTTGGGATTGAAGCGATGTCCGGCTTCGGGCTCGTACGGTCCATGCACGCGATAGCCATAGACCGCGCCGGGTTGCAGGCCGTGAACGTAGACGTGCCAGACTTCATCGGTGTATTCGGGCAGTTCGATGCGCTGCGTTTCCTTTTCGCCCTTCTCATCGAAGAGACACAGCTCGACTTTGGTCGCGTTCGCGGAAAACAGCGCGAAATTCACGCCCTGTCCGTCCCAGGTTGCGCCGAGCGGAAACGGGGAGCCTTCGGCAATGCGGATTTCGTTGGGCATGAGATGATGTGTTCGAAAGATTGACGCGAAGTGCGTCGGGATCGTGCGTTGGCATTGCGCGGCTTCAAGCCGATCGTAAAGAGCATATCCCGTGCCCGTGGCCCGGCCCGGCGTGCAGCTTGCTTCATGCGGTTCGCGCCATCGAGACGCACCCGCGTCATGCGCTGCGCGTGTAAAACCTTCCCGCCGGGAGCGCCGAATGCTCTGCGTTCGACGAACGCTCGACACGCCCTTTTATCGCCGAAGGAGAACGCGCCTTGTCCACCCGCCCTGGTTCCGCTTCGACGAATACACCCATCAACGGCGCGGCCGAGCAAAGCCGCGCCATGGGCCGTTCACTGCGCGACGCGGTTCCGTTCGACGCGCACGGCGCCTGGTCGCCCGAGCCGGACCGGCCCGATCCCGTCGAACGCGTGCTCGCGGGCAACGCGGGCCGGCAGGAGCGGCTCATTCCGCTGCGGATGCAGCGCATGGCCGAGTCGCCGTTCGCGTTCCTGCGCGGCTCCGCGACGGTGATGGCGTGGGATCTGGCGAAGTCGCCTTCGATCGGCCACAACGTCATCATCGACGGCGACGCGCACGTCAATAATTTCGGCCTTTTTCGCACGCCGCGCCAGGACGTCGTGTTCGATCTGAACGATTTCGACGAAACGCTCGTCGGTCCGTGGGAATGGGACTTGAAGCGTCTGACCGCGAGCATCAACGTCGCGGCGCGCGAAAATGGCGTCGATGCCGCCGGGCGCGAAAGCGCCGTGCGTTCGGCGTGCGCCGCGTATCGCACGACGATGGCCGGACTCTGGCAAGTAAGCCCCTACGATCTCTGGCAGATGCGCTCCTACGCGAGCGCGCTGCACATGGACGCGCCCACGAAGCTCGATTCCGACGAGAAGGCGACCATAGGAAAAACCGTTGAACGCGCGATGAAGCGCTCGCACGCGACGATGCTCGCGAAAGTCGCGGAGCCCGTCGGCAAAAGCTATCGCTTCAAGGCCGATCCGCCGATCCTGACCGCGCTCGACGCCGCCGAGAAAAATCATGTGATCGATGGCCTGAAGGCTTATCTGGAAACGCTCGCCGGCGAATGGCGCATGATGCTCGAACGCTACGACGTCGTGGATGTCGCGCATCGCGTCGTCGGCGTGGGCAGCGTCGGCACGCGCGCGTATCTCGTGCTGATGCTCGGCCGCGCGCTCGGCGATCCGCTCTTCATTCAGGTGAAGGAAGGCATCGTGCCGGCCGCCGCGCCGTTCGTGCCGCCGCTCCCGGAGCCGTATCGCCATCAGGGACGGCGGGTCGTGCACGGTCAGCGTCTGATGCAGAGTTCATCGGATGCGCTGCTCGGCTGGACGACCATTTCCGGCCGCGACTTCTACGTGCGCCAGATGAAGCAGATCCGCGGCTCGATTCCCGTCGACTGGCTGCACGGCGCGACCTTCGACTTTTACGCGTGGTGCCTCGGCCTCCTGCTCGCCCGCGCCCACGCGCGCACCGGCGATGCCGCGCTTATCGCCGGGTATTGCGGCAACTCCGACCGGCTCGACGCCGCCTACGCGATGTGGGCCGAGCGCTATGGCGCGCAGACGGTCGCGGATCACGCGGCTTTTTGCGCGGCGATCAGCGTGGGGCGCGTGCCGTCGGCCTGAGCGAATTCCGGCGCCCCGCGCGAGCCGCAATCGAATTGACTATCATTGTCGGTGCCCGCAACGAAACGCGCCGCGCCCGGCGTTTCGCGCGGGTTCCAACGGCATAGCCCTTGCTGCCGCCTTGGCCCGCACAACCGTCTAACGCACACTGGAGGAAGCCGCGCATGAGCATGATCGAAGAATTCAAGAACTTCGCCCTGAAGGGCAACGTCATGGACCTCGCGGTCGGCGTCATCATCGGCGGCGCATTCTCGACGATCGTCAATTCCGTCGTCAAAGATCTGATCATGCCGGTGGTCGGCCTCGCCACTGGCGGCCTGGACTTTTCGAACCTGTTCGTCCGGCTCGGGCCGATACCGCCAACGTTCAAAGGCAATCCCGATTCGTACAAGGACTTGCAGACCGCGGGCGTCGCCGTATTCGGCTATGGCTCGTTCATCACCACGCTGATCAACTTCATCATTCTCGCGTTCATCATCTTTCTGATGGTCAAGTTCATCAACAATCTGCGCAAGCCGGCCGAAGCCGCGCCGCCGCCCGCGACGCCCGAAGACGTGCTGCTGCTGCGCGAGATTCGCGACGAACTCAAGAACGCACCGCGCGTCTAGCCGGGCAAACCCGCTCGCATCGCAGCGGAACCCGCACGGCGCGGGCGGGTCTGCCTGATTGGCCACCCTATCCCCTTGGTGCGTCCACCCGCTTTTTTCTTCATGAAAGCTGTTCGCGTGGGGTGCAGCAGGACTATTATTGAGATAGATGCTCTGAGGGAAGCCAAGCGGGCCGCCAAACGGTCGTCGGCACGAATCGTGCGCCAGGAAGGAGCAGCGGCTCTTGCCGTTGCTAAAAACGAATGGCCCGATTCACCGTGACCTAATCACATCGATGCGCTATAAAAGATCGACGTGCGGCGCGCAAGACGGGAGTGGCCGCATGAGGACGCTGCGTTTCTTGCAATTCTTTTTCAGGCGAGTTTTTATGTCCTTCCCGAAAAAGCGTAAGCGCGTGAAGGCTGATGGCGACGAGTCTTTTCTCGCCGTGCTTCGGCATTTCAAGCCATTTGGTCAGCTAGACACCAAGATCGCCAGGGCTCGCGCCCAGGATGAACCGGTGCTGTACGCACATGTGTTGCCGGGACTCGATGTCCTTCTGTGCAGCGTGCGAGGCGCCCAGCCGCCCTACCCGGCGATCGACGAGCTGCACAGGCGTTGTGTCGAATCCATCACCAACGCGCTCGAACAGCCGCTCGACGGACTCGAGAACGGCGGTTACTGGTACGAGGGGAACGGTTTCGGTTTCCTTGTATTCGCGAGCCGCGCCCGCGCCCAGATCCTGAGCGAATTCGGCGCGACGGTTTCGGCGCGCAGGCGTCGCGGCACGCGCCGTCAGGACGCAGGCGACGCCGCTTCGCGACCGCTGCGCTGATCCTGCGCGGACCTCCCTGGTTCCTGCCGATGCACGCGGGCCTCGCTGACGAGGCTCGTGCGCCGAGCGCGCTTCGCGCAAACCCCGACTACTCCCGCACGCGTTCCTGTCCTTTAATGGAAGCCACGCGCGAAAGCGTGATGGCGCGTGCCTTGCTGCATCGGTATTCGAAGCATCTTGCGACGCCACGCGTCGCATCGCTCTGACCGATCCACCACACTACAAGGAGAACACCATGTCGGAACACGTCTACAAGCAGATCGAACTGACCGGCTCGTCGCCGCAATCGAGCGATGACGCCGTGCGCGTCGCGCTCGAGAAGGCGTCGAAAACGCTGCGCAACATGCACTGGTTCGAAGTGGTGGAAACGCGCGGGCACATCGAGGACGGCAAGATCCTGCACTGGCAGGTGACGATCAAGGTGGGACTGCGTATCGATTGATGCGCGTGGCTCATCGCATGAAAAAACCGCGCTTCGTTTTGCAACGAAGCGCGGTTTTACATTGCGGCGAGCGAACGATGCGTGCTTACTTCGGCAGCGAGCCGTCCACGCCTTCGACATACCAGTTGATGCGCTGCAGTTCCGGGTCGGTCAGCGTCTTGCCGGCCGGCACCTTCTCCGCGCCCGACTGATCCTTGATCGGACCGCTGAACACATCCCACTTGCCTGCGTGCAACTCGTCACGCTTCGCGGAGATCGCCTGCACTGCCTTCGCGGGAATCGCGCCGGTATTCAGGTCTTCGAGATCCACGGCCTTCTGCGGAATGCCGAGCCATACCGGATCGTTCTTCCACTTGCCGTCGATCACCTTCTGGATCACGTCGTTGTAATACACGCCCCAATGCGCGACGACCGAGCCCAGATGCGCGCTCGGGCCGAACTTCTTCATGTTCGAATCCCAGCCGAACGCGAAGACCTTCTTCTCGGCGGCGGTGTTGAGCGTCGCGTTCGAATCGGTGTTCTGCAGCAGGACGTCGGCACCCTGGCCGATCAGCGTCTCGGCTGCCTGCTTTTCCTTGCCCGGATCGAACCAGCTATTGATCCAGATGACCTTCGTGTGGACCTTCGGGTTCACGGAGCGCGCGCCCATTGTGTACGCGTTGATGTTGCGCACCACTTCCGGGATCGGCACCGACGCGACGAAGCCGAGCGTGTTCGTCTTCGTCACGTAGCCCGCGGCGACGCCCGCGAGATACGCGCCCTGATACATGCGCACGTCATACGTGCCGAAGTTCTTCGCCTTCTTGAAGCCGGTGGCCGTCAGGAAAATGGTGTCCGGAAAATCCTTCGCGACCTTCAGCGCGAAATCCTGATAGCCGAAGCTCGTCGCGAAGATGACCTTGTTGCCCTTGTTCGCGAGATCGCGGAACACGCGTTCCGAGTCCGCCGATTCCGGCACGTTCTCGACGCGCGTGATCTTGATCTTGCTGCCGTACTTCGCTTCGGCCTCCTTGCTGCCGGCGTCGTGCGCGAAGGTCCAGCCTGCATCGCCCGGATTGCCGAGATAGACGAACGCGACGCCCGGCGCATCCGCCGCCTGCGCGCTCAAGGCCGCGACGGTGGCGGACAGTGCGACCGTAGCGGTGATCGCCTTCAGCCATGGTTTATTCATTGTGATTCTCCTGGTCGATGTTGTGTGTCAAACGAATTGCTTTGACCCGCATCAGTGTGGTCGGTCAAAAATGAGAACGGAACCGCGATGCTGCGCGCGAACAACAGCGGCATCAGCTCGCCGCGAAGAACGGCTTGCCGAGCGATGCGGGCGCGTTGAGCCTGATCGTGTTCGGGTTACGCGAGATGAGCACGAGCACGACGATCGTCGCGATATACGGCAGCATCGCGAGAAATTGCGTCGGCACCGGGACGCCGATCGCCTGCGCGTAGAACTGCAGCGCCATCACCGCGCCGAAGAGCAACGCGCCGATGAGCAGCCGGCCCGGGCGCCACGTCGCGAACACGACGAGCGCGAGCGCGATCCAGCCGCGCCCCGACGTCAGTTGCTCCTGCCAGACGTGCAGATAGACGATCGAGTAATAGCCGCCCGCGATGCCGGCCATCGCGCCGCCGAAGAGCGTCGCGCCGTAGCGCACGCCGACGACCGGAAAGCCGACCGAATGCGCGACCGCCGGCGATTCGCCGACCGAGCGCAGCACGAGCCCCGCCCGCGTCTTGTAGAGGAACCAGCCGATCACCGCGAACATGATGAACGCGAGATAGCCGAGCGGCGTGAGCGAGAAGATCGCCGGGCCGAGCACCGGAATGCTCGACAGCCCGGGAATCGGCATCACGTCGATGGTCGAGCGCACCGCCGCCGACGTATAGGGCTTGCCGACATACGCCGAAAAGCCGATGCCGAAGATGGTCAGCGAGAGGCCCGTCGCGACCTGATTCGCGAGCATCGTGATGGTGAGAAAGCCGAAGAGCAGCGCCATCGCGAGCCCGGCGAACACCGACGCGACGATGCCGAGCCACGGGCTGCCCGTGATCGCGGTGACGGCGTAGCCGGTGACGGCGCCCATCAGCATCATGCCTTCGACGCCGAGATTCAGTACGCCGGATTTTTCCGCGACGAGTTCGCCCGCGCCCGCGTACATCAGCGGGATGGCGGCGATCACGGCGCTCGAAGCGAGATTGCTGGCTTGATTGATGTCCATGTTTTTCTCGACCTCGTTAAGCGGCGTGATGTGCAGGCGTCCTGCGCTTGATGCGGAAATTCACGAACAGATCGCAACCGAGCAGGCAGAACAGCAGCAAGCCCTGAAACACGCCCGCGAGCGCTTGCGGCAATTGCAGCGACGTCTGCACCGCTTCGCCGCCGAGATAAAGCAGCGCCATCAGCAGACTGGCGAGCACGATGCCGACCGGATGCAGACGCCCCACGAACACGACGATGATCGCCGTGAAGCCGTAGCCCGGCGACCAGCCCGCCTGAAGCTGGCCGATCGGACCGGCCACTTCGCCCATGCCCGCGAGACCCGCGAGGCCGCCGGAAAGCAGGAGCGAGGTCCAGATCGTCTTCTTGTCGGAGAACCCGGCGTAGCGCGCGGCGAGCGGCGCGAGACCGCCGACGTTCATCCGGAAGCCCGCGAAGCTCTTGCGCATGAAGAGCCACACGCAGGGAATCGCGATCGCCGTCAGAAACACCGACGCGTTGATGCGCGTGCCCTTCAGCCATGTCCAGTGCCAGTCGCCGTAGAGACGCGGGAAGAGCGCGTCGTCGCCGAACATCGCCGAGATCGGGAAGTTCATGCCTTCCGGATCGCGCCACGGACCGCTCACGAGATAGATGAGCAACTGCGTCGCGACGTAGGTGAGCATCAGGCTCGTCAGGATTTCGTTCGTGTTGAAGCGGCTCTTGAGCAGCGCGGGAATGCCCGCCCACACCATTCCGCCGACGATGCCGCCCACCATCATCAGCGGCAGCGTCCACCAGCCGGAAGCATCGCCGACATGGACCGCGATGCCGCCCGCGACGATGCCGCCGAGCAGCATCTGCCCTTCCGCGCCGATGTTCCACACGTTCGCGCGATAGCCGACCGCGAGCCCGAGCCCGATCAGGCACAGCGGCGACGCCTTGAGCACGAGCTCCGACCAGCCGTTGATGCTGGAGAGCGGCTCGATGAAGAACGCATGCATCGCGCGCAGCGGATCCTGTCCGACCAGGCTGAAAATCAGAAAGCCGATGACGAGCGTCGCGACGGCGGCGACCACCGGCACCGCGAGCTGCATGACGCGCGAGGGCGCCGGACGCGCTTCGAGTCGATAAGGGAAGATCATCGTTCTTTTAGTGCTTCTGAAGAGAGTCGGATTCGACGGCGGGCGCGGGCTTGCCTTCGAAGAGGCCGGCCATGAAGAGGCCGATCTCCTCCGCATTGGTTTCGCTCGTCTTGCGCACCGGCGAGAGCTTGCCGCGCGCGATGACGGCGAGCCGGTCGCAGATATCGAAGAGTTCTTCCAGTTCTTCCGAAATCACGAGAATCGCGACGCCGCGCGCGGACAGATCGAGCAGTTGCTGGCGGATGAAACCCGCCGCGCCGACATCGACGCCCCAAGTCGGCTGCGCGACCACGAGCACTTTCGGCTCCTGAAGAATCTCGCGTCCGACGATGAACTTCTGCAAGTTGCCGCCGGAGAGACTTTGCGCGAGCGCATCGCTGCCGCCGCAACGCACGTCGAACGACTTGATGCAGCGTTCCGCGAATGCCTTGACCGTGCCCGCCTTGATCCAGCCGCCGCGCACCATGTTCTCGCGATGCGCGGTCAGCAGGCCGTTATCGGCGAGCGACATCGCCGGGACCGCGCCGCGGCCGAGCCGCTCCTCCGGCACGAACGCGAAGCCGAGCCGCCGGCGGCCGCCCGCGGTGAGACGCGCGGCGGGCTTGCCGCAGATCGACACGGCATCGGCGGCGACGTGTTTATCGCGGATTTCGCCCGATAGCGCCGCGAGCAACTCCGCCTGTCCGTTCCCCGACACGCCCGCGATCCCGAAAATTTCGCCCGCGTGCACCCCGAACGAGACGTTGTCGAGCGACGTGCCGAACGGGTCCGGACTCGCGACCGACAGATTTTTCACCGCAAGGCGCACGTCGCCGGGATTGTGTTCGCGGCGCGTGTAGTCGGGCAGCGAATGGCCCACCATCAGTTGCGCGAGCGACGCATGCGTCTCCTTGCGCGGATCGACGTTGCCGGTCACGCGACCGCCGCGCATCACGGTGGCGTTTTCGCACAGCGACTGTATTTCGTCGAGCTTGTGACTGATGTAGAGAATGCTGCAGCCCTCGGACGCGAGGCGGCGCAGCACCTTGAAAAGCTTCTGCACGGCTTGCGGCGTAAGGACGGACGTCGGCTCGTCCATGATGAGCAGCCGCGGATTCTGCAGCAGGCATCGCACGATCTCGACGCGCTGCCGTTCGCCGACGGTCAGGCTGTGGACGTGGCGCTGCGGATCGACATCGAGGCCATAGTCCTTCGACACATCGCGGATGCGCTTGCCGAGCGCCTTCATGTCGAACTTTTCGTCGAGCGCGAGCGCGATGTTTTCGGCGACGGTCAGCGTCTCGAACAGCGAAAAGTGCTGAAAGACCATGCCGATGCCGAGCTTGCGCGCGGCGGCCGGGCTGCCGATCTCGACCGCCTCGCCCTGCCAGCGGATCTCGCCTTCATCCGGGCGCACCGCGCCGTAGATGATTTTCATCAGCGTGGATTTGCCCGCGCCGTTCTCGCCGAGCACGGCGTGGATTTCGCCCGGCATGACGACGAGATTCACGCCGTCGTTCGCCTTGACCGACGGATACTGCTTGCTGATACCGGACAACGCCAGGCGCGGTGGCGTCGTCGACGTGGAGATGGCGTCGCCCATTGAGATCCAGAGATGCGCCCGGCCACCGAGCAGGCCGGGCTGGAAAAAGTTACCGCTCGAGAGCGCAAGACAGCGTGATGTCGCACGAACTCATATCGCGGGCAGAATTTACAGAAATCGAGACGCTAAGTCGATAACTCAAAATTATGTGTTGCGCCCCGCAAACCCAGTCATCGCGGGTAACTCACATCTTGACGAATTTTTTGCAACATATTAAAAACGATATGTCGCACCCCTGCGTCGATCAGCCAGAACATATAGTGGAGATAACATGAGTCAGCAACGCGAGGCGATCGATACTTACTTATTGCGCGTCTTGCATACCCTCCTGATGGAACGCAGCGTGACGCGTGCGGCCGTCAAGCTCAATCAGTCGCAACCCGCCATCAGCGCTGCCTTGCGGCGCTTGCGCGACATCACCGGCGACCCGCTTCTCGTGCGCGGCAAGTCCGGCATGGTGCCGACCGAATATGGCCTGCGCCTGCTCGAACCGACGCAGAACGCGCTGCGTGAAATCGAGCGCATCAAGGTTCAGCAGCATAATTTCGACCCGTCCACTTCGGTGCGGTGCTATCGGATCGGCTGTCCGGATTATCTGAACGTGCTGTTCGTGCCGACTGTCGTCGAGCGCTTCAGGCAGGCCGCGCCCAACGCCACGCTCGAATTTCATTCGCTCGGTCCGGCGTTCGATTACGAACTCGCGCTGGAGGACGGCAAACTCGATATCGTCGTCGGCAACTGGCCGGAGCCGCCCGAGCAGTTGCATCTTTCGAATCTGTTCGTCGACAAGATCGTGTGTCTCGTCAGCAATACGCATCCTTTCGCGAAGCGCGGCGGGCTTACGCTCGATCAGTACCTGAACGCGCCGCATCTCGCGCCGACGCCCTATTCCGTCGGGCAGCGCGGCGCGATCGACGTGCATCTCGCGCGGGAACGGTTGAAGCGTCATGTCGTCGTTACGTTGCCGTACTTCAATCTCGCGCCTTACGTGTTGATCAAGTCGGATCTCGTGTTCACGACGACGCGGCTGTTCGCGGACCATTACGCGCGGTTCTTGCCGCTGGCAGTCGTGCCCGCGCCGCTCGATTTTCCGCCGATGCAGTATTACCAGTTGTGGCATGAGCGGTGTCATTATTCGGATGAAGTGCGATGGTTGCGGGGGCTCGTCGCCGAGGCGACGCGGTCGTTGATCGATCAGCCTTAACGCTTTCCTTGCTCGTTCGTGAAACCTGTGTTCGCGTCGGTCTATTCGCGTTGCCCCGGTGCGAAAAGACCGACGCGAACACAGGTTTCACGCAACGCCCCCAAGAAAGATCAAGAGCCCGAAGAAGCAGCCTGAACCAAGTCCCGCGCCAGACGATTGTGGCGCTCCACGACCGCGCCTAGATCCACCGTCGCAAGCACCCCATCCTTCACCACGATCTTCCCGTCGATAACACTGGTCGACACCTGCGACGGAGCACAGAACACCAACGCAGCGACAGGATCAGAAAGCCCCCCGGCAAACGCGACCTGCGAGAGGTCGAAGGACACGAAATCCGCCGCCATTCCCGGCGCAAGCGCCCCGATATCATCGCGATTGAGCACCCTCGCGCCCCCGAGCGTCGCAATTTCCAGCGCCTCACGCGCAGTCATCGCATCCGGCCCGAACCCAACGCGTTGCAAGAGCAAAGCCTGCCGCACTTCCGCGACCATCTGCGCGCCATCGTTCGACGCCGACCCATCCACGCCGATACCCACCGGCACGCCCGCATCGCGCATCGCGCGAATCGGCGCGATCCCGGACGCGAGCCGCATGTTCGAGCACGGGCAATGCGCGACACCCGTCCCTGTGCGCGCAAAAAGCTCGATGCCCGCCTTGTCGAGCTGCACGCAGTGCGCGTGCCACACGTCATGCCCGACCCAGCCGAGATCCTCCGCATATTCCGCCGGCGTCATGCCGAATTTCTCGCGGCTATACGCGACATCGTTCACGTTCTCGGCCAGATGCGTGTGCAGCGACACGCCGTATTCGCGCGCGAGCAGCGCCGCATCGCGCATCAATTCGCGGCTCACCGAAAACGGCGAACAAGGCGCGACCACCACGCGCAGCATCGCGTAACGGCCTTCGTCGTGATACGTCTCGATCAGGCGTTGCGAATCCTTCAGAATCGCATCCTCCTTTTCGACGACCGAATCGGGCGGCAAGCCGCCATCCTTTTGTCCGACGCTCATGCTCCCGCGCGCCGCGTGAAACCGCATGCCGATCTCGCGCGCCGCCGCGATGCTGTCGTCGAGCCGGCTGCCGTTCGGATAGATATACAAGTGATCGCTCGACGTCGTGCATCCGGACAGCAGCAGTTCGGCCATCGCGGTCTGGGTCGAGACATGGATCATTTCGGGCGTCAGATGCGCCCAGATCCTGTAGAGATTCGTGAGCCAGCCGAAAAGCTCGGCGTTCTGCGCGGCGGGAATCGCGCGCGTGAGGCTCTGATACATGTGATGGTGCGTGTTGACGAGGCCCGGAATCACGAGATGACCGCGCATGTCGAGTACGTCGTCGGCGGATTGCGGAAGTTCGCTCGTCGGCCCGACCTGCACGATGCGATTGCCCTCGATATACATGCCGCCATCGGCGATTTCGCGGCGCGCTTCGTCCATCGTGAGGAGCATGTGGGCGTTCTTGACCAGAAGACTGCGTGGCATAAGCTAACTCTCTCCAGAGACAGTTGGGAAACCAGTGAAAAGCCCCGGTTACCCAGCGTCTGCCGCCGTCTTCGGGACGCGGCAAATATCCATGGATATTGCGCGCACCGCTACTGTCCGCAGCCAAAAAATCGGACGCAATCAAGCGGCAGTCATAGTCATCTTCACGGCGGCAATATATTCCCGATTATTGGCGCGGGTAGCATCGGCAAAAAGCGATTCCGAGCGCGTGCGTCTTGCTTACGCGACGCTGTCATGCGTCAGGCATTATCTTTCCTATCGCGGCCGCACAGCGCGTCTCGAATTCCTACAATGCTGTACACGGCGCGCATCTGAAACGCCGACGGGTATGTAGCCACTGACGTGGAGCCTCGATCCGCCGCAGACGCACCTCGAGTAATCAGGTGCCGAATTTCGGATCGATGCGCAAAGCCGGATCTCGCACAACTCAAGGAAACTGCGAATGGGCAAGCTCACTACCCACGTCCTCGACACCGCGCACGGCCGCCCGGGCGCGAACCTCAAAGTCGAGCTGTTCGCGCTCAACGGCGACGCCCGCCGCGCGATCAAGACCATCCACACGAACGACGACGGCCGCGCCGATGCGCCGCTGCTCGAAGGCGCCGACTTCGAAACCGGCGAATACGAACTCGTGTTCCACGCAGGCGATTACTTCGCCGCGCTCGGCGTGAAAGTGCCCGAGCCGCGCTTCGTCGATCGCGTCGTGCTGCGCTTCGGCATCGCGGATGCTTCGTCGCACTATCACGTTCCGCTGCTCGTGTCGCCGTGGGCGTACAGCACCTATCGCGGAAGCTGAGCGGCAGCCAAAACATCGCTTGAACCCCACAAGCACATAACGAATCGGTAGTGGAGGAGTACATGGAAGGCTTTGTCACCGACTGGCTCAATCTCGTATTGCGCTGTCTGCACGTCATCGTCGCGATCGCGTGGATCGGCGAATCGTTCTATTTCGTCGCGCTGGACAACAGTTTGAAACCGCCAACCGACCCGAACGCGCGCCGACGCGGCGTGTTCGGCGATTTCTGGCACGTTCACGGCGGCGGTTTCTATCACATGCAGAAGTATTCCGTCGCGCCGCAGGACATGCCGGAAAACCTGCACTGGTCGTTCTGGCCGTCGTACACGACGTGGATGTCGGGCTTCGGCCTCTTCTTCGTGCTGTATCTGATGGCGCCGAGCACGTATCTCATCGACAAGAGCGTGCTCGACATGGGTCGGGTGGTCGCCGTATCGACCGCGCTCGGCTTTCTGATAGCCGGCTGGATCGTGTACGACACGCTGTGCCGCGTGCTCGGCACCAACGACAAGCTGCTCGGCATCTGCGTCGGCATCTATGTGCTGATCGCTGCGTTCATCGCGTGCCATGTGTTCGCGGGCCGCGCGGCGTATCTGATCACCGGCGCGATGATCGCGACGATCATGTCGGCGAACGTGTTCTTCGTCATCATTCCGGGCCAGCGCAAGATGGTCGCCGCGATGCTCAAGGGCGAAACGCCGAACGCGATCTACGGCAAGCGCGGTAAGCAGCGCTCCGTGCACAACACGTACTTCACGTTGCCGGTGGTGTTCGCGATGCTGTCGAACCACTACGCGATGACCTACACGCACAAGTACAACTGGCTGATCCTCGTGCTCATCATGCTGGCGGGGGCGCTGATTCGCCAGTTCTTCGTGATGCGCCATCGCGGCCAGGTGCTGTGGTACATGCCGGTCGCGGGTCTCGTGCTGGTGCTCGGCGCGTTCGCGTGGACGATGCCCGCACCTTCGGTGCCCGTCGCCCAGGCCGCAGGCGCGCCGACGATCAAGGTCTCCGACATTCAGCCGATCATCCAGCAGCGTTGCGCGACGTGCCACTCCGCGCATCCGACGATGATGGGCAGCGCACCCGCCGGCGTCCTGCTCGATACGCCCGCGGAAATCAAGCAGAATGCGCAGCGCGTGCATCAGCAGGCCGTGACGCTGAAGGCGATGCCGCTCGGCAACGTCACGCAAATGACGGATGCGGAGCGTCAGAAGGTGGCGGCGTGGTTTGCAGGCGGCGCTGTCGAATAAGCTTGCCGCTGCGCGCAATGAAATGCCCCGCTTCGTTCGGAAGCGGGGCATTTTTCATTCGACCTTCAACGTGCGAAGTAATCCTTCACCGCGCGAACGACCGTGTCGATATCGGCGCGCGACACATCGCGATGCGTGACGAAGCGCGACGCATAGAGCATCTGCGTGAGGATGCCGCGCTCCTTCAGAAAGGCTTCGAGCCGCGCGCAATGCGCCTCGGGAATCTGCGCGAAAACCATGTTCGTCGCGTGCGACTGAATCTTGATGCCATCGATCTGTGCGAGGCCGGCGGCGAGATGCGCGGCGTTGTCGTGGTCTTGCGCGAGGCCATCGACGTGATGATCGAGCGCATACAGACACGCCGCCGCCAGCACGCCCGACTGGCGCATGCCGCCGCCGAGCACCTTGCGCCAGCGGCTCGCGACATCGATCAATGCCTTCGATCCGACCAGCACCGAACCGACCGGCGCGCCCAGCCCCTTCGAGAAGCAGACGGAAACCGAGTCGAACGGCGCGCACAGTTCGCCGACTGGTTTGTCCGATGCCACCGCCGCATTGAATACGCGCGCGCCGTCGAGATGCGTCGACAGACCGCGACTGCGCGCGAGTTGCGTCGCCTCCGCGACATAAGACGCCGGCAGCACCTTCCCGCCGATGGTGTTTTCGAGCGCGAGCAGACGCGTGCGCGCGAAGTGATTGTCGATCGGCTTGATCGCCGCCGCGATCTTGTCGAGCGGCAAGGCGCCGTCGGGCGCGTTTTCGATCGGCTGCGGCTGGATGCTGCCGAGCACCGCCGCGCCGCCGCCTTCGTACTTGTACGTGTGCGCCTGCTGGCCGACGATGTATTCGTCGCCGCGCGCGCAATGCGCCATCAACGCCGCGAGGTTGCTCTGCGTGCCGCTCGGAAAGAACAGGCCCGCTTCCTTGCCCGTGCGCTCCGCGAGCCTGCCTTGCAATTCGATGACGGTCGGGTCGTCGCCCCAGACATCGTCGCCGACTTTGGCCGCGGTCATCGCGGCGAGCATCGGCTGACTGGGACGGGTGACGGTGTCGCTGCGAAGATCGATCATGCGTGGTTCCTTGTTTCAGGCTCGTCTGGGCCGACTATCTTAGCCGTTCGATAAAGAGCGCGCCCCGAAACGCGAAAGGCCGGCGCGCCCGCACCGGCCTTTCGATACGCGATAACGACGCGCCGCTTACGGTTCCACGACGTTGAAGTCGTTGTCGACCTGTTCGAGCGCGCCGAGCAGCGACTTGAACGCGTCGAGATCGCCCGTGACGCGGATCTGACCTTCGCGCAGTGCGCCCGCGAAGCCGGTTTCGCCGCAGAGGATCAGATTCAGCGTCTCGCGCGTCATGTCGATCTGCGCGTGCGGCGGCAACGCACACGGCAGCGCGGACCACGTCAGCGCGCCGTGCTGCAGATTCACGGAGAAGCGCTTGTCGACATCGCTGAAACGCCAGTCGAAGCGCGCAGTCAGATTCTGTGCCTTCAGCCCGTCGATACGCACCGCCAGATAGTCGAAGAACATGTCTTCGGTGATCGCGCACACCATGTCGCGGCTGCGGCTCGCGAACTGCGTCGCCGCGCGATGCCCTTCCCGCAACTCGCGCGCACCCAGAAGGAACGCATTGCGCCACGTCGCCGATTCGGCCTGATAGCCCATCTGCTCCAGCGCCGCCGCGCCCAGTGCGCGCGCTTCGAGCAACTGCGGCTGCGCGAACACGAGATGATTCATCACCTGAGCGACCCAGCGATATTCGCCCTTGCCGAAATCCCGGCGCGCGCGTTCGAGCACGGCATCCGCGCCGCCCATGTACTCGACGTAGCGCGGCGCCGCCAGTTCCGGCGGCAGCGCGTGCAGATTCGACGGATTGCCGTCGTACCAGCTCAGATACTGCTGATAGATCGCTTTCACGTTGTGCGACACCGTGCCGTAATAGCCGCGCGCGTGCCACAGCGCGTGAAGCGAATCGGGAAGGCGCATGACCTCGGCGATCTCGGCCGCGTTCATGCCGCGATTCATCATGCGTACGGTCTGATCGTGCAGATACTTGTATAGATCGCGCTGTGCTTCGAGATATCCGGCGATACGCTCGCGGCCCCAAGTCGGCCAGTTGTGCTGCGCGAACACGACATCCGCGTGGCGTCCGAAGCGCTCCAGCGACTCGCCCAGATAGCGCGCCCAGCGTTGCGCATTGCGCACGTTCGCG
This sequence comes from Caballeronia sp. LZ008, assembly GCF_031451435.1. Taxonomy (NCBI): domain Bacteria; kingdom Pseudomonadati; phylum Pseudomonadota; class Betaproteobacteria; order Burkholderiales; family Burkholderiaceae; genus Caballeronia; species Caballeronia sp. LZ008. The sequence continues at coordinate 1,209,898 of NZ_JARUXK010000001.1, read as the reverse complement.
CCGCGCAGCGGACACAGATTGTGCAGCGAGCGCGTGCCGTTCTCCGCGAGATTGAGCGCGCGCTCCTGCGGGAAGTAAAAATGCATTTCGGCGGGCGCTTCGCTTTCCGGCGTCAGCTGGAAAACGATCTCGACGCCGTCGATGACATGCGTCTCCAGCGGCTCCCGAATGAGCTGCGTCGGCGGAATCAGCGTGATCGTGCCGCGCGGCATGGTCTTGCCCATGCCGGCATCGATCTGGCAGCACGCGTTGCGCGCGAGCGTGTGGCCGAACTGGAACTGCGCGCGGCGCGCCATCGCCGGGCCGGCCATCACGTTTTCCGACACCGCCTCTTCCATGAACCCGGCCGGCGCGATGATCGCCGTGCGCCCGGCCTGCACATCCGCGTCATTCGTGACGCCGCGCACGCCGCCGAAATGATCCGCGTGGCTATGGCTGTAGATGACGGCCACGACCGGACGCTTCGGCCGATGCGCGCAATAGAGCGCGAGCGCGGCCTCGGCGGTTTCCTTGCATGTCAGCGGATCGATGACGATGAGCCCGCTGTCGCCCTCGATGAACGTGACGTTCGAGACGTCGAAACCCCGCACCTGATAGATGCGCTCCGTCACCTTGAAAAGGCCGTGCAGCGAATTGATGCGGGCGTGACGCCACAGCGACGGATGCGCGGTGTCGGGCGCCTCGGGCTCGTTCAGAAACGCGTAGTCCGCGAGGCTCCAGACGAGCTGGCCATATGCGCCGCGCACCTCGGCGTCCGGCACCGTGCCGATGAATCCGCGCCGCGCGTCCGCTTCCTCGTCGGGATCGTCGGGAGGCAGTTCGTGCAGCGCGCGCTCGTGCTCCGCGCGCGTCGCCGCGGTCGCCGGCAGCGACGGCGGATAAGGTTTCGGCAGCGCCTGTGTGTCACCGTTTTGCATGCGATGTTCCCTGCTGAATTAGATTGCCTCGACGCGCGTCTCGGTGGAGACGGCGGCACGAATGAGATCCGCGGCCTTCTCCGCGATCATGATGGTCGGCGCGTTCGTGTTGCCGCCGATGATCGTCGGCATGACCGAGGCGTCGGCCACGCGCAGACCATCGATGCCGCGCACGCGCAGGTCGGGGTCGACGACCGCGAGTTCATCGACGCCCATCTTGCATGTCCCGACCGGATGAAAGAGCGTGTCCGCATGCTCGCGGATGTAAGCGCGAATGGCGCGCTCATCGCCCTCGCCGGGGCCGAAATCGTCGGTCATGAGCTCGCGCCCGCCCGCTTGCGCAAGCGCGGGCTGCGAGAAAATCCGGCGAATGAGCCGCACGCCGGTCACGAGGTTGTCCATGTCGGATTCCACGCTCAGATAGCGCGGATCGATGAGCGGCGCATCGCGCATGTCGCACGACTTGAGGCGAAGCACGCCACGGCTTTTCGGGCGCAGGTTGGTCGCGTGACAGCTGTATCCCGGCGGCGCTTTCCTGCCCGCGCCGTCGCCACGGCTGCCCACGAGCGCGAGAATGAACGCGAACTGCAGATCGGGTTCCGCGAGCCCTTCGCGGCTGCGCGTGAAGCCGCCCGCCTCGATGATGTTCGATGCGAACATGCCTGTGCGGTCGCGCCTGTAGCGCATCAGCTCCGGAATCATGCGCGCGATGTTGCGCCACGAGTAGCCGTAGAGATCGGCGGTCGGCACGGCCTTCTTGATCGTGATGTCGATGTGATCCTGCAGGTTCTCGCCGACGCCCGGCAGATCGTGCACGACATCGATACCCATCTCGCGCAGATGCGCGGCCGGGCCGATTCCCGATGCCAGAAGCAGTTGCGGCGAATTGAACGCGCCCGCGCACACGATGACCTCGCGACGCGCACGCAGGCTGCGCTCGACGCCATCGCGCACGACGCGCACGCCGGTCGCCCGCTTGCCGTCGAACTCGATGCGCAGCGCGATCGTGCCGGTCATCACCGAGAGCGAGTCGCGGCCGCCGCAGAGCGATGCATCGGCTGCGTCGCCGCGATGCAGATACGCGCGCGCGGTGTTCCAGCGCTCGCCGTTGTACTGCGTGACCTGATATAGCCCGACGCCTTCCTGATGCTGCCCGTTGAAATCGTGATTGAGCCGCATGCCCGCCTGCAACGCGGCGTCGATGAAGCGCTGACTGAACGGATTGAGCGTGCGCTGATCGCAGACGTGCAGCGGGCCTTGCGCGCCGTGGAAGGCGTCGTCGAGACCATTGCGGATCCGGCCGTTCGACTCGGCCTTGCGGAAGTACGGAAGGACTTCTTCGTAGCTCCAGCCGCGGCATCCGAGTTGCGCCCATCGATCGTAATCGTTGCGATGACCGCGGACATACAGCATGCCGTTGATCGACGAGCTGCCGCCGAGTCCGCGGCCGCGCGGCTGAAACGACACCCGGTTGTTCAGCGACGGTTGCGGCAGCGTGTGATAACCGTAGTTGCGCACATTTTCCTTCACCGCCAGCTTCGCCACGCCGACGGGCGCCCACACCGTGTAGTGATGATCGTCCGGGCCGGTCTCCAGCAATGCGACCGTGACCCCTTGCTGGTCGGCAAGGCGGCTCGCGACCGCGCATCCCGCCGATCCTGCCCCGACCACTATGTAGTCATACTGATCGTTACCGCTTACGCTCGCGCGCCTCCTGGCCGAATCGCTCATGCTGTCTCCGTATTTATTAGTGCGGCACCGGACGGTCCCGAGGCGGACGCTGGCCGGATGCAAGCCGTCCGTCAAGGGTAAGGGGCGGGTCTGTCCCGTTCAACGGAGATTTCGGGTGGGAAGGCGGCGATATCGGGTGGTGTGGGCGGCGCTGTGACGAAAAAAAAGACCGGAGGTGCGTTCCGGTCTTTCGTCACTGCGCGGGTGCTGCTTTCGATGCGCCTATCGCAGCGCGTCTTCGGTCAGCCAGAGCGATTCCTTCAGATCCTGCTCGTTGAGGTTGTGCCCTTCGCCGCCGCCGCGATCGACGACGATGTAATCGCTCACCTTCCCCAGCGCGAGCAGCGGGTGATGCCACACGCCTTTCGCATAGTTCACACCCTGCCAGCCGCGCGTGACGAAGGCGCGGATCTTCGATTCGTCGAGATCGCCCGCGGGCGCGACGACGACGAGATACGGCCGGTCATCGAGCGGAATGAACGCCTGGCTGCCGAGCGGATGACGCTCCATCATCTTGCATTCGAACGGCAGCGTGCGCGGCTGGCCGCGAAACAGATTGACGATCGCGTGGCCGCCGCCGTCCGTCACGTCGACGTTGCACAGATCGTGGAAGCGGATCGTGGTGCCGAGGTTGATTGGAATCTGCTTGGCGCCATCGAGTTCGATGACATCGCCATAAGGCTTGAACGCTGCGCGCGTCAACGGTTCGATAGCGAGTTTCTTCATCATGCAAGGGTTCCGAGGAGACGAAGACGCGACACGCCGCCGTCAGGATAAATATTGAAGCGCACGTGCGTCACCGGGCCGAGCGCGGCGAGTTCGGACTCGAAAAAATGCTGCTTGTCCATCTGCAGTTTCTGTTCGCCGAGCAGCATCGGCCAGAACATCGCCTGCGTGACGAGCGAGCTGTCCGTGCCGCCCTTCACGTATGCCGCCTGAAGCGAGCAGCGGTCGGGGAAATTGCCCTTGAAGTGCGCGGTATCCACTTCGACCTTCTTGATGACGCCCGGCTGCGCCAGCGCGACGATACACCAGTCGTTGCCCGGCTCGCGACGCCGGCGCGTTTCCCAGCCGTCTCCCATGTTCACGCCGCGGCCCGGCATCAGCAAGGTCGATGCGAGACCGAAGTGCTGATTGTTCGTGCCGACCATGTACGCGCCGTTTTCCATCGCGGCGAGATCGACGAGCGCATGCTTGTCCGCGTTGCTCCAGTCGAGTTGCGGCTGGCCATAGACCCGCAGACGCGCGATGCCGCCATCCGGATAGATGTTCACGCGCAGATGCGTGAACGGCTGCTGGACCTCGACTTCGAGATAGTGATGGCTGTTGCCCTGCAGCGTCGTCGACGGGACGATCTCCGTCCATTGCGTCGACTGATTCGGTGCGCCGTCGGCGACATGCGCCCCTTCGATCGACGCCGCCGGCGGGAAGTTGCCGGTGAAGTGGCTCGTGTCGACATCGATGCCCTTGATGACGCCCGGACGCGCGAGCTTGACGATGCACCAGTCATAGCCCGTCGTGCGCTTGCGGCGCGTTTCCCAGCCGTCCATCCACTTGCCGTGATCGTCGTACTTGCCGGGAATGAACACCGCCGGCTCGGGATTCAGCATGCGTTCCTTCGGCGCGAAGAAATCGTCGCTCGCCTCGAGTGCCTGCGCGCCCAGACGCGGGTCCGCCAGGTTCACATAGCGGCGCGTGAAGTCGGGCGCATTGGGATCGAGTGTCGGGATTGCCATTTGTTTCTGTCCTTCTTTTCGTTCGTTTACGGTTGTTTGCGGATTACGCCGCTTGAATCAGGTCGTTCAACCTGAAGCCCGCGATCCGGTAAATCTGGTCGAGACTCGTGCGCAATTCTTCGGCGCGGTCGTGATTCACGCGCGCTTCGAAGTTCGCGATGATGCCGTGACGGTCATAGCCGCGCACCGCGAGAATGAACGGAAACCCGAATTTCTCGCGATACTGCGCGTTCAGCGACTGAAGCCTGTCGAACTCTTCCTGCGTGCACAGATTCAGGCCCGCGCCGCTTTGTTCGCGCGTCGATTCGGCGGTCAGCTCGCCGCGCACCGCCGCTTTGCCCGCGAGCTCCGGGTGCGCGTTGATGAGCGCGAGCTGCCTGTCTTCGCCGGCCTCTTCGACGATCTGCGACATCGCGCGATGCAGCGCGTCGATGTCCTTGAACGGGCGCTGTTGCGCCGCTCTTTCCGGCACCCACGGCGAGTGCTCGAAAATGCCCGCGAGCACCGTCACGAACGTGTCGGCGGGCATGGTGTTGAGTTGGTCGAGTGTGTAGTGCATCGCCTTCATGCCGCCGTCCCGTTGTTAGCTTTTTCGAAAGGATGTTGCTCGCGCCAGTGACGCGCGATGTCGACACGCCGCGTAACCCACACGCGATCATGCTTCTCGATGTGATCGAGGAATTTCTGCAGGCCACGAAAGCGCCCCGGCCGGCCGAGCAAGCGGCAGTGCATGCCGATGGACAGCATCTTCGGCGCTTCGTCGCCTTCTTCGTAGAGCACGTCGAACGCGTCTTTCAGGTACGTGAAGAAGTGATCGCCCGTGTTGAAGCCTTGCGGCGTCGCGAAGCGCATGTCGTTGGTGTCGAGCGTGTACGGCACGATCAGATGCGGCTTCTTCTCGCCGCCCGTCACTTCGACTTCGGTCCAGAACGGCAGGTCGTCGCCGTAGTAGTCCGAGTCGTAGAGGAAACCGCCGTATTCCGCGACCAGCCGATGCGTATTCGGGCTATCGCGCCCGGTATACCAGCCGAGCGGCCGCACGCCCGTCACGCGCTCGATCGCTTCCATGCCGAGGCGCATGTGTTCGGCTTCCTTCTCCGGCGACATGTCCTGATAGTGAATCCACCGATAGCCGTGACACGCGATTTCATGCCCCAGTTCGACGAACGCCTTCGCCACTTCGGGATGCCGCTCAATCGCCATGCCGACGCCGAAGATCGTCAGCGGCATGCCGCGCTTCTCGAACTCGCGCAGGATGCGCCACACGCCCGCGCGCGAACCGTATTCGTAGATCGACTCCATGCTCATGTGACGCGACGGATACGCCGCCGCGCCCACGATCTCCGACAGGAACTGCTCGGAGCCCGGATCGCCGTGCAGCACGCAATTCTCGCCGCCTTCTTCGTAATTGAGCACGAATTGCACGGCGACGCGCGCCCGTCCCGGCCAGTTCGCCTGCACCGGGTGGCGGCCGTAGCCGATCAAATCGCGTGGGTAGTTCGGATCGAGTGACATGGCTGGCGTTCTGCTCAAGCGTTGAAAAAACGGGATTGTCGACGATTCAGTGTAGCTAAAAGACCCGGACGCGCCCATACATCAGGGCGCATAATCCGGGTCACGTCATCGGTATGTGTCCGGCGAAAAGGCTATCGGCGCGGGCTGAAATCCGACAGCACGCCGTCGTACCGTTTCGCGAGCGGGCGCGCGTAGTCGCCGCGTTTCGCCGTGTGCAGCTTCAGCGCGATGAGCGCCTCCGCCCATTTCACCGCGGCCGTCACGCCCTCAACCACCGGCGCGCCGATCGCGTCCTCCACTTCGCGGCAGAACTCCGCCATGCCCGCGCAGCCGAGCACGATGGCGTCCGAGCCGTCTTCGTCGAGCGCGCGCCGGCATTCGTCGATGATCGTCCGACGCGCCGGCGACCCCGGCACATCCAGTTCGAGCACGGGGACGTCTGTCGCGCGGACGTTTTTGCAGAAGCGCTCCATGCCGTAGCGCTCCGCCAGATGCCAAGCCATGCCGACGGTACGCTGCAACGTCGTGACGACGGAAAATCCCGGCGCGATGACGCTCGCGGCATGCATCGCCGCCTCCGCGATGCCGATCACCGGGCCGCGCGCCAGTTCGCGTGCGGCGTAAAGGGCCGGATCGCCGAAGCACGCGATCACATAGCCGTCGAAGCCCTGCTTTTCGCCCGCTTCCACTTCGGCGAGCAGACCGAGCGACGCGACCGCCTCGTCGTAATAGTCTTCGATGGACGGCGGGCCCATCGTCGGGCTGACGGCGACGATCTCCGTGCCGGGCGCGGCGACCTCGCGGGCGCAGCGGCCCATCGAGTCGGTCATGCGCTGCGTCGTGTTGGGGTTGATCAGTTTGATGCGCATTGCTGTCTCCACACTGCCTTTGAAAAATTCTCTCAGGTTCCAGCTATCGTTTTAGACTCCGCGCTTGCGATCCGCGAGGAAGTAATAGAACACCGCGCCGAGTCCCGCACCGATGAACCACGAGAAGTTCGCAGCGGCTTCGAGCGCCGGCACCATCACGCAGAGCGTCGCGAGCACGGCGGCCGGCACGAGCGCCATCACCGCGCGGCGGTTCACGCCCTTCGTGTACCAGTACTTGCCCTGTTCCGACACCGTGTAGAGATCGTCGACCACCAGCTTGCCGCGTTTCACGAGATAGAAGTCGAGGATCAGCACGCCATACAGCGGTCCGATGAAGCTGCCGAGAATATCCAGCGTGTAGTGGATCACGGCCGGGTTGTTGAACAGGTTCCACGGCGTGATGAAGATCGACGCGACCGCCGCCATCATGCCGCCCATGCGCCAGCTGATGAGCTTCGGCGCGACGTTCGAGAAGTCGAAGGCCGGCGACACGAAGTTCGCGACGATGTTGATGCCGATGGTCGCGATCGTGAAGGTCAGCGCGCCGAGAATCACAGCAGACGGATGGTCGATGCGGCCGACGGTTTCCACCGGATCCGTGATGAGCTGGCCGAAGACCGGCAGCGTCGCCGCAGTCGTGATGACGGTCACGACCGAGAACGCCAGGAAGTTGACCGGCAGGCCCCAGAAATTGCCGCGCTTCACGCTGCGAAAGCTCTTGCCGTAGCGCGAGAAGTCGCCGAAGTTGAGCATCGGGCCGGAGAAGTACGAAACGACGAGCGCGATCGCGGTGATCATCACGGGAATCACTTCCGTGCCGTGATACTTCACCCCGCCGAGGTTCAGGCCGATATTGTCGATGCCCGCGCGCCACACCATATAGCCGGCGAGAATGAACATCACGACGTAGACGGCGGGACCGGCGAAGTCGATGAACTTCTTGATCATCTCCATGCCGCGCCAGAACACGACGGCCTGCAGCACCCAAAGCAGCATGAAGCCCGCCCAGCCGAGCGCCGAAAGCCCGACGAAGCCGTACTTGTGGACGTCGGCATAAGGCATCAGCGACGGCACGAACTTCAGCACGACGATGACGAGCGCGCTCGACGCCAGATATGTCTGAATGCCGTACCACGCCACCGCAATGAGCCCGCGGATCACGGCCGGAATGTTCGCGCCGAGCACGCCGAACGTGGCGCGGCACGCGACGGGATACGGCACGCCCGCCACCTGGCTCGGTTTGGCGATCAGATTGCACAGCACGTTCACGAGCCCAATGCCGATCAGCAGCGATACCAGCACCTGCCAGCTCGTCAGGCCGAGCGCGAAGAGACTTCCGGCGAACACATAACCGCCGACGCTGTGCACGTCCGACATCCAGAACGCGAAGATGTTGTACGCGCCCCAGGTCTGATTCTTGAGCGGGGCGAGGTCCTCGTTGTAAAGCCGGTCGCTGTAACCGGCGGGCAGATGTTGCTCTTCATACTCGTTGTCGAGCGGCGGCAGGGTTGAGCTGCCGGATGCACTGAACTGGGCCATGACGTCTCCTTCATTGGCTGCTTGCGTGATGAGAAAACTGCAAATGCTCGGGGTTCAAGCTTCGATCGGATGCCTTCGCTGACGTGTCGGATGTCTCCATCCCGCGCGGCATTCTTCGGATTTGCGTTTTCGCCTTCGGGCATGAGGCCGAGAGCGCGCGAGGCATCGGCCCGGCACGCCCGCCCTGCGGCGGCTTTCATTTCACGCTCACACGAGCGTCCTGTTCGGTGCGATACACGCTACGGATTTTCAAAGCGTGCGACTCTCCACGCGCCTTCGCGCGAAGCGCGAGGCACGGTCTCCAGTTATTTAGTCCTGCTTGATTCAGCCGATGGCAGATAGTCCGATCTGCCGTCTGTCTGCCTTACATATCGAGCGCTCGTTCGCGCTCGGCGGGCTTTATGAACACTTCCTTCAGATCGACCGCGCCGCGTGCCGGCCGCTCCAGCATCTTCAGTTCGACGTCGCGCAGATGTTGCGCCATCAACACGCCGGCTTTCGCTGCATCGCCTGCATCGAGCGCGGCGAGAATCGCTTCGTGATCTTCGAACGAACACGAACTCTTGCCGAGCGATTCATACAGCGCCGAGATCAGCGTCGAACGCGCGACGAGTCCCGACAGGCATTCGCACAGCACCGTGTTGCCGGTAAGCGCCGCGAGTTCGGTGTGAAACTCGCCGGAGAGCCGGATCCACGACGAAAAATCGTGGCTTTCAAAAGCGCGGCGCTCTTTTCCGATCGTCGCGCTGATCGACTTCAGCCGACGCACGCCGTGCCCTTGCGCAATTCGGTCCACCACGGCCAATTCGATGATGCGGCGCATTTCGAACACTTCATGCACTTCCTGCAACGACGGACTCGCGACGAACGCCCCGCGATTCGGCTCCAGATCGACGAGCCGTTCGTTCGACAGTTGCGCGAGCGCCTGGCGGACGGTGCCGCGCTTCACGGCGAACACCTCGCATAACTGCGCTTCGGTCAGCTTCGCGCCCGGCGCCAGCCGATGCTCGAGGATCGCGGCGCGGATGTTCTCGGCGATCGACTCGGCGTTCGCCCCGTTGGGAGCGGAATCTGCAGCGTTCGGTGCAGCACTACGCTTGGTGTCGGACATGATGTGCTCGCTTGCATGTTAAGCATCTTAGAATCGACATAAAGATTGTCAACAATTCATTTTTAGAATTATCGGTTACCGCGCGTTTTTCGAGTACCGCGTTTTGCTGAGGCCCAATATCGGCGGGCATCGCAGCAGATTCCACAAGTTTTTGTCAGCATTGTCGCCTCTTTTTTGTCGACAATTCTAGCGCCGACGTGGTGCACGCAGTTGTCGCGGACGGTGCATGAACCGACAGTTAGTTGCAGGGCCGAGCTAAAAATAAGGCGCTCGCTTGAGCGCCTTGCCACGCGGACTCAAGCCAGATGCGGGTAATCGGAAAGTTTCAGCGTGAAGCCCCGCTCGCTCGCGATAAGGTGCGCCGCCGCACCGAAAGGCAGCGTCAGCAGATTTTCGACGTGTCCGAACTGCAATCCTGTCACCACCGGAATGCCCGTCACCGACCTCACCTGCTCGATCATCGCGTCGAGCGAATAGCCGTTGTCGTAGTCCGACAGACGGCCGCCGGAGAACTCCCCCATCACGATCGCCTGCTGCCGACCGAGCACGCCCGCCTGATACAGCTGATAAATCATCCGCTCGATGCGAAACGGATGCTCGTTGACATCCTCGATGTACAGGATTCCGCCCTCGACCGGCGGCAGATACGGCGTGCCGACGAGCGACGCCAGAATCGCGAGATTGCCGCCCCACAGCATGCCGGTCGCGTCGACGGTCTGTTGCTGCGGCGTATGGCTCGTGATGGTGAAACTCGGTCGCGAGATCGCGTTCCAGAAGTGCTGCATCGTGAACGAACTGACCTGCTCGGCGCCGAAATCGCCCGCGAACATCGGTCCGCCGAAGCTTTTCACACCGGCGTGCGCGAACAGCGCGCACTGAATCGCGGTGAAATCGCTGTGGCCGACGATCGCCACCGGCTGATCCGCGAGCCTGCGCAGCCCGGTGTAGTCGAGGCCGTGCAGGATGCGCGACGCGCCGTATCCGCCCCGCACCGCAAGTACGATGTCAGGTAACGGACGCGATGCATCCGCAAGACGATTGAGATCGGCGGCGCGTTCCGCATCGGTGCCGCCGAAGCGCTGGAAGCGTCGGCGCGTCGCGTCGACGTTTTCGAGCCGATGCCCTTCCCTGCGCAACCGTCCGATGCCGCGCTCGACGGCCGCCGGATCGTGTGGATAGCCAGAGGGCGCAACGAGGTCGATGGTGCGTGATTTCACGATGTTGTTAGTCGATCAGATGAATCGGCGGCGGGTTGCCCGGCTTCGCGCGCGCGGCGCGCATCGCGTTCGTCGCGCGCGAGGCGGCGGCGCTCGGCGAAAAAATTCTTGAGCGCATGCCCGCATTCATCCGCGAGCACGCCGCCCGTCACGGTGGTGTGGTGATTGAGCTGCGCATTCGCGAACATGTCGACGACACTGCCGCACGCGCCCGTTTTCGGGTCCGTGGCGCCGTAGACGACGCGCGAGATGCGCGCGTGCATGATCGCGCCCGCGCACATCAGGCAAGGTTCGAGCGTCACGTAGAGCTCGCAGCCCGGCAAGCGGTAGTTCTGGAGCGATTGGGCGGCGGCGCGCAGCGCGGCCATCTCGGCATGCGCGGACGGATCGTGTCCGCGAATCGGATGATTGAAGCCGGTGGCGATGACTTCGTCGCCGAGCACGATGACCGCGCCGACGGGCACTTCGCCCGCGCGACGGGCTTCGTCGGCGGCGCGTTGCGCGAGCGCCATGAAGCGGCGATCGCGTTCGCTGGAAGGATCGGCGATTTGAGCGCTGGGCGCGGGATCGGCCGCATCCGGCAGGCCGGTCACTTGACGTCCACCGCCACGCGCGACTGCGCGCGCTCGGACAAACGCTCCGCGATGCGCCGGCGATATTCATGCGGCACGCAGCCGCCGCCGCGCAGCGACTCGAGCGCCATGTCGAGCGCGAGCATCTTGGCTTGCAGCTGGCAACGGGCCGCGGGGTCCGTCACCTTGTCGAACTCTTCCTGAAGCCCGCGCAGCGCGCGAAGCTGTTCGACTGCCGGCGGGACGAAGCCCGCATTCTTGAGGATTCGATTGGCGACGCGCACTTCCTCGGGCACGAGGGTGTCGTCGTCGAAGTGAAGCGGTGCGCCCGCGCCCGGCAGGTTGTTGAACTCGCCACGCGCAGCGGCTTCGTTGATCCGCTGTTCGACCAAAGCATCTAGCAATTTCATCGGGGATTACGACCGGTTTTCACCCGCGAACGGGCGCGGTCTGTCACGATTTCCGTTGGTTAGCTCGAAGTCGGAAGGCAGCCGGAAAACCACGCTCGCGCGTTGTTCGGCACGTCTCGACAATCCAGCGCACATTCTATCAGCGGCGGCGGCACCGGTTTCGTCGAAGACAAGCCGGCCCGCCGCGCGTCGTCGTATACCGGGCTTATCGCCGTGCTTATGCGTCGTTCGCGCAACATCCATTGACCGCGTCATGACGATTGTGCTTGTACGACGACTACGCGTTCTGTCGCGTGTAGCCTTCTGTCGCGAGCAGAAGCCGGCGCGTGTACTCGTGCGTAACGTCGCGCGAACGCACGGCATCGACGCCCAGTTGCTCGACGATTTCGCCGTTGCGCATGACCGCGACGCGCTGGCAAAGAAAGCCGATCACGGCGAGATTGTGGCTCACGAGGATCATCGTCAGCTTGCGCTCGCGATGCAGGCGGCGCAGCAGGTTCAGGATTTCCGCCTGGACGGAGACATCGAGCGCGGAGGTCGGCTCGTCGAGCAGCAGCACGCGCGGCTCGACGATCAACGCGCGCGCGATCGACACGCGCTGGCGCTGCCCGCCCGACAACTGATGCGGATAGCGAAATCGATACGCCGGACCGAGCCCGACTTCGGCGAGCGCGGCGAGAATGCGCGTGTCTTCGTCGCCGATGCCGTTGATCGCGAGCGGCTCGCGCAAGGTCTTGTCGACGGTGAAGCGCGGATGCAGCGCGCCGTAGGGGTCCTGGAACACCATCTGCACGTCGCGGCTTCCAGGGCGCGATCCGATGCTTATCCTGCCGCCCGACAGCGGCGTCAGCCCGGCGAGCGCGCGCAACAACGTCGACTTGCCGCTGCCCGATTCGCCGACGAGTCCGAAAACCTCGCCCTCTTCCACGCGCAGCGAAACGTCGCGCGCGGCGTCGACGTGACCGCTCTTCGTCTTGAAGCGGATGAGCGCGCGCTCGATTTCGATCATCGCGCGATGCCTTCATCGAGCCACGCGGGGTCGCGGCGCAGCGCCGGCAACTCGTCGGGCGGATTCACGAGCGGCGGATTCGCTTCGAGCAGCCCGCGCGTGTACGGATGCGTCGCGTGAACGAGATCGCGCGCCGCGCACGTCTCGACGACGCGACCGCCGTACATCACCGCGACGCGGTCGCAGAACGACATCACGAGCGGCAAATCGTGACTGATGAACACGAGGCCGGTGTCGTGGCGCGCGATCATCTCGTCGAGCACGGCAAGCACCTGCATCGATACGAGGACATCGAGCGCGCTCGTGGGTTCGTCGGCGATCAGAAGGCGCGGGCCGGCCGAGACCATCATCGCGATCATCACGCGCTGGCCCATGCCGCCGGACAGTTCGTGCGGATACGCATCCGCGACACGCTGCGGATCGCGGATATGCACCGCTTCCAGCGCTGCGACGATGCGCTCGCGCAACGCGCGCCGGCCTTCTTTCACGCCCTGCCGCACAAAGGTTTCGCGCATCTGCTGCGCGACGGTCATCACCGGGTTCAGCGAGAACTTCGGATCCTGCAGGATCATGCTCATGCGCGTGCCGCACAGGCGGCGGCGCGCTTTCGGGCGCATCGCGAGCAGGTCCTGCCCTTCGAAACGCAGCGCCTTAGCCGACCATTTCGCCTCGGGCGGCAGCAGGCCGAGCAGCGCGCGCCCCGTCAGCGATTTTCCCGATCCCGATTCGCCGACGATGCCGAGCCGCTCGCCGCGCCGCACCGTCAGCGATACGCCGCGCACGGCGGGCATGAGCACGCCGTCATGGCTCGCGAAGGCCACGTCCAGTCCGTCGATTTCAGCCAGCGCATCGGGCATGTCAGCCTCCGTGACGCGGATCGAAGACGTCGCGCAGACCGTCGCCGAGCAGGTTGAAGGCGAGGCTCACCGCGAGGATCGCGAGGCCGGGAATCGTCGCGACCCACCACGCGTCGAGCAGCACGTTGCGGCCCGCCGCGACCATGTAACCCCATTCCGGGCTCGGCGGCTGCGCGCCCAGTCCGAGAAAGCCGAGACCGGCGACGGCGAGAATGATGCCGGCCATGTCGAGCGTCGCGCGCACGATCACCGACGACGAGCACAGCGGCACGATATACCGCAGCAGAATGCGCAGATGCGAAGCGCCTTGCAGACGCGCCACATGGATGTAATCGGCCTGCGCGAGCCGCAGCGACTCCGCGCGCGCGAGACGCGCATACGGCGGCCACGCGGTGATCGACAGCGCGATCACCGCATTGAGCACGCCCGGCCCGAGCGCGGCGGCGAACGCGAGCGCGAGCACGATCTTCGGAAATGCGAGCGCGACGTCGGTCAAGCGCATCAGCACCGTATCGACGATGCCGCCGCAATAACCCGCCACCGTGCCCATCAAAAGCCCGACCGGCACCACGAGCACGACGACGAGCATCGCGATCGCGAGCGTCAGGCGCGAGCCGTGCACGAGCCGCGAAAGGATGTCGCGGCCGAGTTGATCGGTGCCGAACCAGTGCGCCGCGCCGGGCGGCGTCAGACGTTCGGCGAGCACCTGCTGCAACGGATCCTGCGTGACGAGCATCGGCCCGAACGCCGCGACTACGATCAGCAGCAGCAGGATCGCGAGTCCGAGCATGCTCAACGGATTCGACGAGAACCGCCGCCAGCGCCGATACGCGCGCCCGAGCGCGGCTTGACGCGGCGACGCGGGCGTATCGGTCAGGAGCCACGCGCGCGAGCCCGTTCGCGGCTGTTTCATCTGCGCAAGATCCTCCATGTCAGCGCGCACGCGGATCGAACACGCGATACAGCGCGTCGGTCAACAGATTGAGCGCGATGAACGTCGCGCCGATCACGAGCGTGCTGCCGAGCACGGCGTTCATGTCGGCGTTCAACAGCGCGCCCGTCAGATACGAGCCGATGCCCGGCCACGCGAACACGATCTCCGTCAGCACCGAGCCTTCGAGCAGATAGCTGTATGCGAGCGCGATCACCGTCAGCAGCGGCACCGCGATATTGCCGAACGCGTGCCGCCAGATCACGCGGCGCTCGGGCAGCCCTTTCGCGCGCGCGGTCGTCACGTATTCCTGGCTCAGTTGTTCGAGCATGAACGAGCGCGTCATCCGCGACAGATACGCGATCGAATAGAACGCGAGCACGCTCGCCGGCAGCGCGATATGCGAGAACGCGTTCTCGAAGACATCCCATTCGCCGGCGATGAGCGAATCGATGAGCAAACTGCCCGTGCGGGTATCGACCATGCCGTCGTAAAGCGGATCGATGCGTCCCGGCCCGGACACCCAATGCAGCCGCGCGTAAAAGAGCAGCAGGCCCATCAGCGCGAGCCAGAACACCGGCACGGAGCTTCCGGCGAGCCCGATCACGCGCGCGATGTGATCGACGATGCGATTGTGCTTCACCGCCGCCGCGACGCCGAGCGGCACGCCGATCGCGATGCCGATGAAGGTCGAGAGCGTCGCGAGTTCGAGCGTCGCGGGAAAGACGCGCTTGATGTCGTCGATGACCGGATTTGCCGTCAACAGCGAAATGCCGAGATTGCCGTGCAGCACGTCGCGCGCGTAGATCAGGAATTGCTCGATGAGCGGCTTGTCGAGACCGAGCCGCAGACGCGCGGCGGCATAAGCCGTCGCGGACGCGCGATCGCCGAGAATCGCGAGCACCGGATCGATCGGAATCTTGCGGCCGATGAAAAACGTGATCGCGAGCAAGCCCGTGAACGTGATGGCGAGCATCGCGATCCAGCGCGCGAGCGCCAATGCGATGCGCGCGCCGCCGCGCCGCGAGCCGATGAGCGTGACCGTGTTCACTGCTTCTTGATGTTGCGATACGACACGAGATCGTTGATCGGCCCGACTTCGAGACCGGTCACGCCGGGCCGCGCCGCCACCTGCGACACCTTTTGGAACATGATGACGAACGGCGATTTCGCGAGCACTTCACGCTGCATCTTCTCGTACCGCTGCGCGCGCTTTTTCGTATCGCTTTCGGCGAGCGCCGCGTTGGTTTCCTTCGTCAGTTGTGGAATGTCCCACGCGTTGCGCCACGCGAGCATCTTGTAGCTCGATGCATCCGAGTTGTCCGGATTCCACACGAAGCCCTGCGCGTTACTGTGCGGATCGATGTAATCCGCCGACCACTCGCCGATGTAGATATCGTGGGCCCGCGCGCGATATCGTCCGAGCGTCTGCTTGTTGTCGCTCGGCACGAGTTGCACCTTGATGTTGGCGAGCGCGAGATTCGCCTGCACGGCTTGCGCGATCTCGCTGTACGGATAATCGTTGCGCACGTCCATCTTCACCGTGAAGCCGTTGGACAAGCCCGCTTTCGCGAGCAGCGCCTTCGCCTTCGCGACATCCTGGTGATACGGGTTTTCGTTCAGCGCGCCGAGAAAGCCTTCGGGGAGAAACGCTTCGTGAACCTTGTAGGTCGTGCGGATCACGTTCTTCTGAATGCCCTGATAGTCGATGAGCCACTTCATCGCTTCCCAGACTTCCGGCTTCGCGAGATTCGGATTCTTGTTGTTGAGGCCGAGATACATGAGTGTCGCTTGCGGCACGGCCGTCGCCTTGATGACGCCGTTCTTCGAGAGCGTGTCGAGATCGTCGGGCGAGAGGTCGCGCGCGACGTCGATGTCGCCGTTCTGGATCATCAGACGCTGGCTCGCCGCTTCCGTGACGTGACGCAGCACGATGCGCTTCATCGCGAGCGGAATGCGATAGCCGTCGAAGCGTTGCAGCACGATGCTGTCGTTCGCGGTCCATTTCACGAGCTTGTACGCGCCCGAACCGGCTTCGTTGGTCTTCAGCCACTCGTTGCCGTAGTCGTTGCCCTTCGCGTGCGATTCGACGAGCTTGCGATCCACCACCGACGCCGGCCACGAACCGAGCACGTTGAGCACGAAGGTCGGCGCATAGCGCTGATCCGTCGTGATCGAGACGGTCGTATCGTCGATCTTCTTCACGTTCTGCAACGCGTTCGCCTTCGTCAGCCCGATGCCCGCAAGCACCGCCGCCGCGCCCTTGTCGAGCAGCGCGGTGCGCTGAATCGACCACGCGACGTCATCGGCGGTGAGCGTATTGCCGGAATGGAACTTGAGTCCCGGCCGGATCTTGAACGTGAACGTGAGGCCGTCCTGACTCACCGTCCACGATTCGGCGACATCGCCATTGAATTTCGACGGATCCTTCAGATCGACGCGCACCAGACGGTCATACGTGTTCGCGACGTATTCCTCCGGCACCAGTTCGTAGATTTCGCCGGGATCGAGCGACGTGAATTCATCGAGCAACGTGGCCATGACGAACATGTCTTTCGGCGTCGCGGCGCTTGCCGGCGGCGCGCTCATCAACGTGAGCATCAGCGCCGTGATCAGTGCAGTCAGTTTCATGTCGAATCCCCGATTACATGAGCCGCAGCGGGCCGCATTCTTCGTTGTCGATCAGAGCAAGTTCGCGCGAGCCGGGTAATTCGTAATGCCACCACTCGCTTTTGATGTGCGTGAAGCCCGCGCCGTGCATGACGCCCAGCAGCAGCGTGCGGTTGCGCTGCACATGCTCCGGCAAGCCGAAGTGAAAGTGCTCGGATTCGGCGACCATCGCATCGAAACCGGTGCCCATGTCGAGCTCGTTGCCGTCGCGATCGACGAGCGTCAGGTCCACCGCCGTGCCGCGGCTATGGTTCGAGCCGCGTCCGAGTTCGGCGATGAAGGTCGGATCGGGCAGGAAATCCCACAGCACTTTCTGCGCTTGCGGCGGACGATAGGCGTCGAAGATCCTGAGCGTCATGCCGATGCTCTTCGCGATATCGACGGCTTTACGCAATGCCGCTTCGGCGGGCTCGAGCAGCAGGCAGTGCTGCGCCTTGTAGATGGGCTTGCCGGTGAAATTGCGATCGGTCGCGTAGACGAGATCGATCTGGACGTGGTGGGTGTCGGGCGTGATGTGCAGCAGGCGGGATCGGGTCATGTAAGCGCTTCGTCTCGATTCATTCCGATACACGCACCTTAACGCGTTAGAAAAATCCGCGAAACCTTTTATTGCGCGTGGTTCCGCCGATTCACGGCACGAGCGGCCAGCGCGCGAGGACTTCGTGTTGCGATTTGCCGAGCCGGCTGCGCACGAGCGCGAACTCACGCACGGTCCATGCGATGGGTTCGATGCGCTCACGCGCGACGCGGTGTTCGTCGTAGAGCAAGGTCACATGAGGCGTGAAACGGGGATGCCGCTTCAGTGCGATGCCTGCCGCTTCCAGCGCCGTGCCGAGCGTTCGTTCGAGCGCGTCGAGCGGCTCGGTGACATCGCCGGAAACGACGAGCGGGCGTCTCGCGCGACGGCCGGAAAAGCTTTCGATACGGTCGAGCGTCACATCGACGGGCGGCAACGCGATTCGGGATGCTGCGGCGCAAGCGTGCGCGGCCACATCGGCGGGAACGCCTGCGAAGGCGCCGAGATAATGCAGGGTGACGTGAAGGCGATCGGCGGGAATCGCCCTCGCCTTCAGCGTGTGCTCGATACGCAGCCGCGCCGCCAGTTCGGCGATGCGCGCGGCGGCGACTGCGTCCGGATAGATCGCGAAGAAGAGCGAGTCGGTGGGGCGATCGGACGCGGAATCAGTCATGCCCCCTCGCAATCAGACGCGGCTCACTCCCACTCGATCGTCGCAGGCGGCTTGCCGGAGATGTCATACACCACCCGATTGATCCCGCGCACTTCGTTGATGATGCGATTGGAAACATGCCCGAGCAGATCATGCGGCAGATGCGCCCAATGCGCGGTCATGAAGTCGAGCGTCTGCACGGCGCGCAGCGCGACGACGTATTCATAGGTGCGCCCGTCGCCCATCACGCCGACGCTCTTGACCGGCAGGAACACCGCGAACGCCTGGCTCGTCAGGTCGTACCACGACTTGCCCGTTTCCTTGTCGATGGTGTTGCGCAGCGTCTCGATAAAAATGGCATCGGCGCGGCGCAGCAGGTCCGCGAATTCGCGCTTCACTTCGCCGAGAATCCGCACGCCGAGACCCGGACCGGGGAACGGATGGCGATACACCATCGCGGGCGGCAGACCGAGCTTCACGCCGAGTTCGCGCACTTCGTCCTTGAAAAGCTCGCGCAGCGGTTCGAGCAGCTTCAAGTTCAGCGTCTCCGGCAAACCGCCGACGTTGTGATGGCTCTTGATCGTATGCGCGCCCTTCTTGCCCTTGCCCGCCGATTCGATCACGTCCGGATAAATCGTGCCCTGCGCGAGCCACTTGGCATCGGTGAGCTTGTCCGATTCGTTGTGAAACACTTCGACGAACTCCGCGCCGATGATCTTGCGCTTCGCCTCCGGATCGGTCACGCCCGCAAGCTTCTGCAGGAATTCCTCGCTGGCATCGACGTGAATCACCTTCACCCCCAGGTGATCCGCGAACGTCGACATGACCTGCTCCGCCTCGTTCTGACGCAGCAAGCCGTGATCGACGAACACGCACGTCAGCTGGTCGCCGATCGCGCGATGCAAAAGCGCCGCCGCCACCGACGAATCCACGCCGCCCGACAAGCCGAGAATCACGTGCTCATTGCCGACCTGCGCGCGGATATTCTCGACCGCCTCGTCGATGTAATGGCCCATCTCCCAATCGGCCTTCGCGCCGCACAGCTCCAGCACGAAACGGTCGAGCATCGCGCGGCCCTGCACCGTATGCGTGACTTCCGGATGCCATTGCAGGCCGTAGAAGCGCCGGTCGTCGTCGGCCATCGCGGCGATCGGGCACGACGGCGTCGAGGCCATCAGCTTGAAACCCGCCGGCAGATCGACGACCTTGTCGCCGTGGCTCATCCAAACCTTGAGCATCGACTCGCCCTTGTCGCTGGCGAAATCCTGAATGCCTTCCAGAAAGCCCGTGTGATTCAGCGCCTGCACTTCCGCATAGCCGAATTCGCGCACGTTGCCGAGTTCGACCTTGCCGCCGAGCTGATCGGCCATCGTCTGCATGCCGTAGCAGATGCCGAGCACCGGCACGCCGAGATCGAAGACGATCTGCGGGGCGCGCGGCGACTTCGCCTCGGTGACGGAGTTCGGGCCGCCGGACAGGATGATGCCCTTCGGCGCGAATTCGCGGATGAACGTCTCGTCGACGTCGTACGGATGGATTTCCGAGTAGACGTGCGACTCGCGGATGCGCCGCGCGATCAGCTGGGTGACTTGGGAGCCGAAATCGAGAATCAGGATTTTGTCGTGCATGGCTGCGGCCAAAGGCTAAGTGAACGAATGATGTCGGTGCTGCCGGAGCGCGGCCTCGCGCCCCGGTCTGCAAATAAATCGACGGCCGGCGCAAAGGCCGACCGTGCTTGTCCTGCGTGTTTCCGTTGCTGCGCGTGCGTGGCTCGTAGCATGCGCTTCACGCCTTCAGCGAGGCGCGCGGCCCGCGTCGGGCGCGAGCGGATCGGCTCTTCGACCCGTCGCCGGATCGATCTCGCCGCTGATGACGGGCTCGATGCGCTTGCCGGTGACCGGATCGACCGCGCGGCCCGTCAGCGGATCGAGCGTGCCGCCGGTAACGGGATCGACCGCGCCGTCCGGGTGCGCGCGAACCGCGCCGGCCGGCGAGACGGGATCGAGCGTGCGGCCCGATACCGGATCGATGGCCGTCGCGCCGGGTGCGCGCGCTGCGGGACGCGCCGCGAGATCGACCGATTCGGCGCGCGCCGACGATGCCGCGTTGCTCGCGGAAAACTCGTCACGCTTTTGCGCCGCCTTCTTTTCCGCGCGCTGCGCCGATACCGCGCCGGCCGCCGCCGCGCGCTCGCGCCGACGCACCGCCGACGACAGTCTCACGCTGCCCAGACCGAGCACCAGCAGCACGGCGCCCACGACGGCCGCGCTGATCTGCCCGAAGCCATCGATCTCAGGCGTATGCAGTCCGAGCAGCCAGACCAGCACCACTACACCCGACAGCCACTGCACGTGTCCCGACACGCGCGCGGCGCGAGCCGTCAACGCGCCGTCGACGGCTGCGTGAAACGCAAGCCACGACAGCCCGATGAGCGCGATACCGAGCAACTGCCCGGCGAACGCCGGCTGAACGCGGATCGAATCCAGTTGCAGCGCGCCGTACAGGCCCGCCCACGGCGTCAGCAGAAACAACAGGCCGAACGCCAGAAAAATCAGGGCATTGATGACGAGCACGACCCGCAGCAACGGTTTCATGATCAGTCCGCTCGATCAGTCGACGTGATAGTTGGGCGCTTCCTTCGTGATCTGCACGTCGTGCACATGCGATTCGCGCATGCCGGCCGCCGTGATCTGAACGAATTCCGCCTTCTCGTGCAGCTCGGAAATCGTGCGGCAACCGCAGTAGCCCATGCTCGCGCGCACGCCGCCGACGATCTGAAACAGGATCGCGTTGACCGAGCCCTTGTAGGCCACACGGCCTTCGATGCCTTCCGGCACGAGCTTGTCGATATTCGCCGAGTTGTCCTGGAAGTAGCGGTCCGCCGCGCCGTCCTTCATCGCGCCGACTGAACCCATGCCGCGGTACGACTTGTACTGGCGGCCCTGATACAGGAACACGTCGCCCGGCGATTCTTCGGTGCCCGCGAGCATGCTGCCCATCATGACGACGTTCGCGCCCGCCGCGAGCGCCTTCGACACGTCGCCCGAGAAGCGCACGCCGCCGTCCGCGATGACCGGCACGCCGGTGCCGCGCAGTGCTTCGGAAACATTCGCGATCGCCGTGATCTGCGGCACGCCGACGCCCGCTACGATCCGCGTCGTGCAGATCGAGCCCGGGCCGATACCGACCTTCACCGCGTCCGCGCCGTACTCGACGAGCGACTTGGCTGCCGCCGCCGTCGCGATATTGCCGCCGATGACCTGCACGTGCGGATAATTCTGCTTGACCCAGCGCACGCGCTCCAGCACGCCCTGGCTATGGCCGTGCGCGGTATCGACGACGATCACGTCGACGCCCGCCTGCGCGAGCAGCTCGACGCGCTCTTCATTGTCCGGACCGACGCCCACGGCCGCGCCCACACGCAGCTTGCCGTCTTCGTCCTTGCAGGCGTCCGGGTTTTCGGTCTGCTTGGTGATGTCCTTCACCGTCATCAGGCCGCGCAGCTCGAACGCGTCGTTCACCACGAGCACGCGCTCCAGGCGATGGCTGTGCATCAGCGCCTTCGCCTCGGCGAGCGACGTGCCTTCCTTGACCGTCACGAGGCGTTCGCGCGGCGTCATGATGTTGCGCACCGGCTCATCGAGCCGTTCTTCGAAGCGCAGGTCGCGATTGGTGACGATGCCGATCAGTTGCGCGCCTTCGACCACCGGGAAACCCGAAATGCCGTGCTGCTGCGTCAGCGCGATGACGTCGCGCACGCGCATTTGCGGCGGAATCGTGATCGGATCGCGCACGACACCCGATTCGAAGCGCTTCACTTTCGCGACTTCGCGGGCCTGTTCCTTGGCGGTGAGATTCTTGTGGACGATGCCGATGCCGCCCATCTGCGCCATCGCGATGGCGAGCCGGCCTTCGGTGACCGTGTCCATGGCGGCGGACACGAGAGGCATGTTCAGGGAAATATTGCGAGTCAGCTGGGATTTCAGGCTGGTGTCGCGCGGGAGAACGCTGGAGAAGGCGGGCACGAGGAGCACGTCATCGAACGTGAGTGCTTTCTGGATCAGACGCATGGCAAATCCTATGGGCGCAAAAGCAGATTATACCGATAGTTCCCTGCATTTTCACTGCCCGAACAGCAGCTTAGCCCATTCGGACGCAAATTCCGGACCGCTTTCGCCCGTCTGCCGGGCGTCCGCGTTGTTGCAGTTTTAGACAAGACGGCCGCCCGGGGCCACATGCTACGCTTCGCGCCGTCAGTTGAAATTTCGGCAGGAGTCGGACGATGCAGCGCGGTGTGATGTACGGAATGGCGGCGGGAGCGATCTGGGGTTTCATCTTTCTCGCGCCACGGCTCTTGCCGGATTTTTCGCCGCTGACGCTCTCCGTCGGGCGCTATCTGATGTACGGCGCGGTTTCGCTCGCCGTGGCGCTGCCGTTCGCCCGGCGCCTCGCGGCCAAGCTCACGCGCGCCGATTTCATCGCGCTCGCGAAGCTCGCGCTGGTCGGCAACCTGCTGTACTACATGCTGCTCGCGAGCGCGGTGCAGCTCGTGGGCGTCGCGCCTTCGTCGCTGATCGTCGGCATTCTCCCCGTGACCGTCACGCTCGCCGGACGGCGGGATCACGGCGCGGTCGACCTGAAAAGGCTCATCGGGCCCCTCCTGCTCGTGCTGGCCGGCATCGCGTGCATCAATCTCGATGTATTCAGCGACGCCGATCACGCGACGAGCGTGCTCACGCGCCTCGCCGGACTCGGATGCGCGCTCGGGGCGCTCGCTTCTTGGACGTGGTACGCGGTCGTCAACGCGCGGTATCTGCAATCGAATCGCCATTTCGACGGCAACGAGTGGTCCATCCTGTGGGGCATCGTGACGGGTCTGCTCGGCGTCGCGCTCGGCGCGATCGTCTGGATGCTGCCCGCGGGCACGGTGCAGGCGAGCGTGCCCGCGTCGCGCTGGCATCTGTTCTGGATCGTTTCTTTTGCGCTGGCCACCGGCGGCTCGTGGCTCGGCAACATGCTGTGGAACGCGGCAGCGAAGCGCCTGCCGCTCACGCTGTCAGGGCAGATGATCGTGTTCGAGACGCTCTTCGCCCTGCTCTACGCCTTCGTCTACGACGGCCGCTGGCCGCGCTCGCCCGAAGTGCTCGCGATCGTGCTGCTGCTCGCCGGCGTAATCTGGTCGGTCAGGCAGCACACGCTGGAGCCGGCGCCCGCCGCGGCGAAAGAAGCGCCCGCGCATTGAATTCGCTCAGCGCGAATCCTTCGACTGCCACTTGCGCCCTTCGATCGAACCCGCCTTGCGCGCCTTGTCCACGCGGCGCTGGCGCGCGGCCTTCGGATCCACCTTCAGCGGCCGATAAATCTCGACGCGGTCGAAATCGGCGAGCGCCGCGTCGAGCGGCTTCGGCTTGCCGAACACGCCGACCTTCTGCGTCGTCAGATCGATGTCGCGATGCGCGAGCAGCACGCCGCTTGCGTCGATCGCATCGCGCACCGTCGCGCCCTCGGGCAGGTCGACGCGCTTCAGGAACGCGCCATCGGGCAGGCCGTAGCAGACATCGATATGCATCATGGCTTGCCGTAGCGCTGGTCCGCGCGCTTCACGAAGGAATCGACGAACGTGTTGGCGATATGGCTGAACACCGGCCCGATGATCTTCTCCAGAATCACGTTCGAGAATTCGTAATGCAGCGCGAATTCGATCTTGCAGGCGTCCGCGCGCAGCGGCGTAAAGTGCCAATATCCGGTGAATTTCTTGAAAGGGCCGCTCAGGAACTCCATATCGATATTGGTCGGCCGCTTTTGCACATTGCGCGTCGCGAAATGCTGCTTGATGCCCTTGAAGCTGATGTCGATCTTCGCTTCCATGCCGTTCTCGTCGTGGCGGCCGATTTCGACGCCGCCGCACCAAGGCAGGAAATTGGGGTAGTCGGCGACATCGGTGACGAGGTCGAACATTTCTTCCGCTGAATGGCGGATCAATACGGTTTTCTGGACGTCTGCCATATAGGGCGCAGCGGTGGCTGAATTGGGCGGCAACGCGCAAGAGAACGAGGCATCGGATCGAACGCATGCCGGCGCGCTGCTAAAATCAGAATTTTAAACGAGTTGGGCACTTTCCATTCATGAGCATCATCGACAACAGAAAAGCCTTCTTCGATTACTTCGTCGAAGAGCGCTACGAGGCCGGTCTCGTGCTCGAGGGCTGGGAAGTCAAGGCGCTTCGCGCCGGGCGCGCGCAGATCAAGGAAGGCTACGTCGTGATCAAGAACGGCGAGCTCTTTCTGATCGGCACGCATATCAGCCCGCTGCCCGAAGCATCGAAATTCGCTAACCTCGATCCGGTGCGCACGCGCAAGCTGCTTCTCCACCGCGAACAGATCGACAAGCTCATCGGCAAGGTCGAGCAGCGCGGGCACACGCTCGTGCCGCTCAACTTCCACTACAAGGATGGCCGCGTGAAATGTGAAATCGGCCTCGCGAAGGGCAAGAAGTTGCACGACAAACGCGAGACCGAAAAGAAGCGCGACTGGGAACGCGAACGCGGGCGTCTGATGCGAACCGCCTCGCGTTAAACCGTGAAACGAATCGGGGGCGCTTTTTAGCGCCCCCGATTGCTTCAGCTCTTCCTGATTATGCCGCTGCCCTCGCCTTTCACGATCGACAACGCGGACGCGATCATCGTGCTCATGTCGGACATGTTGCCCGGCACGATCAGCGTGTTGCCCTGCTTCGCGAGATTGCCGAACGCGCCGACATACTGCTCCGCAACCTTCAGATTCACCGCTTCCATGCCGCCCGCTGTCTGAATTGCAGTGCCGATCTTCTCGATGGCTTGCGCGTTCGCTTCCGCCACCGCGAGAATCGCGGCGGCTTCGCCCTGCGCCTGATTGATCGCCGCCTGCCGTTCGCCTTCCGACTTCTGGATCGCGGCCTCGCGCGCGCCCGATGCCAGATTGATCTGCTCCTGCTTGCGCCCTTCGGACGCGGCGATCAGCGCGCGCTTCTCGCGCTCGGCGGTGATCTGCGCCTGCATCGCGTGAAGGATTTCCTTCGGCGGCGTGAGATCCTTGATTTCATAGCGCAGCACTTTCACGCCCCAGTTCGACGCGGCTTCGTCGAGCGCATTCACGATGCTCTGGTTGATGAAGTCGCGCTCCTCGAACGTCTTGTCGAGCTCCAGCTTGCCGATGACCGAACGCAACGTCGTCTGCGACAGTTGCGTGATCGCGAACACGAAGTTGCTCGATCCGTACGAAGCCTTCATCGCATCCGTGACCTGGAAGTACAGCACGCCATCGACCTGAAGCTGCGTGTTGTCGCGCGTGATACAGACTTGGCTCGGCACTTCGAGCGGAATCTCCTTCAACATGTGCTTGTAGGCGATGCGATCGATGAACGGCAGCACGATGTTGAGGCCCGGCGTGAGCGTTGCATGATAGCGGCCGAGGCGTTCCATGATCCATGCGTGTTGCTGAGGGACGATCTTGACCGTTTTCGACACGATGACGATCGCGATGACGAGCACGATGAGCGCAAAGTACATTGACATTATTTTTCTCCTTATAGGACTACCGTTTGGCCGCGACGATCAGGCGATTGCCGTCGAGCGCCGTGATGCGATAAAGCCGTGCGCCCTCCGTTTCGCCCGGTGCGAGCTCGACATCCCACTGCGCGCCGCGATACATTGCGCGCGCGTGGCCGTGATGCCATTGATCGACTTCCAGGGTCGCGCCGATATCGAGATTCACGGCCGCATCGCGCGAGGCGTCGTCACGCCGCTTCCAGCTGACGAAGCGCGAGCGCCGCAGCACCGCCACCGCGATCAGCGCGATGACCGCGGCCGCGCCCATCTGTACGTGCGGCAACGCGCCGAGCACATGAGCGACGCCGCCCGCGATCATCCCGAGCGCGATCATGAGCAGATAGAACGTTCCGGTAAACAATTCCGCGACGATCAGCGCGCCCGCAGCGACCCACCAGATCAACCCGCCCGTTTCCATCATCGGTCTCCAAACGAAAACACCCCGGAAAAGTCCGGGGTGTTTTTTATATCACGCTGCACCAATCCGAAAGCAAGTGGAAAGGTGTGACATCGACTTATTTTGACAAGGTCTTCGCGAGCTGCTGCCACGTATCGATGATCGTGTCCGGATTAAGCGACATCGACTCGATGCCCTGCTTCGCGAGCCACTCGGCGAGATCAGGGTGGTCCGACGGGCCCTGACCGCAAATGCCGACGTACTTGTTCAGCTTCAGGCACGTCTCGATCGCGCGCTTCAGCATGAACTGCACCGCTTCGTCGCGCTCGTCGAAGTCCGCCGCGAGCAACTCCATGCCCGAGTCGCGATCGAGGCCCAGCGTCAACTGCGTCAGGTCGTTCGAACCGATCGAGAAGCCGTCGAAGCGCTCCAGGAACTGCTCGGCGAGAATCGCGTTGGACGGCACTTCGCACATCATCACGAGCTTCAGGTCGTTCTTGCCGCGTTCGAGACCGAACTTCTTCAGCAGCTCGACCACGCGATCCGCCTGCTTCAGCGTACGCACGAACGGCACCATGATCTGCACGTTGTCCAGGCCCATTTCCTCGCGGACCTTCTTCAGCGCGATGCATTCCATGTGGAACGCCTCGGCGAAGTCTTCCGCGATATAGCGCGACGCGCCACGGAAACCGAGCATCGGATTTTCTTCATCCGGCTCGTAGCGCGAACCGCCGATCAGCTTCTTGTACTCGTTCGACTTGAAGTCCGACAGACGCACGATGACGGGCTTCGGATAGAACGCCGCTGCAATCGTGGCGATGCCTTCGGTCAGCTTGTCGACGTAGAACGCTTTCGGCGATGCATGGCCGCGCGCGACGCTTTCAACCGCCTTCTTCAGATCGGCATCGACGTTCGGGTACTCCAGAATCGCCTTCGGATGCACGCCGATGTTGTTGTTGATGATGAACTCGAGTCGCGCCAGACCGACGCCCGCGTTGGGCAACTGCGCGAAGTCGAACGCGAGTTGCGGATTGCCGACGTTCATCATGATCTTGACCGGAATCTTCGGCAGTTCGCCGCGCTGCACTTCGGTCACTTCGGTTTCGAGCAGGCCGTCGTAGATCTTGCCTTCGTCGCCTTCCGCGCACGACACCGTGACGAGCGCGCCGTCCTTCAGGATGTCCGTTGCGTCGCCGCAGCCGACAACCGCCGGCACGCCCAGCTCACGCGCGATGATCGCCGCGTGGCACGTACGGCCGCCGCGATTGGTCACGATGGCCGATGCGCGCTTCATCACCGGTTCCCAGTTAGGGTCCGTCATGTCGGCGACGAGCACGTCGCCCGGCTGCACGCGTTCCATTTCCGACGGATCGTGAATCACGCGCACGGGGCCCGCGCCGATCTTCTGGCCGATCGCGCGGCCGGTCGCCAGCACGTTCGACTGCCCCTTCAGCTTGAAGCGCATTTCGGCCTTGCCCGACGCCTGGCTCTTCACCGTCTCCGGGCGCGCCTGGAGGATGAACAGCTTGCCGTCGCGGCCGTCCTTGCCCCACTCGATGTCCATCGGACGCTGATAGTGCTTCTCGATGATGACCGCGTACTTCGCGAGCTCGATCACGTCTTCGTCGGTGATCGAGAAGCGGTTGCGCTGTTCGTGCGGCACGTCGACGGTCTTCACGCGGCCCGGCTCGCCCGGCTTCGTGAATTCCATCTTGATGAGCTTCGAGCCGATCGAGCGGCGGATGATCGGGTATTTGCCCTGTTCGAGCGTCGTTTTGAAGACGTGGAACTCGTCCGGATTCACCGCGCCTTGCACGACGGTTTCGCCCAGGCCGTAGCTCGACGTGATGAAGACGGTTTCCTTGAAGCCCGATTCGGTGTCGATGGTGAACATTACGCCGGCCGCGCCGACGTCGGAGCGCACCATGCGCTGCACGCCCGCCGACAACGCGACTTCCGCATGCGTGAAGCCCTTGTGGACGCGATAGGAAATGGCGCGGTCGTTATAAAGCGACGCAAACACGTGCTTCATGCGATCGAGCACGTCCTCGATGCCGACCACGTTCAGATAGCTTTCCTGCTGGCCCGCGAAGGATGCGTCCGGCAAGTCCTCGGCCGTCGCCGACGAGCGCACGGCAAACGAAAGCTCTTCGGGCGAGCTGGCTTGAAGGACTTCGAAACCGCGGCGGATTTCGTCTTCGAGGCGCGGCTGCATCGGCGCGTCGACGATCCACTGACGGATTTCCTTGCCGGCTTCGGCGAGCGCTTTGACGTCGTCGACATCGAGCGTCTCGAGACGTTTGGCGATGCGGTCCGTCAGATTGTTGTGATGGAGGAAGTCGCGGAATGCGAGCGCAGTCGTGGCGAAGCCCGTCGGCACGCGAACGCCGGCTTCGGAAAGCTGGCTGATCATTTCGCCGAGCGACGCATTCTTGCCGCCGACGATTTCCACGTCGGTCATTCGCAACTGCTCGAATGGAACTACATACGCCTGATCCTTTGCGACATCTTTCGCAACATTGACTGCGTTAGTCATACAAGCCCCTAAGGTGGATGGAATTCACGATCGCACGAGTGGGCTCATATGCGAGCGCGCTCATTGGAAGCGCGCACGCATCTCGTACAACCTGTTTGATAAACCTTCGGGGACACGCGCCCGCGAGAACCGGGGCACGTCAAAAAGAAGCGGGGTACGTCTGAAATCTGCTCGAAAACGTGGACTGACGTAACGAAATGCCACGAAACGACCGCGATTTGACGAAAATCCGATTCAATTTCTCCGCAATTGCTTATCGAACAGGTTGCCGCTATTCTACCTTGCCGTATTTCAAAATTGTTTCGGCCGGGCAGTCGTTCCACGGCAAAATCGAGGTCTTTAACGCCTGATCGTGGGCTCACCCACACCCCGGCGCTCACGCCCGGTTCACTGCCTGCCAGCGGTCAGCTACCTTAACACAGGTTTTTACGGCGTCCGTGCTTTCGCGCTAGCCACGGTTCAGCGTTTGAGCATCGTCGCCCCAACTCGTTCCCTCTTTCGCCGATGCCGCCTTCCGTATTCATCGTTTCCGACGGGACCGGGATCACTGCCGAAACCTTCGCGCATTCGATCCTCGCCCAGTTCGATCAAAAATTCCGGCTCGTGCGCGTGCCGTTTGTCGACTCGATCGACAAGGCCTACGCGACCGTCGAGAAGATCAACGAAGTCGTCGCGCTCGATGGCCGCCGGCCGATCGTGTTCACGACGCTCGTCGACAGCGCATCGAATGAAGTGGTCAAGGGCTGCAACGCGCTCGTGCTCGACATGTTCCAGACCTTCATCGAGCCGCTCGAGCACGAACTGGAAATGAAATCGACGCACGCGATGGGCCGCGTGCACCAGAACGCCGACACGGAGGAATACAAGAATCGCATCGAGGCGATCAATTTCTCGCTCGCCCACGACGACGGCCAGTCGAACCGCAATCTCGCCGACGCGGACGTCATTCTCGTCGGCGTATCGCGCAGCGGCAAAACGCCGACGAGCCTTTATCTCGCGATGCAGTACGGCGTGAAGGCGGCGAACTATCCGCTGATTCCCGAAGATTTCGAACGCGGCAAGCTGCCGACGCCGCTGCTCGAGCATCGGACGAAGATGTTCGGTTTGTCGATCGATCCGCAGCGGCTGGCCGAGATCCGTAACGAACGCCGTCCGGGCAGCAAGTACGCCGCACTCGAAAACTGCCGCTACGAGATCAACGAGGCGGAAATGATGATGAAGCGCGAAGGCATCAAGTGGCTTTCGTCGACGCACAAGTCGATCGAGGAAATCGCCACGACGATCCTGCAGGAGGTCAAGCCGGAGCGGCCTTCCTACTATTGACGGCTGTCAGCGCTGCTGGCGGCACTGCTCGAAGAGACAGATCGCCGCCGCGGCCGCCACGTTCAGCGATTCCATGCCGCCCGGCTGCGGAATCGTCACGCGATGCGTCACCGCATCACGCCAGATTTGCGACACGCCCGCGCCTTCGTTGCCGAACACCCAGGCGAGCGCGCCCGACAGGTCGCAATCGTAGAGCGCGACGGCACCGTGCGAATCGGTGATCGTCACGGGTGCGTCGAGTCGCGCGATGAGATCGGCCGGTTCGACGTCCTCGAAAATATCCAGCAGAAAATGCGCGCCCATGCCCGAGCGCAGCACTTTCGATGACCACGCGTATGCCGTGCCCGGCGCGCAGAATACGCGCGTGATGCCCGCCGCCGCCGCGCTGCGCAGAATCGAGCCGACATTGCCGGCGTCCTGAACGCCATCGAGAATCACGCAGGTTTGTGCGACGCGCGCGGGCAATTCTGCATCGATCTTTTCGACGAGCAACAGCATGCCCACGCCGTGAACGACGCTCGACAACTGCCCGAAAAGCGCATCCGGCAACACGACGACGCGCTTCTCTTCGATGCGCGCGACGATCTCGCGCGCTTCCTCGTGCGTGAGCGCGCCTTCAGTGACGACGCACGTTTCCGGCTGGCCCGCCGCGTCGAGATACGCTGACGCCAGATGCAGGCCTTCGAGCAGCGCGTGGCCGCTTCTGCGCTGCTGCGCCGTCGACCCGGCGAGCGCCTTCATGCGCTTGTAGAGCGGGTTGTCCCGCGAAGTGATGGATTTCACGTTGATTCGGTTGACGCTCAGAAGGCGAGCGCGTCGGGATCGTCTTCGATCGTCGATGCGACCTGAAGCACTTCGGGAGCGATCTCGGGCAACACAGAACCGAACACGAGCGCGTGCGCCTCGCGCACCGGCGCGAACGACCGCCGATGATGCTCGCACGGCCCATGTTCGCGCAGCGCCTTCAGATGCTGCGGCGTGCCATAGCCAGAATGCGTGGCGAAGCCGTACATCGGGAAAAGCTCGTGCAGATCGACCAGCATGCGATCACGCGTGACCTTTGCGAGAATCGACGCCGCCGAGATCTGCTTGACGAGCGCATCGCCGCCGATCACGGCTTCGCTGCGGATGGACAAGGTCGGGCAGCGATTGCCATCGACTTTCACGAGCGTCGGCGCGACCGAGAGGCCTTCCACCGCGCGCTTCATCGCCAGCATGCTCGCGTGCAGGATGTTGATGGTGTCGATTTCCTCGACGCTCGCCGACGCGATGCAGTACGCGAGCGCGCGATCGACGATCTTCTCGTACAGCTCTTCGCGCCTTTTGGCAGAGAGCGCCTTCGAATCGTCGAGGCCGTTGATGCGCGGCTTCGCCGGATCGAAGATGACCGCCGCCGCCACGACCGGACCGGCCAGCGGACCGCGCCCGGCCTCGTCGACGCCACAAACGACGTCGAACGGTGAGCTGAAATCGAGTCCGGCTTGCGCCGATCGTCTAGCGGCCATTACCGCGGCCTCCGCGTGTCGAGCACCCGCGCGACGGCCTCGGCCGCTTTCTGCGACGTATTCTGGCGCAGCGCGATGTGCATGTCGGTGAATATTTCCGTCAGGGTACGGCGGTTGGCGTCGTCGTTCAACTGTTTCAGCGTGGCGTCGGCGAGCGCTTCGGGCGTCGCGAAGTGCTGCAGGATTTCCGGCACGACGAAGCGGCCCGCCAGAATGTTCGGCAAGCCGACATACGGCAGATAACCCTGACGCTTCATGATCTGACCCGTCAGCCAAGGCACCTTGTACGAGATGACCATCGGCTTCTTGAGCAGCGCCGCTTCGAGCGTCACCGTGCCGCTTTTCACGAGGATCGCATCGGCGGCGGTCATCGCGCGCTGGGCGTTGCCGTCCGTGATCGTCAGCGACAGATGCGGATGCGCGTCCACGAGCGGCCGCAGCAGTTCGCGCAACGCCGGATTCGCCGCAGGCATCAGGAAGCGCACATTGGGCTCGCGAAGCTGCATCAGTTCCATCGCGTCGAAGAAGGTCGGGCCGATCAGCGAAATCTCCGAGCGACGGCTGCCCGGCAGGACCGCGATCACCGGACCGCCTTCCGCGATGCCGAGTTCGCGGCGCGCGCCCGCGACGTCCGGCTCGAGCGGAATGTCATCGGCGAGCGGATGGCCGACGTAGCTCGCGGCGACGCCCGCCTTTTCCATCAGCGCCGTTTCGAACGGAAACACGCACAGCATGTGATCGACCGCTTTCACGATCTTCTTGATGCGGCCGCCGCGCCACGCCCAGATCGACGGACAGACGAAATGCACGGTCGGAATGCCCGCTTCGCGCAGCGGCTGCTCGAGGCCGAAGTTGAAATCGGGCGCGTCCACACCGATGAAA
Source organism: Caballeronia sp. LZ008 (assembly GCF_031451435.1). Taxonomy (NCBI): domain Bacteria; kingdom Pseudomonadati; phylum Pseudomonadota; class Betaproteobacteria; order Burkholderiales; family Burkholderiaceae; genus Caballeronia; species Caballeronia sp. LZ008. The sequence continues at coordinate 1,177,417 of NZ_JARUXK010000001.1, read as the reverse complement.
ACCGACGGCGGCTCGGCAAGCAACTGACGCTTGATCTCGTTGCGGATGCCGAGAATCTCGGGAATGTGCTTCAGCGCTTCGACATAGCCGCGCACGGTCAGCTTGTCCATCGGCCAATGCGCTTCGAAGCCCTCGGCCGTCATGCGCGGACCGCCGATGCCGCTATAGCGCGTGCCTTCGGGCAGCGTGCGCCGCAGGCCTTTGAGCAGCGATGCCGCGAGCAGGTCGCCGGACGGCTCGCCCGCGACCATCGCGATGCGTGGCGGGTTGGTGATCAGGGTCATCGGACAGCGTGTCAGCGGATGATGCCGCGCTGCGACGCCGCGATGAAATCGGAGAATGCCTTGACGGGCGCATCGCCCTCGCCGCCTGCCGTGCTCAGCTCCTTCAGCTGCGCTTTCGCCTCTTCGAGCGACAGGCCGCTCTTGTAGACGATGCGATACGCGGAGCGCAGCGCCGAAATGGCGTCGGGCGTGAAGCCGCGGCGGCGGAGACCCTCGACGTTGATGCCGTGCGGCTCCGCCTTGTTGCCTGCCGCGATGACGAACGGCGGCACGTCCTGCACGAGCGCCGATGCGCCGCCCAGCATGGAATGCGCGCCGATGCGCACGAACTGATGCACGCCCGACATGCCGCCGACGATCGCGTGGTCTCCGACGATGACATGTCCCGCCAGTTGCGCGTTGCTCGACATGATGACGTTGTCGCCGAGCCGGCAGTCGTGACCGACGTGCACGTACGCCATGATCCAGCAGTCGCTGCCGATCGACGTGAGGCCCTGATCCTGCGCCGTGCCCGTGTGCAGCGTCGTGAATTCGCGGATGGTGTTGCGGTCGCCGATTTCGAGGCGCGTCGGCTCGCCCTTGTACTTCATGTCCTGCGGACGGCCGCCGATCGACGCGTAATGGCCGATGCGGTTATCGCGGCCGATCGTGGTGTGGCCCTCGATCACGCTGTGCGAGCCAATGGTCGTGCCCGCGCCGATCACGACGTGCGAACCGACGATCGCGTACGGCCCGACTTCGACGGACTCGTCGAGCTGAGCGCCCGGCTCGATGATCGCGGTTGGGTGAATCTTGCTCATGCGCTTTTCGCCTATGCTGTTCGTGCTGCTTGTTACGTTGAACGCGGTGTGAACGCGAAGGCGCTCAGGCGTCCGTGCTCTTGACGGTACACATGAGCTCGGCTTCGGCGGCGGTCACGCCGTCCACTTCGGCGCGCGCCTTGAACTTCCAGATGCCCCGCATGTACCGCTCGAACGTGACGTTGAGAACGAGCTGATCGCCCGGCTCCACCACGCGCTTGAAGCGCGCGCCGTCGATGCCGACGAAGTAATAGAGCGTGTTGGACGGATCGTGCGGCTCTTCCGCGAACGTCAGAAGCGCGGCCGTCTGCGCGAGCGCTTCGAGAATCAGCACGCCGGGCATCACCGGGCGCGTCGGGAAGTGGCCCTGGAAATACGGCTCGTTGATCGTCACGTTCTTGATCGCTTTGATGCTCTTGTGCGGCTCGAGTTCGAGCACGCGGTCCACGAGCAGGATCGGATAGCGATGCGGCAGCAGCGTGAGAATCTTGTGGATGTCGAGATTGATTTTTTCTGTGCTCATGGTCGTTCTGCTCACGCGCGCGTCGGGCGCGGAAATTTGGATGGCGGGCCGTATCGGACGCCCGCCCGGGATTGCCAGCTCGCTTCGGCGGCTTGAACCGGCCCGCTCTTGCTTGTGGTTCGTTCTTCGTTCGAACGAGCCCGGCGCTTATGCGCCGCCGCTCGTCTCGTCGCGCTTGCCTGAATCGGCGAGCGCGGTCTCGAGCGCCTTGATGCGCTCGCGCATCTTGTCCAGATTGCGCATGATCGCCGCGCTCTTGTTCCAGTCTGCATGCGGCACGGCCGGAAACGCGCTCGTGTACATGCCGGGCTTCAGGAGCGACTTCGACACGCCGGATTGCGCGGTGACGATCACGTAGTCCGCGAGCGTCACGTGCCCCGCGATGCCCACCGCGCCGCCGATCATGCAATGCTTGCCGATGCTCGTGCTGCCCGCGATGCCCGCGCAGCCGGCGATGACCGTGTACGCGCCGATGCGGCAGTTGTGGCCGATCTGCACGAGATTATCGATCTTCACGCATTCCTCGATGACGGTGTCCGCCATTGCGCCGCGATCGATCGTCGTGTTGGCGCCGATTTCCACGTCGTCGGCGATATCCACCGCGCCAACCTGCGGAATCTTCACCCAGCTTCCGGTGCGCGCATCGCCCTCGCCGACGAAATCCGGAGCGAAGCCGAAACCGTCCGCACCGATCACCGCGCCCGCGTGCACGATCACGCGCGCGCCGAGCTTGCAGCCGTGATAAACGGTGACGTTCGGATACAGATGAACGTCGTCGCCTAGCGTAACGCCGCGCCCGACGACTACGCCCGCATCCAGCTTCACGCGCTCGCCGACGACCGCGCCCGCCTCAACCGTCACGTGAGGGCCGATCACGGCGCTCGCCGCAACCTTCGCGTCCGGATCGATGTAGGCGCTCGGATGCACGCCAGGCTTGGCCTTGGGCGTCGCCAAGTCGATGAACGCCTGAGCCACGCGAGCGAAATAAGCGTAAGGATTCGGCGTGACGATGAAATTACTGCCCGCGCGATTCGTCACCTTGTCGAGGTCGGCCGGGGAAATCAGCACGGCGCCGGCGCGCGTCGTCTCGACTTGCGGCAGATACTTCTGATTCGCGAGAAACGCGAGCTGCGCGGGGCCCGCCTTGTCGAGCGGCGCGAGACTGCCGACCGCGTGCGCGCCGTCGCCGACCACCTCGCCGCCGAAGCGTTTCACCAGCTCGCCGAGGGTGATCGTCATGCCTGATGCCATCTCGTCTCAGTCCTCGTCAGTTCGGGTTCGTGAGCGAACCCGTGCCGGTCGCGCCCGCCGCCAGCGCCTTCAGCACCTGATCCGTAATGTCGATGCGCGGGCTCACGTACACCGCTTCCTGCACGATCAGGTCGTAGTGCTGCTGCTCGGCGATCTGCTTGATCACCTTGTTCGCGCGGTCCAGCACCGCCGCGAGTTCCTCGTTACGGCGCTGGTTCAGGTCCTCGCGGAACTCGCGCTGCTTGCGCTGGAAGTCCGCGTCGAGCTGCGCCAGATCGCGCTGACGGGCCGCGCGGTCGGTCGGCGACATCGAGGCACCGTTCTTGTCGATGTTGTCCGACATCGCCTTCAGGCGCTGCGCCATGTCCTGCAGCGCCTTGTCGCGCTTGGAGAATTCCTGCTCGAGCTTCGACTGGGCGGCCTTCGCCGCGGACGATTCGCGCAAGATGCGGTCCGAATTGACCGCCGCGATGCGCGCTTCCTGAGCACTGGCGGACATCGCCGTGCCCAGGCCGAGAACCATCGACAACGCAAGCGCCAGCGCCCTATGTTTCGAATGCTTACCGGTTCCCAAAGTGTTCCTCACGTTACGTCGAAAAAAATGAAGTTCGCGTTCATCGGCGGGCTGCTTAGAACGCCGTACCGATCTGGAACTGGAACTTCTGATACTGGTCGCCCTCATGCTTCTGCAGCGGGAAGCCGAGGCTCAGCTTGAGCGGGCCGATCGGCGAGATCCACGCGAGACCCAGACCGTAACCGTAGCGCAAGCCGTTTGCACCGCCGCTCGTACCGCCTTGACCCGGATCGCCCCAGACGTTACCGGCATCGAGGAAGGTGAACACGCGCAGCGTACGATCGTATCCCGTCCCCGGCAGCGGGAACGTCAGCTCGATATTGCCGACCGCCATGCGCGAGCCGCCGATCGGGTCGTTGGTCTTCGCGTCGCGCGGACCCAGCGAGCTCGGCGAGTAACCGCGCACCGAACCGATACCACCCGCGTAGTAGTTCTTGAAGATCGGGTACGTCTGCCCTTGCAGGCCCTTGCCGTAGCCGCCCTGCAGATTGAAGCCGAGCACGAAACCGCGCGCGAACGAGTAGTAATACTGGAACTGCGCGTCGAACTTCGCGTACGTCGTGTTGCCGAGCGGCGTGCCGTATTCTGCGTTCGACTGAATGTAGTAGCCGCGGCTCGGGACGAGCGCGCTGTCGCGATTGTCTCGCGACCAGCCCGCGGTCAGCGGATAGTTGTTCACGACACGGCCGAACTCGTTCACGTAGTTCTTGTAGGACTGCGGCGTGTTGCTGTCCACGTCCATCGTGTTCTGTTCGGCTCCGACGCCGAAGAACACCGTGTCCTGCTCCGAGAACGGGATGCCGAACTTCGTGTCCGCGCCCATCGTGATGATCTTGAAGCTCGAATCCGTCGAGTAATACAGCGGCTGATACGTGCGGTAGTAAGCGTCGGTGATGCGCTTGATGCCGTCGATCGTGAAGTACGGATCGACCTGCGTCACGGTCAGCGTGCGATAGGTTTTCGCGGTGTTCACGTTGACCGCGAGACTCGTGCCCGAGCCGAACACGTTGTCCTGCGACACGCCCGCCGAGAGCACCACCTTGTCCGTCGACGAGAAGCCCGCGCCCAGCGTGATCGCGCCGGTCGGCTTTTCGGCCACCTTCACGTCGACGTCGACCTGGTCGTTCGTGCCTTCCACGGGCGTCGTAGTGACGTCCACGTCGGTGAAGTAGCCGAGACGGTTGATACGGTCCTTCGACAGCGCCAGGCGGCTCGAATCGAACCACGAGCTTTCGAGCTGGCGCATTTCGCGGCGCACCACTTCGTCGCGCGTGCGCGTATTGCCGACGATGTTCACGCGCCGCACATACACGCGACGGCTCGGATCGACTTGCAGCGTGAGCGCCACGGTGTGGTTCGCCTGATCGATCTGCGGCTGCGCGTTGACCTGCGCGAACGCGTAGCCGTATTCGCCGAGCTTGTCGACGATCGCCTTGGTCGTCGACTGCAGCTTTTCGGCCGAGAAGCGCTCGCCCGGTTTGATCTTGATGAGCTTGTTGAGCTCGGCCTGACGGTCGAGCAGATTGCCCGAAAGCGTGATGCTGCTGATCTTGTACGGCTCGCCTTCGTGCACGGCGATCGTCAGATACATGTCCTTCTTGTCCGGCGAGATCGACACCTGCGTGGAGTCGATCGCGAACTCGAGGTAGCCGCGGTTCAGATAGTACGAGCGCACGTTCTCGAGGTCGCCCGTGAGCTTTTCCTTCGCGTAGAGATCGCTCTTCGTGTACCACGAGAACCAGTTCGGCGTGGAAAGCTGCATTTCGCCGAGCAGCGTACTGGAACTGAACGCCTTGTTGCCGACGAAGTTGATCTGGCGAATCTTCGCGCTCGGACCTTCCGCGACGGAGAACAGAATCTGCACGCGATTGCGGTCGACCGGCGTCACGGTGGTCGTGACTTCCGCGGCGTAGTAGCCGCGCGTCAGGTATTGGCGCTTGAGCTCCTGCTCCGCCTTGTCGACGAGCGCCTTGTCGTACGAGCGGCCTTGCGACAGGCCGACGGAACGCAGCGCCTTCGTGAGGTTGTCCTTGTCGAACTCGTGCAGGCCCGCGAAATCGATGGCCGAAATCGCCGGGCGTTCCTGCACCTGAACGATCACCACGTTGCCTTCGGTGGCAATCTGAACGTCGTTGAAGAAACCCGTTGCGTAGAGTGCGCGAATCGCTTCGGAGGCCTTGTCGTCGGTGAAGGTGTCGCCTTGCTTGATCGGCAGATAAGCGAACACGGAGCCAGGCTCGATGCGTTGGAGACCGTCGATCCGAATATCCTGCACGACGAACGGCGTGGTGGCGTGCGCCGCCATGCCCGTTGCGGCGAGCGCCGCGGCCACAGCCGTCTTAGGAACAAAGCGATGAGGTTTGAACAACGTGCTTCCCCAGTATTTAAAGCTGCATTCGTTCCGGCGGTCGCTCGAAAGACGCCGCCAGAAATTGTCAAAGTGGATCAAAAACGAATCAGACGCGCGAGGTCATTGAACAGCGCGATCATCGACAGAGCGACGATGCAGACCAGGCCCGCCCTTTGCAGAACAAGCTGCCAGCGATCGGATACTGCCTTGCCGGTAACAGCCTCAACCAAATAATATAACAGATGCCCACCGTCCAATACCGGAATCGGTAACAAGTTCAACACTCCGAGGCTGATGCTCACGAGTGCCAGAAACGAAATGAAGGCCGTCGCGCCGAGCCTTGCGCTCTTGCCCGCGTAGTCGGCAATCGTGACCGGCCCTGACAGATTCTTGAGCGACGCCTCGCCGGTGATCATCCGCCCGAACATGCGCAGCGAGTACACGCTGATATCCCACGTGCGGTTCACGCCGAGGCGCAGACTTTCGAGCGGCCCGTAGCGCACATCCACCGTCGGCAGTTGATTCGCGAGCGCGGCGCCGATACGCCCGATGTCCTTGCCCGTCGACGCATCGCGCTTCACGTCCGGCACGATCTGCACGGAATCGCGCTGGCCGTTGCGCTCGACCACGAGCGTCACCGGCTTGCCGCCGTGCGCCTTCACGTAGTCGATGAAGCTCGTCGCGTTGTCGACGCTGCGGCCGTCGATCGCGCGCAGCATGTCGCCCGCCTTCAGCCCGCTCTTCTGCGCCGCGCTGCCCGCCTCGACGCCCGCGACCGTCAGCGTGCCGCCGCCCGGCGTGAAGCCGAGCTTGTCCATGAAATCCTGATCGGCTTCGGAATCGGTGATGCCCGTGACCGTCACCGGAAAGTCGAAGGTGCCGTCGTGCGTCTTCGCCGTCAGCACGATGCGCCGATGATCGAACGATGCGTCGAGCATCTTCCAGCGCAGGTCGGACCATGAGCGGATCGGATGCGTCTCGCCGCCTTCCGCGTCACGCATCGAGAGAATCGTTTCGCCGCCTTCGAAGCCCGCTTGCGCCGCCGCCGTATCGGAAGCGGGCTGCGAAACGATCGCCGCCGGCTCGGTCACGCCGCCCGCGAACACGGCGGAAAACAGCACGATTGCGAGCAGGAAATTGGCGATCGGCCCCGCCGCGACGATCGCGATGCGCTTGCCCACGTTCTGACGATTGAACGCGCGCGGCAGGTCTTCAGCGGGAATGGTCGTGCCGCTCTCGGGATCGACCTCGCGTTCGTCGAGCATCTTCACGTAGCCGCCGAGCGGCAGCGCGGCGATCGTCCATTCGACGCCCGTCTTCTTGCTGACCCATCGCACGAGCGGCTTGCCGAAGCCGACCGAGAACCGCAGCACTTTCACGCCGCACAGTCGCGCGACGCTGTAGTGACCGAATTCGTGGACGACGACGAGTACGCCTATCGCGACAACGAAGGCGACGATTTCGGTCAGAAAGTTCATGACGGCCTCAATGGGCGATGGGTTCGGCGCCCGGCGCGCTCGCGGTGAGCTCTGCGACGAAACGGGACGCCAGACGGCGCGCGTCGGCATCCGCGGCGAGAACGTCGGCCAAGGTCGCGGCGCTCGTATTCGGCAGCGCGTTCAGCACGCGATCCACCACGTCGCCGATCGTCATGAAGCCGATGCGGCGATCGAGGAACGCCTCGACGGCGATTTCATTGGCCGCGTTCAGCGCCGCGCTCGCGATGCCGCCTGCTTCCAGCGCGGCAATCGCCAGCGCGAGACACGGGAAGCGCGCGAAGTCGGGTTTTTCGAATGTGAGCGTCGCGATCTGCGCGAGATCGAGCGGCGCGACGCCCGAATCGACACGCTCAGGATACGCCAGTGCATGCGCGATCGGCGTACGCATGTCCGGATTGCCGAGTTGCGCGAGCACCGAGCCGTCGGCATAGGACACCATCGAATGAATCACGCTCTGCGGATGGATCAGCACCTCGATGCGCGAGCCGGGCAGATTGAAGAGCCAGTGCGCCTCGATGACTTCGAGGCCCTTGTTCATCATCGTCGCGGAATCGACCGAGATCTTGCGGCCCATCGCCCAGTTCGGATGCTTCACGGCCTCTTCGGGCGTGACGTTCACGAGCGTCGCGGGCTCGCGCGTGCGGAAAGGACCGCCGGACGCCGTCAGGATGATCTTCGAGACGCCGCCGTGCAGCTTCGCTTCCTTGTCTGCGCAAGGCGGCAGGCACTGGAACACCGCGTTGTGCTCGCTGTCGACCGGCAGCAGGATCGCGCCGTTGTCGCGCACCGCATCCATGAAAATCTGGCCGGACATCACGAGCGCTTCCTTGTTCGCGAGAAGGATGCGCTTGCCGGCGCGTGCGGCGGCGAGCGTGGGCGCCAGGCCCGCCGCGCCGACGATGGCCGCGACGACCGTATCGCACTGCGCCGCGCGCGCGACTTCGACGAGCGCCTCGGGCCCGTGCGTCACTTCGGTCTTGCAACCCTGCGCGCGCAACGCAGCCGCGACGCGTACGGCGGTTTCGGCGTCGCCGACGACCGCCACTTCGGGCTGAAACTTCAGACATTGCGCGACGAGTTTGTCGCCGTTGCGGTGAGCGGTGAGCGCGTAGACCGAGAAACGGTCCGCATGCCGCGCCACGACGTCGAGCGTGCTATCGCCGATCGAGCCCGTGGAGCCGAGCAGTGTGAGACGTGTTTGCATAAATTCTTCTCTAGCCGATCAGCCAAGCATGAGCAATGCGATCGGCAATACAGGCAACAATGCGTCGATGCGGTCGAGGACGCCGCCGTGACCCGGCAGAAGGCCGCTCGAGTCCTTGACACCCGCCTGGCGCTTGAGCAGCGACTCGAACAGATCGCCGACGACGCTGAACGCGACCAGCACGGAAAGCGCGACGAACGCGCGATCCCAGCCGAGCTGTCCGACGAAGGCGGTGAATACGGTGGGCGCGTAAAAGCCGGTGGCGGCGGCGAGCGCGCCGATGACGATAACGGCGAGCCACCCGCCGATGGCGCCCTCCCAGGTCTTGCCCGGGCTGATCGACGGGGCGAGCTTATGGCGGCCGAGCGCTTTTCCGGCGAAGTATGCGCCTATATCAGCCAGCCAGACTACTAGCAGAAGCGATAGCACGAAGGATACGCCTCGCGTGCGCGCGTCGACGACCGCGTGCCAGCAGGCCAGAAACACGACGATTCCGGCGAAAAGCAGGAACGCGCGCCAGGCGTGCGCGGCCAGCGTGGGCTTGCGAAGCAATGCGTAAGGCCCCGCCAGCACCCAGAAAATACCGGCCATCTGGTAGAGCGGCGTGGCTTTGATCCCGAGGAACGTGCTCAGAACGAGCGCGATGCCCGCGACGAGCGCGTAGGCGACCGGCCCCGCCCCGTTCAGCTTGAGGAGCCGTCCCCATTCCCACGCCGCGAACACGACGACGAACCCGATCAACGCTCCGAATGCGCCGATCGGCGCAAACAGCGTGATCGGCACGAGTACGGCGAGCAGGACGATTGCCGTGATGACACGGGTTCTTAGCATGAAAGGGTGTCGGCCTTCTGCGATTGGGAAGCGAGTTGCGCGCTGGTGCGCCCGAAGCGGCGTTCGCGGTCGCCGTAGGACGCGATCGCGCGGTCCAGGGCGTCGGCGTCGAAGTCGGGCCAGTAGGTGTCGGTGAAGTAGAACTCGGTGTAAGCGAGCTGCCACAGCAGGAAGTTGCTGATGCGCTGCTCGCCGCCCGTGCGGATGAACAGATCCGGCTCCGGCGCGTAGGCCATCGCGAGATGTTCGGCGAACGATTCGTCGTCCACGCGCGCGGGCACGCCCGACTCGAGAGACTCCGCGATGAGCTTCTTCGTCGCCTGCATGATGTCCCAGCGCCCGCCGTAATTGGCAGCGATGGTCAGCGTGAGTCGCGTATTGCGGGCTGTCTTGGTTTCGGCGCGTTGGATGAGCGCGCGGATGCGGTCGTCGAACATGGAAATGTCGCCGACGACGCGCAGACGAATGCCGTTCGCATGCAGCTTGCCGATCTCGCGTTCGAGCGCGGTCACGAACAGGCGCATCAGGAAGGACACTTCGTCGGTCGGACGGCGCCAGTTTTCGGAACTGAACGCGAAGAGCGTGACGAATTCGACGCCGCGCCGCGCGCAGCTTTCGACGGTCGCGCGGACCGCATCGACGCCGCGCGTATGACCGGCGACGCGCGGCAGACGCCGCTCGGTCGCCCATCGGCCATTGCCGTCCATGATGATCGCGACGTGACGCGGGACAGCCGCGACATCGGGCACGGCAACGGTGGAGCTGGTATAGGTCATGGCCGCTGAATCTGGGAATCTGAAGAAGTGAGAGCCAGCCCGGAGCTTGCACGTCCGGGCTTGGCAGGACCGTCTCTACGGCCTCACACCGTCATGATTTCGGATTCTTTGGTCTGAACGAGCTTGTCGATTTCGGCGACGAACTTGTCGGTGAACTTCTGCACTTCGTCGCTCGCACGGCGCTCGTCGTCTTCCGAAATCTCCTTGTCCTTCACGAGTTTCTTCAGTTGATCGTTCGCATCGCGGCGCAGATTGCGCACGGCGACCTTGGCGGTCTCGCCTTCGCTCTTCACGACCTTCGTGAGTTCGCGACGGCGCTCTTCGGTCAGCGCGGGCATCGGCACGCGGATCAGGTCGCCCTGCGTGGCAGGGTTCAGGCCGAGATCCGATTCGCGGATCGCCTTCTCGATCACGGCGACCATCTTCTTTTCCCACGGCTGCACGCCGATCGTACGGGCATCGACGAGCGTCATGTTCGCGACTTGCGAGATGGGCACGTTCGAACCGTAGTAGTCGACCTGGATGTGGTCGAGCAGCCCGGTATGGGCGCGGCCCGTACGGATCTTGGCGAGATCGGCCTTGAACGCTTCGATCGACCGCTGCATCTTCTGGTCGACGCTCTTCTTGATGTCAGCCACACTCATTTTGAACCTCCAAACCTAAGTTTTACCGGCGATAGCGGCGCTCTGTCGCGCGAGGCTTGCCGCCCCGCTGCGCGGCGCCTGATACCGCGAGAGTTTACACGTGGACGAGCGTCCCTTCGTCGTCGCCCTGCACGATGCGCTTCAATGCGCCCGGCTTCGTGATCGAGAACACGCGAATCGGCAGCTTCTGGTCGCGGCACAGTGCGAACGCGGTGGCGTCCATCACCTGAAGATTCTTGCCGATCGCCTCGTCGAAGCTGATCGTGCTGTAACGCGTCGCATGCGGGTCCTTCTTCGGGTCGGCGGAGTATACGCCATCGACCTTCGTCGCCTTCAACACCACTTCGGCGCCGATTTCCGAGCCGCGCAGCGCGGCGGCCGTATCCGTCGTGAAGAACGGGTTGCCCGTGCCGGCCGCGAAGATCACGACCTTGCCCTCTTCCAGTTGACGGATCGCGCGGGGGCGGATGTACGGCTCGACCACCTGATCCATGCGCAACGCGGATTGCACGCGCGCTTCGATGCCCGCGTGGCGCATCGCGTCTTGCAGCGCGAGCGCGTTCATCATCGTGGCGAGCATCCCCATGTAGTCGGCCGTCGCCCGGTCCATGCCGGCCGCGCCGCCCGCGACACCGCGGAAGATGTTGCCGCCGCCGATCACGACGGCCAGTTGCGTCCCGATCCGCACCACCTCCGCGACATCCGCCACCATCCTTTCGATTGTTGCGCGATTGATGCCGAAAGCATCGTCGCCCATCAGGGCTTCGCCGGAGAGCTTGAGGAGTACGCGTTTGTAGGCTGTGGGCATATGAGGTTCCGATCGCGCCGAGGAGGGTTGCAACAACGTAGAACTGTAGGGGTGAAACATTACTTACCGCAAGCGGGCCGGATCGGGCGGCGGGCGCGGCAGGTCAGGGTTTTCCCTGATCTGCCGCGCCCGCTCTTCGTGCGAACCGGATCGCTGAATTCTTGCGGCGGGACGATCCGCCGCGGTACTGCGGGCCCGACGCGCGGCCGCGCCATGACAGCACACGCGTCTTAAACGAGCCTTAGCGTGCCTTAGGACTGCTTGGCCGCCGCGACTTGCGCCGCCACTTCGGCCGCGAAGTCGTCCTGACGCTTCTCGATGCCCTCGCCAACCACGAACAGCGCGAACTTCTGCACCGATGCGCCGGCCGCCTTCAGGTACTGCTCGATCGTCTGCTTATCGTTCTTCACGAACGGCTGGTTCAGCAGCGACACTTCCTTCAGGTACTTCTGGATCGAGCCGTCGACCATCTTCGCGACGATCTCGGCCGGCTTGCCCGACTCGGCAGCCTTCTGCTCGGCGATGCTGCGCTCCTTGGCGATCAGATCGGCCGGCACTTCGTCCGACGACAGCGAAACCGGCTTCATCGCGGCGACGTGCATCGCGACGTCCTTGCCGACTTGCTCGTCAGCGCCCGTGAATTCGACCAGAACGCCGATGCGCGTGCCGTGCAGGTACGACGCAACCTTGTTCGCGGAGTCGAAGCGCACGAAGCGGCGGATCGACAAGTTTTCGCCGATCTTGCCGACGAGCGCCAGACGCACTGCGTCGACCGTCGAGCTTTCGAGCGGCAGCGCCGACAGCGCGGCCACGTCGGCCGGGTTGTTCTTCGCGACCAGTTCAGCAATCGTCTTGCCGAAAGCCAGGAAGTCGTCGTTCTTCGCGACAAAGTCGGTTTCGCAGTTGAGCTCGACGAGCGCGCCCACGCCGCCTTCGACGTGCGCCGTCACGATGCCTTCAGCCGTCACGCGCGATGCCGCCTTGCTCGCCTTGTTGCCGAGCTTCACGCGCAGCAACTCTTCCGCGCGCGCCATGTCGCCGTCGGCTTCCGTCAGCGCCTTCTTGCATTCCATCATCGGCGCATCGGTCTTCGCGCGCAGTTCTGCCACCATGCTTGCGGTAATTGCCGCCATCATTCGCTCCTTGAGTCTGTTTGATACGTGCCGCCGGCTTTACAGCCCGCCCACGGCAGGAAAATTGGCATTTCTATCGCGCCGACTAAAAAAAAGGGGCCTTTCGCAAAGCCCCCTTTTTTGTCGGCCACAGGGCTCGATTACGCCTCTGCGTTGACCTCGACGAACTCGTCGCCTTCGCCGTTACGGACAGCTTGCACAACGTCGTTCACCGCGTTCGCGCGGCCTTCGAGGATCGCGTCAGCGACGCCCTGAGCGTACAGCGCGACGGCCTTGGATGCGTCGTCGTTACCCGGGATCACGTAGTCGATGCCTTCCGGCGAGTGGTTCGTGTCGACCACGGCGATGACCGGAATGCCGAGCTTCTTCGCTTCGGTGACAGCAATCTTGTGGTAGCCGACGTCGATGACGAACATCGCGTCCGGAATGCCGCCCATGTCCTTGACGCCGCCGATCGACTTTTGCAGCTTGACCATTTCGCGCTCGAACAGAAGCGCTTCCTTCTTGCTCATCCGCTCGGTTTCACCCGATTCCAGCGCTGCTTCCATGTCCTTCAGGCGCTTGATCGAAACCTTCAGCGTCTTGAAGTTGGTCATCATGCCGCCGAGCCAGCGGGCGTTGACGAAAGGCATGCCGGCGCGCGCTGCTTCCTGCGCGATCGTGTCGCGCGACTGACGCTTCGTGCCGACGAAAAGGATCGTGCCGCGATTGGCTGCCAACTGGCGCACGTACTTCAGCGCGTCGTTGTAGAGCGGCAGGGTCTTTTCGAGGTTGATGATGTGAATCTTGTTGCGATGACCGAAGATGTACGGGGCCATCTTCGGATTCCAGAAGCGGGTTTGGTGACCGAAGTGGACACCGGCTTCCAGCATTTGACGCATCGTGACTGCCATGAAAATTCTCCGCGAGGGTTGGGTCTTAAGCCGGCTGCCGCATCCCGCGCCCGGTTATCTTTGCTTTCCGGACGCCGGACACCCTGGGTGCGCCGGCTTGCGTATCGACTTGAACAGACTGGAACAACTAACACTAAGTCGCGTTTCACACCTGCAGACACGATTGTCTTATGAAATCGTGACGACAATATGGATTACGACTTAGCCTGCGAGTATAGCATGTGAGGATTGGTCGGCTCAAGCAGCACGACCGATCCGAATTGCGCGCGCGTTTCGTGTTTCGCGGCCGCCCGCCTCGAACTATCCGGGTGCGGCGCATTTCCTAAGGTGCGATAATGCCGCTTTCGCGGCTCACTGCCGCATTGACGCATTCCGGGCCAAGTCATGTCCATTACGCTGAAAAACGAACACGATATCGCACAGATGCGCGTCGCCTGCCGGCTCGCCAGCGAAGTGCTCGATTTCATCACGCCGCATATCGTTCCCGGCGTGACCACCGAAGAACTCGATCGCCTTTGCCACGAATATATGGTGAAGGAACAAGGCACCGTTCCCGCACCGCTCAATTATCAGCCGCCCGGCTATCCGCCGTACCCGAAGGCCACGTGCATTTCCGTGAACGACGTGATCTGTCACGGCATCCCCGGCGAGAAAGTGCTGAAGAACGGCGACGCGCTCAATATCGACATCACCGTCATCAAGAACGGATATTTCGGCGACACGAGCCGCATGTTCATCGTCGGCGAGGGCTCGATTCTGGCGAAGCGCCTCGTGCAGACCACGTTCGACTGCATGTGGCTCGGCATCGATCAGGTGCGCCCTGGCGCGCATCTCGGCGATATCGGCGCGGCGATCCAGAAGCACGCGGAGTCGCAAGGCTACAGCGTCGTGCGCGAATATTGCGGCCACGGCATCGGCCAGGTGTTCCACGAGGAGCCGCAGGTGCTGCATTACGGCCGCGCGGGCACGGGCATCGAACTGGAGGCGGGCATGATCTTCACCGTCGAACCGATGATCAACGCCGGCCGCCGCGAAATCCGCACCATGCCGGATCAGTGGACCGTCAAGACGCGCGACCGCAGCCTCTCGGCGCAATGGGAGCACACGGTGCTCGTCACGCCGACGGGCTACGAAGTGCTGACCGTCTCGGCGGGCACGCAGGCGCCGTCGCAACTGATCGCGGCAACCGCCTGATTCTCCGTCTCCGCGCGCGCCCGCTTTCCCGCCGGCGCGCCCCCACCTCCTTTTTGGTCGATCCATGAGCGTCACCGCCGCTGTCGCCACGCCCTGTGAATCGTTGCGCGCCGCCTACAAGGTGGCGAAGGCGGCGCTCATCGAACGCTTTCAGTCCGGCTCGAACGTCGAACCGCTGATGCGCGCGCTCGCCCGCGCCACCGACGACGCCCTCAAAGGCGCGTGGTCCGCCTGCGACATGCCGGACAGCGCGGCGCTCGTTGCGGTCGGCGGCTACGGACGCGGCGAGCTCGCGCCCTACTCCGACGTCGACATTCTCGTCCTGCTGCCCGACGCATCGCCGCACGGCAGCGACGCGGAGCTCAACGGCCGCGTCGAGCGCTTCATCGGCATGGCGTGGGATCTCGGGCTCGATATCGGCAGCAGCGTGCGCTCGGTGGAGCAATGCATCGCCGAGGCGGGCAACGACATCACCGTGCAGACGTCGTTGCTCGAAGCGCGGCGCATCTGCGGCGATACGCAACTTTTTCAGCGCTTCTCGGCGCGCTACCACGAGACGCTCGATCCGCGCGCGTTCTTCCAGGCGAAGGTGCTGGAAATGCGCCAGCGGCACGCGAAGTTTCAGGACACGCCCTACAGCCTCGAGCCGAACATCAAGGAAAGTCCCGGCGGCCTGCGCGATCTGCAACTGATTCTCTGGATTGCGCGCGGAGCGGGTTTCGGCAGCAGCTGGCGCGAACTCGACACGCGCGGGCTCATCACCGAACGCGAAGCGCGCGAACTGCGCCGCAACGAAGGCTTCCTGAAGGCGCTGCGCGCGCGGTTGCACGTCATCGCGAAGCGCCGTCAGGACATTCTCGTCTTCGACTTGCAGACGCCGCTCGCGGAAAGCTTCGGCTTCAAGGCGACCGCCGCCAAGCGCGCGAGCGAGCAGTTGATGCGCCGTTATTACTGGGCGGCGAAAGCCGTCACGCAGCTCGCGACCATCCTGATCCAGAACGTCGAAGCGCAGCTTTTTCCGTCGACGAGCGGCATCACGCGCGTCGTCAACGGGCGTTTCGTCGAGAAGCAAGGCATGCTGGAAATCGCCCGGGACGATGTCTTCGAGCGCGAGCCGCACGCCATTCTCGAAGCGTTTCTGCTGTACGAACAAACGCGCGGCATCAAGGGATTTTCGGCGCGGACGCTGCGGGCGATCTACAACGCGCGCGATCTGATGGACCGCGACTGGCGGCGCGACCCGGAAAATCGCCGGCTGTTCATGGAGATTCTCAAGCAGCCCGAAGGCATCACGCACGCGTTTCGCCTGATGAACCAGACGAGCGTGCTCGGGCGCTATCTGCTGAACTTCCGGCGCATCGTCGGACAGATGCAGCACGATCTCTATCACGTCTACACGGTCGATCAGCACATCCTGATGGTGCTGCGCAATCTGCGGCGCTTCGCGATCGCCGAGCACGCGCACGAATATCCGTTCTGCAGCCAGCTGATGGGCAATTTCGAGCGCCCGTGGGTGCTGTACGTCGCGGCGCTCTTTCACGATATCGCGAAAGGCCGCGGCGGCGATCATTCGACGCTCGGCATGGCCGATGCCCGGCGCTTCTGCCGCGAACACGACATCGGCGAGGAAGACACCGAGCTCGTCGTGTGGCTCGTGCAGCAGCATCTGACGATGAGTCAGGTCGCGCAGAAGCAGGACACGAGCGATCCGGACGTCATCAAGCAGTTCGCCTCCGTCGTGAAGACAGAACGCCGGCTCACGGCGCTGTATCTGCTGACCGTCGCCGATATCCGCGGCACGAGTCCGAAAGTCTGGAACAACTGGAAGGGCAAGCTGCTGGAAGATCTCTTCCGCGCGACGCAAGCCGTGCTCGGCGGCGCGCAGACCGACGCGCATTCGGAACTCAAATCGCGGCAGGAAGCGGCGCTCGCGCTGCTGCGGCTCGAAACGGTTCCCGAAGGCGCGCAGAAGCGGCTTTGGGATCAGCTCGACGTCGGCTATTTCCTGCGTCACGATCCGGCCGACATCGCGTGGCAGACGCGCGTGCTCTATCGGCACGTCGCGAGCGAGGAGCCGATCGTGCGGGCGCGGCCCTCGCCCATCGGCGCCGCGCTGCAGGTGCTCGTCTATCTGAAGGATCGGCCGGATCTTTTCGCCGGCATCTGCGCGTATTTCGACAAGAACGGGCTTTCCGTGCTCGATGCGCGCGTGACGACGACCCGCCACGGCTATGCGCTCGACAACTTCCTCGTGGCCCATCCGGACCACGACGGCAGTTATCGCGACATCGCCAATCTCGTCGAGCAGCAACTGGCCACGCTGCTCACGGACGAGCGTATTCTCCCGGAACCGTCGAAGGGCCGCGTGTCGCGGCTCGTGCGTACGTTTCCGATCACGCCGCGCGTGGACCTGCGTCCCGACGATCGCGGCCAGTACTACATCCTGTCCGTGTCGGCGAACGACCGGCAGGGCCTTCTTTATTCGATCGCGCGCGTTCTGGCGCAACACCGGATCGGCGTGCAGGCGGCACGGATCAACACGCTCGGCGAACGCGTCGAAGACGTGTTTCTGCTCGACGGCAAGAGCCTGTCGAACAACCGCACCCAGATCCAGGTGGAAACCGAACTGCTGCGCGCGATCGCAGCCTGAGACTTTATGCGCGTCAAACTGACAGCCAAACATCCGCGTCCGACCTCGGCAACGCGTTCGCCGGTTCGAGCCGGCACGACCACCGGGCGCAAGCCCGTTCGCGCACCGTCGCCGGACGAGGCGCGTCCGAAGCGCTCGGGCCAGCCGGCCGACAAGCGCAGCGACGCGCCGCGTGAGCCGCGTGCTTTCAAGCCGCGTGGTGACGATTCGCGTCCGGCGTTCGGTGAACGCGGTC
The DNA here is from genome assembly GCF_031451435.1 of Caballeronia sp. LZ008. Lineage (NCBI taxonomy): Bacteria > Pseudomonadati > Pseudomonadota > Betaproteobacteria > Burkholderiales > Burkholderiaceae > Caballeronia > Caballeronia sp. LZ008. The sequence continues at coordinate 1,159,768 of NZ_JARUXK010000001.1, read as the reverse complement.
CGCGCAAGTCGTTCGAGGGTCGTCCGCCTGCGCGTGGCGAGCGTCCGTCGGGTGGCGATGAACGTCGTCCGTTCAAACCGCGTGGCGATGATTCGCGTCCCGCGTTCGGTGAACGTGGTCCGCGCAAGTCGTTCGAGGGTCGTCCGCCTGCCCGTGGCGAGCGTCCGTCGGGTGGCGATGAACGTCGTCCGTTCAAACCGCGTGGTGACGATTCGCGTCCCGCCTTCGGTGAACGTGGTCCGCGCAAGTCGTTCGACGACAGGCCGCCGCGTGGCGAACGCACGTCGGGCGGCGATGAACGTCGTCCGTTCAAACCGCGTGGCGATGATTCGCGTCCGGCGTTTGGCGAGCGTGGTCCGCGCAAGTCGTTCGACGACAGGCCGCCGCGTGGCGAACGCACATCGGGTAGCGATGAACGTCGCCCGTTCAAACCGCGTGGTGACGATTCGCGCCCCGCTTTCGGTGAACGCGGTCCGCGCAAGTCGTTCGACGACAGGCCGCCGCGTCGCGAACGCGCATCGGGCGGCGATGAACGTCGCCCGTTCAAACCGCGTGGTGACGATTCGCGTCCGGCGTTTGGCGAGCGCAGTCCGCGCAAGTCGTTCGAGGGACGTCCGCCTGCGCGTGGCGAACGCGCATCGGGCGCCGATGAACGTCGTCGCTTCAAACCGCGCGGCGACGATTCGCGTCCCGCTTTCAACGAACGCGATCCGCGCAAGTCACGCGACGATCGCGCGCCCGGAGCGCGTCCCGCACGCCGCGATGAGAACGACCGTCCGTACGCCAGACGCGACGATCGCGGCGATACGCGCAAGCCAGCGGCGAAACCTGCGACGAAGCCCGCCGCGCCCGTCGCGGAGTCCGCGCCGAAGCATCGCGATCACCACGACGGCCTCGTGCGCCTGTCGAAAGTGATGTCGGAGCTCGGCCTCTGCTCGCGCCGTGAAGCCGACGAATGGATCGAGAAAGGCTGGGTGCTCGTCGACGGCGAAGTCATCGACACGCTCGGCACGCGCATCCGTCCGACGCAGAACATCGAAATCCTGCCCGCGGCGCATTCCGCGCAGGCGCGCCTCGTCACGATCCTGCTGCACAAGCCGGTCGGCTACGTCTCGGGTCAGGCGGAAGACGGCTACGAGCCCGCGGTCACGCTCATCAACCCGGCCAATCACTGGAACGAGGACCACTCGGGTGTGCGCTTCGCGCCGAGCCATCTGCGCACGCTCGCGCCGGCGGGCCGCCTGGACATCGACTCGACGGGACTTCTCGTGCTCACGCAGGACGGCCGCATCGCGAAACAACTGATCGGCGGCCACTCGGAAGTCGACAAGGAATACCTCGTGCGCGTGCGCTTCGGCGAGCATACGGTCGACGTCGATCAGCATTTCCCCGCCGAAAAACTCGCGCTCCTGCGTCACGGCCTCGAACTCGACGGCGTGCCGCTCAAGACCGCGCAGGTGAGCTGGCAAAACGGCGAACAACTGCGCTTCGTGCTCCGCGAAGGCAAGAAGCGGCAGATCCGCCGCATGTGCGAGCTCGTCGGACTGGAAGTGGTCGGTCTGAAGCGCATTCGCATGGGCCACGTGACGCTCGGCGCGCTGCCCCCCGGCCAGTGGCGCTATCTCGGCCCGAACGAGACTTTCTGAGCAAACCGAGCAGTTCGCGCGCACGTCGATCGAACGTTCGCGCGGCGTCGTATTGCGTCGCAAAAATGCGACGTTCCAGCAGAAAAAACGGCACGACGCAATTCCGGTCGTGCCGTTTCATTTTTGGCGGCTTTTTGGCTAAAGAAAATAAGTCATCGATCCGATAAACCAGACAGCAGGATCAGCAGCATTGAACGGCATTGATGGAGAATCGCCATGTCAGTTGAGATCATCGTTCGTGAGACGGGAACCGGTCTGGAGATCGTGAGTGGCCGGCGGCGGCTCGAAGCCCTCCTCGCCCTGCGCGACGAAGTCGTCGTGACGAGCCCCGGTGTGGGTGAAATGGTGATCGCCCGTCTGCCCGACGGACGCCTGCAGGCATCCGCGAATCCGGAGCATGTCGCGCTGTTTCGTCAACCCGACGTCAGCGGCAATCCGAAAACGTTGGCGTAAAGAAAAAGCCGCTTCTCGCGAAAGCGGCTCTCCGTATTCAGGCTGATTCGTTGCGATTCCAACCGCGCGGCGTCAGTCGTCGCGCGCGGGATCGAGACCCGGAAACAGCACTTCGGTGAAGCCGAACTTCGAAAAGTCGGTGATACGCATCGGATAGAGCTTGCCGATCAGATGGTCGCACTCGTGCTGCACGACGCGCGCGTGAAAGCCCTCCGCGAGCCGTTCGATGGCTTTGCCGTACTGATCGAAACCCTGATAGCGGATCATCGAGAAACGCTGCACCGCGCCGCGCAAACCCGGCACGGACAGACAGCCTTCCCAACCCTCCTCCATGTCGTGTCCGTTCGGCGTGATGATCGGATTGATGAGGACCGTCTCCGGCACCGACGGCGCGTCCGGATAACGCTCGTTCTGCCCGAAGCCGAAGATCACCACCTGCAGATCGACGCCGATCTGCGGCGCGGCCAGCCCCGCGCCGTTGGCGTCGCGCATCGTATCGAACATATCCTGCACGAGCGCGTGCAGTTCGGGCGTGTCGAAATGCTCGACCGGCTGCGCGATACGCAAAAGCCGCGGATCGCCCATCTTCAGGATTTCGCGAATCATGGAGTGACTCCTTCCAAAAGCTTACGCATGGCCTCTTCGTCGAGAACAGGAACCCCGAGTTCCTCCGCCTTGGCGAGCTTGCTGCCCGCTTCCGCGCCCGCCACGACGTAGTCGGTCTTTTTCGATACGGAACCGGCAACCTTCGCACCCGCCGACTCCAGCATTTCCTTCGCTTCCTCGCGCGATAGCGTGGGCAGCGTGCCCGTCAGCACGACGGTCTTGCCGGCCAGCACGCCCTGCGGCGCTTTCGGCGCGGGCGGCCCTTCCGGCCACGACACCTTGACGCGCAACTGCTCGATCACATGCTTGTTGTGTTCTTCGCTGAAGAAATTGTGGATGGCCTCGGCGACGATCGGCCCGACATCGTTGACTTCGAGCAGCTCTTCGACCGAAGCAGCCATGATCGGATCGAGCGAGCCGAAATGCTTCGCGAGATCCTTCGCCGTCGATTCGCCCACGTGCCGGATGCCGAGCGCATAGATGAAGCGCGCGAGCGTCGTCTTCCTCGCTTTTTCGAGCGAATCGATCAGGTTCTGCGCGGATTTGTCGGCGAACCGGTCGAGCGCCGCGAGCGTCGAAAAGCCGAGATTAAACAGATCCGCGGGCGTACGCACGAGATTCTGCTCGACGAGTTGATCGATGATCTTCTCACCTAGCCCGTCGATATCGAGCGCGCGGCGCTGCGCGAAGTGCCACAGTGCCTGCTTGCGCTGAGCGGGACAGAACAACCCGCCCGTGCAGCGCGCGATCGCCTCGTCCGGCAGGCGCTCGATCTTCGAGCCGCAGACGGGGCACTCCGTCGGCATGACGAATTCGCGCGCGTCGGCGGGACGGCGCTCAAGAATGGCGCCGACGACTTCGGGGATCACGTCGCCCGCGCGGCGCACCGTGACCGTATCGCCGATGCGGATGTCCTTGCGCCGCACTTCGTCCTCGTTGTGCAACGTCGCGTTCGTGACCGTCGCACCGCCGACGAACACCGGCGCGAGACGCGCGACCGGCGTGATCGCGCCCGTTCGACCGACCTGCACGTCGATGGCGAGCAGTTGCGTCAGCGCTTCCTGCGCCGGGAATTTGTGCGCGAGCGCGAAACGCGGCGCGCGCGACACGAAGCCGAGCTTATCCTGCTCGTCTCGGCGGTCGACCTTGTAGACGACGCCGTCGATGTCGTACGGCAGCTTCTCGCGCTTCTCGCCGATCCGGTGGAAGAAGGCGAGCAAACCGTCGGCGCCTTCGACCACGGCGCGCTCCGCATTCACCGGCAAGCCCATTTCCTTGTACCAGTCGAGCAACGCGGCGTGCGTCGCGGGCATCTCCGCGCCTTCGAGCACGCCGATGCCATAAGCGAAGAACGACAGCGAACGCTGCGCGGTCATTTTCGGATCGAGCTGACGCAAGCCGCCCGCCGCCGCGTTGCGCGGATTCGCGAACTCGCGCTGGCCCGCTTCGCGCTGACGCGCATTCAGGCGCTCGAAATCGCGCTTGAACATCAGCACTTCGCCGCGCACGTCGAGCCGTTTCGGCACGTTCTTGCCCTTCAGCGTGAGCGGAATCGAGCGGATGGTGCGTACGTTCGCCGTCACGTCCTCGCCCGTCGCGCCGTCGCCGCGCGTCGCGGCCTGCACGAAATGGCCGTCCTCGTAACGCAGGGAAATGGCGAGGCCATCGAACTTGAGCTCGCACGCATATTCGACGCTCGCGTGGCCCAGCGCGTCGGACACGCGCTTGTCGAATGCGGCGATGTCCTCGTCCGCGAAGCCGTTGTTGAGCGAAAGCATCGGCACGTCATGGACGACCGGCGTGAATCCTTCGGCGACTTCGCCGCCCACGCGCTGCGTCGGCGAATCCGGCGTGATCAGATCCGGATGCTCGGTCTCGATGCCCTGAAGTTCCTTGAAGAGCGTGTCGTACTCGGCGTCGGGCAGATCCGGCTGATCCAGTACGTAATACGCGTAGTTCGCGCGTTCCAGTTCCGAACGCAGCCACGCCGCGCGCTCGGCCGGACGAGCGGCGCTGGGCACGGCGGCGCCCGACTTCGCGGTCGCGGCGGATTCGGCTTTTGATTTTGCGGACATGCGGCTTCGAGAAAGTAGGTAAGTCAGTCAACCGACCGTTCGATTGTCTCAGAAGATCGGTAAATCGTGGCCTCGGCCAAACGGCCTAAGTGCGGGCGTCGGTGCGGCGGCGCGCACGCAAAGAAAAGCGCCCCGGCTGGGGCGCGATTCTCCTGGCAAGCAAGCGCCTTGCCGACTGCGCGCAGCAAAAAGTTACTGGCTGAAAAGACGCCGCGTCGCGGGCGAGCCGGCCGGAATGCCCGCCTGCTCCAGCTTCGCGTAGAGCGTCATCAACTGCTTCTCGATGGCGAGCAGCGCGGACTCCGGCAAGGGCCGGCGCTGGTCGTCGACGACACGCGCGCCGATACGCTCCGACAGCGACTTCGCGTAATCGCACATCAGGCGGAACGGCAGGATGTCTTCGTCGGCGACGGGCACGTCGAGCACCAGCGTGATCATCTGGCCGCCCTTGTAGGTGAGGTCGTCGCGCAGGAAGTTCGTGTCGCCGAACTGGAGCATGAAGACCGGATTCTGCTTCGCGTCGAGTTTGACGAAGCGTGTGCCGTCGCGCGAGAGCAAAAGGCCGTCTTGCGACGCCACCGCCTGCACGTAGTTCGCGGACCACGGCGCGCCGTCGGAGAGGATGTTGATCGAGAGCTGCGCGTCGCATTGCGCGGCGAACGCGTCCAGCTCGCGCGCCATGCCGACGGTTTCCATCATGTCGGGGAATTCGGGCGCGCCGTCGATGGCGTCGGCAAGCCGCTGCACGCCGGTCACGAACTCCGAGAATTCGAGTTCGTTGAGCGGGCCGCTGCGGTTCGCGAGCTGGGCGGCCGCGCGCAACTCCTCGTAGCGCACGCCGTTTCGCGGCAACTCCCACGCGCTGTCGCCTTCGGCCTTGCCTTCGATCGTCACGGGCTTCGTGCCCGCGCGGCGCAGGCGCTGCGCAAGCGGAATCACGCGATCGCCCGCAACCGGCGCGGCGAGGCGAATCGGCACGACACAATCGATGCGGCGATCGACGACCGCCGGCGGCGCCTGCGAAATCGTCGTCGCGGCGGGCATCACCGGTTCGGTGCGCTCGTCTTCGGTGGCACTTCGCGCTTCCTCGGACGCGCCATTGGCGGACGTCGCCTCGGCCTGGAGATCGACGGCGGTATCGGCAGGCGCGACGGGAGCCGCCGCCGTCGACTCGTTCGCCGTGCCGAAGCTCGGCTCGACACGCGTATCGCGCGGTTCGGCATCGGCGCCATCGGCGCCGCCCGCTACGGGCTCGCGCCGCGACTGACGCACGGGCTCGATGAACGGCTGCTCGTCGTCCGCTTCCTGGCGCGCAAGCGCATCCGCCGCTTCGTCCGGCATCGGACGCGGCATCTTGCGACGCACCTTCGCGCTCTGCCACGCGTTGTACACGACCACGCCGCCCACCACCACGGCTCCGGCTCCAATCAAACCGAGTGTCAACTCGTCCATGCAGGCTCCATCATTCTTTTAAGTTACGAAGCGCCGCGCGATCTGTCGCGCGCATCGCCGCGTTCCGGCTTCTCGCCGCCGCCTGGCCGATGCGCGCCACTCCGCGCCTTGACGCACGCTGCCGGAAACCTCGTCCGGCCCTTTCACTCAATCAAACTCTCGCGAGCGCGATGCTTCAGCCGTTCTGCGCGAAGCCCGCCGCCGCTTCCATGTCCACCGCGACGATGCGCGACACGCCCTGCTCCTGCATCGTCACGCCGATCAGTTGCTGCGCCATTTCCATCGCGATCTTGTTGTGCGAGATGAACAGGAACTGCGTCTTGGCCGACATCGCGCGCACGAGGTTCGCGAAGCGCTCGGTGTTGGCGTCGTCGAGCGGCGCGTCGACTTCGTCGAGCAGACAGAACGGCGCAGGGTTCAACTGGAACATCGCGAACACGAGCGCGGTCGCGGTCAGCGCCTTTTCGCCGCCCGAAAGCAGGTGAATCGTCGAATTCTTCTTGCCGGGCGGCTGCGCCATGACCTGCACGCCGGCGTCGAGGATTTCATCGCCGGTCATGATGAGCTTCGCCTGACCGCCGCCGAAAAGGCGCGGGAACAGTTCGCCGAAGTGACGGTTCACTTCGTCGAAGGTGCCTTGCAGCAGCGCGCGCGTTTCCTGATCGATCTTCTGGATCGCGTCTTCCAGCGTGCCGATGGCGTCGTTCAGATCCGCGGACTGCGCGTCGAGGAAATGCTTGCGCTCGGTCGCTGCCGCGAGTTCCTCGAGCGCGGCCATGTTGACCGGGCCGAGCGCGTTGATCGCGTTGTTCAGCCGCGTGACTTCGCCCTGCAGATACGACGGCTTCATGTCCGGCGTGAGCTTTTCGGCGAGCTCGGCTTCATCGACGCCGGCTGCCTGCAACTGCTCGACGAACTGCTCGCCGCTGATGCGCGCCGCCTGCTCCTTCAGTTGCAACTCGTTGATCTTGTCGCGCAGCGGCTGCAGCGAACGTTCGGCCATGAGGCGCTGCTCGTCGGCCTGACGCAGACGCGCGGTCAGATCGTCCAGTTCGACGCGCGCCGCATGCAGCGCTTCCTCGCGCGCCGCGCGCACTTCGAGCGCGTCCTGCAGGCCGGTCTGCGCGGTCTGTTCGTTGATGGTTTCGAGTTCGGCGCGCGCGTCTTCCAGCGTGCCCGCGATGCGCTCGCTCTGATCGTGCGCCGTCTCGATATTGCGCTTGTATTCGTCGATCTTCGCGGCGAGGCCGCGCACGGCGAAGCTGGCATCGCTCGCGGCGCGTTCCAGTTCGCGCAGTTCGTGGCGCGCGTTCGTGAGTTCCTCGTCGAGCGACTCGAACGCAAGCTGGTTGTCTTCGAAACGCGCCTGCAATTGCGCGATTTCGCCATCGTGACGTTCGAACGCGGCTTCCGATTCGGCGCGCAAGGCACGCTGCTCGTCGACCTGCGCGGCGATCTCTTCGAGCTCCTCGCCGATCTGCGTGTTGCGCTGCGTATAGCGTTCGTGCGCCTGCGCGAGCTTGAGCACGTCCATCTGCAACGCGTGCACGCGCTGCGTCGCGCGTTCAGCGGCGGCGCGCGCTTCCGCGAGCGTCTGCGAGCCTTGCGTGTGGGCGGCATCGGCACGCACGGCGTTGGCCTTGGCTTCATCGGACAGCAAAGCCTGCGCGCGCACCTGCTTCGTCAGATTCTCGATTTCCTGCGCACGCGCGAGCATGCCCGACTGCTCGGAATCCGACGCGTAAAGCTGCACGCCCACGCGCGTCACGATATGCCCCGCCTTCACGACGAACGCGGCGCCATCCGGCAACTGATTGCGCGAAGCGAGCGCCTGCGCGAGATCGTCGGCGACGAAAGTCGTGGCGAGCCATTCGTTGAGCACGGCGCGCAGGCCCGGATCGTCGATGCGCACGAGCGACAGCAGCGAGCGCAAGCCTTGCGGCGCGTCGACCGGCTTGCCCGCGACGGGCGGCGAGTAGAACGCGAGCTTGGCGGGCGGCGCATCCGTGGCGAACGCCTTGACCCAATCCAGATTCGATACTTCCAGCGCGGCGAGACGCTCCCGCAGCACGGATTCGAGCGCCGCTTCCCAGCCGGTCTCGACGTGCAGCTTCTTCCACAGACGCGGCAGCGCGCCGAGCTCGTGCTTGTCGAGCCACGGCTGGACCTTGCCTTCCGTCTGCACGCTTTCCTGAAGCTGCTTCAACGCGGCGAGGCGCGCTTCGAGCTGATGGATCTGCGCGCTTTCCTTCTGCACGCGTTCCTGCGCGGCGCGGCGCTCGGCGTCCAGACGCGGCACGGTTTCCTGCGCATCGGCGAGACGCGCTTGTGCTTCGGCGAGAATCTCTTCGTTTTCCGCGAGCTGCATGCGCAACTCTTCGAGATGCGCTTCGTCGGGCGCGTCCAGACCGCTCGCCTCGCTCTTCAGACGCTCCTGACGCTGCTGCAATTGCTGAAGCTGCTGATCCGCGTTGCGCTGATGCGCCGCTTCGAGCTTGAGCGCCTGTTCCGCGCGCGCGATGCCCGCGCGTTCTTCGTTCAATTGCGCTTGCGCGTCGCGCCAGCGCGCTTCGAGCGCGGGGAGCGCGTCGTGTTTCGCGGCGGCATTTTCCTGCGCGATCGCGGCCTTTTCTTCGCCTTCGGCGAGCGCTTCGGTCGCGGTATCGATTTCGTCGCGCGCCTTTTGCGCCTGCACCTGCCATTGCTCGCGCTGCGCGGTGAGCGCGGCGATCTGCGCCTGCACGCGATTGCGCGACTCGACGATAAAGCGGATCTCCGCTTCGAGCCTGCTCACTTCGGCATTGGCTTCGTAGAGCGAGCCTTGCGCGCCTTGCATCGCGTCGCTCGCGCTGTAGTGCGCGACGCGCAGCGTTTCCAGTTGCGCTTCGACTTCACGCAGACGCGCCGTCTGCGCTTCGAGCTCGACCTGGGCCTCGCGAATGGCGCGCTGCTGACGCTCGGCTTCGTTGCCCGCTTCCTTCTTGCGCAAGAGCCACAGAAGGCGTTGCTTCTCTTCGCCTTCGGCCTGCAGTTCCTTGTACTTCGTCGCGACGACCGCCTGCGCTTCGAGCTTTTCGAGGTTCGTCGACAGCTCGCGGATGATGTCTTCGACGCGCGTCAGGTTCTCGCGCGTGTCATGCAGACGGTTCTCCGTCTCGCGGCGGCGCTCCTTGTACTTCGACACGCCCGCGGCTTCTTCGAGGAACACGCGCAGCTCTTCGGGCTTCGCCTCGATGATGCGCGCGATCATGCCCTGCCCGATGATCGCGTAGGCGCGCGGGCCGAGACCCGTGCCGAGGAAGATGTCCTGGATGTCGCGACGGCGCGCGGGCAGATTGTTGATGTAGTAGCTGGAAGTGCCGTCGCGCGTGAGCACGCGCTTCACGGCGATTTCGCCGTAGGCGCTCCATTGACCGGCGGCGCGGCCGTCGCCGTTATCGAAAATGAGTTCGACGCTAGCCCGGCTGCCGGGTTTGCGCGCCGTCGATCCGTTGAAGATCACGTCCTGCATCGATTCGCCGCGCAACTCGGAGGCGCGCGATTCGCCGAGCACCCAGCGCACGGCATCGATGATATTGGACTTGCCACAGCCGTTCGGCCCGACGACGCCGACCAGTTGGCCGGGGACCTGGAAATGCGTGGGATCGACGAAGGACTTGAAGCCAGCGAGTTTTATCGAGGTCAGACGCACGGCGATATCGCTGTTTTGAATGAGTGACGGAGGATATATGGCGGACAGGCCGCAGCGCGGCCCGTCGTTTCCCGGCCGCGCGGCAGTGAAGCACCATCAACTGGCCCGGCGAAAGCGGACTCCATCATACCATCGCGCGCGTCGATTTCTTTTTGCTTTCCGGCACTTCTATCGCGAAGTCGGACGCTGCGGACGAAGGCGAGCGCGCTGCCCGCGGCCGATGCACCCACGCCGACAGCACGCATGCAACGACGATGCACGCGCCGCCCGCCCATTCTCGCGCTCCGGGGACTTCGCCTGCGAAGAGCCACGCCGACAGCGCCGTGACGACGAGTTCGAACAGCATGATGATCGACGCACGATTGGCCGGCACGCGCGCGAGGCCGAGTTGCACGATCATGTTGTTGCCGGCGAGCACGACGCCCAGCCCGATCACGATCAGGCTCACGGTCGGCAAGAGAGCGGCTGCGGGCGGCGCGGGCATCGGCTCGAACAGCGTGACGATGGACGCGATGAGCGCCGCGCCGCCGAAGATCACCGCCGTGCGCATCTCGGGCTTCATCGCGGGCAGCGTACGGGTGACTTTCACGACGAGCACGTTGCTCATCGCGAAGCCCATGCCGCCCATCAGACCCGACCATTCGGCGAGATCGGCCGGCAGCGGCATGCCGAGTTCGGGCGACCAGAGCATGGTGACCGCGCCCGCGAGCGAGAGGAGCGAGAGCGCGGCGTCGGCGCGCGTGAGACGCTCTTTCAGGATGAAGTGCGCGAAGATCGCGGTCCACGCGGGCGTCAGATAGAAGAGCAGCAGCACGCGCATCACCTGACCGTGGATCGCGCCCCACACGAAACCGATATTGGTCACGCCCGCGGCCACGCCGAGCCCGACGAGCAGCCAGTGCCACGACAGCGTACTGATCGAGCGGCGTTTCGCGACGAGCACGAAGACGCACGCGGCGGCGCTCGTCGTCGCGCTCGCGGCCGTGCCGGAGAGGCCCATGGCGGCAAGCATCCGCATCGGATACCAGACAAGGCCCCACACCGACGCGCCGAGCATGATTGCGAGCGTCGGCCATGCATTGCGCACGCTGCTCGTCATCGAGATGGTCCTTGCATTGCGTCCGGCATCACTCGTGTTTTCGTCCTTCGTGGCGCGCGCCGCCCGCCGTTTCCGGCGCGACGCCACGCGCTATAATCGTGAGTTCGTTTCACGTCCGTTCGATTCTTCCGATTGCCGCGCTCGCAGGCGCTTCTCGCCTCGCGCGCATCGCTCACTGCTTACCGGTCACGCCGTGAATCCACTTCTCGAGAAACTTCAGTCTTATCCATTCGAAAAGCTTCGTCTGCTCTTCAAGGGCATCGAGCCGCGCGCGGGATTCACGCCGATCAGCTTCGGCATCGGCGAGCCGAAGCATCCGACGCCCGCGCTGATCCGCGATGCGGTGGCCGATTCGCTCGACGGCCTCGCGAGCTACCCGGCGACGCTCGGCAGCGAGCCGTTGCGCCGCGCGATCGCGGCATGGGTGATGCAGCGTTACGGCCTCGAATCGATCGATCCGGCAACCGAAGTGCTGCCTGTCTCCGGCTCGCGCGAGGCGCTTTTCGCGCTCGCGCAGACCGTGATCGACAGCCGCACGAACAAGGCCGCAGAACCGCCCATCGTACTCTGTCCGAACCCGTTCTATCAAATCTACGAAGGCGCGGCCCTGCTCGCGGGCGCCGAGCCGTACTTCGTCAACAGCGATCCGGCGCGCAACTTCGCGTGCGATTACTCGGCGGTGCCCGAAGAGATCTGGGCGCGCACGCAACTGCTCTACGTCTGCTCGCCGGGCAACCCGACGGGCGCCGTGCTCACGCTCGAAAACTGGCGCGAACTCTTCGCGCTGTCGGACAGGCACGGCTTCGTGATCGCATCGGACGAGTGTTATTCGGAGATCTATTTCGACGAAAGCAATCCGCCGCTCGGCGGCCTCGAAGCCGCGCGGCTGCTCAATCGCAACTTCGACCGTCTCGTGATGCTGTCGAGCCTGTCCAAGCGCTCGAACGTGCCGGGCATGCGTTCGGGCTTCGTCGCGGGCGATGCGTCGATCCTGAAGGACTTCCTGCTCTATCGCACGTATCACGGCGCGGCGCTGTCGACGGTGTTTCAGCGCGCGAGCATCGTCGCGTGGCAGGATGAAACGCACGTGCGCGACAACCGCGCGCAGTATCTGAAAAAATTCCAGACGGTCACGCCGATGCTCGCGGACGTCCTCGACGTGCGTTTGCCCGACGCCGCGTTCTACCTCTGGGCGAACGTTTCGGGCACCGGGCTCACCGATACCCAGTTCGCTGCACGCCTTTACGCCGACTATAATGTGACGGTTCTGCCGGGCTCCTTTCTCGCTCGCACGGCGCACGGCGCGAATCCCGGCGAAGGTTTCGTGCGCATCGCGCTCGTCGCTGAAACCGGGGAATGTGTCGAAGGCGCTCGCCGCATCGTCGAATTCTGCCGCACGCTCAGTTCCTGACAAACGGTTCTGAAACGTAGCCGGCCCAACTACCCATCCTTGATACCAACTATGTCGCAACAACTTCAGAGCATCATCGATACCGCCTGGGAAAACCGCGCCGAGCTGTCGCCCAAGGCCGCGCCCGCCGAAGTCCGCGAAGCCGTCGCGCATGCGATCGAGCAGCTCGACAAAGGCCAGATGCGCGTCGCCGAAAAGCGCGATGGCGACTGGGTCGTGAATCAGTGGCTCAAGAAGGCCGTGCTGCTGTCGTTCCGACTGGAAGACAACGCGCCGATGCCTGCCGGTGGCGGGTCTTACAACTACACGCAGTTCTACGACAAGGTGCCCTCGAAGTTCGCGAACTACACGGCCGAAGACTTCGCGGCGGGCGGTTTCCGCGTCGTGCCGCCGGCCATCGCGCGCCGCGGCTCGTTCATCGCGAAGAACGTCGTGCTGATGCCGTCTTACACCAACATCGGCGCATATGTCGACGAAGGCACGATGGTCGATACGTGGGCGACCGTCGGCTCGTGCGCGCAGATCGGCAAGAACGTACACCTGTCGGGCGGCGTGGGCATCGGCGGCGTGCTGGAGCCGCTGCAGGCGAACCCGGTCATCATCGAGGACAACTGCTTCATCGGCGCGCGTTCGGAAGTCGTGGAAGGCGTGATCGTCGAAGAGAATTCCGTCATCTCGATGGGCGTGTATCTCGGCCAGTCGACGAAGATCTACGATCGCGAAACCGGCGAAGTCACGTACGGCCGCATTCCGGCGGGCTCGGTCGTCGTCGCGGGCAACCTGCCGTCGAAGGACGGCTCGCACAGCCTGTACTGCGCGGTCATCGTGAAGAAGGTCGACGCCAAGACGCGCGCGAAAGTCGGCCTGAACGAACTGCTGCGAGGCGACTGATTTTGGCACGCGGATCCACCCCGACGACTGTCGTCTACGGCATTCCGAACTGCGACACGGTGAAGAAGGCGCGCGTGTGGCTGGAAGAGCACGGCGTGCCGTTCGAGTTTCACGACTTCAAGAAAGCCGGCGTGAACGAGAAGCTGGTTCAGGACTGGCTGAAGGACGTATCGCTCGATCAGCTCATCAACAAGCGCGGCACGACGTGGCGCGGCCTGTCGGACGTGCACAAGGCCGAAGCCGACACGACCAACGGCGCGATCGCGCTGATGATCCACAAGCCGTCGATCATCAAGCGGCCGGTCGTGGTGGTGAACGGACGCGTGAAGACGCTCGGATTTTCCGCCGAGCAGTACGAAACGCTCTTTGCCTGAGCCGATGCGATGACTGTGAATCCGACGGTCATCGCGAGCTTGCTACGAGTGCCGGCCCGCGCGCCGGCATTTTTTATCGCTGTGGAAAAAGAACCATGTCCGGCACCCTTTCCCTTACCGAAGCGCTGATCGAACGCGCATCCGTCACGCCCGACGACAAGGCTTGCCAGGCGCTCATGATCGAGCGGCTCGCGGCGATCGGCTTCGAATGCGAAACGATCGAATCGGGCGGCGTCACGAACCTGTGGGCCGTCAGGCGCGGCACGGACGCAAGCGGCAAGCTGCTCGCCTTCGCCGGCCATACCGACGTCGTGCCGACCGGCCCGCTCGAACAGTGGAGCTCGCCGCCCTTCACCCCGACGCATCGCGACGGCAAACTCTACGGTCGCGGCGCGGCGGACATGAAGGCGTCGCTCGCGGCGTTCGTCGTGTCGAGCGAGGAATTCGTCGCGCAGCATCCGGAACATCGCGGTACGCTCGCGTTTCTCATCACGAGCGATGAAGAAGGCCCCGCGACCGACGGCACGATCAAGGTCGTTCAAGCGCTGAAGGCGCGCGGCACGCGGCTCGATTACTGCATCGTCGGCGAGCCGACTTCGAACGCCACGCTCGGCGACATGGTCAAGAACGGCCGGCGCGGCTCGATGACGGGCAAGCTCGTCGTCAAGGGCGTGCAGGGGCATATCGCGTATCCGCATCTCGCGAAGAATCCGGTGCATCTGCTCGCGCCCGCGCTCGCCGAGCTCGTCGCCGAAAAATGGGACGACGGCAACGAATATTTCCCGCCGACAACCTGGCAAGTGTCGAACCTGCATTCGGGCACCGGCGCGACCAACATCATTCCCGGTCATGCCGACCTGATGTTCAACTTCCGCTTCTCGACCGCGAGCACGGTCGAGAGCCTGCAAAGCCGCGTCCACGCGATCCTTGACAAGCACGGCCTCGAATACGACCTGCAGTGGATCGTGAGCGGCCTGCCGTTTCTCACCCCGCGCGGTGCGCTGTCCGACGCGCTCGAAAAAGCCATCGCCGATGAAACCGGCGTGCGCACCGAGCTGTCTACTACGGGCGGCACGTCCGACGGACGCTTCATCGCGCAAATCTGCGATCAGGTCGTCGAATTCGGCCCGCCGAACGGCACGATCCACAAGATCGACGAGCATGTCGAAGTGCGCTTCATCGAACCGTTGAAGAACGTGTACCGCCGCGTGCTCGAAGCACTGATCGCCTAATTCAAATCCGACAATAAAAAGGAGCCTTCGATGGCGCTGCCCTTCACCACCGTGCGCGACCTGCTGCGCTTCGGCGTCTCGCGTTTCACCGAAGCGGGCTTGTCCTTCGGCCACGGCTCGTCCAATGCCTACGACGAAGCCGCGTATCTGATCCTGCATACGCTGCATCTGCCGCTCGACACGCTCGATCCGTTCCTCGACGCGCGCCTGCTCGACCACGAGATCGACGCGGTCATGAAAGTCATCGAGCGCCGCGCGAAGGAACGCATTCCCGCCGCGTACATCACGCAGGAAGCGTGGATGCACGGCCGCCGCTTTTACGTCGATGAACGCGTGATCGTGCCGCGCTCGTTCATCGGCGAGTTGCTGCAGGACGGCTTGCAGCCGTATGTGGCCGATCCGGATCAGGTCACGCGCGTGCTCGAACTGTGCACCGGCTCGGGCTGCCTCGCGATTCTCGCGGCGCAGGCCTTCGAAAACGCCGATGTCGATGCCGTCGACATTTCCGCCGATGCGCTCGCGGTCGCGCGCCGCAATGTGGACGATTACGGTCTGGAAGAGCGCGTGAGCCTCTACGAAGGCGACCTGTACGCGCCGCTTCCCGAGGCGCGCTACGAGGTCATCATCACGAATCCGCCGTACGTCAACGCGGACGCGATGCAGGCGCTGCCGGCAGAGTACCGCCACGAACCCGAGCTCGCGCTCGCGGGCGGCGCGGACGGCATGGACGTGGTACGGCGCATCGTGCGCGACGCGGGCAAGTGGCTGACCGAGGACGGCGTGCTCGTCGTCGAGATCGGCAATGAGCGCCCGAATGTCGAAGCCGCGCTCGGCGGCCTCGATCTCGTCTGGCTCTCGACGAGCGCCGGCGACGACAACGTGTTCCTCATCCAGGCCGCCGACCTTCCGGCCTGAGCGTCCGCTTCTCCGTGAGCGGTCGTTGCGGCGGCGCAAGCGCTGCAACGATCGCTGACACTTCGCGTGGAAGGGTTGGGTAATATGGCAAATCGCCATTAGCCAAGCCCTTAGCTCCTTCCCGCGTCTATGCAAGCATCCGACTGGCTTCACCTCGGCACGCTCGTGATGGCCGCGCATGTGCTCGGCGTGATCGCCGCGATCCATGCCGTCATCAACACACGCACGTCGCAAGGCGCGGTCGCGTGGGCCGTGTCGCTCGTCGCGATGCCCTACTTCACGCTGATCCCGTATCTCTTCCTCGGCCGCAGCAAGTTCGCCGGCTATATCGACGAACGGCGGCTGGAAATCGAGATCCTGCGCAGCCGTTCGAAGCCTGCCGAATGGGATTCCGGCGCCCGCAGCGATGCGCCCGAAGCCGCTCCGCTCGTCGATTCCACCGGCGCGCGCGGCGAAATCGCGCCGGGGCCTGCCGCTTATCTCGGCAATCCGACGATCCGCACGCTGCAGCGCCTGTCCGGCATGCCGTTCTTGCGCGGCAACTCGGCCCGCGTGCTCATCAACGGCGACGCGACGTTCGCCGCGATTCTCGAAGCGATCGCCGGCGCCGAACGCTATGTGGTCGTGCAGTTCTTCATCGTGCGCGCCGATGCGCTCGGCGAAATGCTCAAGGACGCGCTCATCAAAAAAGCTCAGGCCGGCGTGCGCGTGTACTTCCTCTATGACAGCATCGGCAGCTTCGACCTGCCGCATCGCTACGTCAATGCGCTGCGGGCGGGCGGCGTCGAGGCGCATCCGTTCGCGGCCACCCGCAAGTTCGTGCACCGTTTCCAGATCAACTTCCGCAATCATCGGAAGATCTTCGTGGTGGACGGCAAATGCGCGTTCGTCGGCGGGCACAACGTGGGCGTCGAATATCTCGGCGGCAATCCGCGGCTTTCGCCGTGGCGCGACACGCATATCGAAGTGCGCGGCCCGGCGGTCGCGAGCATTCAGTTCGTGTTCACCGAAGACTGGTACTGGGCGACGCAACGCCTGCCGGAACTCGGCCCCGCGCCGCATTCCGGCGAGAACATGCACTGCATGGTGCTGTCGAGCGGCCCGGCGGACAAACAGGAAACCTGTTCGCTTTTCTTTGTCGAGGCGATCAACGCGGCGCGCGAGCGCATCTGGATCACATCGCCCTATCTGATTCCCGACGAAGCCGTGTTCTCGGCGCTGCGGCTCGCCGTGATGCGTGGCGTCGACGTACGCATCCTGATTCCGAGCCGGCGCGATCATCGCGTGGTGTTCGCGGCGTCGCGGCTTTACGCGTACGACCTCGTGCAGGCGGGCGTTCGCATCTTCCGCTACAAGCCGGGATTTCTGCATCAGAAGGTCGTGCTCGTCGACGGCATCGCCGCGTCGATCGGCAGCGCGAATCTCGACAATCGCTCGTTTCGCCTGAACTTCGAAATCACGGTGCTGACCGTCGATCGCGCGTTCGCTAGCGAAGTGGAAACCATGCTGCTCGCCGACTTCGCGCATTCGTTCGAGATCGACGCCAATGACTATCGCGGCAAGGCCTTCTGGCGGCGCATGGCGATGCACGTCGCGCGGCTTTTCTCGCCGATTCTCTGAGCGGCGTCAGAGCAGCTTTTCGATGTCGTCGGTGATCGATTCCGGCTTGGTCTGCGGCGCATAGCGCTTGATGACCTTGCCACTGCGATCGACGAGAAACTTCGTGAAATTCCACTTGATCGCTTCGATGCCGAGCAGGCCCGGTTCCTTGTCCTTCAGATACTTGTAGAGCGGATGCGCGTTGGAGCCGTTCACCTCGATCTTCGCGAACATCGGAAACGTGACGCCGTAGTTTTGCTCGCAGAAAGCGCCGATTTGCCCGGCATCGCCCGGTTCCTGCTTGCCGAACTGGTTGCACGGAAAGCCGAGCACCTCGAAACCGCGCGCCGCGTACTGTCGATAAACCTCCTGCAAACCCTGGTACTGCGGTGTGAATCCGCATTCGCTCGCCGTATTCACGATGAGCAGAACCTTGCCGCGGTACTTGTCGAGGCTGACGGTCGCGCCGTCGAGTGTTTCGGCCGAGAAGCCGTAGATGCCTTCGCTGGCTGTGCTCATGGCGTGCTCCGGAAAAATTCGATGAAAGTCACGCGATGCTAACCCGTCGCGCGTTCGCCCGCCATTAGCCGAACGGCCGACCCCTGCCGCGCAATCGGTCCGGTCTAAAATAGCGCTTTCCCTCAAAGCCGCGCCCTTTTCGCCGCCATTCCGACGTGATCCGCTTCAACCAGTTCAGCCTGTCCCGCGGCACCAAGCCGCTTTTCGAAGACACGAGCTTCACGCTCAATCCGGGCGAGAAGGCCGGTCTTGTCGGCGCAAACGGCGCGGGCAAGTCGACGCTCTTTTCCGTGCTGCGCGGCGAATTGCACGCGGACGGCGGCGACTTTTCGATGCCGCCGTCGTGGCGCATCGCGCACGTCGCGCAGGAAACGCCCGCCGTGGATCGCAGCGCACTCGACTACACGCTCGACGGCGACACGCATCTGCGTGCGATCGAGGCGCGCATCGTGGCCGCGTCCGCCGCGCATGACGGCGCGGCCGAAGCGGAAGCCCACGCCGCCTTCGCCGATGCCGATGGCTACACGGCGCCCGCGCGCGCCGAAACGCTGCTGCTCGGTCTCGGCTTCACGCTCGAGCAGACGCGCGAGCCGGTGTCGAGCTTCTCGGGCGGCTGGCGCATGCGCCTGAATCTCGCGCAGGCGCTGATGTGTCCGTCCGATCTGCTGCTGCTCGACGAACCGACCAACCACCTGGACCTCGACGCCATCGTCTGGCTGGAAGACTGGCTCGGGCGCTATGCGGGCACGCTCGTCGTGATCTCGCACGACCGTGAGTTCCTCGATTCGGTCTGCAACGTCACGCTGCATCTGGAAAATCGTCAGGTGAAGCGCTACGGCGGCAACTACAGCCAGTTCGAAGTGCTGCGCGCGCAGCAGATCGCGCTGCAACAAAGCGCGTACGAGAAGCAGCAAAGGACAGTCGCGCATCTGCAGAGTTTCATCGACCGATTCAAGGCCAAGGCGACCAAAGCCAAGCAGGCGCAAAGCCGCGTGAAGGCGCTGGAGAAGATGGAGCTGATCGCGCCCGCGCACGCAACCTCGCCCTTCACGTTCGAATTCCGCGAGCCCGACGCCGCGCCGAATCCGATGATGGTCATGGAGAGCGTGCGTTGCGGCTATCACAACGACGCGGGCGGCGAGATTCCAATCGTCGAAGGCGTGACGCTGTCGATCCAGAACGGCCAGCGCATCGGCTTGCTCGGCGCGAACGGTCAGGGGAAATCGACGCTCATCAAGACGCTCGCGCAGACGCTCGAACCGCTTTCCGGCGACGTCCGGCAGGGCAAAGGCTTGCAGATCGGCTATTTCGCGCAGCATCAACTGGAAACGCTGCGCCCGGACGATTCCCCGCTCCAGCATCTCGCGCGCCTCGCACCCGACACGCGCGAGCAGGAACTGCGCGACTTTCTCGGCAGCTTCAACTTCTCCGGCGACATGGCGACCGCGAAGATCGCGCCCTTTTCCGGCGGCGAGAAGGCGCGGCTCGCGCTGGCGCTCATCATCTGGCAAAAGCCGAATCTGCTGCTGCTCGACGAGCCGACCAACCACCTCGACCTCGAAACGCGCCACGCGCTGACCATGGCGCTCGCGCAGTTCGAAGGCACGCTCATACTCGTGTCGCACGACCGGCACTTGCTGCGCGCGACGACCGACACGTTCATGCTCGTCGCGAAGCATCGCCTGAGTCCGTTCGACGGCGATCTCGACGACTACCGCGACTGGCTTCTGCAGCACGCCGCCGAAACGCGCGCGGCGGCGAAGGAAGCGAGCGCCGCGGCCTCGGGCGAGGCGTCCGACAGCGCGCTCAATCGCAAGGAACAGCGCCGGCAGGAAGCTCAGGAACGGCAAAAGCTTGCGCATCTGACGAAGCCGCTCAAGTCGCGCATCGCCAAGATCGAGAAAGAGATGGAAAAGCTCAACGCGGAAAAATCGGCACTCGATGCGTTCGTCGCCGATCCGGCGAGCTACGAAGCGCCGATGAAAGCGAAACTCACTGAGACGATCCGACGCCAGGGCGAAGTGAATGCGCGCCTCGAAACGCTCGAAATGGAGTGGCTCGAAGCGCACGAGGAACTGGAGCAGATCGGCTCATAACAGGAGATCGACAACTTGACGACGCCTTCCCTCACCGGCCTGCGCGTGCTGGATCTGACGCGGCTTCTACCCGGCCCCATCGCCACGCTACGGCTCGCGGAACTCGGCGCCGATGTGCTCAAGATCGAGCCGCCGGGCGAAGGCGACTACACCCGCACGATGCTGCAAAGCGAAGCCGATCGGCAAAGCGGCACGCCGAGCGCGTTTTATCGCATCGTCAATCGCGGAAAGCGGCAGCTCACGCTCGATCTCAAAACGGACGAAGGCCGCGCGAAATTGATCGAACTTGCGCGCGATGCAGACGTGCTCGTCGAGAGCTTTCGACCTTCGGTGATGGCGCGGCTGGGCGTCGGCTACGACGTGCTGCGCGAGGCAAATCCGAAGCTCGTCTATTGCGCGATCACCGGTTTCGGCAGCGAGGGACCGTTCGCGCAGAAGGCCGGACACGATCTGAACTACATCGCGTATGCGGGCGTGCTGGATCAGCTCGCGGCGCGCGACGGCACCCCCATCGCGCCGAATTTCCAGTTGGCGGATCTGCTCGGCGGCGCGCTTTCGGCGGTCATGGAAATACTGGCGGCGGCGTGGCACGTCGCGCGCGGCGGCGAAGGACGTTGCCTGAATGTGTCGATGACGCACGCGGCGCACGCGCACAACGTGATGGCGCATATCGCGCTCGCCAATGCCGACGAAGCCACGACGCGCGCGGGCGCTGGCCTGCTGAACGGCGGCGCGCCCTGCTATGACGTGTATCGCACGCGCGATGACCGTTTCGTCGCGGTCGGCGCGCTGGAGCTGAAGTTCTGGCAGACCTTGTGCGAAGCGCTCGGCCGTCCCGATTGGGCGACGCGGCACTGGAGCCTCGGACAGGCGATTGGCGGTGCGGACGCGGCAGACTTGTCCGCGCAGCTTGCCGCGATTTTCCGCGAACGCACGCGCGACGAATGGATGACGTTGCTGGAGCCGCTCGATTGCTGCGTCGCGCCCGTGCTGACGCCTGCCGAAGCGGCGGCACACCCGCTTTTCAGAAGCGCCTAACGCCGCGGCAAGACCTGACGCGGCTGACGTTCGTCGTCGACGAGCACATGCTTGCGGCCCGTCACATGCTCGCGAATGGTCGCGACGACTTGATCCTCAGTGACATCGGCCGCGACGACGCGACGCGAGATCTGGCCTTGCTCGTCGATCCATTCGACGATCCGGCAGCCGCTGCCCCAAGGCTGCTGAAGCGGCGCGGAGACGCGGCATCCGCGCAGGTGGAAAGCGGGCTTCGGCCGGGCTGAATTAGCGTGTTTCAATGCGTGGTCCTCTCGATCCTTCCGGTCACTTCGCGTGTTGAAATGCCCTTGGCGAAGTTGGCCGGGTCCGTAGCCCTGTAAGGATAGGAAAACCGCGCGTCCGTTGGGTTACATTGCGCAACGGGATTTTTACACGCCGTTACGAAGGGTCCGATCGCGAAATCATTCGAGGTCGCGAACGCGGTCGATCGCTTCCTCGATGCGGTCCACGGCGATCACCTTCAGACCGTCGATGGCCTGCTTGGGCGCGTTCGCCTTCGGAATGAGCGCGACGGAAAAGCCTAGCTTCGCCGCTTCCTTCAGGCGATCCTGCCCGCGCGGAGACGGCCGGATTTCACCCGCCAAGCCCACCTCGCCGAACGTAATGAGACCCTTCGGCAGCGGCTTGTTGCGCATCGACGAGTGGATCGCGAGCAGCACGGCGAGATCGGCGGCGGGCTCGGTGATCTTCACGCCGCCGACCGCGTTCAGGAACACGTCCTGATCGAAACACGCAATTCCCGCGTGCCGATGCAGCACCGCCAGCAACAGCGCCAGCCGGTTTTGTTCCAGCCCGACCGCGAGCCGGCGCGGATTGGGCACGTGCGCGGTATCGACGAGCGCCTGCACTTCGACGAGCAGCGGCCGCGAACCTTCCTGCGTCACGAGCACGCACGAACCCGCGACGCTCTGCTCGTGCTGCGACAAAAATAGCGCCGACGGATTGGCGACGCCGCGCAAGCCCTTTTCCGTCATGGCGAAGACGCCGAGCTCGTTGACGGCGCCGAAGCGATTCTTGAACGCGCGCACGAGCCTGAACGACGAGTGCGTGTCGCCTTCGAAATACAGCACGGTATCGACGATGTGCTCCAGCACGCGCGGTCCCGCGAGGCTGCCCTCTTTCGTCACGTGGCCGACCATGATGATCGACGTGCCCGTCTGCTTGGCGATGCGCGTGAGTTGCGCCGCGCACTCGCGCACTTGCGCGACGGAGCCGGGCGCGGACGTCAGCGCTTCCGAGTAGATCGTCTGAATCGAGTCGATGACGGCGACTTCAGGCCGTTGCTCATCGATGGTCGCCTGGATCTTTTCGAGCTGAATTTCCGCGAGCAGCGCGAGATCGCCCGCGGCGCTCGCGCCGCCGATCAGTCCGAGCCGCTGCGCGCGCAGCGCGATCTGCGCGCCGGATTCCTCACCGCTCACGTAGAGCGCCGGCCGCTCGCGCGCGATTTCGGCGAGCGATTGCAGTAGCAATGTCGATTTGCCGATGCCCGGATCGCCGCCGATCAGCACGACGCCGCCCGGCACGAGCCCGCCGCCCAGCACGCGATCGAATTCGCCGACGCCCGTCGTGAAGCGCGGCACGTCCGACGCCTCGATTTCCGCGAGCTTGCGCACCGGCGAACTCTTCGCGAGCGCCTGGAAGCGATGGTTCGACGCCGTCTGCGCCACCGATTCGGTCAGCGTGTTCCACGCGTTGCATGCGGCGCACTGGCCGGTCCACTTCGGCGATTCCCCGCCGCATTCGCTGCACACATACAGCGTTTTTGCCTTCGCTACTTTTGCCACTCGAAGCCTTGCCTGATTTCTTGTTGTTGATTTCGTGTTTTATTCCGCGCGCACCGGCACGCGTTGCGCGATCGCGCACATGAGTTCGTAGCCGATCGTGCCGGCCGAGCTCGCGACATCGTCGATCGGCAGATTCGCGCCCCACAGTTCCACGCGCGAACCGATGCCGGCGTTCGGGCACGGCGTCAGATCGACGGTCAGCATATCCATCGACACGCGGCCGACGAGCCGCGTTCTCGCGCCGTCGACGATCACGGGCGTGCCTTCGGGCGCCACGCGCGGATAGCCGTCCGCGTAGCCGCACGCGACCACGCCGATGCGCATCGGCGTTCCCGCTGTATACGTCGAGCCATAACCGATGCTGCTCCCCGCGTCGACCGTCTGCACGGCGATCAGCTCGGACTGGAGCGTCATCGCGGGCTTGAGGCCGGTATCGGCGATATCCGCGGTCACGCCCGACGGCGATGCGCCGTACAGCATGATGCCGGGCCGCACCCAGTCGAAGTGCGCGCCCGGGTGCCACAAGAGCGCCGCCGAGTTCGCGAGACTGCGCGCGCCCGCGATGCCTTCCGCGCCGCGTTCGAACGCTTCCAGTTGATGCGCGACGCCGCGCGGGCCATCGGCATCGGAAAAATGGGTCATGAGCGTGATCTGGCCGACGCCCTGCACGGCGCGCGCGCGCTCCCACGCGGCGCGGAACTTCTCGGGCGTATAGCCGAGCCGGTTCATGCCGCTGTTCATCTTCAACTGAATGTTGACCGGTTTCGACAGCCGCGCCATTTCCAGCATCCGCAACTGCTCGTCGCAGTGCACGGCCGTGGTGAGGCTATAGCGGTCGATCACGTCGATGTCGGTCGGCCGGAAAAAGCCCTCGAGCAAAAGAATTGGCCCGGCCCACCCCAATTCACGCAACTTCGCGGCTTCTTCGAGGTCGAGAAGGCCAAAGCCGTCCGTTGCGCGCAAACCGGGGAACGCCCGGGCGAGACCGTGGCCATATGCATTGGCCTTGACGACGGCCCAGATCTTGGATTTCGGGGCGTACTTGCGTGCAACGGCCAGGTTGTTGGCGAGCGCGGCGGTGTGAATTGTTGCTGAAAGGGGGCGCGGCATGAGCGTTTGGTGGAATTGCAACGAGTGCGGTCTAAAAGGCCAGCATACGCGAGCGGGACGCGTCCTGCTGCGCCGACCGGGACGCCTTGCGAATCAGTATGTTATGAGGAATCACGAACACAGGCGCGTCATTTCTGGCGCGATCGAGATTACTGCTAGTCAGAATGCGCCTATTTTCGTGTTATAAAGCCGTGCACACAACCCATTTCGAAAGGCATAAGCCCGAGTGCACGACCGGTGCCCGGGGCGGATCACCCGCAGTGAGGAAAGCTTCGGATCAGATGAAAAAAGGTTTTTACACCATCATGGCCGCGCAGTTTTTCTCATCGCTGGCCGATAACGCTCTACTGATCGCTGCCATTGCACTGCTGAAAGACCTTCACGCCCCGAACTGGATGACGCCGCTGCTCAAGCTGTTCTTCGTCCTGTCGTATGTGATTCTCGCGGCTTTCGTCGGCGCTTTCGCGGATTCCCGGCCCAAGGGCCACGTCATGTTCGTGACCAATTCGATCAAGGTCGTGGGCTGCGTGACGATGCTCTTCGGCGCGCATCCGTTGCTCGCGTATGGCATCGTCGGGTTCGGCGCGGCGGCCTATTCGCCCGCGAAATACGGCATTCTGACCGAGCT
This sequence comes from Caballeronia sp. LZ008, assembly GCF_031451435.1. Lineage (NCBI taxonomy): Bacteria > Pseudomonadati > Pseudomonadota > Betaproteobacteria > Burkholderiales > Burkholderiaceae > Caballeronia > Caballeronia sp. LZ008. The sequence goes on along the minus strand of NZ_JARUXK010000001.1, from coordinate 1,135,125 downwards.
CCTGCCAGCCGATCGGCTCGTCGCCGCGAACGGCTGGATCGAAGGCACGACGGTCGGCTCGATCATCCTCGGCACGGTCATGGGCGGCGCGCTCATCAGTCCGCATATCGCGAGTCATCTGCTGTCGCTGCACATTCCGCGCATCAACACGCCCGCCGAAGCCGCAATGCTCGTCATCATGCTGATGTACGTGATCGCCGCGATCTTCAATCTGCGCATTCCCGACACCGGCGCGCGCTATCCGAAGCAGGAGACGCGGCCGCTCAAGCTCATCACCGATTTCGCCGACTGCTTTCTCGTGCTCTGGCGCGACAAGCTCGGCCAGATCTCGCTCGCCGTCACGACGCTCTTCTGGGGCGCAGGCGCGACGCTGCAGTTCATCGTGCTGAAATGGGCCGAAGTGTCGCTCGGCATGACGCTCTCGCAGGCAGCGATCCTGCAGGCGGTGATCGCGGTCGGCGTCGCGGCGGGCGCGGTGCTCGCGGCCGCGCGCGTGCCGCTCAAGCGCTCGCTCAGCGTGCTGCCGGTAGGCATCGTCATGGGACTCGCCGTCATGCTGATGGCCTTCTACACGCGCCATCTCTTTCCCGCGCACTGGGGCATCTACTTCGGCAAGATGCACTTCCCCGGCTATCTGCTGATCGCATATGTGTTCCTGATGATCGTCGGCGGCCTGTCGGGCTTCTTCGTCGTGCCGATGAACGCGCTGCTCCAGCATCGCGGGCACGTTCTGCTTTCCGCCGGGCATTCCATCGCCGTGCAGAACTTCAACGAGAACCTGTCGGTGCTCGTCATGCTGTGCCTCTACGCCGTGCTCGTGTGGCTCGACGTGCCGATCCAGTTCGTCATCGTGCTGTTCGGCTCGTTCGTGTGTCTCATGATGTACTTCGTGATGCGACGGCATCAGGCCAATCAGCGCGCGTTCGATTCGGTCGCGCTGATCGGCGAAGCGCGGCACTGACCCTCTTCGCATCATGCTTGCCGCCGATCTCTTTTCCTTCGTCACCCGCGTGCGCGAACGCGCGCCGCTCGTGCATTGCCTCACGAATCTCGTCGTCACCAACTTCACCGCGAACGTGCTGCTCGCGATCGGCGCCGCGCCCGCGATGGTCGTCGCGCGCGAGGAAGTCGGCGAATTCGCGGCCGTCGCCAATGCGCTGTCGGTCAATCTCGGCACGCTCGACGTGCCGCAGAGCCGCGCGATCCGCGCCGCCGTCGAGGCCGCCAACAGCGCGGGCACGCCGTGGGTGCTCGATCCGGTCGCGGTCGGGCCGCTCGCGTTTCGCACGGAATTTGCGTTCGATCTGCTCGATGCGAAGCCCGCGGTGATCCGCGGCAACGCGTCGGAGATCATCAGCTTGTCGGGGGGCGCAGCGAGCGGACGCGGCGTCGACAGCACCGCCGCCACCGATGCCGCGCTCGACGCCGCGCAGGTGCTCGCGCTGAAGACGCAGGCCGTCGTCGCGGTCACGGGCGAGACCGATTACGTGACCGATGGCCGCCGCGTCATCGCGATGTCGAACGGCTCGCCCTTGATGACGCGCGTGACGGGCGTCGGCTGCGCGTTGTCCGCGACGGTGGCCGCGTTCGTCGGCGCGGCGCCGGATCGCGACGCGTTCTGGTCCGCGACCGTCGCCGCCATCGCCTATTCGACCATCGCGGGGGAACTCGCCGCGCGCGACGCCGCGCTGCCCGGCAGCTTCGCCGTCGCGTATCTGGACCGGCTCGCATCGCTCGATGAAGCCGCGTTCGGCAAGACGCTCGTGCAGCGCGACATCGTTGCCGGCTGACATGCGCGCTTCGTTCGATCTCTCGCTCTATCTCGTGCTCGATCCCGTGCAGTGCGGCGGTCATGACGCGGCGGTTCGTGTCGCGCGCGCCGCGCTCGAAGGCGGCGCGACCATCGTGCAACTGCGCGCGCCCGAGTGGCACAAGCGCGCGTGGTTCGAACTCGCGCGCGATTTGCTGCCGATCACGCGCGCGCACGGCGTGCCGTTTGTCGTCAACGATCATGTCGATGTCGCGCTGGCTGTCGGCGCGGATGGCGTGCATATCGGCCAGCGCGATCTGCCCGCCGATGTCGCGCGCCGACTGCTCGGGCCGGACGCGCTGATCGGCCTGTCGGTATCGAATCTCGATGAAACCGCCGACGCGGCGAAACGCGCGGACGTCGTCGATTATCTCGGCGCGGGTCCGGTGTACGCGACGCCGACCAAGACCGACGCCTCCACGCCCTGCGGCATCGACGGTCTCGCTGAAATCTGCGCGGCCGCGCATGTGCCGACCGTCGCGATCGGCGGCATTCAGGCGCATAACGCCGCAGACGTCATGCGCGCGAAGCCGGCCGGTCTCGCGGTGGTGTCGGCGATCTGCAAGGCGGCCGATCCGCGCACGGCGGCCTCGGCGCTTGCCGCGACCATCGCACAGTCACGCATCTAAGCTCATGGCAATCACGAAAACCATTCCGAACGTCCTCACGATCGCCGGCTCCGACTCGGGCGGCGGCGCGGGCATTCAGGCCGATCTGAAGGCGTTCTCCGCGCTCGGCGCGTACGGCGCGAGCGTCATCACGGCGCTCACCGCGCAAAACACGCGCGGCGTGACAGCCGTTCACGCGCCGGAGCCCGCGTTCATCGCGGCGCAGCTCGACGCCGTGTTCGACGACATCCGCATCGATGCCGTGAAGATCGGCATGCTGGCGAACGCGGGCATCGTGCGCGCGGTCGCCGAGGCGCTCAAGCGCCATCGGCCGAAACATGTTGTGCTCGACACCGTGATGATCTCGAAGAGCAATCACGCGCTGCTCGCGCCGGAAGCCGTTGCCGCGTTGCGCGACGAATTGCTGCCGCTCGCGACGCTCGTCACGCCGAATCTGCCGGAAGCGGCGGCGCTGTTAGGCGACGAAAGCGCCGCCGACGAAGACGCGATGGTCCGTCAGGGCGAAGCCTTGCGCGCGCTCGGCGCGCGGGCCGTGCTGATGAAAGGCGGCCACCTTGCATCGAACGACAGTCCCGACTGGCTGATCGAGGCGGCGGGCGCACTGAGGCTCGGCGGCGCGCGCGTGCCGCTCAAGAACACGCACGGCACGGGCTGCACGCTGTCGTCGGCGATCGCGGCGCTGATTGCGCAAACCGACGATCTTGCGAGCGCGACCGCCGAGGCGAAGCGCTATCTGACCGGCGCGATCGAAGCGAGCGTGCGGCTCGACGTCGGTCATGGCGTGGGTCCGGTGCATCATTTTTTCCGCTGGTGGTGATCAGCCGGTGATCACTCCGCCGACGCGGCGAACGCCCGCGCGCGCTCCGGCCAGTCGTCCGGCACGATGAAGCCTCGCGATTCCTCCACGAAATTCCCCGCTTCGTCGCGCGCGTAGGCGGCAACCATCGTCGGCGCGATCGTGCCTTCGAGACGCGCGCGAATCGCATCCGATTCCGCGATCAGCGTTTCGGCGGCATCCCCATTGAGCCGCCGCGACGCGAGCCACGCCATGCGCGGCTGCACGACCCACGCGCGCTCATCGTCCGACGCATTCGAGCGCGCGTCGCGCCATTCCGACGCCGTCAGCCACCATCCGCGCAGATGGTGCTCCCCTATTTCGCGCGCGGGCACGACCTCGTCGCCGCCGAGCCCGTGATAGAAAAGCCGGCCTTTGATGAACAACTGCGCCTGCCACGGACCGTCGAAGCCGAGCAACGCGAACTCGGCGCGCCGCGTCAGCGCCAGTTGATGCGTGAGAAGCCGCTCGTGCTTGATATCGAAGCGATCCTGCAGATTCGGCCCGACGTAGTTCGACAGACGCGCCGCGCGCGCCGCATCGCCGTCGCTATCGTCGATATGCAGGTAGAACTTCACCGCCAGCTCCCAGTGCAGCCGCGCGCCATCCGCCGATTCGAGCAGGAAATCGCATTCGCCGATGGTGCGCCGCTGTTGCCGCAACGGCACGTTCGCCGCGATGAGGCGCGCCGCCGGACCGTGCGCGAGAAAAAAGCGGATGAGGCTCTCGGCGTAGATGCCGAGGCGCGTGAACTTCGGATCGCGCGCGTGATCGTGCAGCGGCTGCGGCGCGGCATCGAGCGCCTTCAGCCACACGAGCGTCGCGTCGCGCTCCGCTGTCGACGCGAACGGATGCGCGAGCGCGGCGTCGCCTTCGCGCAGCAGATCGGGAGCGAACAGAAGCCAGGCGAGATCGCGAACCGTGACGTCGCCGAAACGATCGACGAGACCCGTGAGATCGCTCGCCCGGGCCGTCATCAGACGCCGCCCTTCTCTGCTCCTTGCTCGACGCCGAGCGCGGCGAGCGCCTCGCGATACGTATTGCGCGCGAGGCAGAGATCGGCCCACGCCTTCGACTTGTCCTGCAGGCTGCGCAGCAAATAAGCCGGGTGATACGTGACGACCACCGGCACGCCACGATACTCGTGCACGCGTCCGCGCATCGATGCGATGCTCGCCTCGTTCTTCAGCAGACTCTGCGCGGCGAAGCGTCCCATCGCGACGATGACCTTCGGCTTCACGAGTTCGACCTGCCGTTGCAGATACGGCTCGCAGCGCGCGACTTCGTCGAGCTCGGGATTGCGGTTGCCGGGCGGCCGGCACTTGATGACATTCGCGATATAGACGTTCGTCTGCCGCGACAGCGTGAGCGCGCGCAGCATGTTGTCGAGCAGCTTGCCCGCCTGGCCGACGAACGGCTCGCCTTGCTTGTCCTCGTTCTCGCCCGGCGCTTCGCCGATCAGCATCCAGTCGGCTTCGCGATCGCCGACGCCGAAGACCGTGTTCGTGCGGCGCTCGCACAGACGGCAGCGCTCGCAGGTCGCGACGCGTTCGGCGAGCGCATCCCAGCCGAGCGTGTGGATGTCGCTCGGGGCTTCCGCGGTGGCGGGCTCGACATGGAGCGGCGTTTCGTCGGTCCAGGGGAGATCGTCGTAGGCGTCGAGCGGCGGCGCGTCGGATTCGGGCTGTGCGGACTGGAGCGGCTTCGGCTCCGGCCGCATGTCGACGACGACGGGCGCGGGTGCTTCCGCCATCGTGGCGATCGCTTCAGGCGTGCGCTCTTCCTCGACCTTCGGCGCGGGCGCAAGCCCACGCCGTACCCAGACCGGCCCGATTCCCAACTCTTCGATCAGCATTTCATCGAGCGCCATGCGCAGTCTCCTCCGTAAACGACAGACGCATGACGATTGCGTCCTCGCGCGAGCGATGCCGCGCGGGGTAATAGTTCTTGCGGCGTCCGATGGCCGCGAAGCCAAAACGCTCGTAGAGCTGGATCGCGCGCGGATTGGACGGCCGCACTTCGAGCAGCACGCCTTCGAGCTTCTCCGCGCGCGTGATGCGGACCGCTTCGCGCAGAAGCGTCAGACCCGCCCCCGCCCGCTGCGCAGACGGTGCGACGCACAGATTGAGCAGATGCATCTCGTCGACGACGGGCATCAGCACGCAATAGCCGATCAGCGTGCCGGTCACATGGCGCAGACACACGCCGAAATAGCCATTGCGCAGCGAATCCTGAAAATTGCCGCGGCTCCACGGAAACTCGTAGGCGAGCTTTTCGACCGCGGCGACTTCGTCGAGGTCCGCTTCCGTCATCGGTGTGAGATACCGATCGGCCAGCAGCACGCCGCTCACCGAAGCGCCTCCTCGCGAGCCTGCATGCGTTCGGCCGTCGTCTGGGCGACCTTGTCGCGCACATATTCGGGCGCGGCGTGTTCGGGTGCGACCGCGCGCCCAGCCCGCCAGTCCCGCAAGCCGATGAGCGCGACCGGCAACGCGTGCGGCAGCGCCTCGCGATCGACACGCGCGGCGGCGGCGAGCGCCGGCAGACGATCGCCGAATGCGGACGCGGCGTTGCCCGCGAGCGCGAACGGCACGTCGGGCAGAGGCAGCGCGCCGGGCGCATCGAGCGCGGCCGGATGCAGCGTGCGCCAGTCGCCGGCGGCGGCATCGAATTCGAAATCGGCCCAGTACGCTTCATCCATGCGGGCGTCCAGCGCCGCTAGCACGCGCGCCGGGATCGACGGATCGTTCACGCGCGCGTGCTCCGCGCAGGCGAGCAGCGTGCTCACCGGCACGACCGGCACGTTCAAACCGAACGCCAGGCCTTGCGCCACGCCTGTCGCCGTGCGCAAGCCGGTGAACGAGCCCGGGCCCGCGCCGAATGCGATCGCCGCGCAGTCGGCGAGCGCGAGCCCGGCGTCGGCGAAAAGCTCGCGCACGGCCGGCAAAAGGCGCGTGCTCGACACGGCGCCGGTCGCCTCGTGGCGAAACCACACGCGCGTGTCGCCGTTCACGTATTGAGGCGCGGCGGAGTTCGGAGTGGCGGCGAAAGCGCTGTCGGCGAGCAGGAGCGCGACGGAGCAAAATTCCGTCGAGGTGTCGAGGGCGAGCAAAACGGTGCGTGTCATAGCCGGTATTGTAATGCGGGACATGCGCCGGATTCGCGTGATCGGCGATACGCGGTCGATCCAATTCGCGTCCGCAAGGCGCCTGGAAGGCGTCCTCGGTTGGAGGAAAGCCTCGACCGGGCTCGCGCGTCTCGCTTGCTAAGATCGTCCGGTCCATCTCGATAACAACGGAGAACGCATGACCGACATCGATCAGCAATTCGCCCAAGCCCAGTCCGACGTGACTCAACTGCCCGAGCGTCCCGGCAATCTCACGCTGTTGCGGCTTTATGCGCTTTTCAAGCAGGCGAGCATCGGCGACGTGCAAGGCGAAAAGCCGGGCTTCACGGATATCGCCGGCAAATACAAATACGAAGCGTGGGCCGCGCTGCAAGGCACGCCCGCCGACGACGCCAAGGCACGCTACGTCGAACTCGTCGAATCGCTCAAGCGGGGCGAGGCGGCCTGAGGTTCCGGCCGGCGTCGGCCAGTTCCAGCGGACCGGCCGCGCCGTCCGATGCCCGAAGATGGCGCGGCGATGCGTCAAAATGTGGCGCAGTGCAGCAAATTCCGATATACTAGCGGTCAGCGCTCGATTGCGGGTGGCGAGCCTTCCGGCAAGTCCCACGCAGCAAGGCGCTTCGTAGCGTTTCGCTCCAATCCAGTTTAGAAACTGTCCCCTTCCTGCCAGGCCTTTGCGTCGCATTTGCGCGCAGCACGTTTCTCGGCCCGTCATGCATCAGGCTGACGTCAGCGCCCGTCGTTCTCTTCGGAACGATCGAGCCTGCCGTATCCGATACAGCTTCTAACAAAGATACTCGCCGCACGTTCGCGCGAGTAGCCTACGTTTTTCGATTTGCTCGCTGTTTCTTCGCTCGCTGAATCCAACGACCTGGGTATGCCGATTGGCGCCGACGCCTTATTCCTCGTTTCAAGGATCGACATGACTTCGAGCTTCACCGCTAGCCCGTTGGACAATCTCGCAGCAAACATTGGCATCACCCCCTCGGCCGATACCCCGACCACCGACGCACCCGCCGACAAGCCCGCCGGCCCCACTTTCGAATCGCTCGGCCTTTCCGCCGATATCGTGTCCGCGCTGACCGCTGCGGGCTACGAATCCCCGACGCCCGTGCAGCAGCGCGCGATTCCCGCCGCGCTCGCCGGCCGCGATCTGCTCGTCTCCAGCCCGACCGGTTCGGGCAAGACGGCCGCGTTCATGCTGCCCGCCATCGAAAAATTCGCGCAACTGCAAAAGCTGGAAGCGCAACAGCCGCGCGCGCCGCGCGACCCGAACGCAGCGCGTGGCCGCCGTCCGCAGCCGATCGCGCGCCCGAAGCTGCTCGTGCTCACGCCGACGCGCGAACTCGCGATGCAGGTTTCCACCGCCGCGACCACGTACGGCAAGCATCTGCGCCGCCTGCGCACCGTCAGCATTCTGGGCGGTGTCGCGTACGGCCAGCAGCTCATGCTCCTCGCGAAGAACCCTGAGATTCTCGTCGCGACGCCGGGCCGCCTGATCGACCATCTGGAACGCGGCCGCATCGACCTGTCGGAACTCAACATGCTCGTGCTCGACGAAGCCGATCGCATGCTCGACATGGGCTTCATCGAAGACATCGAAACGATCGTCGACGCGACGCCCGCCTCGCGCCAGACGCTGCTCTTCTCCGCGACCATCGATAGCAAGATCACGTCGCTGACCGGCCGCCTGCTGAAGGATCCGGAGCGCATCGAGATCGTCCAGAAGCTCGAAGCGAAGAGCAACATCGCGCAGACCGTGCATTACGTCGATGACCGCGATCACAAGGACCGCTTGCTCGATCATCTGCTGCGCGGCGAAGGCCTGGATCAGGCGATCGTCTTCACGGCGACGAAGAGCGACGCGGATCTGATCGCCAACCGTCTCGCCGACGCGGGCTTCGAGTCCGCCGCGCTGCACGGCGATCTGCCGCAAGGCGCGCGCAACCGGACGATCCGCGCGCTGCGCGAGCGCCGCGTGCGCGTACTGGTCGCGACCGACGTCGCCGCGCGCGGCATCGACATTCCGGGTATCACGCACGTCTTCAACTATGACCTGCCGAAGTTCGCGGAAGACTACGTGCACCGTATCGGCCGTACCGGCCGTGCTGGCCGCAGCGGCACGGCGGTGAGCCTCGTGCACTACGCCGAAATGGGCGCGTTGAAGCGCATCGAGCGTTTCGTGCGCGCGCCGCTGCCGGTGAACGTCGTCGCAGGCTTCGAACCGCGCAAGGCGCCGCCGAAGGGTGGTTTCGGCGGCGGCCGTGGCCGTCCGGGCGGTAACGGCGGTGGCCGTCGCTTCGGTGGCAATGGCGGCGGCAGCAGCAGTGGCCGTGGTTACGGTCCGGGCAACGCCGGCGGTTATGGCAACAAGTCGAATGCAGGTTCTCGCGAAGGCGGTTATCGCGATGGCGGCGGTTATCGCGGCGGCAACAGCGATGGCGGCTACCGTGGCGGCAACGGCGACGGCGGCTATCGCGGTGGCAATCGCGAAGGCGGCTACGGCTCGCGCGACGGCTACAGCGCACGCCGTAACGACGGCCCGCGCGCCCCGCGCCGCGGCAACTAAGCTGCTTGCGGGAAGCGGTTCCTGATACCGCTTCCCCGTTGCGAAAAGAAAAACCGATGCCTCGTGCATCGGTTTTTTTTCGCCCCGTCGCCATATTTCACCATGCGCAATGCTCTTTTGCGTCGCAAAAGCGGTGCTGCGCGGCACAAAACCGGCGGTTGCAAGATAGAAAACGCCGTTCCGCAATACGATATTCGGATCGTATCTCGTTGATTTTAAACAAGGAAAATATACCAGAATTCTCTGTCAGAGAGGTGTTTCGGAAAATCGCATTAGCCTACACTCTTATATAAGAGTTGAGCAAACGCAGAACGCCGATTCGGCGCCGCTCATGCGATTCAGGAACATCAGTCCAGTCTCAGGGAGATTCGCCATGACCTCACGTCAACAACAAGCCCAGCAACTCCAGCAGCAATGGGAAACCGATCCGCGCTGGAAGGGCATCAAGCGCGGCTACTCGGCGGATGACGTCGTCCGTCTGCGCGGCTCGGTGCAGCCGGAGCACACGCTCGCGCGACGCGGCGCCGAACGGCTGTGGGCATCGATCAACGACGAGCCGTTCGTCAACGCGCTCGGCGCGCTGACCGGCAATCAGGCGATGCAGCAGGTCAAGGCCGGCCTCAAGGCGATCTATCTGTCGGGCTGGCAAGTGGCGGGAGATGCCAACGTCGCGGGTGAAATGTATCCCGACCAGTCGCTGTATCCGGCGAATTCGGTGCCGCTCGTCGTGAAGCGCATCAACAACACGCTCACCCGCGCCGATCAGATTCAATGGTCGGAAGGCAAGAATCCAGGCGATGAAGGCTATATCGATTACTTCGCGCCGATCGTCGCCGATGCCGAAGCGGGTTTCGGCGGCGTGCTGAACGCGTTCGAACTCATGAAGGCGATGATCGAAGCCGGCGCCGCGGGCGTGCACTTCGAGGACCAACTGGCGTCGGTCAAGAAATGCGGTCACATGGGCGGCAAGGTGCTCGTGCCGACGCGCGAGAATGTGGCGAAGCTGTCGGCCGCGCGGCTGGCCGCGGACGTGTGCGGCGTGCCGACGTTGCTCATCGCCCGCACGGACGCCGAAGCCGCCGATCTCGTCACGTCCGACATCGACGACAACGACAAGCCGTTCCTCACCGGCGAGCGCACGGTGGAAGGCTTCTTCCGCACGAAGCCGGGTCTCGCGCAGGCAGTTTCGCGCGGCCTCGCCTACGCGCCCTACGCCGATCTCGTCTGGTGCGAAACGGGCAAGCCGGATCTCGAATACGCGAAGAAGTTCGCCGAGGCGATCCACAAGGCATTCCCCGGCAAGATGCTGTCGTACAACTGCTCGCCGTCGTTCAACTGGAAGAAGAATCTGGACGACGCGACCATCGCCAAGTTTCAGCGCGAACTGGGCGCGATGGGCTACAAGTTCCAGTTCATCACGCTGGCGGGCTTCCACGCGCTGAACTATTCGATGTTCAACCTCGCGCACGGCTACGCCCGTTCGCAGATGAGCGCGTTCGTCGAATTGCAGCAGGCCGAATTCGCCGCCGCCGACAAGGGCTTCACGGCCGTCAAGCACCAGCGCGAAGTGGGCACCGGCTACTTCGACGCGGTCACGCAGACGGTCGAGAAGGAAGCATCGACGACCGCCCTGCACGGCTCGACCGAAGACGAGCAGTTCTTCGACAAGAAGGTCGCGTAATACGGCTTCAGCAGGCGAATCAGGGAGAGTGGTGAAAAGAAGCGGCGTCCCGGCGCGCGCAGCCACGCGCCGGGGAACGCCGCTCGCTAGCGATACACGATCACCGGAATCTTCGTATGCGTCAGGACGCGCTGCGTTTCGCTGCCGATCAGCAGACTGCCGAGACCGCGCCGTCCGTGCGACGCCATCAGGATCACGTCGCAACCATTTTGCTCCGCCGCCTCGATGATGCCGATATACGGCGCCGCATCGATGCTCGTCACGCTCGTGCAGGGCACGCCGGCGCTTTCCGCGGCGCGCTCGACCGCGCGCAGATGTTCGCGGGCTTCGTTCTCGGCGCGGGCGTGAAAATCGTCGGGCGGCTCGACGGCGACATCGGCGAATGGCGAATACGGATACTGAGGCAGGCACGCGTAAGCCGTGATGCGCGCACCGACGGATTGCGCAAGATCGATCGCGCCGTCGATGGCCTTTTGCGATAGCTCCGAGCCGTCGGTCGGCACGAGGATGTGTTTGAACATGGCGTCCTCCCCCGTCAGTTGATGGTGCGTGATTCCATTGTAGTAACGGGCGCCGGCGCAGAGCAATTTCGATGTACCCGCGCGGCGATGCGACGCCGCGCATAGGATTCCGAAGCTTTCACCGGCTCGCAGTCAACCCCAATATCCCGTCGCGTTATAGGTATGTTTGAGCAAATCGAGAAACAATCGCACGCGCAACGGCAGATGCCGCCTCTGCGGAAACACCGCGTGAATGCCGATCGGCGGCGCGGCGTACGCATCGAGCACGCTGACGAGGCGGCCAGCGTCGATGTCATCGCCGACTTCCCACCACGAGCGCCACGCGAGACCGCGGCCTTCGAGACACCATTCGTGCAGCACGGCGCCGTCGGAGCATTCCATCGTGCCGGAAACCTTGATCGTGACAACCTTGCCGTCCTGCTCGAACACCCAGCCACGCTGCTGATTCGCCGACGCGCCGAGTGCCAGGCAATTGTGATGCGCGAGCGCGGCGAGATCGGCGGGCTCGCCACGTTTTTCCAGATACTCCGGCGACGCGACGCACACGCGCCGGTTCTCCCCGAGCTTCAAGGAGACCAGCGACGAATCCGGCAACTCGCCGAGACGCACGGCGCAGTCGAAGCCTTCGTTGACGAGATCGACCATGCGGTCGGTCAGGTCGAGACTCACGGAAACGTCCGGATGCAAGGTCGTGAACTTCGGCACGAGCGGCGCGACGTGACGCCGTCCGAAGCCCGCCGGCGCCGAGACGCGCAAATGCCCGCTCGCCTTCACGCCGCCCGCCGACACGCTCGCCTCCGCGTTCTGCATGTCGTTGATGATGCGCTGGCAGTCCTCGAGAAACGCGGAGCCTTCGAAGGTCAGCGTGATTCGGCGCGTCGTACGCACGAGCAGCTTCACGCCGAGCCGCTCTTCGAGCGCATCCAGCCTGCGTCCGATGACGGCCGGCGCGATGCCCTCCGCCTGTGCCGCCGCCGACAGGCTGCCCTTCGCCGCGACCGAAGCGAAGGTTTCTATCTGCTTGAATCGATCCATGCGCGTTCGTCGTCAATATCGGTGTTGAACCACATATTAGGTAAGTAAAAGTAAAAGATCAATTGATGCTGCGGCGCTTTTTCCATCACTTAGATCACGAATACAATCGATTCCGACCTCTAAACGGAGCGCAAGGCTATGTCGGCCATAACGACACACGCATCGTCCAGCGAATTTTCCCGCGAGTTGTCCAAGCTCCCCCGCGCAGTCATCTTCGACGCTTACGGCACGCTTTTCGACGTCCACTCGGTCGTCGCGGCGGCCGAGCAGCTCTTTCCCGGCCACGGCGACGCACTCTCGAAGCTCTGGCGCCGCAAGCAGATCGAGTACACGCAACTGCGCACGCTCGCCGATCCGTCGGGCGCGCACTACGAGCCGTTCTGGACAATCACGATCGATGCGCTGCGCCACGCGGCTGCACGCCTGAACCTCGCCGATGCGCTCACGAGCGCCGCCGAGAAGCGCCTGATGGACGAATACGCGTGCCTTTCCGCGTTCCCCGACACGCTGCCCGCGCTCAGAGCGTTGCGCGACGGCCTCGCCATTCCGCTCGCGATTTTGTCGAACGGCAATCCGCCGATGCTCGACATCGCCGTGAAAAGCGCCGGCATGAGCGGCCTCTTCGATTACGTTCTGTCGGTCGATGCAGCGCGCGCCTACCAGCCCGCGCCCGCCGCCTACGCGGTCGGCACCCGAGCCTTCGACGCCAGCGCGCGCGACATCGTATTCGCGTCGAGCAACGGCTGGAATGTCGCCGGCGCAACATGGTTCGGCTACACGACTTTCTGGATCAACCGCGCCGCGCTGCCGCCCGAGGAACTGGGCGTCGCGCCGCACGGCAGCGGCCGCGGCATGGCCGATCTCATCGCTTTCATCGAAGGCGGCGCGGTGCGCGCCGTCGCCAACTCTCGCCGGATCACGCAGCCGAAAAGCAGGCAGCGCAACGCTTCACGCACAACCACTAGCAAAACCGTCTGACCGACCAAGGAGAAAACCATGACGCATCCATCGAATCCGCTTTCGCTTCCGAAAGGCATGGCCATCTCAGCCGATATCAAGCCCGGCTACGAGACCACCCTGACGCCCGAAGCGCTCGCGTTCGTCGCGTCGCTGCATCGCCAGTTCGAGCCGCGCCGCCAGCAATTGCTCGCTGCGCGCGTCGAGCGCACGAAGCGTCTCGATGCGGGCGAGCGCCCGAGCTTCCTCGAAGAAACGAAATCGATCCGCGAAGGCGACTGGAAGGTCGCGCCGCTGCCGGCAGATCTTCAATGCCGTCGCGTCGAGATCACCGGTCCGGTCGAGCGCAAGATGATCATCAACGCGCTCAACTCCGGCGCGGATTCCTACATGACCGACTTCGAGGATTCGAATGCGCCGAACTGGGACAACCAGATCGTCGGCCAGGTCAATCTGAAGGAAGCCGTGCGCCGTACGATTTCGCTCGAACAGAACGGCAAGTCGTACAAGCTCAACGACAAGATCGCGACGCTGATCGTGCGTCCGCGCGGCTGGCATCTCGACGAAAAGCACGTCACCGTCGATGGCGAGCGCGTGTCGGGCGGCATCTTCGATTTCGCGCTCTTCCTGTTTCACAACGCGAAGGAGTTGATCGCGCGCGGCAGCGGTCCGTACTTCTATCTGCCGAAGATGGAAAGCCATCTTGAAGCGCGTCTGTGGAACGACATTTTCGTCGCGGCGCAGGAGGCCATCGGCATCTCGCGCGGCACGATTCGCGCGACGGTGCTCGTCGAAACGATTCTCGCCGCGTTCGAGATGGACGAAATCCTGTACGAGCTGCGCGAGCATAGCTCGGGTCTCAACGCGGGCCGCTGGGATTACATCTTCTCGGCGATCAAGAAGTTCAAGAACGACACGGACTTCTGCCTCGCCGACCGCGCGAAGATCACGATGACGTCGCCCTTCATGCGCGCCTATGCGCTCGAACTTTTGAAGACATGCCACAAACGCAATGCGCCGGCGATCGGCGGCATGTCGGCGCTGATTCCGATCAAGAACGATCCGGCCGCGAACGACAAAGCGATGGGCGGCGTGCGCTCCGACAAGGCGCGCGACGCCTCTGACGGCTACGACGGTGGCTGGGTCGCGCATCCGGGCCTCGTGCCGGTCGCGATGGAAGAGTTCGTGAAGGTGCTCGGCGACAAGCCCAACCAGATCGATAAGCAGCGCACCGACGTGCAGGTGACGGCGCACGATCTGCTCGACTTCCGTCCGGAAGAGCCGATCACCGAAGCGGGCGTGCGCAACAACGTGAACGTCGGCGTCCACTATCTCGGTTCGTGGCTCGCGGGCAATGGCTGCGTGCCGATCCACAATCTGATGGAAGACGCCGCGACCGCCGAAATCTCGCGCTCGCAGGTGTGGCAATGGATCCGCTCGCCGAAGGGCAAGCTCGACGACGGCCGCAAGGTCACCGCATCGATGGTGCGCGAGATCACCATCGACGAACTGGAGAAGGTGAAGCAGGCGGTCAGCGCGTCGGGCGCGGACACGAAGCCCTACGAACGCGCGGCGAAAATCTTCGAGGAAATGTCGACTTCGGCGCACTTCACCGAGTTTCTGACGCTGCCGCTGTACGAGGAAATTTGAGCGTTTCGTGCCGTCTCGCGCACGAACGGAAAACGGCCTTCGGGCCGTTTTTTCGTCTGGCACGCCGCATGGATCGCGCACGGCGTGTGCTACATTGCGCATCGTCTTTTCAACGATTCAACCGTGGAGCGCACTCATCGTGCGAACGACAGCATGAGCAATATCCAGCTCGATATCGAATGGACCGAAGCGGCATCGCGCAAGATCGAAAAACTGATGCCGCGCAACGCGAACAAGGACTCGTATCTGGCGCTGCCGCCCGTCGAATGCCTGCCGATGGAAGGCGACGTGCTGTTCCTCGGACCGTCCGGCAAGCAGCAGCCGTTCATCGTCGCGGAGCGCCAGTATCATCACGACGGCGACGCCGACTGGACCATCATCCTGATCCTCGACGTCCCGCAAGAAACGCATTAAAAGCGCTGTCCGGTCCGTCAGAGAATCTTGCTCGCGACACGGACTTCGCCGTGCTCGCACAAGTCCGGCGATTTGGCGCGGAACGTCTGGATGTGCGCCGTTTCGCCGTGCTTCGCGAGCGCGGCCTCGCTCTCCCAGCGCTCGACGAAGATAAAGCGCCGCGGCTCCTTCAGGTCGCGGTGCAAGTCGTATTGCAGCGCACCCGCCTCCTTGCGCGTCGGCTCGACGTTCGCTTCCAGCACTTCCCTCAGTTCCTCTTCCTTGCCCGGTTTGGCAACAAAGATCGCGACGACGGCAACTTCCGACATGAGCTTCTCCTTTCTTACTTGAACGATGGAAGCACGAGCATAACCGCGCATCGCGCATGTCGCCGAAAACGCCCGATCTGCAAGCCAAAGAAAAAGCCCGCGTTCCAAGAGAAACGCGGGCAAAAACCGTCGCCCTACGAGGATAGGCGACGGGGCCATCGGGGTTCGCGCAGCGCGAACCAATCGTCTGTTTGTCAGGTACAACGTGCGTGATACGCGCGCTTCGTGGAACTTCCGGCGGGTGATTTACGCCACTGATGCAATGTACTGTCCGGGCGTTCATTTCTATAAGCTTTTGCGCACATTTCCCGATAGAAAGAATTGTCTGCGCAATATTTACGCGTCGCTCGCATTTCCGTGCGCGCTGAAAAAATCGTTTGCGCGCCCGGCGGCGGCATCGACGGCGTAAAAAAACCGCCTCGCGAAGGAGGCGGTTTCTGCGGATCGGCGCGGAAAACGATCAGCTGATCTGGTCGGCGAGCAGCGCCATGATCTGGCGAGCTTGCGGCGACGAATCGACTTCGCCCTTGTCGTCGACGATCGCCACGCGCGTTTGCTGCTCGGTGACGGCGCGCACGTTGACCTGATACTGCTTCGCCTTCATTTCCTTGCGGCCGTGGAACACCTGGCTCCAGAAGCCTTGTTCCGCCGACGACTTGTCCGTCGGATCGACGTAGCGCACGTAATAGACGCCCTTGCTGCGGTCGCGGTCGTCCACCGTGAAGTTGGCGCGATCGAGCGCGATGCCCACGCGCAACCACGCGCGGTCGTACGCTTCCGGCAAGGTCAGTTGCGACGATGCGGCCTCGGGCACGACTTCGTTGCGGATCGGCGAATTGCCCGCGTACGCGGCGTTCTGCGCCGCGACCGACGCAGCCTTCGCATCGCCGCCCTTCGCGGCTTGCGCGCCCGCAGCACCGGCGGCCGGGGCGTCGAGCGGCGTTGCGCCGCCGGAAGCCGCCCGCTGGTCGGCCAGCGAGAGCGAGGACATCAGGCGCTTGAGGTATTCGTTCTCGAGCGCGGGATCGTTCGGGCGGGCCTGCCACTGGCTCGTGTCATTGTTCACGCCGGTCAGCGCCTCGCGCATGCCCTTCTGGCTGATGAACACATACGTGCCGCCGTTCGGCGCCGCTTCGAGGCGCGTGCGGTACTTGTTGCGCTCGGCCGTGACATACGAGTTGCCGGTTGCCTTGGCGAGCGTGTCGCGGATCAGGCCGTCGGAAATCTGCGGATGGGTTTCGTTCCAGTCCGTTTCCATCACGCCCTTGTCGCGCTGATCGACGACGAGCAGAAAGCCCTGCTCCTGCCAGAAACGGCGGACCTGCGGCCACACCTGATCGGGCGTCTTGCCATCGACGACGAGCCAGCGCTCGGTGCCGTCGCGCTGAACGCGCATGCCCGACACCGGCGGAACCACCGTGGGCGCGTTCGGTGCGACTTTCTGAATCTGCTGCAGATCGGACAGCGATGCCTGCCCGCCCTGCGGCGGCAATGAACGCTGATCGGCCGCTTCGTCGAGCAGGTTCGGCGGCACGGCGAGAGACACCTGTTTCGAACGCTGATCGCTCTTGTAGTTGAACGCGTTGGGATTGGACGAGCCACATCCCGCCACGATTCCGGCCACCGCGAAAAGCGCAGCCATCCGCTTCGTTACACGAAAATCTGTCATTTGGAGAAGTCCTTCCGCTACGCCACGGGCGTTCTTCCGTGGATCAACCCGTTATTTTACCGGTCCGCCGTGCGCCGTGACAAAAAAGAGGTCACGACGGCTTCCGGCAAGGCTGCGCAGCGCGCCCATTAAACGTTGCCTTTCAATGACGAAAGCAGACTACGCGCAGCCAAAAGGCGCGCCTCAAACTTCCATTTAAGCCGCTCCGCATCGAATTGACAATTTATGACAATCGCGAAAAACGGCAATTCGGCTTTTCGATCTGCGTAACCTTTTGATTCATAGAGACTTCTTTTTCTCCTACGCGCATGCGCCCGTTTCGCGCGGAAAACATCGACGTGTATCAGTTTTTTCTGACTTCCTCCTAAAATCGCATCTCGAAAATAAGAAGAGTCCTAATTAACGGAGAGAACGTCATGAGAAAAATCAGAATTCCTCACTACGCGACCGCGTGCCTGACCATTCTGGCGATCGGCGCGTCGGCTAATGCCCACGCGCAGCTCGGTGCCGCCGGGCGCGCGTCGAGCGCATCGCAGGGCGATGTCGTGCATCAGGCGCAGAGCGGCCTCGTGAAATTCCACGAAACGACCGATGCCGACGGCATCGTCGTGCGTGAGTATGTCGATTCGAGCGGCACGGTGTACGCGGTGTCCTGGCGCGGCCCGGCGATGCCGGACGTCCGCACGCTGCTCGGCAGCCATTTCGAGACGTTCAGGCAAGGCGCGAGCGCGTCGGTCGGCGATGCGGGCCTGCATGCGGCGCATGTCGCCGCGGGCGATCTCGTCGTCGAAAATCGCATGCGGCTGCGCGAATTCATCGGCCGCGCATGGCTTGCGAGCGCCCTGCCGCCGGGCGTGAGCGCAACGGACATTCAGTAAGAGGCCCGCCATGAACCCACGCGCCCTTCTCTCGATCGCCGCACTCGGCACTTGCGTTCTGCTTCACGCCTGCGGCGGCGGCGGAGGTTCGGACGGCGGCTCGAACGGCAGCGCCGCCGCGTCGCCTCACCAGGCCAGCGCGCCCCAGACGGCCAGCGCCGCGACGCCCGCGAGCGCGGCGTCGTCCCCATCCACCGGCACGACCGTCGCGCAATCGACGACGCCCAACGTCCAGATCATCCATGTTTCCAGCACGCCGACCAACACGCGCAACATGCTGCAAACCAGCGTGACGATCTGCGTGCCGGGCACGGACACATGCCAGACCATCGACGACATTCAGGTCGATACCGGCTCGCACGGCTTGAGAGTGCTGGCGTCCGCACTCAGTCCGTCGATCGCGTTGCCGCTCGTTGCGGGCGGCAGCCAGAGCGCGATCATCGCGGAATGCGCCGTGTTCGGCTCAGGCTATACGTGGGGCGCGGTCCGCACGGCCGATATCCGGCTCGCGAGCCAGGTCGCGCGCTCGACTTCCGTGCACCTGATCGCCGACTCCGCCGCAGGCAACGCGGCGCAGGACTGCGGCCAGTCCGGCCTGCCGATGCTCTCCGCGTCGAGCCTGCGCGGCAACGGCATCCTCGGCGTCGGACCGTTCACCGCGGACTGCGGCGCGGGATGCGCGACCTCGGCGATGCCGCGCTGGTACTACAGCTGCATCTCGGGCAACTGCACCGCGAGCAAGCTGGCGGTCGCGCAGCAGGTGACCAATCCGGTCGCGAACTTCGCGTCGGACAACAACGGCGTGCTGATCGAGCTGCCCGACGTGCCGGATAGCGGCGCATCGGCGGTCACGGGGACGATGACCTTCGGCATCGGCTCGCAGTCGAACAATCTGCTCGGCTCGGCCACGGTGCTCAAGGCGAGTTCGCTGTCCGGCTACGTCACGACGGATTTCGGCGGCAGCCAGTACGGTTCGAGCTTCATCGATAGCGGATCGAACGGCGTCTTCTTCCCGTCGGCGACGCTCGCGAAGTGCGGCGCGTGGTATTGCCCGTCGACGCCGACGACGATCGCCGCGACGATCCGTTCGTCGAGCGGCGCGCAGAGCGCGGTGAGCTTCACCATCGCGCAATCGACGACCTTGTTCGGCACCGGCCACTTCGCCTTCGACAATCTCGCCGGATCCGCGAGCGGCTTCTTCGACTGGGGCTTGCCTTTCTTCTACGGACGGCGCGTGTTCACGGCGCTCGCAGGACGCCCGACGCCCGCAGGACCGGGACCGTTCTACGCGTTCTGAGTCCGCAAAGGAAAAAACCGTCTCCGGTTTCCCGGAGACGGTTTTTATCGGTTCCGCGTCGCGACTACGCCTTGCTCTCTTCGTCGAAGATTTTCTGCGCGAGGTGGAACGCCGAATTCGCCGCTGGCACGCCGCAGTAGACCGCCGTTTGCAACAGCACTTCCTTGATCTCGTCTTGCGTGACGCCGTTGTTCTTCGCGGCGCGCAAGTGCAGTGCGAGTTCTTCGCTGCGGTTGAGCGCGACCATCATCGCGATCGTGATGAGGCTGCGCGTGTGACGCGGCAGGCCGTCGCGCGTCCAGATTTCGCCCCACGCATAGCGCGTGATGAAGTTCTGGAATTCGGTCGTCAGCTCGGTGCGGTTTGCAAGCGAGCGGTCGACGTGCGCGTCGGACAGCACCGCGCGGCGCACTTTCATCCCGGCTTCGTAACGTTCGTCGTCGGTCATCTTTATTCTCCGAGGAAGTCGAGGACGGCGCGCGTGTAGTCGTCGCGCTTTTCGATGTTCGACAGATGCGCCGCGTCCAGTTCGACGTAGCGCGAGCCGCCGATATAACCCGCGAGCTCGCGGCCCTGCTCGGCCGTCGTCGACAGATCGTGCGTGCCCGCAATCACAAGCACGGGCAATGCGATGGTCTTCGCTTCGTCGCGCAGGTCGGCGTCGCGGATCGCCTCGCAGTTCGACGCGTAGCCGTCGCCGTTGGTGTGGCGAAACACGTCGCGGATATTCGCGAGTTCGAGCTGCTCACGCTCGATGAAGGGCGCGGTAAACCAGCGCGCGATCACGGCGTCGGTCAGCGCGGGCATGCCGCCCGGCTCGCGCGCTTTCGCGGCGCGCGGCGTCCACACGGCGTCCGAGCCGATCAGCGCGGCGGTGTTCGACAACACCACGCGCGAGAAGCGCTCCGGATGACGCGCCGCCAGCCCGATGCCGGTCAGCCCGCCCATCGACAGGCCGCAGTAGTTCGCGCGCTCGATTTTCAGATGATCCATCAGGCCGATCACGTCGCCGATCAGCTGATCGATCGTGTACGGGCCCGGCGGCACGTCCGAATGACCGTGGCCGCGCGTGTCGTAGCGCACGACGCGATAGCGCGCGGCGAACGCCTCGATGTTCGGCGTCCACATCGAGACATCGGCGCCGAGCGAATTCGACAGCACGAGCCACGGCGCGTTGTCGCCCGCCGTCGCGTCGATGCGATAGTGAATCCGTGTTCCGTTGACTTCGGCAAGAGGCATGTTTTTACCGCTCCTGTGTGTTCCTGCTTATTTCGAGTGAGCGTTCGCGATGGCGGCATCGACGAACGCCTGCGCCTGTCCGACGTAATTCGCCGGATCGAGCAGCGATTTCAGTTGATCCTGCGAAACATGACGCGTGACGGTTTCGTTCGAGAAGAGTTCGTCGAAGAGCGACGTGCCGTTCGCCACCGACGCCTTCGACGCGCCTTCGACGAGCTTGTGCGCGTCGAGCCTGCCGATTGCGTCGCCGAGCGCGAGCATCACCGCTTCGCCGAGAATCAGTCCGTTGGTCACGTCGAGATTGCGTGCGAGCCGTTCGACATTGACTTCCATCGACGGAACGATGCCCACGATGTTCGACAACGCGCCCGCCGTCAGACGCGCGAGATCGGGCAGCGCTTCCCATTCGGCCTGCCAGCCGCCGAGCGCGCGCTCGTGCTCCTGGACCATGCCCGCGAAGATCGTCGCGACGAGATTCGGCGCGCGCGTCGCGGCGGTCAGAACGGCCGCGCAGCCGACTGGATTGCGCTTGTGCGGCATCGTCGATGATCCGCCCTTGCCTGCGGCCGCCGGTTCGGCGACTTCTCCGAGCTCGGTCTGCATCATCAGCGAGACATCGCGCGCGATCTTGCCCAGCGTGCCCGTCAGCATGCCGAGAAACGACGCGGTTTCCGCGATGCGATCGCGCTGCGTGTGCCACGGCAACGCGGGAAGCGCCAGCTTCAGGTCCTGCGCAAGCGATGCCGCGACCGGCAAGGCCTTGTCGCGCAGACTCGCGAGCGTGCCCGCCGCGCCGCCGAATTGCAGCACGAGCGCGCGCGACCTCAGTTCGCCGAGGCGCTCGCGATGACGCGTCACTGCATCGAGCCATTGCGCGAACTTCAGGCCGAGCGTGATCGGCAGCGCCTGCTGAAGCCAGGTGCGGCCGATCATCGGCGTGTTTTTGTGGGCTTGCGCCTGCGTGGCGAGCGCATCGGAGAGCGAGCGCAGATCCGCATCGATCAGATCGAGAAACGCGCGCAATTGCAGCACGACGCCCGTATCGATGATGTCCTGACTCGTCGCGCCCCAATGCACGTACTTGGCTGCTTCGGCGTCGCGCGCCTTCACGACGGCCGTCAGTTGCTTGACGAGCGGAATCGCGAGATTGCCGCCCGCCGCGGCGCCGGTCATCAGCGCATCGGCGTCGATGTTATCGGCATCGCAGGCGGCGACGATCGCATCCACCGCGCCCGACGGAATCACGCCATGCAGCGCGGATGCGCGCGCGAGCGCGGCTTCGACATCGAGCATGGCCTGCACGGTCGCGCGCGGCGACCAGATCTCGTTCGCGGCGGCGTTGCCGCAAATGAGATCGGTCAAACGTCCGGTCGATGAAAACATGTGATCAGACGCGCTCGATGATCATCGCGATGCCTTGGCCGACGCCAATGCACATCGTGCAAAGCGCGTAACGTCCGCCCGTGCGATGCAACTGGTAGCTCGCGGTCGTGACGAGCCGCGCGCCGGACGCGCCCAGCGGATGGCCGAGCGCGATCGCACCGCCGTTCGGATTGACGCGGGGATCGTCATCGGCGACGCCGAGCATGCGCAGCGTCGCCAAACCTTGGGACGCGAACGCTTCGTTCAGCTCGATCACGTCCATCTGGTCGATGGTCATGCCGAGACGCGCAAGCAGCTTCTGCGAGGCCGGACCTGGACCGATGCCCATCACGCGCGGCGGCACGCCGGCCGTGGCCAAGCCCAGAATGCGCGCGCGCGGCGTGAGGCCGTTGCGCTTCGCGCTTTCCTCGTCGGCTATCAGCATCGCGACCGCGCCGTCGTTCACGCCCGACGCGTTGCCCGCCGTCACCGAGCCGTCCGGACGCACGACGCCCTTCAGTTTCGCGAGCGCTTCGAGGCTCGTTTCGCGCGGATGCTCGTCCTTGTCGACGACGAGCGCATCGCCCTTTTTCTGCGGAATCGTCACCGCGACGATTTCCTGCGCCAGCGTGCCGTCCTTTTGCGCGCGCGCCGCCTTCTGCTGCGAGCGCAGCGCGAACGCGTCCTGATCGGCGCGGCTGATCTTGTAGTCGTCCGCGACGTTTTCGGCGGTTTCCGGCATCGAATCGACGCCGTACTGCTTTTTCATCAGCGGATTGATGAAGCGCCAGCCGATGGTCGTATCGTGGATTTCTGCGGAACGCGAGAACGCGCTCGTCGCCTTGCCCATCACGAACGGCGCGCGGCTCATGCTTTCGACGCCGCCCGCGATCATCAGGCTCGTCTCGCCCGACTTGATGGCGCGCGCGGCCACGCCGATCGCATCCATGCCGGAGCCGCACAGACGATTGACCGTCGAGCCCGGCGTGCCGACCGGCAAACCGGCCAGCAGCGCCGACATGCGCGCGACGTTGCGGTTGTCTTCGCCCGCCTGATTCGCGCAGCCATAGATCACTTCGTCGATGGCTTCCCAGTCCACTTCCTTGTTGCGCTCGACCAGCGCGCGCAGCGGCACGGCGCCGAGATCGTCGGCGCGCACGGAGGACAGCGAACC
The DNA here is from genome assembly GCF_031451435.1 of Caballeronia sp. LZ008. Taxonomy (NCBI): domain Bacteria; kingdom Pseudomonadati; phylum Pseudomonadota; class Betaproteobacteria; order Burkholderiales; family Burkholderiaceae; genus Caballeronia; species Caballeronia sp. LZ008. Next base: position 1,111,970 of record NZ_JARUXK010000001.1, on the reverse strand, counting down.
GCCGTAACGGCCGATCGGCGTGCGGATGGCATCACATACGAAAGCTTCTTTCATGTTCAATGTCTCCAGAATTCTCTCAGGCTGCTTCGGTCAGCGGCGCGTATTGCAGTGGCACCTGGGCCAGCTTCTGCAACTCTTCGAACGACAGGCCGTCGACGATTTCGCGCACGACGAAGCCTTCCGGCGTCACGTCGAACACGGCGAGATCCGTGTACACGCGATTCACGCATGCGACGCCCGTCACCGGATACGTGCAGGCGTCGACCAGCTTGCTCTCGCCCTGCTTGGTGAGCAGTTCCATCATCACGTAGACCTGCTTCGCGCCGATCGCGAGATCCATCGCGCCGCCGACAGCCGGAATCGCGTCGGGCGCGCCGGTGTGCCAGTTCGCGAGATCGCCCGTCGCGGAAACCTGGAAGGCGCCGAGCACGCAGAAGTCGAGATGGCCGCCGCGCATCATCGCAAACGAATCGGCGTGATGGAAAAACGCGCCGCCGGTCAGCAACGTGACGTGCTGCTTGCCTGCGTTGATGAGTTCGTCGTCTTCCTCGCCTTTGGCGGGCGCCGGTCCCATGCCGAGCAGGCCGTTTTCGCTGTGCAGGAAGATCTCGCGGTCCGCCGCGAGATGATTGGCGACGAGCGTCGGCACGCCGATGCCCAGGTTCACGTACGCGCCTTCGGGAATGTCCGCGGCCACGCGCTTGGCCATTTCGTCACGAGTGAGTTTCTTCATGGCTTTTCGTCCTTCCTTAAGCGGCGAGTTCGGCTTGATGCACGGCTTGCGGTACTTCGACGACGCGCTGCACGAAAATGCCCGGCGTCACGATGTTTTCGGGGTCCAGCTCGCCGAGCGCGACGACCTTCGAGACCTGCACGATGGCCGTTTTCGCGGCGCTCGCCATGATCGGACCGAAGTTGCGCGCAGTTTTACGATAGACCAGATTGCCCCAGCGATCGCCCTTATATGCCTTCACGAGCGCGAAATCCGCGTGCAGCGGCGCTTCGAGCACGTAGTGCCGGCCGTCGATCACGCGCGTTTCCTTGCCTTCGGCGAGCTTCGTGCCGTAGCCCGTCGGCGTGAAAAATCCGCCGATGCCCGCGCCCGCCGCGCGGATGCGTTCCGCCAGATTGCCCTGCGGCACGAGTTCCAGCTCGATTTCGCCCGCGCGATAGAGCGCGTCGAACACATGCGAGTCCGTCTGACGCGGGAACGAGCAGATGATCTTGCGCACGCGCTTCGCCTTCAGCAGCGCGGCCAGTCCCGTGTCGCCGTTGCCGGCGTTGTTGTTGACGATCGTGAGCCCGCGCGCGCCCTGCTCGATGAGCGCGTCGATCAGCTCGGACGGCATGCCCGCCGTGCCGAAACCGCCGATCATGATGGTCGCGCCGTCGTGGACGTCGGCGACGGCCGAGGCGAGCGAATCGAAAATCTTGTTGATCATTGCCGTTCCTGTCTGTCTCGAACTGGGGTTTACCTGCTCGTCAGCACACTTGCGCTGAAATGTTCGTCATGCGAACATGGATTCGTTTAGCGAACATCGGCATGTTAGTCCCGCATTCGTTGTCGTGTCAACGAAGCATGCGCGAAGTGGGGGTTTTCACCGAGCTCGAACTTCGCGTCGACCGTCCGTTCGCGCTTTCATCACACGCCTTATGAAGAATTCAGCCACGCTCAATCCGGATGCCGAGCCGCAAGACGCGCAGGCGCGCCCCGGCGATGCCTACGTGCAGTCGTTCGCGCGCGGGCTCGCTGTCATCCGCTCGTTCGATGCGAACCGCCCCGCGCAGACGCTGACGGATGTCGCGGCGGCCACCGGCCTTACGCGCGCCGGCGCGCGCCGCATCCTTCTGACGCTGCAGGCGCTCGGGTATGTCGAGGCCGACGGGCGTCTCTTTCAGTTGACGCCGAAGATTCTCGACCTCGGCTTCGCCTATCTGACGTCGATGCCCTTCTGGAATCTGGCCGAACCGGTAATGGAAGATCTCGTCGAGCAAGTGCACGAAAGCTGCTCGGCGGCCGTGCTGAACGGCGCGGAAATCGTCTATGTGCTGCGCGTGCCGACGCACAAGATCATCACGCAGAATTTGTCGATCGGCAGCCGTCTGCCTGCGTTCTGCACGTCGATGGGCCGCGTCCTGCTCGCCGCGCTCGACGAAGCGCGCCTCGACGAAGCGCTCGATGCGAGTTCGCTGGTCGCGCGCACGCCGCGCACGATCGTCGACAAGGGCGCGCTCAAGGAAGCCATCGCCGCGGTGCGCCGCCAGGGCTGGGCAATCGTCGATCAGGAACTGGAGGAAGGACTGATTTCGATGTCCGCGCCGATCCGCGACCGGCAAGGCCGCGTGATCGCGGCGCTGAACATCAGCGGCAACGCGCAGCGCAAGAACGCAAAGCAGATGGTGAAGGCGTTTCTCGAACCGCTGCAGGAAGCGGCGCAGCGCGTGTCGGACATGGTCGCGCGGCGCGGATGACGCCGTATCGACGCGAGGAGACGGCGGTTCCGAAATGAACGATCTCGATCTCAACCTGATTCCGTACCTCGTCGCCATCGAGGAGACGCGCAACGTGAGCCGCGCCGCCGAGCGGCTCGGGGTGAGTCAGCCGCGCGTGTCGACCGCGCTCGCACGTCTGCGCGAGTACTTCAACGATCCGCTCTTCGTGCGCACCTCGCGCGGCATGGAGCCGACGCCGCGCACCATCGCGCTCGTGCCCGCGGCGCGCGAGGCGCTGGCGCGCATCGAACGCGGCCTGCTCGACCGGCAGCACTTCGATCCTTCGACGAGCACGGAGACGTTTTCGATCGCGCTTTCCGATGTCGGCGAGATCGTCTTTCTGCCGCGCCTCTTGCAGGCCTTCGCGAAGGAAGCGCCGAACGCGAATCTGCGCTCGGTGTCGGCGTCGCATGGCGATGTGGAGCGCGGGCTCGAAGCCGGCGATATCGATCTGGCGGTCGGCTACTTTCCGGACTTGCGCGGCAACAACTTCTTTCAGCAGCGGCTTTTCTCGCACCGGTTCATCTGTCTGATGCGGCGCGATCATCCGTTCGCGAACCAGCCGCTCACGCTCGAACGCTTCATGGAATGCGGCCACGCGGTCGTGCGCGCGGAAGGCCGCAGCCAGGAAGTGCTGGAGAATTATCTCGACAAGGAACGCGTGCGCCGGCGCGCGGTGCTCGAAACGCCGCACTTCATGAGCCTGCCGTTCATCCTGTCGCGCACCGATCTGATCGCGACGGTGCCGCATGCGATCGGCTTCGCGTATGTCGCCGAGCATGCGTCGATCACGCTCGCCGAGCCGCCGCTCGCGTTGCCCCGCTTCGATCTGAAGCAGCACTGGCATCGCAAGTTTCACAACGATGCGCGCACGATGTGGCTGCGCGGCATCGTCGCTTCGCTCTTCAACGACGAGCTAGACGAGTGGCCGAAGTAATGCTCAACGTCGCCCGTCGATGCTCCACGCGCCCGGCCCCGCCGCCGCGATGAACAAATAGATGAACGACAGCAGCACGGCCGGCTCGCCCTGATTCAATAGCGGCAGCAGGAAGTTTCCTTTCGGCGCGTGCCCGATGAAGTACGCGAACGCCAGTTCGCCCGACAACACGAACGCCGCCGCCCGCGTGAACAGGCCGATCAGCACGAGCACGCCGCCGATCAATTCGATGACGCCCGCCACGCCGAGCAGCGAGACGAGCGGCAGACCGTCGAACATCGCGATGTGCGGAACATGGAACAGCTTCGCGCTCGCATGCGTGAGCAGCAGATACGAAGCGACGATGCGCAGCAGCGCGTGAGCGTAGCCGGCGAGCGCCGACGCGTTGGCCGCGGATGGTCGAGTGTGTGTCGCAGACATCGCAAAACTCCAGTGAAGGTGGGTTGCCTGCAGTTTAGGCAGACATCGTCGGTCGATAAATCCGGCTAACATTAGCGTTTTGTTTCCCGGCAGGAAATGATCGATGGATGCTCTCACCAGCTTGCGCGTGTTCCGCGAAGTCGTCGAGGCCGGCAGCTTCGTGAAGGCTGCAGAACGGCTCGACATTTCGACCGCGATGACGAGCAAGCACGTCGCCAATCTGGAGCGCCAGCTCGGCGTGCGTCTCCTGAACCGCACGACGCGTCACCTGAGTCTCACGGAAGCCGGCAACGTCTACTACGAGCAATGCAGCGAGGCGCTCGACATCCTGCAGGCCGCGCAAGCCGCCGTCGGCGTGCAGACGGCGGAGCCGCAAGGCGTGCTCAAGGTCACCGCGCCAGGCTGGTTCGCCAATCGCACCTTCGCGGATCTGCTTGTCGCGTATCAGGCGCGCTATCCGGGCGTGCTCGTCGATCTGCGGCTGGAGAATCGCTTCGTCGATCTCGTCGAGGAAGGCTACGACATGGCGATTCGCGCCACGTCGGAGCCTTCGCCCTCGCTGATCGTCAGGCCGCTGTGCAAGATGCCGTTCGTGCTCGCGGGTTCGCGCGCGTATCTCGAACAGCACGGCAAGCTGCGTCATCCGGATGATGTCGCGCGTCATCGCTTCGTGTTGCCGACCTACACGAATATCGATTCCGTCACGTTGACGGGCCCGGACGGCGCGTTTACCGTGAAGAACCAGGCGGTGCTCAAGACCAACGATACGTCGATGGCGCTACAGCTCGTGCGCGCCGGACTCGGGCTCGCATACTTTCCGGCGTGGATCGTCGAGCCGGAATTGGCGTCGGGCTCGCTCGTGCGCGTGCTGCCGAGCTATTCGGCGTTCGCGCCGTCCGTGTATGCGGTGTACACGAGCCGCAAATACATGACGACGAAGGTGCGGACGTTCATCGATTTCCTGTCGGAGTCGCTGGCCGATCGGCCAATCTGATTAGGATTACTCTTATTTTTGCGTCGAGACTTGCGTGTAATCATCGCGCTCGCTTCCGGAAGCGGGCGCTCCAGACGCAACATAAATCCATCTTGCGCGCCGCCGGGATCGTCCCTTCTACCCATACGCGAGGCGCGCGACATGCATTTTCCGTGGCTTCCCTTGATTTTTATCCTGAGTTTGCTGGGCGTGACGCTCTTCGTCTGCCGCACGTTGAATGCGAGCGAACGCGCTCTGAAGTGGAACGGCGCCTTGATCTTTCTGTGTCTGTGCGGCGCGGCCATGGTGCTGGACTTCACGTTGACGATGATCTTTGCGTCCGCCGGCTTCGATGAGCGCACGCCGTACGACACTTTCGGATCGCGCATCGCGTGGACGGAGCGCATCGCCACCTATCTGATTCCATGCGCGATTTCGTTGCTTCTGGCTTTGAGGTTCCGCAGGCGTCAGCGCTTCGCGCTGGAAGTCTCGCCTGAGCGGGCGTCGGCCGAGCGCGAGGATTCGGTGAAGATCCAGACGTCGCCGTACACGCAGTCGGAACTGACGCTCTGACGCATTGCGAGTGAATTTTGTGAGTGCAACAGCGAAATTGTTGGAAGCAGTTCTACTATTCGTTTCTCTCTGATATACTTTCGCTCTTTCGGGGCGTAGCGCAGCCTGGTAGCGTACCTGCATGGGGTGCAGGTGGTCGGAGGTTCAAATCCTCTCGCCCCGACCAGAAATTGAAGGCTCTCCGGCTTCTGCCGGAGAGCCTTTTTTCTTGGCCCCTCGCGGGTCATCAATGACGCATCGCCCGCGTTTCTCCACGGGCGTGCGCAGCTCGACTACCACCTCGCCGATGCAATGCTTAAAGTCGGCGCCGATGAAGAAGCGCTGACCAGAACGACCGCGACGATGGGCATGACCGTCCGAAGCCGTTCGTCATGGACGACACGCGCGCAAAAACGCGGCGCCGCCCGCCAATATTCAGACGTAAAAGCCTAAAAAACACTTGTGTGTCAGTAATTTAAGCCCTAATCTTAAGGTGACACATAAGGAACGGCGCCCCATGCCTTTGTCTGTCCCAGCGTCCGCCAGAGCGCGGCGCAGCCGATGCGGCCAAACCTGCTCCGCCCTGCGCGCGGAAGTCGCGAGATGGTTCGGTCCGGGAAGCGGCGCGCGCGTCACGCGCTTCGGGCGCATCTATCCCGGCGGCAGCCGCTATGTCTCCGTTCGCGCGTCGAGACCAGGCCGATGCTTCGCGCTTTACTTCTTCCACCATGGCGTCGATGACTGGCGCATCTATCCGCCATGGGGCGTCGGACCGAGCATCGTCTATTGGTCGGTCAAGACCAAGTTGCCGGCCACGCAAGCAGCCGGTCCGAAAAAACGCTTCCGCGTAGGCGTCAAGCCTTAACCGCGGGCAGGGCCTGTCCGGTCATCGACTCCTCGACGGCGGCTGGTACACCTTCGCTACATCGGCGGCCACGATGCCTTGCGACGCATCCGGTAATTACAGCGTGGGACGGACAAAAAAAATGCCGCGAGAACTCGCGGCATCGGGACTTTGAATCGGACGGCGTTCATCCTCCGAGAAGATCGATCACCTGAAGAATATCCTTGCGCAACTGCTCGACATCGACGCCCGGTTGAGCCTGCGTCGATACTTGCGTCTCGGCCATGTCCGCATCGTCGTCGATTGCACGTCCCTGCGAATCGAGCCGGTTACGCGCACCGTTGATCGTGAAGCCCTGCTCGTACAGCAACTCGCGGATGCGCCGGATCAACAAGACTTCGTGATGCTGATAGTAGCGGCGATTGCCACGCCGCTTGACCGGCCTCAACTGCGTGAACTCCTGCTCCCAATAGCGCAGCACGTGAGGCTTGACGCCGCACAACTCGCTGACTTCGCCAATCGTGAAGTATCGCTTGGCGGGGATCGGAGGCAAGACGACTTTTTCCATCGTCGATCAACCATCGTTATAAGTGATGTCGATTGAAGCGCGGTGGCCAAGCAACGCGACGCGCGAGTCATTCGCGCGCCACCGGGAAATCAGCGAGTGAGATCGGTCTCCGCTCCCGTTTCGACCAGCGCCTTCAGCTTCTGACTTGCATGAAACGTGACGACCCGCCGCGCGGCGATAGGAATGGCCTCGCCCGTCTTCGGATTGCGGCCGGGACGCTGAGGCTTGTCGCGCAACTGGAAATTGCCGAAGCCGGAAAGCTTGACGCTCTCGCCGCTCTCCAGCGCATCGCGGATGACCTCGAAGAAGGCTTCGACCATGTCCTTGGCTTCGCGCTTGTTCAGACCGACATGGTCGAACAGCATCTCCGCCAACTCGGCTTTGGTGAGCGTCGGCGTATCGCCGGGCGCGCTCGAGGTCGGAATATCTCGGGTCATGGCGCTACGCTGCGCCGAAAGAAGGGCTTCGAAATCACTCGAGTTCATTTGGTTCATATCGGTAAAACGGCGCTTGCCATATTTAAGACTTGGCGATTAAGACGGAAAGGGCCAACTGAAGGCTATCCGCGCAACCGCGCGCCGTGTACTCGAGCCAGGCGATCCACCAGCGTTTTGATAGCCGTATCGACCGTTTCGTCCTGAAGCGTGCCGCCAGTATCTTGCAACGTTACACGGAAGGCAAGACTTTTCTCATGCGCTCCCAAGCCACCGGAAGTATTTGATTTTGGACGAAATTCATCGAAAAGGGCAACCTTCGTGACGTACCTGCACGCCGCTTCCGCGCGCGCGCTTTCGAGCTCGTCGAGCAGCGCCTGAACCGCCACGTTTTGATCCACGACAATCGCGATATCGCGACGCACCGGCGGAAATTTCGACACTTCGGACGGCGCCGGCAATGCGCGATCCATCAACGCGTCGGCGTCGATTTCGAAGAGGATCGGCGCGTTCGGCAAGTCGTACTTTTGCAGCCAGCGCGGATGCAGTTCGCCGATCCAGCCGACCGCGCGCCCCGCCACCTCGATGCGCGCGCTGCGTCCCGGATGCAACGCCGGATGCTCCGACTTAACGAAGCGCGGCACGACGGGCGCGAAGAGCGCTTCGACATCGCCCTTCACGTCGAAGAAGTCGACGTTGCGCGTGGCCACGCCCCACTGTTCCTCGACCACCGGACCATACGCGAGCCCGCCGATCATCTTCGGTTGCGCGAAGCCTTCGACCGTCAGTTCGCCCGCTTTAACCGTTGCGTCGCGATGGAACACGCGCCCCGCTTCGAACACGCGCACGCGGTCTGCGCGGCGATTCAGGTTATGACGCAGCACTTCGATCAGGCTGCCGAACATGGTCGAACGCATGACCGAGAGCTGGCTCGCGATCGGGTTCAGCAGCTTGATCGGATTATCGTTGCCGGCGAAGTCCTTCTCCCACTCGGCGTCGACGAAGCTGAAGTTCACCGTCTCCGAGTAGTCGCGCGCGGCGACTTCGTGGCGCAGCGTATGGATCGAGCGCTTCGTTTCGTTCGTGATGCGCATCTCGCTGCGCGCGACCGGCGGGCGCGCCGGAATCTTCTCGAAACCGTAGATGCGCGCGACTTCCTCGATCAGGTCTTCCTCGATCTCGATATCGAAGCGATACGGCGGCGGCGTGACCTTGAAGGTGTCGCCGTCGCGCTCGAACGCGAGGTTCAGACGCGTGAAGATCTGCGCGATCTCTTCCGCGCCGATCTCTACGCCGATGATCCGATGCGCGCGCGACACGCGCATCGACACCGGATTGCGATCCGGCACGTTGACGATCTGATCGTCGACCGGACCGGCTTCGCCGCCGCAGATGTCGAGGATCAGGCGCGAGATGCGTTCGATATGCTCGACGGTCGTCGAATAATCGACGCCGCGCTCGAAGCGATGCGCCGCATCGGTCGAGAAGTTGTACTTGCGCGCGCGGCCGCGGATCGCGTCCGGCCACCAGAACGCGGCTTCGAGATAGATGTTGGTGGTGTCGAGCGAGACGGCCGTGCTGTCGCCGCCCATGATGCCCGCGAGACTTTCGACGTGGCGATCGTCGGCGATCACGCCGACGGTTTCATCGAGCTCGACGGTGTTGCCGTTCAGGAGCTTCAGCGACTCGCCCTTCTTGCCCCAGCGCACTTCGATCGCGCCGTGAATCTTATCGAGATCGAACACGTGCGTCGGACGGCCGAGTTCGAGCATCACGTAATTGGAGATGTCGACGAGCGCGGAGATGCTGCGCTGGCCCGCACGTTCCAGACGCTCGACCATCCATTGCGGCGTCTTCGCGCGGGCGTTCACGCCGCGAATCACGCGGCCCGAGAAGCGCCCGCACAGATCGGGCGCGAGCACCTTGACCGGCAGCTTTTCGTCGAGCTTCGTTTCGACGGCCGGCATGTCCGGTTGCTTGAGCGGCGCGCCGGTGATCGCTGCCGTCTCGCGCGCAACGCCGAACACCGACAGGCAGTCTGCCTTGTTCGGCGTGAGCTTGATTTCGAAGACGGTGTCGTCGAGATTGAGCGCCTCGCGGATGTCCTGGCCGACCTTCGCATCGGTCGGCAGGATCAAGAGACCGCTGTGATCTTCCGACAGCTTGAGCTCACGTGCGGAGCACAGCATGCCTTGACTGTCGACGCCGCGCAGCTTCGTCGGCTTGATCGCGAAAGGCTCGCCGCCCGCTTCGGCCGGCGGCAGCACGGCGCCGATCAGCGCGACCGGCACCTTGATGCCCGGCGACACGTTCGGCGCGCCGCACACGATATTGAGCGTCTCGCCCGTGCCCGCATCGACCTGACAGACGTTGAGCTTGTCGGCGTTCGGATGCTTGGCGACTTCGAGCACTTGGCCCACGACGATCTTCGTGGTCGGCGGCGCGACCGGGCGCAGGTCTTCGACTTCGAGGCCGGCCATCGTCAGCGCGTGCGCGAGTTCGTCGGTGGAGAGCTTGGGATCGACGAAACTGCGGAGCCAGGATTCTGGGAATTGCATGTGTGTCTACGTTCGAAATGTTTGGAGTCTCACGATCGCCGCTTATCGGGAAGCGATCGCCGCGGGCGCTAAGTGCTTTACGCGAACTGACGCAGGAAACGCAGATCGTTCTCGAAGAACAGACGCAGATCCTGCACGCCGTAGCGCAGCATCGTCAGGCGCTCGAGGCCGCTGCCGAACGCGAAGCCGATATAGCGCTCCGGATCGAGGCCCATGTTGCGGATGACGGTCGGATGCACCTGCCCCGAGCCTGAGATTTCCAGCCATTTGCCCGCGTTCTTGCCGTGTTCGAACATCATGTCGATCTCGGCGGACGGCTCCGTGAACGGAAAATACGACGGACGGAAGCGCACGAGAATGTCGTCGCGCTCGAAGAACTTCTTCAGAAAATCGGTGTAGACGCCCTTCAGATCCGCAAAGCTGATGTTCTCTTCGATCCACAGGCCTTCGACCTGGTTGAACATCGGCGAATGAGTGGCGTCGCTGTCCACGCGATACGTGCGGCCCGGCACGATCACCTTGATCGGCGGCTTGTTCATGCGCGCGTAGCGCACCTGCATCGGGCTCGTATGCGTGCGAAGCAAAAGCGGACGGCCATCCGCGTCCTTGCCGTCGACGTAGAACGTGTCCTGCATCGAGCGCGCCGGATGGTTCTCCGGGCTGTTCAGCGCCGTGAAGTTGTACCAGTCGGTCTCGATTTCCGGACCGTCGGCGACATCGAAACCGATCGTGCGGAAGATTTGTTCGACGCGCTCCCACGTACGCATCACCGGATGCAGCGTGCCCGCACCCGCGCCGCGTCCCGGTAGCGTGACGTCGATGGCTTCCGACGCGAGACGCTGATTCAGCAGCGCGTCGGCCAGCGCCTGACGGCGCGCGTTCAGCGCGGCTTCAACCTGCTGCTTTGCCTGATTGATGCGCGCGCCTTCTGTCTTCTTCGCTTCCGGATCGAGCTTGCCCAATCCCTTCAGCAATTCGGTCAGCGCGCCGGACTTGCCGAGGAACCGTGCCTTCTCGTTTTCGAGCGTGGTGGTATCGGCGGCGTGTTCAAAGGCGCTTTTCGCGTCGGCGACAATCTGGTCCAGATCCATTGATCCCATCTTTTAGCGTCGAAATTCAATCTGAGGTTCGGTTTTGCTCATCCACGCTCCACGATGGGCATGAGATGCGCAAAACCGTCCGACCAACAAAAACGGGGCTCGGTGAGAGCCCCGTTTTCTGCCTTCGCGCCGCCGTCAACGTATTTCTACGATGCGGCGACGAGGAGGCGAACCACGCAGTACTAATTTCGCAATTAGGCTGCAACGGCGGCTTTCACCTGCTTCACGATCGCAGCAAAAGCAGCCTTGTCGAACACAGCCATGTCAGCCAGAACCTTGCGGTCGAGTTCGATCGAAGCCTTCTTCAGGCCGTTGATGAACACGCTGTAGGTCATGTCGTGCTGACGCACCGCCGCGTTGATACGCGTGATCCACAGTGCGCGGAACACACGCTTCTTGTTGCGGCGATCGCGGTAGGCGTACTGGCCTGCGCGCATGACCGCCTGCTTGGCGATGCGATAGACGTTATTGCGACGGCCGCGGTAACCCTTGGCCAGACGGATGATCTTCTTGTGACGGGCCCGTGCGGTAACCCCACGTTTTACTCGAGGCATGTTGCTCTCCTTAAGTTAGATGAGGTTAGGCGAACGGCAGCATTGCGCGGACGGAGTTCAGATCGGAATCATGAACGGCCGTGGCGCCACGCAGATGGCGTTTGTTCTTGGTGGTTTTCTTGGTAAGAATGTGGCGCTTGAAGGCCTGACCGCGCTTGACGGTACCGCCCGGACGCACCACGAAGCGCTTTGCAGCACTCTTCTTGGTCTTCATCTTCGGCATGAAACAACTCCAGTTTATTAGATGGTCATGGGTGTGCGGATGATCCGCCGATACTGCCCGCGAACCCCTTCCCGCCCTTCGAAACCCACGCTCCACTTGTGTGCGAACGGTTCGGTGAAGAACCGCCGCTTTTCATGACCGGCGTCACCGAAATGACGCCGGCCTGAAACCGCCGGCAATGCCGCGCCGACCGCCTTTCGACGGCGCGCGATCCATCGCCCTACTGCTGTTCGGTTACTTGCCCTTCTTCTTCGGGGCAAGCACCATGATCATCTGACGCCCTTCCATCTTCGGCATCTGCTCGACCTGGCCATATTCGTCCAGATCGGACTTCAGGCGCTCGAGCATACGCATGCCGATTTCCTGGTGCGCCATTTCGCGACCGCGGAAACGCAACGTGATTTTCGTCTTGTCGCCGTCTTCGAGGAAGCGCGTGAGGTTGCGCAGCTTGACGTTGTAGTCACCGTCATCCGTGCCGGGGCGGAATTTGACTTCCTTCACCTGCACGATCTTCTGCTTCAACTTCGCTTCGTGCTGCTTCTTCGCTTCCGAATACTTGAACTTGCCGTAATCCATCAAACGGCAGACAGGCGGCGAAGCCTGCGGCGCGATTTCGACGAGATCCACGTCGAGTTGCTCCGATTGACGGAACGCCTCGGCCAGTTTCACGATTCCGAGCGGCTCGTTGTCCACTCCGACCAAACGCACTTCCGGCGCGGTAATCTCACCGTTGATGCGATGTGACGACTTATCAGTAGCGATGTTACGTTTCCTCTAAAAATGAAAAAACAAGCCGCGCTGCGAGTGACTTACTTGAACGCCCGCACTTCCTGCTGCAGACGTTCGAGGAATGCGTCGACCGGCATCACGCCCAGATCGACACCGCCACGAGCACGCACGGCTACGGTTTGTGCATCACGCTCCTTGTCGCCGACGACCAGCAAATACGGCACCTTTTGCAGCGTGTGCTCGCGTATTTTATAGCTAATCTTCTCATTGCGCAAATCGGACTCTACTCTAAGCCCTTGTTTTTGCAACGATTGAGCCAGATTTCCGGCATATTCGGCCTGACTTTCAGCAATATTCAACACAACGGCCTGGATCGGCGCGAGCCACGGCGGCATTGCGCCGGCATGATGCTCGATCAGAATGCCGAGGAAACGCTCCATTGATCCGACGATTGCGCGATGAAGCATCACCGGACGGCGGCGGCTGTTGTCTTCCGCCACGTACTCCGCGCCGAGACGCTCCGGCAGCACCATGTCGAGCTGCAGCGTGCCGCATTGCCACGAGCGGCCGAGCGCATCCTTGATGTGATACTCGATCTTCGGACCGTAAAACGCGCCCTCGCCCGCGAGCTCTTCCCACTGCAGGCCGCACGCGGTCAGCGCTTCGCGCAGGCCCTGCTCCGCGCGATCCCAGGTTTCATCGGTGCCGGCGCGCTGTTCCGGACGCAGCGACAGCTTGATGTCGATGTGATCGAAGCCGAAATCCTTATACACGCTCATCGCGAGCGTGTTGAACGCGATCGATTCCGCGATGAACTGATCTTCGGTACAGAAGATATGTGCATCGTCCTGAACGAAGCCCCGCACGCGCATCAGACCGTGCAGCGCGCCCGACGGCTCGTTGCGATGGCACGAACCGAACTCCGCGTAACGCAGCGGCAAGTCGCGGTACGAGCGCAAGCCGTGATTGAACACCTGGACGTGGCCCGGGCAGTTCATCGGCTTGATCGCGTAGTCGCGCTTTTCCGACTCGGTCGTGAACATGTTTTCACGATAGTTCTGCCAGTGCCCCGATGCTTCCCACAGCGAACGGTCCATAACCATGGGAGTCTTGATTTCGAGATAGCCGGCTTCGTTCACGCGGCGACGCATGTACTGCTCGACCTGCTGCCATAGCGACCAGCCCTTCGGATGCCAGAACACCATGCCCGGCGCTTCGTCCTGCAGATGGAACAGGTCGAGCTGCTTGCCGAGCTTTCGGTGATCGCGCTTCTCGGCTTCTTCCAGCATGTGGAGGTACTGCTCCTGGTCTTCCTTCTTGGTCCACGCGGTGCCGTAGATGCGCTGCAGTTGCTCGTTCTTCGAATCGCCGCGCCAGTACGCGCCCGCGACTTTCATCAGCTTGAAAACCTTGAGCTTGCCGGTGGACGGCACGTGCGGGCCTCGGCACAGGTCGATGAAATTGCCGTGCGCGTAAAGCCGGATCTCGTCGCTTTCCGGAATCGATTCGATGATCTCGGCCTTGTACGCCTCGCCGATGCTCTTGAAGTACTCGACGGCCTCGTTGCGCGAGACGACGCGGCGCGACACCGGCTCGTCCTTCTTCGCGAGCTCCTGCATGCGCTTCTCGATCTTTTCGAGATCTTCGGGCGTGAACGGACGGCTGTACGAGAAATCGTAGTAGAAGCCGTTGTCGATGACCGGCCCGATGGTTACTTGCGCCTCGGGGAACAGATCCTTCACGGCATAGGCCAGCAAGTGCGCGGTCGAGTGACGCACGACATCGACGCCTTCCGGGTCTTTGTCGGTGACGATCGCGAGCGACGAATCCTTGTCGATCAGAAACGAGGTGTCGACGAGTTCGCCGTTGAGCTTGCCGGCGAGCGCCGCCTTGGCGAGGCCCGCGCCGATCGATGCCGCAACTTCCGCGACGGTCACCGGGTGGTCGTATTGTCGGACCGACCCATCAGGCAAACGTACCGAAACCATATCGTTCTCCAAGACGCCGGCACATGCCGGGCGATTCGATTAAGCATTGCCACGCGATTTCGTTTGAAAATCGCAAGACAAAAAAAATGCGGCCCCGCTATCGAGGGGCCGCATTCACTTTTCACACATACCGCGAAACAATTTGGCAGAAGGCGAATATGGTCCTCGACTAGCGTCGCTCCGAAGTTGTTTCGGTCAACGTTCGACGTGCCATGTTTTTTCGCCTTTTGCGCTGCGCGCTTCTTGCGGTTTGAAACCCCGCGAACCGAAGTCCGCTGAATTTCGTTTTCGTTGGTAGGCTCGATTGGACTCGAACCAACGACCCCCACCATGTCAAGGTGGTGCTCTAACCAGCTGAGCTACGAGCCTGAAAGAAGTGAGATTATATGGAGTGTTTCAGATGTTGGCAAGTGCTTATCTTCAGAAAAATCGAAAATATTCGCCAATCCGTTCAATCCCTTCTAGATGCTACGCGCGACGCGAAGCGCGAATCACGCCCTGCACTTCGCCGAGCAGCGTGCATGCGCGTTGAATCTGCGCTGCACTCGACACTTCCACGGTGAACTGCATATACGCGACATTCCTGCGGCTCTGGCTCTTCACGCCGATCACGTTGATCTTCTCGCGCGCGAACACTTCGGAGATGTCGCGCAGCAAGCCCTGGCGATCCGCCGATTCAACCGAAAGGTCCACCGGATAAACGGACGAGCCACGCCCGTTCATCACCTCGGCGGACCAAGTCGTGTGCAGCACGCGTTCGGGCGAGCGCTCGGCCATGCGCTTGAACGTTTCGCAATCGGTCCGGTGCACCGACATGCCTTTGCCGCGCGTGACGAATCCCGCGATCGGATCGGGTGGCGCCGGGCGGCAGCAACGCGCGAGTTGCGTGAGCAGCGCATCGACACCGACGACGAGCACGCCCGTCGACGCTCCGTGCGCCACGCTTTGCCCGCTGCTGCGCTTCTCGAACTGCTCGGGCGCTTCGGGTTCGGGCTCGGGCGGCGGCGCATCGGAGAGCGCCTGCTCGATGTTGCGCAGACTGAACTCGTCCTTCGCGACGAGTGCGTAAAGCTCCTCGGGCGCCTTGAAGCCGAGTTTGGCCGCGAGTTGTTCGAGACTGACCGACGTCTTTCCCTCGCGCTGCAAGGTCTTCTCGACGATGCTCCGTCCGGCCGCGATGTTCTCCGCCGCATCCGCCGCGAGGAACCACGAGCGCACTTTCTGCCGCGCGCGGGCGCTATGCAGATAGCCGAGCTGCGGATTGAGCCAGTCGCGCGACGGACCGCCCTCCTTCACCGCGACGATCTCGACCGTCTGTCCGTTTTGCAGCGGCGTGTTGAGCGGCACCATCGCGCCATCGACGCGAGCGCCCCGACAACGATGTCCGAGCTCGCTGTGCAGGTGATATGCGAAATCGACGGCTGTCGCGCCTTGCGGCAACGCGATCACGCGCGCCTGCGGCGTCAGCACGTAGATATGGTCGTCGTCGAGTGTCGCGTCGCGCAGATGCTGCCAGCCGGGATGCTCGCCTTCGACGTCGTCCTTCCACGCGAGAAGCTGACGCAACCATGCGATCTTCTCGTCGTATTTCTCGCTCGCGGTCACCTGCCCCGCATAGCCACGCGCGCCCGCTTCCTTGTACCGCCAGTGCGCGGCCACGCCGTACTCGGCGAACTGATGCATCTCGTACGTGCGAATCTGGACTTCGAATGCGCGCCCGTCGTCGCCGATCACGACCGTATGCAGCGACTTGTAGCCGTTGGGCTTGGGACGCGAGATGTAATCGTCGAACTCACGCGGCACCGGCTGCCACAGGTTGTGCACGATGCCGAGCACGGTGTAGCAATCCTTGATGTCGCCGACGATCACGCGAAATGCGCGCACGTCGTTCAGTTCGGCGAAATCCAGCTGCTTGCCGCGCATCTTCTTCCAAATGCTGTAGATGTGCTTCGGCCGTCCGCTGACGTCCGCCTTGATGTGCGCGGTTTCCAGTTCCTTCTGCAGACGAGCGATGGCCTCGGTCACATAGGTCTCGCGCTCGACGCGCTTCTCGTCGAGCAGCTTCGCGATGCGTTTGTACGTGACCGGATCTTCGAAGCGAAACGACAGGTCTTCGAGTTCCCACTTCAGTTGCCAGATGCCGAGCCGGTTGGCGAGCGGCGCGTAAATCTCCAGCGTCTCGCGCGGCACGTCGGGCGACGGTTCGATCTTGTGCGCGGCGTAGTAGCGCAGCGTCTGCACGCGCGAGGCGAGCCGGATCAGCACCACGCGAATGTCCTGCGCGAACGCAAGCAACATCTTGCGCAACGCTTCGACCTGCGCACGGCGCGCGGCCTGCGCGTCGCGCGTGTTTTCAGGCAGTTCCGCGAGCGTCGCGCGCGAGCTGACCGAACCAAGCCGCAACAGCTTGCGCACATCGCCGACGAGCCGCTGCACTTCCGGGCCGAAGCGCTCCGCGATCACCTTCTCCGGATCGTCGAGATGCGGCGCCAGCACGAAGAGCGCCGCGGCGGCGACCGCGTGCGAATCGACGTTGAGCGTCTGCATGATGCGCGCGGTGCCGGCAGCGTGGTCCGCGAGCAGTTCGCCCGTCGAGACGCGCGCGTCCTTCGCGTGCTCGCGCACGAACGCGAGCGCGTCGTCGATGGACGGCTCGGGCAACGTTTCGGTGGGGACGGCGGTCTCGGTCATTCGGGCGATGCCAATACTTCAGACGACTCGATTCAGTTGCGCTGTGCGGCGATCACGACGATTTCCACGAGGCACGCCGGATTGGCGAGCTTCGCCTCGACGGTGGCGCGGGGCGGCGTGTTGCCTTCCGCGACCCACGAGTCCCACACGGCGTTCATGCCGGGGAAATGGATCATGTCCGAGATATAGATCTGCACCGACAGCAAGTGCGACTTGTCGCTGTTCGCCTCTTCGAGCAGGCGGTCGATGTGACCGAGCACTTCGCGCGTCTGACCGGTGATGTCCTGGTCCGTGTCCTCGGCGATCTGGCCGGCGAGATACACCGTGCCGTTGTGGATCGCGGTTTCGGAAAGGCGCGGCCCGACGTGATGACGAATGACTGCCATTGTTTGTTCCTGATCGGTGATGGTGAGAAAAGAAGCGCAAGCGGCGCGCAAGCACCTTATGTTCAGCCCAATATTATGCCCCGCTCGCGTCATCGCCGAGAAAGAACCCCCTGGCGATGGCGATTTGATCTTCGACAAGAAACGCCGGCGCGTGACCCGCGCCCGGGATCTCGGCGCTCGTCACGGCCTGACCTTTCTCGACCATTTGCGCGACCGTCTCGCGCGACAGCAAATCCGAGCTCTCGCCGCGCACGACGAGCACCGGCGTCCTGATCGACGCGAGCGAGCGCCAAAGAAACGCCTCGCCGGCCGCATTCTGCTCATCGGTGGCCGACGTGAACGGCGTCGCGATGCCCGGGTCGTAGCGAAAGCCCCACGCACCGTCGCGCTCGTGCAGGAGCGGCGTGTTGATGCTCGCCCACTCCTCGTCGGTCAGCGGCCCGAACGACGACGCGAGCGCCGCCGCGTGCCGCACGCCTTCGTCGAGCGATGCGAAACGCGCCGGCTTGCCGAGATACTCGCCGATACGCTGCAGCGCGACCGGTTCGATATGCGGCCCGACATCGTTGAGCAGCATCTTTCGGATCGGCGTGTTCGGCAAGCCGCCGAGCGCCATGCCGATGAGACCGCCCATCGACGTGCCGAACCAGTCCACCGTCTCGACGTTCAACCGCGCGATCAGCGTGACCACGTCCGCGACATACTGCGGCACGCCGTAGTAACGCGGATCCGCGAGCCAGTCGGACAGTCCTCGCCCGACCACGTCCGGACACACCACGCGATAGTCCCGCGCGAACGCTTGCGCGAGCTTGTCGAAGTCGCGTCCCGAGCGCGTCAGGCCGTGCACGCACAGCAGCACGCGCGGATTGGCCGGATCGCCCCACTCCGTATAGGCGACGCGATGCAGACCCGCCGGGCTCGCGCATTGCACGAAGCGCTGGCGCGGCTCGCTCAGATCGGAATGCACGGCTTCGGCGACGATGGATGCGGTCATGGAGAGGTCCTCGTGGAAGTGTCGAAACGATTGTAAAGCGCATCTCACCGGATCGAGCGGGCCTATGCCGAACGGACGACCCCTTCCCGCGTGCACAGATGCGGGCGAAAACCCGCAAAAGCAAAGCGGGCGAAGCTCCGAAAGCTTCGCCCGCCCGTGTTCGCGCTCACGCCGAGAGAACCGGCGTTCCTGTCACGCCGCTATCACTTCACGCTCGTGACATCGAGCGGCGCGCCCGTCTTCTTCTGAATTTCCTCGACCGTCACGCCGTCGGCCAGCTCGACGAGCTTGAGGCCATTGTCGGTGACGTCGATCACGCCGAGATCGGTGATGATGCGATCCACGACGCCCACGCCCGTCAGCGGCAGCGAGCACTCTTCGAGGATCTTGTGCTGGTCGCCCTTCGCGACGTGTTCCATCAGCACGACGACTTTCTTCACGCCGGCGACGAGGTCCATCGCGCCGCCCATGCCCTTGATCATCTTGCCGGGGATCATCCAGTTGGCCAGATCGCCCTTCTTGCTGATCTGCATTGCGCCGAGGATCGCCAGGTTGATGTGGCCGCCGCGGATCATCGCGAACGAATCCGCCGACGAAAAGATCGACGAGCCCGGCAGCGTCGTCACGGTCTGCTTGCCGGCGTTGATGAGATCGGCGTCGACTTCGTCTTCATACGGCGACGGCCCGATGCCGAGCAGACCGTTTTCCGACTGCAGCCACACTTCCATGCCGTCCGGAACGTGATTGGCGACGAGCGTCGGCAAGCCGATGCCAAGGTTCACGTAGAAGCCGTCCTGCAGTTCCTGCGCCGCGCGCGCGGCCATCTGGTCACGAGTCCAAGCCATGATTACTCTCCTTTCGCGCGGACGATGCGTTGTTCGATGCGCTTCTCCGGCTGCGCATTCAGCACGAGGCGCTGCACGTAGATGCCGGGCAGATGGATCGCGTCCGGATCGAGTTCGCCCGTCTCGACGATTTCTTCCACTTCGGCCACGGTGATCTTGCCGGCCATTGCGCACATCGGGTTGAAGTTGCGCGCGGTGCGCCGGAAGATCAAGTTGCCGGATTTATCGGCCTTCCATGCCTTGACGAGACCGACGTCTGCCGTGAGCGAATGCTCGAGCACGTAATGGTTCTCGCCGAACTGGCGCGTTTCCTTGCCTTCCGCGATCACCGTGCCGAAACCGGTGTTCGTGAAGAACGCCGGAATGCCCGCGCCGCCCGCGCGCAGCTTCTCGGCGAGCGTGCCCTGCGGCGTGAATTCGAGCTCGAGTTCGCCGGCGAGGTATTGGCGCTCGAACTCCTTGTTTTCGCCGACGTACGACGAAATCATCTTCTTGATCTGGCGCGTCTCGAGCAAGAGACCGAGGCCAAAGCCGTCGACGCCCGCGTTATTGCTGATGCAGGTGATGCCCTTGACGCCCGTATCGCGCAGCGCGGCGATGAGCGCTTCGGGAATGCCGCACAGCCCGAAACCGCCGACGGCGAACGTCTGCCCGTCCTTGACGATGTCCTCGAGCGCGGCTTTCGCGCTGGGATAGACCTTGTTCATCTGTGTGTCCCTTCCATGTTGAAACCAACTGAAAATCGGTTTTTTGATGCCGCCGATGCACTGTTCGAGCGCATCGCGCGGCCTTTTGACGTAGCACAAGCGTACTTTGTGCCGATGATCCGGCACAATACGCAAAAATACATAAGTCTTTGCCCGCGCGCGTTGGTTCCCGGCGCTTTTCGCCGCGATACGCAAGGCGCCGCGCGCCCGATCTCACATGCGTGCACTGGATTATCAAACCGCGTTTCAACTTGCGCCCGTCGGGCTCGTGCTTTCGCGCGAGCGCACGATCGAAGACTGCAACGAGCAGCTTTGCGCGATCTTCGGTTCCATGCGCGAGGCGCTCATCGGCAAGTCGTTCGAGGTGCTGTATCCCTCGCCGGACGAGTTCGCGCGCATCGGCGAGCGCATCGCCGCGCATATCAGCAAGGAAGGCACGTACAGCGACGACCGCATCATGAAGCGCAAGAACGGCGAACTGTTCTGGTGTCACGTCACCGGCCGCGCGCTCGACCGGACCGCGCCTCACGCGGCGGGCGTCTGGACATTCGAGGACTTGAGCGCGACGCGGCGGGTCGCGATCGAATTGACGCCGCGCGAGCGCGAGATCGCCGCGCAGCTCGTGACGGGCAAGACGAGCAAGCAGATCGGCCGCGTGCTCGATATCAGCCCTCGGACGGTTGATATCTACCGCGCGCGGCTCATGAGAAAGTACGACACGGGCAATGCGACCGAACTGCTGCAACGGCTGCTCGGCACCTGACCTGCGCGCTTTACGGCGCGACGGGCGCGGCGGTCTCGATGATCTGCCGCAACATGTCCGGCAGCGGCACGGACTTGCCCGCCGCGTAGTCGATCCAGACGATTTTCGCTGCGCCGCGCGCATACAGTGCGGCGGGTTCATCGGCGCGATACAGCTCGAAGCGCGTATCGAGACTGCTGCGCCCCGGCTTGCCGACGGACATGCGCCCGATCACGTCGCCGGGATACTGAAGCTGCTTCAGAAACTCCATCGACGCGTTTACGATCACCGGCCCTTGCCCGTCGCCATTGCCGCCGACGAGACCGATCTCTTCGAACCACGAGATACGCACCTGCTCCATGTAGCGGAAATAGACGGTGTTATTGACATGCCCGAAGGCGTCCATGTCGCCCCAGCGGATCGGCATGGAAAGTTCGAAGACGGTGTGGAAATCGTTATGCGTGGTCATTGCGTGCGCTAAAAAGTTCAAAGCGAAAAACCGTCGTCCGCCGAGATGACCGAGCCGTTCATGAACTGCGATTCGTCGGCGGCGAGCAGCAGCAAAAGACCGTCGAGATCGTTTGGCGAGCCCACGCGGCGGCGCGGCAGCAACGAAATGAGCTTTTGCCCCTGCTCGGTCTTCCAGTGGTGGTGGTTGATCTCGGTATCGATATAACCCGGGCAGATCGCGTTGACGTTGATGCCGTGTCGGCCCCATTCGAGCGCCATCGCCTTTGTCATCTGCACGACGGCGGCCTTGCTCATCGAGTAGAGGCCGATCTGCGGAAACACCCGCAAGCCTGCCACCGACGCCACGTTGATGATGCGATACGCCGGCTTGGCCGCGCTGTTGCTATTGCCGCGCATGATCATGCGCTTGGCGACCTCTTGCGCGACGAAAAACGCGCCGCGCACGTTCGTGCCGAACACGAATTCGTAGTCCGCGGGCGTGACCTCCGTCAGCTTTTGCGTGGTCGACACGCCCGAGTTATTCACGAGGATGTCGATGGTACCCGCTTCGGTCTCCGCATGCGCGATCGCCGCTTTGATGCTCTGGTAATCGGTGACGTCGAGCGAAACGACGTGCGCGGCGCCGCCCGACGCCTCGATTTCGGCGCGCAGCTCCTTCAGGCGCTCCGTGCGCCGGCTGGCGAGCACCACTTTGGCGCCCGCCTGCGACAGCACTTGCGCGAAACGCTTGCCCAAACCGCTGGACGCGCCGGTAATCAGCGCGACCTTGCCTTCCAGGTTGATCGAACGGCCCATTGTGCTTCCCTTTTTATGGTTGGCTCAGCCCGGGCAGGCACGCGGCGCGCCGATGCGGGCAATAAGCGTCAACACCGATAGCGCGGGTGTCGTGAATAATAGTACGATCGTGCTAAATTAGCGAGCTTTGGTTGCGGCCCGCTTCACCTTCCCTGAAAATACGCGATCCCGAAAGGGCATTCTAACGGCACATAGGAGCATTGATGACCCCGGCGAGCCTCATCGAGCAATACGGTCCCCGCGAATCGATGGAATACGACGTCGTGATCGTCGGCGGCGGACCAGCCGGTTTGTCGGCGGCCATCCGGTTGAAGCAACTGGCGGAAGAAAAAGGCGTCGAGATCGGCGTGTGCGTCCTGGAGAAAGGCTCCGAGATCGGCGCGCACATCCTGTCCGGCGCGGTCATGGATCCGCGCGGCCTGTCCGAGCTCATTCCCGACTGGAAGGAAAAAGGCGCGCCGCTCGACGTCGAAGTGACCGAAGACCGGTTCCTGTTCCTGTCGCAAAACGACGCGAAGCAGGTGCCGAACTGGCTTCTCCCCGACAATTTCAAGAATCACGGCAATTACGTCATATCGCTCGCCAACGTCACGCGCTGGCTCGGCCAGCAGGCCGAGGCCGTGGGCGTCGAGATCTTCCCGGGCTTTCCGGCCGCCGAAGTCTTGTATGCGGACGACGGCTCGGTGCGCGGCGTCGTCACCGGCAACATGGGTGTCGGCAAGGACGGCGAGCCGACGGAGAATTTTCAGCTCGGCATGGAACTGCACGCGAAATACACGCTTTTCTGCGAAGGCGCGCGCGGGCATCTGGGCCGTCAGCTCATCGAGAAATTCAAGCTCAACAAGAATGCCGATCCGCAGGTGTACGGCATCGGCATCAAGGAATTGTGGGAAATCGACCCGGTCAAGCACAAGCCCGGTCTCGTGATCCACACGGCCGGCTGGCCGCTGGAACCCGACACCTACGGCGGTTCGTTCCTCTACCACATGGACAACAATCAGGTGGTGGTCGGCTTCGTCGTCGGGCTCGGGTATTCGAATCCGTATCTGTCGCCATTCGAGGAATTCCAGCGCTACAAGACGCATCCGTCGATCCGCGCGTTCCTCGAAGGCGGCAAGCGCATTTCCTACGGCGCGCGCGCGATCACCGCCGGCGGCCTGATGTCGCTGCCGAAGCTCGCGTTCCCGGGCGGCGCGC
Source organism: Caballeronia sp. LZ008 (assembly GCF_031451435.1). Lineage (NCBI taxonomy): Bacteria > Pseudomonadati > Pseudomonadota > Betaproteobacteria > Burkholderiales > Burkholderiaceae > Caballeronia > Caballeronia sp. LZ008. The sequence continues at coordinate 1,088,769 of NZ_JARUXK010000001.1, read as the reverse complement.
TTGCCGGCGACGACGCGGGTTTCCTCAACGTATCGCGCATCAAGGGCAGCCACGCGGCGATCAAGTCCGGCAAGATGGCCGCCGAAGCCGCGTTCGAAGCCGTTCAGGCGGGCCGCCAGAACGACGAACTCACGGCCTATCCCGAAGCGTTCGACAGTTCGTGGCTCAAGACCGAACTCTACCGCGCGCGCAACTTCAAGCAGTGGATGAGCAAGGGTCTGTACCTCGGCACGTTCATGGTCGGTCTGGAGCAAAAGGTGATGGGCGGCAACGTGCCGTGGACGCTGCATCATCAGCACTGGGATCACGAGATGCTGAAGCCGGCGTCGCAATGCAAGCCGATCGTCTATCCGAAGCCGGACGGCAAGCTCACGTTCGACCGTCTCTCGTCGGTGTTCATCTCGAACACGAACCACGAAGAGAATCAGCCCCCGCATCTGACGCTCAAGGATCCGAGCGTGCCGGTCAACGTGAACCTGCGCACGTATGCCGGTCCTGAAAGCCGCTACTGCCCCGCCGCCGTGTACGAGTTCGTCAAGTCGGACGACGGCAACGAGCGCCTGCAGATCAACGCGCAGAACTGCGTGCATTGCAAGACCTGCGACATCAAGGATCCGACGCAGAACATCGTCTGGGTTACGCCGGAAGGCGGCGGCGGGCCGAACTATCCGAACATGTGAGGTCTGAAACGACAAAGGGCGCCAAATCGGCGCCCTTTTCTTTTATTTCGACGGCGCTTGAGCCGCGATCTTCGGCGTTCCGACGACCACATCGCCGCATTGCGCACGATGCCGCAGCGCGTGATCCATCAGCACCAGCGCGAGCAGCGCTTCGGCGATCGGCGTCGCGCGGATGCCGACGCACGGATCGTGACGGCCGAAGGTCTCGACCGTCGCACTGGCGCCGTCCTTGTCGATCGACTGACGCGGCGTGCGGATGCTCGACGTCGGCTTGATGGCGATCGACACCGTGATGTCCTGCCCGCTCGAAATGCCGCCGAGGATGCCGCCCGCATTGTTCGTCGCGAAGCCTTCGGGCGTCATTTCGTCGCCGTGCTGCGAGCCGCGTTGCGCGACGCTCGCGAAGCCCGCGCCGATCTCGACGGCCTTCACGGCGTTCAGGCCCATCATCGCGTGGGCGATATCGGCGTCCAGGCGATCGTAAAGCGGCTCGCCGAGACCGACCGGCACGCCCGTCGCGACGACTTCGATGCGCGCACCGACCGAATCGCCGTCGCGACGCAGGTTGTCCATGTATTCCTCGAGCTGCGGCACGATTGCTTCGTTCGCCGAGAAAAACGGATTCTCGGGCACGTGGCGCCAGTCGACGAACGGAATGTCGATTTCCCCGAGCGCGCTCATGCGGCCGTGCGTTTCGAGACCGAACTTCTCACGCAACCACTTCTTCGCAACCGCGCCGGCGGCGACGGTCGGCGCGGTCAGACGCGCCGATGACCGGCCACCGCCGCGATAGTCGCGCACGCCGTACTTCTGCCAATAGGTGTAGTCCGCGTGACCGGGACGGAAGGTCTGCGCGATGTTGCCGTAGTCCTTGCTGCGCTGATCGGTATTGCGGATCAGGAGCGCGATCGGCGTGCCGGTCGTCACGCCCTCGAACACGCCGGAAAGAATCTCGACCTGATCCGCTTCCTGCCGCTGCGTGACGTGACGTGACGTGCCGGGGCGGCGCCGGTCGAGTTCGATCTGAATATCGGCTTCGCTGAGCGCCATGCCCGGCGGGCAACCATCGATCACGCAGCCGATCGCCGGACCGTGCGACTCGCCGAAATTCGTGACGGTGAAGAGCGTGCCAAGGGTATTGCCGGACATGAGCGTCGACCTGAAAAAAAGTGTCGGGGAAACCGCTATTATGCCAGCGCCGTCTACCGCCGCGCGCCGCGCAAGACCGACACGGCTTCCTGCAGATGCGCGGGCGTCGCGTCCTCTGGCGCGATCGGTTCGCCGACCGCGAGCGTCAGCCGCGTCATCGCCCCACGCTGGATCGGACGCGGCCATTGCGCATCTTCGTGGCGCGAGAACACGCTGCCCCACAGACCGCGCAGCGCCATCGGCACGACGGGCGCCGGATGGCGCCGCAGAATCTCCGAGATGCCGTGCCGGAAGGGATTGATATCCCCCGTGCGCGTCAGCTTGCCTTCGGGAAAGATGCAGACGAGATCGCCGTCATCCAAAGCCCGCGTGCAGGCGGCGTACGCGCGTTCGAGCATGTCGGCGTCTTCGTGTGCGGGCGCGATCGGAATCGCCTTCACATGCCGGAACATCCAGCCGACGAACGGCGTGCGAAAGATGCGGTGATCCATCACGAAGCGAATCGGCCGCGGACTTTCGGCCATGATGACGACCGCATCGACGAAGCTCACGTGATTGCACACGAGCACGGCCGCGCCATGCGCCGGGATGCGCTCGGCGTCGACGAGACGGATCCGATAGAACGTGTGCACCAGAATCCACGCGATGAAGCGCAGCAAGAACTCCGGCACCAGCGAATAGATATAGACCGCGACGACGACATTGAGCAGCGCGGTCGTCAGAAAGAGTCCCGGAATGCCGACGCCCAACGACGTAAGCGCGAGCGCCATCAGCGCCGACACGATCATGAAAAACGAATTGAGGATGTTGTTCGCCGCGATGATGCGCGCGCGATGAGTCGGCTGACTGCGCGCCTGGATCAGCGCGTAGAGCGGCACGCTGTAGAAGCCGCCGAACATGGCGAGCAGAAAGAGGTCCGCGAGAATGCGCCAGTGCGGCAGCGTCATCAGGAATTCGCCGACGTTGAGCAGATGCCCGGCCGGCGCGATGCGATGGCTCGCGAAGAACAAATCGATCGCGAACACGCTGATGCCGATCGAGCCGAGCGGCACGAGCCCGATCTCGACGCGCCGCTTCGAAAGCCGCTCGCACAGTAGCGATCCCGTGCCGATGCCGATGGAAAACGTCGCGAGAAGGATGGTCACGACGTCGGGATCGGCGGAAAGCACGTCCTTCGCGAAATTGAAGAACGATGTGAGAAAGGTTGCGCCGACGAACCACAGCCACGAAATGCCGAGCAGGCTCAGAAACACCGTGCGGTCCTGCTTCGCGAGCTTCAGATTGCGCCATGTCTCCGAGACCGGATTCCAGTTGATGCGCAAGTCCGGCTGCGATGCGTCCGACTTCGGCACGAACGCCGAAGCTACGCGCCCGATGACAGCGAACGCGATGCACGCGATCGCGAGGAGCATCGCGCCGTGTTCCGACGCGCCCGCCGCCGCCCCGCCGATGATCGTGCCGATCAGGATCGCGACGAAGGTGCCCATCTCGACGAGTCCGTTGCCGCCGACGAGTTCATGCGAATCGAGATGCTGCGGCAGATACGCGTATTTGACGGGGCCGAAGACGGTCGAATGCACGCCCATCAAAAACGTGCACGCGTAAAGCAGCGGCGCGCTGTGCAGCAGAAAACCCGCGCCGCCGATCAGCATCACGACGATCTCGAAGCTCTTCACGAGCCGCGCGAGCACGGCCTTGTCGTACTTGTCGGCGATCTGGCCGGACGTCGCGGAGAACAGCAAGAACGGCACGATGAAAATCGCGGAAATGAGAAACGCGGCGGTCTTCGGATCGACTCCGGAGAAGCGCGCGGCCTGAAACGTCACGAGCGACGTGAAGCCGACCTTGAAGACGTTGTCGTTCATTGCGCCGAGGAACTGCGTCCAGAAGAACGGCGCGAAACGGCGCTCGCGCAACAGGCGAAACTGGCCGTCGCCTTCGGCTTGGGAACGTCGGGAAGCGCGCGGCGAGGCGCGCAGCGGTTTGTCACTCATGTCTTGCGCAATAGTTGAGTTCGGCGTTGATCGCGCAATGTCCGCGGTCGAATCCGAATGGAAGGGAAACCGGGCGAAATGCTAACCCTCCCACTTGGGCCAGACGTAAAAAAGCGCGCCATGAGGGCGCGCTTCGGTGGGTCCGATGCACGCGAAGCGCGACGCCTCGCGACATCGACATGCTCAGCGTGCTTCTTCCTGCTGCTCCGGCCAGTCGCGGATATACGCCTTCAGCATGCGATTTTCGAAGCCCTGCTCTTCGACGACCGCCTTGGCGACGTCATAAAACGAGATGACGCCCATCAACTGACGCTTTTCCATGACCGGCAGATAGCGCACGTGATGTTCGAGCATCATGCGGCGCACTTCGTTTACGTCCGTTTCGGGCGTGCAGGTGAGCGGATGGTCGTCCATGACCTTGCGGATGGTCGTCGCGCCGACCGAGCCGCCATTGTTGTGCAACGTCAGGATGATTTCGCGGAAAGTCAGCATGCCGACCAGATCGCCGTACTCCATGACGACGAGCGAGCCGATATCGTGCGCGGCCATCGTGTCGATTGCGTCGGAGAGCGGCGTGTCCGGTGTCACGGTGAACAGCGTGTTGCCCTTAACTTTCAGAATGTCGCTGACTCGCATGACTGTCTCCTAGCGAAATGCCTGTTCGATTGGCCGAACGATGATGAAACCATAGGCCGATGCTATCGGAAAGGCCCGCAAAAGGAAAGCGAACGGGACGACGGTTCGCCCGCATTGGCCGAACGGACAAGGCTTTGCGCGATCGAAGGCCGCGCGTTCGCCCTAGGTTTGGGCGCGCGCATCCGATGTTAGGATGATTGACCCTCATTTTCGCCGCACGCCGGCCGTCTCGCGCGCCGGCCGCCTATGATGCCAGCCAACCGTTTCGACACGCTCGCGCTGCACGCGGGCGCCGCGCCCGATCCCGTCACCGGCGCGCGCGCGACGCCGATTTATCAGACGACGTCGTTCACCTTTCGCGACAGCGATCACGCCGCCGCGCTCTTCAACATGGAGCGCTCGGGGCACGTGTACTCGCGCATCTCGAATCCGACCGTCGCGGTGTTCGAGGAGCGCGTCGCGGCGCTCGAAGGCGGCGTCGGCGCCATCGGCACGGCGAGCGGCCAGGCCGCGCTGCATCTCGCGATCGCGACGCTGATGGGCGCGGGCTCGCACATCGTCGCGTCCAGCGCGCTCTACGGCGGCTCGCACAATCTGCTGCATTACACGCTGCGGCGCTTCGGCATCGAGACGACATTCGTGAAGCCGCACGATCTCGATGCATGGCGCGCGGCGGCACGGCCGAACACGCGGCTTTTCTTCGGCGAAACGCTCGGCAATCCGGGGCTCGACGTGCTCGACATTGCGGGCGTCGCGGAAATCGCGCACGAGCACGCCGTGCCGCTGCTCGTCGATTCCACGTTCACGACGCCGTATCTGCTGCGTCCGTTCGAGCACGGCGCGGATCTCGTCTATCACTCCGCGACCAAGTTTCTCGGCGGACATGGGACGACGATCGGCGGCGTGCTCGTCGACGGCGGCACGTTCGATTTCACCGCGAGCGGACGCTTCCCCGAGTTCACCGAGCCTTACGACGGCTTTCACGGCATGGTGTTCGCCGAAGAGAGCACCGTCGCGCCGTTCCTGTTGCGCGCGCGGCGCGAAGGCTTGCGCGATTTCGGCGCGTGTCTGCATCCGCAGGCGGCGTGGCAACTGCTGCAAGGCATCGAAACCTTGCCGCTACGCATGGATCGGCATGTCGCGAATACGCGCAAGGTGATCGAGTTCCTGCTGAGTTCGCCGGCAGTGGAAGGCGTGGCCTATCCCGAACTGCCGACGCATCGCGATCACGCGCTCGCCGGACGTCTCTTGCCGCGCGGCGCCGGCGCGGTCTTCAGCTTCGATCTGAAGGGCGGCGTGCCGGCGGCGCGCAAGTTCATCGAAACGCTCACGCTGTTTTCACATCTCGCGAACGTCGGCGATGCGCGCTCGCTCGTGATTCATCCAGCATCGACGACGCACTTCCGCATGGATGCCGCCGCGCTCGAAGCTGCGGGCATCGGGCCGGGGCGCATCCGTCTGTCGATCGGACTGGAAGATCCCGACGATCTCATCGACGATCTCAAGCGCGCGCTGAAAGCCGCGCAGAAAGCGGCAGAAAGCGCTCCGGACGCGAGCGCCGCCGCGCTGCTCGGGAGCCGCGCATGATCCTCGACGTCCACGGCCGCGCGGCCTATGCCTACACCGGCGGCAAGCCTTTCGACGCGACGCGCCCCGCCGTCGTGTTCATTCACGGCGCGGAACACGATCACAGCGTCTGGGCCTTGCAGACGCGCTATTTCGCGCATCACGGTTTCGGCGTGCTCGCGCTCGATCTGCCGAGTCACGGAAGAAGCGCCGGTCCCGCGCTTTCGACCATCGGCGAGTTCGCCGACTGGGTCATCGCCGTGCTCGACGCGGCCGGCGTGCAGCAAGCGCTCTTCGTCGGCCACAGCATGGGCTCGCTGATCGCACTCGATGCCGCTGGCCGCTATCCCGACCGCGCGGCGGGTCTCGCCCTGCTCGCGACGGCCGCGCCGATGGCCGTCTCCGATACGCTGCTCGACGCCGCACGCGAGCACGAGCCCGAAGCCATCGCGATGGTCAACCAATGGTCGCATTCGACGATCGCCGCGAAGCCGTCGAGTCCCGCGCCGGGCTTCTGGCTGCAAGGCGTGAATCAGCGGCTCATGGAACGCGTGAGCCTGCGCGGCGAAGCGCTGCTTTTTCATACCGATTTCAGCGCCTGCAACACCTACGCCGACGCGCTCGAACGCGCGGCCGCCGTGCGTTGCCCGGTGTGCATCGTGAGCGGCAAGCGCGACCTGATGACGCCGCCGCGCGCTGCCCGTCCGCTCGTCGATGCCTTCAGGAAAGCCGGCGCGTCCTTGAAGACCGTGGAACTCGATGCGGGCCACGCGATCATGACCGAGCAGCCCGACGCGACGCTCGATGCGCTGTTCGCTTTCGCGCTCGCGTGCGCCAGCGCGAAAGCGCCGTCGGCCTGAAAACGCGCGTGCGGCGCGCCGCGCAAGCCCGCCGTGGCTGCTTGCATGGCGCGACTGGCAGTCGCAGAATGATTCTTGCTGGCTAATCTTCAGACACCGGCACGCATCATCAGGGAGGCCGTCATGGCGCACACCGCACATGGTGAACATTTCGCGAATTTCGCCGAGTTTTATCCCTATTACCTCGAAGAGCATCGCAACCTGGTGTCGCGCAGGCTGCACTTCATCGGATCGCTGGGCGTGATCGGCAGCCTCGCGATGGCGATCGCAACCGGCGACTGGCTGTGGCTGCCCGCGGCCGTCGTCTGCGGTTATGGCTTCGCGTGGATCGGCCATTTCTTTTTCGAGAAGAACCGCCCCGCGACGTTTCGCCACCCGATCTACAGCCTGATGGGCGACTGGGTGATGTTCAAGGACATCTGCGTCGGCAGAATCTCGCTTTGATATGCGTCGAACGAAGGCTCAGGCCGGCTGCTCCGGCATCGACGAGCGCGGCACCTCGCGCAGACGCGCGCTCGTCAGCGCAGACGCGCGTGCCGCGATCAGCGAGCCGAGCGTGATTTCCAGCTTCTCGTTATCCAGCGCGTTCATCAACGCGCCGCAGTCGACCTGCGCCGCATCCAGCTTCAGTTGATATTCGAGTTCCGCGCGATCGATCACGAACTGCTCGAAGAGCATCGTCACCGTGATCTGATTCGGATTGGCGATCAGCACATAACGCGGCATGCGCGAATCCTCCAGCCTGCCGATCCAGCCGAGCGCGTCGAGCCGCGCGATCAGCCTCGTCGACGTATCGAGATCGCAGCGCGCCAGGGTCGAAAGCTGCAAGGACGTGTAGCCGGGCTTGCCCTCGTCCCGCGCCTCGACGAGCCGCGCGAGGATCTCGAGTGCATCGAGCAGATCGCTGCCCGGAAAATCGCGCCGATGATATTGCCCCGTGCGAATCGCAGGCAGCGCGGATGTGACCATCGCGCCGATGAGCGCGAACATCCAGCACAGATACACCCACAGCAGAAAGACCGGCAGCGCCGCGAACGCGCCGTAGACGGCGGTGTAGGTCGGAATGCGCCGTACGTAATAGCCGAAGCCGCGCTTGCCGAGTTCGAACGCGACGGCCGCGATCAGCCCGCCGACGATCGCATCGCGCCATTCGACCTTGCAGTTCGGCATATAGACGTAGATGAACGTGAAGGCGAGCGCCGTGAGCGGCAGCGAGACGCCTGTGAGCGCCCATTCGACGATCGGCGGCATCAGGTTGTGCGAGCCCGCGAACGCGACCGAATGCGCGAACACGTACGAGGAGATCGACAGGCTGCAGCCGAAGAGAATCGGCCCGAGCGTGATGATCGACCAGTAGACGAGCACGCGCTGCGCGATCGGGCGCGCCTTCTTCACGCGCCAGATCACGTTGAACGCGGACTCGACCGTCATCATCGTCATGACGGAGGTGACGAACAGAATGATCATGCCGACGGTCGTCAGCCCCTTCGCCTTCGACGCGAACTGGTTCAGATACTTGAAGATCTGATCGTTGATCTGCGGCGGCATCAGGTGCACCGCGAGGAAGTCCTGAAGCGACGCCTGGAAGGAGCCAAAGATCGGGAACGCGGTGAAGAGCGCGAACGCGACCGTGGCGAGTGGCACGAGCGACAACACGCTCGTGAACGTGAGGCTGCCCGCCACTTGCGCGACGCGGTCTTCGCCGATGCGCCGCGCGACAAAACTGGCGAGACGCCTGACCGCCGCGAGATCGATAAAAACGTGCTGCAAACGCGTTCTCCCGTCATGGCGTCCCGCGTGCAAAGCCGCTTCTCGCCACGAAAATCACCCAATACCTATAATAGCCGTTCACTAAAAAAGCCTTATGAACGACATCCTCGTGCTTTACTACAGCCGCCACGGCGCGACGCGCGAGCTCGCACTCGCAATCGCCCAGGGCGTCGATAGCGTGGCCGGCATGCAGGCGCGTGTGCGAACCGTGCCGCCGGTTTCCACGGTCTGCGAAGCGACCCAGCCCGACATTCCCGCCGACGGACCGCCCTACGCCGAATTGCGCGATCTCGAAGAATGCGCCGGCCTCGCGCTCGGCTCGCCTACGCGCTTCGGCAACATGGCCGCGCCGCTCAAGTACTTCCTCGACGGCACCACGCCGCAATGGCTGTCCGGCGCGCTTTCGGGCAAGCCTGCCAGCGTGTTCACGTCCACCGGCAGCCTGCACGGCGGCCAGGAAAGCACGCTTCTTTCGATGATGCTGCCGCTGCTGCACCACGGCATGATGATCGTCGGCATCCCGTACACCGAATCGCGGCTCACCACGACGCAAAGCGGCGGCACGCCCTACGGCGCGTCTCATCACGCCCGCGCGGGCGGCGACGAAAATCAGCGGCACGGCATTTCCGCCGACGAGAAGGCGCTCGCAATCGCGCTCGGCGCACGGCTCTCACGCACCGCGCTCAATCTCGTGCGCGGCGCCCGTTCCGCATGACCACGCCGATCTCCACAGCACGTCCCAACGGCGCGCTCGCATCGGGCGCGCTTGCGAGCCTCGTGGCGCTCGTCGTGCTCGCGCTCGTCTGGGAGCTCTGGCTCGCGCCGCTGCGTCCGGGCGCATGGGCGCTTGCGCTGAAGGCGCTACCGCTCGCGTGCGCGCTGCCGGGCGTCGCGCGCAAAAATCTCTACACGCTGCAATGGGCGTCGATGCTCGTGCTGCTGTATTTCGCCGAAGGCATCGTGCGCGGCATGACCGATGCGCGCCTCCCCGCGTCGCTCGCCTGGCTGGAAGCAGCGCTCGCCCTCGCGTTCTTCGTCTGCGCGCTCGCGTACGTCGCGCCCTTCAAACGCGCGGCCCGGTTGAACGCTCGTGCGGAAAAAAGCTGAAACGTTCGCTTTTTTCGCCCGCGTTCTGCCCGGACGTGATGCTTTGTAGCATGAAACCTCACCGTGCGCGCGTGCCTATGCCATTCGGACGAGGGTCGCGCGCCGCTCGCCTGCGCGATACTGTGCACTACGCTCTACCGGATCCTTTGCCCATCTGCCCATGACCGCCACTCAAGCTTTCATCGCCGCGTGCGCCGACGCTCTCGGTGCATCGCATGTCCTGACCGACGCCTACGATACCGAGCCGTACCTCGTCGACTGGCGCAAGCGCTATCGCGGCACTGCGTGCGCCGTGCTGCTGCCCGCCGATACCGCGCAGGTCGCGGCCGTGGTCCGGATCGCTCGCGAGCATCGCGTCGCGATCGTGCCGCAGGGCGGCAACACCGGTCTCGCAGGCGGCGCAACGCCAGATTCGAGCGGGGCGCAAGCCGTCATCAGCCTGAAGCGGCTCAATCGCGTGCGCGGCGTCGATCCGCATAACAACACGATCACCGTCGAAGCGGGCGTCGTGCTCGCCGAAATCCAGGCGCGCGCCGAAGAAGCGCAACGGCTGTTCCCGTTGAGTCTCGCCGCCGAAGGCAGCTGCACCATCGGCGGCAATCTCTCGACGAACGCGGGCGGCACCGGCGTGCTGCGCTATGGCAACACGCGCGAGCTGTGTCTCGGCCTCGAAGTCGTGACGCCGCAGGGCGAAATCTGGGACGGCCTGCGCGGGCTGCGCAAGGACAACACCGGCTACGATCTGCGCGATCTCTTCATCGGGGCGGAAGGCACGCTAGGCATCATCACGGCGGCGGTCATGAAGCTGCATCCCGCGCCGGTCGCGAAGGTCACGGCGCTGGCCGGGCTCGCTTCGCCGCATGCCGCGCTCGACTTTCTCTCGCTGGCGCAGCATCACGCGGGCGCGCTTCTGACCGGCTTCGAGCTGATGTCCGATTTCTCGATGCGGCTCGTCGGCAAGCATTTCCCGCAACTGCGCTATCCGTTCGGCAAACCGCACGCGCAAACCGTGCTGCTCGAACTTTCCGACAGCGAAAGCGACGAGCACGCCCGCGCCCTCTTCGAGCGGCTGATGGAAGAAGCGCTCGAGAAGGGCATCGTGGAAGATGCCGTCGTCGCGGAAAACCTCGCGCAGTCGCAGGCTTTCTGGGATCTGCGCGAGCATATTCCGCTCGCGCAGGCCGAGGAAGGTCTGAACATCAAACATGACATCGCCGTGCCCATTTCGAGCATCGGGCGGTTCATCGAGGAAACCGATGCGATCATCGCGAAGAGAGTGCCCGGCGTGCGCATGGTGACGTTCGGCCATCTCGGCGACGGCAACCTGCACTACAACGTGCAGGCGCCCGAAGGCGTCGACCCAAAGCGCTTCCTCGGCGAATTCCAGACGCCGATCAACGCGCTCGTGTATGACCAGGTGCACCGGCACCGCGGCAGCATCAGCGCGGAGCACGGCATCGGCCAGTTGAAGGTGGATGAAGCGATGCACTACAAGTCGCCGGTCGAAGTCCGTCTCATGCAGACGATCAAGGCCGCGCTCGATCCGGACAACCTGATGAATCCCGGCAAGGTCGTGCGCTGGAACGCGACGCTCGCGAAGGAGAACATCGCATGAAGATTCGCGTGCTGTCCGACCTGCATCTCGAATGCGACGAGCCGCTGGCGATTCCGTATGCACAGGCCGATCTCGTCGTGCTCGCTGGCGACATTCACAACCACGCCGAAGGTTTGCGCTGGGCCGCGGAAAATTTCGATTCCGACGTGCCCGTCGTCTACGTGCCCGGCAATCACGAATACTACGACGCCGAGTTCGGCGCGATGGAAGCGGCAATGCAGGACGCCGCGCGCAGCGTCGACAACGTGCACTATCTGAACAACGCGTCGCTGGTGGATCGGCGCGGCGCGTGGCGCGTGCTTGGCACGACGCTGTGGACCGACTTCGCGCTGTTCGGCTCCGGCGATGCGCAAATCGAAAACGCCAAGGCCGCGTGCACGAAAGTGATGCTCGACTATAAGGGCCTCATTCAACTCGCGTGGCCCGAGCCGGACGGCGAACCGCGCGAATTCGCACCGGACGATTCCCTCGCGCTGCACGAACAGTCGCGCGCATGGCTCGAGAGCGAACTCGCGAAGCCGTTCGCAGGGCAAACGATCGTCGTCACGCACCACGCGCCGATGCGCCAGAGCCTCGCGCCGCGTTACGCGGAAGATCTCGTGTCCGCGGGCTTCGTGAATCATCTGCCGTCGCTCGCGCGCGCGCCCGCGTCGTTGTGGATTCACGGCCACACGCATACGTCGTTCGATTACGAAGTGGACGGCACGCGCGTCGTGTGCAATCCGCGCGGCTACTTCAGCCGCCGCGAGCAACGGTGGGAGAATCCGGATTTCGCGTGGGACAAGGTCGTCGAAATTTGAAACGTCGCGGACTTTGCGGAGGAACGCCATGTGCGGCCGAATCAGCCAGTACCGACTGCCGATGCATTACGCGCAGCGTCTGCATCTGAGAAATCCGTTCGTGCTGGTCGATGCCGCCGACAGGCGTCCCGGCTATAACCTGTCGCCCGGCACGCATCCGCTCGCCGTCTATCCCGACGAAACCATCCGCGCGGTGCATTGGGGCTATTGCCCGCCGTGGGCGATTCAGAAGAAGCTGCCGCAGACCATCAACGCGCGCGTCGAGACGGCGGCGACGAGCGCGTATTTCAAGCATTTATGGAAGAAGGCGCGCATTCTCGTGCCGGCCGATGGCTGGTTCGAATGGCGTATCGAGCCACGCCCGGGAGACCCCGCCGCGAAGCCTTTCAAGCAGCCCTACTTCATTCAGCGCGCGGACGGCGAGCCGATGTACCTCGCCGCGCTGACGAGCATCATGCGCGACGACGACGCTGCCGCGCCCGGCGCGGGCTTCGTCATCGTGACGGCGGCGGCGGACGAAGGACTCGTCGACGTGCATGACCGGCGTCCGCTCGTGTTCGCGCCGGCAAACGCGCGCCGCTGGCTCGATCCGGACGCGTCGCCCGACGATCTCGCGGCGCTCGTCGAGTCGGACGGCGTGCCGGCGTCGCACTTCGTCTGGCACCGCGTATCGGCCGATGTGAATCGCGCGACCAATGATGAGCCGCGACTCATCGAGCCGCTCGAAGCCTCGCTGTGAAGGCTGTGTGAAGTTCGTTTAGCGCCGCGGCCGATCGTCGTCGATACGGATCGGCACCAGGCGCCGCTTCGCCTCGCGCTCCGACTGCGCGCGCATGGCGTTGAACAGATCGCGCGACGCCGGAACGGCGAGCAGGACGAGAAGCGCGGCGAGTGCGAGCAAAAGGGGCGTACTCATGTGACTTATCCCGGTCAAAGATGCGTGAGAACCAGTGCAGAAAGTATCAAGCTGCGGACAAATCGTGAGTAAGCAAGTGTTGCGCCGCGGCTTTTTTCGTAACTGAACGCAGCTTCATCCGTGTTCAGGCGACGACGAATTCCTTGAGCGATTCCGCGTCGGCCGCGAGCGTGTCGGGCAGCGCCTCGCGCAGGAACTCGACCCACGTGCGGATCTTGGCATCGAGATACTGCCGCGACGGATAGAGCGCGTACACGTTCAACTCCTGCATCGTGTATTGCGGCAGCACGCGCACGAGCGTGCCCGCGCGCAAGCCCGGCAGCGCGGACGACGTCGGCAGCACGCCAATGCCCATGCTTTCGCGGATCGCGGCGACCATCGCCTCGGCGACGTTGACCGTGAACGTGGACGGCCCGAGACTCACCGTCTCCTGACCGTTCGGGCCGTCGAAAACCCAGCGGTCGGCCGGAAACACCGGCGTCATCAGATGCAGGCAGGTATGGCGCACGAGATCGGAGAGCACGTGCGGCGCGCCGTTCTTCTCGATGTACGCCGGCGACGCGCACGCGATGCTGTACACCGAGCCGAGACGCGCCGACACCAGACCCGAATCCGGCAGATCGGAAGCGAGCACGATCGACACGTCGTAGCCTTCGTCGAGCAGATCGGGCACGCGCTGCGCGAGCGTCAGATCGACCTGCACCGAAGGATGCCGCTGCTGATAGCGCGAGATCATCGGCACGACGTAGTGCTGGCCGAAGCTCGTCATCGAATGGACCTTGAGCTTGCCGGACGGACGCGCGTGCGCATCGCCGGCCTCGGCTTCCGCCTGATCGACATAGGCGAGGATTTGCTCGCAGCGTTGCAGATAGCGCTCGCCCGCTTCGGTGAGCGCGATGCGCCGCGTTGTCCGGTTCAGCAAGCGCGCGCGCAAGTGCGCCTCGAGGTCGGATACGGCGCGCGATGCGTAAGCCGTCGTCGTGTTCAGATGCTGCGCGGCCGCGGTGAAGCTGCCCGCTTCCACGACCCGCACAAATACGCGCATGTTCTGGAGCGTGTCCATGCCGCTAATTCCGTCTTAAAAATCGTTCGTGACTCGGATTGTTACACGCGTAACAACAACGATTATCACATCCCTCGTAAAAATGCTTTGCATCCTTACGGGTTATTCGACAATCTGCGCAAAAATATAATCACTTCTTGGCATCTAATTCATTTTAGGAGTGAATCGTGCGGGGACGACTGTCCAGAAGCGCTGCAGGCGCGGCCGTTCTTGCAGCACTATTAACAATCGGTGGATGCGCAAGCACGGGCAAAATCGCGCCGCAGGATTCCCTCACGGACGCGGCGACGCTCGATGCCGGCAGCGCCATTCGCGCCGCCAACGCAGACGCCCAATGGCCCGCCGAGCAATGGTGGCGCGCCTATCGCGACCCGCAACTCGACGCGTGGATCGCACGCGCGACCGCCGGCAGCCCCACGCTCGCGATGGCCGCGGCGCGCGTGCGCGAAGCGCAGCAACAGGCGGGCGTCGCGCACTCCGAGTTGCTGCCGCACGTCGACGGCTCGATGAGCATCGCTCGCAAGAACTGGCCCAACAACGATTTCTACGGCCCCGGCACGTATGCCGACACGACCACCTGGGACAACACCGCGGGCCTGTCGCTGTCGTACAACCTCGATCTCTGGCATCGCGACGACAGCAACGCCGAGCGCGCACTGGACGTCGCACACGTTCGCGCCGCCGATGCCCGCGCCGCGCAACTCGAACTCGAAACGAACGTCGTGCGCGCGTATATCGGCTTTTCGCAGTCGTTCGCGCTGCTCGATATCGCGGAGCAGACGCTCGCGCAGCAGGAGCGCATCGCGGATCTCGCGCGGCGACGTTTGAAAGGCGGGCTCGGCACGCAGCTCGAAGTCAGCCAGGCCGAAGCGCCCTTGCCCGAGTACGAACGTCAGGTCGATGTCTACAAGGAAGAGATCCAACTGGCGCGCAACCAGTTGGCGGCGCTCGCCGGCGACGGCCCCGGCGCGGGCGAAGCGCTCACGCGTCCCGACCTGTCGCTCGCCACGCCGCTCTCCCTGCCCTCCGCGCTGCCGGCGGAACTCGTCGGACATCGGCCGGATATCGTCGCGGCGCGCTGGATGGTGGCCGCGCAAGCGCGTGGCATCGATGTCGCGAAGGCCGGCTTCTATCCGAACATCAATCTCGCTGCGTCGCTGACGCAGGCGTTCGCGGGCGGCGCGCTGCTCTCGTTCCTGACGCGCGACGCATCCGGCTACAGCTTCGGCCCCGCGATCTCGCTGCCGATCTTCGAAGGCGGACGCCTGCGCGCGCAGCTCGGCGCGGCATCGGCGCAATACGATCAGGCCGTCGATCATTACAACGCGACGCTCGTCGCCGCGCTCAAGGACATCGCCGATCAGGTCGTGCGCGTGCATTCGCTCGATACGCAGCTCGAAGCGTCGGGCCGCTCCGTCGCCGCCGCGCGCAAGAACTACGATCTCGCGAACGAAGGCTACAAGCGCGGCCTCACCGATTATCTGAACGTGCTGATCGCGCAGACGCAATTGCTCAAGGCGCAGGACGGCGAGGCGCGCGTGCGCGCGCAACGCCTCGCGTCCTACGCGACGTTGACGTCGGCGCTCGGCGGCGGCATCGACGATCCGTCGAACGGGCCGCAGCAGACCGCGCTCGCGCCGTCGAAGCATATCGGGCCGTTCAGCAAGGCACGGGATTGAGCATGTCGACGCCCGCTTCTCTCATCGGACGACAGCCGCTCAAGGAGGTCGTGCTCGACTGGGCGCGCACCGACGGCCTCGCGTGGATCTACATCTTCAAGGCGGTGCTCGCGGCGCTGCTGTCGCTGTGGATCGCGATGCGCCTCGACATGGCGCAGCCGCGCACCGCGATGACCACCGTGTTCGTCGTGATGCAGCCGCAAAGCGGCATGGTGCTCGCAAAGAGCTTCTATCGTTTCTGCGGAACGATGGTCGGTCTCGTCGTGATGATGATCTTCATCAGCCTGTTCTCTCAGCAGCCGGTGCTGTTCCTCTCGGCGACGGCGCTGTGGGTCGGCGTCTGCACGGCGGGCGCGGCGCGCAATCGCAACTTCCGCTCGTACGGCTTCGTGCTCGCCGGTTACACGGCCGCGCTGATCGGCATTCCGGCGGCGCAGCATCCGGAGGCCGCGTATCTGTCGGCGCTCACGCGCGTCGGCGAAGTGACGCTCGGCATCGTGTGTTCCGGCGCGGTGAGCGCGCTCGTCTTTCCGCAGCACGCGGGCGAGCAGGTTCGCACGACGGTGCGCCGCCGCTTCGCGCAGTTCGTCGATTACGTGTGCCGCGCGCTGTCGGGCAACATGGAACGCGCGCAGATCGAGCGAACCAATCTCGCGTTCGTGTCGGATATCGTCGGCTTCGAGGCCGCGCGCAGCGTCGCCGTGTTCGAGAATCCCGAATCGCGGATGCGCGGCGGGCGGCTCGCACGTCTCAACAGCGAGTTCATGAGCGCGTCGACGCGCTTTCACGCGCTGCATCAGTTGATGAACCGGCTGCGCGAGAACGCATCGGCGACGACGATCGCCGCGCTGGAGCCATTCTTTCGCGAAGTGCCGCCGCTCTTCTCGGTATCGGGCGAACCGGTGAAAAACGCCGCCGATGCCGCGCACGCCGCCGCGCAACTGCGCGACTACAAGGCCGCATTGCCCCGGCGCGTGCGCGCGACGCGTGCCGCGCTCGAAGCGGATCCGGACTTCGCGCAACTGGAGTTCGATACCGCGACGGAACTGCTGTATCGCTTCGTCGACGACATGCTCGCCTATGCCGAAACGTATGCGTCGCTGAGCTCGCCGTCGCACGAACGCGAGCGCTGGATCGCGCGCTACGTGCCGAAGACGAACCTGCTCGCCGCTGCGATTTCGGGCCTGCGCGGCGCGATCGTGATGTTCGTCCTGTCCGCGTTCTGGATCGCGACGGCGTGGCCGAGCGGCGGCACGATGGTGCTCAACGCGGCGGCCGTGTGCGCGCTCGCGTCGTCGTCGCCGCGTCCGACGCTCATGTCCGCGCAAATGGCGCTCGGCACGATGCTCGCGGCCGTCGCCGGGATGATCGTCGTGTTCGGCGTGTTTCCGCATATCGAGGGCTTCGCGATGATGTGCGCCGCGCTCGCGCCCGCGCTTTTGCTCGGCGCGTATCTGAGCACGCGGCGCGCGCTCGCCGGCGTGGGCATCGGCTATTGCATCTTCTTCTGCTTTCTCGCGGGGCCGGACAATCTCGTGCACTACGATCCGACCGGCTACATGAACGATGCCCTCGCGCTCGTGCTGTCGATGATCGTCGCGGCGGTCGCCTTCGCCGTCCTGCTGCCGACCGATGCGCCGTGGCTGCGGCGTCTCCTGCTCGGCGATCTGCGGCGCGAAGTCGTGAGCGCGCGCCATGGACGTCTCACGCGTCTCACGACGCACTTCGAAAGCCGCACGCGCGATCTGCTCGCGCAAATCAACGCGCTCGCGACCGGACGTCCCGACTTGCAGCGCGATGCGTTGCAATGGCTCTTCGCCGTGCTCGAATTCGGCAACGCGGTGATCGATCTGCGACGCGAGATCGCAGGGCTGTCGAACGCGCCGCAGTACGCGGCGTCGATGCCGTGGCGCCGCTCGATCGACGCGACGCTCGACGCCATCGCGCGCCTTTTCGATCGCCCGAATGCGCAGCGCTTCGACGCCACGCTCGCCGCGACCGAACGCGCGATCGACGATACGCGGGATGTGCTCGCGCGGTTCGATCTGCCGCGCGAGGAAAAGCATCGGCTGCAGCGCATCGCCAGTCATCTTCATTTTGTCCGGACCGCGCTGCTCGATCACGAATCGCCGTTCGCGCCCTTCGTGCACGGTGCGCCGGTTCGGAAACACACGCCAGAAGGAGCGGACCATGTTCCCGCGTAACGTCGCGATCCTCGAAGCCTATGTGCCGACGATCCTGCTGCTCTTCATCGCCGGCGCGATGATCACGTGGGTCGTCGACCGCGCGCTCGCGCTGACGGGCCTTTATCGCGTGGTCTGGCATCCGGCGCTGTTTCGCGCGAGCCTGCTCGTCTGCATTTGCGGGACGCTCGGGCTCATCGCGTATCGCTGAATCGACATCACCTTCATACAAGCTGAAAAAGAGTTCGCATCATGATTCTCAGGAAAATCATCGGGCTGGTTTTGACGATCGCCATTTTCGCGGTCGCGCTCGTCATCGGGCGCGTGCTGTGGGTGCATTACATGGACGAGCCGTGGACGCGCGATGGCCGCGTGCGCGCGGATGTCGTCAACGTGGCGCCGGACGTGTCGGGCGCGGTCGTGCAGTTGCCGGTTCGTGACAATCAGTTCGTGAAGAAGGGCGATCTGCTGATGGAGATCGATCCGTCGCATTACCGGATCGCGGTCGAGCAGGCGCAGGCGAACGTCACCGCGCGCGCGGCCGAATTGCGCATGCGCCGTGCGGACGCCGCGCGCCGCGCCGACATGGACAGCCTCGTCGTATCGAAGGAAGCGCGCGAAAACGCGATGCAGACCGCATCGACCGCCGAAGCGCAGTTGCAGCAGGCGCAGGCCGCGCTCGATGCCGCGAAGCTCAACCTCGAACGCACCAAAGTGTTCTCGCCGGTCGACGGCTACGTCACCAACCTGAACGTGTTTCGCGGCGACTACGCGACGGCGGGCGCCGCCAAGCTCGCGATCGTCGACAGTCATTCATTCTGGGTCTATGGATACTTCGAGGAAACGAAGCTGCCGCATGTGCGTGTCGGCGACAAGGCATCGATTCGCCTGATGAGCGGCGGCGAGCTGAAGGGGCACGTCGAGAGCATTTCGCGCGGCATCTATGATCGCGACAATCCGCAAAGCCGCGAGCTGCTCGCCGACGTGAACCCGACGTTCAACTGGGTGCGGCTCGCGCAGCGCGTGCCGGTGCGCGTGCATATCGATGAAGTGCCGGATGGGGTGCTGCTGAGTGCGGGGACGACGGCGACGGTGATCGTCACGCCGTCGATGTGACCTAAAAAAAGCCCGCTCCCGGGACCACTCCCGAAGCGGGCTTCTCACATCCGGCAAACCGAAGCCTTACTTCAACACCACCTTCACATCGAAATACTTCTGCGCGAAGCGATCGATCGTCCCGTCGTCCTTCAGCTCCTTCAGCGCGCGATTGAGCGCATCTTTGAGCGCCTTGTCGTTCTTGCGCACGCCGAAGCCGACGCCCGAACCCAGCAGCTTGTCATCCGCCACGGCCGGGCCAGCGAACGCAAAGCCCGCGCCCTGCGGCTGCTTCAGAAAGCCCTTCGACGCCGCTTCGGCATCCTGGAACGCCGCATCGAGACGGCCCGACGCCAGATCGGCATAAATCTGGTCCTGCGCCTGATACGACTCGACATCGATGCCCGCCGTCGCCCACTTCGCCTTCGCGTAGGTTTCCTGGATCGAGCCCTGGAGCACGCCGACGCGTTTGCCCTTCAAACCCTCGACCGTGGGCTGAATCGCGCTGCCCTTCTTCGCGATCAGCTGATTCGGGATCGTGTAGATCGGATCGGTGAAGTCGATGGCGAGCTTGCGCTTGTCGGTGATCGTCATGTCCGAGTTGATGCCGTCGAACTTGCGCGCCTGCAACGCGGGAATGAGACCGTCGAACGAATTCTCGACCCACACGCACTTCATCTTCAGCTTCGCGCACACCGCGTTGCCGATGTCGATATCGAAGCCCTGCAGCTCGCCGCTCGGCGACTTCGATTCGAACGGGGCGTAAGACGCTTCGACGCCGAAGCGCAGTTGCTTCATGTCATCGGCCGCTTGCGCGTTCGACGCGACGACGGCGGCGCCCAGCACCGCCAGCGCGGCGAGCTTGCGACCGATCAGATGCGATTTCTTCAACTTCCATCTCCTTCCATTGCGGTTCGATACAGGTGTGATGATCCGACACCGGGGCGCGATTGTAGCGCGCACCCGCGGTGCGTCGGATAAACATCGGGAAGTGAATCGATGAACCGTTGCCGGTCAATCGAGAGAGGCGAGCGTCGAATCGGTCGTATCGACGACCATCAAGCCGGCGCGCAGGCCCGGCTTGACCTTCGGATTCGGAAACACGATGCGCTCTTCGTCGTGCGACACGCGATAACGATAATCGCCGTCGCGCGCGAGCTCGGTGCCGGCGGCGAACGCGGTGAAGTTGGGCACGTCGCTCGCCACGTTCAGCACGAATTGCTCGCTCTGCTTGTCGATTTGCGCGACGACCGTGAACACGCGCAGCGGCGCGCTTTCCTTCGCCGCCTCGCCCGCAATCAGGCGACGCAACGCCGCATCCGATGCGGCAAAACGCGCGAGATCGTTCTGACCGAACGGGCGCACCTTGCCGAGTTCGAGCGTGCAGGCGAGCGCCCCCGCGTGCTGCGCAGTGAAGTGCGTGAACGTGTTGCCCTTCTCGCGATGCAGGAGCACCGCCTGCAGACGCGCATCGCGCAGCCAGTCGAACATCGCGCGGGCGAGCGGCGCGCCGGTGTGCGGCAGTAACGCGAACTGCTCGAACACCGACGCGCGAATCGCCGTATGCATGTCGATGTGCCATTTCCGATGCGTGACGCCATCGAAGAACTTCAACGCGGCGTCTTCCAGTTCAGCGGCGCGCGGTGCTTCGCGGCTGTCGCGCAAATCCGCATGACGGCCGCTGAACAGGCGATTCAGGTCGTCGTCGAGATAGCGGTCGGCGGCACGCATCGCGTCGATGTTGCCGAGGATCACGAGCATGCGCGCGACGAGCGGCGCGCGGCCGTTCGCGATATCCGCGACAAGCGAGCACAGCATTTCGATCGGCGCGGTTTCGTCGCCGTGAATGCCCGCCGACGCGAGCACGCTATGCGTCGGTTCTGTCGCGGGTTCCAGCAGCAACACGCCCTCGCCCTGCCAGGTCCAGCGCACGCCCGAAGGCGCGACGCCCTGTGCGACGGAAGGGCGCCCGCCGTTGAGCGTGAAGGCGAGGAAGTCTTCGAGCAAGGACGAATCAGCGCTGAAAGTCATAGATGGCACCGAGTCCGAGGATGGTCGTCAGTTCGTCGAGCGCGCCGCGCGATTCGGCGAGCAGTTTCGGATCGGCGAGATCGGCGGGCGCGAGGCGATCGCGGTAATGCCTGTCGATCCACGCGTCGAGTTGCGTGAAAAGCGCGTCGTTCATCCACACGCGCGGGTTCACCGCGGCGCGCTCGGCGTCGTTCAGCACGACGCGCAGACGCAAACAAGCCGGCCCGCCGCCGTTCTTCATGCTTTCGCGCAGATCGAAGACGAGCACTTCGTCGATCGGCGTCTTGCGGCCGCCGAGGGAATCGAGATACGCCGCCACGCGCGCGTTCTCGCGGCATTCCTGCGGCACGACGAGCACTTGCCTGCCGTCCTCGCGCGACAACAACTGGCTATTGAAGAGATACGACGAAACCGCATCCTCGACGCTGACTTCGCTGTCCGGCACTTCGAGCGCGTGAAACGGCGTGCCTTGCGCGCCGAGCTTCTCGCGTAGCTCGTCGTAGACCTTGTGCTGATCGACGAACGCGCGCTCATGGCAAAAGAGCGTCGTGCGATTGCCGACCGCGATGACGTCGTTGTGGAACACGCCCGCATCGATCACATCGGGCGATTGCTGCGCGAACACGGTCGCATCGGCGGATAAACCGTGCAGGCGCGCGACCGCGCGGCTCGCTTCGAGCGTCTGACGCGCGGGATAGCGCTGCGGCTGCGAACCCTGGCCGTACTCGCTGCGCCCGTACACGAAGAACTCGACGCCCTTCTCGCCGTACTCGCGCGCAAAACGCGTATGGTTCGCCGCGCCTTCGTCGCCGAGCGCGGGCGTGCCGGGCAGCGCGTGATGAATGCGAAAGCGCGCTTCGTCGGCGAAGATCGCGCCAAGCGAGCGGCGCGTTTCGCCATGCTCGATCGCGCGATGCAGCTTGGCCGCGAGATTCGCCGGCGTGAAGTGGACGCGCCCGTCTTCCGTATCCGCGGACGGACTCACGGTCGCCGCATTCGCGGTCCACATCGCCGATGCGGAGCTCGCCGCCGCCAGCAGTTCCGGCGCTTCACGCGCGGCGCGGGCGATCACGCTGGCGTCGTCGCCGGAAAAGCCGACGGCGCGCAACAGCCTGATCGACGGGCGTTCGAGCGGCGGCAACACGCCCTGCCGAAAGCCGAGATCGGCGAGCCGCTTCATCTTGCGCAAGCCCTGCTTCGCGGCGGCCTTCGGATTGGCCACCGACTTCTCGTTGTTGCGCGACGCGACGTTGCCGAACGAGAGTCCCGCGTAGTTGTGCGTCGGGCCGACGAGCCCGTCGAAATTCGCTTCGGTTGCAAGCATGTTCATTTCCGCCGCTTAGAACGTAAGTCCCGGCGATACGCTCGCCGGCATCTGCAATTGCGCGCTTTCCACCGAGGCCATCGGATACGAGCAATAGTCCGCCGCGTAGTACGCGCTCGGCCGCTGATTGCCCGAACGTCCGATGCCGCCGAACGGCGCCGCCGACGATGCGCCGTTGGTCGGCCGGTTCCAGTTGACGATGCCCGCGCGGATCGTGCGCTGGAAATGCTTCCACGCGGATTCGTCGTCGGCGAGCAGGCCCGCGGACAAGCCGTAAGCGGTGTCGTTCGCGCGCTCGATGGCTTCGTCGAACGTCTTGTAGCGCGTGACCTGCACCATCGGGCCGAAGTGCTCTTCGTCGGGGACGTCGCGCGCGTTCGTCACGTCCAGGATCGCGGGCGAGACAAAGCCGAGATGCGCCGCGCGCTGCTTCATTTCGAGCGCGGGCTTCGCGCCGGCTTCGATCAGACGCGTCTGCGCATCGACGAGACGCGCCGCCGCGCGCGCCGAGATCACGGCGCCCATGTACGGCTGCGGCTCATCGTCGTATTTCCCGACGCGAATGTTCGCGCTCACTTCGATGAAGCGCTGCATGAAGCGCTCGCCGACGGCATCGTCGGGGACGAAGAGACGGCGTGCGCAGGTGCAGCGCTGGCCCGCCGACAGAAACGCCGATTGAATCGCGTGATGCACGGCGGCATCGACATCCTCGACGTTCGCGACGACGAGCGGATTGTTGCCGCCCATCTCCAGTGCGAGCACGATTTCGGGACGTCCGCCGAACTGCTTGTGCAAGAGCGTGCCGGTATCCGAGCTGCCGGTGAAGAAAAGCCCGTCGATCTGCCGATGATTCGCAAGCGCGACGCCCGTGTCCTTTTCGCCTTGCACGAGATTGAGCACGCCTTCGGGCAAGCCAGCCTGAATCCACAGCGCGACGGTTGCGGCCGCGACGCCGGGCGCGAGTTCGGACGGCTTGAACACGACCGTATTGCCCGCGATGAGCGCCGGCACGATATGTCCGTTCGGCAGATGCCCCGGAAAGTTGTACGGCCCGAACACGGCGACGACGCCATGCGGACGATGCCGCAGCACCGCGACGCCATCGGCCATCGGCGCGCGCTTTTCGCCGGTGCGCTCGTGATACGCCTGCACGGAGATATCGACCTTCGCGGCCATCGACGCCACTTCCGTGCGCGCTTCCCACAGCGGCTTGCCGGTTTCGCGGCCGATCGCGTTTGCGAGCGCTTCCTTGTTCTCGTTGAGCAAGGCGGCGAAGCGTTTGGCGACCGCGACGCGCTCGTCGAACGACAGCGCCGACCACGACGCGAACGCGCGCCGCGCCGACGACACCGCGCGATCCACGTCTTGCGCGGATGCGCTCTTGCCCTGCCACACGGTTTGATCGGTGCCGGGATTGCGCGATGCAAACGCCGCGCCCTTGCCGTCCTGCCACTCACCGCCGATATACAACTGGTTCGAAATATCCATGTCGTGTCTCATTTACTTGGCGCGCGGATGAGAAGTCAGCACGCGCACCTGATCGCCTTCCTTCACGCGCAACGCCGCGGCTTCTTCCGCCGTCAGCAGGAACGCGCCGTCCTCGACCGCGCCCGTCGTCGCGCCGCAGCGGAAATCTTCGAGCAAGGTGTTCGATACGAGGCTTTTGGCATCGCTGCCCGTGTCGCTTCGATCGCCGATACGCACGCGCGCGATCACGCTCTCGCGCACCGTGCGCAAGTCCGCGATGTGGCATTCGAGCACCGGACCGGCATCGAAGATATCGACGTGATTCTCGTAACGCAGCCCTTCCGCCTCGAGCATCTTGCGTGCGGGCGCGGTGTCCCTGTGCGTGACGCCGACCGCCTGTTGCGCGGTCTCCGGCAGCAAGTCCAGATACACCGGATAGCGCGGCATCAGTTCGGCGACGAACGACTTCTTGCCGTGCGAGCTCAGATAATCCGCTTCGTTGAAATCGATCTGATAGAAATGCGAGCCGACCGCGTTCCAGAACGGCGACTCGCCGTTTTCGTCGAAGTGGCCGCGCAATTCCGCGCACAAACGCTGCGGAAAGCGATCCGCGAACTGCGCGATGAACATGAAGCGCGAGCGCGACAACAGGCCGCCCACGCCCGCCGTGCGATAGCGCGGGCTGAGAAAGAGCGAACAGACTTCCGCATAACCCGTCAGATCGTGCGAGATATTGAGCAGCGACATGCGTGTCCACACGCGCATGTCCTGGCTCGCGTGCACGACCGTCGATACGCGATAGTTGTAGAACGGCTGCTCCAGCCCGACTTCCGTTTCGATGCCGCACACGCCCGCGACATCGCCGGTCGCGGTGTCTTCCATCACGAAGAAATAGCCTGCTTCGAAGGCTTGCGCTTCACCGGTCAGCGTGCGGCGCGCGCGTTCGACGCGTGCCGCGAGCGCGCCGCGATCCGGCTTGAACGTGGTGAGGCCCGGGCCCGTTTCCTGGGCGAGCGCGACGAGCGCGTCGACATCGCCCGGCTGCGTGCATCGCACGACGATCATTGCAATTCTCCCGATGCCTGATGCAACGGCACGCAACGCACCGTGTCCTTGTCTTCGACGCCGAGCGCATCGCGCGCCTGTGCGGTCAATTCGGCGCCGTCCGCGCGCGTGCCCGCGAGTCCCGCGACGATGCAACGGAACGCATGCGCGCCGCCCGCCGCGACGAGATACGGCGCGCCGCTTTCGACGGCGGCATCGCGCACGGCGCGCAATTCGCCCGAACTCGCCGACGCGCTTTTGTCGACGGCGATCGTCAGCACCGGACCGGCATCGAAAATATCGACGTAACGATCCGGCTCGAAGCCTTCCTCGAGATGAATGTCGTAGGCGAGCAGCGTGCTTTCGTTCGGCTCGCCGAGCACGCGCTGCGCATCGCCGGGCAGCAGCGGCACATAGAGCGGATAGCTCGGCATCACTTCCGCGATGAACGTGCGGCTGCGTCCGCCCGATTCCGATTCGACCTGTTCGAAGTCGCGGCCGAAGAACTTGCGTCCGACCGCGTCCCAGAACGGCGACGCGCCTGATTCGTCGGTGACGCCCAGCATCAGCGAGAAGACTTCGCTGGAGAAGCGCTTGCGATTCGCCGCGATGTAGATCATGCGTGCGCGCGACAAGAGATGCGCGGCCGCTTCGTTCGCTTCGTCGCGCAACGACGGATCGATATAAAAGCCCGTCAGACGGCTCTTGCCCGTCAGTTCGTGCGACATCGTGAGCGCGTGGATTTTTCGGTTTACCTTGAGTTCGCGCGAGGCGTGAATCAGCGCATCGTTGCGAAACGCGTAGAACGGCTCGGAATACCCCGCCGACGCGACGATGCTCGACGTGCCGAGCAACTTGCCTGTCTGCGAGTCTTCGAGCACGAAGAGATAGAACTCCTCGCCGGGAAATTCCACTTCGGCGCGAAACGAGTCTTCCGAGAGCGCGACGCGCGTTTCGAGCGCGCGCCGGTCGCGCGGCAACGAGTGCAGCACGGGCAGCGCGGCGCGCGCCATGCGTTCGAGTTCGTCGAGATCGGAGAGTCTTGCGGGGCGGACGAAGAGCATCATCGGATTCCGTTGGTCACTTGACCGCAACCGTGCCGACGACCTGCTCGATCGCCTTTTCGATGCGCGCGAAGCCTTCGTCGAGATCGGCCATCGGCATGATGAGCGACGGCGCGAAGCGCAGCACGTTCGGCCCCGCGATCAGCATGATGACGCCGTTCGCGGCCGCCGCGTTGAGCACGTCCTTCGCGCGGTCTTTGTAGCTGTCGTTCAGTTCCGCGCCGATCAGCAGGCCGCGTCCGCGTATCTCGCTGAACATGCCGAAGCGCTCGTTGATGCGCGCCAGATGCGCCTTGATCGCTTTGCTGCGTTCGGCGACACCTTCGAGCAGCTTCGGATCGCTGATGAGTTCGACGACTTTCTCCGCGATCGACGCGCCGAGCGGATTGCCGCCGTAAGTCGTGCCGTGCACGCCGACCTTGAAGTGCGCGGCGATGTCGTTCGTGGTCAGCATCACGCCGATCGGAAAGCCGTTGCCCAGCGCCTTCGCGCTCGTCAGGATGTCCGGCGTCACGCCGTACTGCATGTACGCGTAAAACGTGCCGGTGCGGCCGACGCCGGTCTGCACTTCATCGAAAATCAGCAGCGCGCCGTGCTTGTCGCAGGCTTCGCGCAAGCCCTTCAAAAACGCGGGATCGGCGGGCAGCACGCCGCCTTCGCCTTGCACCGGCTCGACGATGACCGCGCACGTCTTCGGCCCGATGGCTTCCAGCGCCTTCGGCAAATCGTTGTACGGCAGATGACGGATGCCCGCCGGCTGCGGACCGAAGCCTTCCGCATACTTCGGCTGTCCGCCGACGCTCACCGTGAAGAACGTGCGCCCGTGGAACGACTGCGTGAACGAGATGATTTCGATCTTGTCGTCGCCGTGATTGTCGATTGCGTAACGGCGCGCGAGCTTCAGCGCCGCTTCGTTGGCTTCCGCCCCCGAATTCGCGAAGAACGCGCGGTCGGCGAAGGTGAGATCGGTCAGGCGTTTCGCGAGGCGCAACACCGGCGCGTTCGTGTAACCGTTGCCGATGTGCCAGAGCTTCTCGCCCTGCTCGTGCAGCACTTTCAGCAGTTCCGGATGACCGTGGCCCAGCGCCGTCACCGCGATGCCGCCGGCGAAATCGACATAATCGCGGCCTTCGGTGTCCCAGACGCGCGAGCCGCGGCCCCGGTCGGGCACGAAATTGGCCGGCGCGAACACCGGAACCATTACTTCGTCGAACGTACCGCGATTCACATTGATGTCGGTCATGAGCCACTCCTCGGTTTGAGCATTACGTCGATATTAGGCAATCGCCCGCGTTCCGTCTTGCGCGTTCGCGACATGCTTCGATGAGCTTCTCCGCAGATACCGTGCAGCTTCTATGCCGCGCCGGGCGGCTCGATCAGCGCGCCGCCGCGCGGTTCGTCGATCGCGCCGCCGCGCTGCTTTTCGATCCAGTTACGGCGCTCCTCGCGCGGCGTCACGCCGAATCGGTCGCGATACGCATTGGAAAAATGCGCCGCCGATGAAAACCCGCACGCGAGACTGATCTGCACCACCGATTTGCTCGTGCGCTGCAGTTGCGTGCGCGCCTTCGTGAGACGCAGATTGAGGTAATACTTCGACGGCATCGCGCCGAGATACTGACGAAAGAGCCGCTCAAGCTGCCGGCGCGAAATGCCGACGAGATTCGCGATTTCATCGGTGGCGAGCGGGTCTTCGATATTCGCTTCCATCAGTTGAAGCGCGTCGTTCAGGCGCGGATGCCGCTCGCCCGGCGCCGTGACGAACGGAATGCGCTGACGCTCCGTGCCCGCGCGCAAGGTGCCGATGCCGAGCGAATCCGCGATGCGCTCCGCGAGGTCCGGGCCGTGATCGCGCGCGATCATCGCGAGCATGAAATCGATGGCCGCTTGCCCGCCGGAACAAGTAGCGCGATCGCGGTCGATTTCGAAAATCTGCTGGCTGACGATCGCGCGCTCGAACTGCTCGGTGAACTGCTGATACGTTTCCCAGTTCACCGCGACCCGATATTGCGAAAGCTGCCCGGCCATCGCGAGCCACCATACGCCGTGATGAATGCCGGAAACGAGCGGCGTACGCGGCGCGACGCGCGCGAGGCTCGCGAGAAAGAGCCGGTAATCGGCGAACTGCTGATAGCGCTCCGACACGACGATGAGCCAGTCGCAACGCACGGCGTCGTTGAACGCGCAATCGGCGGGAAGCTGTGCGCCGCCCGAAAGCGGCACCGGACGGCCGTCCCACGAACAGATGCGCCATTCGTAGAGACGATGCCCGTCGATTTCATTGGCGAGCGAAAGACTGTCGATGATCGGCCCAATGCCGCTCATCGACACCGGCGGCAGCGCGACGATCGCAACTTGCAGCGTCACGTTACTTGAGGCTGCCCGACAGGAACTGGCGCAGACGCTCGCTCTTCGGCGCGCTCAGCACTTCGGACGGCGCGCCCTCTTCTTCCGTGCGCCCCTGATGCAGGAACATGACGTGATTCGACACGTTGCGCGCGAAGCCCATTTCATGCGTGACGACGATCATCGTGCGGCCTTCTTCGGCGAGACGCTGCATCACCTTCAGCACTTCGCCGACGAGCTCGGGATCGAGCGCGGACGTGGGTTCGTCGAAGAGCATGACATCCGGATGCATCGCGAGCGCGCGCGCAATCGCGACGCGCTGCTGCTGACCGCCCGACAGATGCGACGGATACTGCTTCTCGACGCGCGGCGGCAGGCCCACTTTCTCGAGATATTCGCGCGCACGATCCTCGGCTTCCTTCTTCGATATGCCGAGCACATGCAGCGGCGCTTCCATCACGTTCTCGATGGCCGTCATGTGCGACCACAGGTTGAAGTGCTGGAAGACCATCGCGAGCTTCGTGCGTACGCGCTGCAACTGCTTGTGATCCGCGACTTCGAGATTGCCGGATTTATCGGTCTTGGTGCGAACGGCTTCGCCATCGACGATGATCTGCCCCGCGTTCGGCCGCTCCAGGAAGTTGATGCAGCGCAGAAACGTGCTCTTGCCCGAGCCGCTCGCGCCGATGATGCTGATCACATCGCCCGCTTTGGCCGCGAGCGAGACGCCCTTCAGCACTTCGTTGTCGCCGTAGCGCTTGTGAATGTCCTCGGCGACGAGCTTGGTCGCGACGTCTTTGGCGGTTGGCTGCAACGCTTTCTCCTCGGGTGATGACAGGGTGTGACGCATGGCTTCGAATTTTACCGCTCGTTAATGACGCACAGCGCGCACCGCGCCCGCCGGCCGCAGATACGCGAGCCAGCGCCGCTCGGCGCGCCGGAATGCCGCGACGAGCGCGAACGAGATCGCGACATACAGCAGCGCCGCGATGCCGAACGATTCGAACGACTGATAGGTCGCCGAATTCGCATCGCGCGCGACCTTCAGGATGTCCGGCACGGTCGCGGTGAAGGCGACGGTCGTCGCGTGCAGCATCAGGATCACTTCGTTGCTGTACAAAGGCAAGGCGCGCCGCAGCGCGGACGGCAGGATGATGCGGCGATACATCGTGAAGGTGCTCATGCCGTAAGCGCGCGCCGCTTCCACTTCGCCGTGCGCGATGCCGCGAATCGCGCCGGCGAAGATTTCGGTGGTATAGGCGCAGGTGTTGAGCGCGAACGCGAGGATCGCGCAATTGAAGCCGCTTTTGAAAAACGCTTCGAGCAAGGACTGCGTGCGCACGAATTCCAGGCTGTACATGCCGGTGTAGAGCAGCAGCAGTTGCACGTAAAGCGGCGTGCCGCGAAACACGTACGTGTAGAGGCGCACGGGCGTCGAAAGCCAGCGGTTGCGCGATACGCGCGCGCAGGCGAGCGGCACCGCCGCGCAGAAGCCGAGCGCGATCGACGCCGCGAGCAGCCACAACGTGACGACGAGGCCCGACGCGCGCATGCCGTCGGAATACAGGAACGGACGCCACCATTCGGCGAAGATCTGGATCATGGCTTTTTGCTCGCTGGCAGGAGTCAGAGTTCGGCGTGCCGCACGCCGATCGAATAGCGGCGCTCGAGCGCCATCAACACGAGGTTCGATGCGCTCGTGATCGCGAGATAGATCAGCGCCGCGATCAGGATGAAGAAGAACATGTTGAACGTGCTCTTGCCCGCGTCCTGCGCCGCCTTGACGACATCCGCGAGACCGATGATCGACACGAGCGCCGTCGCCTTCACGAGCACCTGCCAGTTGTTGCCGATGCCCGGCAGCGCGAAACGCATCATCTGCGGAAAGAGAATGCGGCCGAACACGCGCATGCCGCTCATGCCGTACGCACTGCCCGCTTCGAGTTGCCCGCGCGGCACCGCCAGAAACGCGCCGCGAAACGTCTCGGTGAAATACGCGCCGTAGATGAAGCCGAGCGTGAGCACGCCGGCCGTGAACGGATCGATGTCGAACTGACTCCAGCCGAAGGCATCGGTGACATTGTTGATCGCGATCTGAATGCTGTAGAAGAGCAGCAGCATCAACACGAGGTCGGGAACCGAGCGGATGAGCGTCGTGTACGCGGTCGCGACGGCGCGCAAAGGCGCGTGACGCGAAAGTTTCGCGGATGCGCCGGCCAAGCCGAGCAGCACCGATACCGCGAGAGACAGCACCGCGAGCGCGAGCGTCTCTTTGGCGCCCGCCCAGAGGAGCGGGCCGAAGCCGTACAGGATCAAGAGTCGCCTCCATCGTCTTCGTTGAAAGAAGCGGAGCGCGACTACGAGCGCTCCGGCGATTGGCGGCGATACTCGCAAGCGAAAATTAATCGCTCAATTGTGATGAAACGTCTTTGCTGCGATGCAGCACGACGACGCGGTGAGCCGTCACGCGGCCACGGGCCCGCCGCGCAACGCTGTTCGCACGCGACAGACAGGAAAACCCCGATGCGCGCGGAATCCGGAAATTGCGGTTTTCAGGTCGCATTTTCGATAGACCGCGCGCCCGTCGATCACGCCATTTACGCGCGCGCGACGTCCCGCACGCGTTGCGCGACCTGCCCGTTCGCCACGGCGATCTCCGGGCTGTCCTGCAGCAAAGGCAGGAATTGCTCGGCGAATGCCGGGTCGCGCGTGCCGGCGCTGAACATGTCGATGACGGCTTGCGCGTGCGCGATGCGCGCGTCGGCGGTGGCTTCCTCGTCGTCGAGGACGTCGTCGATGGCGGCGATGAGCGTCGAGAACGGCGTAAGCCAGCGATACGCCGATCCGTTGATCACGATCTGCAGGAATTCGCCCGGCGACGTCGGCCCGAACTCGGCCTCGTGGCGCGCGCGCAAATGCGCAAGCACGCTGCGATGAAGCACGAGCAGCGGATGCCGCACGTCGCGCAGGAAAGCGGTGGCGGTCGGGTCGTTCATCGGAGTGGTCATGATCGGGCCTCGTCAGGAAACATCGTAGATAAGGACGAATCGAGGCCGATCAAGCGGCGCGCGTCTTGCCCGCGTAGCGGATGAATTCCGCGGCCGTGAGCGGCGCCGAAAACAGCCAGCCCTGCCCGAACCGCGCGCCGCGCGCGAGCAGATACGCAGCCTGTTCCTCACGCTCGATGCCTTCGGCGATCACCTGCACGTCGAGCGTCGCGGCCATGTCGATGATGTGCGACGCGACGCTGCTCGACGCCGCGTCCTGCCCGACGGTATCGACGAACGACTTGTCGATCTTCAGGCCGTCGATGCGAAAGTTTTGCAAGTGCGAGAGGCTCGAATAACCGGTGCCGAAATCGTCGAGATAGACGGCATGGCCCGCTTCGCGAAACGCGCCGATGACTTCCTTGGCGGCATCGGCGTCGAGAAAGCTGCGCTCGGTGGCCTCGATGTGAATCTGCTCCGGCCGCACGCCCTGCTGCGCGATCGCGGGGCCGAGCACGTCGAGAAAGCGATGCGTGGTGAGATCCGGCGCGGACAGATTCACCGACACGTAGTACTCCGGGTAGCGCTTAAGAAAGTCGCCGAGTTCGAGCAGGATCGTGTCGAGCACCTGATCGGTGATCGCCTGGATCAGCCCCTGATGCTCCGCGAGCGGGATGAAATGATCGGGCCGCACGATGCGATCGTGATACTTCCAGCGCACGAGCGCCTCCGCGCCGACGCAGCGCCGCGTGGCGAGATCGACGATCGGCTGATACGCGACGATGAACTGGTGCCGCCGCACCGCATCGCT
Source organism: Caballeronia sp. LZ008 (assembly GCF_031451435.1). Lineage (NCBI taxonomy): Bacteria > Pseudomonadati > Pseudomonadota > Betaproteobacteria > Burkholderiales > Burkholderiaceae > Caballeronia > Caballeronia sp. LZ008. The sequence goes on along the minus strand of NZ_JARUXK010000001.1, from coordinate 1,056,582 downwards.
CAACTGGCCGCGCGGCGAGAGCCGTCGCACGAAGAAGAACGCCGCCCAGCTCGCGAGCGCGAGCCCGACCACGACGCCGCCGAGCAGCCAGCCCCACGGCAGCGTGCGCAGGCGCTGGCGCAGCGTCTGATGCGGCGCGCTCACGACGACCGCGAGCGGCATCGACACGGAACGGCGCACGACGTACGGCGAGTCGTCGCGCACGGGCGGCTCGGTGCGATAGACGGCGAGGATCGCGTTGGCGTCGGTGGCGGGCGTGGTCGCGATCACGCGGCTCACTTCCGTGTTGATGACGGCGACGCCGCTCGCGACCTCGTCGTTCGCGTCGAGCGTGTCGACGTAAAGCGATGGATCGGCGGCGACGTAGAAGCCGTTGCGCCCCATCACGAGCGAAGACTTGCCGCCCGGCAGACGCGACAGCCCGTACCACGCCATCACGCCGTCGCGCGAGCGCCAGTCGGGCGGCGGCAGCGTGAGGCCGTCGAGCACGCCCGCCGACACCGCGCCCAGGAGCGACGAACATTGCCAGCGGCCGTCGCGATCGTAAGCGCCGGCGTCGCGCACCTGCTCGTGCGTGAGCGCGATGCGTCGCAACTCCTGCAGATACGGCGTCGAACACGGCACGGCCGCCACTTTGCCGATTTCCCCGAGCGCGCCCGACAGCCGCCGCGTGACATCTTCGGCGCGAAAGAGCGCGGCGGCCGCGACCGTGTTCAGGCGCGCGGTCTCGTCATGCCGCTGACTGCGCTGCGCGAACAAAAAACCGATCCCCGCCGGCGCCAGCGCCGCGATTCCCACGATGACGATCAGAAGCGCCGCCAGCGCCCCACGTTGAATTTTGTTCATTGCGTCTTATGGACCGCGGCACAAAGACTGTCGCGCGCGCGTTGTGTATTTCCTGTCCGACGTGGCCGGCGTGCGTTGCGCCGCGCCCGAGTCTCGGACAAACGACTTAGTGTAGGGGTCGCGCATCGCTCGATTCAACGTTTTCTTTGCCCGAAAACGCTGCCTTTTGGTGGTCTTCCGCACGGCCCGCGCAAGCTTTTTTTGCCGCCGATGCACCGTGCGAAAATGGCCAGACCAGAAACCGCGTTTTCCTTGCATCGAACGACAGACATGGCCTCCGACGTTTCCTCCCGACCGCTCGTGCGCGACGCCGCGCAAGGCGACTTCGACGCCATCGCGCGCATTTACTCGCACTACGTCGAAAACGCGCTCGCGACTTTCGAAGAGATCGCGCCGTCGGTCGACGACATGCGCGCGCGTCACGCGGCCATCGCGGCGGCGGGCTTGCCGTATCTCGTCGCGGAGCTGGACGGACGGCTGGCGGGCTATGCGTATGCGTCGGCATACCGGCCGCGCTCGGCTTACCGGCATACGATCGAAGATTCGGTCTACGTCGCCGATGGTTTCGGTCGCCGCGGCGTCGGCCTCGCGCTGCTCACGGCGCTCATCGAACGATGCGAGCGCGGACCGTGGCGGCAGATGATCGCAGTGATCGGCAACAGCGGCAACGCCGGCTCGATCGCGCTGCATGCGCGGCTCGGGTTCGAACATGTCGGCGTGCTGCGCGACGTCGGCTTCAAGCACGGACGATGGGTCGATACAGTGCTCATGCAGCGCGCGCTGAAAGACGGCTCGGACGTTGCGGCATGACCGGCCGCGTCGAGCGGCTATGATTCGATATTTGCCTCCCGCGCGTTTTCCGCTTTGCCAACGTACACTCTCGCCGCTTCCGTCAGCGCTGAAATCGACATCCGCAAGAGCCGCTTCATCGCGCTCGCGATACCCGTCGCGGATCGCGACGAAGCCATGCGCGAGCTCGAGCGTCTGCGCGCCGAGCATCCGGGCGCGACGCATGTCTGCTGGGCGCTGCTCGCGGGCGGCCAGTCGGGCATGTCCGACGACGGCGAGCCTTCCGGCACCGCCGGACGGCCGATTCTCGAAGTGCTGCGGCATCACGAAGTCGATGGCGTGCTGGCCGCGGTCGTGCGCTATTACGGCGGCATCAAGCTCGGCGCGGGCGGCCTCGTGCGCGCCTACACAGATGCGATCGCAAGCGCGATGCAGTTGGCCGAGCGCGTCGAGCGCATCGAGCGCGGGCTGATCGGCATCGACATCGACTATGCCGACGAAGCGCGCGTGCGCCGATGGATCGAGCAGCACGACGCCGAACTCGTGCAAAGCGAATATGGGATGACCGTGCGCCTCGTCGTGCGGATGGCCGCGATCGCGCGCGAGCCGGCCGCCGCCGAATTGCGCGATCTCACCAACGGCCGCGCGAACGTCGAGGTACAGGCGTGAATGACGACGAGCCGCGCGCCTTCGCGATGGTCATCGAGCCTGCCGGACACTTCGTCGCGGTGAAAGGCGGCGAGACGCTGCTCGAAGCCGCGCTGCGGGCGAATCTGTCGCTGCCGCGATCGTGCCGCAACGGCACCTGCCGTGCGTGCATCTGCCGGATCGTCGAAGGCGAGATCGCGTATCGCGTGGAATGGCCGGGACTCACCGCGGAGGAAAAAGCCGAACGCTGGATTCTGCCGTGCGTCGCGCTCGCCCTGTCCGACGTGACGATCGAGCAGCCGGACGCGCGCCGAGCCGAGCCCGATCGAAGGCCTCCTCGCTCGCGCGGATTCTGAGCGCGGGTATTCCGGGATTGTCGTCTCGATTCAACGACCTACGATGTGATTCCAACGTCCGCATATGCATGCTTTCGTACAAAGTGCGTGCAGGGTCACGCTCAAAAAGTGTACAATTGCGTTTTGCCCTAAATTCTGGCAGGGCCAGATCAACCGAGATTTCAATGACTAAAGTACTGTTGAAAGAGAACGAGCCTTTCGACGTCGCCATGCGTCGTTTTCGCCGTACCGTCGAACGCACGGGCCTGATTCAAGAGCTCAAGTCGCGCATGGCTTATGAAAAGCCCACCACCGAGCGCAAGCGCAAGAAAGCTGCTGCTGTCGCTCGTCTGCGCAAGCAGATCCGTCGCGCGCAACTGCCGAAGAAGTTCTATTGATCGACGCAGGGCATCGCGCCCTCGTCTGCTTAGGCAAGATCGGCATCGCAACCTGAGATCGATCGGGTCGCGGTTTCACGCGCAGGTCGCGTGAAAGCTCGCGGATTCGCGCATCATCGTAGCGCCCCAATCGATTAAAGCTGGCAAGATCGCACAAAGCCTGCATGAGCACAAAGCTCATGCAGGCTTTTCGTGCTTGGGAAGGAAATTTTCGGTCGGATGCGCGGTCGCGCTTTTTCGCTGCCGGACCTGCGCCATTGAGAACGAAGAAGAAACGAACGCACAAAAGCGAAGAGCCCGGCTGAACCGGGCTCTTCGCTTTTTGAAACTGGTTGCGGGGGTAGGATTTGAACCTACGACCTTCGGGTTATGAGCCCGACGAGCTGCCAGACTGCTCCACCCCGCGTCTGAAGAATTAAATTATAGACGGAAGCATTCCCCGAAGTCAAACGTTGTTTGTACTCAACGTTGCCGCCGGCGTCGCGCGTTCGTTTGCGGCGGCGTTGACGGCCTGCTCCACCGCCTGCTGATGCGCCCGCGACAGTCTGCCGAGCACCGGCAGGAGCGCCATCGCGACCGCCGCGCCGCCCGCGGCCAGCCAGCCGAGCCCGAAAAAGAGATGCGTATAGAGCGGCAGCGATTGCACCGGTTCGAGGTTGCCGGACGGCATGCGCGCAAAATTGGCGACGACGCTGCCGAGATACTGCGACACGCCCGTCGCGACGAAATACGCGCCCATCATGAAGCCGCTCATGCGCGCCGGGACGTAGCGCGCGATCATCGCGAGGCCGAGGCCCGACACGAGCAGTTCGCCGAGCGAATAGAGACCGTAGCCCGCCACCATGAACCACGACGACACCCGCCCATCCACCGCGTAACGCCCGCTCAGACCGAACACGAAGAATCCGATCGCCACGACGACGAAGCCGAGCGCGTACTTCAAGGCCACCGACATGCCGCGGCCGCGCTGTGCCTGTCGCGTGTAAAGGAACGCGAGAATCGGGCTCAGGAGCATGATCCAGATCGGGTTGAGCGCCTGAAACTGCGCCGCGCTCCACGTGAACAGCTCTGCGTTGCCGATCGAGAACGACGGATCGACGTTGCGCAGCGCGAACAGCGTGAGCGATGTCGACATCTGCTGGTAGAACACGAAGAAGAGAATGACCTGCAACGTGAGGATCAGCGCGGCGACGAGGCCCGCGCGCTCGCTGCGGTCGCACTTGATCAACATGTAGCCGAAGATCGCCAGAATGGCCACGCCCGCCGCGTAGACACACGCGACCGCCACGGTCTTGTGCTGCAGGATGAATACGGTCGATGCCGCCAGCGCGATGCTCCCCGCCGCCACCGCGAACGCGTGCTTCCAGCGAATCGGCTGGTCGTCCGGAGCGGAACCGATGTGCGCGAGCGTGCGGCGCATCACCGCGAAATTCAGCAGGCCGAGCACCATGCCGCCGCAGCACACGGCGAACGCCGCGTGCCAGCCCCAGTGATCCTTGATCCACGGCGTCGCGAGCATCGAAAACGTCGAGCCGATATTGACGGCCATGTAATAGATCGTGAACGCGCTATCGATGCGCGCGTCATCGCCCTCGTAGATGCGGCGCACGAGATTCGCCGCGTTGGACTTGAAGAGCCCGTTGCCGACGACGATCACGCCGAGGGACGCATACATGAAGCCGAGCGTGTCGACCGGAAGCGCGAGCATCAGATAGCCGAGCGCCAGCACGAAAGCGCCCGCGGTCATGGTGCGGCGCGCGCCGAGTATCTTGTCGCCGATCCAGCCGCCGATCGACGGCGCCGAAAACACGAGCGCGGTGAACGCGCCCCAGGTGAGGTTGGCCTGCTCATCGGCGAAACCGATCTTGTCGACCATGAACAGCACGAGCAGCGCAGCCATGCCGTAATAGCCGAAGCGCTCCCACATTTCGATCAGAAAGACGGTCGTGAACGAGCGCGTCTGCGAGGCGCGGGACGAGTGAGTTAGCATCGGAAAAAATCCTTCAAACGGCGTAAGCGAATCGGCGCATTTCGAGATACCGATTGCACGTAATGACGAAACGAGCGAATAGTCCGCGAAATGATCAGATGAATAGCTGGGCGATTATCCGCGGCAAACACGCGATTATCGCAAATCGGAGACATTCGATTGCTATCGAATCCTGAATCAGCGGCGCACGCGCGGCGTTCGCTTTCCTCGACGCGCGAGGCAAGGAAGTATCGGGTAATCGGCAAAATCCGGGCGCGCGACGTTTCGTCGCCGCTTTCTCGCATGGCGGGTAAATCAAGCGAAACGCAAAGTTCTCGGATTCTGCGATTGGCGTAATTTGTCGCGAGAATTAATGCGCGGTTATCGACTATGACTCAATGTAATAATTCGCGCGATTAATTCGATCCCGAAAGTCGCTGAATCAGGTCGCGGGCCGCCGCACGAACGCGAGCATCACGCCGAAGCCGATCATCAGCGCCCCGCTCACGCGATTGAACCACGTGAAACCGCGCGCGCCGCGCGAAAGCGAGCCAAGGCGCGCGCCCAGCGCGGCGTAAATAAAGATCGCCACCAGTTCGAGCAGCAGGAACGTCGCGCCGAGAATGGCGAAGCTCGTCGCGTACGCGCTGCGATCGACGAATTGCGGGAAGAAGGCCGTGAATACGAGGATCGCCTTCGGATTGCCCGCCGCGACCCAGAATTCCTGTTTGATGAGCCGCGCGAGATTCATCGGACCGCGCGCCGCGCCCTCTTCCTTGACGACGAGCGAAGGTCCGGAGCGGATCAGCTTCACGCCGATCCACACGAGGTACGCCGCGCCGGCGAACTTGATCGCCGTGAAGAGCGTCTGCGATGCGAGCAAAAGCGCGCCGAGCCCGAGCCCGGCGATGGCGATCATGATCGCGAAAGCGACGATCCGCCCGAACGACGCCAGCACCGACGCGCGAACGCCATCGCGCGCGCCGTTCGACAGCGACAGCACGTTGTTCGGCCCGAAGGCCATGTTGATGGCGAAGCACGCGGGCAGGAACAGCGAGAAAGTCTGGAGCGACATGGGACACCTGCGGATCGGCGCAAAACAAACCGCAAAATTAGCACGCGCGCGACGCCGGCAGAATGGTCAGAAACGATGACGGATGCCCGTGCTCAACATCAGCTGATTGCGGCCGCTCGACGGATCGTTGGTGTTGATCACCGCCGGCGCGCCCGACGAAGCGCGCTGATAGATCGACTCCAGATACACGTCCGTGCGCTTGGAGAGCAGATAGTCCACCTGCAGCGCGCCCTCGTGCCAGTGCGCGCCGCCGCCGTTGGTGTACACGTACATTCCGGAGATCTGAATCGCCGGCGTCAGCTTGTAGATGCCGTTGATCTCGTAATTGTTGAGCGCGAGCGATGGCATCAGCTCGCCGGTGTCGGCATCGGTGACGCCGGAATTGATCGCGCGGGAAAATGCGCCGCCCAACGTGAATTCGCCGATCTCGTAGCTCATGCCGACGCCGAACGTGTTCTGCCGCTGCACGTTGGCGTTGAATATCGTGTTGCCCGGGCCGGGCAGCGCGAGCGAATCGTATGCGCCGCTCGTCGTGTTGCCGCGCCCGTTGTTGTGCAGATAGGCGGCGCCCGCGTTGAAGGAGCCCGCCGAATAGTTGGCCCCGACGCTGTACGCGCGATTGTCCGAAAATCCGCCCGCTTGATTCGAGAACGCGTAGAGACCGCCGAAACTCAGGCCGCCATAGTTTCCACTGGTGTATTTGACGGAGTTCGCCGCGAGGAACGAATTGTTCGCGTTGTCGTTGTCGAGCAGATGCGCGAACGCCGTGCCGCCCGTGTTGCCGGTCAGCGTGAAGGTCTGGAAGTAATCGTGGATCGAGTCGTATTGATGGCCGAAGGTGAGCGTGCCGAGCGTATCGGTGCCGATGCCGACATACATCGGATGATCGTTCAGCCCCTCGCCCGTCGCGACGGACAAGCCGCGCTCGAGCCGGAAGATCGCGCGCGCGCCGCCACCGAGATCCTCGGTGCCTTGCAGTCCCCAGTAACTTCCGTCGATGGTGCCGCTCGTCAGGCGATATTGCGAGTGGCCGCCGACGTTGTTCGTATAAGCGATGCCCGCGTCGAGTTCACCGTAGAGCTGCACCGAGCTCTGAGCCCACGACGCCGCAGGCAAGCCGATGAAGGCCGCGCAAGCCGCGATGCAGCAAGTCAGCGAGCGATTGTTGCGCGCGGCAAGGTGATCGGACTCGGAGATCGACGACGCAGCTCGGGATGCTTTGCGGCGATTCGGCATGGCAGGCTCCGATGATTCTTGTTTGAGATCGATTGTCAATTTTGTGAAGAAGCTTGTCAGTCAAAAGAAGATGCCCGATCGCATCTGTGTCCAGGAACCAACGAACGACCGTATTCCCCGCTCGCTCCTGTTGCGGGGATGACGCGTTTTGGCGTAGCCGGCGCCCCGCCGCGCTTGTCGATAGAATCGGACGACTTAAGCCAACCCGACCACGCTCATGTCCGAACCGATTCGCGTCATCCTCACCGGCCACACCCGCGGACTCGGCGCCGCGCTCGCTTCGCTGCTGCTCGAGCAAGGCGCGCAAGTGCTCGCGATTTCCCGAAAGCGCAACGACGAACTCGCCGCGCGCCATCCCGGTCAGTTGCACGAAGTCGAGTTCGATCTCGCCGATCTCCCGAAGCTCACCGAATGGCTGTCGGGCGACGCCCTGTCCCGCTTCGTGTCCGGCGCGCAACGCGTGGTGCTCGTCAACAACGCGGGCCTGCTCGCGCCGGTCGGCAGTCTCGCGGATCAGAAGCCGGCCGACGTCGCGCGCGCGGTCAGTGTGAACGTCGCCGCACCGCTGATGCTTGCGTCGGCGGTGGCGCAGGCGGCCGGGCCGTCGATCGACACGCGCATCGTGCATATTTCGAGCGGCGCGGCGCGCAACGCTTACCCCGGCTGGAGCATCTACTGCGCGACCAAGGCGGCGCTCGATCATCACGCGCGCGCGGTCGCGCTCGACGGCAATCGCGCGCTGCGCATCTGCAGCGTCGCGCCGGGCGTCGTCGACACCGACATGCAGGCCGAAATCCGCGGCACCGCGCTCGAACGCTTCCCGATGCGCGAGCGCTTCGACGCGCTCAAGCGCGACGGCCATCTCGCAACGCCCGAGGCGTCGGCGCGCAAGGTCGTCGATTATCTCCTGAGCGACGCATTCGGCGACACCCCGACGGCGGACGTCCGCGATTTGTAATGATTCCGCAAGTCAGGCCGCTTCGACCGATGCGCGCACCGCGTCGAGCGCCTGACGCGACAGCGCATCGGCGCGGGCGTTGCGCGCACGCGGAATCCACTGCAGACGCACATCGCCGATTTGGGCGATGAGCGAGCGCACGCGCGCGGCGTGATGCGCGAGCGAGCGGATGCCGGCGTTCTCCGGTGCGCTGACGTCGTCGATGACGACGCGGCTGTCGCCGTAGATCACCACTTCCGCTGCACCTTCGCGCAGCGCCGCTTCGAGAAGCGCGATCAGCGCGAGATATTCCGCCGCGCTGCTGTCGCCGATGCCCGCGGCGATGCTGATCTCGACCGTCTCCCCGAGCGGACCGACGAGCACCCCTCCCATTCCCAGCCGCCCGGGATTCGGCAGCGCGGAGCCGTCGAACCAGCCGCGCCATCCTGTCGCTTCGGGCTCGGTCCTACGCGGCCTGCTCCGTTCGGCGCGCCGGGCGTCGCGTGAGCGCAGCGCATCGGCGTTTCGGATTTGCTCGGCGCGGCGCGCATCGACGAAATCTCGCAAGGATTGCTCGCCCGCCGCCTTCTGCAACGTCCTGACGAGCGCCGCGTGCTCGGTGAGCGCCGCGCCTTTGGCGAGACGGCGGCTCTGCATGCGCTCCTTCTTGTAGGCGACGGCCAGCAATTCCTCGAAAGCGATCATGGGCAGCGGACGGAATGAACGAATTCCGAGCTTAGCAGAGCGCGATGACACGCCATGGGTACGGCCGTTGCTCACCATAACGTGTCTCACGATGGTCAAAGGAGCGGATCATGAGTCAATCGATGGAACCGGCTTCCGCGGGCGCGAAGATCGTCGGCAAGGGCGCGGCGACGGCCGCCGGCCCCGGACCCGATGTCATGGCGGCGAGCACGCTCGACGGCAATTCGGTCAGAAGCAGCGACGGCCAGGATGTCGGATCGCTGAAGGAAATCATGCTCGACGTGACGAGCGGACGGATCGCTTATGCGGTGCTGTCGAGCGGCGGCTTTCTGGGCATCGGCGACAAACTGCTCGCCGTGCCGTGGAGCGCACTCACGCTCGATACGGACAACCACTGCTTCCGGATCGACGCGACGGCCGAGCAGGTGCGCAACTCGCCGGGCTTCGACAAGGATTCCTGGCCTTCGATGGCGGATCGCGTCTGGGCGAGCACCGTGCATCAGCACTACGGACGCGAGCCGTACTGGTCGAGCGACCGGACGAGCGACGTCGGCCCGGGCGGCGCGATCCCGCCCGGCGGAGTGGATGCGCCCGAAGCGGGCGGCGTGAAGCTATAGCAAAGGGGAAATCGCCGCCGATGGGCGGCGTTTAAGACGCGCGGCGCGCGGTCAGTCGAGCGGCCGCTCTCCGACCTGAATGTTGACGCCTTCGGTTTCGCCCATCAGCGCGCGCAGGACATCGCCTGCGAAATCCTCGATGGCGAAGTGCCATTCGAGCGAGCCGACCGGGAAGTCGTTGGGGCTGCACTTGCCTTGTGCACGGCGAATCGCACCGACCGAGAGGCTCAGCGCGCGAGCGTGCTGAAAGTGCGGATCGTCCGAGTCGAGGAACGGGAATTGGTCTTTATCCATGACATCCTTAACGGTCCCCGCCGACGAAACTTTAGGCCTGCTACGAGCGCGCAATCGTTTGCGTACGTTCGAGTTTGAAGACACCATGCAGCCTTATCGAAATATTGCCGGCAATTCGGGCGTCGAAGCATTCGACATCCTGCACGACGGCATCAAAGTGCGCTTCGTCAACGGCGGGACATACCTGTATGACTATCGCGTGCCCGGTCGCGCGCGCGTCGAGGAGATGAAGCAACTGGCCCGCGCCGGACGCGGGCTCAGCACATACATTGCGAAGTTCGGTGGGGAGTATGCCGAAAGAATCGACTAGCTGCCCGAAGGGGCGATTCTACGCGAGATCGGGAAGTTTTCTTCGGACGATTGAATGTGGCGTCATCGAACGACAGGCAGATTCGGCACGTTCTCGTTGACCGCCGTGTTGAGTTGGTGAAGCTGGCGCTGCAGCTTGTTGAGTTGCGCCTGGGCCGCGGCGCGCCGTCCTTCGAGTTGCGCCAGCTCCTTGCGGATTTCCTGCTGCTTGAGCGCAACCTCCTGATCGTGCCGCCCGCCTCGCTGCAAATCGACGCGCACGCGCTCGATCTGGGCGTCCGATTCCGCGGTGAGACGTTCGATCTGCTCGTTCTGCGCTTCGAGATGCGCGCGCCGCATTTCGGCGTCGGCAAGCCGCATCGCCTGTTCGACGAAATGACGGAACGCCGATTCCGCCGCGCCGAGGTCGCCGGCCTTGAGCACGCGCCAGACCGCATCCTCATGATGGAGCACGGCGTAATAGATCAGATCGCGCGGATAAAACAGCAGGCTCGCGGAATAGGCGAAGCTCTGAAACGTGCGAAACGTCGAAAGCGCACCTTGCTGAACGAGCCATTCGACTTCCGCGAGATGCGCGGCCTGCACGGCTTCCTTGCCGGATTGCTGGGTGGCGGGAACGACCCCGGGCCGCAGCGGCGTGACGCGCGTCGAAAGCTGAACCGGGACGGACTCCCCCTCGGACAGGTCTTCGGCGTGGATCTCCGGCGCGGTGAAGCCGCGTGGAATGTTGGCTTTTTGACGCACGAGAAACGATGGTGCGTTGTCGAGCAAGCTCCCTCTTCTGCTCAGCAGGCTTTTCACGATGGCTCCCTGGCCAGTCTTTTTCAGCACTGGCCGTCATGCATTGAGGTTGGTTTAAATTCGGTACCGCGACACGCGTTATTCGATTCGAATGAATACCGGCGCAACCATTCTGCATGACGAACGGAATCTGCTTTCTTTCGCTCGAATAAGCTATCGGATCAAGTATAGGCGAGACGTCCGGCGATTCAAACGATGCAGAAAATGCCGCCGACGCAGTGCGCGGATTCCGTGAGAAAGAGGATAAAAATGTAACGCGATGAAAAAATCGGAATGCGCCGAATGCAACGATCGAAAATCAAGAGTGGCGATAAAACGCTTGCGTCCCGTTCATCCTCATCCTGGCGATTTGAGCGGAGCGCGCTTTCGACATCAAGGCGACCATACGCATGATCCTGATGCCCTGAAGACCGCACGCAATGCCCGGCGTCTCAGCGACGCGCGACTCGAGCGAACCCATGACTCCATGCAGATTGACGACAGGCGTCGGCAATCCGGGCATGCCGATCTGCGTCGCGGGCCTGTGCAGCGGCGCGTGCGTCAGTGCGGCTTCGCGCCGATCGTCCGCGAAGAAATCTGACAGAACCTCTGGCGTTTCGACATGAGGCGCGCCTTCGTTTCGATTCTGAAAAAATTCGTCAATCGATTCCAAATAACGAACCGGCGTTTCTTCGACACGCCGTGCAATCGCCGCGCAGCGTTGCAGTTTCCAGTTTTCGCGCTGACTGACTGCCGCGATCGAATCCGCGATACGCGCGCGCATTTCCGCTTCGCGACGCGCAATCAATGCGTTCAGCATGTGCGCTTCCTCGCCCGACTCCTCGGGCAATTGATCGCGCCATTTCAATAATTCGCTCAGTGCGATGATCGACATGAAGTACTCCGTGGCGTGCAGACTTTCGAACGGGAAACAGGCAATTCGATATTGTTTGGATCGCGAATTGTAATAGACCCGCGCCCTGGATCGCCTGTCAAATATCCTATCCGTTTATCGGCCATTTAGCGTCGCTTAAGACATAAATAAGGACAGTCCTAATCGCGGCGCACGCGGCACGTTCGATGCTGACGGTTCTGTAAGCGGCGCGCCTGGCGCCGGCTCAAGGAGACAGATATGAAAACCACTACCGCGATCGCTGGCGCGCTCCTCGCGCTGGCCAGCACCAGCGCGCTTTCGGAGGAAATGTCGCGCGATCAGTTGATGCAGCGTCAGCAGCAGATGCAGCCGGGCAAGAATGAACCGATGCCCGCCCCGCGCACGGGCGACTCGTCGCAAGGCGGCGTGCAGTCCGGCACCTCCGGCGGCGGCACGCTGATGCAGCAGCGCGAGCAAGGGATGTCGCCGGCTCAGCCGGGTGACTCCAAATCGACCGGGACGATCAAGCAGTAGCCGCGCACTTTCGTCCACGACGCCGGCCTTGCGCCGGCGTTGTCGTTTCGGAATCGCGCGCTCGCATCGGTCGGATATGGCTCAAAGTAAAGGATCGCTTCCTTAGTCATACGAACGTCACTTGCCGCTCGCAATAATGCGCGGGCAATTCCATAGAAAGGAGACGTTCATGGTTCTAGCGCGTGCATGTGCCTTGTCGTTCGGTTTTTTAGCGTTGACCATCGCGGGTTCGTCCGCTTGGGCGAGCGTCGATCTCATCGCGATCGGTCAGTTGAGCGGCAATGCCGTCGATCGCTCGAAGGCGACGGCCGCGCCGCTCGAAAACGGCGCGCCGGGCAATCTGCTCGGCGGGCTCGGCTCCGAACTCGCGTATGCCGGCTGCGACACGTTTCTCGCCGTGCCCGATCGCGGCCCGAACGCGATCTCGTACAACAAGGCCATCGACGACACCGCGTCGTACATCAACCGTTTCCAGACGCTGATCCTGCGCCTCCAAGCCGGCGCGAAAGGCGGCACGTTGCCCTACACGCTCGATCCGACACTCGTCGACACGACGCTCCTCCATACGCGCGAGCCGCTCGTGTACGGCGACGGCGCCGCGGCGAACGTCGGCAACGGCGCGCCCGCGTTCAACGCGAAGAAGCACACGCACTACTTCACCGGCCGCTCCGACAACTTCGCGCCGACGCGGCCGTCGACGTATCCGCGCGACGCGCGCTTCGATCCGGAAAGCATCCGCGTGGCGCGCGACGGCGCGAGCGTCTTCATCTCCGACGAATACGGCCCGTACATCTATCGCTTCGACCGGCAGAGCGGCGAGCGCATCGCGGCGTACGCGGTGCCGGCGTCGTTCGCGGTGACGGCGCTCTCGCCCGTCGGCAGCGACGAGATCGGCGCGAACGCGTCGGGCCGCGTCGCGAACAAAGGCATGGAAGGCCTCGCGATCTCGCCGGACGGCGACGCGCTCTTCGGCGCGATGCAAAGTCCGCTGCTGCAGGACGGCGGCACCGATGGCGCGTACACGCGCATCCTGCGCATCGATCTGCGCACCGGCAAGTCGACGCAGTTCGCCTATCCGCTCACCAACATGGGCACGGCCGACACACCGAACTATCCGACGATCAGCGATATCGTCGCCGTGAACGACCACGAGCTTCTGCTCGACGAGCGCGACGGCAAGGGCCTCGGCGACGATTCGAGCGCGGCCGTCAAGCGCGTGTATCACGTCGATATTTCGGGCGCGCAGGACGTGAGCCAGACGAGCGGCGCGAGCGGCCTCGCGCCTTTCGCGCTGCAGAAGACGCTGTTCCTCGATGTCGTCAAGGCGCTGAACGCGCACGGCATCGCGTCGACCGACATTCCGGCGAAGCTCGAAAGCCTCGCGTTCGGGCCGGACGTGCGCGTCGGCGGCGCGCTCAAGCACACGTTGTTCATCGCGAACGACAACGACTTCGTCGGCACCGTGACGGACACGAACCATCCGGACGGCATCGATAATCCGAACCAGTTCTTCGTCTTCGCGATCGACGATGCCGATCTGCCGGGCTATGTCGCGCAACGTCTCGACGACAAGGCTTGCCGCTCCCGCCACGACGACGATCACGGCCATCGCCGTCATGACGATTGACGCGGCCCCTTCGCGCGCTTATCCACAGTTTCGGTGGACAAGCGTGTAGATAAGTCGAGGGCCGCGCGTCTATCCCGTTGATGCGACACGCGTTTCGCGGATGCGTCCGGCGAACGCGCGCCTCCTTAAACCGTATATACTGTTTTCTCCACATACGACGGGAGAGAACGGGATGAGCACACCGCAAGTCAAGGCGCCGACGAAGAAGGCGTTTCATTTCCCCAAGGGCGCAACGGAAGCCGCGCCCGCTCCCGCGAAGCGCGGGGCCAAGGCCAGCAAGAAGACGGCTAAACCAGCAGAGCAGACCAAGGCCGCGGCCACGACGCCGAAGACCGCGAAGAAGCCGGCCGCGAAAGCGCCCGTCGCAAAGAAAGCCGGGAAGACGCCGACAGTCGAAGCCGCTGCCGCGAAGAAAACGGAGAAGACCGTCGCGAGCCAGCCGAACGCCGACGCGAAAGCCCGCCGCGTGAAGAAGGAAAAAGTCGTGCGCGACAGCTTCACGATGCCCAAGTCCGACTACGCGAAGATCGCCGCGCTCAAGGAGAAGTGCCAGAAGAACGGCGTGCGCGTGAAGAAGAGCGAACTGCTGCGGGCCGCGCTCGCGATGCTCGACGCCGCGCCCGAGAAACGCCTCGTCGAAGCGATCAAGGCGCTCGAAAGGGTCAAGACCGGCCGCCCGGCGAACGCCTGAACGTCACGCACTCAGAAGAGGTTTCTGAACGCCCAGTAGAGACCGGCGGCGAGCGCGATCGACGCCGGCAACGTCAGCACCCACGCGAGCACGAGGCTGCGCACGGTGTTCCATTGCAGCCCCGAGCCGTTGGCGGCCATCGTTCCGGCGACGCCCGAAGACAGCACGTGCGTCGTCGAGACCGGCAGGCCGTAGGCATCCGCCGCACCGATGGTCAGCATCGCGATCAGCTCCGCCGACGCGCCCTGCCCGTACGTCAGATGCTGCTTGCCGATCTTCTCGCCCACGGTCACGACGATGCGCTTCCAGCCGACCATCGTGCCGAGCCCGAGCGCGATCGCCACCGCGACCTTCACCCACGTCGGGATAAACTTCGTCGCGTGGTCGAGCTGCTTCTTGTAGTTGTCGATCACGGCGCGGTCCGCGGGCGCGAACGCGGGCGCGTTCGCCTTCTCCATCAGGCGGATCGCTTCGGACGCGAGATACATGTTGTTGCGCACGTTATCGACAAGGTTCTGCGGCACCGCCGCGAGCGATCCCGACGCGCCGACCTGGTTCGCGATGATGTCGGTCAGTTGCTTCAGCGCGGGCAGCGTCGCGGGCGAAAGCTGGCGCGTACGCACGTAGGATTGAACGTCTTCGCGTGCATCGGCGGATGGTGGCGCATCGTTCGGATATTTCGCGAAGCTCGCCGATGCCTCGTGCGCCACGGCTACGAAGTTCTGCGTTTCGGCGGGGCTCACCGCCTTGTTGAGCGCGTAGGCAGTCGGCACCGTGCCGATCAGAATCAGCATGATGAGACCCATGCCTTTCTGCCCGTCGTTCGAGCCGTGCGCGAAAGATACGCCGGTGCACGTCAGAATCAGCAGTGCGCGAATCCAGAACGGCGGCGGATGATTTTTCTTCGGTTCCTTATAGAGCGCCGGCACGCGCACGAGCGCCTTCCGCAAAAGCAAGAGGAGTCCCGCGCAGATGAAGCCGACGATCGGCGAGAACAGCAGCGACTTGCCGACGCCCGCCACCTGCGACCAGTCGACGCCGCTCGTGCCGTTCGGCCCGCGCAATAGCTGATTCATGAGACCGACCCCGATGATCGAGCCGATCAGCGTATGCGAGCTCGACGACGGCAGGCCGAAATACCACGTCGCGAGGTTCCAGATGATCGCGGCGATGAGCAACGCGAAGACCATCGCGAAGCCTGCGCTGCTGCCGACCTGGAGTATCAGCTCGACGGGCAGCAGTTGCAGGATGCCGAACGCGACCGCGCCGCTCGAAACCAGCACGCCGATGAAATTCCACGTCCCGGACCAGACCACCGCGAGGTTCGGCGTCAGCGAGTGCGTGTAGATGACGGTCGCGACCGCGTTGGCGGTGTCGTGGAAGCCGTTGACGAACTCGAATCCGAGCGCGATCAGCAGCGCGACGGCGAGCAGGAAATAAGGCAGTGCGGAACTCAGCCGGACGGATTCGAGATCGTTAGCCAGATGCAATCCGACATAACCGATACCGCCGAGAAGTATGAGACCGAAAACGATGAGACCGGTCCGGCGCGTGCGTTCGCTCACGCCGCCCTGCTGAGGAAATGCGATATCCGGCATGGTTGCCTCGCGTTCACCGTAGCGGAGCAAAGATACGGTCCGTCGACCTTTCCGACTGTGAATCTTTTGTGTCAACAGTTCATGTAAAACTTTCGCTGCGCGCATGCTGAGGCGCGTACCCCTCCTTTCGCCCATGTCCGCATGCAAAGCGCGCTCCCCGCGTCATGCGGGTTTTGCGCTCGCGGAAGCATCGGCATCCTGAACGCATCGGAGTCGCTCACGTGACGCCGTTCGCCATCGATATCCGCAAAGGGGGCTGCCATGTACTTCGGGACACTCGTCGCTCGGTCGCGCGACGATCAGGAAAATGCGACCTGGCAGCGCGACATGGATGCATCGCGCGTCGTCACGGCCGGCCGTTGCCGCGCGTTCTGGCGCTGGCTCGCACGATGCTTCGCGTGAGCGGAAACATCCGAAAGTAAAGGATCGTCGCGCACCCGAGGTAATAGGATTCGTCCGAGCGTTTCCAAGCGCCGGAGCGGCTTAAATGCAGGCCTTCCGTTATTACAAGAGGCTTTTCAAGATGAATGACCTGCATATTTCCGTCGATCCGAACGGCCACGCGACGCTCTCGCAGTCGGTGCAGATCAGCGAACATTGCAACAATCGCGCGCGACTGCTTACGTCGCTCGTGAACATCGTCGCTGCGCCGGGTGGCTTCGAGCACTTCTGCGCTTATCCCGAAGCGATGCGGCGCGACATCCTGAATTTGCTGCGCTCGGTGGCAGAGGAGCAATTGCCGCTTATCGCCGCACTCGAGGAGCACGCGACGAAGGCCGGTTATGAGCGAGGTGCTCAGGCGGCGCGCGAAGTGCTCATTCAGGAACAGCAGGCGGCGAACTCGGCGCTGCACTACGACGCCGAGAATCACGCCGCTCAGATGATTCTCACGCACTGAGCTTGCAATGCGATGCCCCGTATCTTACGCGGGGCGTTTCTTTCTCGGCGGATCGGCCGCCGCGCGCAACCGTCCAAAGTCCGTTGCACCGCCGCAAAGCAAGAAGGCGACGCGCGAAGCGGCGGCACAATCCGCAGTCACCACGACGGAAACGGATCGAATTGCAGCGTTTGCCGGCAAGCCGGCGCATCGTTGAACGATTGCCGCTTACATAACGCGATTAATCCGATTTCTTTCCTGGCCGCATCGTCTATCCTTCTGAATGTCGTAAGAGATGGGCTGCATGGGCCGCTGCGCCCTGCCATGTGCGAGAGTTCATCGAGCATTATTAGAGGCGCAACCGTACCAGCGCTCATGACTCTTACGACAACTCTTCTCGCTCCCCTCCACTTGTTGTCCGCATGCTCGACGCTCGATCGACTGCGCGCCGCCATGTTTAATCAGTTATCCGAATCTATGATGTCGAAGCGCGAGGAAAAGGACGAAGCTTCCTCATTTCGATTGGAACCACTTGAGATTCGAAACAACGACGGGCCGCGTTTCGGATTTTTTCGGCATACGGGCCTTTTACAGCGCCCGCGTCAATTTTGAGAACAAAAAAAAAAGCCCTTGAAGATCAAGGGCTTGAGGTTCTGGCGGAGAGAGGGGGATTCGAACCCCCGATAGGTTTTACCCTATACACGCTTTCCAGGCGTGCGACTTAAACCACTCATCCATCTCTCCGGAAGACCGCGATTATACCAAGTTCCCGCGCCTGCGCCAGCCCCTACGGATGGCGAATGTAATCGACGAGCGCGCGCGTGTACGCATCCGGCTTCCGGTCGAACAGACTCACAACGATCGCCACCGCGAATCCGGCCGGCACCCCGAACACGCCCGAGCTGATCGGCTCGATGCCGAACCAGCGCGGCCCGGCGAAACCCGTCAACTGCACGAAGAACGGATACGTCGACACGATGTAATACACGCAGACGACGAGCCCCGCGATCATGCCCGCGACGACACCCCGCTGCGTCGTGCGCTTCCAGAACACGCCGAGTACGAGCCCCGGAAAGAGACTCGACGCTGCAAGCGAAAACGCCGCGCCGACCAGAAACAGAATGTTGCCCGCATTCAGCGACGCCACATACGACGCGAGCAGCGCCACGCCGAGCAACAGAATCTTCGAGATCGTCACGCGCCGCTGGCTCGTCGCGCGGCGATCGACCATGCAGTAATACACGTCGTGCGAGAGCGCATTCGCGATCGTCAGCAGGAGCCCGTCCGCCGTCGACAAAGCCGCCGCGAGCGCGCCGGCGGCAATCAGCCCGGAAATCACATACGGCAATCCCGCGATTTCAGGCGCCGCCAGCACGACCATGTCCGGCTGCATCTGAATGCCGGCCCAGCGCACGATGCCGTCGCCGTTCACATCGCCGATGCGGATCAGATACGGCTCCACGCGCCGCCATTGCGTGACCCACTGCGGCAGATCGGCAAAGCGATGCCCGACGAGCCCCGTCAATATTTCATGCTTGATGAGCACCGCGAGCACCGGCACCGTCAAATAGAACAACGCGACGAAGAACAGCGTCCAGCCGACCGAGCGCCGCGCCGACGACACCGACGTCGTCGTGTTGTAGCGCGTGAGGATGTGCGGCAGGCTCGCCGTGCCGATCGACAGGCACAGGAGCAGCGACAGAAAGTTGATTTGATGCACGCGCGGGCTCTCGTCACCGGCCGAGCCGGGCGCGAACGCCTCGGCCATCGGCACGGGCGCGGCGACGCGCTCGATCAACGCATCGCGTTCGCGCGACCATTTGGCGTGCGCATCGGCGGCATCGCGTGGAAAAGCCGCGAGTTCGCGCTCGCGCTCGTTGATCTCGCGCAGCGGCCCGTTGTGCCGGCGCAGTTCCGCGATCTCCGCGGCGAGGCGCGCGTGCTCGGCATGGAACGACTGCGGCAGCGCGTCGATGCGTTGCTGAATCAGCGCGGCCTGCCGCTGATAATCGGCGCGCACGCGCGCTTCGTCGGGCGACACGGCGACCGCGCGTTCGAGCGATTCGACGCGCTCCATCACGCGCCCGTAGTTGAATTGCGGGAACCACCCGAGCCCTTCGCGATGCGCGATCATCGACACGGGAATCAGCATCGCGCTGATGAGGATGATGTATTGCGCGACCTGCGTCCACGTCACCGCGCGCATGCCGCCGAGAAACGAGCACACGAGAATGCCCGCGAGACCGCAGAAGATGCCGATCGAAAACTCGATGCCGATGAACCTCGACGCGATCAGCCCGATGCCCTGGATCTGCGCGACGAGATAGACGAACGAACAGAGAATCGCCGCGAACGCCGCGAGCCCGCGCACGAGGTTGCTGGAGAAGCGCGTGCCGAGAAAATCCGGAATCGTGTAGCGCGCGAGTTTGCGCACGTACGGCGCGAGCAGGAACGCGACGAGGCAATAGCCGCCGGTCCAACCCATCACGTACGCGAGGCCGTCGTAACCACTTGCGTAGATCGACCCGGCTAGCCCGATGAACGATGCCGCCGAAAGCCAGTCGGCGGCCGTCGCCATGCCGTTGAACGCGGACGGCACGCGCCGTCCTGCCACGTAGTATTCGACGAGATCCGACGTGCGCGACAAAAGACCGATCACCGCGTACACCGCGATGGGCACGAACAGGAACACATAGCCGATCCACGTTCCCGGCCCCGTCGTGCGCTCGATGCGCTCCATCAGAAAGATGAACAGCAGGAAGCCGACCGTATAGAGCGCGTAGGAGAGGATCAGCCGGTTCGTGAGCTTCATGCGGCGTCGCCCTGTTCGGCGCGGGCGGCGCGGGCAAGACGCGCATCGGCCATCTGCATCAGCACGATATAGATGAGGATCAGCGCGATGTAGACGAGAATCGCGCCCTGCGCGCCGAAATAGAACGGCAGCGGAAAGCCGGCGACGCGGGCATGTTGGAAGCGTTGCGCGAAGAGCGGCAGGCCGAAGGAGACGACGAAGCCGATGGTCATCAGCACGCCGATCAGCGCGATATTGAAGCGCCAGTAGCGCCGATGCGCGCGCGCCATCGCCGCCGATACGGGCGGCGGCGAGGCAGGCGTCGGGTTGGAAGAATCGGACATGCGGTTTTTTAACAAAACCGCATGTCATCGGCAATAAGGATCGACCGCTGCCGCGCGAGGCAGCGGTCGCGGACGATCAGCGCGCTTCGCCGAGCTGATCCAGAATCGCGGGATTTTCCAGCGTGGAGACGTCCTGCGTGATCTCCTCGCCCTTCGCGAGCGAGCGCAAGAGCCGCCGCATGATCTTGCCGGAGCGCGTCTTCGGCAGGTTCTCGCCGAAACGGATGTCCTTCGGCTTCGCGATCGGACCGATCTCCTTGCCGACCCAGTTGCGCAGTTCGGTGGCGATCTGCTTCGCTTCGTCGCCTTCCGGGCGCGCGCGCTTCAGCACGACGAACGCGACCACGGCTTCACCCGTCGTATCGTCCGGACGGCCGACGACCGCGGCTTCCGCGACGATCGGATTCGCGACAAGCGCCGACTCGATTTCCATCGTGCCGAGGCGGTGGCCGGAGACATTCAGCACGTCGTCGATGCGGCCCATGATCGTGAAGTAGCCGGTTTCCTTGTCGCGCACCGCGCCGTCGCCGGCGAGATACAGCTTGCCGCCGAGTTCTTCCGGGAAATAGCTCGTCTGATAGCGCTTGGGGTCGCCCCAGACGTTGCGCAGCATCGACGGCCACGGGCGCTTCACGACCAGAATGCCGCCTTGCCCGTTCGGCACGTCCTGGCCGGTTTCATCGACGATCGCGGCCATGATGCCCGGCAGCGGCAGCGTGCAGGAACCCGGCACGAGCGGCGTCGCGCCCGGCAGCGGCGTGATCATGTGGCCGCCGGTTTCGGTCTGCCACCACGTATCGACGATCGGACATTGACCACGGCCGACGTTCTCGTGATACCACATCCACGCTTCCGGATTGATCGGTTCGCCGACCGTGCCGAGGATGCGCAGCGTCGACAGATCGAAGCTCTTCGGATGAACCTTCGCGTCCGCTTCCGATGCCTTGATGAGCGAGCGGATCGCCGTGGGCGCCGTGTAGAAGATCGTGACCTTGTGGCGCGCGATCATCTCCCAGAAGCGGCCCGCGTGCGGATACGTCGGCACGCCTTCGAACATGACCTGCGTCGCGCCGATGGCGAGCGGCCCGTACGCGATATAGCTATGCCCCGTGATCCAGCCGATATCCGCCGTGCACCAGAAGATGTCGCCCGGCTTCATGTCGAAGGTCCACTTCATGGTCTGCGCGGCCCACAGCAGCGTGCCGGCCGTGCTGTGCTGCACGCCCTTCGGCTTGCCCGTCGAGCCGGACGTGTAAAGGATGAAAAGCGGATGCTCCGCGCTCACCCATTCCGGCTCGCACTTCGCCGATTCGTTCTCGACGATTTCATGCAGCCACGCGTCGCGGCCTTCGGTCCATGCGACCTTGCCGCCCGTGCGCCGATACACGATGACGTCCTTCACCTTCTCGCAGCCGCCCGCGGCGAGCGCTTCATCGGCGATGCTCTTCAGCGGCAGCGCCTTGCCGCCGCGCATCTGTTCGTCGGCGGTGATGAGCGCGACCGCGCCGACATCGACGAGACGTTCGTTGAGCGACTTCGACGAGAAACCGCCGAACACGACCGAATGCGTCGCGCCGATACGCACGCACGCCTGCATCGCGACGACGCCTTCCACCGACATCGGCAGATAGATCACGACGCGGTCGCCCTTTTTCACGCCGCGCTTCTTGAGCGCATTGGCGAGACGCGAGACGCGGTCCAGCAGATCCTGATAGGTGACGTTGGTGACGGTGCCGTCGTCGGCTTCGAAGATGATCGCGTTGTCGTTGCCGCGGCCCGCTTCCACATGACGGTCGAGACAGTTGTACGACGCGTTGAGCTCGCCGTCCTCGAACCACTTGTAGAAAGGCGCCTTCGATTCGTCCAGCACCTGCGTGAAGGGCTTGTGCCACGTGAGCGTCTCGCGCGCAATGCGCGCCCAGAAGCCTTCGTAGTCACGTTCCGCTTCCGCTACAAGCGCCTTGTAGGCGTCCATGCCGGAGATTGCCGCACCCGCGCTTGCCTTGGCTGACGGCGGGAACACACGTTTTTCCTGAAGAACCGATTCGATCGCAGACATCGACAACCTCTCCTGATGGTGTTTCCGAAATCCGGCGGCGCGCGCATCGCTGAATGGGTTGCGCGCGCCGCATGTTTATGAGGTTCGAAAGCGGCGAACGCGCGGCGTTCCCGGCTTCGACCTTGTCTCCTTTCTACCGTACCGGAGCGGCACGGAAAAATGTCACGGCACATTCGCATACCGGCGACATCCTGCATTGAATTCAAGATAAGCCGCTCAACTTACCCGCTTCTTACGTGGCCGGGCCAACAGGCACGGGGTATACACGGAGTCCGCGCGGCTTCTACAATGCGTCCCCACAATCGTAACTGAACTCCCAGCGCGGTATCCAGCTTGAATCGCTACGCCCTTCTTTTGATTGCAGCGATGCTGCTCGTCGGAAGCAACGTCGGCATCGGCAAATCGATCGTCGCATTCGTTCCCGTTCCGCTCTTCGCGCTGCTGCGCTTCGTGATCGCGCTCGCGGTGCTCTGGCCGCTCTTGCGCTGGTCGAAGATGAAGCGCGTCGCGCGCGGCGAATGGCTCAACCTTTTCCTGCAGGCATTCTTCGGCACGTTCGGCTTCACCTTGCTGATGTTGAACGGCGTCGCGCGCACGAGCGCCGTCGCGGCGGGCGTCATCACGAGCACCATTCCGGCCGTGGTCGCGCTCTTAGCGTGGATCTTGCTCAAGGAGAAGCCGGGGCCGCGCGCGCTCGCGTCGATCGGACTGGCGATCGCGGGCGTGCTCGTCATCAACGTCGCGCAGGCCGGGGATGCGGGCGCGAGCTCCCTGCCCGGCAATCTGATGGTGCTCGGCGCCGTGTGCTGCGAATCGCTCTATGTGATCCTCTCGCGCCGTCTCACGCAGACGCTGCCCGCCATCGACATCTGCGCGTACACGCACGCGATCGGCCTGTTGCTCATGCTCCCGCTCGGCGCAACATCGCTCGCGCACTTCGACTGGACGAGCGTCGCCTGGAACACGTGGGCGCTCGTCCTGTGGTACGGGCTTTCGGCGAGCATCTTCTCGTTCTGGCTGTGGATGAAGGGCATCCGTCACGTCGACGGCAGTCTCGCCGGCGTCTTCTGCGCCGTGCTGCCGGTCGCGGCGGCGCTCTACGGCATCGCCTTTCTCGACGAACGTCCGACGCTCGCGCACGGCATCGCGCTCGCGTGCGTCGTGACGGGCATCGCGCTCGCAAGCTTGAAGGCGCGCGCCCGGGCTTCCGTTTCGGGCGAAACCGGCGCCTAAAACGGGTTCAGCGGATTCTGAAAGCATTTGGGAAGTCCGCGCGACGACACGCTACAATAGCGGGCTTCCCGACACCGCGAATGCGCCAATACCCGCCGCTCGCCGGCGGATTGCAAACGCTCCGCACGCACTTTGCACGTTCCGGTTCGTCATATTCGCCAGTCATCATTCCGGTTCGACCCGCCCCGACTGAAAAGCCGCCCATGTCCGCTCCCAAGCATTCTCCCGCCTCGCCCAAGCAGCCCGGCTCGATGAAACTGCTGCCGAAAGTCATCTTCATGAGCCGCTGGCTCCAGGTGCCGCTCTATCTGGGCCTGATCGTCGCGCAAGCCGTGTACGTCGTCCTGTTTCTGAAGGAAGTCTGGCATCTCGTCACGCACGCGATGACGCTCGACGAAACCAATATCATGCTCGTCGTGCTCGGCCTGATCGACGTGGTGATGATCTCGAATCTGCTCATCATGGTGATCGTCGGCGGATACGAGACGTTCGTGTCGAAGCTCGGCGTGGAAGGCCATCCCGACGAGCCCGAGTGGCTCGATCACGTCAACGCGGGCGTGCTGAAGGTGAAGCTGTCGATGGCGCTCATCAGCATCTCGTCGATCCATCTGCTGAAAACCTTCATCAACCCCGACCAGCACACGTTTCACACCGTGTTGTGGCAGGTGATCATCCACGTCGCGTTCCTCGTTTCCGCGCTCATCATGGCGTATGTCGACCGGCTGACCACGCATACGCATCCGCGCCATTTCCACGACGAGTCCTTTGCGCCGCCGAAAAACGCAGTCGAGTGAAGCGTCCTTCAGAACGCCCGCAGGAAAAAATTCAGTCCCCCAGAGCCCAAAGCCATGACAGTCATCAAGCAGGAAGACCTGATTCAGAGCATCGCTGATTCGCTGCAGTACATCAGCTACTACCATCCGCTCGACTATATCCAGGCGCTCGGCCGCGCCTACGAGCTGGAAGAAAGCCCGGCCGCGAAGGACGCGATCGCGCAGATCCTGACCAACAGCCGCATGTGCGCGGAAGGCAAGCGTCCGATCTGCCAGGACACGGGCATCGTCACGGTGTTCGTGAAGGTCGGCATGGACGTGCGCTGGGACGGCGCGACGATGTCGGTCACCGACATGATCAACGAAGGCGTGCGCCGCGGTTATCTGAACCCGGACAACGTATTGCGCGCATCGATCGTGAGCCCGCCCGAAGGCGGCCGCAAGAACACGAAGGACAACACGCCGGCCGTGATCCACTACGAGATCGTGCCGGGCGACAAGGTCGACGTTCAGGTCGCGGCCAAGGGCGGCGGCTCGGAAAACAAGTCGAAGTTCGCGATGCTGAATCCGTCCGATTCGATCGTCGACTGGATTCTCAAGACCGTCCCGACGATGGGCGCGGGCTGGTGTCCGCCGGGCATGCTCGGCATCGGCATCGGCGGCACGGCCGAAAAGGCGATGGTCATGGCGAAGGAATCGCTGATGGACCCGATCGACATTCAGGATGTCATCGCGCGCGGCCCGCAGGACTGGATCGAAGAACTGCGCGTGGAACTGCACGAGAAGGTGAACGCGCTCGGCATCGGCGCGCAAGGTCTCGGCGGTCTTTCGACCGTGCTCGACGTGAAAATCATGGCCGCGCCGACGCACGCGGCATCGAAGCCGGTCGCGATCATCCCGAATTGCGCGGCGACGCGCCACGCGCACTTCACGCTCGACGGCTCGGGCGCGGCGAAGCTCGAAGCCCCGCCGCTCGACGCATGGCCGAAGGTCACATGGCAGCCGAACACCGAGACGAGCAAGCGCGTCGACCTGAACACGTTGACGCCGGAAGAAGTCGCATCGTGGAAGCCGGGCCAGACGCTGCTCTTGTCGGGCAAGATGCTGACGGGCCGCGACGCCGCGCACAAGCGCATTGCCGACATGCTGGCGAAGGGCGAGAAGCTGCCGGTCGATTTCACCAATCGCGTGATCTATTACGTCGGCCCGGTCGATCCGGTTCGCGACGAAGCGGTCGGTCCGGCTGGCCCGACCACTGCCACGCGCATGGACAAGTTCACCGAGATGATGCTCGCGCAAACCGGCCTCATCTCGATGATCGGCAAGGCCGAGCGCGGCCCGGTCGCGATCGAGGCGATCAAGAACCACAAGGCGGCGTATCTGATGGCGGTCGGCGGCGCGGCGTATCTCGTGTCGAAGGCGATCCGCGAGGCGAAGGTGCTCGCGTTCGAAGACCTCGGCATGGAAGCGATCTACGAGTTCGACGTGCAGGACATGCCCGTGACGGTGGCAGTCGATTCGAGCGGCACGTCGGTTCACAAGACGGGCCCGGCCGAATGGCAGGCGAAAATCGGCAAGATTCCGGTCGCGACGGCTTGATCGCCGCTTAATGGCGGTTTATCACCGTGACTGAACGACGAGAGCCGGGCGATGCGCCCGGCTCTTTTCTTTGAACCGCCGCCAGTCGAGAAGCGTTTTCATTCTCAGTTTCGTCTGAAACAAAAAATTTCTACCTAACCTTGGCATCGGCACACTCAAGGTTTATCTTTCCAACAGCCCCACGTTACGAACAGGAAACAAAATCATGCAAGGCGACGCGAAAGTCATCGAATATCTAAACGCGCAGTTGAAAAACGAACTGACCGCGATCAACCAATACTTCCTGCACGCGCGGATGTACCAGCACTGGGGCCTCGAAAAGCTCAACAAGCACGAATACGACGAATCCATCGGTGAGATGAAGCACGCCGACTGGCTCATTCAGCGCGTGTTCATGCTCGACGGCCTGCCGAACCTGCAAGACCTGCACAAGCTGCTGATCGGCGAAGAGACCAAGGAAATCCTCGAATGTGACCTGAAGCTCGAGCAGATTTCCCAGTCGACCTGCAAGGAAGCCATCGCGTATTGCGAGTCGGTGCGTGATTTCGTCTCGCGCGAAATCTTCGAAAAGATCCTGCACGACACCGAAGAGCACATCGACTGGCTGGAAACGCAGCTGGATCTGATCGACAAGGTCGGCATCCAGAATTACCAGCAGACCATGATGGGCGATCACGAATAATCGGATGTCCCGCGTAGCGCCCTTCCCGATGCCGAACGAGCGTGCCGCGTCTGACGCGAGCGCGCCGGTCGGCATTTTCGATTCCGGCCTCGGCGGATTGTCGGTGCTGCGCGCCGTGCGCGCGATTCTGCCGCACGAGCGTCTGATCTACGTCGCCGATTCACTGCATGCGCCCTACGGCGAACGCGACGACGATTTCATCGTCGACCGCACGATGGCAATCGGCGAGTGGCTCGTCGGTCAGGGCGCGAAGGCGCTCGTCGTCGCGTGCAACACGGCCACCGCGCAGTCGATCGCGCTCGTGCGCGAGCGTCTGCCGATTCCGCTCGTCGGCGTGGAACCGGGCGTGAAGCCGGCGGCGGCGGTCTCGAAGTCGCGCGTGGTCGGGGTGCTGGCGACCGCCGTCACGCTGCGCTCCGCGCGCTTTCAGTCGCTGCTCGACCGCTACGCCGGCGACTGCCGCTTCATTTGTCAGGCGGGACATGGGCTGGTGCAGGCTGTCGAGCGCTGCGACACCTCGTCGCCCACGCTGATGGCGCTGCTCGAAAGCTATATCGCACCGATGCTCGATGCCGGCGCCGACACGCTCGTGCTCGGCTGCACGCACTACCCTTTTCTCGATCGCGCAATCCGCGACATCGCGGGCGAGCGGCTGCAGATCGTCGACACGAGCGTCGCCATCGCGCGGCAGCTCGATCGTCTGCTCGACGCGCACACGCTCAAAAATCTCGGCGCGCCGTCCGACGATATGCCGCGCTTCTGCTCCACCGCCGACGGCGAATCGCAGCGTCAACTCGCCGCCGCGCTCCTTCAGCTCGATGCCAAAGTCGAGCACGTCGACATCCCCTCGCGCCGAACGCGCCTCGCCGAACCCGACATCGTCTGAGGGTTTCTCACGCGCGTTGGCAGTTCCATCGCGCGCTTTGCCCCGTCAGACAAGGCTCCTAGCAATAAACCCGCTAACTTTCGCCCTCTGTTACAAAAAACACGGTCCTGCGCTTGCAAAGGCGGCAATACCGAATGATAATAATTCGCATTAACGCTAACTATTGCGAACGATCATGATTGTCTGCGTCTGCAAATCAGTGTCCGACCGAAAGATTCGAAGCGCCATCGCCGAAGGGGTGGACTCCTTTGATGAACTGCAGTTCGAACTCGGCGTCGCGCTGTGCTGCGGCAAGTGTGAAGAAAGCGTTCGCGACGTAATGGCACAAAGCGGCGTCTGCGCGTCGCGATGCGGCGTTCAGCAGCGCGAGCACGTTGCGCCGCTGACGTTCTACGAGCGCCAGGCTGCCTGAAGCAATTCGCGCGGCGTCGCCGCGCTCAACCGGCGACGCCGATGCTCCGGATGCGCCGCCCAGTCGTTTTATCGCCTCCAGCAAGCCAGGTTACCTTCGTATTTCCGGTCACTTTCAGCCAGCCGCGCAACCCTTACCCCTGGAGGGAAAGATGGAATTGCTGATTGGTTTCGTGACTACCCTGTTCATCTCCCTGCTGATTTTCCGAAAATGACGTCGTCTGGTTTCTTCCGCACCGTGCCTGTGCGCTCGTTGGACAGCGAACTCGAAGGCAGCGTTATCAGCAAGCATTCACGCAGCATCACAAGCAGCCAATAACGATGCAGTCCCCGACCACTTCTCCCGCCGCATTCCAGACCGCGCCGACAGCAAATGCGAATCCGCGCGTGATCGCGGCGTGCGTCGCCGTCGTCGCCATTCACGCTGCGTTGCTGGGCGTCGCGCTGACGATGAAGAACGAGCCGCCGCCCCGCCCGATCGAAGCCAAATCCATCACCGCGCAACTGATCAGCGAGACACCGCAGCCCGCGCCGCAGCCGGTCGCCGTCGAAACGCCGCCGCCGCCCAAGCCCGTGCCGCAGCCCGTTCCGAAGCCGCAGCCCAAGCCGAAGGTGAAACCGAAAGTCGAGCCGAAGCCGACGCCGATGCCGGTCACGGAAGCGCCTTCGCAGATCGCCGCGCCCGCGCCGGAACCCACGCCGCCCGCTCCGGCTCAGCCTGCGCCGCCGCCGGCCGCGCCCGCGATCGGCAAGCCGAGCATGGATCTCGCCGCGCCGAAGAACGTCGCGCACCTGAGTTGCAACATCGCGCAGCCCGACTATCCGGCGATGTCCAAGCGCCGCGGCGAAACGGGCACGGCCGTCATCCGTCTGACGGTAGGCCTGTCGGGCAAGATCGAAAACGTCACGCTGCAGAAGAGCAGCGGCTCGTCGCGCCTCGATGACGCGGCGCTCGACGCGGTGCGCGGCAGCGCGTGCAGCCCTTACAAGGAAAATGGCGAAGCGATTCGTGCTAGCGCCACGGTGCCATTCGTTTTCAGTCTGAACGACTGATCGTTTATTTAGATACAAGGAAGGAAACAGAAATGGAAAACTACGGGATTGCGCACGTCTGGGCGCAAGGCGACTTCGTGACGCGGGGCATCGCGCTCGCGCTCGTCATCATGTCGGTGCTTTCGTGGACGGTGATCGTCGTGAAGGCGTGGAACGTCGTGCGCCTGAAGCGCCTCACCAAGAACGCCGAACAGGCGTTCTGGCACTCCGACGACTTCAACGACGGCATCAAGAAGCTCGGCAGCCAGTCGTCGAGCCCGGCGGACAACCCGTTTCTCGCGCTCGCGCTCGCCGGCCAGGAAGCCGCCGACCATCATCATCAGACGCAGCCGCATCTGCACGACCGCATGGACGTGTCCGACTGGATCACGCGCTGCCTGAAAGACGTCATGGACGAAGGCGTCGGCCGCATGCAGGCGGGCCTCGCGATCCTCGCGTCGATCGGTTCCACGTCGCCGTTCGTCGGCCTCTTCGGTACGGTCTGGGGCATCTATCACGCGCTCTTGACCATCGGCGCGACGGGACAGACGTCGATCGATCAGGTCGCCGGTCCGGTCGGCGAATCGCTCATCATGACGGCGTTCGGCCTGTTCGTCGCGATTCCCGCCGTGCTCGGCTATAACGCGCTGACCCGCGCGAACAAGGGCATCGTCACGAAGCTGAACCGCTTCGCGCACGGCCTGCACGCGTTCTTCGTCACGGGCTCGAAGCTCTCGTCGACCAAGCGCGCGACGAACGCCGCGTCGGACAACCTGCGTCTCGCGACGCGCGCGTCGTAAGCCGGGGAGGTCCGCATCATGGCCATGAGCCCTTTCGCCGGAGACGAAGACGACGGCATGATGAGCGAGATCAACATGACGCCGCTCGTCGACGTCATGCTGGTTCTGCTGATCATCTTCCTCGTCACGATTCCGGCCATGCATCACGCGGTCAAGATCGACCTGCCGCACGCGAGCAGCCAGCCGCAGGACGAAAAGCCCGCGCACGTGAACATCGCGATCAAGGCTGACGGCACCACGCTCTGGGACGATCAGCCGATCGACGAAGCGGCGCTCAACGCGCGCATCGCGCAGGCGGCGCAGCAGAACCCGCAGCCGGAGATTCATCTGCGCGCCGATCGTCAGGTGGCGTACGAAAAGGTCGCCGATCTGATGTCGGCGGCGCAGGCAGGCGGATTGACGAAGATCGGTTTCGTCACCGAGCCGAAGAGCGGCAAGTAACAGCCCGACGCGCCCTCTTCCGGGCGCACAAAGTAAAAGGCCTTCATCGTCGGATGAAGGCCTTTTTTCGTGCGCGCTCGGCGCATTCGGGTGAGGCGGTCACTTTGGGTTCGAATAGCCAGAACCGGAAGTTCCGTCGCATGCAGCAGCCGTGGTCGACACGGACAGTGCAATCAACCCTATCAGGCTAACTATCAGAGCAGCCGTCAGTTTTCGCATAAGGAGCTCCTTAGCGAAGGAGGCTTCAATATACCGCCACAAATTGTGACGATCAATTGAATCTGTCCATCGCAAGCGCGCGCTTCAATGCCATAAACCAATGACAAACGCCGATGCGGTCAAACTGTTTCCCGTTCCGGCTGTTCGTGAACAGGACATTCTCCCGGAAAGCGCTGGCCGCTACCGATCGACTCGACGAGAAAATCGACGAATGCGCGGACGGCCGGGACCATGCCCTGACGCGACAAAAACACCGCGTAGAGTTGCGGCGACGGAAACGTCCAGCCGGGCATCACCGGCGATAGCTGCCCGGAGCGCAGCGGCGCGCCGTACATCATCTCGGGCAGCGCCGCGATGCCGACGCCGCGCATGACGGCCTCGCGGATCATCGACAGATCGGCCGTGACGAGGCGCGGCTCGTGCTCGAACTCATGGCGCGTGCCGTCCGGCGCGATCAGACGGTAGACGTGGCGGCCGTCCGCCGATGGCGTGTCGATCGTGTCGTACTGGGCGAGTTCGGCGGGTGTCATCGGCGGCGCATTCGACTTCAGCAGCGATGGCGCCGCGACCAGCATCTGCTCCGTGCGCCACAGCGGGCGCGCGACGACGTTCGAGCTCGCGGGCGGCTCCGAGCGCACGCGCAGCGCGACATCGACGGCATCCTCGAACAGATCGACGACACGGTTCGTCACGCGCATGACGACGCGCACTTCCGGATAGCGGTGCATGAAATCCGGCATCACGGCGGACAGGAACGTCTGCGCGATCGTGACCGGAACGCTCACGCGCACCGTGCCGCGCGGCGAATCGCGCAGGCTTTGCACGACGTTGACGGCCGCCTGTGCCTCGGCGAGCATCGCCTGACAATGCTGATAGAAAAGCTGCCCGGCCTCGGTCAGCGCGAGCTTGCGCGTCGAGCGCTGCAACAGACGCACGCCGAGCGACGCTTCCAGCTCCGACACGCGCCGCGACAGCCGCGACTTCGAGATGCCGAGCACGCGCTCGGCGGCGGAAAACCCGCCGTGCTCGACGACGTGCGAGAAGTACATCAGATCGTTCAGGTCATGCGAGTCGGCTTTCATGAGTCGCCCGGTGGGACTGGAAGAGATGAACATCGACGCGGTTCGTTATCCCCAGCGGGACAATCCATTGCGCCGCGACGGCTTTTACCGCGAAATGCGGCCCATATAATAGCTCTGTGTTTCAAATTTATCGCTATTCCCCTCTTTTCCGTATTCCCGACGCGAGGCAATAATGTCCACCAGCCGCAGCATCGAACGCATCATTCCGGCGACCCGCACTGTCGAAGGCGGCGGATTCGTCGTGCATCGCCCTTTCCCGACCCGTCTTCTGATGGATTTCGATCCGTTCCTCCTCCTCGACGAGATGGGCCCAGCCGACTACGCACCCGGCGAGGCTAAAGGCGCGCCGGACCATCCGCATCGCGGCTTCGAAACCGTCACGTACATGCTCGAAGGCGAGTTCGGTCACAAGGATTCGGCCGGGCATTCCGGCACGCTGCGTCCCGGCGACGTGCAATGGATGACCGCGGGCGCGGGCGTCGTGCATAGCGAGATGCCCGCCGAGGAATTCACGCAACGCGGCGGCCGCGTGCACGGCCTGCAGCTTTGGGTCAACCTGCCGCAGCGCTACAAGATGATCGCGCCGCACTATCAGGAGATTCCGTCCGTGCAGATTCCCGTCGCGACGAGCGAGGACGGCAAGGTCAGCGTGAAGGTCATCGCGGGCGAGGCGCTCGGCGTGAAGGCCGCGATCGAGACGCGCACGCCGATTCTGTATCAGCACTTTTCGCTCAAGCCGGGCGCGAAGATCGAACTCGCGGTGCCGCGCGATTACCGCGTGTTCGCCTATCCGCTGTCGGGCACCGCGCTGTACGGTCCGCAAAGCCAGCCGGTGCGCGCGCAACAGATGGTGATTTTCCGCGACGACAGCGATACGATCGCGCTCGCCGCCGGCGATGAGCCCGTCGAGCTGCTGCTGATCGGCGGCGTGCCGCTGAAGGAGCCGGTCGTGCGCTACGGCCCGTTCGTGATGAACACCGAGGACGAGATCCGCCAGGCCGTGATCGACTATCAGGCGGGCCGGATGGGCGCCATCGCGCATTGATCTGGTCACAGCGAAAACCGCGAAACGGTGCGGCACGAACGGACACATTGCGTCACAATGACCGTTCTTGCCGCGCCGTTTCGCCTTTGTCGTCAATCTTGCAGTCTCAACTTCAACCAGGAGCACGCATGGCCGGACCTTCCGTGACCGCCAGCATCGGCAACATCGACTATCAGGTCCGTCTCGGCGACGGGACGCATTCGTGGGTCGCGGACGAGCCGGCGGGCATCGGCGGCGGCGATACCGGACCGGAACCCGCGTCGCTGCTGCTCGCGAGCCTCGGCGCATGCACGTCGATCACGTTGAAGATGTACGCGAAGCGCAAGGAGTGGCCGCTCGAAGGCGTACACGTCGAGTTGTCGATGACAAGCACCGCCGACGGCACGAACATCGACCGGCGCATCGCGCTCACGGGCGCGCTGTCCGATGAGCAGCGGGAACGGCTCTTGCAAATTGCCAATGCGTGCCCGATGCACAAGGTCCTGTCCGGCGCGATTCGCATCGAATCCGGACTCGCGCCGCAGTGACGCATCGCGGGCACCACGAACGTCCAAGGGAAACGTCGTCTTGAATTTCGAACACCTGATCCAGATCAACGATCCGCTCAATCCGCTTCTCGAATCGCTGACGCGCGAGCAGCTCTGGGAAGGCCTCGTCCTGCGCGCCGAGCAGCCGCAACTATTCGTGATCGGCCTGGATAGCTGCGACATCCTCGCGCGCGATGGCGACACGATGGAACGCGAACTCCACTACGGCCAGGCGACCGTGCGCGACCGCGTGACGCTCACGCCCGGCACCAGCGTGCGCTACGACATTCTGCCGACCGCCGATTACGTCGGCGGCTCGCTCACGATGGCGATCGAGCAGCCCGATGCGGTCCAGCTCTTCCTGCGCTTCACTTACGCCACGACGCTGCCCGAGAACGAAAACGCCACGCCCGATGAGCGTCAGACGCAGGAAATCGTGAAGTCGGCGTACCGCGAGTCGGACATCGATACCGTGCGGCTCATTCGCCAGTTCGCGCACGGCCGCAGGGACGAGAGTCCGCTGCATTGAGCCTCTGACGGATGCGGTGGCGAATGTTTCGCGGCCGCATCGAGACTGGCTATCGAAAGAGGCGCTTCAATCGGAAAGTCTAGTTGCAAATAGGAATAGTTATCATTTACTATAGACCCATCGAATCAACGAACGCACATTTTCCGACATGACCGATACGCCGCGATCCTCCACGCTCAGGCTGCGCCGCCCGGCTGTCCGCGACGCCGCGATCACCCGCCCGAAAGCGACGACCGTGACCACGGTTCATGTCGCGCACGCGGGGGACAGTACCGGCGAGCGATCGCTGAAAAGCGACGCGCTGCTGCAGGGACGCAGTCACGTGAGCATCGTGCATAACGGAGAGACGTACCAATTGCGTGCGACGCGTTTGGGCAAACTGATCCTGACGAAATGACGCGCAGGCAAGAACAGCCGTAGTACCGGGTATTGTGGGGACCACCTCGCCAAGAGGTGTTTGGCCTTAGCCAGCGAGGACGACTTGCACGCGAGAAATTAGACCCCTTCGTGCAAACACCAGCCAGTCGTCGATAGCAAGCGAAGCCGCTTTTTTTTGGTTCCTGCTTGGGTCACGATGCGCGCCGACGAGCGCTGCATCCGAAAACAGAATGGCACGTCTTCGTTACGAGGACGTGCCATTTTTATTGCGCGAATGCTTCAGACGTTCTCGATGCCGAGCGCCGCGATGCCCGCCTTCGCGATCTGCGCATCCTGATCCGATTTCACGCCCGACACGCCGACGGCACCGACGATGTCCGTGCCCACGAAGATCGGCACGCCGCCTTCGAGCATTGCGGTCATCGGCGCGGAGAGGAACGCCGTGCGGCCCTGCTTGATGGTGTCTTCGTAGACCTTGGTTTCGCGACGGCCGAGCACGGCGGTGCGCGCCTTGCCCGTCGCCATTTCGGCGGTGCTCGCGCCTGCGCCGTCGAGACGATGCAGATGCAGCAGATGTCCGCCATCGTCGACGATCGCAATCGTCACGTTCCAGTTGTGTTCTCTCGCATGCGTCTCGGCGGCCGCTGCCATCACCTTGACGTCTTCGTCGGTCAGTACGGGTTTGGTTCTCACTTCTCGCTCTCGTTGCCGCGCTTGACGGCGTGGACGGTTTATCGGCTGAAGCCCCAGAACATCAGGTACCACGCGCTGTCCGCAACGGCCAGCGCAGCGACAAACCATACCATCGCAAGAAGGCGCGGAACAAGTGACGATGCATGGCGCCCCGTCACGCGCCACGCAAGCCACGCGCTCCAGAGATTCGCGGCCGCGAGCAAGCCGAGCCGCAGACCCGGCACCCACCACAACGGCAGATGCTCGGCGCGCAGCAGCGATACCGTCGTCGCGGACAGGCCCAGGAACACGCCGACGCCCGCAATCGGGATCAGGGCGAGCGTCAGGTGATGCAGGCGCGTCGCGTTCATCTTGCCGAGCATGCGCGTGCCGATGGCGAGCAGGCCGAGCAGCGCCGTGCCGTACACGAGCCCAGTCGCGACGATATAGCCGATGACCATGGTGCCGTCGAGCCACGAGAAGACGTCGTTCTGTTCCGGGTAATGCGTGAACAGGAACCACGGCGCGTTGGTGTCGAGCGGCCAGAGGATGTCGTGATCGATCAGCCAGGCGGCGAGAAATTGCTTCAGATCGACGAACCAGGTGCTCACGGTCCAGTGGAACGCGCCGATCGCGATGCCGAGCAGGCCGTACAGAATGAGCGCGGTGTCCCACGGATTCGCGGCCTTGTCGCCGAGCTTCACGACTTCCTCGGACGGCGAGCGCCACGTGAGCGCGATGGCGTCGCGATGGCCGCTGCATCGGCCACACATGTGGCAGTCCTGTGCGCCCTTCATGTTGCGCAGCGGGACGAGCGGCGCGCAGTTGATCGGAATCACGCGATGGCCGTGCTCGCCTTTCGTGTACGAACGGCGCCACGCTTCTTCGTCGACCTTGTAGTGAAACGGCGCGAGGCGCGCGAGCAGCGAGAACACGCCGTTGACCGGGCACAGATACTTGCACCACACGCGCTTCTCGCGGCCATACAGCACGCCGATGATCATCGCGCCGACGGTCGAGCCGCCGAGCACGAGCAGCACCGCCTTCGGATACTGATAGACGCTGACCATCTGCCCGTAGATCGTCGTGAGCCCGAATGCGACGAACGGCCAGCCGCCCCAGCGCATCCAGCGCGGAATCGCCCAGCCGCGGCCGAACTTGCTCGCGAACTCCGACAGCGCGCCTTCGGGACACAACACGCCGCACCAGACGCGCCCGAGCATGACCATCGACAGCAGCACGAATGGCCACCAGATGCCCCAGAACACGAACTGCGCGGCGAGCGTGAGATTGCTCCACAGATGCGCGGCGCCGTCCGGCAGCGGCATCACGGCGGGAACGATGATCAGAAATGCATACACGGCAACGACGACCCACTGAATCATGCGGATCGTGCTGCCGTGACGTTGCATCCAGTGGCCGGCTTGTTGAAGCCGGCCCGGTCTACGCATTACGGAACTCATGCTGGACGGCTTGCCGCCTTTTGTTTTTGCGCCATCTGGGTGTTCGAACGGCGCAGCAGAAGATAGATGACGACCCAGTACACCCCATACGCGACGAGATTCATGCCCGCGGGATGCGCGCGATAACCGGTGAGCGTAGCAACGAGCGATCCGAACGTACTCGAATCATCGAGCAGCCACGACGTGTTCCACACCTGATTGACGATGACCGGCAGCACTTCCATGTCGATCAGCTTGTCGACGCCCGTTTCGAAGAGGCCGGCCGCCAGGAACAGCAGCATTATTTCGGTGACGCGAAAGAACGAGCGCCACGAGAAGATCTTGCCGCCGAGCTGCAGGATATAGAACGTCAGCAGCGCGAGACCGAACCCGAGAATGATCGCGATGTACTGCGACGCGTCGACGTGCCCCGACTGACCGAAGCCGACGCCGTAGAGAAACACGGCCGTCTCGCTGCCTTCGCGCGCGATCGCCAGCGCGACGAGCACGGCGATGCCCCACCAGTGTCCGTCCTGCGTGCTCTTTTGCAGCGATGTTTCCATGTCGCGCTTGAGCGTGCGTCCGTGGCGCTTCATCCACAGGACCATCTGCACGATCAGCACGCAGGCGATCAGCACCATCGCGGTCTGGAAGTAATCCTGCGCATCGCCCGACAGCACTTCCGTGAAGCCGATGAGCGCGGCGCCCAACGCCACCGCCGCAAGCAGGCCGATGACGACGCCGGCCCACAGATAAGGCAGGCCCCGGCGCGCCTGATGATCGCCGTTCTTCAGCCACGCGTAGAGAATGCCGACGACGAGCAACGCCTCGACGCTCTCCCGCCACACGATGAAAAGTACCTGCCCCATACCCGACCTCCAGCAATTCCACTTCAAGCGGCCGCGCGCGGTGCGAACATCGCGCGGCACATTCCGTTACTTCGCGACGATCACGCCTTGCGCGGACTGATGAAAATCGTCGAAGAACTTGTATTCACCCGGATCCAGCGGTGCGATCACCACGAACGAATCCGCCCCCGGCGCGAGCACTTTTTCCTTGCGCAACTGCACGCTTTCGAACTCGGCGGCGCCCTTGCCGACGTTATGCACTTCGATCTTGATGCGCTGCCCCGCCGGCACTTCGATGCGCGCCGGATTGAGCTTGCCGTCGTTCATTTCGAGCTTGAACGTCGGCAGGTCGGCGGCGTGCGCCATGTTCATCCCGGCAAAGGCAAACGCGGACATCGCGAGCGCGGCCACCTGATTTTTCAGCTTCATGCGTACTTCCTGAGAGTGAATGCGCCCGGTCCGGGATGCCGGGCGCCACGGACGATCAGTAACCGCCCTTCTTTCCGATGCCCGCGAACGGGAAGTCGTACTCGATCGTGAACGGCTTGAACCACGGACCGACGCCCGTTTCCTTGTCGGTGTGACGGCCGAACGCCATGTGGCCTTCCTGCGACGGCGGCGAAATATGCAGCTTCAGGTGATACTTGCCCGGCCCGAAGAGCTTGACGTTGTCGCCGTAGTGCGGGCCGTCGCTCGCGACCATCGGCATCAGGTCGCCCTTGATGGTCTGCGTCGTGCCGACCTTCGTGAGTTCATACGTGACTTGCAGATACGGCATCCAGTCGCCTTCGGCGAATCCGGTCGGGTTGTTCTTGACCGCGTGGATATCCGCCTCCAGGTGGATATCCGAATCCGACGCCTTGCGCATCATGCCTTCCGGCGACATCGTGATCGGCTGCAGATACACGGCGCCCGTTTCCATGCCCGCCTCGATGTGCTGCTTGCCGATCGGATATTCGGCTGCCGACGCTGCCATCACCGCCGTGAGACCTGCGGCGGCGACGAGGCCGCGCATCAACGTTGAACCCATCAGAAAACTCCTTGTTGTTATCGATTGGCACGCGTGCCACGCGAGCCTTGCCACTGAGATACCGGAGCGCCGCTCGGTCGGCGGCGTTAGCACAACTCTGTGAACGTTAATACGAACCATTCTCAATGTTCGTCAGTTTAGCATCGTTCGATTCCCGCAACAATTTGAGCGAGCTTACAGACCTAGGCGCAGTAAGGCTTTTCGCCGAATCGCACGATCGCGGCGGGATAAAAAAAGGCGCGGCGAACCGTCCGATTCGCCGCGCCTTTCGAATTAAGCCTTGAAAATCACTTACATATTGCTTACTTGCCGCCGATTCCGCTCACGTGATCGCCCACGTTCGCCCCGAACACGCGCTGCCGCAGGAGCGCCAATTGGTCGCGGGTCTGCGCCGCTTTTTCGAATTCGAGATTCTTGGCGTGATCCATCATCTGCTTCTCGAGGCGCTTGATTTCCTTCGCGATCTGCTTCTCGGACATGTCTTCGAACTTCGCGCGCGCCTGCGCTTCCTTCAGCTCGGCGCGGGCGTCGTCGGCGTTGTAGACGCCATCGATGATGTCCTTGATGCGCTTCTCCACCCCGCGCGGCGTGATGCCCATCTTCTCGTTGTGCGCCATCTGCTTGGCGCGGCGCCGCTCGGTTTCGCCGATGGCGCGCTTCATCGAGTCGGTCATGTTGTCGGCGTAGAGAATCGCCTTGCCGTTCACATTACGCGCCGCGCGCCCGATGGTCTGGATCAGCGAGCGCTCGGCGCGCAGGAAGCCTTCCTTGTCGGCGTCGAGAATCGCGACGAGCGAGACTTCGGGAATATCGAGACCCTCGCGCAGCAAGTTGATGCCGACGAGCACGTCGAACGTGCCGAGCCGCAGATCGCGGATGATTTCCACGCGCTCGACCGTGTCGATATCGCTGTGCAGATAACGCACCTTCACGCCGTGATCGGCGAGAAACTCGGTCAGCTGCTCGGCCATGCGCTTGGTCAGCGTCGTGACAAGCACGCGCTCCTGCACCGCCACGCGCGCGTTGATTTCCGAGAGCACGTCGTCGACCTGCGAGCGCGCCGGACGCACTTCGATTTCCGGATCGACGAGACCCGTCGGCCGCACGAGCTGCTCGGCCACCTGCCCTGCCTTCTGCTGCTCGTAGTCGGCGGGCGTCGCGGAAACGAAGATCGCCTGGCGCATCTTGCGCTCGAACTCGTTGAACTTGAGCGGCCGGTTATCGAGCGCGGACGGCATCCGGAAACCGTAGTCGACGAGATTTTCCTTGCGCGCGCGGTCGCCGTTGTACATGCCGTTCAACTGGCCGATCAATACGTGCGACTCGTCGAGCAACATCAGCGCATCGGGCGGCAGATAGTCGACGAGCGTCGGCGGCGGCTCGCCAGGCGCCGCGCCCGAGAAGTGCCGCGAGTAGTTCTCGATGCCCTTGCAGAAACCGAGCTCCTGCAGCATTTCCAGATCGAAGCGCGTGCGCTGCTCCAGCCGCTGTGCTTCGACGAGCTTGCCCTCGCTGTGGAAGAATTCGAGCCGCTCGCGCAATTCGAGCTTGATGGTTTCGATCGCGCGCATGACGGTGTCGCGCGGCGTCACGTAATGCGACGACGGGTACACGGTGAAGCGCGGAATCTTGTTGCGCACGCGTCCGGTGAGCGGATCGAAGAGCATCATCGATTCGATTTCGTCGTCGAAGAGCTCGACGCGCACCGCCATTTCCGCGTGCTCGGCCGGAAAGATATCGATGGTGTCGCCGCGCACGCGAAACGAACCGCGCTGGAAATCGGCTTCGTTGCGCGTGTACTGCATCGCGATCAGGCGCGCGATGACGTCGCGCTGGCCGAGCTTGTCGCCCGTGCGCAGCGTGAGAATCATCTTGTGATATTCGGACGGATTGCCGATACCGTAAATCGCGGACACCGTCGCGACGATCACCACGTCGCGCCGTTCGAGCAGGCTTTTCGTGGCCGAAAGCCGCATCTGCTCGATGTGCTCGTTGATCGACGAGTCCTTCTCGATGAAGAGATCGCGCTGCGGCACGTACGCTTCCGGCTGGTAATAGTCGTAGTACGAGACGAAATACTCGACGGCGTTGCGCGGAAAGAACTCGCGGAATTCCGCGTAGAGCTGCGCGGCGAGCGTCTTGTTCGGCGCGAAGACGATCGCCGGACGGCCGAGCCGCGCGATGACGTTCGCCATCGTGAAGGTCTTGCCCGAGCCGGTCACGCCGAGCAGCGTCTGAAACGAGAGACCGTCCTCGACGCCTTCGACGAGCTTCGCGATGGCATCGGGCTGATCGCCCGCGGGCGGATACGGCTGATACAACTGAAACGGCGAGCCTTCGAACGTGACGAACTTCGATTCGTCCAGTTCTTCCGGGGATGCGATGAGAGTGTCGGACATGAGAAATCGAGAAAGTCAGCGCCTGAGGCAAACAATCATTCTAGCGTCGTACGCGATGCGCGCGCTCGCCTGGACGTGACCGGGATGTGGAAGCGTAGTCTCCATCAGATTGGGCATGGTTCGCCGATCTCAAGCGCACCGGCTCACGCCCTTTTTTATCGCGCGCTTTTGGCGTGTTCGCGGAATTAAGGGCCAAAAAGCACGCGCATTCGCGCCATATTCGGCCGAAAAGCCGCGCCGGATTCGCTACAATGTGCGACTGGGCTCGACGGCATGATGCCGTCGTCGCCACGCTTCCCCGCCGCACGTCTTTCCTCCACTGCCGATAGATCATGTCTCTTTTCTCTGCCGTCGAACTCGCTCCCCGCGACCCGATCCTGGGCCTCAACGAAGCCTTCAACGCCGATACGCGCACGACCAAAGTCAATCTGGGCGTCGGTGTATACACGAACGAAGAAGGCAAGATTCCGCTCCTGCGCGCCGTGCGCGAAGCCGAGAAAGCGCGCGTCGATGCCGCGCTGCCGCGCGGTTATCTGCCGATCGACGGCATCGCCGCCTACGACGCCGCCGTGCAGAAGCTGCTCCTCGGCAACGATTCGCCGCTGATCGCCGCGGGCCGCGTCGTGACGGCGCAGGCGCTT
Source organism: Caballeronia sp. LZ008 (assembly GCF_031451435.1). Classification (NCBI taxonomy): domain Bacteria; kingdom Pseudomonadati; phylum Pseudomonadota; class Betaproteobacteria; order Burkholderiales; family Burkholderiaceae; genus Caballeronia; species Caballeronia sp. LZ008. Next base: position 1,015,580 of record NZ_JARUXK010000001.1, on the reverse strand, counting down.
GGCGGCACGGGCGCGCTCAAGATCGGCGCGGACTTTTTGAAGCGCCTGAACCCGAACGCGGTCGTCGCGATCAGCGATCCGAGCTGGGAAAACCATCGCGCGCTCTTCGAAGGCGCCGGTTTCGAAGTGGTCCACTACCCGTACTACGAAGCCTCCACGCACGGCGTGAACTTCGACGGCATGCTCGCCGCGCTGAACAGCTACGCGGCGGGCACCGTCGTCGTGCTGCACGCGTGCTGCCATAACCCGACGGGCGTCGATCTGTCGGACGAGCAGTGGAAGCAGATCGTCGAAGTCGTGAAGGCGAAGGACCTCGTGCCGTTCCTCGATATGGCGTATCAAGGCTTCGCGGAGAACATCGACGCGGACTCCGCCGCCGTGCGTCTCTTCGCGGCATCGGAACTGAACGTGTTTGTGTCGTCGTCGTTCTCGAAGTCGTTCTCGCTGTACGGCGAGCGCGTCGGCGCACTGTCGATCATCACGACGAGCAAGGAAGAATCGGCACGCGTGCTCTCGCAACTGAAGCGCGTGATCCGCACGAACTATTCGAACCCGCCGACGCACGGCGGCTCGATCGTCGCGGCCGTGCTGGCGTCGCCGGAACTGCGCGCGACCTGGGAGCAGGAGCTGGGCGAAATGCGCGATCGTATCCGCGCAATGCGCAACGGTCTCGTCGAGCGACTGAAGGCGAGCGGCGTCGATCGGGACTTCTCGTTCGTCAACAAGCAGCGCGGCATGTTCTCGTACTCGGGTCTGACGGCTGCGCAAGTCGATCGTCTGCGTGAAGAATTCGGCATCTACGCCGTGAGCACGGGCCGCATCTGCGTGGCCGCGCTGAACACGCGCAACCTCGACGCCGTCGCGAACGCGGTCGCCGCCGTGCTCAAGTAAGCAGTTCGGCCGCGTCCAAATGAAAATGGCGCCCTTTGCGGGCGCCATTTTTTGTGTGCGTCGAAAACCGGCGAATCAGAGCGTCTTTTCCGCCGAGACGGCAGCGGGTTGTGCGTCTTCGTCGTCGACGAAGCCGAGCGAAATCGCGCGCGCCAGTTCTGCGCTCACGCCCGCCACGCTGGTTTCTTCATGGCGCATTGCCGCGCCGCTGCCCTCGCCCGCGTGCATGCAGAACGCGAGCGCGATCGGAAACAGGATGGCGACGGGCCAGTAGGTCGATATTGTCTTTCTCATGGGACTGCCTTTGGTCGATATGTCGCAGCGGGCATCGCATCAAGGGAACCCACTGATGAACATTTCGAATTTTACGGACTTGTCCCGACCTTAAAAAGCCGTTGAAAAGCAAAGGATTGTTGCGCCCGGGACAACAAGCCGTTTTGATGAACGTCGCGACCGCTCGCGCCTTTATGACAGCTTGCCGTCATAAAGGCTTACAAAGTTGTTCGCGACATCCACGCGCCGATGATGTCTTATTCAGTAATGGTTCTACAGAATTTCCCACGATCATGAAATCCGCAGTCGCTGGTGTCTTGCTTGCTTCGTCTGCCGCACTTCTCGGTGGTTGCGCGGCGTATCCCGATGCGTCGGCCTATGGCGGCGGCTACCCTGCTGTCTACGACGACCCGGGCTACGGATACTACGGTGGCCCGCCGCCGGGCGTCGTCGTAGGCGGCGGTTACTACTCCGGGCCGGGCCCGATTTACTACGGTCCGCCTAACCGATATTGGGACGATGGTCCCGGCTGGCGTCGTCCGCCGCCGGGCGGATGGCGCGGCGGGCATCCGCCGCGCGACCGGGGTCCGGGCGGCCCGCCTCCGCAGGCGGGCGGCGGACATCCGAACGGTCCGCCACCGCAAGCAGGCGGCGGCCGTCCTCCGGCAGCGCAGCCCCCGCAAGCAGGCAACTCGCCGGCGCCGCAGTCCGTGGGCGGTCGGCCGCCGGGACCGAATCGCGCCCCGCCACCATCCGCGAATGGCGGTGGGGGCAATTCGCAGGGCGGCAATTCGCGCGGCTTCCTGGGACGGTACGGCGGATAAAAGCGCTTCGACGACAAAGGCCGCGCCCGATCGAAAGATCCGGCGCGGCCTTGTTTTATCCGAGATGCGAATGCTGCGCCTTGTACAGCTCCCGGAATGTGCGCCCGACTGGCGCGGGCATGTCGCGCGTGTCGGTCCATCCGGCGCCGAACGGCAGTCGTGAAATCGTCTTCTTGTTGCCGCCGATGCGTTCGAGCACGCGCACCGCGAGCTTCGTGAAAAGGGCATAGGCGAGCGGCCGCTTCGCGAGATAGCCCCACGCCGCGAGCGCGGCGCGCTCGTTCCACGGACGCAGCCGACGCTCCATCTGCTTCTCGCGCAGCTTGCGCAGCAGATCCGACAACGGAATGCCGACCGGACAAACACTGTTGCACTCGCCGCAAAGCGTTGCGGCTTGCGGCAGATCGAGCGCCTTGTCGATGCCGACATAAGCCGGCGTCAGCACCGAGCCCATCGGTCCCGGATACACCCATCCATACGCATGTCCGCCGATCTTCTGATAGACCGGGCAATGATTCATGCACGCGCCGCAGCGGATACAGCGCAGCATCTCCTGAAACTCGCCGCCGATAAGCCCGGTGCGGCCGCCATCGACGAGCACGAAGTACATATGATCGGGCCCGTCCGTCTCGTCGGCCGCGCGCGGTCCGGTCAAGAGCGAAAAGTAATTCGAGATCGTCTGGCCGGTCGCCGAGCGCGGCAGGAGGCGCATCGCGGTCGCGAGATCTTCGAGCGTCGGCAGCACTTTTTCGATGCCCGTCACCACGACATGCACGCGGGGCATCACGGTGCACATGCCTTCGTTGCCCTCGTTCGTGACGACCGCCACCGACCCCGTCTCCGCGATCAGGAAATTGCCGCCCGTCACGCCCATGTCCGCCGACATGAAATGCGGCCGCAACACTTCCCGCGCCTCGCGCGTCATCTCCGGGATGTCGGTGAGGCGTGGCTTGTTGTGCGTCTTCGCGAAGAGATCCGCGATCTGCTCCTTATCCTTATGCACGACCGGCGCGATGATATGGCTCGGCGGCTCGTTGTCGTTGATCTGCAGGATGTATTCGCCGAGATCGGTCTCGATCGACTGCACGCCCATCTCGCCGAGCACGCGATTCAGCTGCATCTCTTCCGAGACCATCGACTTGGTCTTGATGACCTTCTTCACATCGTGTTTGCGCGCGATGTCCGCGACGAGCTTCGCCGCGGCCTGCGTCGTTTCGGCGTAAAGCACGGTCGCGCCGCGACGCGTCGCCTCGCGCTCGAAGGTTTCGAGCCACACGTCGAGATTCTCGAGCGCGCGATTGCGGCGCTCCTTCAACGCGGCGCGCGTTGCCTCGAAGTCGATGTCGCGCACCGCGCTCGCACGCGCGCTGACGAACTTGGTCGAGAGCTTGGTGAGATTCTGCTGCAGGCGCTCGTCGGCGAGCTTGCTTCCCGCGCGCGCCTTGAAGTGCATCGTCTGGACTTGCATCCGTTTGTCTCCTTCAGGCGCGACGCGCCGCGTCGCCCGCGAGCACTTGCGCGATATGCAGCACGCGCGTCGACGTATCGCCGGTGCGGCGCAGGCGCCCTTCGATGTTCAGCATGCAGCCGAGGTCGCCGAGCACGACGGTATCCGCGCCGCTCGCCTTGATGTTCGCGCATTTCTCATCGACGATCGCCGTCGAAATGTCGCCGTACTTCACCGCGAAGGTGCCGCCGAAGCCGCAGCAATGCTCGCATCCGGCCATCTCGGTCACGGGCACGCCTGCCTGGGCGAGCAGCTCGCGCGGCTGCGATTTCACGCCGAGTTCGCGCAGACCCGAGCAGGAATCGTGATACGTCACCATGCCGTCGAACACGCCCGGCTCCATGCGCGCCTTCGCGACGTTCACGAGAAAATCGGTCAGTTCGAACACGCGCGGCTGAAGGCGCGCGAAGCGGCTCATCAATTGCGGATCGTCGCGAAAGAGATCGCCGTAGTGCGCGCGGATCATGCCGCCGCACGAACCGGACGGCACCACGACATAGTCGAACTGCTCGAATTCGCGCAGCGTTTTTTCGGCGAGATCGCGGGCGAGCGGCCGATCGCCCGAGTTGTAGGCAGGCTGGCCGCAACAGGTCTGCGACGGCGGCACGACGACTTCGAAACCCGCCTGCTCGATCAGCTTGATGACCGAGAAGCCGATTTCCGGGCGCATCATGTCGATGAGACATGTCACGAATAATCCGACTCGCATTGGGGCGTTTCCTGTTTGTGGAGTGATGTGAACGCAGCGCCGATTATCCTTGATAAGTCCCGCGCGACGGGCTTCTCGCTGGCCATCGATGTCATCGACGAGCGCATTGTTTTGGCGAAGCGTTCGCTTTTTTCACATTATGAGATACAATCCCCATTCCGCTGTTTGACGCATCAACCGATTTTTCACGATGAGCGATACGAACCCGGAATCCAAAACCTCCATTCAGGTGATCGAGCGCATGATGCGTCTTCTCGACGCCCTCGCCGATCACACTGACCCCGTCAGCCTGAAAGAACTCGCCCAGAGCACCGATCTGCACCCATCCACGGCGCATCGCATTCTGAACGACATGGTGCTATGCCGGCTCGTGGACCGGTCGGACCCCGGCACGTATCGCCTCGGCATGCGCTTGCTGGAGCTCGGCAATCTCGTCAAGGCGCGTCTTTCGGTGCGTGAAGCCGCGATGCCGCCGATGCGCGAGTTGCATCGGCAGACCGGGCAGACCGTCAATCTTTCCGTGCGGCAAGGCGACGAGATCGTCTATATCGAGCGCGCGTACTCGGAGCGCTCGGGCATGCAGGTCGTGCGTGCGATCGGCGGCCGCGCGCCGTTGCATCTGACGTCGGTCGGAAAGCTGTTTCTCGCCGCCGACGAAGCCGCGCGCGTACGCGCGTATGCGATGCGAACCGGTCTCTCCGGCCACACGCAGAACAGCATCACCGATCTCTCGAAACTCGAGCGCGAACTGTCGCTGGTGCGCCAGCAGGCGTGCGCGCGCGACAACGAGGAACTCGAACTCGGCGTGCGCTGTATCGCGGCGGGCATTTACGACGATACGGGACGCCTCGTCGCCGGCTTGTCGCTGTCCGCGCCCGCCGATCGTCTGCAGGACGCCTGGCTGAAACAATTGAGCCACACGGCGCTCGAGATCTCGCAATCGCTGGGATATCACCCGGAAGAGGCAGCTTCCGACGCGCAACAACACGCGCATCGCTGATTTCTTCGCCGCATGTCAAAACGGGATTCGTCTTTCGACGAATCCCGTTTGCTTTTGCATCAGCGAAGATCAGGCGCTCAAGGATTTGCGCCGCTGCCCATGTCCGCGCTCATGATATGCGGCTCGCCGAGCGTGTCGAGATACGAACGCAGACGGCCCGCGTCGGCGAAGCGCGAATACTTGCCGTACGAATCGAGCAGCACGATGACGACCGGACGGCCGTTGACGGTTGCCTGCATCACGAGGCACTCGCCCGCTTCGTTGATGAAGCCCGTCTTCTGCAAGCCGATGTCCCACGAAGCATTGCGGATCAGCGCGTTCGTGCTGTTGTAGGCGAGATTGCGCTTGCCGGTGAAGACGTCGTAGCTGCGGTCGGTCGAGAACTTGCGGATCAGCGGATATTGATACGCCGCGTTGACCATCTTCACGAGGTCGCGCGCGCTCGACACGTTCTGGCTCGTGAGTCCCGTGGAATTCTCGAAGTGCGTGTCGACCATGCCGAGCGACTTGGCCTTCGCGTTCATCGCGGCGATGAACGCCGGACGGCCGCCCGGGTAATAGCGCGACAGTGCCGCCGCCGCGCGATTTTCCGACGCCATCAGCGCGATGTGCAGCATGTCTTCGCGATTCAGTTGAGATCCGACCGCGAGGCGCGAACCCGTGAACTTCTCGTAGTCGCGGTCTTCGTCGGTGACGGTGATTTCATCGGTCAGCGGCATGTGCGAATCGAGCACGACCATCGCGGTCATCAGCTTCGTGATCGATGCGATCGGCACGACGGCGCGCGAGTTCTTGTCGAAGAGCGTCTCGGACGTGTTCTGGTCGACGACGTAAGCCACGCTCGAACGCAGCGCGAGGCTGTCGGGGGTATCGTGCAGGCCGAACGCCTGACCAACCGACGTCGCGCGCGGCTGGAACGCAACCGCGTGCACCGCGGCGCGTCGCGAATGCGCTTCCATGCGATACGACGCGCGACGCTTGCGCGATGCGCGCGGCGCGTCATCGTCGTCATCGGCCGCGGCGACTTTCGCCGCTTTCGCGGGCTTCGGCGCTTTCAGCGTGGTCTTGGCGACGCGCGCGGGCTTTTCAGCCTTGGCGGTGGATTTCTTTGCGGTTTTGGTTTGGGTGGCGGTCTTCGCGAGGGCTTCAGCCGGAGCCGCTGCGAAGGACGTCGCTACTGCGATGGAGACGGCGATGGACAATGCCGAGCGCACTGCCACGCCATGCACCACCTTCAACGACGAAAACATTTCGGTTTTCATTAGTGTTCTGTTGGGCGGCTGGAGGGTACCGCCAAGTGTAGTGAAGCTACGAAATTTAAGCAATATTAAGCACTTATCGGCACTCGTTAAACCGAGTTGTAAGCCGTGATTGCGTATTGCTGAACAAAAAACCGCCTCGATCGGAAAAAACGATCGGCCCGGCGAAATAGTGCTGCCCAAAATGCGCTTTGCTACACCGCGACAAACGCACTATCGGCAAAACTTTCCACGACTTTAGTGAAACGTGAGGATCGGATCAGACAAAACGCAGAGATACGAACGGGAGTCAGCACCAACGGAGCGCACAGACGATCACGAGACAGCTCGGACAGCCGAAATGTTAACGTTTCTTCAACAATTTGGTGTACGGCGACATCCTAAAAATAAGACGACCTTCAGAAATATCTCGCTTCCGCATCGCCGCAGAACCCGCGCTGTCCGCGTCGCCGGAACATCAAAGTTTCATCAGGCCGTGCTTTGATCGTGTTGAACATGCGGCCCGATGCGTGTCGGAAGCCATGCCCAGCTTGAGTGCATAGGGTTTCCACGGACGCTTATTTCGACCACGCAATCGGCATGTAAGTTGTTGTTTAACATACGGTTTCTGCCTATTGTGCGGCGCACAAAAAGTGCTTGACATCCATCGGAATATCTCTAAAATGGGTCTCATGTTGCGACGCACCAATCGCAGTTGCACCTAGCCGGCAGGTATATCGCGCCGGATCTACCCAAACCACGACCCGCGTTGATGGGTCTGCCATCAGGAGCCTGAGATGACGCTGTTGACCCCCGAGCAAATCGCCGCTGCACAGAAAGCCAACTTCGACACGCTGTTCGGCCTCACGAACAAGGCGTTCGAAGGCGTTGAGAAGCTCGTCGAACTGAACCTGCAAGTTGTGAAGTCCACGCTGGCCGAAAGCCAGGAAAACGCACAGCGCGCGCTGTCGGTGAAGGACGCGCAGGAACTGCTCGCCCTGCAAGCCAGCCTGACCCAGCCGGTCGCGGAAAAGGTGCTGTCGTACGGCCGTCACCTGTATGAAATCGCGTCGGCCACGCAAGCCGAATTCGCCCGCGTCGCGGAAGCGCAGTACGAAGAGCAGAACCGCAAGGTCCAAACGCTCGTCGACAACGTCGCGAAGAACGCACCGGCCGGTTCGGAAACCGCCGTCGCCGTCATGAAGTCGGCCATCACCGCCGCCAACACGACGTACGAAACGGTTCACAAGGCAACGAAGCAAGCTGTCGAAATTGCGGAAAGCAACTTCAACGCTGCCGCTACGGCTGCGACGAAGGCCGCTACGCAAGCGACCGAGCAAGCTGCCCGCGCCACCAAGAAGTCGGTTGCGTAAGTTTGCCGCCGGGCCCCTGCCCGGCCGATGCAGCAAGAATCACGAAGAACCCGGCCATCGCGCCGGGTTTTTTGTCGTCTATTGCTCGTGAATCCCACAAACAAAAAGGCGCGCTCCGGTCAAGGAGCGCGCCTTTCTTCTGTAACCGCGGACGCTTACTTCTTGCGCTGCGGCGGCAAGTCCGTGCACACGCCTTCGTACAACTCGGCGGCCATGCCGACCGATTCGCCGAGCGTCGGGTGCGGGTGGATCGTCTTGCCGATGTCGGTCGCATCCGCGCCCATCTCGATCGCGAGACACACTTCGCTGATGAGATCGCCCGCATTCAGACCGACGATGCCGCCGCCGATCACCCGATGCGTCTCTTCATCGAAGATGAGCTTGGTGAAACCTTCGTCGCGGCCGTTGGCGATCGCGCGGCCCGACGCGGCCCACGGGAACACCGCCTTGCCGAACTTGATGCCTTCGGCCTTGCACTGCTCTTCCGTCTTGCCGGCCCACGCCACTTCCGGATCCGTATAAGCGACGGACGGAATCTGCAGCGCGTCGAAATACGCCTTCTCGCCGTGCGCCGCTTCCGCCGCGACGTGGCCTTCGTGCACGGCCTTGTGCGCGAGCATCGGCTGGCCGACGAGATCGCCGATCGCGAAGATGTGCGGCACGTTGGTACGCATCTGCTTGTCGACGTTGATGAAGCCGCGATCCGTCACCGCGACGCCCGCCTTGTCCGCGCCGATCTTGCCGCCGTTCGGGCTGCGGCCGACCGCGAGCAGCACGAGGTCGTAGCGCTGCGGCTCGGCCGGCGCCTTCTCGCCTTCGAATGTCACATAGATGCCGTCTTCCTTGGCTTCCGCCTTGGTCGTCTTGGTCTTGAGCATCACGTTCGTGAAGCGCTTGGAATTGAACTTCTCCCAGACTTTCACGAGATCACGGTCCGCGCCGAGCATCAGGCCGTCGAGCATTTCGACGACGTCGATGTCCGCGCCGAGCGTCGAATACACCGTCGCCATTTCCAGCCCGATGATGCCGCCGCCCACCACCAGCATGCGCTTCGGAAGCTGGCGCAGTTCGAGCGCGCCGGTCGAATCGACGACACGCGGATCGTCCGGGAAGAACGGCAGCTTCACCGCCTGCGAACCCGCCGCGATGATCGCCTGCTTGAACTTGACGACCTTCTTGCCGTCCGCGCCGTTCACTTCCATGTGATTCGGATCGACGAACGCGCCGACGCCCGTCACGACCTGGACCTTGCGCGCCTTCGCCATGCCCGCGAGACCGCCGGTCAGCTTCTTGACGACGCCTTCCTTGAAGCCGCGAAGTTTGTCGAGATCGACCTTCGGCTCGCCGAAGCTGATGCCGTGCGCCGCGAGCTCGGCCGCTTCGTCGATGACGAGCGCCGTGTGCAGCAACGCCTTCGACGGAATGCAGCCGACGTTCAGACACACGCCGCCGAGCGTCGAATAACGCTCGACGAGCACGGTCTTCATGCCGAGATCGGCGGAACGGAATGCCGCCGAATAACCGCCGGGACCGGCGCCGAGCACGAGCATGTCGCATTCGACATCGGCCGCGCCGGCGTAGCTGCCTGCTTGCGGCGCGGGCGTCGGCGCGGCTGCCGGCGCCGCTTTCTGGGGCGCGGGAGCAGGCGCCGCAGCGGACGCGCCGCCTTCGAGCGTCAGAACCAGCGTGCCTTCCGACACGTTGTCGCCGACCTTCACCTTCACTTCCTTGACCGTGCCGGCGGCAGGCGACGGCACGTCCATCGTCGCCTTGTCGGATTCGAGCGTGATGAGCGACTGCTCCTTCTCGACCGTATCGCCCGGCTTCACATGCACTTCGATGACGGGAATGTCCTTGAAGTCGCCGATATCCGGCACCTTCACGTCCTGCACGCCGCCGCCCGAAGCCGCAGCCGGTGCGGGCGCAGCGGCGGGAGCCGGAGCCGGCGATGGCGCGGCCGCAGCGCCGGCGGTTTCGATCATCGCGATGACCGAGCCCTGGCTCACCTTGTCGCCCTGCTTGACCTTCACTTCCTTGATGGTCCCCGCGACATCCGCGGGCACTTCCATCGTGGCCTTGTCGGTTTCGAGCGTGATGACGCCCTGTTCCTTTTCGATGACGTCGCCGGCTTTGATATTGACTTCGATGACATCGACATCGGAGAAGTCGCCGATGTCGGGTACTTTTAGTTCGACGAGACTCATGTTGTCCCCTAAGAGATATGCGGATGGAACCTCGGACGAACGTCCGAGGTTCCGCCGTCGGCCAGATCAGCAGATCAGAGAATGACGCGACGGAAATCGCCCAGAATCGCCGACAGATAAGCGTTGAAGCGCGCCGCGGCCGCGCCGTCGATGACGCGATGGTCATACGACAGCGACATCGGCAGCGTGAGGCGCGGCACGAACTGCTTGCCGTCCCACACGGGCTTCTGATAGCCGCGCGACAGACCGAGGATCGCGACTTCGGGCGCGTTGATGATCGGCGTGAAGTGCGTCCCGCCGATGCCGCCCAGCGACGAGATCGAGAAGCAGCCGCCCTGCATCTGATCGGGCTTCAGCTTGCCGTCGCGCGCGAGCTTCGACAGCTCCGCCATTTCCTTGGCGATATCGACGAGGCCCTTCTTGTCCGCGTCGCGGATCACCGGAACGACGAGGCCGTTCGGCGTATCGGCCGCGAAACCGATATGGTAGTACTGCTTGAAGACGAGGTTGTCGCCGTCGAGGCTCGCGTTGAAGTCCGGGAACTTCTTCAGCGCCGAGACCACGGCCTTGATGACGAACGCGAGCATCGTGAACTTCACGCCCGCTTTCTCGTGCTCCTTGTTGAGCTTCACGCGCAATTCTTCGAGCTCGGTGATGTCGGCTTCGTCGTTGTTCGTGACGTGCGGGATCATCACCCAGTTGCGATGCAGGTTCGCGCCCGAGATCTTCTTGATGCGCGAGAGCGGCTTCGGCTCGACCGGACCGAACTTCGTGAAGTCGATCTTCGGCCACGGCAACAGGCCGAGTTCGCCGCCGCCACCGCCAGCCGGCGCCGCAGCCGCAGGCGCCGCGCCCTGTCCCGACATCACGCCCTTCACGAACGCGGTGATGTCCTGCTGCGTGATGCGGTTCTTCGGCCCGGTGCCGCGCACGCGCGACACATCGACGCCCAGTTCCCGCGCGAACTTGCGCACCGACGGCGACGCGTGGCTCGACGTGCGCGAGCCGTCGCCGGCGGGAATGACAGGCGCCTGCGCGAGCGCGGACGGCGCTTCCTTCGGCGCGGGCGCGGGCTTCGCGGGCGCATCCGAGGGCACTTCCTTCGGTGCCGCCGGCGCGGGCGTGGGCGCCGGTGCGGCCGCGCCGCCTGCGCCGCCTTCCAGCACGAGGATCAGCGTGCCTTCGGAGACCGTATCCCCGATCTTGACCTTCAGTTCCTTGACCGTGCCCGACGCCGGGCTCGGCACGTCCATCGTGGCCTTGTCGGATTCGAGCGTGACGAGCGACTGCTCCTTCTCGACCTTGTCGCCGACTTTCACCGCGATCTCGATGACCGGGATGTCCTTGAAGTCGCCGATGTCCGGCACTTTCACTTCGACGGAACCGCCGCCGCTTGCAGCGGGCGCGGCAGCCGGCGCGGGCGCGGGCGCGGGCGCCGCAGCCGGCGCCGGAGCCGGCGCAGCGGCCGCACCGCCGCCTTCGAGCACGACGATGAGCGAGCCTTCCGACACGTTATCGCCGACCTTGACCTTCACTTCCTTCACGACGCCCGCCGCCGAGCTCGGCACGTCCATCGTGGCCTTGTCGGATTCGAGCGTGACGAGCGACTGCTCGGGTTCGACCGTATCACCCACCTTGACCAGCACCTCGATCACGGGGATGTCCTTGAAATCGCCGATGTCCGGCACTTTGACTTCGATCGCTTGACTCATTATTAGTGTCTCCTGGGTCGCACGCGGGCCTCCTTCCGCTTCGGAAAGAGGCCGCGTCACAACGCACGGGGGCGATGCCTTTAGACGGTCATCGGGTTGGGTTTGGACGGGTCGAGGTTGTACTTCTTGATCGCCTCGGCGACGACCTTGCGCTCGATCGTGCCTTCGTCGGCCAGCGCGTTGAGCGCAGCCAGCGTCACCCAGTAGCGGTCGACTTCGAAGAAGTGGCGCAGCGCTTCGCGCGTATCCGAGCGGCCATAGCCGTCGGTGCCGAGCACCACGAACTTCTGCGGGACATAGCCGCGAATCTGGTCGACGAGCGCGCGGATGTAATCCGTCGATGCGATCACCGGGCCCTTCGCGTCCTTCAGCAGCGCCGTGACGTGCGGCAGCTTCTTCTCTTCGGTCGGATGCAGCAGGTTCCAGCGCTCGCACGCCTGACCGTCGCGGGCCAGTTCGGTGAAGCTCGGCACGCTCCACAGATCGGCGCTGACGCCCCAGTCGTCCTTCAACAGTTGAGCCGCGGCGATGACTTCGTTGAAGATCGTGCCCGCGCCCATCAACTGAACGTGCGCCTTGGCCGGCGCATCGGCCTTCTTGAAGGCGTACATGCCCTTGATGATGTCCGAAGCCACGGCATCGCCTTGCGGGATCGCCGGATGCTCGTAGTTCTCGTTCATCACGGTGATGTAGTAGTACACGTCTTCCTGGTCCGCGACCATGCGGCGCAGGCCGTCCTGCATGATGACGGCGAGTTCGTAACCGAACGTCGGGTCATAGCTCACGCAGTTCGGAATCGATGCCGCCCACAGCAGCGAGTGGCCGTCTTCGTGCTGCAGCCCTTCGCCGTTCAGCGTCGTGCGGCCAGCGGTGCCGCCCAGCAGGAATCCGCGCGAACGCATGTCGCCCGCGGCCCACGCCAGATCGCCGATGCGCTGGAAGCCGAACATCGAGTAGAAGATGTAGAACGGGATCATGATCTCGCCGTGCGTCGAGTACGACGTCGCGGCCGCGATCCAGTCACACATGCCACCGGCTTCGTTGATGCCTTCCTGCAGGATCTGCCCCGTCTCCGATTCCTTGTAGAACATCAGCTGGTCGGAGTCTTCCGGGATGTACTTCTGGCCGTCCTGATTCCAGATGCCGATCTGGCGGAAGAGGCCTTCCATGCCGAACGTGCGCGACTCGTCCGGGACGATCGGGACAATGCGCTTGCCGAGCGCCTTGTCCTTCAGCAGGATGTTGAGGATCCGCACGAACGCCATCGTCGTGGAGATTTCGCGGCCTTCGCCCGTGCCCTTCAAGAGCGGCTCGAACGCGGACAGCGCCGGCACCGGCAGCGATTCGGCCTTCTCGCGGCGCGTCGGCAGATAGCCGCCCAGGTCCATGCGCTTCTGGCGCATGTATTCGAGTTCCTTCGAGCCTTCCTCGAACGTGAGATACGGCACGTCGGCGATCTGCTCGTCGGTAAGCGGCAGACGGAATTGGTCGCGGAATTTCTTCAGCGTGTCGATCGGCAGCTTCTTCTGCTGGTGCGTGATGTTCATCGCCTGACCATGCTCGCCCATGCCATAGCCCTTGATGGTCTTGGCGAGGATGACGGTCGGCGCGCCCTTCGTCTTGGTCGCTGCGTCGAAGGCCGCGTAGATCTTGTGCGGATCGTGGCCGCCGCGGTTCAGGTTCCAGATGTCGTCATCGGACCAGTCGGAGACGAGCGCCTTGAGTTCCGGCGTGTTGAAGAAGTGCTCGCGCACGAACGCGCCCGACTCCGACTTGTACGTCTGATATTCGCCGTCGACGACTTCCATCATGCGGCGCATCAGCGCGCCGGTCTTGTCGCGTGCGAAGAGCGCGTCCCAGCGGCTGCCCCAGATGACCTTGATGACGTTCCAGCCGGCGCCGCGGAATTCGCTTTCGAGTTCCTGAATGATCTTGCCGTTGCCGCGCACCGGGCCGTCCAGTCGCTGCAGATTGCAGTTGATGACGAACACGAGGTTGTCCAGACGCTCGCGGCCGGCCATGCCGATCGCGCCGAGCGATTCCGGCTCGTCCGTTTCGCCGTCGCCGAGGAACGCCCAGACCTTGCGGCCTTCGGTCTTCGCCATGCCGCGCGCGGCCATGTACTTCATGAAGCGCGCCTGATAGATCGCCATGATCGGGCCGAGGCCCATCGACACGGTCGGGAATTGCCAGAAATCCGGCATCAGCCACGGATGCGGATACGACGAGATGCCCTCGCCGCCCACTTCCTGGCGGAAGTTGTTCAGTTGCTTTTCGGTCAGGCGGCCGAGCAGGAACGCGCGCGAATAGACGCCCGGCGACGAGTGGCCCTGCACGAAGACGAGGTCGCCGCCGTGATCTTTCGAAGGCGCGTGCCAGAAGTGATTGAAGCCGACGTCGTAGAGCGTCGCGGCCGATGCGAACGAAGCGATGTGACCGCCGACGTTCGTGTCCTTGCCCGCGCGCAGCACCATCGCGATGGCGTTCCAGCGGGTGTACGAGCGGATGCGGTGTTCGATGTCCTGATCGCCCGGAATCTTCGCCTGCGAAGCGACGGGGATCGTGTTGATGTACGGCGTGTTCGCCGAAAACGGCAGGTGCTCGCCATGCACGCGAGCGAATTCGATCTGTTTCTCGATCAGGTAGTGCGCGCGATCAGGACCGACCGCGGAAATCACGCCGTCGAGCGCATCGAGCCACTCGGCGGTTTCCTGAGGATCGTCGTCCTTGGCGTTGGCGACATATTTGAGAACTTCGTCGGGTACAGCGGACATGCTCGTCTCCTGATGTGAGGAACACTCGATGAGAACCGCCGGCGCACGCCCGCGAACACACGCGGAAAAGCGGGCACTGGCCGCGTGCCGGCAATTCTAAAGAGGGTCCAGACCATGACGCAAGGAATTTTTCAAATCATGAGAGCCAATCTCACCATGCGAAAAATTGCTGCAACGCACCGTCCGATAAGACTTTTTTGTTCAGATGTTTCTCCTCCTTTTCCTGCAACTGAGCACGCTTTACCGTCTTTTTACGCCATTTAACAATCAGGTGGTGCGTTACAATCGCTCCATGTTGACCGAACGGCTGATCAAACGCTCGGCGAGGTCCGCGCGCAAGCCGACCGACGCCTCGCCCTCCCGCTGGCACCACGGACCGTGGTGGTCGAACTCCTATTTACTCACGCCGCTCATTTCGATCCTGGTGTTTCTGATCGTGATGAGTCTGATTCTCTGGAGCCTGAACCGGCGCGAGCAACAGCAGCAGGAAGACACGCTTTATCGCAACGTCGCGTGGGCTCAGCAACAAATTCGCCTGTCGATGACCGGTGCGCAGGAGCAGATCCAGGCGCTCGCGCGCGACATCGCGACCGGGCACGGCGATCCGCAAACCTTCCAGACATCGTCCACCGACATCATGCAGGGGCATCCCGAGATCCTCTACATGAACTGGTACACGAGCGAGCATAAGCCGCGCTGGCCGAATACGCCGCTGCCCGTGCTCGGATCGCGCCTCGCCAAGCCGAACGACACGCAGATGGACGAGGCCGTGCAGGCCGCCTTCGACGAAGCGCGCACCACCCGCCGCCAAGTCTACTCGCCGTTGCTGTACGACGATCTCGGCAACGGCTACATCACGCTGCAGACGCCGGTTTTCCGCGACCGCGAATTCCTCGGCTCGATCGCGGCCGTGTTTTCGATCGAAGGCATACTGAAGCACGACATTCCGAGCGAATTGTCGGCGAAATACAAGATTTCCATCACCGATCTGAACAACCGCGAGCTCGCGACCACATCGAGCCGCCCGCGCCTGCCGCGCGACATGTTCTACGACCTGCCGCTCGACCCGCCCGGACAAGGCCTGTCGGTGCGCGTGTACTCGTATCCGCAGCTCACGAACTTCACCAACAACACGCTCGTCTGGCTCGTCGCCGGTTTGTCGTGCTTCGTGCTGTGGAGTCTCTGGAGTCTGTGGAAGCACACGCGCCAGCGCTTCGAGGCGCAGCAGGCGCTCTACGCCGAGGCGTTCTTCCGTCGCGCGATGGAAAACTCCGTGCTGATCGGCATGCGCGTGCTCGACATGCACGGCCGCATCACGCACGTGAATCCGGCGTTCTGCCGGATGACGGGCTGGGACGAAAGCGATCTCGTCGGCAAGAACGCGCCGTTCCCGTACTGGCCGCGCGACGCGTATCCGGAGATGCAGCGCCAGCTCGACATGACGCTGCGCGGCAAAGCGCCCTCTTCCGGTTTCGAACTGCGTGTGCGCCGAAAAGACGGGTCATTTTTCCACGCGCGACTCTATGTCTCGCCGCTCATCGACAGTTCCGGCCGTCAGACGGGCTGGATGTCGTCGATGACGGACATCACCGAACCGAAACGCGCGCGTGAGGAACTCGCCGCCGCGCACGAGCGCTTCACCACCGTCCTCGAAAGTCTCGACGCCGCCGTCTCCGTGCTCGCCGCCGACGAAGCCGAACTGCTGTTCGCGAACCGCTATTACCGGCATCTGTTCGGCATTCGTCCGGACGGCCATCTGGAACTCGCGGGCGCGGCGTTCGACGGCGGTTCGCAGAGTTCGTCCGACACCATCGACATGGTCGATACCTACGCGGGCCTGCCCGCCACCGCCCTCACGGAAAGCTCGGCGGACGCGCAGGAGGTCTACGTCGAAGGCATTCAGAAGTGGTTCGAGGTGCGCCGCCAGTACATTCAGTGGGTCGACGGCCATCTCGCGCAGATGCAGATCGCCACCGACATCACGCAGAGGAAGCAGGCGCAGGAACTCGCGCATCAGCAGGAAGAAAAGCTCCAGTTCACGAGCCGCCTGATGACGATGGGCGAAATGGCGTCATCGCTCGCGCACGAGCTGAATCAGCCGCTCGCCGCGATCAACAACTATTGCTCGGGCTGCGTCGCGCTCGTGAAATCCGGCCGCATGACGCAGGAAACGCTGCTTCCGGTGCTCGAAAAAACCGCGCAGCAGGCCGTGCGCGCGGGCATGATCATCAAGCGCATCCGCGAGTTCGTGAAGCGCAGCGAACCGAAGCGCCAGGCGGCGCGCGTCGCGGATATCGTCGCGGACGCGGTCGGTCTCGCCGAGATCGAGGCGCGCAAACGCAAGATCCGCATCGTCACCGAAATCCGTTCGCGGATGCCCGTCATCTACGTCGACCCGGTTTTGATCGAACAAGTGTTGGTCAACCTGTTGAAAAACGCGGCCGAGGCGATGCATGATGCGAAACCACACGCCGTCGATCCGGTGATACGCGTAGTCGTGCAGCGCATGGACGGCGGCTTCGTGTGCATCAGCGTGGTCGATCAGGGTCCGGGCGTGGACGAAGCAACCGCCGAGCGTCTCTTCGAGCCGTTCTACAGCACCAAGTCCGACGGCATGGGCATGGGGTTGAACATCTGCCGTTCGATCATCGAGTCGCATCGCGGGCGCCTTTGGGTGGTCAACAACGTCGAAGCGGACGGCCACGTGACCGGCGCGACTTTCCACTGCAGCCTGCCGATCGGCGAAGTGGAAGGCGGCTCGGGCACGGGCGGCACGGATGCGCAGGACGAACATACGAGACAACAAACAGTTACGGGAGAACTATGAGCACAGTCACCACTCAGGAAACCGTCTTCGTCGTCGACGATGACGAAGCCGTACGTGATTCCTTGCGCTGGCTGCTCGAAGCAAACGGCTATCGCGTTCAGTGTTTCTCCAGCGCGGAATCGTTCCTCGACGTCTACCTGCCGATCGCCCATTCCGGCGCGATTTCCTGCCTGATCCTCGACGTGCGCATGGCCGGCATGACGGGGCTCGAACTGCAGGAGAAGCTCATCGCCGAGAACTCGCTCTTGCCGATCATCTTCGTGACGGGGCACGGCGACGTCCCGATGGCCGTCTCGACCATGAAGAAGGGCGCGATGGACTTCATCGAGAAGCCGTTCGACGAAGCCGAACTGCGCAAGCTCGTCGAGCGCATGCTCGAAAAGGCGCGCAGCGAGAGCACCAGCGTGCAGCAGCAGCGCGCGGCCGCAGAGCGCTTGGGCAAGCTGACGGCGCGCGAGCATCAGGTGCTAGAACGCATCATCGCCGGGCGGCTGAACAAGCAGATCGCCGACGATCTCGGCATCAGCATCAAGACGGTCGAAGCGCATCGCGCGAACATCATGGAGAAGCTTTCCGTGAACACGGTGGCCGATCTGCTGCGTCTCGCGCTGTCGAACAAGCCGCAGCAATAAGCGCTTCGGCTCTCCCCTTCGCGGCCGGCATCGTCATGCCGGCCGCGCGTTTATCGGCGCGCTCGCGAGCGAATGCGCCCGAATCTCCTTCCCGCCAAAGTTCGTTGAACGCCGAACTGAAAAGTGATATTGGCTGAATCACGCCGGATCACTACCCGATTTCCTCGCTTCAATCCCGGCTACGCGCAACGATCTCGCAACGTCTCGCACGGGGGGATTCGATGTCGAAACGAATGGGTGTCATTGGTTCGCAAATCGGCACGGCAAGAGCGATCGCGTTCGCCGTCACGCTCGCCGCGATGCCGCTTTTCGCCGCGCATCCGCTCGACGCGCAAGCGCAGAACGCCGCGCCGGCCGGCCAGAAACTCACGAACCAGCAACTCGACGCGCTGACCGCGCCGGTCGCGCTCTATCCGGATGCGCTGCTCGCGCAAGTCCTGATGGCGTCGACGTATCCGTCGCAGATTACCGAAGCGGCCGACTGGTCGAAGGCGAATCCGAACGTCAAGGGCGACGACGCCGTGAAAGCCGTGCAGACGCAGCCGTGGGACCCGAGCGTGCAGTCGCTCGTCGCTTTCCCGCAGGCGCTCGCGACGATGGCCTCCAAGATCGACTGGGTGACGCAGCTCGGCAACGCGTTCATCGCGCAGCCGAGCGACGTGATGGACTCCGTTCAGCGTCTGCGGCGCGCGGCGCAAAGCGCGGGCAATCTGAAGACGAACGAGCAGCAGAAAGTCACGAGCGCGCCCGCGCCGGCGGGCAGTACGACCACCAGCACTACGGTGATCCAGATCGAGCCCGCCAATCCGCAAGTCGTCTACGTGCCGACCTACAACCCGACGGTCGTGTACGGGACGTGGCCATATCCCGCGTATCCGCCGGTCTATGTGCCGCCGCCGCCCGGATATGCGATCGGGTCGGCGTTCATGACCGGCATGGCGTTCGCAACAGGCGTCGCGGTCGTGAATTCGCTGTGGGGCAACTGCAACTGGGGTCACGGCGATGTCAACGTCAACGTGAATCGCTACAACAACATCAACACGGCCAACCGCATCAATGCGAACAGCAATAACGTGCGCTGGAACCGCAACGATCCGCAGTTCAACCGGACGAACGTCGCCGCGAACCGCCAGAACCTGAACAACGCCAATCTCGGCGCGAACGGCAACCAGTTCCGGGGCCGCGAGGATGCGCGCGCGCAAGCCGCGCAGACCTTGCAGCAGCGCACCGGCCAGAACCTCAACGAATCGGCGAGCCAGCGCGCGCAGAGCATCCGCGAGGGCGGCGGACCGAACGCGCGCACGACGAGCGATCTTCGTCAGCGCTCGCAGGACGTAAATCGCGACAACGCGCTGCGCGGCGCGGGCGATGGCAACGGCGCGCGCCAGGACATGCAGCGCGGACAGGCGAGCCGGCAGTCGTTCAATCAGTCGCATGAGCGCGCCGGCGCGGGTGGCGGCGGTGTTCAGCGTCAGGCGGGCGGCGGCGGTGGCGGTGGCGGTGGTTTGGGCGCGGGCGGAGGCGGCGTGCAACGTGGCGGCGGCGGATTTCAAGGCGGCGGCGGTGGCGGATTCCACGGCGGTGGCGGCGGCGGCGGCGGGTTCCATCGAGGCGGCGGCGGAGGCTTCCGCCGTTGATGATCGATTCCATCGTCAAACGCCGCGAATGCGGCGAACGCCAGATCCAGGAGCCCGACATGAAACCATTCGCCTCATCGAAGAAGCTCGTCCTGCGCGCGTTCGCGGTCGCGTCGCTCGTGCTCGGCGCGTCGCTCGCGCACGCGCAGGCCGTTTATCCGACGCCCGAAGCGGCGGCGCAAGCGTTCACCGACGCCATCGCCACCAACGACGAAGCCGCGCTCGCCAAAGTGCTCGGCAAGGACCATCGCCGATATGTGCCCGAAGGCAGCATCGGCCGGGAGGATATCTACGCGTACCTCGGCGCGTGGGCGCAGCAGCATCGCATCGTCGAGGATGCGCAAAAGGTCGACGGACATCCTTCAGCGCGCATCGAAGCGGGCACGGACGGCTGGACGCTGCCGATTCCGCTCGTCAAGGTCGCGAACGGCTGGCGCTTCGACATGCGCGCCGCGCGCGACGAGCTGCTGACGAGGCGCATCGGGCGCAACGAGCGATCGGCGATGCAGGTCGCGCTCGCGGTCGTCGCCGCGCAGGACGACTATCGCAAGACGGCGGGGCGCTACGCCGACCGCTTCGTGAGCACGCCCGGCAAGCACGACGGCCTTTACTGGGACACGGCGCCGGGCGAGCCGGAAAGCCCGCTCGGTCCGCTCGCCGAGACGATGCCGAACAAGCCGACCGACAAGGACGGCTACTACGGCTATCACTACCGCATTCTGACGTCGCAAGGCTCCAACGCACCGGGCGGCGCGAAGAACTATCTTCAGGACGGACGGCTGACGCAGGGTTTCGGCGTCATCGCGACGCCCGCGCGCTACGGCCAGACGGGCGTGATGACGTTCATGGTCAATCAGGACGGACAGATCTACGAGAAGGATCTGGGCCCGGCTTCCGCAAGCAAGGCGGCGGCGATCAAGTCGTTCAACCCGGATTCGTCGTGGAAGGTGGTGACGCCCTGAGCGGGCGCGGGGTGGCGCGCGGCTCAGGGCGAGAGGACTATTGTTTCGTCAACTGGCCGTAGGCATAACGAAGTTCGTTCAGGTTATGCACGTTGTACAGAACCGTTCGGCGATAACCATTGCTGCCGGTGATCGGCACGAACAGAATGGCCGCGTTGCCGGTATAGGTCGTGCCGGCGGGCACCGAGCAGGAAGTGGCGGGCGCCACGCTCATCGTCACGGCGTACATGTTGCGATTGCTGCCGGGGGTCGCCAGCAACATTTTTCCGCTGACGTCGCAACCGCTTAGTTTGCCTGTGAAAGAGCCGTCGTCGGCGATCGTCAGCGACGTCGACGATTGCGTCCAGGTGCCCGCGACGCTCTGCTGCGTGACACTCAATGCGTTCGCTGCATCGTAGTTCGACGAGAACTCCGTGGTCGCTCCATTCGCGACGTAGCTCCCGCTGAAAGTGTTTCGCGGCGAGTAGGTTCCGCTTCCCGAGCTCGTCGGATACGCGAACAGCATGTTGTTGAAAGACAGACCGGACGTCAGCGTCCAGGCCTGCGGCGAGTATGAGATGACGCCATAGAGTGCGCTGGTCACGATCGACCCAATCGCATTGAGCGACGAGATATTGCCGTCCGGATCGACTAGCGCGATGGTGCGGTTCGTCAGCGAATTCGTCGTCCAGATTCCTTCGGCGTTCGTTCCTGTTTGCGCCGTCGATCCTGCTTGCGGATTCGCGAGGCTCGGCAGTGCTTCCCCCACCGTTGCCGGCGAAGACGCCGCAGCAGGCGCGCTGGCGCTGGTCGGCAAATCTGTCGAAGGGACCGTCGACGACGCCGCGCTGGCCGGTGCGGCCGCGGCGGGCGCGCTGGCGGGCTGACGGTTCTCATCCGCGCCGCCGGAGCCTCCGCCACCGCAGGCGGAAAGCAAAACGACACTGCTAAACGTCAATGATATGACTGCACATTTTCCGAAAGACATTCTTGATTTTCTCCTGCAAGCATCGGTAAATAACGCGGCAGGGAGTATCCCGGAAGAACGGTGGTTTACTGGTAAGCGGCAAGTAATTTGACAAGCGCTGGGCGAAGACTCATCAGCACGCAGCAGATCCGAGATTCTGGTTTCACGTCGGTGACCCGCCGAGACTCCCGAGCGCGCCCGGCGGTATAATTTCGCCCTTCCCAAGGGCGCATTTGCCGCACAGCGGCCAAGCAAGCGCCCAGCACCTTGCGCGAGCGCCGCGCACCGTCGCCGATCAGAGCGGCGGGCACGGCGTCGGCTTCACGCCCTCGCGCGCCCTCGCCCATCCTCGATCCGATTCGCCATGACCGCCCAACTCATCGACGGCAACGCCCTATCCAAGACCCTTCGCGCCGATGTCGCCCGGCGCGCCGCCGCCCTCTCCGCCCGTGGACACAAGCCGGGCCTGGCCGTCGTGCTCGTCGGCGACAATCCGGCGAGCGAAGTCTACGTGCGCAACAAGGTGAAGGCCTGCCAGGACAACGGCCTGCACTCGGTGATGGACCGTTTCCCCGCGACGCTCGCCGAAAACGAACTGCTCGCGCACATCGAAAAGCTCAACGCCGATGCGTCGATCCACGGCATCCTCGTGCAACTGCCGCTGCCCGCCCACATCGACAGCCACAAGGTCATCGAGGCGATCGCGCCGGAAAAGGACGTCGACGGTTTTCACGTCGCCAATGCGGGCGCGCTTCTGACCGGCAAGCCGCTCTTTCGCCCGTGCACGCCCTACGGCGTGATGAAGATGTTCGAAGCGCACGGCATCGACCTGAAAGGCGCGAACGCCGTCGTGATCGGGCGCTCGAACATCGTCGGCAAGCCGATGGCGCTGCTCCTGCTCGAAGCGGGCGCGACCGTCACGATCTGCCACAGCAAGACGCGCGACCTCGCCAAACATACGCGCGACGCCGATGTGATCGTCGCCGCGGTCGGCCGCCGCGACATCCTCACCGCCGACATGGTGAACCCGGGCGCGACGGTCATCGACGTCGGCATGAACCGCAACGACGAAGGCAAGCTGTGCGGCGACGTCGATTTCGCGGGCGTGAAGGAAGTGGCGGGCTATATCACGCCGGTGCCGGGCGGCGTCGGCCCGATGACCATCACGATGCTGCTCGTCAACACGATCGAAGCGGCCGAGCGCGCGGCGCAGGCTTGAGCGGCGTGGGGCGGCCGCGGGTTGTAGGGGAATGCCGGGCATTGCCTTAATCGGCCCCTTAAAAACAAACGATTGGAATTTGCCGCGCCCGCCCCAATAATCTCCGAACGAGCCGGCGCGGGGCGCGACACCCGTGCGGCGTCATCCAATATCAGCACGGGAGAGCCATGAGCGATACCACGTCAGCCATCACGTCCGAAGCGGCAGCGGCCAATCCGCTGCTCGACTTCTCCGATCTTCCGCGTTTCGGCGAGATTCAGCCGGCGCACGTCACGCCCGCGCTCGATGTGCTCCTTGCCAATGCCAAGGCCGCCGTCGACCGTGCAAGCGCGCCCGAGACGCCTGCGACGTGGAAAGACGTCGTCGCTGCCGTCGAGCAGGAATCGGAAAAATTGTCGCGCGCGTGGGGCATCGTCGGCCATCTGAACGCCGTCGCCGATACGCCCGAACTGCGCGCCGCCCACGCTGAAAACCTGCCGCGCGTGACCGAATTCTCGGCGAGCGTCGGACAGAATCTCGCGCTCTACGAAAAGTACAAGGCGATCGCCGCCGGTACCGAATTCGCGGGCTTGTCGGCCGAGCGCAAAAAAATCCTCGAAAACTCGCTGCGCGATTTCCGTCTCTCGGGCGCCGAATTACCCGAAGACCGCAAGCCGCGTTTCGCGCAGTTGCAGGAAGAACAGGCGGCGCTGTCGAAGGCGTTTTCGGATCACGTCCTCGATTCGACCAACGCCTATGCGTACATCGTCACGCAGAAGAGCGATCTCGCCGGTCTGCCCGACGACGTGATCGAAGCCGCCCACGAAGCCGCGCAACGCGACGGCAAGGAAGGCTGGAAGTTCACGCTGCATTTCCCGTCGTATTTCCCGGTGCTGCAGTATTCGGAGCATCGTCCGATGCGCGAGGCGATGTATCGCGCGTACGTCACGCGCGCGTCCGAACTCGGCGCGACCTATGGCAACGGCAAGGCCGAATGGGACAACACGGCGAACGTCGTCGAGCATCTGAAGCTGCGCGAGGAAGAAGCGAAGACGCTCGGTTATCAGAACTTCGCGGAAGTGTCGCTCGCGCCGAAGATGGCGGAATCGCCCGCGCAGGTCATCGCGTTCCTCGAAGACTTGGCGAAGCGCGCCCGCCCCTACGCCGAAAACGACTGGATGGAACTGCGCGCGTTCGCCGCGACCGAGCTCGGCATGCCCGAGTTGCAGCCGTGGGACATCGCGTACGCGGCGGAGAAGCTGCGTCAGAAGCGCTATTCGTTCTCGGAAAACGAAGTGAAGCAGTACTTCCCGCAAGAAGCCGTGTTGAAGGGCCTCTTCAAGGTGACGGAGACGCTCTTCAACGTGTCGATCCGCCGCGACGAAGCCGCCGTGTGGAATCCGGACGTGCGCTTTTTTCGCGTCGAGAACAAGGACGGCACGCTCGTCGCGCAGTTCTATCTCGACCTCTACGCGCGCGAAGGCAAGCGCGGCGGCGCATGGATGGACGACGCGCGCTCGCGTCACAAGCGCGGCGAAGGCGGCGTGCAGACGCCGGTTGCTTATCTCACCTGCAACTTTTCGGCGCCGGTGGGCGGCAAACCCGCATGCTTCACGCACGATGAAGTCATCACGCTGTTCCACGAATTCGGGCATGGGCTGCATCACATGCTGACGCGCATCGACGAACTGGGCGTGTCGGGCATCAACGGCGTGGAGTGGGATGCGGTCGAACTGCCGTCGCAGTTCATGGAGAATTTCTGCTGGGAATGGGACGTGTTGACCGACATGTCCGCGCACGTCGAAACCGGCGCGCCGCTGCCGCGCGAACTGTTCGACAAGATGCTCGCCGCGAAGAACTTCCAGAGCGGTTTGGGCACGCTGCGCCAGATCGTCTTTTCGATGTTCGATATGGTGCTGCACACGTCCTACGATCCGGCCAACGCGACGCAGAACGTCAACGATCTCGCACGCGCGATCAACGAGAAGTTCCATGTGATCCCGCAGGCGCCCTTCTCGCGCTGGCCGAATACGTTCAGCCATATTTTCGCGGGCGGGTATGCGGCGGGGTATTACAGCTACAAGTGGGCAGAAGTTTTATCCGCCGATGCGTACGCCGCGTTCGAGGAAGCCGCGAAGGCCGGAAGCGGTTCGGTGCTCGATGCGACCACGGGTACGCGTTATCGTCGCGAGATTCTGGAAGTCGGCGGCAGTCGTCCGGCGATGGAATCGTTCAAGGCGTTCCGTGGGCGCGAGCCGGATATCGACGCGTTGTTGAGGCATAACGGGATGTCGGGCGCGACGGTGCATTGACGTCTCCTGCCGATTGATGCGAAAACCCGGTCCGCGAGGACCGGGTTTTTTTTATCGCCTCTCAATCCTGAAATCCACCTCCCCCGGCCTTCCTTCCAGCGCCAGCGTCGCGCGCACGGCCGGACTCCGGCTCACCACCTTTCCGCGCCTGACAACAACCGTTCGCGCCGCCCGCAGCCGAATAGCTTCGACAGGATCGCGCGCATCCAGCACCACGCAATCCGCGTTGCAGCCCACTTCGATGCCATACCCTTCGAGCCCGAGAATCCGCGCAGGATTTTTCGTGACCGCATCGAAGCACGCGCGCATCGCGTCGACGCCCGTCATCTGCGCGACGTGCAAGCCCATGTGCGCGACGTCGAGCATGTCGCCCGAACCCAGGCTGTACCACGGATCCATCACGCAGTCGTGCCCGAACGCGACCGTGATGCCCGCCGCCATCAGTTCCGGCACGCGCGTCATGCCGCGCCGCTTCGGGTAAGTATCCGAGCGCCCCTGCAACGTGATGTTGATGAGCGGATTCGCGATCGCATTCACGCCCGCCTCGCGCATCAGCGGAATGAGCTTGCTGACGTAGTAGTTGTCCATCGAATGCATCGACGTGAGATGCGAGCCGGTGACGCGTCCATGCAAGCCGAGCCGATGCGTCTCCGCAGCGAGCGTTTCGATGTGGCGCGACATCGGATCGTCGGACTCGTCGCAGTGCATGTCCACGCGCAAGCCCTGCTCCGCCGCGTATTCGCACAGCAGTTTCACCGATGCCGCGCCGTCCGCCATCGTGCGCTCGAAGTGCGGAATGCCGCCGACGACATCGACGCCCATCGCGATCGCGCGCTTCAGATTGTCGAACGCGCCCGGGCTGCGCAACACGCCGTCCTGCGGAAACGCGACAAGTTGCAGATCGAGATACGGCTTCACGCGCCGTTTCACTTCGACGAGCGCTTCGACGGCCAGAAGCCGCGGATCGCACACATCGACATGAGAACGGATCGCGAGCAATCCGCGCGCGACGGCCCAGTCGCAGTACTGCAGCGCGCGCTCGACGAGCGCTTCCTGCGTGAGATCCGGCTTCAATTCACCCCATAGCGCGATGCCTTCGAGCAGCGTGCCGGACGCATTCACGCGCGGCAGGCCGTAGGAAAGCGTCGCGTCCATATGGAAGTGCGCGTCGACGAAAGGCGCGGTGACGAGCGAGCCGTTCGCATCGATTTCCTCGCGCGCGGTGGCCGCAAGATGCCGCTCGATCGCGGCGATGCGCCCCGCCTCCATGCCGATGTCGACGAGTTCGCGCGAGTGAGCGAGCGCCGCGCGGCGAATGATCAAATCCATGTGCGAAACCTCCGTGCCGGGCTGTTCGTCCGATTGTATCGGGACATAAAAGCCGTGCGGAGGCGCGATTCAACCCGTCAATCCATGACGGCCGACGATCGCGAAACTGAGCGGCAGCGAACCGCGCGGCATCGTGCGTTCCGTCGTGCGTTCCGTCTCGTGCGCAAGCGGATGCGCGTCGAATACGCTGAAGCGATCGCCGCTGTGCGAACCGCGCCGCGCCGCACTCGGCATGCGATGACGCACGCGCGCGCCGCCGGGAAAACATATCGCGTAGCTGTCGAAGCGCCCGCCGTCTTCGGTGCGCTCGATCCAGCCGACGCCCGCCGCGACGCCGCTTTCATCGACGGCGGCGGCGATCGCGTGAATCGACGGATCGTCGAACGGATCGGCGCGCGAATCGTCGATACCCGAAGGGGAAAACAGCGCGAGCCACACGCCTTGGCGCGCGGCATAGGCGAGCTTTGCGGCGATGAATCGACAGTCGAGCGCGGCATCGCCCTTCCGCGATTCGAGCGCGATGACGGCGACACGAAACGATGCGGCATCCAAGTGGAACTCCCGATGTGACGAGTGAGTATCCTCATTGAAGCGCTCGGCAATCGATAAGTAAAATGAATGTTTCGACGTGTTCGATCGCCAGATGGAATTAAAACTCCTGCGCTCCTTTCTCACCATCGCCGAATTGCGTCATTTCGGCCGTGCCGCCGAAGCGCTGCACTTGAGCCAGCCTGCGCTCAGCAAGCAGATTGCGTCGCTCGAAGAAAGCCTCGGCGCGCGCCTCTTCGAACGCGGACGCCACGGCGCGGATCTGACGACGTTCGGCGCGGGCTTCATCGGCGATGCGCAAGCGCTCGTGCGCGACGCCGACGCCGTGCTGGCCCGCGCACGCGAAGCCGCGAGCGGCGCGCGCGGATTTCTGCGCGTCGGCTTGTGCCTGTCGACGCTCACGCATGTGCCGAAGCTGATCGCCGAATTCGGCGCGCTGAATCCGGACGTGAGCATCACGCTGCACGATCTCTCGTCGCACGAACAGACGCGCCGCATCCTCGCGAACAAGCTCGATGTCGGATTCATGCGGATGCCCGCGAGCGCCGGGCTTTCCGGCTTCACCGTGCTCGATGAAACGCTCGCGCTCGCCGTGCCCGAGCACACGCGCTACAAGCGTCTGCCCGCGAATCTGAACGAACTGAACGAACCGGGATTCATCGCGCTGTCGCGTGGCCGCGGGCCGGGGCTTGCTGCGCAGATCGATCGCTGGTGCGCGAAGCACGATTTCGCGCCGCGCGTGATTCAGGAAGCGGACGATATCCAGTCCGTGCTCGCATCGGTGGCGGGCGGCGTGGGCGCTGCGTTCCTGCCATCGCGCGCGCAGTACTTGCTGCGCGATGCGCGCGTGCTGACATTGCGCGATCGAGCGGCGCGCTGGCGCGTCGGACTTGCATGGCAAGACGAACGCGACGACACCGTCACGCGCCGCTTCGTCGCGTTCATGAAGGCGCGCGTGAAAGCGCTGAAGGCGCGCGCTACGCTCGACGCGTGAGCTTGGCGAGCAGCATCGCTTTGACGTCGGGCCATTCGTCGTCGATGATCGAAAAGCGCACCGAATTGCGCTTGCGGCCATCGGGCATGATGCGCTCGTGCCGCACGATGCCTTCCTGTTTCGCGCCGACGCCGAGTATCGCCGCGCGCGATTTCGCATTGAGCTCGTCGGTGGTGAACTGCACGCGCACGCAACGCATTGCTTCGAACGCGTGCGCGAGCAGCAGAAACTTCGCTTCCGTGTTGATGCCCGTGCGCTGCGTCGATGCCGCGAGCCACGTATGTCCGATTTCGAGCTTGCGGTTCACGCGGTCGATCTTCCAGTAACGCGTGCTGCCGACGACGCGCGCATCGCTGGCGCGCACGATCACGAACGGCATCACGGTGCCGGCATCGCGGCCCGCGAGTGCGGTGTCGATATAACGATCGATGGTGTCTTCGTTCGGCACGACCGTCACGCTCAGATTCCAGAGTTCGCCGTCGGCGGCTGCATCGAGCAAGGCGGCGCGATCCTCGCGTTGCAGCGGACGAAGCTGCACGCGCTCGCCGTTCAAAGTCGGTTGGCTCATCGTTGGTTTGCAGTTTGCTCGTGAGCCGACATCATAATTCGCCGCGTCAGACATCGTCCGTTCCCGGCGCGGCCGCCTTCGAGTCGACATCCTCGTCGGGCGGCAATTCTTCGGGCGGCGCATCGTTGGCCGGCAGCGTGAACCGGAATCGTGCGCCGAGAATGCGCCCGTTCGCGTCCGCGCGATTCTCGACGCCGATGTGCCCGCCATGCGCCTCGACGATCGCGCGGCAGATGGCGAGACCGAGCCCGATGCCCGGTTGCGCCGATTCCTTCTCGCCGCGCGTGAACTTGTCGAAGAGACGGTTCTGCATGCCGGCCGGCACGCCCGGCCCTTCATCGTCGATGCACACGCGCACGAAGCGCGCATCGCCGTCGTGCGCGAGCGCCGCGCCGATGCGGATCGGCGTCGCGGGCGGCGTGTACTTCGCGGCGTTTTCCAGCAGGTTGGCGAAGAGACGCTCCATCAGCACGGCGTCGAGTTGCAGCAAGGGCAGGTCCGCCGGCACGCGCGTCTGTACGGGACGCCCGGCGAGCACGCGGCGCGAACTCGCGAGCGCGGCGCCCACGGTTTCTTGGAGCATCGACCATTGACGATTCAGCCGGATCGCGCCCGCCTGCAGACGCGCCATGTCGAGCAGATTGATCACGAGGCCGCTCATGCGCAGCGCTTCTTCGTGGATCGCGTGCACGAGTTCCTGCGATGCCTCGCTATGGCCGCCTGCTTCCCGCGCCTCTTCCTCCAGCACCGAAGCGAAGCCGACGATCGAGGTGAGCGGCGTGCGCAGATCGTGCGATATCGCGGATAAAAGCGAGTTGCGCAGGCGCTCCGATTCCATGTTGACGAGCGCGTCCTGCGCGATTTCGACGTAATGCACGCGTTCCAGCGCAAGCGCGATCTGCGACGCGAACGTTTCGATCATGCGGCGCTGCTCGGGCACCGCGAGTTCGGCTTCGCGCCCGGTCACGAGCGCGAGCACGCCGCGCGTGCGCATCGGCGCCTTGAGCGGGAGATAAAGCGCCTGGCTCGCGGGCAAGGTCTCGGTGCCGCGTCCCGCCGGTTTCTGCTGGTCATAGACCCATTGCGCGATGTCGAGATCGAGACGCGCGGCATCGAGCGTCACATCGGGATTCGGTTCGTCCACTTTCTGCCGCACTTTCTCGGCGGCGTCGGGCAGGAGCATCGCGACCTTCGCCTGAAACACTTCCGCGACGTGGCGCGTGCCGATCTCGATGATCTGCTCGGTCATCAACGCGGCGCCGAGTTCCTTGGTCATCGCGTACATCGCGCCCGTGCGCCGCTCGCGTTGCGATGCGATGCGCGCCTCGCGCCGCAGACTGGACGTCAGATGGCTGATCGTGAGCGAGGTCAGCAGCATGACGAGGAACGTGAGCAGATACTGCGTGTCCGTCACGGAGAAAGACAGCTCGGGCGGCACGAAGAAGAAGTCGAACGCGGCGACCGACAGAAACGACAGCATCACGCCGGGACCGCGCCCGAGCCGCACGGCCGCGAAGATCACGCCGAGCAGATAGAGCATCACGAGATTCGTGATTGCGAACTGACGGGCGGCGAGCATGTCGGCGACGAGCGTGATGCCCCCGCCGATCGCGAACGCATGAAGATAGGCGCGCGGCGGCGAGTGCGCGCCGTCGCGCCAGGTGCCGAAGGCTTGCGTGATCCTGCGGCGTGGCTCGTCGCGTGTGCCGGTCGACACGAGCGTCACGTCGATATCGGATCCTTGCCGGATGATGCGCTCGCTCACCGGCCGAGCGATGAGACGCCGCCATCCCGCGCTCGCCGACGCGCCCGCCACGAGCTTCGACACGTTGCGCATGTGCGCGTAGTCGATGAGCGTCGCGGCGGCATCGGCGCCATCGAGCGTGACGGTTTCCGCGCCGAGTTCGGAGGCGAGCTTGAGCGCGTCGAGCGTGCGGCGGCGCTGATCGTCGGAGAGGCGCTGCAGCTTCGGCGTCTCGACGTACACCGCGAGCCAGTCGGCCTTGAGCGCCGTGGCGAGCCGCGCGGCCGCGCGCACGAGCGTCGCGCTTTCCGGTCCCGGGCCGATGCACGCGATGAGCCGTTCGCGCGCGCGCCAGATGCGTTCGATCGACTGATCGGCGCGGTATTCGCGCATTTGCGCGTCGACGCGATCGGCCGTGCGGCGCAAGGCGAGTTCGCGCAGCGCGATCAGATTGCCCTTGCGAAAAAAGTTGCGCACGGCGTGCTCGGCCTGCGCCGGCAGGTAGACCTTGCCTTCGCGCAGACGGTCGAGCAGTTCTTCGGGCGGCAGGTCGACGAGCGTGACTTCATCGGCGAGGTCGAAGATGCGATCGGGCACGGTCTCCCAGACCCGAATGCCGGTGATGCGCCCGACGATGTCGTTGAGGCTTTCGAGGTGCTGGACGTTGACGGTCGTATAGACGTCGATGCCCGCGTCGAGCAGTTCTTGCACGTCTTGCCAGCGCTTCATGTGGCGCGAGCCGTGCACGTTCGAGTGCGCGAGTTCGTCGACGAGGATGAGTTGCGGTTTTCGGGCGAGCGCGGCGTCGAGGTCGAATTCGGCGAGCAGACGGCCGCGGTGTTCGATGCGCGCGGGCGGGAGCGTTTCGAGGCCTTCGACCAGTGCAAGGGTTTCCTTGCGGCCATGCGTTTCGACCACGCCGACGACTACTTCCACGCCCTCATCGCGGCGGCGGCGTGCGGCCTGCAACATCGCGAAGGTCTTGCCTACGCCCGCCGATGCGCCGAAGAAAATCTTCAGTCTGCCGCGCTCGCGTTTTTCTTCCTCGCGGTGGAGTTTGTCGAGGAGTTCTTCTGGGGTTGGGCGGGGCATGGTTTTTTTTGGGGTTCTTGCTGGCGCTTGTTGTGGTGGTTCGCTTGCGATTTCGCCGGATCCCGTTTTCGTGTCGGTCTGTTAGCACTGCCCCTGTGCGGGGCGGCACTCACTTTCTTTGCTGCTGCAAAGAAAGTAAGCAAAGAAAGCAGCTCCCGATACGCCCGCGGTCACACGCAATTTGGGTAGTCCTCTCGTCCATCGTGGGCTGCCTAAAGAGTGCCCTCAAACGCCTAATCGGGCTTGGCTCGCGCACGGTCTGCCACATCGCACCACACAACAAACTGGTTCAGCACCAAATAGCTCCAGCCCGCTTCGCGGCCGACCGGTCAATCGGGTCTGCGCGTGCTCCTCTACTAACGTCTCCATCTCTCCGCAAGTGCCGCACGTTGGTTTCCCTTGCATACCCGGCGGCAGCGCGTAGCGCTGTGCCGAAGCTCTTTCGTGCTGAACCAGTGTCCTTGGAAAACTAGCTCGTCAGACCGTGCGCGATCCAAGCCCCGTTATTGTGATGAGGGCACTCTTTAGGCGAGTGCCACCTGGAACGAGAGAACTACCCAAATTGCGTGTGACCGCGGGCGGTGACGAGCTGCTTTCTTTGGTTACTTTCTTTGCAGCAGCAAAGAAAGTGACTGCCGCCCCGCACAGGGGCAGTGCAAATAAACCGAGAGCAAAACGGGATCCGGCGAAACCAAGCCAAGCGCCCCCAACTACTCCCCATCCAACGCAAGATTCAATTTAAGCACATTCACCCGAGGCTCTCCGAGCACTCCAAACTGCCTCCCGCTAGTAGCTTGAGCGACAAGCGCTTCAACGCGAGCCACCGACATCCCCCGCGCCTTCGCGACCCGCGAAACCTGATACGCCGCAGCCGCCGGACTGATTTCCGGATCGAGCCCGCTCCCGGACGAAGTCACCAGATCGACGGGAACAGCCGCCTCATTCCCCGGATCGGCATCGTGCAAGGCGGCAATGCGCGCTTTGATCTCATCGGCGAGCGCCGGATTGGTCGGCCCGAAATTGGAGCCACTAGAACTCCCCGCGTTATAAGGATTCGGCGCAGTAGCCGACACACGCCCCCTGAAATACCGAGGCGCATCGAACTGCTGCCCGATGATCTCCGTGCCCATGAGACGCCCATCGCGCTCGATCAAACTCCCATTCGCCTGATGCGAAAACGCCGCCTGTCCGATCGCGGTGACGACCGCCGGATACACCACGCCCGTCACGACAGTCAACGCGACGAACAACACCAGCATGGGACGCAACAGATTCTTCATGATGTTCAACTCCAGCCAAGAGCGGTAATGACCATATCGATGAGCTTGATGAACGGAAACGGCAACACGATGCCGCCCAGCCCGTAAATCAGCAGGTTCCGTCGCAACAACGACGCGGCGCCCAAAGCGCGATACTTCACGCCCTTCAACGCGAGCGGAATCAGAAACACGATGATGAGCGCATTGAAGATCACCGCCGACAGAATCGCCGACGATGGCGACGCCAGATGCATCACGTCCAGCACGCGCAACTGCGGATACGTCGTCGCAAACGCGGCCGGGATGATCGCGAAGTACTTGGCGACGTCGTTGGCGATGGAAAACGTCGTCAGCGAGCCGCGCGTCATCAGCATCTGCTTGCCAATCTCCACGATCTCGATGAGCTTCGTCGGGTTCGAATCGAGATCGACCATGTTGCCCGCTTCCTTCGCGGCCTGCGTGCCCGTGTTCATCGCCACCGCGACGTCGGCCTGCGCGAGCGCGGGCGCATCGTTGGTGCCGTCACCCGTCATCGCGACGAGACGCCCCTCGGACTGATGCGCGCGGATCGTCGCCAGCTTCGCTTCCGGCGTCGCTTCGGCGAGAAAGTCGTCGACGCCCGCTTCCGCCGCGATCGCAGCAGCCGTCAGCCGGTTGTCGCCCGTCACCATCACCGTCTTGATGCCCATCTTGCGCAGCTCCGCGAAGCGCTCCTTGATGCCGCCCTTCACGATGTCCTTCAGCTCGATCACGCCCAGCGCGCGCGTCGTATCGTGCACGCGCTCGGCCACCACGAGCGGCGTGCTGCCGCGCCGCGCGACTTCATCGACGGCATGCTGCACTTCCTGCGGAAAACGTCCGCCGCGTTCTTCGACGTAACGCTTCAACGCATCGGCGGAACCCTTGCGGATCTCCCGATTCGGCAGATCCACGCCGCTCATGCGCGTCTGCGCGCTGAACGCGAGAAAGGTCGCGTGCAACGTCGCCATGTCGCGCTCGCGGATATTGAAGCGCTGCTTCGCCAGCACGACGATGCTGCGGCCTTCCGGCGTTTCATCGGCGAGCGATGCGAGTTGCGCCGCGTCCGCGAGATCGCGCTCGGCCACGCCGGGCGCCGCCACGAACGTCGACGCCTGGCGATTGCCGAGCGTGATCGTGCCGGTCTTGTCGAGCAGCAGCACGTCGACGTCGCCGGCCGCTTCGACCGCGCGGCCCGACGTCGCGATCACGTTCGCCTGCATCATGCGGCTCATGCCCGCGACGCCGATCGCGGACAGCAGCCCGCCGATGGTCGTCGGAATCAGGCACACGAGCAGCGCGACGAGCGCGGTAATCGTGACGACGTGGCCCTGCTTCGCCGCCTCGACGGAGAACATCGAGAACGGCAGCAGCGTCGCGGTCGCGAAGAGCAGCACGAGCGTCAGCGCGACGAGCAAGATCGTCAGCGCAATTTCGTTCGGCGTCTTCTGACGCTTCGCGCCTTCGACCATCGCGATCATGCGGTCGAGAAACGCCTCGCCCGGATTCACCGATACGCGCACGACGATCCAGTCGGAGAGCACGCGCGTGCCGCCCGTCACCGACGAGAAATCGCCGCCCGACTCGCGGATCACCGGCGCGGATTCGCCCGTGATCGCGGATTCGTCGACCGACGCGACGCCTTCGATCACGTCGCCGTCGGCGGGAATCACGTCGCCCGCTTCGACGAGCACGACATCGTCGCGACGCAATTCCGTGGACGTCGTGATGCGGATCGGCGATTTCGGATGCGGCTCGTTGAGCTTCTTCGCCATCACGTTGTGCTTCGCCTGGCGCAGCGATGCCGCCTGCGCCTTCGAGCGCCCTTCCGCGAGCGCTTCGGCGAAGTTCGCGAAGAGCACCGTGAACCACAGCCACAGCGCGATCGCGAGGATGAAGCCCGCGGGCGCTTCCGCCTGGCCGGCGAGCGCGGCGATCCAGAGCACCGTCGTCAGAATGCTGCCGACGTAGACGCAGAACATCACCGGATTGCGCAACTGCGTGCGCGGCGCGAGCTTCCTGAACGAATCGACGATCGCCGGCTTCACGAGCGCCGGATCGAACATCGAACGTGCCGCTGTGCGCGCCTGCCCGAGATTCTCCGGGCGATGCAGCGGCGTTTGATTCTCTTGATTCATGCTGTCCTCGGAAATCAATGGCTTGCGGTCATCGTGACGTGCTCGACGATGGGCCCGAGCGCGAGCGCCGGCACATACGTGAGCGCGCCGACCAGAAGGAGCGTGCCGAGCAGGAGCACGACGAAGAGCGGTCCGTGGGTCGGCAAGGTGCCCGCTGTCACGGCGAGACGCTTCTTCGCGGCGAGCGAGCCCGCGATGGCGAGGATCGGAATGAGCGAACCAAAGCGGCCGAACCACATCGCGATGGCGAGCATCGAGTTATAGAACGGCGTGTTCACCGAAAGGCCCGCGAACGCGCTGCCGTTGTTGTTGGCGGCGGAGCTGAACGCGTAAAGCACTTCGGAGAAGCCGTGCGCGCCCGGATTCGCGATGCCCGCCGTGCCCGCCGCGCTCAGCACGGCGATCGACGTGCCGAGAAGCACCAGCAGCGGCGTAAGCAGAATGACGATGGAGACCATCTTCATCTCGAACGATTCGATCTTCTTGCCGACATACTCGGGCGTGCGGCCGATCATCAGACCCGCAACGAACACCGCGAGCAACGCGAACGCGAGCATGCCGTAGAGACCGGAACCGACGCCGCCGAAGATCACTTCGCCGAGCTGGATCAGCAGCATCGGCACGAGGCCGCCGAGCGGCGTCAGCGAATCGTGCATGCTGGAGACCGCGCCGCACGATGCGGCCGTCGTCGCGACCGTGAAGATGCCCGATTGCGCGATGCCAAGGCGCGTTTCCTTGCCTTCCATGTTGCCGCCGGCCTGTAGCGTGGACGCTTGCGTATCGACCTTGAGCGACGCGTAAAGCGGATTGCCGGCCTGCTCCGATGCAATCTCGCCCCAGCACGCGACGGCGAACACGATGGTCATCGCCGCGAGCACGGCATAGCCCTGACGCCTGTCGCCGACCGTGCGCCCGAACACGACGCACAGCGCAGCCGGGATGATCAGCATCGCGAGCATCTGCATGAAGTTTGAGAACGGCGTCGGGTTCTCGTACGGATGCGCGGAGTTCGTGTTGAAGAAACCGCCGCCATTCGTGCCGAGCATCTTGATCGCTTCCTGCGAGGCGACGGGGCCCATCGGCAGCGTCTGTTTCTCGGCCTTGAGCGTCTGCGTGACGGGCTTGCCTTGTGCGTCGGTGGATTGCGTCTGATATGTGGTGACCTGCAGCGTCGATACGTCCTGATACGCCTTGAAATTCTGGATCGCGCCCTGGCTCACGAAGACGAGCGCGAACACGACGGCAAGCGGCGCAAGGATGTAGAGCGTCGTGCGCGTGAGGTCGACCCAGAAGTTGCCGATGGTCTGAGCGCTATGCCGCTTGAAGCCGCGAATCAGCGCGATGACGACCGCGATGCCCGTCGCCGCCGAGAGAAAGTTTTGCACGGTCAGGCCGAGCATCTGCGCGAGATAGCCGAGCGTGCTTTCGCCGCCGTAGTCCTGCCAGTTCGTGTTAGTCACGAAGCTGATGGCGGTGTTGAACGCGGCATCGGGCGTCATGCCGGCCATGCCTTGCGGATTGGCGGGCAGCGTGCCCTGCAGACGCAGCAGCGCATACAGCACGAGCGCGCCGAGCACGTTGAAGAGCATCACGGCGAGCGCGTAATGCTTCCATGACATCTCGGATTCGGGATCGACGCCGGCGATGCGATAGAGCATCGATTCGATCGGGCGTCCGATCTTGCGCACGATAACGGACGATCCGTCGAGCACGTTCGAGATATAGCGGCCGAGCGGAATGGCCAGCGCAATCAGCACGACGATGAAGAGCGCCGTCTGCATGAAGGTGTTGGCGTTCATTCGAGATCCTCCGCACGCAGAAGCGCGTACACGAGATACACGAAGAGCAGCAGCGTGGAAGCCGCCGCGAGCCACAGCATCCAGGCGCTCATGGACGCCCTCCCGTCGCGCGGCGGCCGAGTCGCTCGCAGCCGCGCGTGAGCGCCACGCAAAGTCCCCAGAACAGGACGATGCCGGCGAGGTAAATCAGGTCCATTTTGGTGTTCTCCCCTTGTGCGGTTCAGGACAAGGTGGAGATTAAGAAAATGGACGTAAAGGGCGGGAAAAGAGTGGGAGGCGGGGTGTAAAAATGGTGTAAAAAAACGCCCGCCTTGGATAGGCGGGCGCTAATGCTTCGTGCCTTGCGTGAGTGAGCCCGAGTCGATCTGATCAACCGGGCGTCACATCACACGAAAGTTCCGCATAAAGACCACATAGAGGACAGGCAACAATGGAATGGCGAGGATCATCAGCGCGCCAGCGCGCTTGCAACCGCGTCCCGAGCGTGAAGAACACGCCATTCAAGCGAGCGTCTCGCAACGTCCGCAGCAACGCGTCGGTTGTGCCGCCGGCGGTGGTCGGGCCATCGTCGAAGGTGAGCAGGAAGGTGCGGTCGGCGAACTCGTTGCCGTCGATCTCGCGCGACGAATACGTGTCGATCTCACTGCTGACCTTCGGAAAGAGCGCGGCCAGTCTCAGCAGTTCGTCGAGATACGTGTTGTGAAACGTCCGAGCCTGCGATGACCACGCGCGATACGGACTATCCGCCGGGACTGCGAAGGCTTTGGCCGCGTTCACGAAGTCAGCCTCGCCATGCACCTTTACGCAAAACGGAGCACTCGGCGTGCAATTCGCCGAAGCGGTCAGATAGTTTCCGGTCAGACGCTTCCAGTAACGGCCCCGGATACGATCGACCGATGCCCGATCGAACGATTTCACCTTCAGCCGGCTCTGCAACTCGGCGTCTGACAGTTGTTCGCTATCGGCCAGCGCTTTGCCGAATGCGAGAAGTTCGGCGCGCGAAGCGAGATCGAAGTTCTCTGTACTATCGATGGATATCGGCCACGTCCCGCGATCGCCGATGGCGACCGAAACCGGACCTGCCGCGTGCGACGACATCGCGGCGAATGCCATGAGCATCGCCGCCAGAGCTTTCTTGTACATGTGATGAGCGATGCGGGCCCCGGCGCGATGCCGGGGCCTGGATTGAACGGATTTAGCGATTGCTGACGCGCGTAATGGCGGCGTCGTAGACCGGATTCGACTTTTCGCGTCGCGCTGCGCGGTAGTTGCTCAATGCGTCGGTGAACTGGCCGGCGTCCTCATAGATGCGGCCGATGTTGTAGTACGAACTGGCGCGGACCGTCGCGGCCGTCGCTCCATTCGCGAGCGCGATCGCCTTGCGATTGGCCCAGATGGCTTCGGCAGCACGGCCGGCCTTCTGGAAGGCGAGCCCGAGATTGCTGTACGCCTGGCCGAATTCCGGATTGAAGCTGATCGCCTCGCGGTACAGCCAGATAGCGTCGTCGAAGTTGCCTGCGTGATAGGCACGCTCGCCGTCCTTGTTGATCAGGCTCGCGCGGGCCGCGTCGACATAGTCCTGATTGGACGGCACGATTCTCAACTGCTCGTCGTTGTAGTTGTCGATGGTGCCGAGCACCTCGCTCGCTCTGACCGTCACGCCGCGCATGGTGTTGATGTCCTGAATCTCGCCCTCGCCGTTGACGCGGAACACGGTCCACAGATTGCCCGCCTGACGCGGCACGCTGAACGTTCGAACCAGCGACTGGCCGACATACACGAACACCCTTGCCTCGCTGTTCGCAAGCTCCGACGACGCGGGGTTGCTCTCGTTGCTGAAATCGTGCACGGCGAAGACGTAGGTCTGGCCGGAACGCTTGTGATCGAGCGTGATGGTTTCCGGACCGTAGCTATCCGTGTGGTCGACATCCAGATTGGCGTCGTCCCCGGCTTGGTGTTGAAAGTAGACGTGATTCTGCGGATAGGACACGTGCAGATCGAGATCGCGCGGGCGCTGTCCCCATGTAAGCACGACGCGCATGCCATCCAGATTCTTCATCACCGGACTCAGCGCATAGGACAGTCCAGCGCATGGGCACCTGGCGGCCAGATCGGAATAACCAGCCTTCTTGATGATCAGAAGCACCTTGCTGTCATTCGCCATATCGGCTGGAATCTGCGCAGCGCCTTGTGCATCACTCTGGATACGAACCGACTGGGCGCCGTCCCTTTGAAGAATGACAGTCGCGCCGGATATCTTCTAGGAGTAGACGGTTGATTGATGTTGGACATTGCTTTTTCTTCATTACGATGAATGAAGCGATTCATCGCATCGCTACTTCTTCGGATACCGAATCATGAAAGCATAGCAATCGCCGATTCGCTCGGTCTAGCAGCCGATGCGCAATTTCTTCAAATTTCCGCAAAAGCCATACGGCACCGTGGACAACAGCGCAGCATGCTGCAATGCTCGCGACCGGACATACGAAAGGACCGCACACTCGAGGCAAGCATCATGGAACCAACCGAACATCAACTAGACGTGCGTCAAATCAACACCGAGATACAGTCGCCCACGCTCGAACCGGACGTCGCTCTCTTCGTCGGAAAGAACGCGAAGTACTACGCGTACAAATGGTCCTTTCTGAACAAACGCGGGCAGCCAAGATGTACATGGAACGGAGCCGCGTTCGTGATCGGTCCAATTTGGCTCGTCTATCGAAAGATGTACTGGCAAGCTGGAGCGTTGTTCGCGGCTGCTGTCCTGCTTCGGTTCGCCGTCGGTTCGCTGGGAGATGGGGCTGGCGGCTTTGTGTCGTACGCGATTTCGTTCGCGCTGGGACTCTCCGGCAATCTTCTCTACCGGGAACATGTGCTAAGGAGCATCGGCAAACTTCGCAGCGAGGGTTCATCCGGCAGCGCGCTGGAATACGAACTGTGCCGCAAGGGCGGCACGAACGCCGCGGCGGCATGGATGCTCGCGCTTCTGATGATCGTGGTTCTGGGCATTGCCCTCTTCGGCTGACGGTGTGTCGGGGATGGGAGTGGCTTAGCTGCAAGCGTTTGAAGCAACGATGTCACCCGCCCTCAACCATCACCGCCACACCCACGCACACCCACTGCACGACCGCAAGCATCACGCTCGCCCTGAGCAGTCGAGTCACGCCGCGCACCCGTGCATCGAGCGGCCGGCCGGCACGCGATGCACCGGTCCATCCGAGCTCGATCAGCACGCGGTCGAGATCATCGAGCGTCGAAGATTCCATTGCGGCAAGCGTGGCGAACAACTGTCGGTCGATGACGATTCGCACCATTAGCCACGAAGCGCCTATGCCCGAACATGTGCTGATGAGCGCGATCAGCGTTCGCACGTAATGCAAATGCTCGCAATGAATGGCGACACCGCACCCCACGCCTGCCGCTGCCAAGGCGACCGCGCACGCACAGCAGCCAGCATCGAGCGCACCACGCGCCGCCGCGATGAAACAGGCTTTCATCCTTGTCTTCCATGAACCGTGCAATGGTCGATCCAGTCCTGCAGCAACGCGACGGTGTCCTTCGACCAGACCGCGCGACGCTGCGCCGACCGCACAGCCAGAAGTGCCGCGCGTGCATCGTGCAAACCTTGCGTCTTCGCGATCCACGCCGCCGCGCACAGCACGCTGCGCCCATAACCGAGCGCACAGCAAACCAGCACATCGCGCCCGTCGCGATGCAGTTCACCGAGCGCCTCGACAGCCGCGTTCAGACGCAGCAGAGTCGGCGGCACGAGATCCAGATGCGGCACGCATAGGTACACATGCGATTGATCGAGCGCGATCCAGCGCGGCATCTCGGCCGTCAGATCGAGCAATGCATCGAAACCATGCTGCCGCCATTCGCGAGGCGTCGGCGTGCGACCGATGGAAACGCCGGTCGCAACGCGAACAGGCGATGGCCTCTTGCGCGTCCATAACCGTGAGTTGATGAATGCGCCAGCGATAGCCGGAGCGAGCAGCAGACGGACGGCCAACGGAATGCGGCCCCGCTCGTCCTTCTGAAACGCGGCAGGCGAGCCTTGCCAATAAATCCACGCAACGCAAGCGAATGCCAGCGAAACCCATCCCGTGACAAGCGCGGCACCAACGGCATGCCGCACAAGGATCAACGCGAACGCGGTCAGCGCGACCGCGACGGTCGCATAGACGCCAGCTATCCGCCGGCTTCGCGCGCAAGGGAGCGCGGCGCCGGTCACATCGTCTGCGAGAGGAAAGAGAAATAGCGCAAAGGCACCCACCGCCGCGCCGGTCGGCACGTCGATCACATGGTGCTGCCATGTGGTCAGAACGGAAACACCGATCGCCATGAACCAGAGATCCAAGACCGCACGAGCAGCTTTGTTCCGCAGAACGCCCGCGTAGAACGTCCAAAGCACGATCAGCAATCCGATGTGCAGCGATGGAGCCTGGTTATACGGCTTATCGATGCCCGTCAGGAGGTCGAATAGCACGCCGGTCACACCGCTCGAGACTGGCCGCTCGGCGCCGAAGCTCAACGGCCACGCGATGAAACATGCCACGGAGATCATTTGCACCGTGAAAAGCCTGCGGACGTGCGCGTGGAGCGCCGCGCGCCTGACGCACAACAGGAACGAGAGCGCGTAGAACACATCGATGGACCAATACGGCACGATGCTCCACGGCATGAACGGAATGGCCCGTTCCCATGCGAATGCGAAGGTGGGCACCGAGGCGCGCGTCGACGCCAGCCAGTTCGCGAAGGCGTATGTCGAAAAGAACAACGCGCCCATGATCGCGAGCCATCCGGATCGCAACATCAGGGAGGCGTCCCGTTCGCTTCGCGCACCGGCGACGGACAAGGCAGCGCTAGTCATCAGGACGCGACGCGCTCGGCAAGCGTCACCGTGAAGATCCCCTTTTCATCGATGCGCTGCGTGATCTTGCGAAAGCCGGCGCGCGCGACGAGTTCGTCCATTTCCGCCTGCGAACGGCGACGCATGACCCACGCTGTCTCGCCACGATGATTCCCAAGCACGCGCGCAATGAATTCGAGCTGCGGATGCCACGGCTGTCCGGTATAGACGAGGTAGCCGCCAGGTTGCACGGCGCGCGCGAGACCACGGAGCGACTGTTCTATCGAAGCGTTGTCGCCAAAAAGCTCATACAGCCCTGACACGATCGCAAGCGTCGGACGGGGATCGAGCGCGGCGAGCGAGGCCTCGTCGAAGGCATCGCCTTGCTCGAAACGCGCAACGCTTTCGAGACCACGTTGCG
This sequence comes from Caballeronia sp. LZ008, assembly GCF_031451435.1. Taxonomy (NCBI): domain Bacteria; kingdom Pseudomonadati; phylum Pseudomonadota; class Betaproteobacteria; order Burkholderiales; family Burkholderiaceae; genus Caballeronia; species Caballeronia sp. LZ008. The sequence continues at coordinate 973,798 of NZ_JARUXK010000001.1, read as the reverse complement.
CAATCAGAGCGCGTCCAGCATCGACGTTCGGCGCGCTGTAATCGCGCAACAGAATGTGCTCGGGCGACACGCCATCGCGACGGGTCACCGCGGCGATGGCGTCAAGGACATAACGGCCATGTCCCGCCGCGATATCGACGATCCGGACCGTCTCGCCCGAGCGCGTGATTCGCGTCATCGCCTCGGCGATCAACGCCTCGATATTGATCTTGCGCTGACGGATGCCCACCCAGCCAGGAGAGTCGAGGTAGTTGCGATCGATGTGCCGCCCCACACATCCGCGTCCCCTCGCTTCGTTGCGGTACACGTAGTCGAGCGTCGAGCCGGAATCGAACCCGAGCCGATGCCCAAGTGCAATGCCCTCCGAGAATGCGCCGCCCACCCGCAACCCCGCGCGCGCAGTCATCCAGTACAAACGCGCGAGCGGACTGGCGGGAGCTTGTTTCAACGCTTCGTATTCCGCATGAAAAGGTCCGCGCGTGTCGGCATCCACGAGCGAGACTCGCGCGCAAGGCGCCTCGAACTCACGCAGCAGAAACGCCCGCAGCGGCGCGAGCGCCTGCGCGCGGTCGCGTTCACCGAGCGTATCGTGATAGAAACCGGGCAGCACGATGCGCTCCTTGCGCGCCGACCCGAGCCGCTCGAAGAAGCGTTCCTGCGGTCCGCGATGCACGACCCAATCCGCACCCGAGATCAGCAGTTGCGTCGGCACGGTGATGGCGGCCGCATCGTCGACGATGCGCCTCGCCGTGTCGTGCAGGTCCAGCAGCATATTGACCGCGATCGGCCGCGTGATCAGCGGATCCGCGGCATAGCTCGCGATGCGCTCCGGATCGTGCGTCAAAAATTTTGGCTTCACATAGCTGTTCACATAGAACAGACCGCGAAGCTTGTGCATCAGACGCAAACCCGGACGTGCAAATGGCACGTACAGCTTGATATGAAACGCCGGCGATGCGAGCGCGAGACAGCGCACGGGCGGCGCATAATCGTGCGCCCAGGCCGCGGCCAGCACGGCGCCGACGCTCTGACCGACGACCGCCATGTCTTCGATGGCGACGCCATGAACGTCGCGGATGTGTTCGACGAAGCACTGGAGGTCGCGCACGCAAGCCGCTGCGTTCGGACTGTATCCGCGCGCGCCGGGCGAACGTCCGTGCCCACGCGCGTCCCACGCAAAGAAATCGTAGCCAGGCATGTCGAGTTCATCGACCAGATGCGCGACACGCGCCGAATGCTCGTGCCCCCGATGCAGCAGCACCACAGCGCCGCTGCGTGGCGCGCCCGCCGCGGGCCAGTGCCGATAGAAAAGCGCTTCACCGTCGTGAGTCGTGAAGCGCGCCTCTTGTGCGCGTCGAATAGTCGCTTGAGTCATGTGATTTTTGCCTTCGTTGTTTCGATGTTGCAGGTAACGCTTAACGGCCCGTTTCACGCGATAAGCGAACGCCCATCGCGACGCGTCTGATCGCAGTCAATACCGCGAGTGCGATCAGTGCACGCCACAGCCAGACAAACGTCGAACCGACCGGCAGCCCCATTCCGAACCAGAGCGCAAATGCCCCGAGCGCCAGCGCGCGGTCGCTCTTGCCGAATGGCCCGTCGTAGCGACGATCCGCGCCGGCCAGTGGTCCGATCAGTCCCGCGCACTCGACTACGCACGCCGTCCAGGCGAAGAGCCACACGTCCGATGGCGCGAAAGCCGGCACGGCCAGAAACGGCAGCACGAGCGCCGTGTCCGAGATCACATCGCCTAGTTCGTTCAGGTAAGCGCCCAATGCGCTCTTATGGCCGTGTTCGCGCGCAAGCATGCCGTCGATGGCATTCAGCGCCATGCGGATGAAAAGCCACAGCGGAATGAGCAGAAACAGACCGCGCTCGGGATAACCGAGCCACGCCGATGCACCGACTGCCATCGATCCAAGCATCGCGGCTACCGTGACCTGGTTTGCGGTCACGCCTCGCCGCGCGAGCCAATTTGTGAATGGACGAAGCAGAATTTGGAAGCGCGGCTTGAGTGCGTAGAGGCTCATTGCGATGTTTTCGCCGGTTCGTCGACCATGCCTGACGTCCCGATGGATCGAAAAAGCCGCTACTATCAGGTCACTTTCGCATCCCGTCAACCGTTAGGATTGCAGAGCCTCTTTGTTATGCAGTTTTGTTATCACTTGCTAAACATCTGACACATCTTGTCAAGACCACTTGCTCCGTCGATGCGCATGTGAACGGAATATAAATAAGCAATCCACACCACTACCGACTCATGAAACGGATATATGCCTGGCAACGCGATTTACTGTTATCTCTCGTTCGGTTGGTCGCTGGAGCCTACCCAGTCTGTCATGTCCCTCGTGCAGGCGAAACTCAACAGATCTACTTCTCGAATCACACGAGCCATATCGACACACTCGCTATCCTCGCTGCGTTGCCGCGCAGTTTGCGCGATTCCGTGCGGCCCGTTGCTGCGCGCGACTACTGGAACGCCAACGCGCTCAAGCGACATATCGCGCAGAAACTGCTGAACGTCGTGCTGATCGATCGTCGACGCGAAGGAGATGGCGATCCGCTCGATCCGGTTCGCGATGCGCTCACGAAGGGGCATTCGGTGATTATCTTTCCCGAAGGCACACGTGGCACGGATGCTTTGCCGCAAGGCTTCAAGAGCGGACTCTTTCACTTGGCAAGCGAGTTTCCCGGCATCGCCCTCACGCCGGTCTATCTCGAGAATCTTCAGCGGATCATGCCCAAGGGCGCGATCTGGCCGATTCCGTTGATCTGCAAAGTCCATTTCGGCGCGGGCGAAGCGCTTCGGGCGACCGATGACAAATCTGCTTTTCTCACACGCATGCGCGATGCGATCGTCGCGCTGGCGCCATCGGCTTGCTCAGACTGAGCTTGCTGCAACAACATCTCCGATTCTCGAACATGCCAGAACTGTTTTGGAAATTGATCGCGGGCGTGGCGGGCTTTCTCGCCGTCGCGACCGTGACAGGCGCCATCCTCGCCGCCCGGCCGAATGGCAAGAGCGCGACCATCGTCAACCTCAATGAACGCATCCGCGCGTGGTGGGGCATGGTCGCCGTCATGGCGATCGCCATTGGACTCGGCGAGACTGCAACTTATGTGGTCTTCGCGCTACTGTCATTCCTCACGTTGCGCGAGTTCATAACACTCACCCCGACCACGCCGAGCGATCACTCGACGCTGTTCCTCGCGTTCTTTGTCGCGGTTCCCGTTCAGTACATTCTGCTTGGCATCAACTGGTACGGCATGTATTCCATCTTCGTACCGGTGCATCTCTTCTTCGCGATGTCACTGGTATCGGCGCTGACGCAGGATACGCGCGACTTTCTGAGTCGCAATGCACGCATTAACTGGGCGCTGATGGTCTGCGTCTACGGCCTGAGCCACGCCGCCGCGCTCCTGACGCTCGACATTCCCGGCTATCGCGGGCAGAACGCGTTATTGCTCTTCTACTTCCTGCTCGTCGTGCAGATCAGCGATGTCTTGCAGTACGTCGTGGGGAAACTGTTCGGCAAGCGCAAGATCGCACCCGTGCTTTCGCCTTCTAAAACGGTCGAAGGCTTCGTCGGCGGTGGCGCGCTGGCGACCCTTTGCGGCGCGGCGCTTTACCGGATCACGCCATTCGGCTTCGGCGCGGCGCTCGGCATGTCGTTCGCCATCGTTCTGGCGGGGTTCATCGGCGGGCTGGTTCTTTCAGCGGTGAAGCGTTCGCTCGGCGCGAAGGACTGGGGCTCGATGCTCGCCGGACACGGCGGCATGCTCGATCGTGTCGATTCGATCTGCTTCGCCGCGCCTGTGTTTTTTCATCTGGTCAGATTCGTTTATGTGTGACGTCTGCGAGCCCGCCCCGCCCCACCGCTCCGCTAGAATCGAGCCTTCAGCGCAACGGCCGCGCTCTACGAAGAAAACGGGCACTCATGAAAATCGCCACCTGGAACGTCAATTCCCTCAAAGTCCGCCAGCAGCATGTCATCGACTGGCTCGCGCTCTCGGGCGTCGACGTGCTGTGCCTTCAGGAACTGAAGCTCCCCGACGAGAAATTTCCCCGCGCCGAACTCGAAGCCGCCGGCTACAAAAGCTGGTTCGCCGGGCAGAAGACGTACAACGGCGTCGGCATTCTGGTGCGCGCCGATGCGGGCTTCGAAGTCGATGAAATCAGCGTCGTGCGCAACATTCCCGGATTCGAAGATCTGCAGCAACGCGTGATCGCCGCGACGATCGACGGCGTGCGCATCATCTCCGCGTATTTCCCGAACGGACAGGCGCCCGGCTCCGAGAAATTCGCCTACAAGATGCGCTGGCTGGACGCACTGCGCGAATGGTTGCGCGAAGACATGGCGCGTCATCCGCAGCTCGCGTTGCTGGGCGATTACAACATCGCGCCGGAAGACCGCGACGTGCACGATCCGAAAGCATGGGAAGGCCAGAACCTCGTGTCGCCCGAAGAGCGCGCGCACTTCGCGCAACTCGTCGGGCTCGGCCTGACCGATGCCTTCCGCAAGTTCGAGCAGGCCGAGAAGCTCTTTACGTGGTGGGATTATCGGATGATGGCGTTTCGCCGCAACGCGGGGCTGCGCATCGACCACATCCTGCTGTCGGCGGAACTGGCCGCGCGCTGCACGTCATGCGAAGTCGACAAGGTGCCGCGCAAGTGGGACCAGCCGTCGGACCACGCGCCCGTGATCGCGACGATCGGCTGATCCCGTCGTAACGACGTTCACGCGTCGAGATGCAACTCCTGAATCTTGCGCGTGATCGTATTGCGGCCGATGCCCAGACGCTCCGCCGCCTCCACCTTGCGCCCGCGCGTGAAGTCGAGCGCCTCGCGGATCACCGCCGCTTCGAAACGGCGCGCGAGTTCGTCCATGACATCGGCGGAATTCTCGCGCAACAGTCGCGCGACTTCCGTGCGCAAGCCGTTCTCCCACACGCTCGCCGCGACGCCCGCCGGCGCCGCCGCGATCGGCGCGGATCCGGCGCCGTTCACGGCATTGGGAACCGGCGCGACCGCGCCATCCGTCGATACGGCGAGACTCTCGGCGCTCACCTCCTGACGCGACGTGAGATCGGGCGGCAGATCCTTCTGCTCGATCACCTGCGCGGGCGCCATCACCGTGAGCCAGTTGCACAGGTTCTCCAGTTGACGCACGTTGCCGGGAAACGGCAGCGACGCGAGATACGCGAGTGCATCGTCCGACACGCGCTTGGGCTCGACACCCAGATCGCGCGCGCTCTTCTGCAGGAAGTGTCGCGTGAGCAGCGGAATATCCTCGCTGCGTTCGCGCAACGCCGGCAGACGCAGCCGAATCACATTCAATCGGTGATACAAGTCCTCGCGAAACAAGCCCTGCCGCACGCGCGATTCGAGATTCTGATGCGTCGCCGCGATCACGCGCACGTTCGCCTTCAGCGGATTGTGCCCGCCCACGCGATAGAACTGCCCGTCCGACAGCACGCGCAGCAGGCGCGTCTGGAGGTCGAACGGCATGTCGCCGATTTCATCGAGAAAGAGCGTGCCGTTCTCGGCTTGTTCGAAGCGGCCCTGACGCATCGCCTGCGCGCCGGTGAACGCGCCGCGCTCGTGCCCGAACAGTTCGGACTCCAGCAGATCCTTCGGAATCGCCGCCGTGTTCAGCGCGATGAAGGGTCCGTTTGCGCGTGGGCTATGTCGGTGCAAGGCGCGCGCGACAAGCTCCTTTCCGGTGCCTGATTCGCCCGTGATGAGCACGGTCGCCGCCGAATGCGACAGACGGCCGATCGCGCGGAACATGTCCTGCATCGCGGGCGCCTGACCGAGCATCTCGGGCGTCTCGGTCACGCGCTCGTCGACCGACGCTTCGCCGCGCATGCTTTCATCCACGGCGCGGCGGATCAGCTCGACGGCCTTGTCGACATCGAATGGCTTGGCGAGATATTCGAAGGCGCCGCCCTGAAACGCGGCCACTGCGCTGTCGAGATCCGAGAACGCCGTCATGATGATGACAGGCAAGCCCGGCAAGCGGTCGCGCACGGTCTGCAGCAGTTCCAGCCCGGACCCGCCCGGCATGCGGATGTCCGAGACGAGCACTTGCGGGCTTTCTCCTTCGAGCGCGGCAAGCGCGTCGCGCACGCCGGAGAAGCTGCGCGTCGTGAAGTTTTCTCGTGCGAGCGCCTTTTCCAGCACCCAGCGGATGGATTGGTCGTCGTCTACTATCCAGATCGGCTTCATATCGTTCGGCGAGAAGTCTTCGTGTGGTTCGGTGTGAGCCCGTCGAAACGGTCAGGCGTCAAAGCATGCGGCACTACGTTCCTTGGCGTGAAGTCGCTGGTCAATTCTCGAACGGCAACAGGATGGCGAACTCGGTACAGCCCGGCCGGCTTTCCACTTCGATCAGCCCATCGTGCTGATGCACGAACGACTGCGCGAGCGTGAGGCCGAGACCGCTGCCGTCTTCCCTGCCCGATACGAGCGGAAAGAAGATCCGGTCGCGGATTTCGCTGGGGATGCCGGGACCGTTGTCAGTGATATGCAAGTCCAGTGCCAGTTTGTGCAGCTTCTTGCCGATGGTCACCTTGCGCGCGATGCGCGTGCGCAGCTCGATCTTCGCATCGCCTTGTGAGATGCGTTCCTTCAGCGCTTCGGCCGCGTTGCGCACGATGTTCAGCAGCGCCTGAATCAACTGTTCCTTGTCGCCGCGCAGGTCGGGCACGCTCACGTCGTAGTCGCGCTCGATCGTGAGGCCGCGCGGAAACTCCGCGAGGATCACCGCGCGCACCCGCTCGCAGACTTCGTGGATGTTCACGTCGCCCACGATATGCGGATGCCGGTGCGGCTCCAGCAAGCGATCGACGAGCGTCTGCAGCCGATCCGATTCCTTGATGATGACCTGCGTGTATTCGCGCAGTTCGTCGCGTTCGCGCGCGCCGAGTTCGAATTCGAGCAACTGCGCCGCACCGCGAATGCCGCCGAGGGGATTCTTGATCTCATGCGCGAGATTGCGGATGAGCTGCTTGTTGACCGCGGTGAGATCGTGGATACGCTCTTCGCGGTCCGTGCGCAGATGTCGCTCGTTCTCGAAGAGTTCGAGCAGCACGTATTCCGGCGCGGCTTCCAGATAGCCGACGATCGCATGCACATGCACCGGCTCGCGATTCTGCCTCTCGAGCACCGCGTCGAGCCGCGTCGCATTGAAGCGGTTCTCGGCGATCGACGCGATCGTGGTCGCGAGCTCGTCCGCGTTCGCGAAGAGGTCGGGCCAGTTCGTCTGCGTCAACTGCTTGCGCGACATTTCCAGCATCGCTTCGGCCGATGGATTCGCATACGCGATCCGCAGATTGCGCACGTCCAGAACGAGCACGTTCGTGGGCAGCGCCTCGAAGCCGGGCAGCAGTCCGCTTGCCGCGAGCTGCGTATTGTCGGAAAGCGCATCGGCGTGGCCTTTGCGCGCCTTGATCAGATTCTTGAGCACCATCGTGCAGTCGATGAGGTCGTTCGTGACACCGATCTTCTTATCGTTTCATGACACTGAGCAGCGATTAAAAAAGGGACGGCGCGCCGTCCCTTTGGATCACTGTTCAGCACACGTCGCGCGCCTCATCGGACTGCTCACGACAAAACGCGCTTCGATCATGCTGCTTTACAGCGAGTAGTACATCTCGAACTCGATCGGATGCACCGCCTGACGATAACGCTGCAGCTCGTTCGTCTTCAGTTCGATGTATGCGTCGAGCATCGAATCCGTGAACACGCCGCCGCGCGTCAGGAACTCGCGGTCCGCGTCGAGTGCGTCGAGCGCCTGGTCGAGGCCCGCGCAAACGGTCGGGATCTTCTTGTCTTCTTCCGGCGGCAGGTCGTACAGATTCTTGTCCGCGGCTTCGCCCGGGTGAATCTTGTTCTGCACGCCGTCGAGACCCGCCATCATCAGCGCGGAGAAGCACAGGTACGGGTTCGCGAGCGGATCCGGGAAGCGCGTTTCGATACGGCGGCCCTTCGGATTCGAGACGTGCGGAATACGGATCGATGCCGAACGGTTGCGAGCCGAGTAAGCCAGCTTCACCGGCGCTTCGAAGTGCGGCACGAGGCGCTTGTACGAGTTCGTGCCCGGGTTCGTGATCGCGTTCAGCGCGCGCGCATGCTTGATGATGCCGCCGATGTAGAACAGCGCGAATTCCGACAGACCCGCGTAGCCGTTGCCCGCGAACAGGTTCTGACCGTCCTTCCAGATCGACTGGTGAACGTGCATGCCCGAACCGTTGTCGCCGACGACCGGCTTCGGCATGAACGTCGCCGTCTTGCCGTACGTGTGCGCCACGTTATGGATGATGTACTTCATCTGCTGCAGCCAGTCCGCGCGCTGAACCAGCGTCGAGAACTTGGTGCCGATTTCGTTTTGGCCCTGGCCCGCCACTTCGTGGTGATGCACTTCGACCGGAATGCCGATCTGCTCGAGCAGCAGACACATTTCCGAGCGGATGTCCTGGAACGTGTCGACGGGAGCGACCGGGAAGTAGCCGCCCTTCGTGCCCGGACGGTGGCCGGTGTTGCCGCCTTCGAATTCCTTCGCCGACGACCACGGTGCTTCTTCCGAGCCGATCTTCACGAACGTGCCCGACTGGTCCGTGTTCCACTGCACCGAGTCGAAAATGAAGAATTCCGGCTCCGGACCGAAGTAGGCGGTGTCGCCGAGGCCCGAGCTCTTGAGATAGGCTTCCGCGCGCTTCGCGAGGGAACGCGGGTCGCGCTCGTAGCCCTTGCCGTCGGCCGGCTCGACCACGTCGCAGGACAGAACCAGCGTCGATTCTTCGAAGAACGGGTCGATGAAGGCGGTGTTCGCGTCCGGCACGAGCAGCATGTCCGACGCTTCGATGCCCTTCCAGCCTGCGATGGACGAACCGTCGAAAGCGTGGCCGCTTTCAAATTTGTCTTCGTCGAATGCCGAGACCGGCACGGAAACGTGTTGTTCTTTGCCGCGCGTGTCGGTGAAGCGGAAGTCGACGAACTTGACGTCCTCGTCCTTGACGAGTTGCATGACGTCGGCCACGGATTTACTCATTACCTATCTCCTGATTAACAAAAGTCGGCGAATCGCTTCGCCGCCCCGACCAATCCTGTACATCGATTCAATCGAGGATGGAAAAGCAGCTTCCGTGCCAAGCGCACCATCTTCGCGCTAAGCGCTTGAAGCAGCGCGCGTTTTGGGTGAAACCACTTCGCTTTCGATGGCGGCGTTCGTGTCGCCGTCTCCGCGTCGAGCACCAAATCAGTGCAGCACGGTTTGTCTGATATTTCTTCAGCACGTTTATAGTGCATCCGAGTCTTCTTGCACCAATTTCGCGCGCGGCGTCGAAACTGCGCGCCACGCTAGAATGATTCTTTGCGCCTACGGAGACCCATACGTCATGAGCACGCTCGAACAGCTGTATGCCCAGGCCGGCAAACGCGCCGCCGAAAACAATCTGACCTACGCGGGCGCGTTCTCACCCGCCGAAGCATTTGAATTACTGCAACTCGACCCGCGCGTACGCCTCGTCGACGTTCGCACCCGCGCCGAACTCGATTGGGTCGGCCGCCCGGCCATCGATGGCGCTCAGTACGCGCACATCGAATGGATTCGCTACCCCGGTTCCGTGCCAAACGCCGAGTTTATCGAACAATTGCGACAGGTCGCCACCCCGGATACGCCTGTCGTGTTTTTGTGTCGCAGCGCCGCGCGCTCGAAGCTCGCTGCGGTCGCGGCGCAGAAGGAAGGCTACGCCCAGGCGTACGACCTGCTCGAAGGCTTCGAAGGCGACAAGGACGGACAGGGGCATCGGAAAACGGTATCGGGATGGTGTTTCCGCAAGCTGCCCTGGATCGGGGCTTGAAGGTTTTGCTCAAGCGCGCGCGTCGAGCAAGGTGCGCACGCGCCTGACCCTCGCTTCATCGACGGGCGCCAGAGACTTCCCATCGACGCGCACGCCCGAGCCAAAGTGCACCGCTTTCACGCGCGTCGATGCGACGAACGGCGCGACCGCATCGACGGTCAATCCGGCGCCCGCCAGAATCGCGCAGCGCGTTCCCGCCGCGTTTTCGACGAGCTTCGAAATCGCTTCCTGAGCGTCCAGCACTGAAGGCTTGCCACCCGACGTCAGCACATTCGTGACGGCACCGAACTGCAGCAGCGTATCGAACGCAGCGAGCAGATCGCGTGTTTCGTCGAATGCGCGGTGAAACGTGAGCTGCAGGCCATCCGTTGCTTCGATCACGCGCGCGAGGCCGTCGGTGTCGACGGAGCCATCGGCGCGCAGCATCCCCACGACGATCGCGTTCGCGCGCGTCTTCGCGATCGCGCGAACATCGCGCAGCATGACCGCGTAGTCGTCGGCATCGTAGACGAACGAGCGGCTGTGCGGCCGCACGATCACGTTCACCGGAATCCCGACCGCCTCGATCACCGATTCGATCAGGCCGATGCTCGGCGTCAGTCCGCCCTCGCCCATCGCGGTGATGAGTTCGAGACGGTCCGCACCGCCGCGCTCGGCTGCCCGCGCGTCGGCGACGGTCGTGGCGATCACTTCCAGCAGCGTCACTTCGCTTCCTCCGGCGGCACTTCCACGACTTCACCGCCGAGCGCGATCACGCCCTCGCGCAGCACGTCGAACGCCGCGTTCGCCTGCTCGGGATCGCCCTTCACGCCCAGATCGATATGCGCGCGCTCGTAAAGCGCCCCGCGCGTAGCATCGCCGACGCTCGGCAGGCTGAACGCACGCACGCCCTCGAAGTCGCGCTCGATCGAAACCATCAGCGGCGTGATGCGCGACTCGGGCAGGCCGAAGACGAGCAGCGACCGCTCGACATGCGGCGTCGCGTGATGCAGATGCGCGTACTTCGTGTCGAGCACCCATTCGATCATCGGCCAGGCCATGACCGGAAAGCCCGGCACGAAATGATGATCGCCGACCGAAAAGCCCGGAATCTTGTTGTAGCTGTTCGGGATGATCTCTGCGCCGCGCGGAAACGTGCCCATGTTCAGCCGATGCAAGTTCTCCGGCGACTCCAGCTCGACCGGCTTGCCTGCCTGCGCCGCCGTGTCGCGGATGCGCGCGCGGATCAGTTCCGCCGCTTCGGGATGCAGCTCCAGCGGCACGCCGAGCGCCTTGGCGGCGCACTGGCGCGTGTGGTCGTCGGGCGTCGCGCCGATGCCGCCCGTCGAAAACACGATATCGCCCGATGCGAACGTGCGCGCGAGCGTCGCGGTGATGCGCGCGGGATCATCGCCGACGTATTCGGCCCAGTCGAGCGACAGGCCGCGCGCGCCCAGCAGTTCGATGATTTTCGGCAGGTGCTTGTCGGTGCGGCGGCCGGACAAGATTTCGTCGCCGATGATGATGACGCCAATGCCCATGAATGCCCCTTTGCTTTTTTCGTGCTTACAGTGAAACGTCGCGGGATTCGACCGTGATCGCCGGGAATTGCGGCTCGCTCGCGCGCAAGCGCTCCAGCGCGTGCAGGCAGTAATGCGCGAACCAGAGCGCCGAAAACACGAGGATGAACGCATACGCCCAGATCGTCACGGCGGCGACGACCGGAAAGAGCGGCAAGAGCCAGACGGACCATGCCCAGAGCATCGTCGGGACAGAACTGAGCAGGCCGCTCACGATGCCGATCGCAAGCAAGGGCCAGCGTGCATCGCGCACGATCGCGCGGCGCTCGTCGGCGCTCGCGTGAAGCGCGAGCGCGTCGTAAGTCATCACGCGATACGTGAGCCAGCCCCACAACAGCGGCGGAATCAAGGCGAAGAACGGCGGAATGAGCCACAGCGGCAGCGTGACGACGAGCAGCACGAGACAGACGACCGTGGTCACGACCGAGTGTCCGAGACTGCCGTACCACGAGCCGCCGCGCCGCTCTTCGAGCGATGAGTAATGACCTTTCGGGCGACGTGTGAGGAGCTTGACGACGCCCGGCATCGACAACGTGGCGATGAGCAGCAGCACCGTCACGACGATCAGCGGCACCGTCATGATGACGACGAGAAACGGCGCGATCACCGCGTGCAGCGACGAAAAGCCGACGGCATCGAAGAGACGGTACATCCACGAGGTCAGCGCCCACGCGCTGAGCCAGTCGTTGGCGGCGCCGGTAAGCGTCTGCCAGAAGAACCAGAGCACCGCGCCCCAGACCACGGTGGCGACGCCGAAGGGCATCAGCGTCAGCCAGAGCATGCGCGGATGAAAGACGTTCGCAAGCGCGCGCACGAACGAACGCAGCAAGTCACTCATGCGTGATTCTTAAAAGAAGAAGGAACCGACAGGATAAACCAGCGCCGCGCACGGGCGCTGGTCGAACCGGAGACGTTCAGACGGCCGCCGAGTTGTCGGAAGCGGATGCACCCGCACGGCGAGCGGAAAGGCGCGCGGCGATGCGCTTGAACGCGAGCCAGTGCTGTTCGACGAAGCCGTCGCCGTAATGGACGGGCGCAACGCCCGGCGCACCGAGCTGGTCGCGAATGCCCGTCGGCTCGACGGTGCGGTCGAACGACGCCGAGCGGAAGATGATGTCCCAGAACGAGAACAGCACGCCGAAGTTGCAACCGTAAGTCGTGCCTTCGTGACCGAAGCCGATCGCGTGATGGCGGCGATGAAACGCCGGACTTACGACAATGCGCTCCCCGAGCCAGCCGAAGTGCATGCGGATGTTCGCGTGCTGCACGCTCTGCATGAAGTTGGTGATGGCGACGAGCACGACGAACTGCGACGGCTCCACGCCGATCACGAGCGCGACGCACGCGAAAAAGCTCGCCTGAAGAACGTCGTCGAGCAGATGGTTGCGGTCGTCGGTCCAGAGCGACATCTTCTGCTGGCTGTGATGCACCGCGTGCAGTTCCCACCAGATGCCGAAACGATGCTCCAGCCGGTGATACCAGTATCCCGCCAGATCGAGAATGAGCAGATAGATGACGAACGTGACGAGCGGCTGCGTCGTCACGCCGGGCCACAGGTTGTCGATCTCGAGATTCGGCACGTTATGGAGGCGCAGCCAGCTCTGCATCGAATCGAAGAGCGGCTGGAACGTGAAGAAGAAAAACAGATTGAGGATGCCGAGCTTGACGATCCACGTGTAGAGCACGTCCACGCGCACGCCTTTGCGGTCTTTCCACTCCTCCGCCGGGCGGAAAGCTTCGAGCGGCCGCAGGATCGCGTACATCGCGAGCACTTCGAGCACGCCGACGATCACCCAGTACAGCGCGTCGTAGGTGTCTTCGTCGTAGTCCATCATGCCGATCTTGAACAGGACCGGCTGCACGACATCGACGTAGAGCTGCGTCTGAAGCCAGGAAACGAGACCGTCCAGCGACGAAAGAATGGAATGAAACATGGTGCTCCGTGGTGCGTGCGGCCGTCCGGGACCGGCCATCCCTCAATCGTAGTACAGGGCGCGAATGCGCGCCCTGTTTGCTTACGCCCCGTTCGGCGCCGTCACCGGCGCGCGATTGTAGAAGTAGATGCCGTGCGGCGAGCGGCCGACCTTGATGGTTTCGATCAGCTTACGATTCGCCAGGTCGATCACGCCGACGTGCTTCGCGAAGCGGAACGTAACCCACAGATACTTCTTGTCGGCGGAAAGTTCCATGTCGTCGGGGCCGGGCAAGAGACCGGTGATGTCGCCGACGTTCGTGAGCGTGTCCTCGTCGATGATGCTGATCGTGTTCGCCACGCGATTAGAAACGAGTACGTGCTTGCCGTCGACCATCGAGCGGAAGTTGTGCGCGCCCTTGCCGGTCGTGATGGTCTTGACGACCTTCTGGTTGCGCCAGTCGACCACGGCCACGTAATCCGCGCCGGTCATGCCGACGAGCAGATATTTGTCGCCCGGCGTGAGCCAGACGCCCGCGGGCACCTTGCCGACCTTCATCTTCCATTTGACGGTCTGCGTCGGCAGGTCGATCGCCGCGATTTCGCCGGACACCTGCAGCGAGATGAACGCGGTCGAGCTGTCGTTCGTGAACGCGATGTGGCTCGGCATCGTGGCGAGCGGCAGGCGCTTCGCGACGCTCAAATTCTTGCCGTCGAAATGATAGATATCGAGGCGGTCGAGACGCAGACCCGTCGAGACGAACCATTTCTTGTCCGGCGAAAAGCCGAGCTGATACGGATCTTCGATGTCCTGCACCCAGCGCTGGAACGCGCCGGTTTTCGGATCGACGAACATCAGGTTGTTCGACACCGAATTCGCAACGATCAGCGATGAGCTGTCGGGCGTGGGCATCAGGTGATGCGGCTCTTTGCCCGTCGGCACGGTGCCGACGACCTGATGCGTGTTTTCGTCGATGAGACTCAGCGTGGCTTCCGCCGAGTTGAGCACGATGACATTGTTGGCGAGTGCTGCGGAGGCGACCAAGGCGGCGCCGGTTGCGATGGCTGCGCGTGCGGCGAAGGCACGCACACGGCCGGAACGGAAAATATTGCGCATGAAAAGTAGGCTTCGGAGGGCAGGCGTCATTGTAGAACGTTTGCCTCGCGCGGCGGGTTGACGAGCGAGGTCTTTTTGCGCAATACGTTGATTCTTTGCGTCTTTCCAGCGGAAACCTAACGCTGCATCGATTCCCACACCTTGTGGAGGCGTTTTACCGAGACCGGCATCGGCGTGCGCAGTTCCTGCGCGAACAGCGATACGCGCAATTCCTCCAGCAGCCAGCGATATTCGGCAAGCCGCGCATCCGCGACGCCGCCGCGCTGCGATAACGCGCGCTGATAGTTCTGCGCGAGCGGCTGCAGATCGGCGGCGAGACGCGCGTCGCGGGCCGGATCGGCCTTGAGCTTGTCGACGCGCTGCGCGATCGCCTTCAGATAGCGCGGAAAATGCGCAAGCTGCGCATACGGCGTATCGATGACGAAACGCTTGCCGATGAGCGCGCTCAATTGCGCCTGCATGTCCGCATAGGCCGAAGCGAACGATTTCACCGACGCCAGCTTTTTGGCGAGCGCCGCATATTCGTTGAGGATCGTGCCGACGAGCCGCGCGATTTCGTTCGCGAGCAGCGTCAGACGCCCTTTCGCGGCGTCGCGGCGCGCGTGGAAGCTGGCGTCGTCGTCGGGCAGCGGGTCTTGCAGGCACGCGCGATCGAGCGCCGTTTCCACGATCTGATCGCGCAGTTCGTCCGCCGTGCCGAGCGCCATGTATTGCATCGACATCTCCCGCAGGCCCGGCAGATTTTTCTCGAGATAGCGAATCGGCTCGCGCAACTGCAGCGCGAAAAGCCGGCGCAACCCCGCGCGATGAATACGCACCGCTTCCTCGGGCGAATCGAACACTTCGACGTCGCAATGCGTGCCGCGATCGACGAGCGCCGGATAGCCGAAGAGCGTCTGCCCGCGCCGGCGGATTTCCAGCAGCTCGGGCAGCTTGCCGAAGTTCCACGTCGTCAGGTTCTCGTAGAGCGCGGTGCCTTCGCTTGCCGGTTGCTGTGCGGGCGGCGTATCGGAGTCCCCGGAAAGCGCATCGAACGCCGCCGCCGACGTCAGTTTCTGGAACTGCTGCTGCGCCTGCCCGCCGAGTTCCGCGCGCAACTGCGCGAGATTGCGGCCCATCGCGAGCTGGCGGCCGTGTTCGTCGATCACCTTGAAGTTCATGAACAGGTGCGCGGGCAGCGTTTCCAGCTTGAAATCGGCGCTTTTCACGGCGATTTGCGTCTGCTCGCGAATATCGGCGATGAGCGAATCGACGAGCGCGCCCGCGCCGAACTTCGGCCCGCCATGACGCCCGGCGAAAGCCGCGGCGTATTCCGGCAACGGCACGACGTGACGGCGCAGCTTCTGCGGCAGCGACTTCAGCAGCAGTTGCACCTTCTCCTTGATCATGCCGGGCACGAGCCATTCGACGCGGCGCGCATCGACCTGATTCAGCCCGTAAAGCGGCACTTGCAGCGTGACGCCGTCGCGCGGCGAACCCGGCTCGAAGTGATACGTCAGCGCCATTTCGATGCCCGACATCGTCATGCGCTTCGGAAACAGATCCGTCGTGACGCCGGCAGCTTCGTGACGCATGAGGTCGTCGCGCGACAGGAACAGCAGCTTGTCGTTGCCCTCTTTCTTCTGCTCGTCGCGATACCAGCGCTCGAACGCCGCGCCCGTCCAGATGTTTTCGGGGATCAGCGAATCGTAGAAGCCGTAGATGAGTTCATCGTCGACGAGCACGTCCTGACGGCGCGACTTGTGTTCCAGTTGCTCGATGTCCGCGACGAGCTTGCGGTTGTGCGCGAAGAACGGCAGACGCGTATCGAATTCGCCTTCGACGAGCGCCCCGCGAATGAACAGTTCGCGCGCGTATTTCGCGTCCTGCTTGCCGAAGCTCACGCGCCGACGCGCATACACCGTCAGCCCGTACAGCGTCGCGCGTTCGTAGGCGACGACCTGCGCGGCCTTCTTCTCCCAATGCGCGTCCGATAGCGATTTCTTCAGCAGATGCGCGCCGACCGTTTCGAGCCATTCCGGCTCGATCTTCGCGATCGTGCGCGCGTAGAGGCGGCTCGTCTCGACGAGTTCGCCCGCCATCACCCAGCGCCCCGCTTTCTTCAAGAGCGCCGAGCCCGGCCAAAGAAAGAACTTGATGCCGCGCGCGCCGAGATAATGCGGCTCGTCGTCGGCCTTGAGACCGACGTTGCCGAGCAGGCCCGTCAAGAGCGACAGATGCACCTGCTCGAAGGTCGCATCCGATTCGTTCAGACGCCAGCCGTGCTCGCGCACGACCGTCAGCAGTTGCGAATGCACGTCGCGCCACTCGCGCAAACGCAGATGCGACAGGAAATTCGCGCGACACGCATCCGCGAGCTGCTTGTTCGATTTCTTGTGCGCGACCGCTTCCTCGAACCACTTCCAGATGCGCGTCCACTGCAGAAATTCGGAGCGCTCGTCGACGAACTGCCGATGCGCCTGATCCGCCTGCTCCTGCGCCTCGATCGGCCGGTCGCGCGGGTCCTGCACCGACAGCGCCGACGCGATGATCAGCACTTCCGCGAGCGCATGATGATCGCGCGCGGCGAGAATCATGCGGCCGACGCGCGGATCGAGCGGCAGGCGCGCGAGTTCGCGGCCGAGACTCGTCAGCGCGTTGTCGTCATCGACGGCGCCGAGTTCGTTCAGCAATTGATAGCCGTCCGCGATCGCGCGGCCCGGCGGCGGTTCGATGAACGGAAACGTTTCGATCGCCGTCAGATGCAGCGACTTCATCCGCAGAATCACGGCCGCGAGCGACGAGCGCAGGATTTCGGGATCGGTGAAGCGCGGCCGCGCGGCGAAATCGGCTTCGTCGTACAGACGGATGCACACGCCGTCCGCGACGCGCCCGCATCGGCCCGCGCGCTGATTCGCCGCCGCCTGCGACACCGGCTCGATCTGCAGTTGCTCGACCTTGTTGCGATACGAATAACGCTTCACGCGCGCCATGCCGGTATCGACCACGTAGCGGATGCCCGGCACCGTCAGCGACGTCTCCGCGACGTTCGTCGCGAGCACGATGCGCCGCGCGTTCGACGGCTTGAACACGCGCTCCTGCTCCTGCGCGGAAAGACGCGCGAAGAGCGGCAGGATCTCCGTATGCGGCGGATGATGCTTGCGCAACGCTTCTGCGGCATCGCGGATTTCGCGCTCGCCGGGCAGGAACACGAGCACGTCGCCGGGACCGACGCGGCACAGTTCATCGACGGCATCGACGATGCCTTCCATCAGATCGCGATCGGCTTTGCGATCGTTGCGTTTGGGCGCCGTGCCCTGCGCGTTCCTGATCGCCTCGCTTTCCTCTTCGATCGGCCGATAACGTACTTCCACCGGATACAGCCGTCCGCTCACCTCGATCACCGGCGCGGGCTTTTCGTCGCTGCCGAAATGGCGCGCGAAGCGTTCTGCGTCGATGGTCGCGGACGTGACGATCAGCTTCAGATCCGGGCGTTTCGGCAGGATTTCCTTCAGATAACCGAGCAGAAAGTCGATGTTGAGGCTGCGTTCGTGCGCTTCGTCGATGATGATCGTGTCGTAGGCGGTCAGCAGCGGATCGGTCTGCGTTTCCGCGAGCAGAATGCCGTCGGTCATCAGCTTGACGGACGCGCCGGGCGCCAGATTGTCCGTGAAGCGCACTTTGTAGCCGACGACTTCGCCGAACGGCGTGCCGAGTTCCTCCGCGATGCGCCGGCCGGTCGCCGAAGCGGCGATGCGGCGCGGCTGCGTATGCCCGATCAGCCCGCTGCCGCCCGCGCCGAGACCGCGTCCGAGCGCGAGGCAGATCTTCGGCAATTGCGTCGTCTTGCCCGAGCCGGTTTCGCCGCTGACGATCACGACTTGATTCGCAGCGATCGCGCGCGCGATTTCCTCGCGTCGGCCGGAAACGGGCAGCGCTTCGGGAAACGTGATCGGCGGAATGGGATTCGGCGTGACGACGCGCGGCGCGCGCGGCGGACGTTGCTCGCGAGGCGGGCGCGTTTCGGCCGGGCGTTCGACGTGCGACGGACGTGCTCCAACCGGGCGTTGTTCGCGCGGCGGACGTGCATCAACCGGGCGTTGTTTGCGCGGCGGGCGCGTTTCGGCCGAAGGTTCGACACGCGGCGCAGGTTGCGGCTGCGGCTGGCGCGCTTCGACGGGCTTCGGCTGCTGAACGCGCGCCGGACGCTGCGGCCGCGCACCTTGTTCACGCCTCGCGTCTTCGCGTTTCGGGGGCGCTTGCGTGGCAGCTTGCGCCGTGTCGCGCGGCTTCGGCGGACGTTGCGCCGTGACTTCCGCTTTCGCGGGCCGCTCTTTCGATTGCGCCGCCTTCTTCGGTTGCGAAGGAGCCTCCGCCGCCGCTTTCCCGCCCGCGAACCGCTGCGCGGCGCGTTCCTTCTTGCTCAAACCCGCCGCTTCGCCGGAATCGGACGTGCCCGCGCCCTCCCGCGTCTCGCGCAGCAGATTTTCACGCAGTTGTCGCAACTGCTCCTGAGTATCGAGGGATTTGTCGGCGGACTGAGACTTGCCCGCCTGATCGGGGCGTGAGGGACGAGAAACATTCGGCATAGCGTCGCATTATAATCCCGGGATGAATTCCCAAACCGACCTCACGATGACCGCGACGCAGCCGGCAGTCGAGCCCGAAGCGCCGAATCCCCACGCCCAGTTCGTCGACTGGATGCGATCCGTCGCGCCCTACATTCACGCGTTTCGAAACAAGACTTTCGTTGTCGCGTTCGGCGGGGAACTCGTGCAGGAAGGTCGCCTCAACGCGCTCGTGCAGGACGTCGGCCTGTTGCACGCAATGGGCATCCACGTCGTGCTCGTGCACGGCTCGCGTCCGCAGCTCGACGAGCAACTGAGCCTGCACGGCGTCGAGTCGTCGTTCTCTCACGGCTTGCGCATAACGGATGCCCGCGCGCTCGAATCCGCGAAAGAAGCCGCCGGCGAAGTGCGTCTCGACATCGAGGCCGCGATCAGCCAGGGCTTGCCGAACACGCCGATGGCGCACGCGCACATCAGCGTGGTGTCGGGCAACTTCGTGACGGCGCGGCCGGTCGGCATTCTCGATGGCGTCGATTTCCAGCACACCGGCGTCGTGCGCAAGATCGACGGCGATTCCATCCGCCAGTCGCTCGCGTCGAACAAGCTCGTGCTGCTGTCGTCGCTCGGTTTTTCGCCGACGGGCGAAGCCTTCAATCTGTCGATGGAAGATGTCGCGTCCGCCGCGGCCATTGCGCTGCGCGCCGACAAGATCATTTTCGTGACCGAAATTCCGGGTCTCGGCGACTCGGAAAACGAGCTGATCCGCGAAATGTCGCTCGACGACGCCTATCGCTTGCAGGAAAGCGGCGAATTGCAGGGCGACACGGCGTTCTATCTGAAGCATACGGTGCGCGCGTGCCGCGGCGGCGTTGCGCGCGGCCACATCATTCCGTATTCGCTCGACGGCCGCGTGCTGCTCGAACTGTTCCTGCACGACGGCGTCGGCACGATGATCTCGTACGAGAATCTCGAAAGCCTGCGCGAAGCGACGCCCGACGACGTCGGCGGCATTCTCACGCTGATCGAGCCGCTCGAATCCGACGGCACGCTCGTACGGCGCGGACGGCACCAGATCGAGCGCGACATCGACCATTTCTCGGTCATCGAGCACGATGGCGTGCTGTTCGGCTGCGCGGCGCTCTATCCGTACACACAGGAGCGCATCGGCGAAATGGCCTGCCTGACGGTCGCGCCGGAAGCGCAAGGTTCGGGCGACGGCGAACGCCTGTTGAAGCGCATTGAACAGCGCGCCCGCGCACGCGGCTTGACGCGCATTTTCGTGCTGACGACGCGCACCGAACACTGGTTCCTGAAACGCGGTTTCGTGAAAGTGACCGTGGACGATCTGCCCGAAGATCGCCGGCGGCTCTATAACTGGCAGCGCAAGTCGCTCGTCCTGATGAAACAGCTTTGAACATGATCCAAGAAGCGTCGAACGGCGCTTTGCCCCCGATACAGAGGAGAAACTCACAATGGCCCGAATGGTTCAATGCGCGAAGCTCGGCAAGGAAGCCGAAGGACTCGATTTCCCGCCGCTGCCGGGCGAGCTCGGCAAGCGCATCTACGAAACGATCTCGAAGGAAGCCTGGCAAGGCTGGCTCAAGCAGCAGACCATGCTCATCAACGAGAATCGGCTGAACATGGCCGATCCGCGCGCACGCCAGTATCTGATCAAGCAGACGGAGAAGTATTTCTTCGGCGAAGGCGCCGATACGGCGTCCGGCTACGTGCCGCCGCAAAGCTGAAATCGCGCGTTCATCGCATCGCAAAAACCGGCCCGAGCGGCCGGTTTTTTGTTGTCCGCGCGGCGGAAAATTGTTCCGCTTAGTACATCGGACCACGAGATGACAATCGGCGCAATCCTACGTCCGACAAGGCTTTGCGGCCGCCGGGCTCGAGCGCGGTGGCAGACCGGTTTGCAGATCGTCTGTCATCGTGTTATCATCTTGCTCGTTATCAACAGCAATTCACCATCATTCACGTGCAAATGTTTCCGACTTCAAGTTCGGGCGTTGCGCGGTAGTGACAGTTTCTTATACAAAGAGGCGCGTCGGTTTTCCAAGCAGTAACGCCGGCCTTTTTCGTCTCAAGTTGTTTTTTCGCCGACGTCGCGGCCCACCCGCGGCAACTCAGTCATTCAGCGCTGCGTTCGCCGTCCGCACGTCAAATTCGTGTGTTTCACCCGAGTGCAATTTCGCGACTACACCCGCGCGAGGCACCGGCACCGTGTTTCTTTTCGCTCATCGACTTCGAGCCGCTCGGCCCGAGGTCGCGGAAAGCCTTTGCTTTCGTCTTCAAGCGTTCGCGGCGCCGTCTCGAAACTGCACTATCCCGGCAATTTGCGTCCGTCCTCCGCGGCGACGCACCCGACGTTCTTTGAGCGTCGGGATCGAATACGGAGTTTTTCGAACTATGTCTTCTCTTAACGAGGGCCTTTGGCGCAAACGCGATTCATCCAGTCAGAAGTCCGACCTCACCCTCGACGACATCACCATCGTCGATCAATCCCTGTTGAAGCGCGCCGTCGGCGCCATGGCCATCGGTAACGCGATGGAGTGGTTCGATTTCGGCGTGTACAGCTACATCGCCGTGACGCTCGGCCGTGTGTTCTTCCCGTCGAGCAGCCCCACCGCGCAGTTGCTCGCGACCTTCGGCACGTTCGCCGCCGCTTTCCTCGTGCGCCCGATCGGCGGCATGGTGTTCGGCCCGCTCGGCGACCGCATCGGTCGCAAGCGCGTGCTCGCGATGACGATGATCATGATGGCCGTCGGCACCTTCTGTATCGGCATCATTCCGAGCTACGAATCGATCGGCGTGATGGCGCCGGTACTGCTGCTCATCGCGCGTCTCGTGCAGGGCTTCTCCACGGGCGGCGAGTACGGCGGCGCGGCGACCTTCATCGCCGAATTTTCGCCGGACAAGAAGCGCGGCTTCATGTCGAGCTTTCTCGAATTCGGCACGCTCGTCGGCTACGTGCTCGGCGCGGGCGTGGTCGCGGTGCTGACGGCGGTGATGTCGGAAAAAGACCTGCTGTCGTGGGGCTGGCGCATTCCGTTCATGATCGCGGGTCCGCTCGGGCTGATCGGTCTCTACATCCGGATGAAGCTCGAAGAAACGCCTGCATTCCAGCGTGAAGCCGAAAAGGCCGAAGCCGTGTCGCACGAGACGACCAAGGAGCAGTTCCGCGAGACGCTGATCCAGCAATGGAAGCCGCTCTTGCAATGCGTGGGCCTCGTGCTGATCTTCAACGTGACCGACTACATGGCGCTGTCGTATCTGCCGAGCTATCTGTCGGCGACGCTCAAGTTCAACGAGACGCACGGCCTCTTCATCGTGCTCGTCGTGATGGTGCTGATGATGCCGCTCACGCTCCTCGCCGGCCGTCTGTCGGACACGATCGGCCGCAAGCCGGTGATGCTCGCCGGCTGTATCGGTCTGCTGGTGCTGTCGATTCCTTCGCTTTCGCTGATCCGCATGGGCACCGTTCCGTCGATCTTCGCGGGCATGATGATTCTCGGCGCGCTGCTGTCGACGTTCACGGGCGTGATGCCGTCGTCGCTGCCGGCGCTCTTCCCGACGAAGATCCGCTACGGTGCGCTCGCGATCGGCTTCAACGTGTCGGTGTCGCTCTTCGGCGGCACGACGCCGCTCGTCACCGCATGGCTCGTCGACACGACCGGCAACCTGATGATGCCCGCGTACTATCTGATGGGCGCGTCGATCATCGGCATCGTGTCGGTGCTCGCGCTCTCCGAGACGGCGAAGAAGCCGCTGAAGGGCTCGCCGCCGGCGGTCGCGTCGAAGTCGGAAGCGCATGCGATTCTGCGCGGCCATCGCGAAGCCGCCGAAATGGACGATGCGTTCCCGGAAGGCACGGTGCGCGCGTAAGCGTTCTGGCGTGATCGAATGGAAGGGCCGGTGCGTGAAGCGCCGGCCCTTTTTTCATTCGATCAGCGAAACGATGCGCGCTTCCGCTTTGCCGTCGTCGATATCGAGCAGCGCGAGCGTGACCGGCAATCTGAAGCGACGCGGCCCCGCGCTGCCGGGATTCACGAAGAGCACGTCGCCGCGCCGCTCGATGAGCGGCTTGTGCGAATGACCGGTCACGACGACATCGATGCCGTCGAGCTGCTTCGGCACATCGGCGATATCGTGGACGACGTGAATCGTCGCGCCGCCCAGTTCGATGCGCGCGTGTTCGGGCAGCCGCGCGAGGTCATCGGCGATATCGTTGTTGCCGCGCACGACGGTGAGCGGCGCGAGCGACGCGAGCGCATCGAGCACGTCGCGTCTGCAGATATCGCCCGCGTGGATGATGTGCGCGGAGCCGCGCAAGGCGTCGAGCGCTTCGGGGCGCACGAGGTTATGGGTATCGGAGATAAGGGCAATGCGCATGAGGCGTCACGCTTCTTCGTTCGCGCGCACGCCGAAGTCCTCACCGTGCGCCACGTTCGGTTTCAGCACCATCATCGTGTCCTCGCGACTGAATCGGTGCCGGCGATTATGCGGGACGGCCGAAACCTTGTCGAACGGCTTGTATACGACGAGCGGCGCGGCTTTGGCGCGGTCGCATGCAATGGTAGAATCGCGTCCGCCCTGCCGGGGTGATGAAATTGGTAAACATAGCGGACTTAAAATCCGCCGCCTCACGGCTTGCCGGTTCGAGTCCGGTCCCCGGCACCAAGCAGTATGAAGGGCAGCGCGCCGCACCCTCACACCGCGTTCAACAACCGCTCCGCATCCCTCACTGCATCGAGCAGCGCTTCGATCGCCGTATCGCGTTCGAGCAGGCACACATGCTCGATATCGAACGGCAACGCATCCACGCCGACGAAGCGCACCGTACCGCCGAAGCAGTCGCGCGCCTTGCCGCTCTTCACGGAAGCGATGTAGTTCGGGGTGATGTAGAGCGCAACGGGCGTCATGGCGGGCTCCGCGATGGTCCGGTCGATGAACCCGAGTCTAGCCGCACGCACCATCTCGCTGAACCCGCCGCACGCGGGGAAACCGATCCCCTCTTTCGCTGCCTTCGCTGCCTACACCGCATGCCCCAGCACACGCGCGACGTAGTGCCGTCCCCACGCCTCGCCGTGCGCGATCGCCTCGGCGACGGTCTCGAACGGGCCGCGGTCGCCGGTCATTTCGCCGGAGTCGTCGGCGAGTTTCGAACCGTGCAGCGGCTTCTGGTCGAGGCGCGTCACGCGCACGCGGATCGCGTAACCTTCGGACGGCGCCGCATCCTCGTCGCCATCGGCCGCGAGCGGCTTCGGCACGGCCTGCATGGCGAGCAGGTAATCGCCTACTTCGATGTCCTTCTGCATGGCGGTCGTCTCCATCGGTGAGGAACGCGCTCGTCGAACGTCAGTGCCGATTGTGCTACCGCATCGCTGCACAAAACAAGCGGTCACGCGCCGCGATGCACTACAGTGATGCACTGCGGCACGCGTGTTATAAAGCTCCGCCCGACACTCATCACGCCCCGGCGCGTCTCGCCGCATCGGGCACCGACCGAATTCATCGATGAACCATCGCATCCGTCACCTGCTGCCCGTCCTGCTCACGACTTCGCTCGCCTGTCTCGGCGGCTGCACGTCCTATTACAAGAACGTCGAGACCTGCAAGGAGAAGGTGCGGGCCGACTATCCCGACGCCGCGAGCGCGCCGCTCAAAATCACCGGTTCCGGCGCGAGTTATCATGGCTCGCGGGTCGTCGTGCACGGCACGATCCAGAATCCGCCGAAGCTGCCGGCCACGAAGTCTTCATCGGTGCCCGCAGCCGCCGAATGCACGTTCAGCGAAACGTCGATGACCGGCTTCCAGTGGCTCGTCCCCGCGAAGCTCGCGCCCAAGCCGCCGGTCGCCGAATCCGACGGCTGAATCCGACGGCTGAATCCGACGACCCAGCCCGAAACCGTCCGCGACGAGGAGATTCGCGCATGCTGCTCGCCCAGATCAGCGATCTGCACATCACGCCGCCGGGCACGCTCGCCTACGGCCGCGTCGATACTGCCGCGTATCTCGCCCGCGCGATCGACGTCCTCAACGCGCTCGATCCGCGCGCCGACGCCGTGCTTGTTACCGGCGATCTCGTCGATGCGGGCGGCATCGACGAATACCGGCATCTGCGCACGCTCCTCGACCGGCTCGCCATTCCGTGGCGCGTCATCGCCGGCAATCACGACGACCGCGCGAATCTGCGCGCCGTCTTCGGCGATCTCCCCGAACTCGCGGGTCACGACGGTTTCCTGCAGTACGCGTTCGAGGTCGGCGAAGTCCGCGTGATCGCGCTCGACACCCTCGATCCCGGCTCCGGCGCGGGACGCCTGTGCGCCACGCGCCTTGCTTGGCTCGAAGCGCAGCTCGACGCCTCGCGCGACCGGCCGGTGCTGATCGGCATGCATCATCCGCCGATCGAATGCGGCATCGGCTTCATGGACGACATCCGCCTCGCGCCCGACGACAGCCGCGCGCTCGACGCACTCGTGCGGCGTCATCCGAACGTCGAGCGCATAATATGCGGCCACGTGCACCGCGCGATCAGCGCGCGCTTCGGCGGCACGATCGTGTGGTGCGCCCCGTCGACGGCGCATCAGGTCGCGCTGCAATTGAAATCCGATGGTCCAGAAGCCTTCGTGATGGAGCCGCCCGCATTCGGGCTGCATCTGTGGCGCGCCGGCGTCGGCCTCGTCACGCATTGCATGAGCGTCGAACAAGGTGGCGGGCCGCAGCCTTTCTGAGCCGCGCCTTCAGGTGCGCTCGCGCGCGAAGTCGTCGAGCGCGTCGAGCACGCGATCGAACTCGAGCGATTTGTCGAAGAAGTGGCGCACGCCGTATTGCAGGCAACGCTCGCGATACGTCGGCAGCGCGTGATTCGTGAGCACCGCGATGAACGCGGTTTCCGAGCGCGGCGCGCCGCCCTCCTTGAGCCAGGCGAGCACGTCGATGCCCGAGCCGCGCTTCAGTTGCAGATCGACGATGATCGCATCGAAAGTCCGCGACGACAGCAGCGCGATGGCCTCGTCGGGCGCATCGGCGAACGCGGTCACGCGCCACGGCCCGAGCGCGTCGATCGCCTCGGTCAGGCTGCGGCGGATAAGCGGCGAATCCTCGATCAGCAACGCCGCGAGCGGCGGCCGCCGCGCGCCCGGCTGCTCCATTCGGTCGTCAGTGTCGATGTGATTGCCCACGGCGGGCGTCCTCCGGCAGTGCTCTCGCGGATGTTCGAACGATGCGCCGCTATTCGATCAGGCCGTTCTTGATCGCGTAATACGTGAGGTCGGCGTTATTGGAAAGCCGCATTTTTTCGAGCACGCGCGCGCGATACGTGCTCACCGTCTTCACCGACAGATGCAGTTCCTGCGCGATTTCCGTCGGCAACTGGCCGCCCGCGAGCTTGCAGAAAATCTGAAACTCGCGTTCCGACAGCAGTTCGTGCGGGCGCTCGGCGGCGGGCTTGTCGAGCTTGTCGGCGAGCGCATCCGCGATGAACTCCGACAGATAACGATGCCCGCGTGCCACCGTGCGGATCGCGCGCACGATTTCGTCGGGCGCGGCATCCTTGTTCAGATAGCCGTTCGCGCCCGCCTTCAGCAGGTTGATTGCGTACTGGCTTTCGGGGAACCCCGAAAGCATCAGCACGCCCTGCTCCGGGCGGATCTGCTTGATGACGCGCAAGGTATCGACGCCGTTCTTGTCGGGCATCGCGATGTCGAGCAGCACGACATCGAACGCCTGCGCGCGCACGAGCGCGATGGCCTCGTCGCCGGTGGCGGCTTCCGCGCCGACTTCCATGTCGGGTTCGTCGGCGACGAACTGCCTGAACCCGCTGCGCACGATGGCGTGGTCGTCGGCTATCAAGACTCGAATCATTCGCGTGGTCCGTGCTGCCGGACGGTCTGCTACCAGTGGATCGGCCATGTCATGCGGGCGCCGGGCGCGCGACGCGTCCCCGGCGACCTCGTCCTCATCCGTTGCGGCCTTCCAGCAGATCGGCCATGTCGTCGGCGTGCTCTTCCTCGACGGCGAGAATGTCCTCGAAGATGCGACGCGTCGTGACGTCCTTGTCGCCGAGATAGCGGATGATCTCGCGATACGTGTCGATCGCGATGCGCTCCGCGATCAGATTCTCGCGGATCATGTCGATCAGATCCTTACCTTCGCTGTACTGCGAATGCGAGCGCGACGAGAGGCCGTCGGGCGCGAAATTCGGCGCGCCGCCGAGTTGCACGATGCGCTCGGCGAGCGTGTCGGCGTGCTGCTGTTCCTCGTTCGCGTGCTCGAGAAACTCCTGTGCGACGGCTTCCGAGTGGATGCCCTTCGCCATGAAATAGTGGCGCTTGTAGCGCAGCGTGCAGACGATTTCCGTGGCGAGCGAATCGTTGAGCAGCTTCAGCACGGTCTCGCGATCGGCGCCGTAGCCGGTCGTCACCGCGCCTTCGTCCATGTGCTGCCGGGCATCGGCGCGGATCTTCTCGACATCGAGAACGAAGGCGTCGGTGGATTGGCTCGGCTCGGCGTTTACCGCAGACGATTTGGACATTTGGTTCGCTCCTCTTTGACAGGTGAGTTGACGTTGTTCGCTGGAGCAGGCTTCGGCGCCAGGGTTTCCATAGCGCCCTGCTATCCAATCCGATACTCCGATGCACACACCATGCCTGATCTGTCGAAGAAACCGCGCGACGGTGATGAAACCCGCGCGCGGCTTGATGGCTCGTGGCTTTTAGCTAAGCGGGCGTCACGTTCGGAACACGCCGAGCAGCAAAGTGACCACGAACACGACGAGAAAAATGAAGAAAAGGATCTTCGCGATTTCCGCCGCGCCGGCCGCGATGCCCGTGAAACCGAACACGGCCGCGATGAGGGCGATGACGAAGAAGACTGCAGCGTAATGAAGCATGTGACCTCCTTCCTGAGTTGTTGATTACGTTTTGTCGATACGTCCGGAACGCCGCTAATCGATCGCTTTTTTCGTGACGACGAAGCCGAGCACGAGAAACACGACGCACAGGATCAGGAACAGCACGAACAGGAACTTGGCGATGGCGGCCGCTCCGGCAGCGACGCCGGTGAACCCCAGCACGCCGGCGATCACGGCTACGATCGCGAAAAACAAGGCCCACTTCAGCATGATCGTTCCCCGTAGGAGTGGATGACGGAACTATCGTAGCCACGCGATGCGCGCCGCGCATTCGGGCAGGCTCCTTTTTTGCTGTGGGAATCCACCGACACTTGCTTTCAAATCGGCTGCTCTAAGTGAAACGCCGGACGACCCACGCCATGAGCCACGTACCGCCCACCGCGATACCGACGACGATCTTGCCCGAGGACACGCCGCCGCCCGCGCCGGAAGGCATCGCGCGCCGCGCCACGCGCTTCAACGACTGGATGCGCCGCTATAGCTGGGCGGTCGCGATGACGGTGGCGATCGTCATCACGGTCGGCGGGCTGATCATTCTGGAATCGGGGCGCATGCGGATCGCGTCGGAATACGAGACCGCGCTCGAAGCGAAAGGCGCGACCGCGCAGCTTTCGATGCTCGCCGCCGATATCGCCGCGCTCACCGCCGACGAACGCGGCTTCGCGCTACAGGCCGACGACGCGTATCAGGCGCATTTCCGCGACGCGGCCGGACGCGTGCGGCGCACGCTGGCGTGGCTCGATGCGTATTACCGGCGCATCGGTGACGACACCGCGCTCGCGAGCTTCGCGCAGATCCGCGCCGCCGCCGACGATGAAATCGCGCAAGGCACCGCGCGCATCGCCGATTCGCCCGATGCCACGCGTGCGCTGCCGCCACCCGACGCGAGCGCCACGCTCGATGCGGCGCTGTCGCTGTTGCGCCTGAACGAAGAGCAGCGCGCGCAACACGCGCTCGACGCGAGCCGCGCCGACCAGCGCATCTCGACGCTGTGCGTGGGCGCGTTGTGCGCCCTCAACATCGTGCTATTCATCCTGCTGTTTCGTAATCTCGGCATTCAGCTCGACAAGCAGGCGCGCGTGCAGAAGGCGCTCATTACGCAGCAGGAAGAGCTCGATCAGCTCGTGTTCGCGCGCACGCGTCAGCTCGAGGCGCTCGCGTGGCACTTGCAGTCCGTCAGCGAAAACGAGAAGACGGAGCTCGCGCGCGAACTGCACGACGAACTCGGCTCGATCCTCACCGCGAGCAAGATGGATGTCGCGTGGGTGCGCGGCAAGCTGAAGGACAGCGAGCCCGCGATGGCCGAAAAACTCGCGCGCGCGCTCGGCAATCTGGATCAGGGCATTGCGTTGAAGCGCCGCATCATCGAGGACATGCGCCCGACGGTGCTCGCCAACTTCGGTCTCGTCACGGCGCTGCGCTCGCTCGCCGATGAAGCCGCGCAGCGCAACGGCTGGAACGTCGAATTCGATCTGCCGGGCGAGGACGTGAAGCTCGGCGAGGCGATCG
Source organism: Caballeronia sp. LZ008 (assembly GCF_031451435.1). Classification (NCBI taxonomy): domain Bacteria; kingdom Pseudomonadati; phylum Pseudomonadota; class Betaproteobacteria; order Burkholderiales; family Burkholderiaceae; genus Caballeronia; species Caballeronia sp. LZ008. Next base: position 944,373 of record NZ_JARUXK010000001.1, on the reverse strand, counting down.
AAATCGCGCTTTTCCGCGTCGCGCAGGAGACGCTCACGAACGCGGCGAAGTACGCGCACGCGAGCCGTATCCGCGTGGCGCTGACGGTCGATGAAGCGAACGTGTCGCTCTCGATCACCGACGACGGCATCGGCATTCGGCCGCAGGATTTGAAGCGCACGCAGACGCATGGGCTCGTCGGCATGCGGCAGCGCGTGTCGGCGCGCGGCGGACGCTTCGAGATCGAGCGCGCGACGCCGCGCGGCACGGCGATCAGCGTGTCGATGCCGCGCGAGCGCAGCGCCGATGCGCCGGTCGTGGCGGCATCCACGTAGGACGGCGCCGACACGAAATGCGGACGACGCCGACACCAGAATCGCATGCGTGCCTACATCCGCGAACGATGCGCTTTTTTATGATTGTTCACACCGGTAAGACAGGACGTCAGCCAGGCGCCCGTCGACCACACACGATGCGCGAACCGTTTTTCCTGTCACGCATTTCAACTCCAAGGGGAATACACATGACTCGACTCATCGCTCTACTCCTCATCGCCGGCAGCGCGGCTCTCGCAGGCTGCAACACCGTTTCGGGAGCCGGTCAGGACATCTCGAAGGGCGGCCAGGCCATCTCGAACTCCGCGGAGCAGCACAAGTAATTCACGAGGCGCGCCGCTTCGCTGCGGCGTTCCCGCTCAGGCGTTCCATAGCGTTGACGTAGTTCTCTCTCTTCCCGCCACCTTCGCGTGGCGGGATTTTTTTTGTCTTTGGAGCCGTTCGTGTGTCGTCCAGGCCGCTCGCGGCGTCCCACGGGTCACGCGTCATTCTCTGCACAATGACGCCGATGACCCAGATCCCCTTCGCTGCGATAGAGTTCGCTCATCTCGATGCCTTCCTGAGCGATGATGCCTGGCTTCAGACATCGGGATTCACAGCGCAAACGGAGACACGAATGGCCAAAGTAAAAGTAGCCGGGTTCGGCGTTTCGCTCGATGGCTTCGCCGCGGGAACCGGTCAGAGTCTGGAACATCCGCTCGGGGTGCGGGGCCCGGAGCTCTTTCAGTGGTTTTTCCCGACGCAGACGTTTCGGCGGATGCAGGGAAAAGACGACGGCGAAACCGGTGTCGATGACGACTTCGCCCGGCGCGCGATGGACGGATTCGGCGCGTTCATCCTCGGGCGCAACATGTTCGGGCCGATTCGCGGCGAATGGCCGGATGAACAATGGAAAGGATGGTGGGGTGAGGATCCGCCCTATCATGCGCCGACTTTCGTGCTGACCCATTACCCGCGTCCGCCGATTCGGATGCAAGGCGGGACGACGTTTCACTTCGTCTCGGACGGCATCGAGGTCGCGCTGCAAAAGGCACGCGAAGCGGCCGGCGCGAAGGACATCAAGATCGGCGGCGGAGCGGCCACGGTCAAGCAATACATTCAGGCCGGCCATGTGGATGAAATCCACCTCGCTTTCGCGCCGGTGGCGCTCGGGCAAGGGGAATCGCTCTTCGACGGTCTGGATTTGCGCGCTTTGGGATATCGGACGGTCGAGCACGTTCCGACGGAGCGGGCCACGCACATCGTCCTTGCGAAGTAGCTGCGCGCGATACGAAAAAGCCCGGCCGATTCTTCCGGCCGGGCTGTGCGGTTCATGCCTTATTGCGTGTCGGGCAGTTCGAGCGCCGGCTGCTGCGTGTTGCCACCCTGCGCGACGAGCACGCGAATCTTCTCGGGCACGAGTTGCGTGGCTGCATTTCCCGAAGGCAGCGTCGTCACGAGCCAGTCCGCGTTGTTGACGAGATCGAACGACGCCGATTTATAGACCGGCGTCTTCGAGCCCGGCAGCGTCGCGATCAGTTGATACGTGCCGCCGGAGACGTAGATCGAGTCTTGCGTCGTCGCCGGTACGGCGTTCTTGTAGGCCACGCCCGCCATCGTCGGGCTGACGGTCGAGATGTTCGTGCCCGGCGCGACGAGATAGATGTCGAGGTTCGGCGCGTTCGTCGATGCGTTGAACGCGCGCACGCGTGCGCTGCTCGATAGCAGGCCCTTGTCGAACGGATCGTCGATCACCGCGATCGACGGCACGAAGCCCGCGTCCGGCAGCGCGATCACCGTGTATTCGTGCCCTTTCGCCGCGTTCGAGATGGTCGTGTCGGTCGCGAGTTGCGTCGTCGTGTTGACGGCGGCGTAGGAAAAGTTGTGCTGGCCCGTGTCGATGTTCGCGAAGTTCGTCACCGCCTTATAGGCGAGATTCGGCTGCAGGATCTTGCTGTTGTCGTAGAAGTCGACGTTCGGGCCGCTCGGGATCGCGTGGATGAAATGGACTTGCGGCTGAGTGACGCCGATTTCCTTGCCGACGTCATCGGAGCTTCCGCCGCAAGCGGAGAGCAAAGCGGCGACGGCGGCAAGCGCGGCAGCGGTGCGGATGAGCTTCATGGTTTCACCTTTTCTCTTGGTTTTAATCGTTGTTTGAGTCCGCAGTGCGTTTCGTAAGGCGTGGTGCGTTTCGAGGTTTGAGGCCGGGACTCTCCCGTTTTGGCCTTGCTCACCGTCAGCGGCGACGCTTACCGCGAATGACACCGCGACGGGGTAACCGGCGTTAGCAATCCCTGTGCCCCGGTTCGGCGCAGGGAGGCTCGAACTGTGGACAAGCATCGTTGACCGCGCGCCGGCATTCTCCAGATCAAGCTTCACGAGATAACGTGTCGACGAGGGAACCAGAAGGAGCACTTGCGGCTATGCCATTGCGCGACAGGATTGATACAGTTTCATTCCAAGTTCATATTCAGGCGACCCTTCCGCATCGGAAATCAACGCGGCCATTTCCGTCATGTCGAGCCGGTGATCGCCCGCAAATAACAGACGCCGAATCGCGTTAGCAAGGAGCCCTTCTCTCTCCCCTACCGGGAGATAGTCGAGCTTTTCATAGGGAATCGTTGAAACGTTCCTAAAGCTAGGCGTCGCCAGGAACGGAACAGTCAGATTTGCCATCACACGTCCACTGGAAATCCAATCCCGGTACAGAATATCCACCGCTATTCCGGGATCCGGCTCTTCAGAGAAAAGCTGCCGCAGTGTTTGCTTTCCCTTCGGAGTCACGACGTAACAGGCAGAGCAATATGCAAAGATCCCACGTGCGTCAATAATGCTCACGCCTGAGAGCGCATGTCTATCCTCTTCCGAAGCATCGCCGCGCATCCGATTCTTCATTTGTATCTCACTAAGAGATAACAGGAAGGGCGCCTGTGCATAGAAGGAGCAACAGTCTAAAAAAAGAATATCGCAGGTCGGATTTCTAGCGATAAATTCACTTAGCGTGGCTGGATTCGCTATTTTCGAAAAAGAACGACTGATTTCTACATCGTCCTCCAAAATCAGAAGAGCCGACGAATCATCAGAGTCTGCAATAGCCTCCGTGTGCGACTGTCGACACGCCCAAACACTGTTTTCAACAACGCCGACGAACGGCCCACGCGTGCTTCCATCGACTGCGGCGAAACGCTTGATCCAATCTTCGCAGCCCAAATCATGCAGCTGACGCTCGATTGAATGTCGACGCTCCTTACTTCTTTCAAGATTTATGTACACCCCTTCAAGCCGCATGATCGATGCTCCATCCTAAATCGATAAGTATAGCTCATCATTTTCTTGCTGATGATCATCGCTCTCTTGAAGCTTTACATCTGCCGCCCGCGCTTTGCCGAATCGATGATCCGAGCGCACGTGTTCAGGTCCGCTGTGAACACATCTAGATCGCTGCGGAGGACGGATCCCGCATAAAATCGTCCTCCGCAACAGCTGCTTACCAGCGATATCCCGCCTGTGCTTTCATTGCGACCGGACCGCTCGTGCCTGTCGACACCCCCAGACCAATGTTCAGGTTCGCCGTCGCCTGATAGGCGGCCGCGAGACCGACAGCCGTCGCGGAGCCGTAGTTGCCGACGGCCGTGCCGACCCACTTCTCACCGACGTTGAGCACCGGAATGCTCGGGATCGCGAGAGTTGCAGCGGCGGCGCGGTCGGCGTAGTGCTTCATCTCGTTCTTCGCACCTGCAACGGCTTGGTCGGTGTAGGAATTCGCCCCTGCGATGGCCTCGTCGGTGTAGCCGTTGGCCTGCTTCACCGCGCTGTTCAACTGATCGACGTTGACGGCGTCGGTGCCTTGCGTACCGGCGGCCACGTTCGTGATCTGCCGTTCGCTGCCTGATGCGCCGACCGAGACGGTGTTCGCGCGATTAGCGACCGAATCGGCACCGAGCGCGACGGAATTGTCGGCGTTGGCGTTAGCGTTAGCGCCCATTGCCATCGAGTGCGTAGCGCTTGCGACAGCAGCCTCTGACGGATCGCCGTCAAGGGCGAACAGCAGACTGGAGCCGCTTATTGACGCAGAGACCACCGGTGTCGCACCTACGTCCGACGTTGCCCCGAGCAGAGAAGGAGCGCTCTTTGCGGCGACTTCGACGCCCGATGGAAGCGACGCGCCCACGAACGTCGCTCTGACGCCACCACGCAAAGCCGCGATGCTCGCTGTGTTCTGCGCGACTTGGGCACTCACCGCGTTTAGCTGCGACATGTTGACAGCGTCATTGCCGTCAATTCCATTCGCTACGCCGATAATGCGTCGGGAAAAGCCCCAATCTCCACCGACGCTGACCACATTGCTTTGACCAAAATCGTTTGCGTTCGCACCCAGTGCGACTGAGTTGAGACCGCTTGATTGCGCGCCGGAGCCGAGCGCCACCGAGTATTTATTTTGAGCATAGGAGCCGTTACCGAAGGCTGCGCTTTCTTCACCCGCTGCTCGGCTGTAGCCACCAGCAGCAATGCTCAACCAACCTGAAGCATTCGCCGCCGAACCAAACGCCGCGGAGAAGTGATCGCCGGCTTTCGCCCCGCCGCCGACTGCGACGGAGCCCCACCCTTCAGCGACAGAGTTTTCGCCGATCGCTGTTGCATTTTCATTAGTAGCTCTTGCGCTGTCCCCGAGTGCTGTCACGGCATTGCCCGTTGCTTTAACGTAACGACCGATCGCGATGCTAGCATCGCCTTGAGCGTAAGGAGCGGCGCCAATTGCAATCGAGGGTCCGTCCGTTCGCGCGTCATATCCGATCGCAATCGCGCCGTTGCCGTTCGCATGGGCATTGTTGCCAAATGCCACCGGGAACCAGCCATCTTCGGCGATCGCATTATTGCCCAACGCTGTGCTGTATTGGCCGGATGCTCGTGTGCCCTTTCCGATGGCAATACTGTCGTTTTGGGCTTGCGTACCCGCTCCGATGGCGAGGCTCGCGCCAGACGCCTTCGCGCTCGCTCCGACTGCAAGACCATAACTGTCGGCACGAGCTTGGGCACCGATCGCGGTGGCGTCCCATCCCCCTCCGTAGGCATCGATACCTATCACTACCCCGTTCGCACTCGCGCGAGTGTTTGCGCCAATGGCAATCGCATCTGCGTATGTGGTCGTGGCATTCGGACCTATTGCAATACTGTTCTGCCGCGCACTGCTATTCAGACCGATCGCGACAGCCGGTGCATCATTGGAATATTCGTCACCCGTTGAATACGCGTTGGCGCCGTTTCCGATCAGTACGCTGTCTGCCAAGCGGTTCGACTGACCGTTGCCGATCATGGTTCCGGTCGCCGCAGCGTCGTTGTTGTCACCAACGATATTGGTACCATCACGAGACACCGTGTTGTTGTCGCCGACGACGTTCGTGCCATCACGGGACACATTCGGGCCGACCCTGTTATTCCACCCGTTAACCGATCCTGCCGACACATTGGCGCTCGCTAGAACTGCCATGGTAGTCAAGACAGCCAGCATGACGGGCTTGAATCGCATCTGTTGAACTTTCATTTATAATTTCCTCACAACAAGAACGTCGTTGTTTGTACGTTTTGACGCGTTCGGCTCCCGGCCAAGGTTCGCCGAACGCGGTCTTTTCTCAATGCCATAATCTGCGTTAGCTCAATGTTGTGATCCTCCTTTCGCCGGGCCGAAAATGCCCGACTTTTAGTGCATCGCTTTACAAAAATGGGAGACAAACTGCACAGTTAATTATCTGTCATCCTAACTATATAGAAGAGACAAACCCGACTGCGTGAGAGCAATTATGTAATAGTTACATAAGGGCCGCAATTAAGCATGCCTGAGTATTTTGTCGCATCTAGATGGGTATGTTGACCAGTGCGATGCGCTCTGGACGAGCGCTCGATTTCGGCAATTTTTGTATCTGGTATTGCCGAGATTTCAATTCGCCGAGTCCGGTTTGTCGTGCATTTTTCCAAACATCGTGCGAAGAAAGTGCGCCGTTACGCCATCCCCCGCCGCCGCTGATCAAACCAGAACGACAGCCCAACGGAAAGCAGAATCACAACGGTCGCAATCACGGTCCACTGCGTGACGATTTCCCCGAGCAGCAGCGCGCCCAAACCAACCGCCACCACCGGATTCACATAAAGACAACTCGTCGCGACGATCGTGCTCGTATTGCGTATCAGAAAGTTATACGCGACATAAGCGGCCATCGAACCGATCACGACGAGATACAAAAACGAGAACCCCGCGCCGACACCGACGCTCGCCAACCGCTCGCCCGATGCGAACGCGATCGCCGTCGCGATCAATCCGCCCAAACCGATCTGCAGCGCCGTCGACATCAGCAGATCGGAAGGCTGCGGCAGGCGCGTCGCCAGATGCGCGCCGCCCGCCCAGAAGATCGCGGCGCACAGAATCGCCAGCGTGCCGACCGTCGAACTCGGCGAGGGATCGCCGTGATTCAGCAGCACGATCCCGAGCAGACCCAGCGCCACCGCGAACCACTCGCCTTTCGCGACGCCGCGTCCGCTGAGCGCGGTGAAGATCGTCGCGAAAAGCGGCACCGTCGCGACCATCACGGCGGCCGTGCCGGTCCCCACGGTCCGCATGCCGTAAGCCATCATCCCGCTCGACAGACCTTCCAGCAACGTGCCGACGATCGCCGCGTTGCGCACTTCCCGCGCGCTGGGCCACACCGACTTGCGATGCACCGCGATCAAGAATAGCCCGATGCCCGCGAACAGATTGCGCAGCCCGCCGAGCATCAACGGCGGAAAAGATTCGAGCGCGAGATGGATGCAGAGATACGTCGATCCCCAAACGAGATAGACGACCGTCAGTGCAAGCGCGACCTGCCCCTTGAAAGAGCGCGGCGCGCGAAACGGAAAACGGTCAGGGAAGCTGAACGGCAGGCGCGGCGGAGGCAGTGCGGACATGCATCACTCCGCGGCGACGGCTGCGCGCCGGAGAAAAACGGGCAAAACCAGACAGAACGACATGGCGTAAAGCAAAGGGGAATGGCGCGAGGAAGGACCGCGCGACCTTCGGGAAAACCCGGAAATCCGCGGCGCCCGACATTATGCAGTAAGCGCTCGCATCCATCGGCTCATTTTCGGGATGGTTGCCAAGACGCCACGCCGCGGTGTAACGTGTCGGCTGCTAACGCGGGGGTCCTGCGTTGCACATCGCGGTTTCGTGCGGTTTCATCGACGAAGCGCTTCGTGTGGCGTGGGTGAGAAATACCCTTTGAACCTGATCTGGATAATGCCAGCGCAGGGAAGCGTTCGGGTTCCATAGGCCGCAGTCCACGCCACTTCAACCGAACCCGTACCTTTCCATCTCGTTCCTCCCTGTTTAGCTCCTGAGTCACCACGAGCTACGACATCGCTCGTGCTGAAAAAAAACGTCCCTTAGGAGATCAAGCACATGAATGCCAACCCGAAGTTCCTCTCGGAAAACGCCGTCGTCGATGCCGCCGCCATCGCGCCGCTGCCGAACTCGCGCAAGGTCTATGTCGAAGGTTCGACGCCCGACATCCGCGTGCCGATGCGCGAGATCACGCAATCCGACACGCCCGACGGCTTCGGCGGCGAGAAGAATCCGCCCGTCTACGTGTACGACACGTCGGGCCCGTATACCGATCCCGACGCGCAGATCGACATTCGCAGCGGTCTGCCCGCGCTGCGCGGCGCGTGGATCGAAAAGCGCGGCGACACCGAGGAACTGAGCGGCCTGTCGAGCGAGTTCGGCCGCGAGCGCGCCGCCGATCCGAAAACGGCCGAACTGCGCTTTCCGGGTTTGCACCGTCATCCGCGCCGCGCGCTCGCCGGCAAGAACGTCTCGCAGATGCACTACGCGCGGCAAGGCATCATCACGCCGGAGATGGAGTACATCGCGATTCGCGAGAACCAGCGTCGCGCGGAGTATCTCGAAAGCCTGCGCACGAGCGGCCCCAACGGCGAAAAGCTCGCGAAGATGATGGGCCGCCAGCACGCCGGACAAGCCTTCGGCGCGGCGGCGTTCGGCAAGGACGCGGCGAAGGAAATCACGCCTGAATTCGTGCGCGAGGAAGTGGCGCGCGGCCGCGCGATCATCCCCGCGAACATCAATCACCCGGAAAGCGAGCCGATGATCATCGGCCGCAACTTCCTCGTGAAGATCAACGCGAACATCGGCAATTCGGCGGTCACGTCGTCGATCGGCGAGGAAGTCGACAAGATGACGTGGGCAATTCGCTGGGGCGGCGACACGGTCATGGATCTGTCGACCGGCAAGCACATCCACGAAACGCGCGAGTGGATCATCCGCAATTCGCCGGTGCCGATCGGCACGGTGCCAATCTATCAGGCGCTCGAAAAGGTGAACGGCAAGGCCGAAGACCTGACGTGGGAAATCTTCCGCGACACGCTCATCGAGCAGGCGGAGCAAGGCGTCGATTACTTCACGATTCACGCCGGCGTGCGCCTGCAATACGTGCCGCTGACCGCGAACCGCATGACGGGCATCGTGTCGCGCGGCGGCTCGATCATGGCGAAGTGGTGCCTCGCGCATCACAAGGAAAGCTTCATTTACGAGCACTTCGAAGACATCTGCGAAATCATGAAGCAATACGATGTCTCGTTCTCCCTCGGCGACGGCCTGCGCCCCGGCTCGATCTACGACGCCAATGACGAAGCCCAGCTCGGCGAACTGAAGACGCTCGGCGAACTGACGCAGATCGCGTGGAAGCACGACGTGCAGGTGATGATCGAAGGCCCCGGCCACGTTCCGATGCAGCTCATCAAGGAAAACATGGACCTGCAACTGGAATGGTGCGACGAAGCGCCCTTCTACACGCTCGGGCCGCTGACGACCGACATCGCGCCGGGTTACGACCACATCACGTCGGGCATCGGCGCTGCGATGATCGGCTGGTTCGGCACCGCGATGCTCTGCTACGTCACGCCCAAGGAACACCTGGGGCTGCCGAACAAGGACGACGTGAAGGAAGGCATCATCACGTACAAGCTCGCGGCGCACGCGGCCGATCTCGCGAAGGGTCATCCGGGCGCGCAGGTGCGGGACAACGCGCTGTCGAAGGCACGCTTCGAATTCCGCTGGGAAGACCAGTTCAATCTCGGTCTCGATCCGGACAAGGCGCGCGAATTCCACGACGAAACGCTGCCGAAGGATTCCGCGAAGGTCGCGCATTTCTGCTCGATGTGCGGCCCGCACTTCTGCTCGATGAAGATCACGCAGGACGTGCGCGATTTCGCGGCGAAGCAAGGTGTCAGCGAAAGCGAGGCGCTCGCCAAGGGCATGGAGACGAAGGCGATCGAGTTCGTGAAAAAGGGCTCGGAAATCTATCAGCCGACCTGAAGCTTCTGACTCGCTGACAACGGCCTGTCGCACAGCGCGTGCGGCAGGCCGTTTTTTATGTGTGCGCCGGGCGCAAAGCCTTGCCGGGCCTGAATGAGCGGTTCATCCGACGATTCGGGCATCTTTTCTGCTGGTTGAGTGCGTGAACCGGCGCAAATGCGGCCGAGCCGCAGCCGATTCATCTCATCTTCGAATTGGAGAGTCGACATGAAAATCATCAAACAGATCGGCGCCGCTGCAATGATCGTTGGGTTTCTGGGAGGACTGACCGCTTGCGGCGACATGACCACGCGTCAACGGGATACGGCTATCGGCGCCGGCGTCGGTGCGGCGGGCGGCGCGGTGATCGGCGGCAGCGCGCTTTCGACGCTCGGCGGCGCGGCGGTCGGCGGGATTATCGGCAATCAGGTCGGGAAGTAGCGCGAACATCGTCTGAACGACGCAACGGACGCGTTTCGCCGCCATCAACGACCCGCTGTTTCATTTCTGTTACATAAAGGCGCGCCGCAATGCTTTTTCACATCACGCGGCGCGCCTCCCGGTTGTCGTTCGACTAAGCTGCTTCTTAAGGGGCCAATTTCATTCGATCCCACGTCCCGCAAGCCGTAACGCAAGGAGCAGTGCCATGATTTCCGCCCGCAGCATGTCCGGACCCAGGACGGCCGCCGCAGCGCTCGCCGCCGGGCTTCTTCTCGGCGGATGTTATTACCCTTACGGTTATCCGGCTTATCCAGCTTATCCGCCCGCGCCTGTCGTCGGCGCGACCTACACGCAGCGGGAATTTGCGTTGCCCGCGTCCGGCACGGCGGCCACGCCGACGTCATCCGCGACCTTGCCGCCACAGTACGAATACGCCGTCGGCTCGTCGTACTCCGACTACTACCGGACGTATCCCTATCCGTATTACCCGCCGTATGCGGCTTACCCGTACTACGGCTATCCGGCGTACTACGGCTACGGCTACGGTTATCCGGCGGTTTCGTTCAGCTTCGGCTACTGGGGCGGCAGCGGATGCTGCTGGGGACATGGCTATCGCGGCGGCTACCACGGTGGCGGATGGCACGGCGGCGGCGGGTGGCATGGGGGCGGCGGCTGGCACGGCGGCGGCGGCAGTTGGCATGGCGGCGGAGGCGGCGGCCGCGGACACTGATCGCCGCGCCGCGATACGCCAGGTGAGACAAAAAGCCGTTTGTCGCCTTGCCGCGTAACACTGCTGCAACATTTTCCTTTCGACACGGGCTCGCGCGCACGACGCGCTTCATCGTGCGCCGGCGCACTTTCCTTATCCGACAAGGCTTCGCCACTATTCGCCAGATGATTGGCACGGTTTTGGCTACATAGCTTCCCTGCATCGAGTCGCAACGGCGATAACCGTTGTTCCGCGCACTTTTCCGTATCGGGGGATCGGACATGATGGCCTTCGTGTTTTTCCTGCTGTGGATTTTCGCCTCGCTCGGCCTTCTGACCGTGTGGGTCTTCCGCCAGACGCCATCGGCCGGTCGCGACGAGAGCGCGCCGAGCGCCGTCGCCGAGGGCTGATCGCGCTCGTCCGTGCTTCTCCATCCGCATCGATGACGCGCCCGCAAGCGGCGCGTCCCTTCACGTCCATTCACCTCTGCGCGCCACGCCGTGGCCGGAATGGACGGGCATTCACGCCTTGACGCATGCCCTTCGCGCCCTATTCTTAGTGTGCGCGTTATGCGGTTGCTTAAGCCGGCGACCGGACATCGAACTCCACGCGCATCGCGGCTTCGCGTTGGCGCCGCTTCGGTTCATGACAGAACGAAGGAGACCCGATGTTCCACCAGCTACTCACCCCGATCGCCAATTCCCTGTTCGCATCCTTCATCGTCGCCGCGCTGCCGATCATCCTCGTGCTCGTGCTGCTCGGCTGGGCGCGCCGTCCCGCGTGGCAGGCGTCGCTCGCGGGGCTAGTCCTTGCGCTCGTCATCGCCATCGCGGGCTGGCATTTTCCGGTCGGGCTCGCGCTCGATTCGGTCGCGGCCGGCGCCGTGTTCGCGCTGTGGCCCGTCATGTGGATCGTCTTCGCCGCGATCCTGCTCTACAACGTCGCCCAACGCTCGGGGCGCTTCGAAGCGTTTCGCGTGTGGATGGTCGATAACCTGCCGAACGACCGGCGCATCGTGCTCGTCGTGATCGGCTTCTCGTTCGGCGCGCTGCTCGAAGGGATTTCGGGCTTCGGCACGCCGATCGCAATCACGAGTTCGCTCTTGATCCTGCTCGGCTTCCCGACGCTCGAAGCGCTGACCTTCACGTTGATCTTCAACACGGCGCCGGTCGCGTTCGGCGCGCTCGGCGTGCCGATCACCGTGCTCGGCGCAGTGACGCACCTGCCCACCGATGCGCTCGCCAAAATGGTCGGTCGCCAGTTGCCGTTCTTCGCGCTCTTTCTGCCCTTCTATGTGATCGGTATCTACGCGGGCTTTCGCAACATGATGCGTATCTGGCCCGTGCTGCTCGTCTCGGGCGGCGTGTTCGCATTGACGCAGTTCGTGACGTCGAACTACATCAGCTATGCGCTCACCGACGTGCTTTCGTCGCTCGTCTCGCTGATCGTGACGATCGCGTTCCTGCGCGTGTGGAAGCCGGTCGCGGACGAGCGCTTCGCGGTGAACGTCGAGCGCGCCGGCGCGACGCGTTCGGCGATTCCGGGCGGCCAGGGCTGGGTGCCGTGGATCGTGGTCTCGGTGGTCGTGATCGTGTGGACGGTGCTCAAGATCTTCATGATCGGCGACGTGAAAATCGCGTGGCCGGGCCTCGACAAGGCGGTCTACATCACGCTCTACAGGCAGCCTTACGGCGCGATCTGGGATTTCCAGCCGCTCGCGACGGGCACGGCGATCCTGGTCGCGTCGATCATCACCGCGTTGATGGTGAAGCTGCCCGCGCGCGAATACGTCGCGGCGATCGGCGATACGTGGGTGCAGACGCGCATCGCCATTCTGACGGTCGCGACGATCGTCGGCCTCGCGTATCTGATGAACTACTCGGGCATGAACTACACGCTCGGTCTGGGCGTGGCGTCGGTCGGGCCGTTCTTCCCGCTCGTGTCCGCGTTCCTCGGGTGGGTCGCGGTGTTCCTCTCCGGCAGCGACACGTCGGGCAACGCGCTCTTCGGCAATCTGCAGGTCGTCGCGGCGAACCAGCTCAACCTCAATCCGGTGCTGATGGCGGCGACCAATTCGTCGGGCGGCGTGATGGGCAAGATGATCTCGCCGCAAAACATCTCGACCGGCGTCGCGACCACCGAGCTCAAAGGCAAGGAAGGCCTCGTGTTCGCGCGCACGTTCAAGCATTCGATCTTGCTGACGATCCTGCTCGGCGTGCTCGTGTGGCTGCAGCAAAACGTGCTGACGTGGATGATCCCGCCGCATTGAGCTTTCGCGCTTCTCCTGTTTCTCCCGCTTCTTGCGCTTTCGTCCGGCGGACCATTTCTGAGACGAACGCGGTGCTAACATGCGCGGACTTTCGATGAGCCTTGCGAAGTCCGCCCGCCATGTCACCCGCCAATCTGCTGCAACTGATCGTCCTCGCCGCCCTGTGGGGCGCGTCGTTTCTCTTCATCCGCGTGGGCGTCGCCGAGTTCGGCGTCGCGCCGCTGATGGCCGTGCGCGTGGGCATCGGCGCCGTGTTCCTGATCGCGATGCTGCTTTCGCGGCGGCCGCTCGCCCAAACCGCCGCGACGCTGAAGAAACGCTGGCTTCAGTTGCTCGCCGTCGGCATTCTCAACTCGGCCGCGCCGTTTTGTCTCTTCGCGTATGCCGAATTGACGCTTTCGGCCGGGGCCACGTCCGTCATCAACGCGACGACGCCGCTGTTCGGCGCGCTCGTCGCTTTCCTGTGGCTCAAGGATCGCCTGACGACCGCGCGCACGATCGGCATGGCGATCGGCTTCGCGGGCGTGCTCGTGCTGGTGTGGAACCAGATCGCGCCGGAGCACGCCGGGCAAGCCGCCGCGCTGCCGGTGCAAGGCATGCTCGCGGCGGCGGCGGCGCTGGCGGCGTCGGCGCTTTACGGCGTCGCGGGCAACTTCGCGAAAAAGTATCTGATGGACGTCGACGCGATGACCAACGCGGCCGGCAGCATGATCGGCGCAACGCTCACGCTCGCGCCGATCGCGCTCTTTACGTGGCCCGCCGCGCCGGTTTCCGCGCACGCATGGGGCGCGGTGCTCGCGCTCGGCATCGGCTGCACGGGGATCGCGTATTTCATCTACTTCCATCTGGTCGCGGTCGCGGGCCCGGCGCGCGCGATGACCGTCACGTTCGTGATTCCGCTGTTCGGCATTCTGTGGGGCGCGCTCTTTCTCGGCGAGCACGTCTCGCTCGTCATGATGGCGGGCTGCGCGATCGTGCTCGCGGGCACCGCGCTCGCGACGGGCGTTGTGAAACGCGTGCCGTTCGTCGGACGGCGAAAATTCGCGCGCTGACTATACTGCTTTCGGGAAAAGCGGCGGTGTGCGGGCGGCATCGTCCGCAAGGGTGAAATTGTTTGGATGCCGTTGCACGCCGTGCGGCGCCGCGTCATCCTTCGCGCTTTTGCCGGGAGCCGTCATGCACGATCTGTTCGCCAAGCTCAAGCACGAAATGATGAAAATGGTCCCGCCGACCGTTTTCTTTTTCATCCTCCTGCATGCCGTCGCCATCGTGCGCGCGTTGATGGTAATGGGCACCGGCATTTCGCTGACCTCGTCGATGTCGGTGCTCGTCGCTTCGCTGATTCTCGGCAAGTCCGTGCTGATCGCCAACATGCTGCCGTTCATCAACCGCTATCCGGACCGTCCGCTGGTCTGGAACGCCGCCTGGAAAACGCTGATCTACACGGCCATCGCTGGCATCCTGCACTATCTCGAGCGGCTGCTGGACTTCTGGAAGGAGACCCACGGCCTTGCTGCCGCGAATCAGGCGCTCATCGCGCATATCAACTGGCCGCAGTTCTGGGCCGTCCAGATCCTTCTCGTGCTGATGATCGGCAACTACTGTGCGTTCGCCGAACTGGGCCGCGTGATCGGACGCGACGTGCTCAAGTCGTGGTTCTTCGGGCCGCGCGTCGACATGCCGCCGAAGTGGCAAAGCTGAGTCATTCGCCACGCACCGGCCCGCGCCCCGCCTTGATCGCGCCGCGTTTCACCTTGCCTTCGACGCGCCGCAACTGCGATGCGCGCGTCGGCTTCGTCGCGATTCGCTTGCGGCGCGTGACCGACACGCTGCGGATGAGTTCGTCGAGACGCGCGAGCGCCGCCGCGCGATTCATGTCCTGCGTGCGATGCTCCTGCGCCTTGATGACGATCACGCCCTCGCGCGTGACGCGGCTGTCGGAAAGCGCGAGCAGACGCGCCTTGATGTGCTCCGGCAACGAAGACCCGCGGATGTCGAAGCGCAGATGGATCGCGCTCGACACCTTGTTGACGTTCTGACCGCCCGCGCCTTGCGCGCGCACGGCCGTCAGCTCGATTTCGTTGGGCGGGACGGCGAGGCTGTCGGTGATGGTCATCGGTCGAATTCCCTGGATAGGCGCCGCATTCTCGCGGCCAGCCCGGAGTCGCGGCGCGTCGGCTCCCGGACGGCTTGCGCGAAGATCGCCGCCGAGCCGATCACTTCGACTCTGCGCTTCGCCCGCGTGATCGCCGTGTACACCAGCTCGCGCGACAACACGCGCACGAACGCGCCGGGCAACACGAGCGCCGCGTGCTCGAACTCCGAGCCTTGCGACTTGTGCACGGTGAGCGCGAACGCGGTGTCGTGCGGCGGCAGCGCAGCGGGCGACACGTAGCGCAGCGCGCCATCGGCCAGGCGGAACGCGACGCGCAACAGGCCGTCGGCGCCCGGCAGCGCGATGCCGATATCGCCGTTGAAAAGCCCGAGCGCGTAGTCGTTGCGCGTGACGATCACCGGCCGTCCGGCGAACCACTGTGCACCGAGTGCAAGCGCAATGCCCGCTTGCTCGCGCACTTTCGCCGCGATGCGCGCGTTCACTTCGTCGACGCCGCGCGGCCCCTTGCGCGTCGCGCACAGCACGCGGAAGCGATTCAGCGCATCGAAGAGTCGGGCGTGATCCGCTTGCTCGCCGTCGAGCACGGCCGAGAGCGCGTCCGCGTACGGCGCGAAGCCTTTCGCGAGACGCGCGAGGGTGCGCTCGGACAGCGTCGCGTCGCCATCGTCGAAGAGCACGGCCGCGCGCTCGCCCGATGGATCGAGCGCATCGAGCGCGGCCCGTTCGTCGCCATTGCGGATTGCGATCGACAGACGCCCGATGTCCGAATCGAGCCCGAAGCGATAGTTCTTCTGCAGCCACACGACGCAATCGGTGAGCGCGGGCTCGGCCTTCGCGTCGAAGAGATCGCCGTAGCCCTCGGAATCGTCGATGGGCGCGGCGTTCGGCAATGCGGCTTCGAGGCGCTTCGCATCGACCGAAAGCGCCGCCGCGATGCGCGCCACGCCCGCATGGCTGAACGACGGCTCCGCGCTCAGTTCCGCGAACACCGCGCCCGCTTCCACCGCCGACAGTTGATCCTTGTCGCCGAGCATCACGAGACGGCTCGCCGGCGCGACGGCTTCGAGCAGATGGGCGGCGAGCGCGACGTCGATCATCGAGGCTTCGTCGACGACGATCACGTCATACGGCAACGGATTGTCGCGATGATGCCGGAAGCGCCCGTCCGACTGCACGCCGAGCAATCGCTGCAACGTGAACGACGTGCGCGGCAGGCGTTCGGCGAGTTCGGGCGGCAGCTTGTCCGCGCGTTCGATGAGCGCCTCCTGCATGCGCTGCGCCGCCTTGCCGGTCGGCGCGGCGAGCGCGATGCGCAAGTCCGGATCCGCGTCGAGCAGACACGCGAGCACGCCGACGACGGTCGTCGTCTTGCCGGTGCCCGGCCCGCCGCTCACGATCGTCAGCCGTCCCGCCAGCGCGACGAACGCCGCGACCCGCTGCCAGTCGATGTCGTCATCCGCGCGCGGGCCGAAATAGCGCGCGATGCGTTCGGCCTGTCGCGCGATGTCCTCTCGCGAAGCGGTCATGCGCGCATCGCGCGAACGTTCGACGAGCGAGCACGCGAGCCTGCGCTCGTAGTCGAAGTAGCGCGCGAGATAAAGCCGCCCGTCCTCGTCGATGACGAGCGGCAGCAGGTCGGCCGCGTCCGCGCGCGCGCCGCCGCGCACGAGGCACGCGACACCGCTTGCAAGCAGCGCGTCGCGCGCCTCGTCGAAACGCGCGTCGTGACGGCGCGCGAGCGCGGCGAGCGGCAGGCACACGTGGCCTTGCGCGGTCGCGCGGCTCATCGCGAGCGCGGCGCGTTCGGCCCACAGCACGCTGCGTTCGTCTGCGTTCAGGCGCGCCGCGAGCGCGCTCATGCGCCGCGCGAAACCTTCGGCGAGCGCCGCGCTTTCATCGGCGGGCGCGGGCACGGGGCGCGTCGCCTGCATTGCATCGAGCGTGCTCATGCCGCGCCTCCCGACATCAAACGATCGAGCGCCTCGACCAGTTCCAGCGACGGCCGTCCGCGATGCACGCCGCACGCTTCTTCACCGTCGCGCCAGTCCGGGCGCACGCCGCGCACGAACAGATACAGATAGCCGCCGACATGCGTGTCGTACGCATAGCCCGCGAGCCGCGCGCGCAAATATCGATGCAGCGCGACCACGTAAATGAGCGCCTGAAGGTGATACGCGTGCTCCGCCATTGCCGTGGCGAGCGGCGCGGCGGCGTAGTCGGAAGCGGTGTCGCCCAGATGATTCGACTTCCAGTCGATGATCCAGAAACGGCCTTCGTGCTCGACGATCATGTCGATGAAACCCTTGATGAATCCGCGCAACGCGCCCGCCTCCAGCGCGACGTCGGGAAAACCGTGCGCCGCGAGCAGACGCCGCAACGCGCTGAAATCGAGCGAATCCGCCGGGAACAGGAACTCCAGTTCGTTCATGCGGCGCGTCGTCGGGATGGTCGCGAGCCGCATGCCGGGCGCGATTTCGCTCCTCACGGTGTCGCCGATGAGACGCAGCATCATCGGACGCAGACGCGGCGCGAGCGCTTCCGGCGCGGGCGTCGGATGCTCGTGCAGCGCGCGCTCGACGGCGGCCGGCCAGCTCGACTCATCGGTGAAATCCGCCAGCTCGAACATGCGATGCAGGCACTCGCCCGCCGCCGCGCCGCGCGGAAACGCGAGAATGTCGTCGGGATCGAGCGGCGATTCGTCACTTGAAGCGGCGTCCGTGCGCGCGGTGTCATCGAGCGCGGCGAGTTCGTCGTGATCCGGACGCGCTTCCACCGGCTGCGCCTGATTCGCCTCGTCGCGCGCGCCCGCCGCGATCAGCGAACTGAAGCTCGCCATGCGCCAGCGATCGCGCAGGATGCGCCGGTTCGTGCGCGCGGCGATCTCGTGTTCGTGGGACGCGTCGGCTTCGAGCGGCTCGCGCGTGTCGATCACCGGCAGCGGCGCGACGCCGATCGCGCCTTGCGACCGCGCCGCAACCGCATGCCACGCCGCGACGATTTCCGCTTCCTCGGGCGGCGCATCGCAGAACGCATCGAAGTCTTTTCCGCCACCCGCGACGAGCCAGTTGAGGACGCTTCGGCGCGACTCCTTCGTCGACCGGCTCGACAGATAAGAACCCGCGACGACATAGCAGCGGAACACCGCGCGCGTCAGCGCGACATACACGAGACGCGCGCTCTCGGCCGCCTGCTCGCGCGCAATGGCCGCACTCGCGAGATCGTCTTCCTCGCCTTCCATGCCGTAATGCAGCACCGCCACGCCCGCGTCGTCGTGATACTCGCGCGCATCGGGCAAACCGGATTTCGACGCCTCGCGCGACGCGCCGTCGTTCAGGAACGGACAGAACACGACCGCATACTCAAGCCCTTTCGACTTGTGCACGGTCACGATCTGCACGAGATTGCGGTCCGATTCGAGACGCAGTTGCGCTTCCTCGCCGCCGCCCTGCTGCTCGCGTTGCGCCGCGAGCCAGCGCAGCGTCGGCGCGATGCCGGGCTGTTCGGCCGAGCGCGCCTGCAGCAGCTCCGCCAGATGATTGACGTTCGTGAGCCGGCGCTCGCCGTCGGGCCGTGCGACGAGACGCGTCGCGATCGACAGCTCGCGCGCGAGCGTGCGCCACATCACCGCGAAGCCGCGCTCGTGCCAGATCGTGCGATAGCGCGAGAAGCGCTCGACCCAGCTCGTCGAATCGATCGGCTCGCCGTGCGGATCGGCGGCGTCCGCGTGTTCGAGCCGCCAGAGCGCGGCGGCGTCGAGCCCGAACCAGTCGGTAGCGAGCGCGGCGCGCAGGCGGCGCAGATCGCCCGGCGTGTCGATGGCGGCGAGCACGCGCTCGATCTGCTCGGCATCGAGCGAGCCGAACACGGACGCCTGCGCGAGCTCCACGCTGCCGATGCCCCATGCCGCGAGCACGCGCTTCACGAGACTGCCCTGCCGATGCGTCCGCACGAGCACGGCGATATCGCCCGCCGACAGCGGCGCTTTCCCGATGGTCACTTCGCCGCGCTGCGCACCGCGCAACAGCCGCGCGATCTCGGCGGCGCAGGCCTCTGCGGCATCGCGCTGCGCATTCGCTTTCACAAGCACCGATTCGCCGTGCGGCAGCATCCACACGCAGAAATCCGCGATGTCCGAATACGCGGCGGCAGGCGTGTTGTCGACGAACGGTCCGCGCTGGCGCGTGCCCGCGCGCACCGGCTGATAGTCGAGCCCATCTAGGATGAACGCCGACGGATTCGCCTCGAACAAACGGTTGCACGCCTCGATGATCGGCGGCGTCGAGCGCTGGTTGACCGCGAGCGTGTAGCGCGCGCTCGCGCCGTCGCGCGCGGCGAGATACGTGTGCAGGTCGGCGGCGCGGAAGCTGTAGATCGCCTGCTTCGGGTCGCCGACGAGAAAGAGCGGCCCGTGCGGCGCGAATACGCGATCGAAGATCGCGAACTGCAGCGGGTCCGTGTCCTGGAATTCGTCGATGAGCGCGGCTGGATAACGCGCGCGCAACGCCTCGGCGAGCCACGCGTGCTTCACGAGCGCGTGATGCAGGTTCGACAGCAGATCGTCGAACGACACGACGCGGCGCGCGCGCTTGCGCGCGGCGAGTTCCGAAGGCGCGTGATCGAGCCATTCACGCACGATGTCGAGCCACATCGCGCGCTGCGATGCCTCGGCGGCGGCGGCGGACGCGGCGAGCGCATCGGCCTGATCGAAGAAGGCGTGCGCGGGCGGCGTGTTCTTGACCTTGGTGCCCTTGGCGAGCGCGGTCGCCGTGAGCTTGAGCGCCCGCTCGGGCGGCGGCGCGTGGCAATCGCCTTCCGCGAAGTAGGCGCTCCATGCCTCGATGGCCTCGCCGACGATCTTCGTGCTGTAGCTGTTCGCTTTCAGCGCATCCTTCGCGTCGGAGAGCAGCTTCACGATGCCGTCGCGCTCGGCGTGCCACAACGCGCAGGCTTGGTCGAAGAGCGCCTGCATGTCGGCGGTTTGCGCGGCGCCGAAGTCACCGAAACGCAGCGCCGCGAGCGGCTTCTTCAGACGCCGCGCGAGTTGCGCATCGAGCGATGCCGGACCCGCGCCCTTCGCGACGAGCCACGACGCGAACGACGGCACGCGCGCCGCCACCGGCTCGACGCGCTCGCGCCAGAAGTCGGCGGCGAGCTCGAAGCGCAACGCGCTGTCGTCGGCTTCCATTTCGAACGCGAACGGCATCGCCGCGGCGAACGGCGCTTCCTGCAGCGCGCGCTGGCAGAACGCGTGAATCGTGTGGATCGCCGCCTGATCGAAGGTCGACACCGCGATGCGCAGGCGCTTCCCGGCTTCGTCTGCGTCGATGCCGGCGAGCGTCGTGTCGAACAGTTGCTCGATGAACGGATCGCCCGCCGCATCGCCGTTTTCGATCGCATGCGCAACGCCCGCGAGCCGCGAGCGGATGCGCTCGTGCAGCTCGGCGGTCGCCGCCTTCGTGAACGTGACGACGAGAATCTGCTCGACGGACAGGCGCTTTTCGAGCAGCAGCCGCACGTAGAGCGCGCAGATGTTCCAGGTCTTGCCGGTGCCGGCGGAAGCCTCGATCTGATTGACGCCGTCGAGCGCGCAAGAGAAGACGTCGAGTTCCTGCACGCCGATGTTGTCCAGAGATGAAGTCAGGTTGGTCATGCGCCGCTCCGCAGATGTTGCACGAGCGGTTCGAACACGATGCGCGCGAGCGCGGCGAAGGCGTCGTCGAGTGCGAGGTCCGCGCCGCGAAAGGCGATGCGAAACACCGGATCGTCGGATTCGGCGTGCGTGCGCTCGGATTCCCACGCGGCCTGCGCTTTCGAATCGCCCTCCTTCACCTTGAGCCACGCGCTCTTCGGAAAGAAGCGCAGCGGCATGCGGCGTCCCGCGCGATAGAGCGACGCGAGCGCGGCGAGATGCGCGAGCGGATCGGCGACGGGCATCAGTTCGAAATCCGCCGATTGTGCGCCGCGCCCATGCCAGATCGTGCGGCGCGGTCCGTCGGGCAGCGCCGCGCAGTAGGCGAGATGCGCGAGCCACGCGGACAGATAATCGCGCGCGCGCGGCGCGTCGTAGCGATAGATCACCTGGCCTTGCGGCGTCAGCGCGTTCAACGTGCCGACGAGCGCCATCGGACGGACGTCGACGAGCGAATCGTCGTGCGCGCCGAATAGCGCGATGCCCGCGGTGTCGGGCCAGCGTGGCCTCACGTCCAGCGAGAACGGCAGACGTTCGACGCCCGCCGACGTCGATGCCCGCACGCGCTCCGCCAGTTGCCCGAGCGCGTGCAGTTCGCGCGCCTGCCACACGCCGCCCGTCGCGCCACCCGGCATTTCGGGACTCGCGCGCGCGACGCGTCTTGCGAGTTCCCGCGCGGCGCGCTCGCCATCGTCGGCGGCGTCGAGCAGCGCGGGCAGCACGCGCGCGGCGAGCGCATCGCGGCCCGCGAAGCCGAGCTCGAACGGCTCGGTGTCGTCGAGTTCGGACTCGGCATCGACGAGCGCAATGCCCAGGCGGTCGCGCAACAGCGAGCGCGCCGGATGCCGCCAGAAGCGCACGAAGTCGTCGAACGCGACGGTCTGCGCGTCGTCTTCCGGCGGCAACGGCGCGCTGAAGAATCGCGCGACGGGCTGCGACTTGCCCGACTCCAAAGCGCGAGCGAGTTCGGCGCGCTCGGGTTCGTAAGTGAAGAGCCTGCCATCGTCGCGAAAATACTCGGGCGCATACGGCTGCAGCGGATGCTCGAACACGAAGCGCGCGCGCGCGTTCGCGAGTTCGTCCGGCGCCGCGTGCTTGCCCGCGACGGACTGCGCGAGATAGTCGAGCAGTTCGTCGATGAGCGCGGCGGGCGGCAGCACGGCGTTGTCGCGGATGCTGCGGCCCGTGTACGCGATCATCAGCCGGTCGCGCGCCGCGAGCGTGAGATCGAGAAACAGATTGCGCTCGTCGTCGCGGCGCTGACGGTCGCCGAGCTTGCCGAAGCGGGCCATCAGATCGAACTCGTCGGCGCGCGCGAGGCTCGGCAGCATGCCGTCGTCCATGCCGAGCAGACACACGACGCGATACGGCAGCCCGCGCAAGCTCGTCAGCGACGAGAACGTGACGCCGCCCCAGGGCACGCCGCCGCGCGCTGGATCGTCGAGCGTATCGGTGAGCGCGGTGCGGATCACGGCGGCCGATACTTCGGTCACGCCCGCGCCCTCGTCCATTGCGGCGATCAGCGAATCGATCGCGCGGCGCACGTCGCCGACGGCGTCGGCGAACGCGACGCCCGCATCGAAAAAACGCTCCAGCGCGTCGAGCAGCAGATCGCCCCAGGCGCGCGCGGTGCGCGCTCTCGCGATGCGTTCGGCGAACGCGTCGATGTCGTCGACGAAGCGCGTGAGACGGCCGAGCAATTCGGCCTCCGACCCGTTCGCCCCTTCGATCGGCAGCCAATCCGCGACCGGCGCGCCGCCGCCCGGCAGCGCATAGCCGAGATAGAGCCGCGTGAGCGCATCGGCGAATGTGTGACGCGCGGCGGGCACGTCGTCCGCCGTCACGTCGTCGGGACGCAGGCCGCGCCGCGCGCCTGCCGCCGCGAGCCACGCCTGCGCCGTTTCGAGCGCGGCGGCGTCGATGCCGTAGCGCGCCGCGATCGCATCCACGCGCAGCCATTCGACGAGCTCGGGCGCGCCGACGCTGCGTTCGGTGAGCGCGAGCCAGTCGATGAGCGCGCGCGCGACGGGATTCGCCTGCGACGGCGGCAGGCCGGTAATCCGATACGGAATGCGCCGGCGCTCGTTGCTCGCGCCCGCGGGCGCGGTGCCGAAGATGCCGTCGATGAGCGGCCCGGCGACCGCGAGATCCGGAAACGCGACGAGCACGTCCGAAGGCTCCAGCCCTTCGATATCGTCGAACCAGTCGAGCAAGCGGTCGTGCAGCACTTCGAGCTGGCGCGACAGGCTGTGACAAACATGCACTTCGATGCCGTTCTCGACGATGTCCTCGGGCTGCGGCTCGGCGCTGTCTTCATCGAGCGCGAGGATGCCGTTTTGCAGACGCGCGAGCCACGTAGGCGCGGGATTGTTCTCGAACAGTTGCCGCTCGCTCGACGCCGCGCTCTCGGTCAATTCGTGCAGCATGTGCAGTTGCGCCTGCGTCTGCCGGCCCCACTCCGCGAGCAGCGGATGGCCGACTTCCTGATAGTCCGCCTCGCCCTTCAATTCGAGTTGTTCGACGCGCGCCTCGCTCACGATGTCGAACCAGAACTCGCGGCAAGGATTCTGCGCGTAGACGCGCACGTCGATCCAGCGCGACAGCTCGCGCAAGAGCGCGATGTGCAGCGGCGGCATCGTCGGCAAGGCGAACACGCTGATGCGGCTCGGCCATTGCGCGCGCATCACCGTATCGAGATCGAAGCCGGGGGAACCGGCGAGGAAGCGGTATGCGGGCGGCGTCGGGTCTTTCTCGTCGCCGTTCGCATCGCGGGACAGGTCTTCGAGCAGTGCGCGCCAGAGCGCTCGTTGCCAGCGCTCGTCCTCGCGCTGGATGTCGTTCGCGCCAGAAAGACGCGGGCCGCGCGCGTCGATTTCGGCATTGCTTCCCGTGAGAATCGAGCCGCCCGCCTGCCAATGCGTGAGCCACTCGGGCCGATACGTCAGATAGTGATCGAAGACTGTCGCGATGCGCCGCGCGAGTTCGTAGCGCATGGAATCGTCGGCGGCGTTCAGATACGTCGATAGCCGCGCCGAATCGCCGAACGATGGATCTTCGAAGAGCCGATAGCAACGCCACGCGAGCCGGTCCGGCGAAAACGGCGAATGCGCGGGCACCGGCAGCACGCGCCCGATCTGCGCCCACAGCCATTGCGCGAGATAACAGAAGTCGACGTTCGCGCAGATGCCGAAGCGCTCCGCCATATCGAGTTCGAGCCGGCGCCGCAACGCCGCGCTCGGCACGATGACGGACTCGCGCGCGAAGGGATCGCCCTCGCGCATCGCAAACGCGTCGAGGTCTTCGAAGAGCGCTGCGGCGAGCGTCTCGTGACGATTCGAATAGAAGAGTTCGAGCATGGAAAGCGGCTTGCTATGCGGTCTGTGAAAGCTTCACCGGCGCGCGATTTGAAAAGCTTTGTCAGCTAATGCGCCAGCATAACAAAGCGGACGTGCCGCCGAGAACCTGGCCGAATGGCCGAGGGTCGAAGCCCGGGTGAGTTGGGTTAGACTCGATTCTCGCTTCGTCCCCATGACGTCAACGAGCGTAAAACAGGAAGTCGATGCGCTATTCGTTCGAAATCAGGAAGTTCATTTACAGCCAGTATTTCTTTGGCGGGTTGCGCATCGCGCTCGGCGTATCGCTGCCCGCCGTCCTGATGCTCACCGTCTTTCACAATCGCGAGCTTGGTTTCACGATCGCGACCGGCGCGCTCGGTGCGTGCGTCGTCGACATGCCCGGCCCGCTCAGGCACAAGCACAACGAGATGCTCGCGTGCACGGTGATCGGCTTTCTTGCGGCGCTCGCAACGGGCATCGCGACCGCGAATCCGATCACGCTCTGGCTGACCATCGTGCCGCTGACCTTCGTGCTGTCGCTGATCGTCGTGTACGGCAATCGCTGGCCGCAGATCAGCTTCGCGACACTCTTCATGATGGTCGTCACGCTGGAAGAGCATTTCACGCCGATGCAGGCGCTCATCAACGCATCGTGGATTTTGCTGGGCGGCCTCTGGTACACGTATTGGGCGACGCTGGTCTCACGGCTGCTCGTCTATCGCATCGAGCAGCAGGCGCTGGCCGAAAGCATCTTCAGTTGCGCGGAGTATCTGCTCGCGCGCGCCGAGTTCTACGACAGCGACGCCGATCTCGACGAGTGTTATCGCGTGCTCATCGAAAAGCAGATTGCGGCCGTCGAGCGGCAGGAAGCGGCGCGCGACATCGTGCTGCGCAACTTGCCGAAGGTGAAGAGCGGCAAGCTCGACGCGCGGCGCGCGCGGCTCTTCAATCTGTTCATCAACGTGGTCGATCTGCACGAGTTCTTCGTCGGCGCGCATACGGACTATCCGCTCGTGAGAAAGACGTTCGCCGGCTCCGACGTGCTGATCTTCTATCGCGACCTGATGCGCAAGGCGAGCGCGGATCTCGAGGAAATCGGGCTCGCGGTGCTGCAGAACAAGGCGGCCGGCCGGCAGATCAGCATGAAGGCCGAACTGCGCGCGATCGAATACGAACTGGAACTGATGCGCAAGCACGGGCTGCCGGAGAAGAATCCCGAAGCGTACGCGGCGGCGGCCGCCGTGTTCAGGCGTCTGTGGAGCGCGACGCGTCTCATCGACAAGATGCGCCGCCGCACGCGCGACGAACCCAGCGTCACCGAAACAGAAGTGCAGATCGACCACGCGCTGTCGCGCTTCATATCGAGCCGGCGCGTGCCGTTCATGCAGATATTCTCGAACCTCACGATGTCGTCGCCGAGTTTCCGGCATGCGCTGCGCGTGACGATCGCCGTGGGTATCGGCTTCTGGCTCGGGCGTCTCTTGCCGCTCACGAACGCGTACTGGATCGTGATGACGACCGTCATCATTTTGAAGCCCGGCTACTCGCTCACCAAGCAGCGCAACACGCAGCGGATCATCGGCACGGCGATCGGCTGCGCGGTGACCATCGCGCTGATCCTGTTCTTCAAGGAGCCGCATATCCTGCTCGTCGTGATGTTCGCGTCGATGGTGATGAGCTACAGCCTCCTGCTTTTCAACTATGCGGCGAGCGTCGTGTTCACGTCGTCGTATGTGCTGCTGATGTTCCATCTGCTCGCGCCGGGCAACATGCGGATCATCGGCGAGCGCGCGATCGACACCGTCGTCGGCTGCGCGATCGCGATCGCGGCGAGTCATCTGTTTCCGTACTGGGAATATCGGCTGATGGGCAAGCCCGTGAAGGATCTGCTCGCCGCGACGCGCAATTATCTCGAAGCGAGCTGGTGGTGGCGCGGGACGCAGACCGACAAGGCGCGCGCGGCTGCGGTTCACGCGCCGGCGGCCGAAACGCCGGTCGATCGCGCCGTGTTCGCCGATGCGAATGCGGGTGCGGTGGCGGCGACGTCGTCGGCCGTGGCGACGCCCGCGCAAACGGTGACGATCACGGCGGAAGCGGTCAGCGAACCGGTCGAGCCGATGGCCGCCACGCCGCCGCCCGCCGCCGATTCCGCGATGAAAGCCGCGAGCGCGACGGCGCAGCGTTTATCGTCGGTGAGCATCGGCGAGAGCACGGCGGCCACGGCGAGCAAGGGAGCATCCGCCGCGGCGACGGTGACCGCCACGGCGCTCGACCGCGACTTCCGCTACCGGCTCGCGCGCAAGAACGTGCATATCGCGTTCGCCAATCTCGCGCAGGCGTTCCAGCGCATGATGCTGGAGCCCAAGGCGCAGCAAAGGTATGCCGCCGAATTGAACGATCTGCTCGTGCAGAGCCATGTGCTCGCCTCGCAGATCACCGCCGCCGCGCCGCTGCTGCAATCGCTCAACGAGGTGGGCGGTCAGCCGTTCGAGCCGGTGCAGCGCACCTTCGGGATCGTGCGCGACAATCTCGCCGAGGCCGAGGGCGAACTGCCCGGCGCCGCCAAGCCCGATGCGCCGCCCGCTCACGCGGACGCGCTCAAGCAACTGCGGCGCGATCTGGACAAGATGGTCGTCGATGCAGAGCGCGCGCAGTCGCTGCCCGCCGATGCGCTTCACGATCTCAAGCTGCTCGCGCATCAATGCAAGCAGATGCTGACGGCGTCATCGCTGATCGAGAAGGACGCCGCGCAGATTCGCCTGCCGGTTTGACGCGTGCCTACTGCGACGCGCCGACCGCCGGCACGGCGGGCCGCACGTCGCTCGCCGCGGATGGCTGCGCGTTTTCCTCGTCGAACTCGCGCTTCTCGCGGATCGCGTTGAACAGGATCGTGCCGATCACGATCAGCACCACGACGACGATGAACACGCTGACGGCGCGGGTCGGATTCTTTTTCGGCGTACCGTCCGGGCGGCGCGGATCGCGGGGGTCGTGGCTCATGAATGGATTCGTGGCGGCGTGTCGGGAAGAACCCGCTATGGTACTCGGGTTGGGTTTCAGTTGGATTGCGGGGCGCCCATCGTCGTTTCGCAACCCGCGCCGCCATCGCGAAATTCTCTGCTGCACGCGCGCGCTTGAACGCGGCCCGTCCGATTGACGATACTAGTCACGATTCCATGCGCGTCCGATCCCGGGAAGGGCTAAAGGGGCAATCCCGGGATACCTAGTGACCGGACGTGTTGAGCCGCCCGCCCGGGCGGCTTTTCTTATGTGTCGGCGGTTCAGGGTTCGAGCGTGGGGCGCACCGGCAACGCCGTCGAATACTTGATCTGCTCCATCGCGAAACTCGAGCTCACGTCATACAGCGGCACGGCGCGAATGAGTTGCTTGTAGACGCGATCGTAGTCGTCGATATCCGACACCACGACGCGCAACAGATAATCGGTCTCGCCGCTCATCCGGTACACCTCGACCACTTCCGGAATATCGCGCACGGCGCGCGTGAAATCGTCGGCCCAGGTCTGCGTGTGCTGGTTGGTGCGTACCGCGACGAACACCGTCGTCCCGACGCCCAGCTTCTTCGGATCGCACAACGCAACCTGCGCGCGGATCACGCCCGTCTCTTTCAGACGCTGCACGCGTTTCCAGCACGGCGTCTGCGAAAGGTTCACGCGCTGCGCGAGTTCCGCGATGGGCATCGTCACATCCTGCTGAAGCAATTCGAGCAGCTTGCGGTCGATGAGGTCCATTCCCATGCTGCACCCCTTATAGGAAATTATTCTATTTCTTGATGGTCGAGCGGAATTATATGGAAACTAATTCTGGAGGCAAGCCGGTATAAATGAGCGGATCGAACAACAACGACGCGACGGCTCATCCACTATGCGACTCGAACATGTCAGCCGCCTGGCGCGGCCCTCTTCATCGGCTTTGGCGGCTTCCCCGGCCGCCGATTGTGCCGCGTTCCGAAACCCCGCGCTCGAACGACTGTGCCGCGAAATCGACGCCGCATTCGCCGCCGCCGAAGCGGATTCGCGCGCGTCGTTCGGCGAGCGCGTGCGCCTCGCGCTGCAACGCGCGATCGCCGATCCGGGTCTGCTGCGCCCCGATCAGCGCGTGAGCGATCCGCGGAACTATTGCCGTCATCTGCTCGCCGCCGACCCGCTCAACCGTTACGCGATCGCCGCGCTCGTCTGGGAGCCGGGGCAAGCGAGCCCGGTGCATGGTCATCGGACATGGTGCGGCTATGCGGTGATCGATGGCGCGCTCGAAGAAACGCTTTATCGCTGGGATGCAGTCGCCCATCGCGCGATCGAGACGCGGCGTCATCCGCGCGCGCCGGGCGCGGTGTCCTATGTGGATGCGGGACGCGGCGCGATTCATCAGCTCGGCAATCCCGCCGATGCCGCCGCGCGCGCCGTATCGCTGCATGTCTACGGCGTCGCGGGCGAGCAGATCGCCACACACGTCAACGATCTGCTCGCCGCCTGAAAAAAGCTCAGCCCTTCCCCGGCTCGGACGCGGTCGGAATCTGCGGCGGAATCTGCACGGATTGATCGGTCGGCGGCGGCGCCGGCTGGGGTTCGTGCGAAACGTCGCGGGCCGCGGCTGCGGCGATCTTCGTCTCGCGCACAAAGGCCGGCCCGGCCGCGAGTTCTTCTTCCTCTTCCACCGGCGCCGGCGCCTCGCCCGTCCAGATGCGCCGCGCGCGCTCGCGTCCTTCGGCGTCGGCGCCCGACATCGCGTCGCGCGTCATTTGCACGTGCATCTGCGGAACCGGAATCTCGATGCCGGCTTCGTCCATCTTGCGCTTGATACGCAGATTGAACGCCCGCGCGACGCTCCATTGCTGCAACGGGCGCGTCTTGATCTGCCCTTTCACGACCATCCAGTTCGGATCGAAGCGGTCGAGTCCCCACACTTCGACCGGCCCGAGCATTTCGAGCCGATAGCGGAAATCGTCCAGCAGATCCGCGCCGACTTCGCGAATCATCTGCGTGACCTGGTCGACGTCCGCCGAAAACGGCACGCGCACCTCGAACACCGCGTACGCGAAATCGCGCGACAGATTCTTCACCGTCTTGATCTGCGAGAACGGAATCGCGTGGATCGCGCCCTGGCCGTCGCGCAGGCGCACGGTGCGGATCGTCAGGCTTTCGACGATGCCCGCGTGACCGCCTTCGACCTCGATCGAATCGCCGACCGAAATCGTGTCCTCGATGATGATGAAAAGCCCGGTGATCAGATCCGCCACGAGCGATTGCGCGCCGAAACCCACCGCGAGGCCGATCACGCCCGCGCCCGCGAGCAGCGGCGTCACATTCAGGCCGAGATTCGCGGCGGTGACGATCGCGGCCACCGTCAGCAGGAACACGAACACCACGTTGCGCACGAGCGGCAGCATCGTGCGGGCGCGCATGCTCGGGCCGCGTCCGCCGCGCCGCGCCGCGTCGGGCCTGAGCGCTTCCTGAATGCCCGTGTCGATCAGAATCCAGATCAGCCAGACGACGAAGAACGTCAGCACGATCATCCCGACCGCGTGCGTGATGCCGCGCGCGGCGACGCTCTCCTCGGCCATGTGCGCGAGCGAGAATCCCCAGAAACGCGACGACAATTCGAGGAACACGAGCCAGACGCCGACCACGATCATCGTGCCGACGAACTTGACGAGCCTGCGCACATACGCCGACTGGCGGCGCGGTTTTCTCGACTTGGGCCGCGTGATACGCACGACGATCGCCGAGAGAAAGAACGCGACGACGAGCAGGCCCGCGGTGGCGATCGCCATCTGCAGCACGTTTTCCGACGTACCGATGCCCATGAGCGTCGCCACGACCGACGCCGACGCGAGCAGGAGCAGCGGCAACTGCCAAAGCGACGCGACCACTTCGAACGTCTCGGTCGCGGCCTTGCGCGTGTTGCGCTGCTCGTACGTGCGGCTGCGGATCAGATGCGCGACGGGCCGCTGGAACGCGAGCGCGAAATACGCGGTGAGCGCCGCGGCGCCCATGTTCGCGCACGTCGAGATCAGCGCGGAGAGATTGGTGCCGAGCTGCTGCGCGACGTCGTAATTCGCGGCGGCGTCGCCGAGCGCGCCGAGCGTGCCGATCAGAAAGAGAAGCCGCCGCGCGCGGCCGATGAGCAGGTTCACCGCGACGCGCCGGTGCGCCGAGCCGAACAGCGAGAACATGATGAGACAGATTGCGGAGAACACCGCGCCCGCGACGATTGCGTAAGCGGTGACCATCGCGAGCGTGCGGCCGAGCGACAGCGGCATGTAGTGCGTGAACGTGAGCGCCGCGAGGAACGCGAACAGGTACGGCGCGACGCGGCGCAGCGTGAAGAGCAGCAGTTCGCGCGTCGTCGGGTTCGAATGCAGGCCGCTGTCGATGCCGAATCGCGCCCGCACGCGCCGCTGCAGATAGACGAGCGCCATCGCGCATGCGCCCCAGCCCGCGAGCGTCGCGAAATAGTTGAAGAGCGTGCGGCCGAACGATTCGCGGCTCTGGCTCGTGACGATCGTGAAAAGCTCGTTGCCGGCGGCGTTGAAGCGTCCGACCCAATAGGCGATAGGCGTCTTGCCGCGCTTCACGTCGGCCTCGATGTTCGTGAGCGCCGACGCGATCGCGCCCAGCAAGCCCGCGTTCTGCGCGATGGTCGCCACGACCGACGATGCCGTCGTTCCCGAAGTCGGCTGTGCGCCCGCTGCCGTGCCGCTCGCGGCTGTGTCCGCCGTCGCGGAGGTCGCCGCGCCGGATGCCGGAGCGGTGGAATCGGCGGCGCGCTTCGCATCGCGCAGATGCTTGAGCTGCGCGACGAGCGCCGTGCGCTGCTTGTCGCTATCGAGGGTGGCGATGATGTTGTCGAGCGAGCGCAGCATCTCGGCGTCGGACATCGCGGGCGCCGACGCGGCATCCGGTGCGGATGCGGGCGCGGCCGGCGTGATCAGTTCCTGGAACGTGGGCAGCGTGAGGGCCTGTGCGGCCTGGACGGCAGGCGAGGCGAACACGATCGACGCGGCCAGCGCGGCGAGCATCGACGACATTGCAAGCGAAAACGCGCGCGCAGCGTGGCGCGCGAGTGCGGCGCGCAACAGCACGCACGCCGCCATCCAGGAGATCGCGCCAGACGCCGCCGCGCTTCGCGGCGCGAGCTTGCGTGACTTCATAACGGTCTCGATTTCTGAAAGTCCGCCAGTTTAGCGGCTATAACAGGGAGGCCGCCCAAAGCGGACGTAACCGAATGTTAAGCGCTTCTGCGTTGATTTTTCAGACGAAACATCTCTATTTATCCATCTCGGTGCGCGCGCCGCTGGACTCGGACGTGGGTCCGGCGACCGAGCCTTGCGCGCTCGCTTGCGGATTCGACGCGCCGCCCGACTGCGCGGACCATTCCTGCAGCTTGCGCCCCGCCGATTGCAAGCCCGCGCCCGTCGCGCTCGCGGCATTGTTGATCGCGGCGTTCGTCGCGCTCGCCGCGCTGTCGAAGTTCGATCGCGCCGTCGCGGCGACGCTGCTCGCGGAGACATCGGGCATCGATCCGGCGCTGTCGATGTTCTGCTGCGCCGATTGTTTCGCGGCATCGACCTTCTGGCCGACGTAGCTCGCCGCCTGGTCGAACTTCTGGCTCGTCTGGCTCGCCAGATTGTTGAGAGCGCTCGCGGCCTGCCCCGCGGTTGCGTCGTGCTTCTCGCACGCGGCCAGCACGCCCAGCGCGGCGAGCGTCACGGCGATGCGGGTCATGGGAGTCATCTGCATGGTGATACCTTCCTTCGTCTCGAAACTCGCGCCCATCATACGCTGTCGGTGCGCGTCGCTTCGCGCCGTCACATGCGAAGCGCGGCGCGAATAGTAGACTGATCCGCGCGGCGCGAGCGCGATGGAGCGGCGCGCGGCATCGAGCATCCGACAACCCATTCCCTGACGAGGTTAGCGATGGCTGCCAAGAAGATTCTGTTTCTCACCGGCGATTTCGCCGAGGACTATGAAACGATGGTTCCGTTTCAGGCGTTGCAGGCCGTCGGCCATACGGTGGATGCGGTGTGCCCCGGTAAAAAGCGCGGCGACACCGTGAAGACGGCGATCCACGATTTCGAAGGCGATCAGACTTATACGGAGAAGCCGGGACATCGCTTCACGCTGAATGCGAGCTTCGACGACATCGATCCGGCCCGTTACGACGCGCTCGCGATCGCAGGCGGCCGCGCGCCGGAATATCTGCGCCTGAACGATCGCGTGCTCGAACTCGTGCGGCACTTCGCGCAGGCGAACAAGCCGATCGCCGCGGTCTGCCACGGCGCGCAATTGCTCGCGGCGGCGGGCGTGATCGAAGGGCGGCGCATTTCCGCGTACCCGGCGTGCGCGCCCGAAGTGCGGCTCGCGGGCGCGACTTACGCCGATATCGCCGTCGATGAGGCCATCACCGATGCGAATTTCGTCACCGCGCCCGCATGGCCCGCGCATCCGGCGTGGATCGGGCAATTCCTGGCGCTGCTCGGCACTCGAATCGAACCTTGAAACCTTGCATCGCAGGGGAACCTCGCCTCTGGTCAACGGGGTGCGCCAGCCTTACATATAGCTGGCGCAAACGATTTACCCGCGGTGAGCGGCGAATAGAATTTTCCCTCTACATTTCGGAGACTTCTGGTTTTGGCACGCTATACGGTTGGCATATATTTGCCGCCGTCCCGCCTCCCACGAAGTCTCGCACCATGCTCTTCATGAATGTCGCCGTCGCCCTTGTCGCAGGGTTGATGCTCTTCGAGCCGTTCACTCGCGCCCCTGTCTCCCGCTTCACCACTCCACGCATGCGTCGCAGTCTCGCTCACCGCGCTTTCTGTCAGGCGGGCGCTGCATTCTTCGCGGCTCTGCTCATCGCGACGAGCCCGCCCGCGCCCGAACGAATTTCGCCGCTCGTGGTGTACTCGGTCGCGCTATTGCTGGTGTGCGCAGCGGTCTACTGGATCGGGCGCGGCAAACGCTTGCTTCGGCAGCCACGCGTGTTTGCGAACATGTATTGATCTCCCAGCGCGGCGCACATTGCGCCGCGTTTTGCTTTCGGCAGCGGAGATGACTGCCGCTTCTCTCCCCATCATTTCCTTTCGACGTCCGAACGACGAGACCCGGCTCCCCCGCGCTTTCCGGTATATTCGCGCCAAGACTTTCGACGAACGCACGGACGAAAAAAAAGGCGCTACGTTTCCGTAGCGCCTTAAAAGTTCTAGCCATTCCGAGGGCCGTGCTAGAACCTGAGAGCCTGTCTCCGAAGCTCGGGCGGTAAGCGCTGAAGCGCACGTCACCCCGGGTTTCGAAATTCGGTTCCATTTTTTCCGGGATCGCTGCTCAAGTCAAGCAAAATCTCGCGGTCCGGGCAACTGCCCAAGTTTCGTTCAACATGCACCGAAACACATAAAAGTTTCGTTGCGAGTACAGCTTATTCTGAAGGTTTGCATCGTTTGCAAGTTTCTCGTGCTGGCCTTGTAGAATTGCGCCAGGTCATCAAACAAAACGATGTTTCACTTAACGAATGCCTATGCAAAACGAACCGTCGGTGGGCCGCGAACGCGCCCGGGAGAAGGACGGCGAGGAAGTCACCGCGCTCGCCCGCGGGCTCGATGTGCTGCGCCGGATCGCCGCCGCGGACGCGCCGGTGAGCAATCGCGAACTGACCGACTGGACGGGAATTCCGAAGCCCACGATATCCCGGATCACCGCGACGCTCGTCGGCGCCGGATTGCTGCACCGCTTGCCCGACAGCGAGCGCTTCGTGCTGACGGCGTCCGTTCTCGAACTGAGCAACGGATTCTTACGTAATTTCGATATTCGCGCTCGAGCGCGCCCGTTTCTTATCCGTCTCGCCGAGCGCACTGGTCTCTCGGTGCACCTCGCCGTGCGCGATCGTTTGGAGATGGTTGTAATCGATGCCATTCGTCCGCGGTCCGCCGTTCTGGTGTCGCGGCTGGAAGTCGGCGGCAGGATGGACCTGAGCCGCACCGCTGTCGGACGCGCGTATCTCGCGGTGTTGTCCGACGCGGATCGGCGTGCGCTGATCGGCAGCTTGCAGATCGCATCCGGCGACGACTGGCCGGCCATCGCGGGCGGCTTGCAACGCGGCCTCGACGATGCGTTGCGCCTCGGCTTCGCGATCTCCATCGGCGAATGGCATCACGGATTGAATGCGGTCGCGGCGGGCTTCGTCGGGCCGTCCGAAGAACGCTATTCGGTCAATTGCGGCGGCGCCGCGCATCAGTGTCCGCGCGACATATTGATCGACGAGGTCGCGCCCGCCCTGCTCGATTGCGTCGAGCAGATCACACGCGAGATCGGCGGAACGCACGCCCCGAACCTATTGCGCGCCGCCAGTTAGACTACGCGACGGCCGCCGCGCGGCCGAACGCCTTCGAAAGCGCGGCCGGTTGCGCGTGTAACACTCGTAATCAACAGAAAGAAAGGCCGGTGGACGCCCTCGGGTGCGGGACGTAGCATCATGCTTCGCGCGCACCGGGGTCGCGCCGGATTGCTCGCCTAACTCGACAGGCAGCCTTTCCAGCCGCTTTCAACGGCCCCGCGTCATTCACGGCCTCCGCTTCGGTCTCGGTTCATGCGCGCGGCGCATCGTCTGGCGCTTGAACCGTGACCGCCGCCCGTCCGCGCTCCGAACAGATTTGAAAGACCAGCCTCCGAACCGATGGACGACCAAAAGAATCCCCCAGGGCACTCGCGCCCGACGCCTCCGACGCCTGCCGCCATCGAACCCGCGCCGCGGCGGCGCCGGGTCGTGCCGCTCATCGTCGCGATCCTGATCGTCGCCGGCGCAGTTGCGTGGTGGCATCCGTGGAATCGCGGCGAGAGCGGCGGCACGAGCGGCGCGCCGGAAGCCCGTCAAGGCGGAAGGCGCGGCATGCCGAATCCGATGAATCAGCCGCAGCCGGTGCATGTCGCGACCGTCACGCAAGGCGAAATGCCTGTGGTCATCAATTCGCTCGGCACCGTGACGCCGCTCGCGAACGTCACGGTCAAGACGCAGTTGAACGGCACGCTCGTCGATGTCGCGTTCAAGGAAGGCCAGATGGTCAAGAAGGGCGACGTGCTCGCGCAGATCGATCCGCGTCCGTATGAAATCTCGCTGCGCAACGCCGAGGGCACGCTCGCGAAAGACCAGGCGCTGCTGCAGACCGCGCGCCTCGACCTGCAGCGCTATCAGACGCTGCTCTCGCAGGATTCCATCGCGAAACAGCAGGTCGACACGCAGGCGTCGCTCGTCAAGCAGTACGAAGGCGCGGTGAAGTCGGATCAGGCCAACGTCGATACCTACAAGCTCGATCTGACCTACGCGCGCATCACGGCGCCGGTGTCGGGGCGCGTCGGCTTGCGTCAGGTCGATCCGGGCAACTACGTGACGACGGGCGACACGAACGGCCTCGTCGTCATCACGCAGTTGCAGCCGATCAGCGTGATCTTCACCACGTCCGAAGACAATCTCGCCGCGATTCTCAAGCCGCTGCACGCGGGCACGAAGATGTCGGTCACGGCGTATGACCGCGCCAATACCACGTCGCTCGAAGCGGGCTATCTCGAGACCGTCGACAACCAGATCGACACGACGACCGGCACCGTCAAGCTGCGCGCTACCTTCGACAACAAGGAAGGCATGCTTTTCCCGAATCAGTTCGTGAACACGAAGCTGCTCGTCGATGTCATCAAGAACGCGACCATCGTGCCGACGCCGGCGGTGCTCAACGGTTCGTCGGGCGCGTTCGTGTACGTCGTGAAGCCGGACAACACCGTCACCGTGCGCAACGTGAAAACCGGCCCGGTCGACGGCGAGCGCACCAGCATCAAATCCGGACTGCAAGTCGGCGAGCGCGTGGTCATCGACGGCTCGGACCGCCTGAAGGAAGGCGCGAAAATCACGATTCCGGCTGAAAAGGCGAAAGCGGCATCGGGCGCGTCGGGTGCATCGGGCGCGTCGGCTGCGGCGCCGGCTTCGGCGGCGTCGGGTGCGCGCCACGGCGGTCATCGGCGTCAGCAATCGCAGCAGTAAGCGCAATTCGAAAGCATGAATCCATCCCGCATTTTTATTCTGCGTCCGGTCGGCACGGCGCTCCTGATGGCGGCGATCATGCTGGTCGGCCTCGTCGCGTTGCGCTTTTTGCCGCTCTCGGCGCTGCCCGCCGTCGACTATCCGACGATCCAGGTCCAGACGTTCTATCCGGGCGCGTCGCCCGACGTGATGACGTCGAGCGTCACGGCGCCGCTCGAAAAGCAGTTCGGGCAGATGGCGAGCCTGAACCAGATGTCGTCGCAAAGTTCGGCGGGCGCATCGGTCATCACGCTGCAGTTCAGCCTTGATTTGCCGCTCGATATCGCCGAACAGGAAGTGCAGGCGGCGATCAACGCAGCGGGCAACCTGCTGCCGTCCGACCTGCCCGCGCCCCCGATCTACGCAAAGGTGAACCCCGCCGACGCGCCGATCATGACGCTCGCGGTCAGCTCCAAAACCTTGCCGCTGACACAAGTGCAAGACCTCGCCGACACGCGTCTCGCGCAGAAGATCTCGCAGGTCGCGGGCGTCGGCCTCGTATCGGTGAGCGGCGGCAATCGCCCTGCCGTGCGGATTCGCGCGAACACGCGCGCGCTGGCGTCGTATGGCCTGAACATCGACGATCTGCGCACGACGATCTCGAACCTCAACGTCAACACGCCGAAGGGCAACTTCGACGGCCCGACGCGCGCCTACACCATCAACGCGAACGACCAGCTCACCGACGCCAACGCGTACAAGAGCGCGGTCGTCGCGTATCGCAACGGCCGTCCGGTGATGCTGACGGACGTCGCGAGCATCGTCGAGGGGCCGGAGAACACGAAGCTCGGCGCATGGGTCGATTCGACGCCCGCGATCATCCTGAACGTGCAGCGTCAGCCGGGCGCGAACGTGATTGCGGTGGTCGACGGCATCAAGAAAATCCTGCCGCAATTGCAGCAATCGCTGCCGGCCGCGCTCGACGTGCGCGTCGTCACGGACCGCACGACGACCATCCGCGCTTCGGTGCGCGACGTGCAGTTCGAACTCGCGCTGTCCGTCGTGCTGGTCGTGCTCGTCATCTATCTGTTCCTCGCGAACGTCTACGCGACCATCATTCCGAGCTTGTCGGTGCCGCTGTCGCTCGTCGGCACACTCGCGATCATGTACCTGTGCGGCTTCTCGCTGGACAACCTCTCGCTGATGGCGCTGACCATCGCGACCGGCTTCGTGGTCGACGACGCCATCGTGATGATCGAGAACATCGCGCGTTACGTCGAGGAAGGCGATCCGCCGCTCGAAGCGGCGCTGAAGGGTTCGAAGCAGATCGGCTTCACCATCATCTCGCTGACGGTCTCGCTCATCGCCGTGCTGATTCCGCTGCTCTTCATGGGCGATGTCGTCGGCCGCCTCTTCCACGAGTTCGCGATCACGCTCGCGGTGACCATCGTCATTTCGGCAATCGTCTCGCTCACGCTCGTGCCGATGATGTGCGCAAAACTCCTGCGCCACACGCCGCCGAAGGAAAGCAAGCGCTTCGAGGCGCGCGCGCATCAGTTCATCGATTACGTGATCGGGCGTTACGCGGTCGCGCTGGAATGGGTGCTCGCGCGCCAACGCGCGACGCTGTTCGTCTTCGTGCTCACGCTCATTCTGACCGCCGTGCTGTACGTGTACATTCCGAAGGGCTTTTTCCCGACGCAGGACACCGGCGTGATCCAGGCGATTACGCAAGCGCCGCAGGCCGCGTCGTACCAGGCTGTCGCGGACCAGCAGCAGGCGCTCGCGAAAAAGATTCTGCAGAACCCGGACGTCGAAAGCCTCACCTCGTTCGTCGGCGTGGACGGCTCGAACATCACGCTGAACAGCGGGCGCATGCTCATCAACCTGAAGCCGCGCGACGACCGCAGCAATACGTCGAGCGATGTCATCCGCGAGATTCAGAGCGAAGTCGCCGATATTCCCGGCATCAAGCTGTACATGCAGCCGGTGCAGGATTTGACGATCGATTCGACCGTCAGCCCGACGCAGTATCAGTTCATGCTGACGGACCCGAACGCGTCGGAGTTCGCGGAATGGGTGCCAAAGCTCGTCGAGCGGCTGCAACACACGTCCGTGCTGACGGACGTCGCCACCGATCTGCAGCAGAACGGCCAGTCGGTTTATATCGAGATCGACCGCGAGACAGCCGCGCGCTTCGGCATCACGCCCGCGACCGTCGACAATGCGCTCTACGATGCATTCGGCCAGCGCATCATCTCGACGATTTTCACGCAATCGAACCAGTACCGAGTGATTCTCGAAGCCGAACCGTCAGACGCGCATTACAGCGAAACGCTGAACGGCATCTATCTGCCCTCTTCCACCGCGACCAACGGTCAGGTGCCGCTCTCGGCCATCGCGAAGTTCCACGAACGCGCGGCGCCCTTGCTCGTCACGCACCTCGGCCAGTTCCCGGCGACGACCGTTTCCTTCAATCTCGCGAAGGGCGCGTCGCTCGGCGAGGCCGTGAAAGCAATCGAGCAGGCCAAGGAGGAAATCGGCTTGCCCGCGTCGTTCCAGATCCGCTATCAGGGCGCCGCGCTCGCGTTCCAGGCGTCGCTGTCGAACGAGCTGTTCCTGATTCTCGCGGCCATCGTCACGATGTATATCGTGCTCGGCGTGCTGTACGAGAGCTTCATCCATCCGATCACGATTCTCTCGACGCTGCCGTCCGCAGGCGTCGGCGCCCTGCTCTCGCTGATGATCACCGGGCACGATCTGGACATCATCGGCATCATCGGCATCGTGCTTCTGATCGGCATCGTGAAGAAAAACGCGATCATGATGATTGACTTCGCGCTCGAAGCGGAGCGCGATCAGGGTAAGCCCCCGCGCGAAGCGATCTTCCAGGCGTGTCTGCTGCGCTTCCGCCCGATTCTGATGACCACGATGGCCGCGCTCCTCGGCGCACTGCCGCTGATGCTCGGTTGGGGCGCGGGCTCGGAGCTGCGGCGTCCGCTCGGCGTGGCGATCGTCGGCGGCCTGATCGTGTCGCAGTTGCTCACGCTGTTCACGACGCCCGTCATCTATCTCGGCTTCGATTCGCTCGCCCGCAAGCTGCGCGCGCGCTTTCATCGCGACGCGCCGCCGGCCCCGGCCAGCGAGGGCCGCTGAGTCATGAACCTGTCGCGCATCTTCATCGCCCGGCCCGTCGCCACGACGCTGCTCGCGGTCGGCATCGCGCTCGCGGGCATGTTCGCGTTCGTGCGCTTGCCGGTGGCGCCGTTGCCGCAAGTCGACTTTCCGACCATCTCCGTGCAGGCGTCCTTGCCCGGCGCGAGTCCGGAGACGGTGGCGACGAGCGTCGCGAGTCCGCTGGAGCGACATCTGGGCACCATCGCCGATGTCAGCGAAATGACCTCGATGAGCTCTGTCGGCACGACGCGCATCACGCTGCAATTCGGCCTGAATCGCGATATCGACGGCGCCGCGCGCGACGTGCAGGCCGCGATCAACGCCGCGCGCGCCGACCTGCCGACCGCGCTGCGCCAGAATCCGACGTACCACAAGGTCAACCCCGCCGACGCGCCGATTCTCGTGCTCGCGCTCTCCTCGCCCACGCGCACGGCGGGCTCGCTCTACGATTCCGCGGCGACCGTGCTGCAGCAGACGCTCTCGACCGTGCCGGGCGTCGGCGAAGTGGACGTGAGCGGCTCGGCGAATCCGGCCGTGCGCGTCGAGCTCGAGCCGGGTGCGCTCTTTCACTACGGCATCGGGCTGGAGGACGTGCGCGCCGCGCTGGCGTCGGCGAACGCGAACAGTCCGAAGGGCGCGATCGAGTTCAAGGGCACGCGCGTCCAGCTCTACACCAACGATCAGGCGAGCAAGGCCGCGCAGTACAAGGACCTCGTGGTCGCGTACCGCAACGGCGCGGCGGTGAAGCTTTCGGATGTCGGCGAAGTGGTCGATTCCGTCGAAGACTTGCGCAATCTCGGCCTCATCAACAACAAGCGCGCGGTGCTCGTGATCCTGTATCGCCAGCCGGGCGCGAACATCATCGAGACGATCGACCGCGTGAAGTCGATGCTGCCGCAGTTGCAGGCCGCGCTTCCCGCCGACGTGCAGATCACGCCGACCGCCGACCGCTCCACGACCATCCGCGCATCGCTGCACGATACCGAGCTCACGCTCGTGATCGCCGTGGCGCTCGTCGTGATGGTCGTGTTCCTGTTCCTGCGCAACTGGCGCGCGACGCTGATACCGAGCGTCGCCGTGCCGATCTCGATCATCGGCACGTTCGCGGCGATGTATCTGCTCGGCTTCTCGCTCGACAATCTCTCGCTGATGGCGCTGACCATCGCGACGGGCTTCGTCGTCGACGACGCGATCGTCGTGCTCGAGAACATCACGCGGCATGTGGAAAAAGGCGTGCCGCGGATGCAGGCCGCCATACTCGGCGCGCGTGAAGTCGGCTTCACGGTGCTGTCGATCAGCGTGTCGCTCGTCGCCGTGTTCCTGCCCATTTTGCTGATGGGCGGCATCGTCGGGCGGCTGTTCCGCGAATTCGCGCTCACGCTGTCGCTCGCGATCGCGGTGTCGCTCGTCGTCTCGCTGACCGTCACGCCGATGATGTGCTCGCGCCTGCTCGAAGAGCCGCACGAGCGCAAGCAGGAAGGCCGCGTCGCGCGCTGGCTGGAGCGCCAGTTCGATCGCATGCAGCGCGGCTATGCGCGCACGCTCGGCTGGGCGCTCACGCATCCGCGCACGATTCTCCTGATCCTGCTGGCGACCATCGGGCTGAACGTTTATCTGTACGTCATCGTGCCGAAGGGCTTTTTCCCGCAGCAGGACACGGGCCGCATCATCGGCGGCATTCAGGCGGACCAGAGCACGTCGTTCCAGGCGATGAAACTCAAGTTCGCCGAGATGATGAAGATCGTCGAAGCGGACCCGGCCGTCGACAGCGTCGCGGGCTTCACGGGCGGGCGCTCGACCAATTCGGGCTTCATGTTCATCTCGCTCAAACCGAAGAGCGTGCGCAAGGTGTCCGCCGATCAGGTCATCAACCGCCTGCGCAAGCCGCTCGCGGAGGTCGCCGGCGCGCGCACCTTCCTTCAGGCGGTGCAGGACATTCGCGTGGGCGGGCGGCAATCGAACGCGCAATATCAGTTCACGCTGCTGTCCGACTCCACGGCGGACTTGTACAAGTGGGGGCCGCTTCTCACCGAGGCGCTGCAAAAGCGCCCCGAACTCGCCGATGTCAACTCCGACCAGCAGCAAGGCGGCCTCGAAGCGATGGTCACGTTCGACCGCGCGACGGCCGCGCGCCTCGGCATCAAGCCCGCGCAGATCGACAACACGCTCTACGACGCATTCGGCCAGCGGCAGGTATCGACCATCTACAACCCGCTGTCGCAGTATCACGTCGTGATGGAGCTCGCGCCGAAATACTGGCAGGACCCGGAGATGCTCAAGCAGATTTACATCAGCACGTCGGGCGGCACGGCGAGCGGTTCGGCATCGACGCAATCGACGACCACGTCCGGCACGACGACGACCGCGTCCACTTCGGCGACGGGATCGACGGGCGCGGGCGGTTCCTCGACGAGCACGTCCGACACAACCGCTGCCCTTGCGCTGGCCGCCGTGAAGAACTCGGCGACCAACGCGATCGCGGCGACGGGCAAGAACGGGTCGTCGTCGGGTGCTGCGGTGTCGACATCGAAGGAAACGATGGTGCCGCTTTCCGCGATTGCGAAGTTCGGGCCGGGCAACACGCCGCTTTCGGTGAATCACCAGAGCCAGTTCGTCGCATCGACGATCTCGTTCAATTTGCCGCCGGGCAAGTCGCTCTCCGACGCGACCGCGGCGATCTACGAGACCATGGCCACGATCGGCGTGCCGCAGACCATTCACGGCAGCTTCCAGGGCACGGCGCAGGCGTTCCAGCAATCGCTCAACGACCAGCCGCTCCTTATTCTGGCGGCGCTCGCAGCGGTTTACATCGTGCTCGGGATTCTGTACGAGAGCTACATCCATCCGATCACGATTCTCTCTACTTTGCCGTCGGCGGGCATCGGTGCGCTGCTCGCGTTGCTGTTGTTCAAGACGGAGTTCAGCATCATCGCGCTGATCGCGGTTATTTTGCTGATCGGCATCGTGAAGAAGAACGCGATCATGATGGTCGATTTCGCGATCGAGGCGACGCGCCACGGCGCGCAGACGCCGCAGGACGCGATCCGCGAGGCGTGTCTGTTGCGCTTTCGCCCGATCATGATGACGACCGCCGCCGCCCTGCTCGGTGCGCTGCCGCTGGCGTTCGGCAGCGGCGAAGGTTCGGAGATGCGTGCGCCGCTCGGGATCG
This sequence comes from Caballeronia sp. LZ008, assembly GCF_031451435.1. Classification (NCBI taxonomy): domain Bacteria; kingdom Pseudomonadati; phylum Pseudomonadota; class Betaproteobacteria; order Burkholderiales; family Burkholderiaceae; genus Caballeronia; species Caballeronia sp. LZ008. Next base: position 901,814 of record NZ_JARUXK010000001.1, on the reverse strand, counting down.
CGATCGTTGGCGGGTTGATCGTGAGTCAAATGCTCACGCTCTATACGACGCCTGTGGTCTATCTTTATATGGATCGGTTTCGGATTCGCGCGGAAGAACGGCGCGCTCGGCGGCAGCGCGGGGCGGGGCCGGCTGGCGCGGCGGAGTGAGGTTTTGCTCTTTGTTTTCTCCGGATCGCGGAGTGGGCGTTTGTTGTTGGTCCTTCGCCGGATCCCGGAGTGGGCGTTTGTTCTTGGTCCTTCGCCGGATCCCGGAGTGGGCGTTTGTTCTTGGTCCGTCGCCGGATCCCGTTTTGCTCTCGGTCTATTAGCACTGCCGCCCCGCACAGGGGCAACGTTAATAGACCGACACGAAAACGGGATCCGGCGAAAGCCGAAGCCACCGACCAAAAAAAAGGAACCGCAAGCAAAGGAGACTTCCGCACATGAACTCGCTGAAGGTTCTGCTGATCGGCGCCCACGGCCGCACGGGCCGCCTCATCGCCGAGCGATTGCATCGGCAAGCCATGCCATTCCGCGCAATGCTGCGCAAATCCGCGCACAAGAGCGAGTTCGCGGCGATGGGCGCCGAAATCCTGCTAGGCGATCTCACCAACGACTTTTCTCACGCCTTCGATGACATCACGCATGTGATCTACGCAGCCGGATCGGCGGACAACGAAGGCGTCAACGAGGAACGCGCGATCGATCGCGATGCCGTCATGCGCACCGCCGATTACGCCAGGCGCCGCCGCGTGCAGCAGCTCGTCGTCGTGAGCGCGCTATCCGCACTTCATCCGGCGCGAAGCAGTTTTGCATTGCGCCATTACTCGCGGATGAAGCGCGAAGCCGACGAATACGTCGCGCATCGCGGTGTGCCGTTCGCGGTTCTTCGGCCAGGGCCTTTATCGGACGCGCCGCCGCGCGGGACCATCGCGCTCGCCGACGAACTCACTGAACACACGCCCGAAGTCGCACGCGCCGACGTCGCGCGCATCGCCGTGCGATGTGTGACGCTCGGCATCCGCGACCGATTGATCGCGTTCGTCGGCGGCGACGTGCCGATCGATACCGCGCTCGCTTCGCTCAGCGCGGTCCGTCACGCCACGCCGACGAGCCTGTAACCCACGCCCGTCTCGGTCACGATATGTTCCGGCTGCGCGGGATCGCGCTCCAGCTTCTGCCGCAGATGCGCCATGTAAATGCGCAGATAATGCGGGCTTTCGACATGCGACGGCCCCCACACTTCCACCAGCAATTGCCGATGCGTCAGCACTCGCCCCGCGTGACGCACGAGCGTCGATAGCAGCCGGTATTCGATCGGCGTCAGATGCACGTTTTCGGCGTGCTTCGTGACGCGGCGCAGCGCGAGATCGACGGTCACATCGCCGAAAGTCACGACCGGCGTCTCGCTCGCGGACGCCTGATTGCGCCGCCGCAAATGCGCGCGAATCCGCGCCATCAGCTCGGAAACGCCGAAGGGCTTCGTGAGGTAATCGTCGGCGCCGGCATCGAGCGCGGCGACTTTCTCCTCCTCCTGCGTGCGCGCCGACAGCACGATGATCGGCAGCTCGGTCCAGCCGCGCAGTTCGCGGATCACGTCGATGCCGTCGGTGTCCGGCAGGCCGAGATCGACGATCACGAGATCGGGCTTGCGCGTCGCGGCTTCGACGAGACCTTTCTGACCGGTGTCCGCTTCGTGGACCGTCATGCCCTGCGCTTCGAGCGACACGCGCACGAAGCGCCGAATCTGCTTCTCATCCTCGATCAGGACGACGGTAAAGGACGGCTCGCTCATCGGATAGCCGTCCGCGCGGTTTCGCGTCGCTTCACGGCAGAAGAATCGTCGAGCCGGTCGTCCTGCGCGCTTCGAGGTCTTCGTGCGCGCGCGCCGCTTCCGACAGCGGATAACGCTGGCGCACGTTCGTCTTCACTTTCCCCGACGACACGACATCGAACAGTTCCGCCGCCATCGTGTCGAGATCGCTGCGTTTGGCGATGTAGCTGAAAAGCGTCGGCCGCGTGAAATACAGCGAGCCGCGACCGGCCAGCTCCGACGAATCGAGCGGCGGCAACGGGCCCGACGAATTGCCGAAGCTCACGAAAAGCCCAAGCGGCGACAGGCAATCTAGCGACGCGATATACGTGTCCTTGCCGATCGAATCGTAGACGACAGGCACGCCCGCGCCGTTCGTGATCTCGCGCACGCGCTGCGTGAAATTCTCGCGCGTGTAGACGATCGGATGATCGCAGCCGTGCGCCTTCGCGAGCTCGGCTTTCTCGTCGGAGCCGACCGTGCCGATCACCGTCGCGCCGAGCGCCTTCGCCCACTGACACGCGAGCATGCCGACGCCGCCCGCCGCCGCGTGGATCAGCACCGTGTCGCCCGCCTTCACGCGATACGTCCGGCGCAGCAGATATTGCGCGGTCAAACCCTGCAGCATGATCGACGCGGCATCTTCGTAGCCGATCGAATCGGGCAGCTTGACGACGTAATCCGCCGACATCACGCGCTCTTCCGCATAGGCGCCCGGCGGGCGCGACGCATAGGCGACGCGATCGCCCGGCTTGAACTGCGTGATGCCCTCGCCCACCGCCGTCACCTCGCCGGCCGCTTCCATGCCGAGGCCGCCCGGCAGCGGCATCGGATACAGGCCGGTGCGAAAGTACACGTCGATGAAATTGAGGCCCACCGCATGATGCTTCACGCGGATTTCGCCCTTGCCCGGCGCGCCCACGTCCACGTCGACCCACTTCATGACTTCGGGGCCGCCTGCCTTGTCGAATCGGATTGCCTTGGTCATCGCTCGTTCGTCTCCTTTGATCTTCAGGACGCCCGCGCGAAGCGCAGACGCAAGTCGTCGAGAATCATGCGCGCCGTCGCGATGTTGGTCGCGCACGGCACGTTGTGCACGTCGCAGGCGCGCACGAGCGCGTTGATGTCGGGCTCGTGCGGCTGCGGCGTCATCGGGTCGCGCAGGAAGATCACGATGTTCACGCGCCCTTCCGCCAGTTCCGCGCCGATCTGCAGGTCGCCGCCGTGCGGGCCGGACAGCTTGCGCTCGATCTCCAGCCCGTGCGCCGCCGCGATGCGTCCGCCGGTCGTGCCGGTCGCGACGAGATTGCATTGCGCGAGCGTGTCGACGAACTCGCCCGCCAGCGTGACGATGTCGTCCTTCTTCATGTCGTGCGCGATGAGCGCGACGCGTGTGGTCATCAGAGGCTCCGTCTCAGTAGGTGCCGGGATAAGCGCCGCCGTCGATCAGCAGATTCTGACCGGTGATGTAGCCCGCATGCACGCTGCAGAGGAACGCGCATGCCTTGCCGAATTCCTCCGATGTGCCGAAGCGGCCCGCGGGCAGGCTTTGCGCACGGCGCGCCCGCATTTCGTCGATCGAAATGTTCTGCGCCTTCGCCTGCGCTTCCATCGTCACGGCGATACGGTCGGTGTCGAACGTGCCCGGCAGGAGATTGTTGATCGTGACGCCCGTCGATGCGACCTTGCGCGCGACGCCGGCGACGAAACCGGTCAGGCCCGAGCGCGCGCCGTTCGAGAGACCCAGCACGTCGATCGGCGCCTTCACCGACGAACTCGTGATGTTCACGACGCGCCCGAAGCCGCGCTCGATCATCCCGTCGATGGTCGCCTTGATGAGCTCGATCGGCGTCAGCATGTTGCCTTCGAGCGCCTTGATCCACATCTCGTGCGTGAAAGTGCGGAAGTCGCCCGGCGGCGGCCCGCCCGCGTTGTTGACGAGAATGTCCGGCGCGGGACAGGCGGCGAGCGCGGCGGCGTGGCCTTCGGGCGTCGTGATGTCGCCCGCGACGGTCGTCACGGTGACGCCGTAAGTCGAGCGGATGTGCGCTGCCGTCGCTTCGAGCGTTTCCGCCGTGCGCGCGGTGATGACGAGATTCACGCCTTCGGCGGCGAGCGCTTCGGCGCAGCCGCGTCCCAGGCCCTTGCTCGCCGCGCATACCAACGCGGTGCGGCCCGCGATTCCCATATCCATCGTCTTTCCTCCAGTTGTCTTTCGTCACAGATCGTGACGTCTTCGCGCAATTCTAGAAGAATCGGGGCAGCAACGTCGGCGGCGGAAACGCCAAGGCCCGCGCGAATCTTCTTAGGCGTGCGCGGGCTTTTGGGTAAACTGTCGCCACTGTCCGCTCCCCGAGCGTCAGAGGCAGAACATCACACGAGCAGGACGCGCCGCGCGCGAGACCCATGAAACAAGACAGCCGCTTTCCCAATCTCTTCATCACCGATCATCCGCTGATCCAGCACAAGCTCACTCACATGCGCGACAAGGACACGTCGACGCGCACGTTCCGCGAGCTGCTGCGCGAAATCACGCTGCTGATGGGCTACGAAATCACGCGCAATCTGCCGCTTACGACCAAGCGCGTGGAAACGCCGCTCGTCGGGATCGACGCGCCGGTGATCGCCGGCAAGAAGCTCGCGATCGTGCCGGTGCTGCGCGCGGGCATCGGCATGTCGGACGGCCTGCTGGATCTCGTGCCCTCGGCGCGTGTCGGGCATATCGGCGTGTATCGCGCGGACGATCATCGTCCGGTCGAGTATCTCGTGCGTCTGCCGCCCGATCTCGAAGAGCGCGTCTTCATTCTGTGCGATCCGATGGTCGCGACGGGCTACTCGGCGGTGCACGCCGTCGACGTGATGAAGCGCCGCAACGTGCAAGCCGAAAACATCATTTTCGTCGCACTGGTCGCCGCGCCCGAGGGCGTGAAGGTGTTCCAGGACGCGCATCCGGATGTGAAGCTGTATGTCGCGTCGCTCGATTCGCATCTGAACGAGCATGCGTATATCGTTCCGGGTCTCGGCGACGCGGGCGACCGTCTCTTCGGCACGAGGAATTAAGCGTTCGCCGGAACCATTCCAGCCGCCGCGCGATTCTGCGCGGCGGTTTGCGTTTACGGCTTCGTTCGCGCGAATTCCACGCGATTCGACGGAATTTCGCACGGTTTGCGCCGATTTTCGCGTTCCGGCCCGTGCCACACGGCATTGAGAGCGCACGACGCCATGCTAAAATTTCGGTCTGTTCCTATTCGGGTCAGGCCGGATCGAAACGATCCCCGAGCGAACCCGACCGCGGCCGAGCAGCGCGCGGCAGACAGACACATTCAGCACGACAGCACACTAGGCGCCCGGCAGGTCCGCGCGCGATGGAGAAAGGTAATGGCGGGTCATTCGAAATGGGCCAACATCAAGCATAAGAAAGCCGCGGCCGACGCGAAGAAAGGCAAGGTGTGGACGCGCCTCATCAAGGAAATCCAGGTCGCGGCGCGCATGGGCGGCGGCGAGATCGATTCGAACCCGCGCCTGCGCCTCGCCGTCGACAAGGCCTACGACGCCAACATGCCGAAGGACAACATCAACCGCGCGATCCAGCGCGGCACCGGCGGCGTCGATGGCGCGAACTACGAGGAAATCCGCTACGAAGGCTACGGTATCGGCGGCGCGGCGATCATCGTCGACACGATGACGGACAACCGCACCCGCACCGTCGCGGAAGTGCGCCACGCGTTCTCGAAGTTCGGCGGCAACATGGGCACGGACGGGTCGGTGTCGTTCATGTTCGATCACGTCGGCCAGTTCCTGTTCGCGCCCGGCACGCCGGAAGACAAGCTGATGGACGCCGCGCTCGAAGCCGGCGCCGACGACGTCGTGACGAACGAGGACGGCAGCATCGAAGTGGTCTGCCCGCCGAACGATTTCCAGAAGGTGAAGGACGCGCTCGAAGCCGCGGGCTTCAAGGCGGAACTCGCCGAAGTGACGATGAAACCGCAGACGGAAGTCGAATTCAGCGGCGACGACGCAGTGAAAATGCAAAAACTGCTCGACGCGCTCGAAAATCTCGACGACGTGCAGGAAGTCTATACAAACGCCGCGATCAACGAAGACTGAGCTTTCCGAGCTTCGTAGCGCAGGGGCGCGGCGGCATCGAAGTCCGCCGCGGCCTCGCATGGAACATCTTTCGCTTCGGCTGCCATGCCGGAGCAGCGCCGCACGGCCTTCGCGGCGCGGCATCGCCCGAGGAAGGCGCGTGACGCAGCCGATGTCAGCGCGAGCCGCCTTCGCGACGCCATGACGAGTGTCATACGCGCGCTTTACGGTCGATGCGCCCGCCGCTTTTTCTCAAGCCGCTTTTTGTCAGGATTTCGGGGATTCACATGAAGTTACTCGTCGTCGGTTCCGGCGGCCGCGAACATGCGCTGGCCTGGAAGCTCGCGCAATCGCCGCGCGTGCAGATCGTCTATGTCGCGCCGGGCAACGGCGGCACCGCGCAGGACGAGCGCCTGCGCAACGTCGACATCACGGATCCGGCGGAACTCGCCGATTTCGTCGAGAAGGAACATGTCGCGTTCACGCTCGTAGGGCCGGAACAGCCGCTCGCCGCGGGCATCGTCAATCTGTTCCGTTCGCGCGGGCTGAAAATCTTCGGCCCGAGCAAGGAAGCCGCGCAGCTCGAAAGCTCGAAGGACTTCGCGAAGGCGTTCATGAAGCGCCACAACATTCCGACCGCCGAATACGAGACGTTTTCCGAGCTCGCCGCCGCGCACGCCTACATCGACGCCAAAGGCGCGCCGATCGTCATCAAGGCGGACGGCCTCGCCGCCGGCAAGGGCGTCGTCGTCGCGATGACGCTGGAAGAAGCGCACGCCGCCGTCGATTCGATGCTCGCCGACAACAAGCTCGGCGACGCCGGCGCGCGCGTGGTGATCGAGGAGTTTCTGGCGGGCGAGGAAGCGAGCTTCATCGTGATGGTCGACGGCAAGCACGTCCTGCCGCTCGCGTCGAGCCAGGACCACAAGCGCCTGCTCGACGGCGACAAGGGCCCGAACACCGGCGGCATGGGCGCGTACTCGCCCGCGCCGATCGTCACGCCGCAACTGCACGCGCGCGTGATGCGCGAAATCATCCAGCCGACGGTGCGCGGCATGGAAAGCGAAGGCATCCGCTTTACCGGTTTCCTGTACGCCGGCCTGATGATCGACGCGAACGGCAATCCGAAAACGCTGGAATTCAACTGCCGCATGGGCGACCCCGAGACGCAGCCGATCATGGCGCGCCTGAAGGGCGATTTCTCGAAGGTCGTGGAAATGGCGATCGACGGCAAGCTCGACACCGTCGATCTGGACTGGGACCGCCGCACCGCGCTCGGCGTGGTGCTCGCGGCCCATAACTATCCGGATACGCCGCGCAAGGACGACCGCATCAGCGGCATTCCCGCGGAAACCGAGAATTCGGTCACTTTCCATGCCGGCACGACGCTCACCGACGGCAAGCTCACGACCTCGGGCGGGCGCGTGCTGTGCGTCGTCGGCCTGGCGGATTCCGTGCGCGGCGCGCAATCCGTGGTCTACGATACAGTCAACCAGATCTCGTTCGACGGCATGCAGTATCGGCGCGACATCGGCTATCGCGCGCTGAATCGCAAGCAGACGGCGGAAAAACCCGGCGACAAGCACTGACACGGCGCGGCGCACGCCGCCCAAGCACCCGCGCTGCCGGACCTCGTGTCCGGCAGCGTGCTTTTGAGAGTTTCGATACGAAGGGTTAACCCCTGCCATTCAAGGCCGCCCACAGGGGCGCACGCAGCAATCGATGAGTGAACCGAACCGCAGCGCGGAACAACGCACACAATCCGACGCAGCCCACGATATCGCCGCCGTTCGCGATTATCTGAGGGGCCTGCAGACGCGCATCGCCGATGCGCTCGGCGCCTTCGACGGCACCGCCTTCGCTACCGACGCCTGGACCCGCGAGCCCGGCGCGCATCTGCGCGGCGGCGGCGTGACGCGCATCCTCGAAGGCGGCGGATTCTTCGAGCGCGGCGGCATCGGCTTTTCGGATGTGCAAGGCGACGCGCTGCCGCCCTCGGCGAGCGCGGCGCGTCCGCAACTCGCCGGACGCGGTTTCGAGGCGCTCGGCGTCTCGCTCGTCATGCATCCGCGCAATCCGCACTGCCCGACCGTGCACATGAACGTGCGTATGCTCACGGCGACCAAAGACGGCGAAGCGCCGATCTTCTGGTTCGGCGGCGGCATGGATCTCACGCCGATCTACGGCTACGAGGAAGACGCGCGGCATTTCCATCAGGTTTGCCGCGATTCGCTCGATCCGTTCGGCGCGGAGTTGTATCCGCGTTTCAAGACCTGGTGCGACGAGTACTTCTATTTGAAGCATCGCAACGAGCAGCGCGGCATCGGCGGAATTTTCTTCGACGATTTCTCGGAGCCGGGTTTCGAGCGCTCGTTCGCGATGATGCGAAGCGTCGGCGATGCGTTCCTGAAGGCGTATCTGCCGGTCATCGAACGACGCCGCGACACGCCCTACACGGAGCGCGAGCGCGAGTTTCAGGCGTATCGGCGCGGGCGTTATGTCGAGTTCAATCTCGTGTTCGACCGCGGCACGCACTTCGGCCTGCAAAGCGGCGGACGCACCGAATCGATTCTGATGTCGATGCCGCCCGTCGCGAACTGGCGCTATGACTGGAAGCCCGCGCCCGGCACGCCGGAAGCGCGGCTGTACGAAGACTTTCTGGTGCGCCGGGAATGGCTGTGACGCCCTGCGCCAAGCGCGTCGGCCTGCTCGGCGGCACATTCGATCCGATCCACAACGGGCATCTCGCGCTCGCGCGGCGCTTCGTCGAGTTGCTGCAACTGACCGAGCTCGTACTGCTGCCCGCCGGACAGCCGTGGCAGAAGGCGGGCGTATCGGCGCCGGAGCATCGGCTGGCGATGACGCGTGCGGCGGCGGCATCGCTTTCGCTCGATGGCGTGCAGATCGTCGTCGCCACCGATGAGATCGACCGCCACGGCGACACGTACACCGTCGACACGCTCGCGCACTGGCGCGAGCGCGAAGGCGCGGACGCGTCGATCACGCTCTTGATGGGCGCGGACCAGTTGGTCAAGCTCGATTCGTGGCATCAGTGGAAGCGGCTCTTCGACTACGCGCACATTTGCGTGGAAACGCGCGCCGGCTTCGACGTCGCGACGCTGCCCGCCCCGGTCGCGGCCGAATTCGAAGCGCGCCGCGCATCGCCCGACGTTTTGCGCGGGAGTCCGCACGGTCACATGCACATCGACGAAATGCTGCTACTCGACGTATCCGCCACGGCGATCCGCGAAGAAGCGCGTTCGATGAACGGTGCGACCGACGCCCGCGCGCAGGTCCCATCCGCCGTATGGGACTATATTGTTCAACATCACCTGTACCAGACATCGTAACTATGGAACTTCAGAAGCTGCAACGCGCGATCATCGACGGTCTCGAAGACGTCAAGGCGCAAGACATCAAAGTGTTCAACACGACCCATCTGACGTCGCTTTTCGACCGCGTGGTCGTGGCGAGCGGCACGTCCAACCGCCAGACCAAGGCGCTCGCCAACAGCGTGCGCGAGAAGGTCAAGGAAGCGGGCGGCGACATCGTCAGCACGGAAGGCGAAGAGATCGGCGAATGGGTGCTGGTCGACTGCGGCGACGCGGTCGTGCACATCCTGCAACCCGCTCTGCGTCAGTACTACAACCTCGAGGAAGTCTGGGGCGACAAGCCCGTGCGCGTGAAGCTCCAAAGGCCGAACATGTTCGGCGGCGCGAGCGTCACCGCCGATGAAGACGAGGACGACGAAGACGACGCGCCCGCCGTCAAACGTCCCGCGCGGAAGACCGTGCGCAAGCACTGACACCGCTTCGTTTCATGAAGCTGGTCATCCTCGCCGTCGGACACAAGATGCCCGACTGGATCACGAATGGCTTCGACGAATACGCGAAGCGCATGCCGCCCGAACTGCGCATCGAGCTCAAAGAGATCAAGCCGGAACAGCGCTCGTCGGGACGCAATGCCGAGAGCGTGATGGCGGCCGAAAAGCAGCGCATCGAAGCCGCCTTGCCGAAGAACGCGCGCGTGGTCGCACTCGACGAACGCGGCCGCGACTGGACCACGATGCAACTCGCGAACGCCCTGCCCGGCTGGCAGCAGGACGGGCGCGACGTCGCGTTCGTGATCGGCGGCGCGGACGGGCTGCATCCGGAGGTGAAATCGCGCGCGGAACTGATGCTGCGCATTTCGAGCCTGACGTTGCCGCATGGCATGGTGCGCGTGCTGCTCGCCGAACAGCTTTACCGCGCGTGGAGCATCACGCAGAATCATCCCTATCATCGCGCTTGAGGGTGCTTCGACGCTGGATCGAATGCCCCGCGCGTCATTCGAATCCACATCACGATGCCGACTCATCCCTACGTTTATCTCGCCTCGCAAAGCCCACGCCGCCAGGAGTTGCTTCTTCAACTGGGCGTGCAGTTCGAACTCCTTCTTCCCCGTGCCGATGAAAACGCCGAAGCGCTCGAAGCCGAGTTGCCCGGCGAAGCCGCCGATGCGTACGTCGTGCGCGTGTGCGCGTTAAAGGCAAAGGCCGCGCGCGCGCGATTGCTCGCTGGCGGCTTCGCGTCCGCGCCGATTCTCGTCGCCGATACGACCGTCACCATCGACGGGCTGATTCTCGGCAAGCCGCTTCACGAAGAAGACGCCGTCGCGATGCTCGAACGCCTCGCAGGCCGCGAGCATGAAGTGCTGACGGCGCTCGCCGTCGTCGATGCCGATGGCGCGTTGCTGGAACCCGCGCTCTCGCGCTCGCAAGTGCGTTTTTCGAACGTCGACCGTGCTGCGCTGCAACGCTACGCGGCATCGGGCGAGCCGCTCGGCAAGGCGGGCGCGTACGGCATTCAGGGCCGCGCGGCCGAGTTCATCGAGCGAATCGACGGGTCCTATTCGGGTATCATGGGTCTGCCCCTTTTCGAAACCGCTGCTCTCTTGCGCCTGGCGCGCGTCGCATTCTAAACAGGCCATGAACGAAGAAATCCTGATCAACGTCACACCCCAGGAAAGCCGCGTCGCACTGGTTCAGCAAGGCGCCGTTCAGGAGCTTCACGTCGAGCGCACGCTTTCGCGCGGGCGCGTCGGCAACGTCTATCTCGGCAAGGTCGTGCGCGTGCTGCCGGGCATGCAGTCCGCGTTCATCGACATCGGTCTCGAGCGCGCCGCGTTTCTTCATGTGGCGGATATCTGGCATCCGCGCATCGCGGGCGAGCCGCATAACTCACAGCCGCATACGCCGATCGAAAAGATCGTCTTCGAAGGTCAGTCGCTGATGGTGCAGGTCGTGAAAGACCCGATCGGCACCAAGGGCGCGCGCCTGTCGACGCAGGTGAGCATCGCGGGACGCACGCTGGTGTATCTGCCGCAGGAGCCGCATATCGGCATCTCCCAGAAGATCGAGAGCGAAGCGGAGCGGGAGGCCGTGCGCGCGCGACTGACCGCCGTCCTGCCCGCCGACGAGAAAGGCGGCTACATCGTGCGGACCATCGCCGAAGACGCGACGAGCGAAGAACTCGCGGCCGACGTGGCGTACTTGCGCAAGACCTGGGCGACGATCGTCGCGCAAGCGCAGCGCGTGCCGCCCACCACGCTGCTCTATCAGGATCTGAACCTCGCGCAACGCGTGCTGCGCGATTTCGTCAACGACGAAACCACGCGTATTCAGGTCGATTCGCGCGAGACGTTTCAAATGCTCGCGGATTTCGCCGCGGAGTTCACGCCGGCGGTGGCGTCGCGTCTGCATCATTACACCGGCGAGCGGCCGCTCTTCGATCTGTACAACATCGAGGCGGAGATTCAGCGGGCGCTGTCGCGGCGCGTCGATCTGAAGTCGGGCGGCTATCTGATGATCGACCAGACCGAAGCGATGACGACCATCGACGTGAATACGGGCGGGTATGTCGGCGCGCGCAACTTCGACGACACGATCTTCAAGACCAATCTCGAAGCTGCGCATACGATCGCGCGGCAACTTCGTTTGAGGAATCTCGGCGGGATCATCATCATCGATTTCATCGACATGGAGAATGTCGAGCATCGCGATCAGGTGCTGGGCGAGCTGAAGAAGGCGCTCTCGCGCGACAGAACGCGCGTGACCGTGAATGGCTTTTCGCAGCTCGGGCTCGTCGAGATGACGCGAAAGCGCACGCGCGAGTCACTGGCTCACGTGCTGTGCGAGCCGTGTCCGGTGTGTCAGGGCAAAGGTCAGGTGAAGACGCCGCGCACCGTCTGCTACGACGTGCTGCGCGAAATCATGCGCGAGTCGCGGCAATTCAATCCGCGCGAGTTTCGCGTGGTGGCTTCGCAGCAGGTGATCGATCTGTTTCTGGAAGAGGAATCGCAGCATCTGGCGATGCTGATGGACTTCATCGGGAAGCCGGTTTCGCTGCAGGTGGAGAGTAATTTGTCGCAAGAGCAATACGACATCGTGTTGATGTAGCCTCGCCCAAAGTCATTCGAGCGAGGCCGACTGCCTCACGCCGCCTGCTGCTGATACTGAATCCGATGCAGATGCGCGTACAAGCCGTCCTTGCGCAGCAACTCCGCATGACTGCCCTGCTCCGCGATCTTCCCCGCTTCCATCACGAGGATGCGGTCGGCGCGCTCGATCGTCGACAGCCGGTGCGCGATGACGAGCGTCGTGCGTCCTTTCATCAGCGTCTCGAGCGCCGACTGCACGTGCCGCTCCGATTCCGAGTCCAGCGCCGAGGTCGCCTCGTCGAGAATCAGGATCGGCGCGTCCTTGTAGATCGCGCGCGCGATCGCGAGACGCTGGCGCTGCCCGCCCGACAGACGCATGCCGTTGCCGCCGACGAGCGTGTTGATTCCGTCCGGCAAGGACGCGACGACATCCGCGAGATTCGCCGCCGTCAGCGCCGACATCACGCGTTCGGGGTCCGGCGTCTGCCCGTACGCGACATTCGCGGCGATCGTATCGTTGAAGAGCACGACGTCCTGGCTGACCATCGCGAGCTGGCCGCGCAGGTCGTGCAGGTTGTACTCGCTGATCGGCACGCCATCGACGAGCAACTGGCCGGCGCGCGGATCGAAGAAGCGCGGCAGTAGATTCACGAGCGTCGTCTTGCCGCTACCAGAGGGGCCCGCGAGCGCGACCATCTCGCCCGGCGCGACCTTGAACGACACGCGATCGAGCGTCGGCCGGTCGACCGAGCCATAGCTGAACGACACGTCGCGGAATTCGACTTCGCCGCGCGCGCGTTCGAGACGCCGGCCGCCGCCAGCGGGCTCGGCCGGCTCGTCGATCAGGCCGAAGATCAGCTCGGCCGCCGTCATGCCGCGCTGCAAGGGCTGATTGATGTCGATCAGATGCTTGAGCGGCGAGATCACGAGCAGCATCGACGTGACGAACGCGACGAAGCCGCCGACCGTCGTCTGATCGTTGGCCGATTGTACGACCGCGATCGTGATGACGATGGCGAGCGCGATCGATGCGAGAAACTGCGTAAGCGGCTGCGCGAGACCACCCGAGACTTGCATGCGCATCGAGTAGCCGCGCAACCGCTGGCTCATCTCCGTGAAGCGGTCGATTTCGTACGGCTCGCCGTTGTGCACCTTGACGACTTTGTAGCCGCCGACCGTCTCCTCGACGATATACGACAGATCGTTCGTCAACGACTGATGCTCGCGATTCAGGCGCCGCAGCCGGCGGTTGATCTTGCTGACGAGCCAGCCGATCGCCGGCAGGATCACCGCGACGATCAGCGTGAGCCGCCAGTTGAGGATGAACAGATAGCCGAGCAGGAACACGACCGTGAGCGAATCGCGCACGAGCGTCACGACCACGCTCTGCAGCACGCTCAGGATCTGATTGACCTCGAAGACGATCGCGTTGATGACCGTGCTCGCGGTTTCGCGCTGAAAGAAGCCCGCGCTCGTATGGATCATGCGCTGGAACATTTCGAGCCGCAGTTGCAGCAGGATCTTGTTCGTCACGTAGGAGAGAAAATAGCCCGATGCGTATTGTGCCCCGCCGCGCACCAGCGCAAGGCCGATGACCGCTGCGGGCACGAGCCATTTCGCATGATCGCTGCTCTTCGAGCCGAAACCATGGTCGAGCAGCGGCTTGAGCAACATCGGAATGCCGGCCTCGGTCGCGGCGACGATGCCCATCGTCAGCAGGCCTAGCATCACCATGCCGAGCAGCGGACGGATATACGGCCATAGCCGTTTCATGACGGCCATGGGCGAGCTGCTTTCCTCGCCGCCGATCGGTTTGCGCAAACTTGCCTGGTTGTTCAAGAGCGTATCTCCACTTCGCACGGCGCCGGAATCGCCTGTCGCGCAAGGTTTGTTGGTTTGGTCATCAGCCAGGACGGCTCGCCGATCAGCCGATCGGACCGCGGCCCGGGTTGCCTTGCGGCTGGCGCGTGTCGTGTGTGATGACCGCGAGCAGCACGGCCCAGAAAAGCGCGATGAGCGCCGTGCTCATCACCACCGTGAACACGTCGATGCTCAAACCGAAGATGATAACCGACCCCGACACCGCGATCCCGCAATAGGCGGCCGTCGAAACGTCCCGTTGCGGCGATTTCCGATAGCGCACGAAATACAGAAGCGGCCCGAAGTAGAGCAAGGCCAGACAGACGACGCCCACCGCGCCGAGTTCGGATATCGTCGAAAAGAACTCGCTATGCGCGCGCTGATTGACGATGAAACCCGGAACTTCGCCCTTGTTCGCCATCTCTTTCAGCGACGCCTCCAGATGCCCCTTACCGACGCCCAGCAGCGGATGCGCCTCGAACAGATGGATCGACGCGCGCCAGAGCTGCAAACGTGCACCGATGGAACTGTAGGCGCCCGAGCCTTCCGAAAGCATCACGAGATCCGAGCGCGTCGCCATCACGCGTTCGCGGCCGAGCGGCGACGCGAGCAAGGCGGACATCGCCACGATCGCGACCAGCAACGCGGCGAGCCAATGTCGCCGCCGCCTGATCCAGCCGAAATTGAGCGAGCACAGCACGAGGAACAGCGGGATCGCGAGCCATCCGCCGCGCGTGCCGGACAAGTAGGATGCATACACGCCGCCCGCGAGCCCCAGAAGCTTGATCGCAATACCGACGCGTTTTACGAGCACGTTGGGGTAGTCGTCCCAGCGCATCGTCATCACTGAGAGAAAGCCGAGCAGGAGCGCCGTATTGCCGTAGGGAATCGGATTCGTATAGTCGTTGCCGAGACGATTGAGATCGTTGATCGTCATGTGCAGGTTGCTGTCGACGGCCCAGAGGCCCGCGCCGATCGCGCCCAGCGCGCAACCCCAGCCGAGCGCCTTCAGGTAGCGGACCGGGAGATTCACGAGCAGCAGAAAAATAGGCAGGCTCAGCGCCAGACGCGAAAGGCCGTCGAATTCACGCGGCAGATAGTAGCCTTCGATCGCCTGTTGCAGCGGCAGATAAACCATGAAGCACAGCATGGCTGCGGTGTACCACGGATAAGCGGTGACGAGCAGACGGCCCTTCAGCCGAAACGGCTTGCTGAATCCGGCAAAGAGCGCAATAGCGAGCAACAGGAAAAAGCAGTAACCGGTTCCACCGCGCACGATCAGTGTGGTCGCGGGCGCCAGCAAAACCATGCCGGCGATGACATAACGCAGAATTTTTTCCAAATCGATGAACCTGACATGGGTTCGACCGGCCGTTCCGGTCGCGCGCCCCGAAAACCCGCGATATTATAGCCGTTGCCGCCTGGCACGCTCTTCGCTCACGGAACGCCTGACTCGCGCCGGGAAGGCATGCCGGTCATTCCATGCGTTGTGAATCCGAAATGCCAGCGACACCTAAAACAGAGCCGGACGCACCGCTCGCCAGCCTCCTGCTCATCACGTTCAATCAGGAAGAAACCGTCGCCGACGCCATCCGCGGCGCGCTGGCCCAAACCTGGACGCCGCTCGAAATCCTCATTTCCGACGACGCCTCCGCCGACGGCACCTTCTCTGTCGCCGAACGCTGCGTGCGCGATTATCGCGGCCCGCACACCGTGCGCCTCTATCGCAACGAGAAGAATCTCGGCATCAGCGCGCATCTGAGCGCGCTCGCGGCACGCGCATCGGGGGAAATGCTCTTCATCGCGGCGGGAGACGATATCTCCCGCCCCGAGCGCGTCGAGCGCGTGATGCGCGACTGGCTCGCGAGCGACAGGCGCTACGACCTCGTCGCGACGGACCTGCAGGATATCGACGCCGACGGCAATGCGCACGGCGTGCTGCGCGTGACCGACCTCGACGGCTACCGCAGCTTCGAAGACTGGTCGCGGAACCGGCCGCACGTCGTCGGCGCGGCGCATGCCTGGGCGCGGCGTCTCTTCAACGAATTCGGGCCGATCGCGCCCGGCATCTACGGTGAGGACCAGATCATGACGTTTCGCGCGATCATGAGTCACGGCGCTCATACGCTGCATGAACCGCTCGTGCAGTACCGGCGCGGCGGACTGTCGAGAAAGCGCAAATGGCGCACGCCCGCGGATTTCGTCGCGCGCATCAAGCTGGCGAACGTCAACGGTACGGGCGAAACGAGCCAGCTCGTGAGCGATGCCGAGAAAGTGGGCGTCGGCGGCCCGATGCGCGCGCTGCTCGCGAAGAAGTCCGCGCGCGAAAGCTATGTCAGCGCGATGTTCGGCGAGCGCTCGCTCGCGCGCAAGCTCGCGCTCGTCATGGCGTCGAAAGACGTGGACTTCGGCTTTCGCGTCAAAATGTTCGTCTATGCGACGTGTCCGTGGCTGCTTTCCCCGTTCTTCTTCGTGAAGTGGCATGTGCGCGGATGAGCGCGCGAGCGTCGCGCCCGGCAGAACAACAAGGCGCTAGCGCCACTCGAAAGGCACCATGACATTTCCAACCCTCGGCATCGCCATCATCACCCACAACGCGGCCGCGCGGCTCGCGCAATGCCTGCAGGCCGTTTCCTTCGCCGATGAAATCGTCGTCGTCGACGGCGGCAGCAGCGATGCGACCGTGGGCATCGCCGAGGCGCATCGCGCGCGCGTGATCGTGGCGCGCGACTGGCCAGGCTTCGGCCCGCAGAAGAACCGCGCGCTCGACGCGCTCTCGACCGACTGGGTGCTGTCCATCGACGCCGACGAGATCGTGTCGCCCGAACTGGCCGCTTCGATCCGCGCCGCGATCACCGATCCGCAAGCCGACGTCTACGCGGTCGACCGCCTGTCGAGCTTCTGCGGCACATGGGTGAAGCACAGCGGCTGGTATCCCGACTGGATTCCGCGCCTGTTCCGGCGCGGCACGGCGCGCTTCTCGCCCGATCTCGTGCACGAGCGGCTCGTGCTGTCGACCGGCAAGCCCGTCGTGCGCCTTTCCGGCAAGCTGATGCACTACTCCTACGAGGATTTCGAAGCGGTATTGCGCAAGCTCGACGCCTACTCGACGGCGGGTGCGCAACAACGCCACGCGGCCGGAAAGCGCGGCAGCTTCGGCATCGCGGTGTCGCGCGGCGCGTGGGCGTTCGTGCGGACTTACGTGCTGCGCCGCGGCTTTCTGGACGGCAAAACCGGCTTCATGATCGCGCTATTCAACGCGCAGACGGTCTACTACCGGTTCCTGAAGCTGGCGCATCTCAACGAAGCGCGCTGATTGGCTCAGCGCTTCGCATCGATGTCACGCGCGAGATCGAGCAAAGCGCGCACATGCGACTCGACGCTCGCGTCATAGCGCACCGCGCCGGCTAGCGCGCGCGGGGCGTCGCGCCGCGCTTCGATCGCCTCCTGCACCGTGCGGCGCAGATCGTCGGCGTCGCCAGGTTTGAAGACGTGCTTCGCGTGATCTGCAATGGCGTCGCAACAGCCGATGCACGCCGGGAAGATCACCGGCGTCCCGGACATCACCGATTCGATGCCGACGAGTCCGAATGGCTCGTAGCTCGACGCAAGAATGGTGAAATCCGCCGCGCGATACGCATCTTCGATGTTCTTCGCGTAGCCGACATAGCGCACGTTCGCTGCCGGCTTCTCGGGCGCGCGGCCCGCGACGGCGATCACGACGTTCATCCCGGCGAGCGCCTTCTCGATCAGCGGCAAGCCCTTGCGCTCGTGGCTGCTCGACGGAAACAGCAGCACGGTTTCATCCGGTTCGAAGCCGAACTGTTCGCGCAGACGCGCACGCGCAGCGGCACCGACGGGCGAAAATCGCGCGCCGTCGACGGGCGGATAAAGCACGCGAATCTTGCGGATATCCACGCCATACAACGCGCGCAACTCGTCGCTCATCATGTCCGAATGCGCGACGACCACGTTCGCGTGCGCGTATTGACGCCGCTCCAGTGCGATCTGCCGCGTGTCCGAGGGTTTCTCGCGCCGCCCGGTCGCGCGCAGGAAGCCGAGATGGGTGCCGCCGCAAATGGCGATCTCGGAACCTTCCACGCGATTGCAGCCGATGAGCACGTCGACCTTCGCCTTCTTGCGCGCACGCTTGAGCGCCCACGAGAAATACGCGTCGCGCAGCTTGCCCGGCAGAAACGACACCTTGATGCGATGCGGCTCGATCAATCGGCTTTCGGGCAGCGACGTGTCGATCTTGCGGGCGAAAAACGCGGGCTTGCGCTTGCCTTCGAAGCCCGCGGCGGCGAGGCCGCGCACGAGATCCATCGCGTAGCGTTCGAGTCCGCCGGAATGCTTGAGCGCATTCGCCGAAATGCCGATCCGCATCAGTAGACGATTTCGATCGCGCTGCCCGCGAATTCGCCGCGCAGCGCCGTGATGAGATCGTCGGTCGGCTTCACGCGCCACGCGTCGCCGAGGCGCACTTCGCCTTCGGCATGCTCGCTGCGATAGACGATGCTCACGTTCAGGCCGTTCGGAATCGGCGCGCTTTGACGCTGGCGGCCGTTCTCCTTCACGGGCATGGGCGGCGGCGCTTCCTGCGCGCCCGCCGCATGCGCTTCGAGCACGCGGCGCAGGCGCAAGGCATCGGCGTTGCCGTTCATCTCGACCTTGACCGACTGCGCGTAGCGGCTGCGCGCGCGTTCGAGGTCCATCGCCGTATCGACGGTGAAACGGATGCCGCCCGTGAACGCGTCGTTGCGCGCCATGCCCTGCACGACGAGCAGCTCGTCTTCCTTGAAGAGCGCCTTGTTCGCTTCGAACTGCTCGTTGAAGACGGTGACTTCGCATTGGCCGCTGCCATCGTCGAGATTCACGATCAGCATCTTGCCGCGCTGGGTCATCTGCGTGCGCATGGCGGAGATCACGCCCGCGATGAGCTTGTCGCGCCCTTCCTTTAGCTCGCCGATCTTCTGGCGCACGAAGCGGCGCACTTCACCCTTGTAGGCATCGAACAGATGGCCCGACAGATAGAAGCCGAGCGCGGTCTTTTCTTCCTGCAGACGCTTCTTGTCGGACCACTCGGCTTCGTCGACGTACTCGTGCTTCGCGAGCGGCGCGTCGCCCATGTCGAAGAGGCCGGCTTGCATTGCGTTGGCGGCGGCCTGATCGGCGGCTTCCATCGCCATCGGGACGGAGGCGAGCAATTGCGCGCGATTCGCGTGAATCGAATCGAACGCGCCCGCGCGGATCAGCGCTTCCACCGTGCGCCGATTCACGACACGACGGTCGATGCGCTCGCAGAAGTCGAACAGATCGACGAACGGGCCGTCTTCGCGCGCACGCAGAATCTCTTCGATTGCGTTCTGGCCGCTGCCTTTCACCGCACCCAGGCCGTAGCGAACGGTTTTCGAGCGCTTGCCATCGGCTTCCGCGACCGGTTCGAAGCGATACGCCGACTGGTTGATATCGGGCGGCAAAACCGCCATGCCGTTCGCCAGGCAGTCTTCGAACAGGATCTTGACCTTGTCCGTGTCGTCCATGGCGAGCGACATGTTGGCGGCCATGAATTCCGCCGGATGATGCGCCTTCAGCCACGCCGTGTGATACGCGAGCAACGCATACGCCGCCGCGTGCGACTTGTTGAAGCCGTACCCGGCGAACTTCTCCATCAGGTCGAAGGTCTCGTCCGCCTTCTCGCGCGTGAGGCCGTTCTTCGCCGCGCCTTCCGCGAAAATCTCGCGATGCTTGGCCATTTCCTCGGGCTTTTTCTTGCCCATCGCGCGACGCAGCAAGTCCGCGCCGCCGAGCGAGTAGCCGCCGATGATCTGCGCCATCTGCATCACCTGCTCCTGATAGACCATGATGCCGTAGGTCTCTTTCAGAACAGGTTCGACGCGCGGATCCGGATATTCGACGATCTCGCGCCCGTGCTTGCGCGCGCAGAAGCTCGGGATCAGGTCCATCGGGCCCGGCCGATACAACGCCACCAACGCGATGATGTCCTCGAAGCGGTCCGGCTGCGCGTCCTTCAGCATGCCCTGCATGCCGCGGCTTTCCAGCTGGAACACGGCGACGGTGTTCGCTTTCTTCAATATCTGGAACGAGGCCGGATCGTCGAGCGGAACCTGCGCGAGGCTCCAGTCCTTCTTCGACGGATCGAGGCGGCGAATATAGCGCTCCGCCCAGTCCAGAATCGTCAGCGTGGTGAGGCCCAAAAAGTCGAACTTCACGAGGCCGACGGCTTCGACGTCGTCCTTGTCGTACTGACTGACGACGCCGCCGTCTTCGCCTTGCGTGTAGAGCGGGCAGAAGTCCGTGAGCTTGCCCGGCGCGATCAGCACGCCGCCCGCGTGCATGCCGACGTTACGCGTCAACCCTTCAACGCGCTGCGCGAGTTCGAGCAGTTGATGCACTTCGTCTTCGGAATCGAAGCGTTCCTGAAGCGTGGGCTCTTCCTTCATCGCGTCCGCGATGGTCACGTGCTTGCCCGGCTTGAACGGAATCAGCTTCGCGACGCCGTCGGTGAACATGTAGCCGAGATCGAGCACGCGGCCGATGTCGCGCACCGCCGCCTTCGCCGCCATCGTGCCGAAGGTCGCGATCTGCGACACGGCATCCGCGCCGTACTTGCCCTTCACGTACTGAATGACGCGGTCGCGCCCTTCCTGACAGAAGTCGATGTCGAAGTCGGGCATCGACACGCGTTCCGGGTTCAGGAAGCGCTCGAACAGCAGGTTGTAGCGCAGCGGATCGAGATCGGTGATGCCGAGCGCGTACGCGACGAGCGAACCCGCGCCCGAGCCCCGCCCCGGACCGACCGGCACGCCATTGTTCTTCGCCCACATGATGAAGTCGGCGACGATCAGGAAGTAGCCCGGAAAGCCCATCTTGATGATCGTGCCGCATTCGAAATCGAGGCGCGCGTAGTACGTTTCGCGCTGCGCGCTGCGTTCGGCTTCATCGGGATAAAGCTGTTGCAGACGGACTTCGAGGCCTTCCTTCGACAACTGCACGAGGTAGTCGTCGAGCGACATGCCGTCGGGCGTCGGGAACAGCGGCAGCTTCGGCTTGCCGAGTTCGAGCGTCAGATTGCAGCGCTTCGCGATCTCGACAGTGTTCGCGAGCGCCGACGGAATGTCCGCGAAAAGCGCGCACATCTCGTCCTGCGTGCGGAAATGCTGGTCCTGCGTGAAGCGCTTCTGCCGACGCGGATTCGCGAGAATATCGCCTTCGGAGATGCACACGCGCGCTTCGTGCGCGGTGAAGTCGTCGGGCGTCATGAACTGCATCGGATGCGTCGCGACGACCGGCAGCTTCAGCTTCGCCGCGAGCTTGACCGCTTCCTGCACGTAAGCCTGCTCGCCCGGCTGACCGGCGCGCTGCAGTTCGATGTAGAACGCGTTCGGAAAGAGCTTCGTCCAGCGCTCGGCGTTGCGTTGCGCGGATTGCACGTTGCCCGCCGCGAGCGCCATGCCGATATCTCCGCCCTGCGCGCCCGAAAGCGCGAGCAGTCCCGTTGCGAGCCCTTCTTCGAGCCATTCGACCATCACCTCGGCGCGGCCGCGATACTGGTTCGTGAGCCACGCGCGGCTCAACAGCTCGCACAGGTTGAGGTAGCCCTGTTTGTCGCGAACGAGTAACAGGAGGCGCGAAGGCTTGTCGCGATCGGCGGGATTGGTAATCCAGACGTCGCAACCGGCGATGGGCTTCACGCCCATGCCGCGCGCTTCCTTATAGAAGCGCACGAGACCGAATGCGTTGCCGAGATCGGTCAGCGCGAGCGCGCCTTGCCCGTCTTTTGCGGCAGCCTTGACGACGTCGTCCAGCCGCACGATGCCGTCGGCGATCGAGAATTCGGAGTGGACGCGGAGATGAACGAAGCGGGGATCTGACATGGCGGTATTGTACATGCGGGCCATCGGCTGAACCGGCGCCGAAGGGCGCGTTAGCCGAACGGATAAGGCCCGCGCCGCGCCCGGAATTGCGCGTGCGCAAGGCTTCGCGACGCGACAGCGGGAATCCGGCGAAGATGCGGGCCGTTTGCGGGATAATACGTGTTTTGCGCGCGATTTTCGCCCGCACTTTTTACCCGTCACAGCCGTTTTGCGCGTCATCCGATCATGAGCATCCTGAATCTCTCCGCCTATAAATTCGTCACCATCGAAGACGGCCCCGCGTGGCGGCCGCTCGTCACCGAACGCTGCAACGCGCTCGGTCTGAAGGGCACGATTCTGCTGGCGCCGGAGGGCATCAATCTGTTCATCGCTGGGCCGGTCGCCGAGGTCCGCGAGTTCATCGACTACATCCGCACGGACGCGCTCTTCGGCGGCCGCTTCGCCGATCTGCAATTCAAGGAAAGCCTTTCCGCGAAGCAGCCGTTTCGCCGCATGCTGGTGAAGCTCAAGCGCGAAATCATCACGATGAAGAAGCCCGCGATCAGGCCGGAACTCGGCCGCGCGCCGTCCGTCGACGCGCCCACGCTCAAAGCCTGGCTCGACCGCGGCCACGACGACGAAGGCCGTCCTGTCGTGATGCTCGACACGCGCAACGCATTCGAGGTCGATGTCGGCACGTTCGACAACGCGCTCGACTACCGCATCACGAAGTTCAGCGAGTTTCCTGAAGTGATCGAGCAGAATCGGGCGGATCTGGACGGCAAGACGGTCGTGTCGTTCTGCACCGGCGGGATTCGCTGCGAGAAAGCCGCGATTCACATGAAGGAAGTGGGCATCGAGCATGTTTATCAGCTTGAAGGCGGCATTCTGAAGTATTTCGAGGAAGTCGGCGGCGCGCACTACAACGGCGAGTGCTTCGTGTTCGATTACCGCACGGCGCTCGATCCGAACCTGCAGCCGACCGCAACCGCACAATGTTTCGGCTGCCGCGCGGTGGTGTCGGTCGAAGATCAGCAGTCGCCGTTCTACAAGCCGGGCGAGGCGTGCCCGGCTTGCCATCCCGACGCGAAGGTCGGCGCCGCCGCGTAATGATTTATCGAGGACGATTTGCGCCCTCACCCACCGGCCCGCTGCATGCGGGCTCGCTCGTCAGCGCGCTCGCGAGTTTTCTCGATGCGCGCGCGCACGGCGGACGCTGGATCGTGCGCGTCGAAGATGTCGACGCACCGCGCACGGTTCCCGGCGCCGCCGATGAAATCCTCGCGACGCTCGAACACTTCGGCATGCACTCGGACGAGCCGCCCGTCTGGCAGAGCGCGCGCGGCGACGCGTATCGCGCCGCGTTCGAGCGTCTTCAGGCGACGGGTCTCATCTATCCGTGTGGTTGCACGCGCCGCGAAATCGCCGACTCGCTGGTGAACGCCCACGCGCGCCATGCGACGCTCGCCTATCCGGGAACGTGCCGCACCGGCCTGCACGGCAAGCCCGCGCGCGCGTGGCGGCTGCGCGTGCCGGACGGCGACGCGGCAGTCGTCAGGTTCGTCGATCGCTGGCAAGGCGCGCAGACGCAGGATCTCGCGACCGAAGTCGGCGATTTCGCGCTGAAACGCGCCGATGGACTGTGGGCCTATCAGCTCGCGGTCGTCGTCGACGATGCCGATGCCGGCATCACCCACGTCGTGCGCGGCGCCGACCTGCTCGATTCGACCGCGCGGCAAATCTACTTGCAGCAGTGCCTTGGCGTGCCGACGCCGGAATACCTGCATGTGCCTGTGGTCAACAACGGCATCGGCGAAAAGCTGAGCAAGCAGACGGGCGCGGCGCCGCTCGATCGCAACGCGCCGCTCGATGCGCTCGTCGAAGCGGCGCGGCATCTGGGCATCGAAGCGCCGGCCGCATCGCTGGAAACGTTCTACAGCGCCGCAACGGCGGAATGGGCGAAGCGTTTCGCGCGCTAGACGCAAAAAAGGCAGCCGCGCGGGCTGCCTCTTTCGATTCGAAGCGCAACGAAAATCACGACTTGCGCGGCATGCCCAGACCGCCGAGCAACGCCGCGAGCGGCTGCTTCGGCGCGCTCTTGCGCTCGGGCTCGACCGTTTCTTCCTGACGCTTCATCGCCGAGGGCGACGGCTCGTACGGCTTTAGGAAAAATTCGTCGATGGGCTGCTGACGGCCGCGCGGGCGATCGTGCGTGCCCGTCGTGCGGCGGCGCGGACCCGACTCGTCGCGCGGCGAATGCCGATGCTCCGTGCGCTCCGGTCGACCGAATCGCTCGTCACGACGCGGCGCCGATGCGTCGCGGCGCGCGCGAATCGTCACTTCGAGCGGCTCGACCTGGAGCGGACGCTTGATCAGCTTCTCGATGTCGGCGAGCTGCTTGCGCTCGTTCGCGCTGCACAGCGACAGCGCATCGCCCGATGCGCCCGCGCGCCCGGTCCGGCCGATGCGGTGCACGTAATCTTCCGCGTTGAACGGCAGATCGAAGTTGATGACCGCCGGCAATTCGGCGATATCGAGACCGCGCGCGGCGACGTCGGTGGCGACGAGCGCCTCGATCTCGCCGCGCTTGAACGCATCGAGCGCCTGCATGCGTTCGCTTTGCGAGCGGTCGCCGTGGATCGCCGTCGCGACGATGCCGTCCTTCTCCAGCACGCGCGCGAGGCGGCTCGCGCCGATCTTGCTATTGCAGAAAACGATCACCTGCTTCAGTTCGCGCTCGCGGATGAGCTGCGCGACCGCGCCGGATTTGTCGCTCTCGTGCACTTCGTAGACGATCTGGCGCACATTCGCATTCGTCGAATTGCTGCGCGCGACTTCGATCGTCTGCGGATTGCGCAGATACGTGGACGCGAGCTTCTTGATTTCCGGCGAGAACGTCGCCGAGAACAGCAGCGTCTGACGTTCCTTCGGCAGCAGATTCAGGATGCGCTGGAGATCGGGCAGAAAGCCCATGTCCAGCATGCGATCGGCTTCGTCGAGCACGAGCATCTGAACCTGACCGAGATTCACCGTCTTCTGCTGAACGTGATCGAGCAGACGGCCCGGCGTCGCGATCAGGATCTCGACGCCACGGCGCAACGCGTCGGACTGCGGATTCATGTCGACGCCGCCGAACACGACCGTGCTGCGCAGCGGCGTGTGCTTCGAGTACGTCTGCACGTTGGCGGCGACCTGGTCAGCGAGCTCGCGCGTCGGCGTGAGCATCAGCGCGCGCACCGGATGACGCGCGGGCGAGGCGCTCGTGTTCGCGCTCGGCAAGAGCCGCTGGATGATCGGCAGCGAGAAACTCGCGGTCTTGCCGGTGCCGGTCTGCGCGGCGCCCATGACGTCGCGGCCCGCGAGGACGACGGGAATGGCCTGCGCCTGAATCGGCGTGGGCGTCGTGTAGCCGGACTCGCGCACCGCTTTCAGGATGTCGGCGGACAAACCGAACTGGTCGAACGTCGGCGCTGCGGCCGGTGCGGTGGACGTGTTCGTGGCGACGGAATCGGACATGGTGACTATATTGGCTTTCGCTAAAATGCCGCACGATGCGGCGCGCGTAAAAAACTCGGTCGGTTGTTTCGGTCGATCGTCGCGATCGGTTGCTTACGCGGATGGTTTCGTTGGTGCACGCGGCGCGTCGGTCAAGCGCAAGGTGCGCGCGCTGGACGGGGCGGCCGGTCAATCGAGCATCACGCCCCGCTCATTGCTCTGTTTCGATCCGCGTGCCGGCGTTCCGATGGAACACGGCTTCGATGACGCCTTCAAGGCACGCGGCATCGCGCGATCTGTCTTCCAAAGCGGCCGGGCGCTCGACGCCCAGTGCCCGCTCAAGCGGCATCGAACGGCGATGCCGGAAATTCTGGACCCGATCCGGCCGCGATTTTTACAGCCGGAAAGCCGCACATTGTAGCACCGCGCGCCGAAGCGCTCCGGCGGCGCGAGAGCGCACCCGGAGCGTACAGCAAGCGGCGCGCCTATTTCTTGCGCGCCCCGCAATCGGCGAGCAGCGGCGGCGAATCTTTCGCGGCCATCTCATCGTAGAGATTCGCCTGCGGGCCCTTGGTCCACCACGTATATTGATCGGCGACGTATTTCGCGCCCGATCCCGCGATCACGTTGACGAACAGGAGCTTACGTCCGTCGACGGTCAACGCCGCGAAGCTCTGATGGTTGCGCGTGTTCGTGTATTGAACGGACACGCTTTTGCCGTCCTTGCAGTCGTAGCGCGTGGTCTGCGTCGACGCGGTCTGGATCTGCGGCACGGTGAGCGGCATGGCGAGCGCCGCCTGGGCGCCGAGCAACGCGAGCATGATCGCAATCGGTTTTTTCATCGTTCGATTCACTTGTGTTTGGTGCGCGAGGCAGCGCTCAAGGGTCGATGACTTCCGCGCATGCGTCGGTCGGCGCGGCAGCGACATGCCCGACCACCGGCACGATTTTCAGTCCCGCCGACGCGATCCGGCACGGCGCCGCCGCAAGTCCGCAGCCCGAAAGCGCCACGCAGACCACGACGAGCGCGGACATCGGTTTCCATTTCACTTGCTCGCTCCCGCCGGCGCGCGCGCCGGTCATCTGGCCGAAACCGGCCTTACCTTCGACGCTGCGAGTTTCGCGCGTTCGCGCGCTTCGCCGGTGTCGGCGCCCGTTGCAAGCGCGACGCCCATGCGGCGCTTCACGAAACTTTCCGGCTTGCCGAAAAGCCGCAGATCCGCGCCCGGCACGGCGAGCGCTTCGGCGACGCCCTCGAACGCGATGCCCGCTTCATCCAGCCCGCCGTAGATCACGGCCGACGCGCCGGGCGCGCGCAAAGCGGTATCGACGGGCAAGCCGAGGATCGCGCGCGCGTGCAGTTCGAACTCGGAGAAACGTTGCGTCGCGAGCGTGACGAGGCCGGTGTCGTGCGGACGCGGGCTCACTTCCGAGAACCAGACGTCGTCGCCGCGCACGAAGAGTTCGACGCCGAAGAGTCCGCGCCCGCCGAGCGCGGTCACGACCTTCGCGGCGACATCGCGCGATTTGGCGAGCGCGGCCGGACTCATCGCCTGCGGCTGCCACGACTCGACGTAATCGCCCGCGACCTGAACGTGACCGATCGGATCGCAGAAGTAAGTTTGCGTCTCGCCGCTCGCGGGGTCCGCCGCGCGCACGGTGAGCTGCGTGATCTCGTATTCGAAGTCGATGAAGCCCTCGACGATCACGCGCCCGTGATTCACGCGCCCGCCCGCCATCGCGTAGTTCCACGCGGGTTCGACGTCGGCGTCGCTTTTGAGCACCGACTGGCCTTTCCCCGACGACGACATCACCGGCTTCACGACGCACGGAAAGCCGATCTTCGCGATCGCCGCCTTCATCTCGTCGAGCGATTGCGCGAACGCGTACGGCGAAGTCGGCAAGCCCAGTTCTTCGGCCGCGAGCCGCCGGATACCTTCGCGATTCATCGTGAGCTGCGTGGCGCGCGCCGTCGGGATGACGGTTGCGAGCCCGGCCGATTCGATATCGGCGAGCGCTTCGGTCGCGATCGCCTCGATCTCCGGCACGATCAGATGCGGCTGCTCCTTCTCGACGAGCGCGCGCAGCGCGGCGGCGTCGGTCATGTCGATCACGTGCGCGCGATGCGCGACCTGATGCCCCGGCGCGTTCGCGTACCGGTCCACCGCGATCACTTCGACGCCCAGCCGCTGCAATGCGATGATCACTTCCTTGCCGAGTTCGCCCGCGCCGAGCAGCATCACGCGCGTGGCATTGGGAGAAAGCGGCGTGCCGAGGCGCGTGGCGCCGGTGCGGCGTGGATCGGTCTGCATGAGTGCTCCAGAATCGGGTGGTGAGGTCAGCGAGGCGCAAAGCGGCTGAATTGGGCGCGATGTTAACACGCAGCACCAGCGGCGACACTTTGCCGTTCGGCCTATTGACAGGCGAATGCGCGTCGGAATTCCCGGCGCGTTTCCGATCGATGGCAAGCTCCCGAAAGCGCAGCCAGGCATTTTGTTGCATCGCGGCGCTGGACAAATCACAGGACGCGTGCGATACCCTTACGCTTTCGCCAGCTTCAGGATCATCGATGCCCACGCACTTCCCTCGCGCGTCCGCGCTTACCTCGCCGCGCTCATCGTCAAATCCGCTGTGGCGCCGCAAGAAGGCGCTCGCGCTGGTCTCCCGCACGTGCGCGCTCGTGGTCGCGGCGAGCGTCGTCGCCGGCTGCGCGATGCCGAAGCACACCGATGCAAGCGCCCCGCCCACCGATCCCTATAATCCTGCCGCCACGCAACTGCTCGACGATACGCAATGGGCGCTCACGAGCTGGACCGATGCCAGCGGCCAGCCGCGCGCCATCCCGCACGCGGGCGAGAACAACGCGCAGCCGCTCACGCTCGATTTCTCTACCGCGAACGGACGCCGTCAGGCGAGCGGCTTCTCGGGCTGCAACCGCTTTGCGGGCGCCTACGAGCTGAAGAACGGCAAGCTCACGTTCGGTCCGCTCGCCGGCACGCGGATGGCGTGCGTGTCCGGCGCGGGCGCGGCGCTCGAGCGGCCGTATCTCGACGCGCTCGCACACGTCGCGAAGAGCGGCGTGCAGATGAATCCGCCGCAAGCGCTGCAACTGACGCTCGACGACGGTCAGGTGCTCACCTTCGCGCCACGTGGGAAGTGATGTGTTGCGTACTCGCGGCAGGAACGTCGTGCGCGTGCGCCAGCCGTTAAACTGCTCGATCGAACAGCCCGGCCGACCGGCGATATCGCTGCGCCCGGGCAGCAGTCTCATTTGTTTCACCCAACATTGATTCAATCTCAAGCATGCACATGGTAGTTCTCGGCTGGTTCGGTGCATCGGTCGTCTGGTTCCTTCCGCTCTTCTGGCGCATCGTCAAACAGGCGCTGCCCGGCGGCGCAGGCGTGCGCGGCCCCGGCACGATCCGCCTCTGGATCGGGTTTGTCGCCGTGCTGATCGCGAGCAGCACGCTCGAAGGCGCGCTCGCAAACTCGCTCGAAACGCAGGCGAACATCAATCGCATCGGACTCGCGCTCGCCGCGGCGCTGAGCGGCCCGGCGCATCTGGCCGGCGCGGGCGCGATCGCGGCGCTCGTGCTCGCCATCTTTCTGCCCTGGCTGATCGAATTCAGCTGGCGCTCGGTGCTCGCATGGGCCGACGAAGCGTTCGGCTTCGGCCTGCCGCAAAGCTGGCTCACGCCCCGCGAACGCGAAAGCGAGTCGCGGCAACAGTCGACGACCCGTGACAAGGCGCGCGACAAAACGCGTGACAAGACGGCGAACTGGTTCGAACGGCGCGCCCGCGCGAAGACCGCACGCGATTCGCAGGAACGCGCCCATCGCGCCGAGCGTTTCGATTCGCCGACGCCGCGCACCTTGCCCGACGAGCCGACGCTCGGTCTGCCGACCGGTCATCGCAGCACACGTTATCAGCGGCCGACGGCATGGCGCCCGCCCGCGACCGGCAAGAGCGGCGCGAGCCGCACGGTGGCGGCCGCCGCGAGCGCCGTCGCCACGGCCGAGGCGTACGCGAAACGCCCCGCCTTCGAGGCCGCAGGCGTCGCTCCTCCCGTGACGCAGACCGAGCCGATGGCGCCTTCGGGCTGGTTGAATTCGTCGCCATCGGCGGCGAATCGCGAGGCCCGCGCGCCGTTTGCGCCGCGTCAGGCGTCGGCGTTCGAGCCTTCCGGATCGGGCTTGCGCGCATCCGTCGCCGTCGACAAGCCGCGCGTCCAGACGCCGCCTCCTGCGCCGCGCGTGGATCGCCCGCGCAGTCCGGCGACATCGATGCCCGCGCAGCGATCGACGGGCGTGGCGAGCATGTCGACATCCGTCGGCACGAATCCCGGCGCGTCACGCCGGCCGCCTGTGACGCAAGCCCCGCAGGGCTTCAGGCGTCCCCCGGCGCGTCCGGCCGCAGCCGCCGCAGCCGCCGCAGCCGTTTCGACGCGCGAGTTCGCGCCCTCGCCGCTCGCCGCGCCCGCGTTCTCGCGTCCTGCCGCGCCGCTCGGACCGCCGACGCCGCCGCCCGCGCCCGAAGCCATCCAGGCGGCGCTGCGCTCGATCGAAGAGAAGACCGCGATGTGGACGTCACTCGCGGGCGCGAGTCTCGCGCGCGGGCATGTGGCGATGGCGCGCGCCGCGCAGCCCGAAGTCCAGCCGGCCGCCGACGTACCGGAGCTGGCGGCGCCCGTGAAAGGCATCGTCGAAACGGCGCCGGAAGTGACGCCGCTCGTGGACGTGCAGGAAATCGATGAACGCATCGATCCGCCGTCGATCGACGCGCACGTCATCGCGCCCGCGCTCGTCGAACCGCCGCCGCTTTTCGACATGCGTCTGCCCGAGCCGTCGATTCCCGAATTCGCGGCCTCCGAGCCCGACACGCCGCCCGCGATCGAGGCCGTCGAAGAGGAAGCGGAAGAAACTGCGATGCCGGAGCCGGCGCGCATCGATTTGCCGTCCGAACCGCCGCTGCCTCGCCCGGACGCAACGACGGCAGAACCCGCGCCTGTGGTCCGGGAGCGAGAACCCGAGCCCGAGCCCGAGCCGGACCTGCGCGATCTTGCGCAAACGCCGCCTTGGCTGGACGCGCCCGAGCCCGCCGACGAGCAAGGCGAGCCCCCTCCCCCATCGCTGCTTCGAGTGGTCGATGAGCCGGACGAAATGCCCGCCGAAGATGAACAACCGGTCGCCGAACAGCAGGCATCGGGCGACGAGTTCGCGACGCCCTCGAACATCGTGCGCTTTCCGGTGATCGCCGCCGCGCCGGTCGCGCCGCTGCCAGCGGTCGCCGCGCCCGCCGCTGCGCCCGTCGTGAATCAGCCGAGCCCGGCGCCCGAACCGCGCCCGCCGGTACGCGGTTCCGCGCCGACGGAATTCGAATTCCACGCGCCGCACGCATCGGCGGTGGAATTGCCGACGCTCGATCTGCTCGAACCCGCATCCGATGAAGTCGAGCCAGTCTCCGAGGAGCGTCTGAACGAAACCGGCCTGCTCATCGAGCAGCGCCTTCAGGAATTCAAGGTGCCGGTCACGGTCGTCGGCGCGTCGGCGGGTCCGGTCATCACGCGCTTCGAGGTCGAACCCGCGCTCGGCGTGCGCGGCAGCCAGATCGTCGGCTTGATGAAGGATTTGTCGCGCGGCCTCGGCCTTACGTCGATTCGCGTCGTCGAGACGATTCCCGGCAAGACCTGCATGGGCCTCGAACTGCCTAATCCGAAACGCCAGATGATCCGCCTTTCGGAGATCCTCGAAGACGACGTGTACCGCAACTCGAAGTCGAATCTGACGATCGCGATGGGCAAGGACATCATCGGCAATCCGGTCGTGACGGATCTCGCGAAGGCGCCGCACATGCTGGTCGCGGGCACGACGGGCTCGGGCAAGTCGGTCGCGATCAACGCGATGATCCTCTCGCTGCTCTACAAGGCGAAGCCCGAGGACGTGCGCCTCATCATGATCGACCCGAAGATGCTGGAGCTTTCCGTCTACGAAGGCATTCCGCATCTGCTCGCGCCCGTCGTCACCGACATGAAGCTCGCGTCGAACGCGCTCAACTGGTGCGTCGGCGAAATGGAAAAGCGTTACCGGCTGATGTCGGCGGTCGGCGTGCGCAATTTGCAGGGCTTCAACCAGAAAATCCGCAACACCGAAGCCGCCGGCAAGAAGCTCACGAACCCGTTCTCGCTCACGCCCGATGCGCCCGAGCCGCTCTCGACGCTGCCGCTCATCGTCGTGGTCATCGACGAACTCGCCGATCTGATGATGGTCGCGGGCAAGCAGATCGAGCAACTGATCGCGCGTCTCGCGCAAAAGGCGCGCGCGGCCGGCATCCATCTGATTCTCGCGACGCAGCGGCCATCGGTGGACGTCATCACCGGCCTCATCAAGGCGAATATTCCGACGCGCGTGGCGTTTCAGGTGTCATCCAAGATCGATTCGCGCACGATTCTCGACCAGATGGGCGCGGAATCGCTGCTCGGCGCGGGCGACATGCTGTTCCTGCCGCCCGGCACCGGCTACCCGCAGCGCGTGCACGGCGCGTTCGTCGCGGACGAGGAAGTGCATCGCGTGGTCGAACATCTGAAGCAGTTCGGCGAACCGGAGTACGAGGAAGGCATTCTGTCCGGACCGACGCCCGAAGGCGGCGGCACGCAGGATCTTTTCGGCGATTCGTCCGATGCCGAAGCCGATCCGCTCTACGACGAAGCTGTCGCATTCGTCGTGCGTACGCGGCGCGCGTCGATTTCGTCGGTGCAGCGGCAATTGCGCATCGGCTATAACCGCGCGGCGCGGCTCGTCGAGCAGATGGAAGCAGCAGGCCTCGTCTCGCCGATGGGCAGCAACGGCAACCGCGAAGTGCTCGCGCCGCCCGGCCCCGCCGAATAAGCGGCGCGCCTGAAGCGTTACCAGAGCCGCAAGCGGCGCAACAGAAAGATCGTGATGGCGGCGCAGCACGCCATCACGCCCACCACGATCCAGAACGACGCCGGATCTTTCGTGCCGGGCAAACCGGCCACGTTCATGCCGAAAATGCCGGTCACGAGCGTCGCGGGCAAGAGCAAGGCGGACATGATCGCGAGCCACAGCAGCTTGCGGTTGATGTCCTCCGAAAGCGCCGCGGCGATCTCGTCCTGCAACAGCTTCGCGCGTTCGTACAGCCCTTCCAGACCGCCGCCCAGGCCGTTCAGCACCTGGATCGCCTGCACGAGCGCTTCCATCGAACGCGGCTCGGCCCATTCGAGCTTGCGCAAGACGAGCTGCGTGAGCGCATTGCGCTCGGGATCGATGAAGCGCCGCACTTCCACGAGCCGCCGACGCACGTCGCCGAGCACGGAGCGGCACCTGGCGTGGCCGCCTTCGAGCACGCTTTCCTCGACATCGTCGAGACAGTCGCCGATTTCGTCGATGCGATCCGCGAAAGTGTCGTTCAGCGCGCGGATCAGGCCCGCGAAAAGATCGACGGTATCGCGGAACATCGCGCCTTCGAGCACGGCGTGACGCAGCCGGTCGGTCGATTGCAGCGGCCGCGCGCGCACCGTGATCATGCGATGCCGGTCGACGTAAAAGCGCAGCGCGCCGGTCGCGCGGTTCGCCTCGCGAGCATCGGGCGCGGTGGCGTCCGGCGTCTTCGCGACGAGCTCCAGGTCCGCGACGACGCCATACATGAAGTTCGATCCGATATGCACGCGCGGACGCTTGTCCTCGCCGTTCAGGAATTCGCGCGCGACGTCCGGCATCGACGTGACGCCTTCGAGCCAGCCTTCGACGGCGTCGTCGTTCGCGGACAGATGCAGCCACGTCGGGCCATCTCCGGCGACGGCTGCGCGCGCTTCGTCCCACGTCAGCCGCAACGCCTCGCCGCCCGCGAAGCTGAATGCGCTGATGAATCCCGGCGGCGCCGGTTCGTTGCGCTTCGCCGGGCGCTCGCGGGCGTCGAATGTATGAGTCGTGTTCAAGTTGCTTTCCCTGCTATTGCCTTTCGATTTCCTCAGTACACCTTTCAGTCGATGCGAAAGACAGGCGTATCAAAAAGGCATCGTACTAGAACTCGTAGCGGCCCCAGAAGAAGGCGACGTTCCCGTCGTTGAGACCGGGAATGTGCGGGATGATCGTCGCCATCACCGACGTGCTCCGGTAGCGGATCGAGCCGATCGGCAGCGCGAGCGGCAACGGCAGGTAATGCGCGATGTCGCTGCGCGCCGTGAAGCCGACGAAGAATCCGCCGCCCGCCTGCAATCCGCCGAGCACCGGCTTCGTGTACCACTGGCGCGCGTAGCCGCCGATCGGCTCGAAATTGTGATGCGAATCGGAAAAGGCGAATGCGAACAGGATGTCTTCGTTACCGTTCGCGTCGGTCCAGTGCTTGCCCGCGCCGCCGCCCCACGACCACGGATTCAGTGCGCTGCGATTGTCGAAGCCGTTGATGTGCCAGCCGTAGCCCGTCACGTAAAGATCCCAGGTGCCTTCATGCGCGACGCGCATCACGCGCTGGCACGCCGACGACATCCAGTCGCGCTTGTAATCGCATTCCTTGTCGTCCGCGTGGGCCGCGCACGACACGCACAGCATCGAAATCGTGACCGCCTTGACCAGTGTTGTTTTCATCGTCCGCGCCCGGTCGTTTCAATCGCCGCGATCGACGCGTCACGATGGCGATACGAACTTGAAATCGACCGGCGAGCCGATCGACAGCCGCTTCGGGTCCGACGCAAGCTCGCCCGTCTGCGGATCGCGGCGAAAGAAATACGCGCTGTCGCTCTCCTGATTGCCGACGATGAGCCAGCGTCCGGTCGGATCGATTGCGAATTCGCGCGGCGTCTTGCCGAGCGTCGGATAGCGCTTGACGAGCTTCAGATGGCCGTTCGCCGGATCGATCGAGAACTGCACGAGTTCGTTGGCGTCGCCGCGATTGGTCGCGTACAGGAAGCGCCCGTCAGGCGACAGATGAATCGCGCCGCCGCCGATCTTCCCTCTGAAACCCGGCGCGATCAGCGAGGCAGTCTGGATTTGCGTGAGCTTGCCGTCGCGGTAATCGAACGCGAGCACCGATGCGTTCAGCTCGGTCGTCAGATAAGCGTGCTTGCCGCTTGCGTCGAAGACCAGATGGCGCGGCCCGGAACCCGCCTTGATCGGTGTGTAGCGCGATTCGGTCGGACCCAGCAGACCGCGGCTCGATGCGGACGGATCGGCCGTGTACCGATAGGCGAACACCTTGTCGACGCCGAGATCCTGCGCGAAGAGATACTTGCCGTCGGGCGAGAACACGGTCGAGTGGACATGCGAATTGTCCTGCCGTCCTTTCACCGGGCCGGCGCCTTCGTGATGCACCGTCAGCACCGAATTGCCGACGTGGCCATCGGAAGCCAGCGGAAACACCGCGAAACTGCCGCCCGGATTGGACGCGACCGAATAGTTGGCTGTCAGCAGATATTTGCCGTCGGGCGATATCGCGAGATAGCACGGATCGTTGCCGTCCGATGACACGCGATTGAGAAAGCTCAACTGGCCGCTCGCGCGATCGAAGCGAAAGGCGCTGACGCCGCCGCGTTGCGTTGCCGGGCCGTTGTCGCCGGGCAATTCGTTCACTGCGTACACGTAATGGCGGTCGCGGCTCACGACGAGATACGACGGATTCACCGTCTGCGCCGACGCGATGCGGGACAGCTCGCCGCTGCCCGTGTCGAACCGATAGACATAGATGCCTTCGCTCTTGCCACCGCCCGTATAGGTGCCGATGAGCAGATCGTAGACGTCGCCGCTGGCCGGTTTCGACGCGGCGACGTCGCTCGCGGTGCCCGGCGCGGCGGGCGTCGCGCCCGTTTGCGCGAAGGCCTGCGCCGCTGCAAACGAGAGCATCAGCGCGACGCCTTTCGCCCACGCGACGCGCCTGGCGCGCTTCGGGCGCGGGTCTTGCAAGACGTGCATCAGCGGATTCGCGCCGCAAGGTTGGCTCGGGTGCATGAAACCTCCTCTTCGTCTCTTTGGTGCTTGTTATCGGGAGCGGCGCGCGAAACCGCCGACATCGCAAGGCCCAAGGACGTGCGGGAGCAAGTTCCGCTCCAAACGATGAAAACGACGATACACCTTTGCACGACCAGCCAACCGACACGATTCGAACCAACAACAGGAGTTGCCGCGATGACCATCCACCTAAGCCTCGCCCCGCTCGTCTCGCTGATCGCAGGGATCCTCATTCTCATCATGCCGCGGCTGCTGAACTTCATCGTCGCGATCTATCTGATCGTGATCGGGCTGATCGGCCTGTTCGGCATGGGATCGGCTCATTTCTGACGGGCGCGCGACTGTCGTTGTGACGCCGATTCCCGTCGGCGGTTCCGCGGACGCCCACGAACGCGCGAACGCACGCGTACGGAATGTCCGTGCGCGTGCGCAAAGTGTCACGAAAGAAGGACGCGCGGGCCTGCCGCGCGGATCGGCCGTGTCAGCCGTTGGCGAGCTGATCGAGACGCAGGCGTCCCTGCAGCGACAGCGCACCGACCGACACGCCGGTCACGCCGAACGTATAGCGGTTGAAACAGCCGCGCTCCGTAAGGAACGCGGCGGCGGCGTCCATCGCGTTGCGCGACAGGCCGAGGTTCTTGTGATCGAGCGCGAGGAGCATGTCGGCGTCCGATACGCGGCTCGCGGCGGAAAGAATGGCGATGCAGTCAGCTTTCGACGGATAGAGCATGGGATTCTGTTCCTCGAAAACGCTACGTTGAAAACCGGAAGAGACGTTGCGCGAAGCGACTGCATGACCCGCGCGCGAGACGACCGGGAACATGCTGAAAGACAAATGAAAGGCACAGAAAGTTTCCGCGCCCTGCTCGAAAAGGCCGCGGCGCGGATGCCTTTGACGAAGCTTCATTCTAAACATCAGTCGAAAGCAGAAGCAACGGTGCGTTCGGCGCTTCGCTAGTCATTTTCCGCCAACCGTGCGACACGTCCCGATGACGCCCGGCCCGGTTTCCTGCTCGCCGTGAACGATTGCGGCAGAATGCGGCCAGAAAGCATGCATGACGTCCGTCGCCCCGACCGCCGACGACGCCGCGTTTCGCTCGGGCGCTCGTGTCCCGGATCGTTTGCTCAACCCGCGGCGCGTTTCGATTCGGCCCGCGCCGCCTGCAGGAAGATGTTCGCTTATGCCCGCACTGATCGAAGACTATGCAATGGTCGGCGACGGCCACACCGCCGCCCTCATTTCCCGCGACGGCTCCGTCGACTGGCTCTGTTGGCCGCGCTTCGATTCGGGCGCGTGCTTCGCCGCGCTGCTCGGCACGCCCGAGCACGGCCGATGGCTCCTCGCGCCCGACATGCCCGACGGCGAGTCGCCGGTCGTCAGCCGCCGCTATCGAGATGACACGCTGGTCCTCGAAACCGATTTCGAGACACCGCAAGGCGCGGTGACGATCGTCGATTTCATGCCGCTTCGCAACGGCCATTCGGAGCTGGTGCGTATCGTGATCGGACGCCGCGGCACGGTACGGATGAAGATGGAACTCGTGCTGCGCTTCGATTACGGCTCCGCGGTGCCGTGGGTCAGCCGCCTGCCCGACGACAGTGGCATCCGCGCGATCGCCGGGCCGGATCTCGCGGTGCTGCGCACGCCCGTCGATCTCGTCGGCGAGAACATGCACACGACCGCCTGCTTCGATGTGAGCGCGGGCGAGCGCGTGCCGTTCTCGCTGTGCTATTCGCAGTCGCATCTGCGCTTGCCGCACGCATCCGATCCGAATACGCAACTCGCGCGCACCGAAAATCACTGGCGCGAGTGGTCCGGGCAAAGCGAGCTCAACGGCCGCTGGGCGAGCGCGATCCGCCGCTCGCTCATCACGCTGAAGGCGCTCGCGTACGAGCCGACGGGCGGCATCGTCGCCGCGCCGACGACATCGCTGCCGGAACAGCTCGGCGGCACGCGCAACTGGGACTACCGATACTGCTGGCTGCGCGATGCGACCATCACCCTGCTCGCGATGATGCGCGGCGGCTACTACGACGAAGCCCGCGCATGGCGCGCGTGGCTGGGCCGCGTGATGGCGGGCTCGCCCGCGCAGATTCAGATCATGTACGGCATCGCGGGCGAGCGCCGCCTGCCCGAATGGGAGATCCCGTGGCTGCCGGGATACGAAGGCGCGGCGCCGGTGCGGATCGGCAACGGCGCGGTCGACCAGTTGCAGCTCGACGTCTACGGGGAAGTGATGAACGCGCTCCATCTCGCGCGCGTCGGCGGGCTGCAGAGCGATGAAACCGCGTGGTCGATCCAGTGCGCCATGCTGCAACACCTCGACACGATCTGGGAAGAACCCGACGAAGGCATCTGGGAAGTGCGTGGCGGCAAGCAACACTTCACGTTCTCGAAGGTGATGGCGTGGGTCGCGTACGACCGGGCGATCAAGTCGGCGGAAAGCTTCGACCTGCCCGGCCCGATCGATCACTGGCGGGAGATGCGTGCGCGCATCCGCGCCGAGGT
This sequence comes from Caballeronia sp. LZ008, assembly GCF_031451435.1. Taxonomy (NCBI): domain Bacteria; kingdom Pseudomonadati; phylum Pseudomonadota; class Betaproteobacteria; order Burkholderiales; family Burkholderiaceae; genus Caballeronia; species Caballeronia sp. LZ008. Next base: position 863,816 of record NZ_JARUXK010000001.1, on the reverse strand, counting down.
GCTGAAGAAGAGCTGGAATCCGAAGCTCAACTCCTTTACGCAGGCTTATGGCAGCGACGCGCTCGATGCCAGCCTGCTGCTCATTCCGTTGCTCGGATTTTTGCCGCCAAAAGATCCGCGAGTGACCGGAACCGTACATGCGATCGAGACCGATTTGACGCACGATGGGCTCGTCAAGCGCTACCACACCGCGGAAGTCGCGGACGGGCTGCCGCCCGGGGAAGGCACGTTTCTGGCTTGTAGCTTCTGGCTGGTCGACAATCTGGCGCTGCAGGGCCGGATCGACGAAGCGCATCAAATGTTCGAGCGCCTCGTCGGTCTCGCGAACGATGTCGGGTTGTTGGCCGAGGAGTACGACACGGTGGCGAAGCGCATGGTCGGGAATTTCCCGCAAGCCTTTACCCACGTGGCTCTCGTGCACACCGGGATGAACCTGATGCGTCACGAGGAAGAAATGGCGAAGGCGACCGGTCAGCCGTCCGGCTCGGAACATCACGCCGAATCGGAAGCGCAGGCCGAAATCGACGCCGCGGCGGGAAAGTCATAAATCTCTGTTTTATTGGCGAAATCAGTGTTTTGACGGTAATATTTGTGCAATGCACAAAAAGTATGATCGCAGGACGTGTTGTTTCCAGGCGAGCAATTTCAACCGATCGGTTGAATTGAACGTTTAATGCGCGGAAAATATTGCCTCGACTCAAGTTGCATTCTTCCCGCGTCGATAACGCGCAGGTGGCAACGCGAAAAAGGCACGCGAAGCATCGCAGGAAGTCAGTGCCCCGGCAGCAAGGCGACAGCCCGCCGCGCCGCCGGGGATCTTCGAAAGCCGTTGAAGTTCGTCGCCGGAAGCATTGCCGGGATCAACGGGCGTACCGGTTTCCACCGGAGTTACTGGGGCAACCATGCTCTATCAAATTCACGAATTCCAACGCGCCATGCTGTCTCCCCTCACAGCATGGGCCCAGGCAGCATCGAAATCCTTCGTCAACCCGGCCAGTCCGCTCGCTTATGTGCCGGGTTCGAGCCGTCTCGCCGCAGGCTACGAACTGCTCTACCGGCTGGGCAAGGACTATGAGAAGCCGGAGTTCAATCTTCATCAGATCGTCAAGGACGGTCACAACATTCCGATCGTCGAGCAGACGGTGATCGAGAAGCCGTTCTGCCGCCTCCTGCGCTTCAAGCGCTTCGCGGACGACAGCGCCACCGTCACCAAGCTGAAGAACGAGCCGATCGTGCTCGTGTGCGCGCCGCTCTCGGGCCACCATTCGACGCTTTTGCGCGATACGGTCAAAACGCTCTTGCAGGACCACAAGGTGTACATCACCGACTGGATCGACGCGCGCATGGTCCCGACCGAGAACGGCCCGTTCCATCTGGACGATTATGTCGAGTACATCCAGGAGTTCATCCGTCATATCGGCGCGAAGGACCTGCACGTCATTTCGGTGTGCCAGCCGACCGTGCCGGTGCTCGCCGCCATTTCGCTGATGGCGAGCCGCGGCGAAGACACGCCGCGCACGATGACGATGATGGGCGGCCCGATCGACGCGCGCCGCAGCCCGACCTCCGTCAATTCGCTCGCGAACGAGCACTCGTATGAGTGGTTCGAGAACAACGTCATCTACACGGTGCCGGCGAACTATCCCGGCGTCGGGCGCAAGGTCTATCCGGGCTTCCTGCAGCACGCGGGCTTCGTCGCGATGAATCCCGAGCGCCATCTCACGGCCCATTGGGACTTCTATCAAAATCTGCTGCGCGGCGACGATGAGGACGCCGAGCAACATCGCCGTTTCTACGACGAATACAACGCCGTGCTCGACATGGCCGCCGAGTACTACCTCGAAACGATCCGCATCGTGTTCCAGGAATTCCGGCTCGCCGAAGGCACATGGGAAGTCAACGACGAGCTCGTGCGTCCGCAGGACATCAAGCACACGGCGCTTTTCACGATCGAAGGCGAACTCGACGACATCTCCGGCAGCGGCCAGACGCGCGCCGCCCACGATCTGTGCACCGGCATTCCGGAGAAGCACAAGCGCCATTTCACGGCGGAAAAGGCCGGCCACTACGGCATTTTTTCGGGCCGCCGCTGGCGCACGATGGTGTATCCGCAATTGCGCGAGTTCATTCTCGAGCACGACAAGACGCCGAAGACCGAAGCCGTGCCGGCCTAAGGTACGAGCGGTACGAACGCACGAACGCGCCGGTACCGATTCCATCGCGGCAAACAAAAACGTCGCGCCTTGCAAAAGGCGCGACGTTTTTTCTTCCGACCGCGTCGATTCAGCGGCGCGTCAAAAAGGCCAGCAGCAACTCGGTATTCATCCGCACGATCTGCTCGCGCTGCGCCTGCTCGCTGAAATCGAGCCCGAAAGTCGCTTCCAGCGTGAAGCGATTCGAAACGATGTAATAGCCGAGTCCCGACAGGATGATGTAGAACTTGAGCGGATCGACGTCGGTGCGAAACAGTCCGGCTTTCTGACCGCGATCGAGAATGGCCGTGAGCGTCGCGACGATCGGCGAAATGAGCTCGCGTATTCGATTCGATCCTTTGATATATCTCGCCTCGTGCAAATTCTCGTTGTTGATGAGGCGCAGCAACTCCGGATGATCCCGGTAGTAATCCCAGACGAAATGCGCGAGACGCGTCATCGCTTCGATAGGCGCAATGCCGTCGAGTTCGAGCGTGCGTTCCGCTTCGACGAGCGCCGATAGCGCATGTTCGAGCACGGCGGTGAATAACTGCTCTTTGCTACCGAAGTAGTAATAGAGCATGCGCTCATTGGTCTCCGCCCGACGCGCAATCTGATCGACACGGGCGCCGAACAAGCCACCGGCCGCGAACTCTTCTGCGGCGGCAAGCAAAATACGGCGCCGGGTGCCTTCAGGATCTCTTTTGATTTTCGGCTGATTCATGGTGGCATGACTCGGGAGCCGCGTTGCCGGATTAGCGTCACGCGGCCCGCATTGGGTACATGACGTGAACGGGCGCTGCCCAGGGTTATTGGGAAACACCGTCCTGCGGTCAAACGGAAAAGCGCTTCGATTATGCGCACATCGAAAGGACGTTGGCAATTGGGAGTAGAAGCCATTCGGCACGACTGTTGACGACTTCGGCGATAATGTCGATCAAAGCCGAGCGTGCGCCCGCGAAACGGGACGCGCCGAACAGGCAGCGTGCCCGTCGTCGTGGACGCCGAAGCGTTTTCTTCGCATCCGAAGCGCACCGCGCGATTCCCAACGCGATCTTCGCCCACGCTGCGCCAGTCCCCAAGGCATCATCGCAATTCCTCGTGACCGCAACCTTTTCCAAGACGCTCGCCGAGCGCATCGAAGACCTGCTGCCGCAGACGCAATGCACCAAGTGCGGCTACCCGGCCTGCCGGCCCTACGCCGACGCCATCGCCGCGGGCGAGGCGAGCTATAACCGGTGCCCGCCGGGTGGCGCCGAAGGTGTCGCGCGTCTCGCCGCGCTGCTGGGCGCGCCCGATATACCGCTCGATACGACGCATGGCGTCGAGCGCGCACGGCCCGTCGCGGTGATCGACGAGAACGTGTGCATCGGCTGCACGCTGTGCATGCAGGCGTGTCCGGTCGATGCGATCGTCGGCGCCGCGAAGCAGATGCACACGGTCATCGCCGAACTGTGCACGGGTTGCGATCTGTGCGTGCCGCCCTGCCCCGTCGATTGCATCGCGATGGTGCCCGTGACCGGCGATCGCACCGGCTGGGACGCGTGGAGTCAGGAACAAGCCGATGCTGCGCGCGCCCGGCACGACCGCCGCGTGGCACGTCTGGAGCGCGAGCGCGCCGAGGCGCAGGCACGCGTGAGCGCGCGTCAGGCCGCGCGGGCGGCGCAAACAGCGCAAGCGACGCAGGCCACGCACGAAGCGCAGCCCGCGAGCGACGATCCGGAAGCGAAGAAACGCGCGATCATCCAGGCCGCGCTGGAGCGCGCGCGCAAGAAGAAAGAAGAGATGGCGAAGCTCGGCGCCGGTCCCAAGAACACGGCTCACGTGAGCGCGGCCGTGCAGGCGCAGATCGACGAAGCGGAAGCGCGCCGCCGCCGTCTTGGCATTACGGACGACGCAAACGCGTCCCATCCCGATAAAGGCGATAAACCCGCGTAAGAACGGACATCGAATCATGAACGCCACGAAGCGCCGCGCGATCTACGAGACCTTGCAGAGCCTGAATCCGCACCCGGTGACCGAGCTCGAATACACGACGCCGTTCGAACTGCTGATCGCCGTGATGCTCTCCGCGCAGGCCACCGACGTCTCCGTGAACAAGGCGATGCGCAAGATGTTTCCCGTCGCCAACACGCCGGCAACGGTGCTCGCGCTCGGCGAGGAAGGCGTAGCGGAATACATCCGCACGATCGGGCTGTATCGCACGAAGGCGAAGAACGTGATCGCGACGTGCCGCATGCTCGTCGAGCAGCACGGCGGCGAGGTGCCGGACAATCGCGAGGCGCTGGAAGCGCTGCCGGGCGTCGGCCGCAAGACCGCGAACGTCGTGCTGAACATCGCGTTCGGGCAGCCGTCTATCGCCGTCGATACGCACATCTTTCGCGTCGCGAATCGCACCGGGCTCGCGCCGGGCAAGGACGTGCGCGCCGTCGAAACCGCGCTCGAGAAATTCACGCCGAAGGAATTTCTGCACGACGCGCATCACTGGCTGATCCTGCATGGACGCTATGTCTGCAAGGCGCGCGTGCCGGAATGCTGGCATTGCGCGATCGAGCCGCTCTGCGAATATCGGCCGAAGACGCCCGCGCCCGTCGAATGAAGAGGGTTTGGGCAGAACCTGCGCATCGCGGTCTACAATAGCGGATTCAGAAACCCGCAATAGAATCAATACGTTATGTTCAACCCCAGCCGCGACGAAGTTCGCCAGTTCTTCACCGAAACGTGGCGCAAGGAGCGCGCCGGCGAGATTCTGACGCCGCTCGAAAGCATGGCCGCCGACTGGATCGGCGAGCATCCGGAATATCACGACGCGCTCGTGAACCCCGAATCGCGCGAAGCCGATTACTCGCCCGATCGCGGTCAGACGAACCCGTTCCTGCATCTGTCGATGCATCTCGCGATCAGCGAGCAGCTTTCGATCGATCAGCCGCCGGGCATCCGCCGCGCGCACGACAGGCTCGTCGCACGCCTCGGCTCGCCGCACGACGCGCAGCACGCGATCATGGATTGCCTCGGCCAGATCATCTGGGAAGCGCAGCGCTCCGGCACCCCGCCCGACACCGACGCCTATCTCGCGCTGATCGAGCGCCGTGCTTCGCGCGACTAAGCATCGAAACCGGACGCATCAAGCAAAACACCCCGCTTCGAGCGGGGTGTTTCGTTGTGCGGATTGCGGGAGAAATCGCGCTTACTTCTTCAGCACGAGACTGCCATCGAGCGATTCGATGTATGCCGCGAGATCCTTCAGATCGCTCTGCGACAGGTTCTGCACCTGCGCCGCCATGATGGCGTTGTTGCGTCCGAAGTTCGGGTTGTTGCCGCCGATCTGATACTGCCGCAGCGCCCAGTAGATGTACGTCGCGTGCTGACCCGCGAGACGCGGATACTCGCCGCTCACCGGCTTGTTCAGACCGGGACCGTGACAGGCCGCGCAGTTGTGGCTGTCGGAAAGCGCCTTGCCGTTTGCGACATCGGCTGCGTGCGCGCTGCCGAACGCCGTCATGCCGATGAGCGCCGCTGCGGCGCTCGCTGCCTTGAAGCTTGAGTGAAGTGCCTTGGACGGCTTCATGAATTCTCCTTCCCGTTGTCGCTTTGCGTTCACGCGCGGATCACTTGTCGGGATTGTTCTTCGATTGGGGAGTCTGCGCAGCGTAGTACGCGGCGATATCGGCGATATCCTGATCCGACAGCGTCGTCGCGATGGCGCGCATCGTGTCGAAATGACGGTCGCCCTTCTTGTAGGCATGCAGCGCATTGGCGATGTACTGCGCGTTCTGGCCGCCCAGCATCGGCACTTCGTACACCTCGGGGTACGCGGTGCGATAGCCGGGGATGCCGTGGCAGCCGATGCACATCGCAACCTTGCCCTCTGCGGCCTTCGCGTTGCCGACGACGTCGGCCGACGCCTCACTCGCGAAGCCGGCGAGACCGGACAGCGCTGCAATCACGGCACATTTGCCGACGAAATTGTTCATAGCTCTTCTAACCTGGCTTGAGGGGAAATCCGGCGCTCACAAGGCCGCGGCCCGCGCCGAGCGCAATACAACCTTCTCGGGACTGTTTGCTGTTGCAGGGTCTGTCGCCACGCAGGCCAAAAAAATCGCGCTAATTGTACCGCGCGACCTACCCTCCGTCCACACGCGAACCGCGCCGAAGCCCTGCTGACAAGGGGAATCGGCTGAAAAGCAGCCGTTTGCCCTGCGACAATTCGTCCCTGTACACGCGATGAACCCGCTTGCGCGCACGCTTCACCCGCGCTCGGGCATGCAGCGTCGACCTGCCGATAAAGCGGCTCAAACGATACCGGGCGCGCCTCAATGCGGAAAGGTCTTCTGACTTATACTGGGATTTTTTTGCCAACCGGATCTTCGTCATGCGTTTCGAAGGCTCATCGCAATACGTCGCAACCGACGATCTCAAGCTCGCGGTGAACGCCGCGATGACGCTGCAACGGCCGCTGCTCATCAAGGGCGAACCGGGAACCGGCAAGACCATGCTCGCCGAGGAAGTTGCGGGAGCACTCGGCATGCCGCTTCTGCAGTGGCACATCAAATCGACGACGAAAGCCCAGCAAGGCCTGTACGAATACGACGCCGTCTCGCGCCTGCGCGATTCGCAGCTCGGCGACGAGCGCGTGAAGGACATCCGCAATTACATCGTCAAGGGCGTGCTGTGGCAGGCGTTCGAGTCGGACCAGCAGAGCGTGCTGCTCATCGACGAGATCGACAAGGCGGACATCGAATTTCCGAACGACTTGCTGCGCGAACTCGACCGCATGGAGTTCTACGTCTACGAGACGCGCGAGCTCGTGAAAGCGAAGCACCGGCCGCTCGTCATCATCACGTCGAATAACGAGAAGGAGTTGCCCGACGCGTTCCTGCGCCGCTGCTTCTTCCACTACATCAAGTTCCCCGACGCGGAGACGATGAAGGCCATCGTCGAGGTGCATTTTCCGAACATCAAGCAGGATCTGCTCGCCGCGGCGATGCAGAGCTTCTTCGAGCTGCGCCAGGTCTCGGGCCTGAAGAAGAAGCCGTCGACGTCCGAACTGCTCGACTGGCTCAAGCTGCTCCTGGCCGAAGACATTCCGCCCGAGGCGCTGCGCTCGTCGGATCAGAAACAGATCGTGCCGCCGCTGCACGGCGCGTTGCTCAAGAACGAACAGGACGTCGCGCTCTTCGAGCGGCTGCTGTTCATGAACCGCAACCATCGCTGATAACGACATGAGCCGCTGGATCGAACCCGTCACGCTGCAAGGCGAACACGTCAGGCTCGTGCCGCTCACGCCCGAGCACGAGCAGGCCCTCACGGCCGCCGCGAGCGATGGCCAATTGTGGAAGCTCTGGTACACCTTCGTGCCGCCGCCCGACAAGACGCGCGCCTATATCGACACCGCGCTCGACATGCGCGACCGCTCGGGCGCGCATCCGTTCGCGGTGATCGATGCGAAGAGCGGCGACATCGTCGGATCGACGCGTTACTTCAACGTCGACGAAGCGAATCGTCGGCTGGAGATCGGGCATACGTGGTATGCGAAGCGCGTGCAGAAGACCGCGCTCAACACCGAAGCCAAACTGCTGCTGCTCACGCACGCCTTCGACAGGCTCGATGCCATCGCCGTCGAATTCCGGACGCATTTCATGAACCACGCGTCGCGCACGGCGATCGCGCGGCTCGGCGCGAAGCAGGACGGCATTCTGCGCAATCATCAGGTCGGCAAGGACGGCGTGTTGCGCGACACCGTCGTGTTTTCGATCATCCGCTCGGAATGGCCGGCGGTGCGCGCCAATCTGAATTTCCGGCTCGAACGTTAAGCACGATGGAGAGCGCGCCATGCTGATCGACTTCTTCTACTCGCTGCGCGACGCGAAGCTGCCCGTTTCGGTGAAGGAATATCTGACCTTGCTCGAAGGGCTGAAGGCGCAGGTCATTTCGCCGTCGCTCGACGAGTTCTACTTCCTCGCCCGCATGACGCTCGTGAAGGACGAGAAGTACTTCGACAAGTTCGATCGCGCGTTCGGCGCGTATTTCCACGGCCTGACGCAGCTTCCCGACGAAGTCTTCGACATTCCGCTCGACTGGCTCAGGAAGCGGCTCGAACGCGAATTCACGGCGGAAGAAAAGAAGCGCATCGAGGCGCTGGGCGGCCTCGACAAGCTCATGGAACGCCTGAAGGAACTGATGGACGAGCAGAAGGAGCGTCACGAAGGCGGCAACAAATGGATCGGCACGGGCGGCACGTCGCCCTTCGGGCATGGCGGCTACAACCCGGAAGGCATTCGCATCGGCGGGGAATCGGCGGGGAACCGCACCGCCGTGAAAGTGTGGGACGAGCGCGCGTACAAGGATTACGACGATCAGGTCGAAATCGGCACGCGCAACATCAAGGTCGCGCTGCGGCGCTTGCGGCGCTTCGCGCGCGAAGGCGCGAACGAAGAGCTCGATCTGCCCGGCACGATCCGCAGCACCGCCGCCAACGCCGGCTGGCTCGATCTCAAGATGGTGCCCGAGCGCCACAACAACGTGAAAGTGCTGATGCTGCTCGACGTCGGCGGCTCGATGGACGATCACATCAAGCGCGTCGAAGAGTTGTTCTCGGCGGCGAAGGCCGAGTTCAAGCATCTCGAGTTCTACTACTTCCACAACTGCGTGTACGACTATCTGTGGAAGAACAACCGCCGCCGTCACACCGAGCGCACGCCGACCTTCGACGTGCTGCACAGGTTCACGCCGGACTACAAGCTGATCTTCGTCGGCGACGCCACCATGAGTCCCTACGAAGTGCTGCAGCCGGGCGGCTCCGTCGAATACAACAATGCCGAGGCCGGCGCGGTGTGGTTGCGCCGTCTCGCGGATCAATTCCCGCATCACGCATGGCTCAATCCCGAGCCCGAGCGGCTATGGGAATATCGCCAGTCGATCTCCGCGATCCGCAACGTGCTCGGCAATCGCATGTATCCGCTGACGATGGCCGGCCTCGAAACCGCCATGCGCGCCCTGTCGAAGTAATCGAGACACCCGAATGAAAGCTTCCGCTCCGGCGCCCGCCGCGCCGCGTTTCCTCTTTGATACGTCGCTCTCCACGATCGTCGCCGGTTTCGTCGCGATGATGACCGGCTACACCAGTTCGCTCGTCCTGATGTTCCAGGCGGGCCAGGCCGCGCATTTGTCCGATGCGCAGATTTCCTCGTGGATCTGGGCGCTCTCGATGGGCATGGCGGTCTGCACGATCGGCCTGTCGCTGCGCTATCGCGCGCCGATCGTCGTCGCATGGTCGACGCCGGGCGCGGCGCTGCTCGTCTCGTCGCTGCCGAACGTCGCCTACGCCGATGCGATCGGCGCGTTCATCGTCTGCGCGGTGCTCTTGACCGCCGTCGGCCTGACCGGCTGGTTCGACACGCTGATGAAGCGCATTCCGTCGGGCATCGCCGCCGCGCTGCTCGCGGGCATCCTGTTCGAGATCGGCATCGAGATTTTTCGCGCCGCCGAGCATCGCACCTCGCTCGTCATCGTGATGTTTTTCACGTATCTCACCGGCAAGCGCTTCCTGCCGCGCTACGCGATCCCGGCGACGCTCGTCGTCGGCATCGCGGTCGCGGGCGCGCTCGGGCTGCTCGACTTTTCGCGCTTTCATGTGGCGCTCGCGCATCCCGTCTTCACGATGCCCGCGTTCTCGATCGCCTCGGCGATCAGCATCGGCATTCCGCTTTTCGTCGTCGCGATGGCCTCGCAAAACGTGCCAGGCATCGCCGTGTTGCGCGCCGATGGCTACACGACGCCTTCCGCCCCGCTCATCTCGACGACCGGCCTCGCGTCGCTCGTGCTCGCGCCGTTCGGCTCGCACGGCGTGAATCTCGCCGCCATCACCGCCGCGATCTGCACCGGCCGCGAGGCGCACGAGAATCGCGACAAGCGCTACACGGCGGCCGTCTGGTGCGGCGTGTTCTATCTGCTCGCGGGCACGTTCGGCGCGACCATCGCGGCGCTGTTCGCGGCGTTTCCGAAGGAGCTCGTCGTGTCGGTGGCGGCGCTCGCCCTCTTCGGCTCGATCATGAGCGGCCTCGCCAACGCGATGCAGGACGCGCGTCAACGCGAGCCCGCGCTCGTCACGTTCATGGTGACGGCGTCGGGCCTCACGCTGCTGTCGATCGGCTCCGCGTTCTGGGGCTTGATCGCGGGCGTTGTGACGCATGTCGTGCTCAATGCCAGACGCGCCTGACGCAGCCTACAATGGCGGAATCGGCCCCGATTTCCGGCAGATGCTTCCGCAATCGTTTTTGGCATTTCCGTCATGGCTTTGATCGACAGACTGTTGGCGCGCTCCACGCCGCCTGGCACCGCACGGAAGCGCAAGACGATCGTGCGCGTGCTGCTCGACGACGCCGGGCACGTCCAGGACGTCGTCCTGAAGATGAGCGGCGGCGATCCGGCGACAGACGCGCACGCGCTCGACGAGTCCGCAAGATGCGTTTCGCGCGCGGCCAGTTGGACTCGGGCACGGTGCGGCGCTGGCACGAGCTCGCTTACGCGGCCGATTGAACGCGACTGAACGCGCTTGGACGCGATTGAACGCGCGAGGCGGCGCGCCGGTCGAATTCCGGCACGCCGCGTGCGTGCGCGCACGGTATCAGCGCGTTCGCCGCGCTCGGGACTAGAATGGGAAAATGAATTCAGGGGCGCGCCGCGCGAACGAAGTCGCCGCGCGGCGTCGCAATCATGGGCAATCCGCGGGTTGTTTTCCGCAATTTGACAAGACGCCACGCGTCTGAGACTCGACATGACATCCGCTCTCGACCAGCTCAAGCAATACACGACCGTCGTCGCCGACACGGGCGACTTCCAGCAATTCATCGCATTCAAGCCGCAGGACGCGACGACCAATCCGTCGCTGATCCTGAAGGCCGTCCAGAAGGACGACTACAAGCCGCTGCTCGAAAAGACCGTCAAGGAGCACGCGAAGAAGCCGATGCCGCAGATCATCGACAATCTGCTCGTCGCGTTCGGCACCGAGATTCTCAAGATCATTCCGGGCCGCGTGTCCACCGAAGTCGACGCGCGCTTGTCGTTCGACACGAAAGCGTCCATCGACAAGGCGCACGACATCATCAAGCTGTACGAGAACGCGGGCATCAGTCGCGATCGCGTGCTGATCAAGCTGGCGTCGACGTGGGAAGGCATCCGCGCGGCCGAAGTGCTGCAGAAGGAAGGCATTCACTGCAACATGACGCTGCTCTTCTCGCTCGCGCAAGCGGTCGCGTGCGCCGAAGCGGGCGCGCAGCTTATTTCGCCGTTCGTCGGCCGCATCTACGACTGGTACAAGAAGTCGGCCGGCGCGGAATGGGACGAAGTGAAAAACGGCGGCGCGAACGATCCGGGCGTGCAGTCGGTGCGCCGCATCTACTCGTACTACAAGAAGTTCGGCTACAAGACGGAAGTCATGGGCGCGAGCTTCCGCACGGTGAGTCAGATCACCGAACTGGCGGGCTGCGACCTGCTCACGATCAGCCCCGATCTGCTGAAGAAACTCGCCGACAGCAACGAAAAGGTCGAGCGCAAGCTCTCGCCGGAGAGCGTGAAGAACGAGAACGTGGAGAAGATCGCCGTCGACGAGCCGACGTTCCGCTTCCTCGTCAACGACGACGCAATGGCGACCGAAAAGCTCGCGGAAGGCATCCGCGCTTTCGCCGCCGATGCGATCAAGCTCGAAAAGCTGATCACCGCGCTGCAATAAGCGCGCTGAAAACAGAACCGCGAATCGCGCCGGATCACTGGTGCGATTTGCGGTTTTTTCCATTTCGCTGCTTCTTGACGTAATTTGACCGTTTCCGAGTCGACGTAGGACGCCGTTGCAATAGACTTTCGGGCTCTGGCGGCATGTCCGCTTTATATGCACGGAGTCATTCGGTCATGCAACTGGATACCTATATCTTCTACAACGGCGACTGCGCCGAGGCGCTCGAACTCTATCAGGCCGCGTTCGGGGCGCAGATCGCCGCGCTGGTGCGCTTCCGCGATGCGCCGGACGGCGGCAACGCCCCGCCCGACTGGGCAGACAAGATCATGCATGCGGTATTCTGCGTCGGCCCGAACGCGATTCTGGTGTCCGACGGCCGCTATGGTCAGCCGCGCAAGGACTATTCGGGCTTCACGCTGTCGATCGCCGCGGACGACGCGCAATCCGGCGAGCGCATCTTCAACATGCTTGCCGAAGGCGGCAACGTGCTCACGCCGTGGCAATCCACGTTCTGGACACAAGGCTTCGGCATGCTGACGGATCGTTTCGGCGTGCCCTGGCTCATCAACGTGGTGCACGAAGCCGAAGTGCAGGCCGCCTGAGCATTTACTGCTTCATGGATTGAGCGGCCGCGCCCCTTCGATATTCCACTGCCGCTCGATTTCCGACAGCCGCATCCGCAAGCGATCCACCTGCTCGACGAAACGCATCGCGAGCCAGTGCATGCCCTGCGTCGTCGCGTTCTCGTCGTCGGCGGCGTTCGATTGCGGCGCGCCCGACGCATCCATCGCGCGATACAGCAAACCGACGCGCCCGAAGCGCAGCGCGCGCGCCATCTGCAGGAGCTGTCCGCGCACCGCGTATTCGCCCGGCGAGCATGCAATCGCAAACCGGCTGGGCGTTGCGCCCGAGACTTCCGGCATCGACGTCACGAGCATTTCCAGCGCCGCGAGAATCGAGCGATGCAGGCGCTGGATCTCTTCCAGCCGCGCCATCGGCACATCGGTTTCCTTCGCGACCGACTCCATCAGCGCGCGCGCCTGCACGAGCCGCTGGCTCATCGCATACATGCGGCGCGCCGTGTCCTCGGCGACGAGCGGCGTGCCATCCAGTAAAGCGCCGTAGATCCTCGCGCATTCGCGCAGATTGTCCGCGAGACGGTAGCGCCACGAATACGTCGCGTATTGCGGCAGCACGAACGAGAACGCGAGCGCGATCACGACGCCGATCATCACATTGGCCGTGCGCCACAAACCCGTGGAAAGCGGCAAGTCGCCGTGCCCGGAAACGATGACCATCGTGATCGCCGTGAGCAGCGCGACATAGCCCGGCTTGCCGATGGCGTAATACGCGCAGCCGCCCGCGACCAGGCACATCAGCACGAAGAACACCATCTGCGAGCCGGTCAGCGTCTCCGCGAGAATCAGCACGAGGCCGAAGCCCGCGCCGAGCGTCGTGCCGATGGCGCGTTCGGCGGCCTTCTTGCGGATGTTGCCGTAGTGCTGCAGCCCGCCGATCACGACGAGCACCGACACCGTCGCCCAGATGCCGTGCGGCATGTCGACGCCCGTCGTGACGGCGATCGACATTGCCACGGCAAGGCCGACGCGCAGCCCGTGGATCAGGTTCGCGTGCCGGTATCGGAAGTACGGCGACGTGACCCAGTGAACGAGGCGTGAGAGACGGCCGCGCCTGATTGACGTCGATGTCGGAGAAAGCATGGTTCGCTCACACGAAGGCTGTCCAAAAAAACGCCCGCAAAGGCGAGAAGCCTGTTACGGGCGTTTTACCAGCTTTTCGCGCGCCGCGCCGGGCAGGTGCGCGACGGCCGGAATCAGCCTTCCACGATGTCCAGATAATCTTCCGGACGCGTGCGGTCGTCGGAGCGCTTGAGGCCGAGAACGCGCACGAGCACGCTCACGACGATCGAAACGATGAGGTTCGCGATCAGCGCCCACACCGCCGCGTAGCCCGGCACGACGTAGCCGAACAAATGCAGCGGATAGATCGAGCCCTTCAGTTGCAGCGACACGGCCATCCACGTACCGACGCCGATGCCCGTCGCCCAGCCGATCAGCAAGCCGCGATGATCGAGCACGCGCGTATAGAGGCCGAGCACGAGCGCGGGCAGCGTCTGGATGATCCAGATGCCGCCGAGCAGTTGCAACTGGATCGCGTACGTGAGCGGCAGCGCGAGAATGAACACCACCGCGCCGACCTTCACGATCAGCGACACGAGCTTGGCGACGTTGGTCTCCTGCTCCGGCGTCATGTTCGTGTTGACGAACTCGCGATGCACGTTGCGTGTGTACAGGTTCGCCGCCGCGATCGACATGATCGCCGCCGGCACCAGCGCGCCGATGCCGATCGCCGCGAACGCCACGCCCACGAACCACGACGGGAAGTAGTGCAGGAACAGCGCCGGCACGGCGAAGTTCGCGCCGTAGGCCTTGAAGTACTGCGCGTATTCCGGCATGTCCTTCACGCCCGAGGCGAGCGCCATGTAGCCGAGCAGCGCGAGCAGGCCGAGCACGAGCGAGTACGCCGGCAGAAGCGACATGTTGCGGCGGATCGTGTTGCCCGAATTCGACGACAGAATCGCCGTCACCGAGTGCGGGTACAGGAAGAGCGCGAGCGCCGAGCCGACCGCGAGCGTCGCGTACGCGCTGTAGCCGTTCAGGCTCGCGGCATCGGGCGCTTTCAGCAGCAGCTTTTCAGGCGGCACGGTGCTGAAAATATGGCCGAAGCCGCCGAGCTGCGCCGGAATCACGATCATCGCGGCGATGATGGTGACGTAGATCAGCACGTCCTTCACCACGGCGATCATCGCGGGTGCGCGCAGGCCCGACGTGTACGTGTACGCGGCGAGAATCGCGAACGCGATGATGAGCGGCAGATCGCCGACGAAGCCCTGCGTCGAGAAGCCGAGCGCGCCGATCACCACTTCGATGCCGACGAGTTGCAGCGCGATGTACGGCATGGTCGCGACGATGCCCGTCAGCGCGACGGCGAGCGCGAGCATGCGGCTGTTGTAGCGCGCGTGCACGAAGTCGGCGGCGGTCACATAGCCGTGACGCTTCGCGATGCTCCAGAGCTTCGGAAACACGACGAACGCGAATGGATAAATGAGGATCGTGTACGGCAGCGCGAAGAAGCCCGTCGCGCCCGCGCCGAACACGAGCGCCGGCACCGCGACGAACGTGTAGGCGGTATAGAGATCGCCGCCGAGCAGGAACCACGTGACAATGGTCCCGAAGCGGCGTCCGCCGAGGCCCCATTCGTCGAGCTGGGCGAGATCGCCCTTGCGCCAGTGCGCGGCGATGAAGCCGAGAATCGTGACGCCGACGAAGAAGAGGACGAAGACGAAGGTTGCGGTGGTGTTCATCATCGCGCGCCTCCGTTCTTTCGTCCCGAGGGCAGCGCCTTCGTCTTCTTATAGACGACGGCGGTGATGACGGCGCTGATCAGCACCCACAGCAGCTGATACCAGTAGAAGTACGGAAAGCCCCACAGAACGGGCTCGATCTTGTTGTAGAAAGGCACCCAGACCACACCGATCCACGGAAGGATCAGAAGCCACAGCCAATGCTTGTTGCGCGGTTGTCCGGTGCCGGTCGTAGCTTCGTGAGCCATGAACGGTCTCCTCTTGTTTTGTCGTTATTGCGAGCCCGGCGGGATGCCGGTCGTCGGGTAGACATGCCGCTTGAAGCGCCCCGAAATAACAGAGGGAGTATATGGACCGATAAATAGCGCTCAAATCAGGGAGAATCCCGACTATTCAGATTCCGCTGATTTCTCTGCTTGCTTCTGTGATAGCCGCGAAAGGGCCAGAACGCACGTTCCGGCCCGATGCATGTTCGGTCAGATGGAGAACGAACCCGTCGTCGGGATGCCCGCGCTTTCGGCGAGACCCTTCACCCACTTGCGCGCGGGCAGGCCGAGTTGGGCTTCGATGAGCTTCGCGCGCGTTTCGAGCGCGGCGAATGGCACGTCGAGCGCGGGACCGGCGAAGGCGAGCGCGACGCGATTGCCGTCGTGCACTTCGGGCAGCGCGATCACGCGATGATCGAACGCTTCGTTCAGATGCCGCATGTTGCGCACGAAGCTCGGATGATCGCCGAACAAATTGATCGTGACGACGCCCGCCTCGGGCGTGAGACACGCGCGGCACGCACGATAGAACGACACGCTGTCGAGGACGGGGCCGCGCGCGGTGGCGTCGTAGAGATCGATCTGCAATGCGCCGATCGTGCCGTGGTTCGCGCGATCGTTGACGAACTCCCACGCGTCGCGCTCGGTGACGGTGAGGCGCGCGTCGTCATAGGGCAGTTCGAACATCGCGCGCGCGGCGATCACGACCGCGGGGTTCAGTTCGACCGCTTCGACCTTCGCGCGCTTGAGAAAGCGGTAACAGAACTTCGTGAGCGCGGCCGCGCCGAGCCCGAGCTGCACAATGCGCTCGGGCGTTTCGATGAAGAGCAGCCACGCCATCATCTGCTGCGCGTATTCGAGCTCGATGTGATCGGGCTTCTTCAAACGCATCGCGCCTTGCACCCATTCGGTGCCGAAATGCAGATAGCGCACGCCGCCCTCTTCCGAGAACGTCACGGGCGCGAAGCGCGGCTTGCGCGGCGCCTCGATGCGCGGGGCGTTCGCGAGCTCGTCATCGTCGCGATTGCGCTTCGATTTGGCGTTGTCTTTCTTGCGGCCGAACGCGCGGGCTTCGGCCGACGCGCGCTTGATGAGATTCGTCATTGTGTGGTGAGGATGTCGCGCCAGATGCGCAATTTTTGATCGAACGAGAGGATAGCATTGGCCGCGCTCGACGACGGCAGCACGAGCGTCGCGTAGCCTGCCGCTGCAAGGACGGGCGCGAACTTGCCCGAGGTCTTGCCGTTGAAGCAGACCTTGCGCAAGTTCGGGAAGCGCGTGCGGAACACGGCGAAGTCGTTGGGCGATGCGTTGCGGATCGCGGCATCGAGACTGCCTTCGCGTTCGCACGCGGCGAGTACGTCCCATAAGCCGATGCCGTGCTGCTTCACGAGCGCCAGACGTTCGTCGTAGCTCAGTTCGTGCAGCGATTCCCCGATCGCCGCGCCGACGAGCCGCCAGAACTGATTGCGCGGATGCGCGTAATACTGCGTCGCCGCCAGCGATGCGACGCCCGGAAAGCTGCCGAGGATGAGGGTGTGCGTGGCGTCATCGCCGACCGGTTCGAATCCCGCGAGCTTCATTTCGCCTCGCCGTGCGCGACGCGCTTCGCATGCGAGCTCAGATGTTCGAGCGAACGCGCGTGTTCCCAATGGTGCTTTTTCGCGGCTGATACGTCGAGGCGCGTCCAGAGCGCATCGAGCATGCATTCGGTGACCATCAGCGGCGCGCCGTGACGCTTGAACACGGATCGTCTCGCGACGAGCGCATGCGCGCTTTCCCTATGCGCCGATGCCAGCCGATGCAGCGGATGCCGCGCGGTGATCCTTCTGCTGACGAGCGCCGAGCGCGACACGCTGCCATCGCTATAAAGCAGTTCGGCGAGCGGACGCGTGCGCAGACGGCGCATCGATTGCCAGATGCCCGTGCTGTGCGAAAGCGGCACGACGCTATGCGCGACGACGAACGGCGCGCCATCGACCTTGAGCGTGACTTCGCGCGTCCAGACGGGCGTGCGCGGCGTGACATCGAGCGCGCGCCATTCGTCGCGCCACGGCATAGCGACGGCTTCGCGCGTCACTTCGACCGTCACCGCGCCGAGCGTGCGCAGATGCGCGGTCAGCGAGCCGCCGCGCGTGAGCCAGTCCTTTTGAGCGTCGGTGAGCGAGGCAAGCGGGACGACGCGCCAGTGTGCGTCGATGGGATCGTTGGGCGTGAGCATGCGGCGGATTATAGAGGCACCCGCTATTCGGACGTTTCGGCTGGAATTGCTCGCCATCCACGGATATAAGGGGATTGGCCGCGAACACTGCATCACCGAGGCGCGGCGTCCAGACGAAGAATCAATGAAACAAGACTATGACAATCAACAAGAAACAGTCGTCGAAAGCAGTCACCGAGATCGCCGAAAAGACATTGCATGATCCGCACGCATCGAAGATTGCGAAGAGCTTCGCGGGATCGGTTCTCGCGCAGCGCCACACGAACAAACAGACCGGCGCGGCAATGGAACACAAGGCATCGGAAGCATTGAGAAGCCCGAAGTATTCGGAAGAGACCCGAAGGATGGCGGCATCGCTCATCGCTCAGTCGAACAAGGAACGCAAGAGCAAGTAAAAAACGCGCCGCCGGTTCCCCGGCGGCGCGTTCATTCAAATCACCTGCAAAGACTTACCGCGCAAGCAACAACGCGTTCGTGCGCTTCACGAAGCTCGCCGGGTCCTCCAGCGCGCCGCCTTCGGCCAGCAACGCCTGATCGAACAGCAGATGACACCAGTCGACGAAATTGGCGTTATCCGCATTCAACGACTTCACCAGCGGATGCTCAGGATTCACTTCGAGAATCGGTTCCGCTTGCGGCGCGTTCTGCCCCGCTGCCTTCAGCATGCGTTGCAGATAACCGCTCATGTCGCCTTCATCCGCGACGAGACAGCTCGGCGAATCGGTGAGACGGAACGTGAGGCGCACGTCCTTCGCCTTGCCTTCGAGCGCTTCCTTCATCTTCTCGACGAGCGGCTTCATTTCCTCGCCGACCTTCTCTTGCTGCTGCTTTTCCTCGTCGTCGAGCGCGCCGAGATCGAGGTCGCCGCGCGCGACGCTCTGCAGCGGCTTGCCATCGAACTCATTGAGGAACGACAGCATCCACTCGTCGACGCGGTCCGTCAGCAGCAGCACTTCGACGCCCTTCTTGCGGAACACTTCGAGATGCGGGCTGTTCTTCGCGGCCTGCCAGCTATCGGCGGTGACGTAATAGATCTTCGTCTGCTCGGGCTTCATGCGCGCAACGTAGTCCGCGAGCGACACGTTCTGCTCGTTGCTGTCGTTGTGCGTCGATGCGAAACGCACCAGCTTCGCGATGCGCTCGCGATTGCTGAAGTCCTCGCCGATGCCTTCCTTCAGCACTTGCCCGAACTCGTTCCAGAACGTGGCGTACTTCTGCTTGTCGGCGTCTTCGGTGGCTTCGGCCGAAGACGTCGCGAGCTCTTCGAGCATCGACAGCACGCGCTTGGTCACGCCTTCGCGAATCGCCCTCACGTCGCGGCTTTCCTGCAGGATTTCGCGCGATACGTTGAGCGGCAGATCGGCGGAATCGACGACGCCCTTCACGAAACGCAGATACGCGGGCAGCAGTTGCTCGGCGTCATCCATGATGAACACGCGCTTCACGTAGAGCTTCAGTCCGCCGCGATGCTCGCGGTTCCACAGATCGAACGGCGCGTGCTTCGGTACGTACAGCAGTTGCGTGTACTCGCTGCGGCCTTCGACGCGGTTATGCGTCCACGCGAGCGGCTCGTCGTGATCGTGCGAAACGTGCTGATAAAACTGCTTGTACTGCTCGTCCGTGATGTCGTTCTTCGGACGCGTCCAGAGCGCGCTCGCCTGGTTGACGGTCTCATCCTCGTCCTTCGTGACCATCTCGCTCTTTTCGGCGTCCCACTCTTCCTTCTTCATCAGGATGGGCAGCGCGACGTGATCCGAATACTTCTGGATGATCGACTTCAGACGATGCGTCGACAGGAACTCGTCCTCGTCCGCGCGCAGATGCAGCGTGATGGTCGTGCCGCGTTGCGCGCGCTCGATGTCCTCGACTTCGAAATCGCCCTCGCCCGCGCTCGTCCAGCGCACGCCCTCGTTCGCCGCGAGACCGGCGCGGCGCGTCTCGACCGTGATCTTGTCCGCGACGATGAAACCCGAATAGAAGCCGACGCCGAACTGCCCGATGAGCGCCGCGTCCTTCTGCTGGTCGCCGGAGAGCTTCGAGAAGAATTCCTTGGTGCCCGAACGTGCGATCGTGCCGAGATGCGAAATCGCTTCGTCGCGGCTCATGCCGATGCCGTTGTCGTCGATGGTGACCGTGCGCGCGGCTTTATCGAACGACACGCGGATGCGCAGATCCGGATCGTTCTCGTAGAGCGCGCTGTTCTCGATGGCTTCGAAGCGCAGCTTGTCCGCGGCATCGGATGCGTTGGAAATCAGCTCGCGCAGGAAAATTTCCTTGTTGCTGTAGAGCGAATGGATCATCAGATGCAGAAGCTGCTTCACTTCTGCCTGAAAGCTCATGGTTTCTTGCGCCATGTCGGTTCCTCTTTGATTTCGTTGATGCGGATGCGTTGGCCGTGTTGGCCGAATTCGTCCGATATAAGGGCGCGCCGCTCGATTTCAAGAGCGACGTGCACGCCGTTATGATGCCTGCATGCACCGCACCGCCCGCGCACTCACACCCGGCGAGATCGACATCGCCCGTTCGATCTTCCGCGACGCCATCGACTATTCGCGGGTGCGCGTGCACGCGCGCGCCTATCTGCCGTTCGGCCTGCAGCCGCGCCGCACGGCGATGGCGCCGAACGGCAACCTCTATTTTCCGCGCGGATGTTTTCAGGACGACTTCTCCGCCTGCGACATCGCCGACCGCATGTGGTTCATCCACGAGATGACGCATGTCTGGCAATTCCAGCTCGGCTATCCGGTGCGGCTGCGCGGCGCGATTCGCATCGGCCTGCGGTATGCGTACACGCTCGCCGATGACAAGCGCCTCTGCGATTACAACATGGAAGCGCAAGGCAACCTGCTCGCGGATTATTTCGCGCTCAAGTTCTGCGACGGGCAAAACCGCCTTTACGAGCATCGCTACCGGCATACGCCCGGCGCGCTCGCGCTCTATGAGACCGTGCTCGCGGAGTTCATCCGCGCGCCCGCCGCGCGCCGCAATCTGCCAAGGCTTGCCGGACGGCGCCGCTAGGCGCTGCGCCGCGCGGCCTTTTCCAGATAGTTCGACAGCAAGGCGGGCAACGCCGGATCGCCGCAATTGGCGATGTTGAAGCGCATCCACGTCGTCGGAGACTGATGCGGCGAAAACAGGCTGCCGGGCGTCAGCAGAAAACCGGCTTCGTGTCCGGCTGCCGCGAGTCCATCGGAATCGATGCCCGCGTCCGCCCACAGGAACATGCCTGCCGCAGCGGGCGGCGCGAAAAGTCTGAGGCCGGTTTTTTCCAGCATGCGCGCGGTCTTGTCGCGCACGCCGTCGAGCCGGGCCCGCAGCCGCTCGACGTGACGCCGGTAATGCCCTTCCGTCAACACCTTGTAGACGACGCGCTCGTTGAGCTCGGGACTCGTCATGCCGACGAGCATCTTCTGATCCGCGAGCGCTTTCGCGACTTCCGGCGCCGCCGCGATATACCCGACGCGCAGATTCGCCGCGAGCGTCTTCGAAAAGCTGCCGAGGAAGATCACGCGCTTCAACTGATCGAGCGATGCGAGGCGCGTCGCGGGAAAGCCAGCGGGACACAGATCGCCGTAGACATCGTCCTCGACGACGATGAAGTCGTATTCCTGCGCGAGTTGCAGGATGCGGTACGCCTGCGCCGCCGTCAGCGACGTGCCGGTCGGATTCTGCAGCACCGAATTGATGATGAGCATCTTCGGCCGCCAGGTCGCGACGAGCGTCTCCAGCGCATCGAGATCGGGGCCGTCGGGCGTGTACGGCATGCCGACGAGCCGCGCGCCTTGCGAAGCGAAGCGGCCGAACATCTGAAACCACGCCGGATCGCCGACGATCACGGCATCGCCCGGCTTCACATAAAGGCGAGAAATGAGATCGATCGCCTGCGTGATGCCCGACACGAGCACGATCTGCCGCGCCGCCGACGCGCCGATCTCCAGTTCCTCGAGCCGCGTCTGCAACTGCTGGCGCAGCGGCAAAAAGCCTTGCGGCGTGCCGAAGCCCAGCATCTGCGCCCCGCTCTGGCGCGACAGCGAGCGCAGCGCGTTGGTGATCAATTCGCCGTCGAGCCAGCGGCCCGGCAAATAGCCGAGCCCCGGCCCTTTTTCAGGACTGGACGTATGCAGCATGTTGCGCAGCAGCCAGACCACGTCGATGGTGTTCTGCACCGGCTCGCGATCCGCCGCGACGGCGGGCGTCTCGCCCTTCGCGACGAGCGTCGGCGCGATGCGCTCGCGCACGTAAAAACCGGAGCCGCGCCGCGAATCGAGATAGCCGTGCGCGACGAGCCGCTCGTACGCCTCGACCACGGTAAAGCGCGACACGCCTTTATCCAGCGCGAGTTTGCGGATCGACGGCATCCGCATGCCCGGACGAAATACGCGCTCGTCGATGCGCCTGCGCCCCCATTGCACCAGTTGATCGACGAGCGTGAGCTGCGCGGCGTCGTGCGGGGCGGGAATCTGATCGAGCGGAACGGACATGCGGGCCTCCGGTCTGCGGCGCGCAGCGTGACTGGGCCGTCAAAAAGTGTACCGAATAGTATGGGGCCGATTGTACCGTTACTGTTCCGGTGCAAGCGGCTACATTTTGCTTTCGGGCTGCGCGTCGCGTGCGAACGAAGCGCTATGCTATCGGCCCTTTTTATCGCTTTGCCCGTCATGACCGACCATCGACTGAAACTCGATCACCTCGTGATCGCCGCACGCACGCTGGAAGAAGGCGCGCAGTTCGTCGCCGCGAAATTCGGCGTGGAAACCGCGCCCGGCGGCGCGCATCCGCTGATGGGCACGCATAACCGGCTGCTGAATCTGTGGGGCGGCGCGTATCTCGAAGTGATCGCGATCGATCCGGCGGCGAATGCCGAAGCAGCGCGGCCACGCCTTTTCGCACTCGACGATCCGTCGATGCAGCGCCGCCTCGACGAGCACGGACCGCAGCTCGTGCACTGGGTCGCGCGCGTGGACCGGCCGAAGTCGCTCGCGCGCTGGCGCGAGCAGTATCCGGAACGCATCGCGCCCGTCGCGGCGATGTCGCGCGCAGGCAATACCTGGGGCCTGACCGTTCCCGACGACGGCGCGTTCCCCGCGTGGCAGGGCGCCGGCGATGGCGTGCTGCCGTCGCTGATTCAGTGGGACACGCCGCGTCATCCGAGCGGCGCGCTGCCGGAAACCGGCATCGCGCTGCGTTCGCTGACGGGGTTTCATCCGCGCGCGCGGGCCGTGGCGGAGCAGCTCGCGTGGCTCGGCGCGGCGCATCTGATGCGCGTCGAGGAGACGGCGGGCGCGCCGGTGCTCGTCGCGCAGTTCGATCTGCCCGATGGCACGACGCTCACGCTCGGCGAATCGGCGGAACAGGCCGAGGCGCGGGCGGCATCGAAGCCACGTCGCCCGAAGAAAACGGAATCACCCGACATGACCGACCACGGAGACACCGCACAATGAAGACCCGCGAAACCGAAGGCATGCTGCTCGGCCTGATCGGCGTCGTCATTTTCAGCCTGACGCTGCCGATGACGCGCATCGTCGTCGCGGAAGTCAATCCGATCCTGAACGGCCTCGGACGCGCGCTCGTCGCGGCCATTCCCGCCGCCGCGCTGCTTTTGTGGCGTCGCGAAAAGCTGCCGACGTGGCCGCAGGTCAAGAGCCTCGCGGTGGTCGCGCTGGGCGTCATCATCGCGTTTCCGGTGTTTTCCGCGTGGGCGATGAAAACCGTGCCCGCGTCGCACGGCGCGGTCGTGAACGGCCTGCAGCCGCTGTGCGTCGCCATCTATGCCGCGTGGCTCTCGCACGAGCGGCCGTCGAAGGCGTTCTGGGCGAGCGCGATCGCGGGCAGCGGGATCGTCGTCGCGTTCGCGTTGCAGGCGGGCGGCGGCGGGCTGCAGGCCGGCGACCTGCTGATGCTCGTCGCGGTCGGCATCGGCGCGCTCGGTTATGCGGAAGGCGCGCGGCTCGCGCGTCAGATGGGCGGCTGGCAGGTCATCTGCTGGGCGCTCGTGCTCTCGGCGCCGTTCCTGCTGCTGCCGGTCGGCTGGCTCGCGTGGGCGCAACTGTTCGGCAGCCACGCGACGCATCCCGAACCGCTCGCTCTCAAGACCTGGCTCGCGTTCGGCTACGTGACGCTGTTCTCGCAGTTCATCGGCTTCTTCGCGTGGTACGCCGGACTCGCGATGGGCGGCATCGCGCGCGTCGGGCAAGTGCAACTGCTGCAGATCTTCTTCACGATGGCGTTCTCGGCGCTCTTCTTCGGCGAGCACGTAAGCGGGTCGACGTGGCTGTACGCGGCCGCCGTCATCGTGACGGTCGTGCTCGGGCGCAAGTCCGCCGTGCGCGCCGCGCCGCAGCCGGCCGTGGTCGCTGCCGGCACGACGCACGTAAGATGACGCCTTCGCGCGATAATCGACGTTTGCGGTACGTTCCGCGATAAGAAATCACCCCAGAGACAATCGAGGCATTTCATGAATCAAGCCGATCTCCGCGCCACGCCGTGGCAACTCTCCGAACGTGCTCGCAAGCTCACCAGTTCGGCGATTCGCGAAATCCTGAAGGTCACGGAGCGGCCGGAAGTCATTTCGTTCGCGGGCGGCCTGCCCTCGCCGGCGACGTTCCCCGTCGAGGAAATGCGACACGCCTCCGAACGCATCCTGCGCGACCAGCCCGCCGCCGCGCTCCAGTACAGCGCGACCGAAGGCTACATGCCGCTGCGCGAGTGGATCGCGAAGCGGTATTCGGTGAACGGCGCGCATATCCGTCCGACGCAGGTGCTCATCACGACGGGCTCGCAGCAGGCGCTCGACCTGCTCGGCAAGACGCTCGTCGATCCGGGCAGCCGCGTGCTCGTCGAGACGCCGACGTATCTCGGCGCGCTGCAGTCGTTCTCGCTATTCGAGCCGCACTACGTGCAGGTGCCGACCGATGAATCGGGCCTGATCCCCGAAGCGCTTGACGCCACGCTCACCGCGAACGCGCGCCTGCTCTACGCGCAGCCGAATTTCCAGAACCCGACCGGCCGCCGCCTGCCGCTCGAACGCCGCCGCGCGCTCGCCGCGCTGGCTCAAAATGCGTCGTTCCCGGTGATCGAGGACGATCCCTACGGCGCGCTGGACTACGCGGGCGCGCCGCTGCCCACGATGCTGTCGATGGCGCCCGATCACATCGTGCATCTCGGCTCGTTCTCGAAAGTGCTGGCGCCGGGCCTGCGCGTGGGCTACATCATCGCGCCCGAGGAGTTGCACTTCAAACTCGTGCAGGCCAAGCAGGCGACCGACCTGCACACGCCGAGCCTCACGCAGCGCATCGTTTATGAAGTGGTGAAAGACGGCTTCCTCGACACGCACGTTCCCAAGATCCGCGCGCTCTATCGCGATCAATGCAACGCGATGCTCGACGCACTGGAACGCCACATGCCCGCGGGCGTCGAATGGAACCGGCCGGAAGGCGGCATGTTCGTGTGGGTGAAGCTGCCGCAACACATCGATTCGATGAAGCTGCTCGAACAGGCGATCGCGCAGAATGTGGCCTTCGTGCCGGGCGGCCCGTTCTTCGCCAACGAAGCCGAACACAACACCATGCGTCTTTCGTTCGTGACGGTGCCGCCCGCCACGATCGACGAAGGCGTCGCGAAGCTCGGCGCGCTGATCCGCGCGAGCATCTGATTTCAACGTTTAGAGGAGCAACCGATGGCATCGAACGTGTACGACAAGCTGAAGGAACTCGGCATCGACCTGCCCGTCGCGGGCGCGCCCGCCGCCGCTTACGTGATGAGCGCGCAGAGCGGCAACACGGTGTATCTCTCCGGACACATCGCGAAGAAGGACGGCAAGGTCCACGTCGGCAAGCTCGGCGACAACATCACGACGGAAGAAGGCAAGGCGGCGGCGCGCAGCGTCGCCATCGACCTGATCGCGACGCTGCACGCGCACGTCGGCGATCTGAACAAGGTCAAGCGCATCGTCAAGGTGATGAGCCTCGTCAACTCGACCTTCGATTTCACCGAGCAGCACATCGTCACGAACGGCGCGTCCGAGCTGATCGCGGAAATCTTCGGCGATGCCGGCAAGCACGCGCGCTCGGCGTTCGGCGTCGCGCAGATTCCGCTCGGCGCGTGCGTCGAGATCGAGCTGATCGCGGAAGTCGCGTAAGGCGCGCTTTCGCTTCTGCATCGAGGCGACGCAAACACCTGCGCCAATGACAACGCCCCGTCTCCGGACCGCGAGAACGGGGCGTGCGTCACGTCACTTCA
Source organism: Caballeronia sp. LZ008 (assembly GCF_031451435.1). Lineage (NCBI taxonomy): Bacteria > Pseudomonadati > Pseudomonadota > Betaproteobacteria > Burkholderiales > Burkholderiaceae > Caballeronia > Caballeronia sp. LZ008. The sequence goes on along the minus strand of NZ_JARUXK010000001.1, from coordinate 837,781 downwards.
TGTGAGTCTTACTTTGCCGGACGGCCGAAGCTCTGGAACTCGAGGTCCAGCCCCATCGGGCGCACCACGGCGACGCGGAAGGTCAGCGAATCGTATGCCGCGGCGGAGACGCCCTTCAGATCGGTGCTGATCGTTGCATTCGGACCCGACCACGTCAAACGTGCTGCATCCGCGACCGACAGATAACCGCCACCGGCCGGATTGGCCACCGCATCGGCTCCCAAGGTCGCATAGACGGGATTACCGTTCCTGTCGGTGATTGCCTTGCCGTTGCCGTCAAGCGTCGGGGTGTTGTCGAGCGCACTCGTGACAAGCACGCCGAGTTGATAGTCGATCGCCAGCGAGATCGCGTACTTCGCATTGTCGACCGTCGAAGGTGAAACGCCGACGAAGCGGCTTGCCGCCGCATTGGTCGCTCGCGCCCGGCGCCAGACCGCAACGTGAAGCGCGGACCGCGGCCTCTCACAGACCGCGCCGGAGTGTATTGGGGGCAGAATGGCCCTTCCATCGAACTCATTCGAAAACCATGTCCTCACGCACCGTCCAGTTCAAGCAGGTCGATGTCTTCACAGCCGTTCCATTCAAGGGCAATCCGCTCGCGGTGATCTTCGACGCCGAAGGCCTCACGGCCGAGCGCATGCAGGAAATCGCCCGCTGGACGAATTTGTCGGAGACTGCGTTTCTCCTGCCGCCGACCGATCCGCGCGCCGACTACCGCGTACGCATCTTCACGACGGCAGTTGAACTGCCGTTCGCCGGACATCCGACGCTCGGCAGCGCGCACGCGCTCATCGATGCCGGTTACACGCCGAAGACGCCCGGCCGGCTCGTGCAGGAATGCGGCGTCGGACTCGTGGAGCTCGCGCAACGCGGCGATGCCAATGGCGATGCCGATGGCGGCGAGTGGGCGTTCGCCGCGCCGCCCGCCACCATCGCGCCGCTTTCAGATGCGCAGTGCGAGCGCCTCGCCGCCGCACTCGCACCCGCCGTAATCGATTTCAGTTCGCCGCCCGCCGCCTTGGACAACGGCGTGCCGTGGCTCGTCGTGCGCGTGAAGGACGCGGCGCAGTGTTTCGCGACGTCGCTGCAAGGCGCGGCGCGCGAATCGCTCGCGGCGCTCGTCGCCGAGGTCGGCACGCACGGCATCGCCATGTATGGGCCGCACGAAGCCGGCGGACCCGCGACGTTCGAATTGCGCGTGATTCTGCTCGGCGCGGAGAACATCGAAGATCCGGTGACGGGCAGCGCGAACGCGGCGCTCGCGACGCTGCTGCGCGCGCGGGACCAGCGGCCCGGCCAGCGTTTCACGGTGAGACAGGGCACGGCGCTCGGCCGCGATGGCCGCGTCAGCATCGAATACGACGATGGGGCGGACGGCGCACCGATCTGGATCGGCGGCGCCTCGGTAACTGTGATCGACGGCACATTCCGCATCTGAAACAATGACCTACGCGCTGCCCGACGCCGCGCGTATACCCCCAAGCGCGGCCCCTTTCTTAATCCCGGCGGCTTCGTTAATATCTGAACAATCGGGGATCGGAACGCAATGGCGGTTCACATCGGCGGGCGACAGGCGTCGTGAGGGTGAGCCGCTCGCGCCGCAGCGCAAACGTATGCACTCGACGACACCGGATGCTCGCCGTCTCGCTCATGCCGGGCTTCGGGCGCTGCAGCGGCAAACGGCTCGCCGAACGGCCGTCGCGCGCGGACCTGAGGTGGATCGAGATGTGGATCGGGTCTCGGAGAAAATATCCGCCGATCATCCGCTGCGCGCCGCGCGCGGTATATTCACTCGTTTCGGTCGAACGCCTCAGAACATGCATCGCTTCATCCACCTCGCGCAGTCCGCAGCACGCAAGGCGCCACGCGACAGAGCGCCGACGGACACCCCATGAAGCGCACGCGCTCCCACGCCTTTTCCGACACCGTCCTCGGCGCGCCGTCGGCGCGGCGTCGGCGCGCGCTTCTCGCGATTCCCGTGCTCGGCACCTTCGTGCTGGTGCTGCTGTGGGCGGTGATCTTCGCCCGGCTGTCGGTCGAGCGCGAAGCGACTACGCATGAGTCGATGTCGTCCGCCGCCATTCTTTCGTCGGCGCTCGAACAGCACACCATCAAGGCGATTCACCAGGTCGACCAGATCACGCGCTTCGTCAAATACGAGTACGAGAAGTCGCCCGACAACTTCGATCTGATCGCCACCGTCGAAAAAGGCGTCGTGCAAAGCGACACGCTCGTGCAGGTTTCGCTGATCGACGAATACGGGACGCTGATCGCCAATACATCCGATCCGCATCCGAAACCGATCGATCTCTCCGACCGCGAACACTTCAAGGTCCACGCGCATTCGAACGACGATCTGCTCTACATCAGCCGCCCGGTGCGCGGGCGGGTATCCGGGCTCTGGACGCTGCAGATCACGCGGCGGCTCAATCATCCGGACGGCTCGTTCGCGGGCGTCGTGGTCGTGTCGGAAGACCCGGCGTATTTCACGAACGACTTCTACAACGTCGCGTCGATCGGGCACGAAGGCGTGATCGCGGTCGTGTCGGACAACGGCTCCGTGCTCGCGCGCAGCACGGGCGGCAGCCTGGCCGAGAGCGCCGCCGCGAATGCCGCCGCGGGCGCCCCGGCGAAAGGCAGCGCGCGCAGCGGCCCGGCCGATCGCTCGCACGCCGCGTTCAGCGCGACCGGCGTGTATCCGACGACCGATCACGCGTCGGGCATCTACGTCGATCCGATCGATCACGTGAAGCGCATCGTGTCGTACCGGCATATCGACGGCTATCCGCTCGGCGTGCTCGTCGGCCTGTCCGAGCGCGAGGAGATGGTCGACTACAACCACACGCGCAATGTCTATCTGCTGATGGCGAGCTTCATTTCGCTCGCGATGCTCGGCTTCTTCGCGGTCGCGACGGGCCTCATCGGCAAGCTGCTCGGGCGCGAGCGCGAGATGACGCATCTCGTCGAATACGACCTGCTCACCGGCCTGCGCAACCGGTATTCGACGCTGCGCGCGCTCAGGCTCGACGTGGCGCAGCCGGAAAACATCGGGCGCCTGGCGCTGCTCTTCATCGATCTCGACAACTTCAAGACCGTCAACGACACGCTCGGCCACAACGCCGGCGACATCGTCCTGCAGATGACCGCGTCGCGGCTCGCCGAAACGGTCGGGCAAAGCGGCACGCTGTCGCGCATCGGCGGCGACGAGTTCGTGGTCGTCGTGAAGGGCGACGACGTCGAGCAACGCGCCGTCACGCTCGCCGACGACATCTCGACGATGTTCGCCACGCCCTTCGACGTGCGCGGCAGCGCGTTCGTGCTGCATGCGAGCATCGGCATCGCGCTCTTCTCCGTGTCGAACGAGAGCGAAATCGATCTGCTGAAGAAGGCCGATCTCGCGATGTACAGCGCGAAGGACGCGGGCCGGAACTGCTATCAGTTCTATTCGCCGCAGTTGTCGCATCGCGCGGACCATTTGATGAAGTGGGAGCAGCAACTGCGCGTCGCGTTGACGGAGCAGCAGCTTTTCCTCGTCTATCAGCCGAAGATCGATCTGACGCGCCGCTGCATCACCGGTTTCGAGGCGCTCGTGCGCTGGAATCATCCGCAGCACGGGCTCATTCCGGCGAACGAGTTCATTCCGGTGGCGGAATCGACAGGACTGATCGTCGCGGTCGGCGATTTCGTGATTCACACCGCGTGCATGGAGCTCGCGCAATGGCAGCGCGACGGGTATACGGGACTGTCGCTCGCCGTGAACATTTCGGCCGTGCAGTTCTGGCGCGGCGATTTGCTGGAGACGGTCGCGCGCGCGATCGAGGCGAGCGGCATTCCGCCCGACAAGCTGGAGCTCGAAATCACCGAGACCGTGATGGTCGAGTATCCGGAGCTCGTGCAGGAGAAGATCGTCGCGCTGAAGCGGCTGGGCGTGCGTATCGCACTCGACGACTTCGGCACGGGATATTCGTCGCTGTCGTATCTGAACCGCTTTTCGGTCGATACGCTGAAGGTGGATCGCTCGTTCATCCAGGCGATTCCGGAAGATCGCAGCGTCTGCGTGATGGTGTCGGCGATCGTCAATCTGGCGCGCTCGCTCGGGTTGACGGTGATTGTCGAAGGCACGGAGCGCGAGGAGCAGATTGCGTGGCTCGCCGCGCTCGGGCCGGTGGAAGCGCAAGGCTTCCTGTTCTCTCGCCCGGTGCCGGCGGATGGCGTGCAGGCGCTGCTCGACCGTTTCGGCGTATGCGGATGGCCGCGCGGACACGCCCCGCGATCGCGCAAGGACGCCGGCCACGAATCGAGCACCGCGCTCAGCGACGAGCGCGGCGTTTAAGCGACGGGTCGAATCAGAAGCCGCGCGAAAGAACCGCCGTGCCGATCGTCACGACGCCCAGCACGAGATTGATCACGACGAGCCTTCTCACGGTGCCGACCGCCCTCGCGCCATCGGGCCAGTTCTGCGCCTGCACCGCGCGGCGGATGCGCGGAAAAACGGCGAAGCGGATGTGACCGAAGATCAGCATCATCACGATGCCGAGACCGGCCATCGCGTGCAGCGGCCACGCCGCATGACCGCCGCCGAATTGCATGAGCAGGAAACCGCCGGTGAGCAGGATGACGATCACCGAGGCGCCCACCCAGTTGAAGAAGCGCGCGAATACCGACTCCCAAAGCGGAAGACGCAGTTGCGGCGTGAGATCGCCGAGCGCGGGACGCAGGCAGAAATGCGCGAAGATCATTCCGCCTATCCAAACGGCGACGCCGAGCAAATGCAGAAAGAGCGCCGCTTCGATGGCTTTGTTCATTGTGAATTCCGGGGCTGATTTGAGTTGTTGAGTACGTGCAGGCACAAGGCATAGGAATACGCGCGGAGTGTGGAGTTCCCCGCCCGGCCGATTTTGTTCGACGATGACAGCGTGGCACGCGAAAGAATCAGATTATTCGTGACCCTAAGGATCGCGCGAATGGGATATGTCTTGCCGATGCCCCATGCCAGTCCGAGGCTTGCCTTAGTGACGGATATCGGCCGCCGGGCAGCTTTCCCGCCCCGGCTTCGCCGAGCGCCGCGGTGGACCGACGACGATCTGCACATTGCGACCAAGGCGCGCGAGCAGTTCGAGCAACTTCGCCTCGCTGACCCCGCGAAACTGGCCACGCATCAGCTGCGAGAGCGTGGGCTGACTGATGCCAAGAAGCGTTGAAATGATTAATGTCTGAATCTCGCGAACGACAGACGATAAAAAGCCCGCACTGAGCGGGCTTCATGCTGTCATGGAGCGCGCGCGGCGCCCCACTGAAACATCACCCCTCGAACACCGGCCGCAGCTCCGTCACCTTCAACGACGAATCCGGCGCCCTTCCCTTTCTCGATCGCTTGCCGAGATGCAGTTGCAACTGCGATCCGCTGAGCTTCTCGTCCCTCACCTTCCCGCCGCGCCCGGTGCCGATCATCATCACGCCGCGCGCATCGATGGCGAGCGCCTGGCGCAGCGTTTCCTTCGGATCGAGGCCCATCAGAATGACGCCGCGCCCCCCGCCCGACAACGTCTTCATCTCGTCCATGCCGAAGACGAGCAGTTTGCCCGCGCTCGACAAGCACGCGACATAGATCGCGCCCGGAATGACGGGCATCGGCGCGAGCGGTGCCGCGCCTTCATCGATCGTCATGAACGCCTTGCCGGCCTTCTGGCGGCTCACCATGTCGCCGAGCTTCGCGATGAAGCCGAAGCCGTTGCTCGATGCCAGCAGCAGTTGTTGTTCAGCATTCGCCGCGAAGTAATGCAGCAGATGCGTGCCCGATTCGAGCTCGATCAGCGACGTCACCGGCACGCCATCGCCGCGTCCGCCCGGCAACGCCGAAACCGGCACCGAATACACGCGACCCTTGCTGCCCCACGCGACGAGCGAATCCGGCGTGCGCGCCTGGAACGCGGCGTACAGCCCGTCGCCCTGCTTGAACGTGAAGCCCGCCGGATCGAGCCCGTGGCCCTTCAGCGCGCGCACCCAGCCCTTCTGCGACACGACCACCGTCACCGGTTCGTCGACGACACGCGCCTCGAACGTCGCGCGCTTCTCCTGCTGAATCAGCGTGCGGCGATCGTCGCCGTACTGCTTCGCGTCCGCTTCGATTTCCTTGATCAGCACGCGCTTCATCGCGGCGTCGCTGTTGAGCAGTTCTTCGAGCTTCGTCTTTTCGTCGCGCAAGTCGGACAACTCTTGTTCGATCTTGATCGCCTCCAGCCGCGCCAACTGACGCAGACGAATCTCGAGAATGTCCTCGGCCTGCCGGTCGGAGAGATTGAAGCGCGCGATCAGCGCCTGCTTCGGTTCCTCCGACTCGCGGATGATGCGGATGACTTCATCGATATTCAGGAAGACGATCATTCGTCCTTCGAGAATATGGATGCGGTCGTTGACCTTGCCCAAACGATGCTGCGTGCGCCGCGTCACCGTGACGAAGCGAAAGCCGATCCACTCGTGCAGGATCTCGACGATGCCCTTCTGACGCGGCCGGCCATCCGAGCCGATCATCACGAGGTTGATCGACGCGTTCGATTCGAGGCTCGTGTACGCGAGCAGCGTGTTGACGAACTCGGTCTGATCGATACGGCTCGACTTCGGCTCGAACACGAGCCGCACGGGCGCGTCCTTGCCCGACTCGTCGCGCACGGCGTCGAGCAGCGCGAGCATCGACTGCTTGGTCTGCACCTGCTCGGGCGTGAGCGTCTTCTTGCCGAGCTTGATCTTCGGATTCGTGAGTTCCTCGATTTCCTCGAGCACTTTCTGGCTCGACACGCCCGGCGGCAATTCCGTGATGACGACCTGCCACTGGCCGCGCGCGAGATCCTCGATCTTCCAGCGCGCACGCACCTTCAGGCTGCCGCGTCCGGTTTCGTAGGCCGTCGAGATTTCCGTCGGCGATGAAATGATTTGCCCGCCGCCGGGGAAATCCGGTCCGGGCAGTTTCTCCATCAAGCCCGCGTGGCCGATCTTCGGATCGCGGATCATCGCGACAGCGGCTTGCGCGACTTCGCGCAGATTGTGCGACGGAATTTCCGTCGCCAGCCCGACCGCGATGCCCGATGCGCCGTTCAGCAACAGGAACGGCAAGCGCGCGGGCAATAGCTTCGGCTCTTCGAACGAGCCGTCGTAGTTCGGCATGAAATCGACCGTGCCCTGATCGATTTCATCGAGCAGCAAACGCGCGATCGGCGTCAGACGCGCTTCGGTGTATCGCATGGCCGCTGCGCCGTCGCCGTCGCGCGAGCCGAAATTGCCCTGACCGTCGATGAGCGGATAGCGCATCGAAAAGTCCTGCGCGAGACGCACCAGCGCGTCGTACGCCGATTGATCGCCGTGCGGGTGATATTTACCCAGCACGTCGCCGACCACGCGCGCCGACTTCACCGGCTTGGCGTTGGCCGCGAGGCCCATCTCGCTCATCGCGTAGAGAATGCGGCGCTGCACGGGCTTCTGTCCATCGCACACGTCGGGCAGCGCGCGGCCCTTCACCACGCTCACCGCGTAGTCGAGATAAGCACGTTCGGCGTAATCGCCGAGCGTCAGTTGTTCGCCGTCCGGTGCAGTCTGTTCGGCGAAGAGATCGTCTGTGATTCCCATCGAATGTCCGTGTTAATGCGTTCGCGTCAGATGTCCGCTTCGACTTCGTTGCCCTTTTCTTCGAGCCAGCTTCGGCGCGAGGCCGCTTCACCCTTGCCCATCAGCATCGTCATGCGCGAAACGGTGAGATCGAAGCCGAGATCGCCGAGCGCGACCGGCAGAAGACGGCGCGTGTCCGGGTTCATCGTCGTGTCCCAGAGCTGTTCGGCGCTCATTTCGCCGAGGCCCTTGAAGCGGCTGATGGTCCACGCCGTTTCGCGCACGCCGTCCTTGCGCAGCTTGTCGAGGATCGCTTCGAGTTCGCCTTCGTCGAGCGCGTAGAGCTTCTGCGCGGGCTTCTTGCCGCGCGCGGGCGCATCGACTCGGAACAACGGCGGACGCGCGACGCACACATGGCCGCGCTCGATCAGTTGCGGGAAATGCTTGAAGAAGAGCGTGAGCAGCAGAACCTGAATGTGCGCGCCGTCGACGTCCGCATCGGAGAGAATGCAGATCTTGCCGTAGCGCAGATTCGACAGATCGATCTGATCGTCGGGACCGTGCGGATCGACGCCGATCGCCACCGCGATGTCATGCACTTCGTTGTTCGCGAAGAGCCGGTCGCGTTCCGTTTCCCACGTATTCAGCACCTTGCCGCGCAACGGGAGAATCGCCTGGAACTCCTTGTCGCGGCCCATTTTCGCGGAGCCGCCCGCCGAATCGCCCTCGACGAGAAAGAGTTCGTTGCGGGAGATATCCGTCGATTCGCAATCGGTGAGCTTGCCCGGCAACACGGCGACGCCCGAACTCTTCTTCTTCTCGATCTTCTGGCCCGCGCGCGTGCGCGCCTGCGCCTGGCGAATCACGAGCTCCGCGAGCTTCTTGCCGTATTCGACGTGCTGATTCAGCCACAACTCCAGCGCCGGCCGCGAGAACGACGACACGAGCTTCACGGCATCGCGGCTATTGAGGCGTTCCTTGATCTGCCCCTGGAACTGCGGATCGAGCACCTTCGCCGACAGCACGAACGACACGCGCGCGAACACGTCTTCCGCGAGCAGCTTGACGCCCTTCGGCTGGAGATTGTGAATCTCGACGAAGTTCTTCACCGCCTGAAAGAGACCGTCGCGCAAACCGGATTCATGCGTGCCGCCCGCGGGCGTCGGAATGAGGTTGACATACGATTCGCGCAGCAGCGGGCCTTCCTCGGTCCACGCGACGACCCACGACGCGCCCTCGCCTTCCGCGAACGTTTCCTCGGTGTTCTTCGAGCTTTCCGCGTAGCGTTCGCCTTCGAACAACGGAATCAGCAGTTCGCTGCCGCCCATGCCTTCGAGCAGATAACCGCGCAGACCGTCTTCGTATTTCCACGTCTGACGCTCGCCCGTTTTCTCGATGACGAGCACCACTTCGACACCCGGCAACAGCACGGCTTTCGAACGCAGGAGGCGCTGCAATTCGCCGAGCGGCAGATTCGGCGAGTCGAAATACTTCGGATTCGGCCATGCACGCACGCGCGTGCCGCTCTTCTTCGCGCCGCGTTCGGCTGGGCGCGTCGTCAGTTCTTCGATGACGTCGCCATTGGAAAACGCAAGCTGCGCGACCTTGTTGTCGCGCCAGACGGTGACTTCGAGACGGGTTGCGAGCGCGTTCGTCACCGAGACGCCGACGCCGTGCAGACCGCCCGAGAACGTATAGGCGCCGCCCGCGGCCTTATCGAACTTGCCGCCCGCATGCAGCCGCGTATAGACGATCTCGACGACCGGCACGCCTTCTTCCGGATGCAGCCCGAAAGGAATGCCGCGGCCGTCGTCCTCGACGGTCACGGAGTTGTCCTGATGCACGGTGACGGTGATTTGCTTGCCGAAGCCGCCGAGCGCTTCGTCGGAGGCGTTGTCGATCACCTCCTGAATGATGTGCAGCGGATTCTCGGTCCGCGTGTACATGCCGGGCCGCTGCTTGACCGGCTCCAGGCCCTTGAGCACCTTGATCGATGCTTCGCTGTAGCCGGCTGCCTTGGCGTTCATGACCTGGCGCTTGCCTCGTTCAGTGCCTGTCGCCATTGCGCTGGATTTTTTCGTGGACATAGTTGAACGTTGATCCGGCTCTCGAACGCCTGACGGAATGTCACGACATGACGCCCGATCTGCCGGCAAATGCTTGATGTTGTGCCTGGCCGGATGCGTTGAAAGCGAGGCAAAAAAACGCCCGCCGATCCGAGCCGCGCTAGGAGAATAGCGGTTTTCGCCCGCCGCGCCCACCTCGGCGCGATAAAACGCGCTTCGTTCGCGTACATGCGTTCAGCACACGCACAGCGGGCGCGAGCCGCTATTTGCGCTTCGCTTCGAGCTCTTCCCAGCGCTCGAGGGCGACGAGCAACTCCTCTTCGATCGCCGCGTGTCGCTCGGAAAGACGCGCGCCTTCCTTCGCGTCCTTCGCGAAGATCGAGCCGTCTTCGAGTTGCGCGCCGATAACCTTCTGCTCGTCTTCGAGTTCGGCGATGCGCCCCGGCAGCGCTTCGAGTTCGCGCTGTTCCTTGAACGACAGCTTCACCGTGCGCTGCGCATTGCGGCCGGCGGCGCTATCTTTCGGCGCATCGTCTTTCGGCGTGTCCTTCGCGGTCTGACGCGCCGCTTCTTCGGCAATGCGCTCCGAACGTTCGCGCTGAACCTGCCAGTCGGAGAAACCGCCGACATATTCGCGCCACTTGCCGCCGCCTTCCGCGGCGAACACCGACGTCACGACGTTGTCGAGGAACGCGCGGTCGTGGCTCACGAGCAACACGGTGCCGTCGTAATCCGCCAGCAGTTCTTCGAGCAGTTCGAGCGTCGGGATGTCGAGATCGTTGGTCGGCTCGTCGAGCACCAGCACGTTCGCCGGCCGCGCGAAAAGGCGCGCGAGCAGCAGGCGATTGCGCTCGCCGCCGGACAGCGACTGCACCGGCGAGCGCGCGCGTTCGGGCGCGAACAGGAAGTCGCCGAGATAGCTCATGACATGCTTCTTCACGCCGTTCACTTCGACCCATTCGCTGCCGGGACTGATGGTGTCGGCAAGCGATTTGTCGAGATCGAGTTGCGCGCGCATCTGATCGAAATACGCGACCTGAATGTTGGTGCCGGTCCGCACGCGGCCTTCGTCGGGCTGCAGTTCGCCGAGGATGAGCTTGAGCAGCGTGGTCTTGCCCGCGCCGTTCGGGCCGACGAGACCGATCTTGTCGCCGCGCATGACAGTTGCCGTGAACCGGTCGACGATCGTGCGTTCGCCGTAGCGTTTGGTCACATCGGTCAGTTCGGCGACGATCTTGCCGGACTTCTCGCCCTGCCCGACATCGAGCCTGACATTGCCCTGCACGTTGCGGCGCTCGGCGCGTTCCTTGCGCATTTCGACGAGCCGCGCGATGCGTCCGACGCTGCGCGTGCGCCGCGCCTCGACGCCTTTGCGGATCCACACTTCTTCCTGCGCGAGCAGCTTGTCGAACTTCGCCTGTTCGATCTGCTCGACTTCGAGCTGTTGCGCCTTCCTCGTCTGATACGCGCTGAAATTGCCGGGATACGACAGCAACCGACCGCGATCCAGTTCGACGATGCGCGTCGCCACGCGATCCAGAAACGCGCGATCGTGCGTGATGAAGAGCAGGCCCGTGCGCAACGTGACGAGCAGTTCCTCCAGCCAGCGGATGCCTTCGAAGTCGAGGTGGTTGGTCGGCTCGTCGAGCAGCAGCACGTCGGGCTGAACGACGAGCGCGCGCGCCAGCGCCACGCGCTTTTTCATGCCGCCGGACAGATCGCCTGCGCGGGCATCGCCATCGAGACCGATCTGCGCGAGTGTCGTCGCGACGCGCGTGCGCCAGTTCCACGCGTCGCGGGTATCGAGCGCCGACTGCAGCGCGTTCATGCGCGCGAGCAGCTCGTCGTGCTTCGCGCCTTCGGGCGTATCGGCGAGCGCGTGCGCGACGGCGTCGTACTCGTCGAGCAACGCGCGCGCTTCGGTGAGGCCGGAGGCGACGACATCGAACACGGATGCGTCGAGATCGAACTCGGGTTCCTGCGGCACGTAGACGGTCGTGAGCTCGCTCTGACGCGTGACGAGCCCGTCGTCGGGCGCGGCGAGCCCCGCGACGATCTTGAGAAGCGACGACTTGCCCGCGCCGTTGCGGCCGATCAGTCCGACACGCTCGCCCGCTTCGAGCGAGAAGTCGGCGTGGTCGAGCAATGCGACGTGGCCGAACGCGAGCTGCGCGTCCGAGATGGAATAAAGCGACATGGGAAAACCGGATGAATGGCGAAGAATCGGCGCCGAACACGCGAGCAACCGATGGAAGCGGCCATTGTACCGGGCGCGGCGCGCGATCACGCACGCTCCATTCGCCATTGGCCGAACGGACGAGGCGCGCAGCGCCAGCAAGCGCGAAAGGCCGCCCGGATGCGCTCCGTGGCGGCCTTTCCTCGCGTCGTGCCGAAACAACTTACTGCACGTGCACCTTGATCGTCTGGCTCATTTCGGGGCCGTACGAGCGGTGCGCGCCGTCGCCGAACTGCATTGTCAGCGTGTGATCGCCGGGCGGCAGCTTCACGTCGGCTTCGGTCTGGCCCTTGCCGAAGTGCAGCGACGTGTCGTTCGCCGGGATCACGGTGCCTTTGGGCAGCGGCTTGCTATCGATCAGCAGGTGGTGATGGCCGGTTCCATCGGTCATCGTGCCCGCCGGAGCGACCGACATGCCGTCGACGCCGAATCTGACGTGCACGGGGCTCGTGACGGTCGCGCCATCCTTCGGTTCGACGAAATAGACGCGCGCCTGCGCATGCGCCGCGCCGGCGTACTGGGTGAGCAGGACCGCGCCCGTCAGCATCGCGCCCAAGAGCTTTTTCTTCATCGTTTTCTCCACGTTGTGAAACCGGTCGATGGCGCGAGTCGGCGCCGGAGCCTCGAAAAGCATACACCGGGCTTTCGGCACGCCGGAATCGGGACCATCCTGCCTACGGCGATCGGGGAACGATCGCGCCGATTACGGTAAGATGCCGGCTCGCTGCGCCGCGCATCGTCTTCGAACGCACGCGGTCCGTTTATTTCTTTCGAATCAAGAGTCTGTCGTGAGCGAAGTCATCGAATTCAAAAGCTGGGTCTGCCTGATTTGCGGCTGGATCTACAACGAGGAAGAAGGTCTGCCGGACGATGGCATCGCTGCCGGAACCCGTTTCGACGACATCCCCGCCGACTGGCGCTGCCCGCTGTGCGACGTGGGCAAGGCCGATTTCGTCGTCGTCGAGTTTTGATGCTGGCGCCGCGCCTAATTGGCGGCGCGGCGCAGGCCCTGTCAATCGCAAAGTTTTAGCATCGCGACAAGGTGGCGGGTGCGCCATCTGGTTGTGACCAATCTACTTTGCAGATATGACGCTACGATGCGCGCGGCATGAAGCAGTCGGTCATGGCGCAATTCTAGCGCCGCCAGCCTGCTACTCAACATCACCGCATCGCTTTCTGCTTTCTCGCGCAACGCGACTTCCGTTGCTTTCTGCGCGTTGATGTTTGCAAATTCCTCCCTTAAACGCTCGTGTTCTTGCTTTGCAATTTCCTGCGCTTCCTTCGACTCCGCCAACTCCAGCCGTAACACTTCGGCTTCTGCCGACAGCCGATCAAGCGCAACGTTGCGGTCATTCAGCGCGAGTTCCTCGGCAGCGCTTCGGCCATCCGGTCTTTCCGAACTTGCGTTGTGCTCGATGCCGCAGGTTTCCAGCACCCGAATTCTGGCGTCTCGCTCCTCGATCCACTGATCACGCTCTTTGATCCAGCCGTCCCTATCGCTTATCCAGCGATCACGGTCGAGAATGAACGTCTGCAGTTGTGAGATACGGGTATTTTGCTCAGCGCACTGACGTCTCAGATTGAAGAGCTCATCAAGGAGTTTATTTGGAGCATCAACCTCCAGCGTTCGGCCGCTAGTTTCCGGAACTGGCTTTTTGTCCACGAGCCGTTCACCGCGCCGTTGACTCTGAAACGAAACGAAGTGCTTTTCTGCGATGTCCGCAACTGAAGGGTTCGATAACCGCCATAAGTAGTATTCAGACGAAAACAACAGCGAATACGGTATCAAATAAGTCAAGAAGAACCATATCCGAAATAACCGTGACGACTCGCCGGACTCGTCGAAAAAAGTCTGAATAGGGGTGCTACCGAAGAATCGAACCTTTTTGCGCCACAGTACCGCCTCGATCCCGAGGCTCGAATTGATGGTCCATAATTCCTGAATCGCGCCAAGGAATTTCAATGGCGAGCTTCCCAGGTCGACCTTGCCGGGATAAAGCGCCTTTCCGTTCGGATGATATCGGACAAGCGGAGTGTGTTCGGACATTGATCTCGACGCGAATTCGAGCAGCGAGAGATTGTTCCATCCTTTGCTGAAGGCGAGCGCGTTAGAGTCCGTTTCCACCTGCAGCGCGACGCCGATCGTATGCGAGTCTTCCGAAGAACGATACATCTCGCGCGCTGCATCCGAGATCAGTACCGATTCGAGAGTCTCGGAAATCGCGGCGTCACCTCGATCGCCGACCCAATCGCGAAATGCGGCTTTCTCGCGCTGCCACCGGATGCCGACTTCAGTATCTCCGTTGACTCCGCTCGTGTCCCAATAGGCGCATTGTGCGTAATACGGTTTTCGCAGTGGTCCGATCTCATTGAAAACAAGCGCGCAACCGGACTCTTGGGCCGCGCGTCGCATTGACGGACAATTGAGCCATGTGACCGCGACAACTTCTTGATGCAGCGCTTTCAAGCGCGAAAAGGCGTCTGCGAAATATCGATGCAATTCCGAAGAGTCTCGTGTCACGTAAGAGATGAACCGCTCAAGCGGTGCTTTGTCAAGTGACCAGTCCGTCAAACCGTCTTCATAGCAAACCAGCCGGACCCTTTCAGAATCCAAATTCCCCACGTTATACTCGTGAAACTGCTTTGACCAGTCCGACAGTTCCCAACGAGAAAGGTCGGATTGGATATTCAAGTAGTACCGCGGTAAAAGAATGGTCGACTGCTTTGCTCTGAACGCGTGAAGCCATTTCAGGATTACCCAATAGTAATGAGCAGTTCCTTCCACCGGAGCGACGAGTGGAACGAGCAGGACGAAATGCGTCATACGATTTGCCGGTCTGATGCTTCGTTATTTTCGATGGGACTTGAAACGAAGCGTGCAGTGCGTCCTCGCGTCGTGCGCGAGCCATTTGCGGCGCTTCTTCCTCTCAGCAATCCAGCTACTTGTTTTAAGTTAGCGCATTCAATACATCAAAACCAGCCTTCCAGAAAGAGCGAGCTCTGCTGAGCGCGATTTCCTCGTTGCTCGGCCGGCCATTTTTGACGTCAAGCCGTTCGGCGAGGCTCGTTCGTGCGCTGGTGTCGCCTGCAGAATCCGAGTGCGTGAGCGCGCCGAATAACGCCGCCTCGCTCTTGCTCGGACGCTCGACCAGTCGGCTGAACGGCTGCGCCCATGCCGGCGAGATGAATTTCTCGTAGCCGAAAGCCAGGATCGTCGGCAAGACCGTATGCACATATTCGAGCGCGCCAGCTTGAACCTCCGCCGCAAGCTTTTGCACGGAGATGTCTTCGTTGTTCTCCTCGAGTATGGGAACGATCTCGTCTCCTTCACGACGGTATCCCAATGTCGTGCCGTGCGGTGCTACCGTCGCAAACTCCAGAATTTCGACGCCCCCCGCTTGCAAAAGCTCCGTTTCGTGACGGGGATCGCTGTTCTGAACCATGAAACCGAAGTAGGCGTCACTCGGTAGCTGATTGATTCGCACCGATTCGAAAGTCCCGAAATAATAGCCAAACGTACGGAAGTCGCTTCGAGACGTCTGGAGGATACGTGAGAGGCCCCCTTGCATGTTTCCTCCCCAGCCAATGTCAGACACGGCGATTCTCTTGCATCCGATAACTGTCTTCGACAAGTACGCAGATACCAGCGCACGCTGCTCGGCTGCGACGTCCATGAGTTGCGAAAGAAGAATACTGATCAGCCGGTGCATTCGCATGTCGCCGCCTACTACTCGCTCGTCTTCGCTTGCGAAGCCGACCGCCTTTATCGCGGCACGATTACGCGAAACGTCGAGCCCCAGACGTTTGAAATGCTGCTTGACCGTTCTCTCCGTTTTTCCACCGAAAAGATGCCACACACGATCGGGCGGAAAATCGACGAAGCTCGGCAGGAGCGTGGCGGCGCGCGAAATGTAAACGTACTCGCTCGGAATTTTGACACCCATTTGCTCCGCGTACTGCTCATACAGCTTATGGAACAGGTAACTGTCACGCGCGAAGAACAGAACCTTGTCAACGTTGTCCAGCTTCAACTGATGCATCATCCAGATGAAGTAGCCGAGGAACAACGGTCCAAACACCTGTGCGCCGATGTCGAACCATGGCTCCGCCACCTCGCGCTTTCTCTGCATAAGTACTGCCCGCGTCCCGCCGGCGATGAGACTGGCGGTGTGCGGCATGTCCACTGACGACACTATCGGATTCCGTAAGAAATCGGACTCGATGCGGGCGAGATAATCGAAATGCACGCCCTTCACGCCAGCGCGCTTCGCCATTTCTACATCCGCGTGGAGGTTGTCACCGAAGTGCAGCATGCCCCGCGTCGTGCCGCCTGCCCTTTTTGCAGCGATCGCGAAAAGAGAGCCTTCGTGCTTGCTGGCTCCCTCCTCGCAGGACACCACCAGTTCTATCTTTCCGTATCCGCATGCCTGAATGAGTTCGAGAATGACCGTCGACGGGAGATACATGTCGGAGCAAAGCACCACGGGCTTGCCAATGGCTTGCGCGTATTGCACTAGCTCCCGCATGACTGGGTTGCAACAGACGATTGCCCGCTCCACCTGGAGTTCTACCACCTTGCACCGGTCAACCAGGCGATCCGCTCCCAGTTGCGATGCCAACTCTTCATAGATCTCGTCGTAAGTCACTTCGTAGGAGTTGCGGAGCCTGTAGTACTTCTCGCGCGTCTGAATTTCCGCGAGAAGTCGATTCGCCGGAAACGAGTCGACCATCCCGTAATCCAATTCAGTGTACTCATCGTGCCGCAATTGAGCCGCCACCAAGTCGAAAACGTCAGCAGGTCTTGCAACCAGACGATGAATGAGCGTATCGAACACGTCGAACGACACGATTCCTGCTTCGTCGATCAGACGTTTTGCGTCCTCAAAACTGCAATTCTTGTTTATGCGCCACATATCTATCGCTGCAGGAGTAACCAGGTTTTTGTTCGGTCCACGGCTTGCCGCAAGCCGACCGAATTCGCCGTCCGCAAGAACTGAAGCAAGTAATGAAGTGCGCGGCCAGAGCGCAGCCACAAATAGCCGAGCTTGAACCCGTTTCGCACTGGACGACGTGAGACTCTGCCGGACACGTTCGACAGCTCCGCCCCCAAGGCCCCTATGTCGCCGTGTAATCGTTCGAGCATCGCTCGGGACGAGTTGCTGCTTTGCGTCGCGTACCACGACAAGTGCTCAAGAACCGGTCGAATGCTGTTCAGAAACCCAAGGCCGACTGTTCCCGATGAAATGTCGGCTCTAAGCCAGGCATTTCCCAAAATCGTTGCTTCTGCGACGGTCCCGGCAAATGCACGAGCGGCGGCCGAACGGTTTGCATAGGGGCCGCGTACCGAGCTTCGGACGTGAGAAAACACTAGCACCTGCGGAATAACATAGATATCTCCTGCCATGAGCAGACGAAGGTGAAAATCCCAGTCCGACATTCCGCCGAATAGCGAATTGAAGCGAATTTTGGCAACCGCACTTTTCTTTACGAGTAGCTGAATGTTCTTGAACTGATTTTCGACCACCATCGCATTAAGCGAAATAAATCCCGCGCTCATATGCGGCCGCATCAGCTCCGTGCTTTTGACACGCACCACGTTACCGTCGATTTCCTCATCGACGCGTTTTCCCAAAGCTATCACGGCCACCGTTGCCGGATATATTTCCGATAATGTTTCTAATTGCCTAACGCAGATTCCCAGAAAATCCGGGGCCCAGCTATCGTCATCGTCGTGAAATGCGATATGCTCTGCGCCGCTCAGACGCTCCAGCGCCGCGTTCGTTGCAGCTTCCGCGCTGAGCTCCTTGTCCAGATGCACTATCTCGATAGCTAGACCGTCGGTGGCTCCCAAGCTTTCCAACACGCGTTGAACGACTCGCGGATCACCGGTATTAGCAATGACGACGTGCCATTTTTTCCACGATTGCCGCATGACGCTTTTCAGCGCTCTACGCAGAAGGACTGGCCGGTCCTTCGTACGCATCACAATCCCGATCATGACGATTCCTTGACCGCTGACTTGTAGAGGTTTCGCGACATCGAGAAATCCGATGCCGAGATGGGACGGGTTGAATTCATAAAGTGCGAACCATTTGCTTTTATGCGCCTTAAGGCCCGAACCAGCCGGATGTCTAACTGGGTCTCAAATTGACGATCCGAGCCATGCGCGATAATTGCCGAAAATCAACAGACGCTTGCCCTTCAGCAGACCTTCGGAATTAACCTTCGCATCTTCCGCTAAGGCCTGAACACTATAAGTGTAATCGCCGATGCTCACAGGTCGATCATGATGCGCTGAATACAACGATGATTTAGGAAATTTCGGCGTTTATTCTGTGATAAATTGTTTTCCGATGTACAGGTTTAGATGCGCAACTGCTATTTGTATAAAGCCTATTATCAGGATAATATCGCGAATTAGATTGCAAACGTCCGAGGTTTTCGGCGCGTCAACTTATCGATCCCGGCGAAAGGCATAGGGTTCGCGCATGACACCGCGCGCCGAGGTTCAAACAATGCGAAGAACATTGATCCGCTGGACAGAATGCCAACGCGTTAAGTCAGGGGATTGAACTTGATCCAGTCAGCGCGCCACCGCGATCAACTCGCGGCTCACTTCATCGACCGGCGCGCGGTTCCAGTCTCCGAACCAGTCGATTTTTGCGAAACCCGCATCGGTCAGCAAGCGCGCAAGTTCGTCACGCGTGCGAAAGCGCAGCTCGCTCACGGCGCTCAGCGTTTGCTCCGGCGCGTCGGGCGTCGGCATGAAGCGGTAATGCGTCGTGAACGCGACGCGTCCCGTCGAAAGCGGATCGGGCTCGGCGTGCCGCTCCTGCCACACTTCCACCGCGCGTCCATCGGGCGCGCTCACGCATTTCGACGAACGCTCGCGCGTCCAGTTGTCCCACGCGCGCGCCGCCGGATGGCGGCTCTCGAACGCGATCGCGCCGCCCGGCCGGATCGCCCGGCGCGCGGCTTTGAGCGTCGCGAGAAACGCGTCATCGTCGAGAAAGACTTGCGCGACGTGGCCCGTCATCACGAGCAGATCGGCCGCGCCGACGAACGGCAGCGCGCTCGCGTCGCCTTCGATCCACGTCACCTCGTCGCCGTCGGGACGCGAGCGCGCGACGCGCAGCATCTGCGGCGACGGATCGATGCCCGTCACGCGATGGCCGCGCTTGGCCAGCTCGCAAGCCAGCAACCCCGTGCCGCAACCCAGATCGACGACGTGCCGCGCCGATTGCGCCAGCGCGAGATAAAACGCCGTGTCGGCGGCGAACGGATTGAGGACGTCGTAGAGCGCGACGAGGCGCGGATCGTCGTAGAGCATCAGCGGGATTCGTAGGAGAGCGCGTCGCGCATCGGCTGGCTGCCGACCATGATCGGCCCGGTGAACGGCGTATCGAGATCGAGGATCACGAGCACCGCCGACGCGATCGACAGCGCGCCGAGCATGATCGTCACGAGCGAGAGCGCGTTGCGCGGCGCGATCAGCCCGAAGCACAGAAAGATGATGAGCAGCCAGCCGACGAGAATCCGGTCGAACGGATACGAAATCGATCCGTGCGCCTCCTCGATCAGCTTCCAGCGCAGCGCGATCAGCTGCTCGAAGCGCGCGGCGGCTTCGACCGCGAGCTGGCGATGATAGTCATCGCGCGGAACCAGCAAGCGCACTTCGCGCTGCGCCTCGCTCAGCATGGCGCCGAGCGTGCTGCTCGCGAGACTGTCGTTCTTGTTCGGTGCCTCGACCGCCGGATATTCGCCGGGCGGCCGCGGCTCGCTCGGCCACGTGCTCGCCACCGCCGCCGCCGTGTATTTGCGCAGGAGTTGCCGCGCGTGACCGAGTTCGGCGCCGTAGTCGCGCATCGTGCGATCGAGTTCGATGATCGAGGACGCGTAGCTGCGCATGTCGTTGTTGGTCGTGTCGAAAACCGTTTTCGCCGATGCGGTCAGAAGGCCGAGCACGAGCGCCGCGAACGTGACCAGCATGCCGACGAGCAACTGGACCAGTTGCACCGTCTCCTGCGCCTTGTGTTCCTCGGGCAGAAGCGGCCGCACGATCGCGCCGATGCCCGTGCTGGCCAGAAGGAGAACGAAGACGAGCACCGCGGATTGAATTTCCGTCATGAGCGCGCGAGCCGTGATGGCGTGACCGGAGTGGACGCATTATCGACGGGAAAGCGCGCGCGGTCCAATGCGGACCGGATACGGCGAAGAAAAAGAAGGGGGAAAAACGGCGTGCGGGAATCGTGGTCCCCCCGGCAGGAATCGAACCTGCATCTAGCGCTTAGGAGGCACTCGTTCTATCCATTGAACTACGGGGAGCGGACCGCGCAGGGCCGACAGCGTCGGCGAAGCGAGCGCAGAGTATAGCAAACGCTTTCGTTCGCCGCGTATCCGAAAAATCGGCGAAAACCAGGGTTTGCACCTATCAAGTTCCGCCTGATCGCGCCGCCATCGGAGTAATGGACCCATTTCCCGATACAAAGCCGCAGGGCGCGTTTTCGGCGTTGCTGGCAGACCAAGACCTGACGCACCTCGAACTGGTGCTGCGCCGTTCATTGTCGTGCGATCTCGGCGGCCCGCTGCTGCCGCCTTCGTACTGGCGCGAGCGGCTCGCATCGATCACACGTCGGTCACATCTCTCTCATACGCAGATCCAGACCGTGCATCGGCTGTTTCTGCACATCGACGCGTTCGAGGCCGCCGGCCGCGCCCGCGAAGAAGAACTCAGGCGCGAGCGTGAACTCGCCGCGGGCAGCGGAAAAACCGCAAGCGCCTGAGCGTCTTCAGGCCGACTGACGCGCGCGCTGTTGCGCGTGCGCGGCGAGCCGCACCGCCGCGTTGGCCGCGCCGTAGCCGTCGTAGCCGCCGCGCCGCTCGATCACTTCGAGGAAGAAGCGCTGATCGAGCTGCTCCGTGTACGCATGGAAGAACTCGCCGCCGCGCTCGTCGCGGTCGTAGAGGATATTGTGCTCGCGCATCTGATCGATCTGCTCGTCGGGCAGGCCGAAACGCGCGACAAGGTCGTCGTAGTAGTTGCGCGGGATTCGCAGGAATTTGACGCCATCGGCTTCGAGGCGCGGAATCGCGTCGAAGATATCGGGCGTGCTGAACGCGACGTGATTCAGACCCGAGCCCCGATACGTCGACAGCGACTCCGACACCGCCGTATAGCGATCCATCGACGCATTCAGCGCGATTCGCACCGAACCATCGCGGCTTCGCACCGCGCGGCTGCGCACGAGCCCGTACGGATCGGGCACGAGCACGGCGGGCTCGGTCTCGAAACCGAACGCGCTGCGAAAGAAGAGCACCCAGGTATCGAGCGCATCGGCGGGAAGCGACAGGCACACGTGATCGATGCGCGACAGCGGCCCGACTTCGTACGGCCCGTCGATGTCCGTCAGGATGAAATCCGATTCCCACAAAGTCGGGCCGCCTTTCGCTTCGTCGACGAAATAGTCGAGGCTGCCGTCGGGCGACTGCACGCCCGGCACCACGCGCTCGTTCGGACCGACGCGCCCCGAGAACGGCTGCGAGCCATACGCGGCGGCGCGCTCGAACGCCTGCTTCGCGTCATCGACGTGAAACGCCGACGCGCACAGCGACAAGCCGTGCTTCTGGAAGAACGCGCTCGCGAAGGAATCGGCCTCGGCGTTCAGCACGATCGAACCCGCGCCATGCCGATACAGCGCGACATCCTTCGAGCGATGCTTGCCCGCGAGCCTGAAGCCGAGCCGTCCGAGCCATTGCGACAGATGCTCGCGCGTCGAATCGTCGACGGCGAATTCGAGGAACTGAAAGCCGATGTGCTCGGGCGGCGCGGGCGGATTGAACAGCTCCGGCGGCACGGCCTTGCCTTCGGAAACCAGCAGCTCGCGCGTCTGCTCTTCCAGAAAGCGCAGCGAGCGATAGCCGTCCGCCGCCGTGATCGCGGTCGGCGCGGCGCGAAAGCCGTCGTTGAAGATTTCGAGCGACAGCGGCCCCTTGTAGCCCGCTTCCAGCACGCGCGCGGTGAAGCGTGCGACATCGAACGCGCCTTGCCCCGGAAAGCACCGATAGTGACGGCTCCATTCGAGCACGTCCATCGCGAGAATGGGCGCATCGGCGATTTGCACGAACGCGATGCGCTCGCCCGGAATCGACGCGATCTCGTCGACGGAATCGCGGATCGACAGCGTGTGGAACGTATCGAGCGCGAGGCCGAGACTCGGATGATTCACGGCATCGACGAGTTTCCACGCGTGCTTGTACGAGTTGACGTAGCGGCCCCACGCGAGCGCTTCGTACGCGACGATCACCCCCGCTTCTTCCGCGATTTTGGCGAGCACGCCGAGCTGGTCGACGATGAGCGCGTCGTCGCGAATCGTATCCGGCGACACGTTGCTGCAGACGAGAATGCGGTCTGTGCCGAGCTCGTGCATCAGCTCGAACTTGCGCTTCGCGCGCTCGACGTTGCGCGCGAGACGCTCGGCGCTCACGCCGTCGAAATCGCGGAACGGCTGAAACAGATAGATCTCGAGGCCGAGATCCGCGCACATGCGGCGCACGTCGGCGGGCGTGCCGTCGAAATACAGCAGGTCGTTCTCGAAGATCTCGACGCCGTCGAATCCGGCGGCCTTGATAGCGTGCAGCTTCTCGGGAAGCGTGCCGCTGATGGAAACCGTCGCGATGGAAGTGCGGATCGAACGCAGCATCGCTGCCTCCTCGTTGCAATTCAGTGAATGCGGGATGGATCGAGCGGTGCCTTCCAGTGTAGGACGTCCGCATGGCGAACGCGCGCAATCCATGTCATTCTGCGAGATAATAACAAACTAACTAGACCGTACAAATCAGTGGAAACACGAACCGACAAGCCTCGCGCGGGCGTTCACACTGCGACGTATTCATCTCGCACTGCAGCATGCAGTGCTCATCCATGCCGGAGCGCTCGCATGACCAACAAGACTTCGTATCTCATCGGCCTGATCGGATCGGGCATCGGCGGCTCGCTCACCCCCGCCATGCACGAAAAGGAAGGCAGCAACCTCGGACTCAATTACGTCTACCGGCGCATCGACCTGCAGGCGCTGGAACTGGAGCCGTCCGCCCTGCCCGATCTGCTCGATGCCGCCGAGCGCATGGGTTACGACGGCCTGAACATCACGTATCCGTGCAAGCAAAACGTGATCCCGTTGCTCGATGACCTCGATCCCGACGCGCGCGCGCTCGGCGCGGTCAACACCGTCGTGCTGAAGGACGGCAAGCGCATCGGCTACAACACGGACTGGTCGGGCTTCGCGCGCGCGTTTCAGCGCGGTCTGCCGGGCGCGCCGCTCGAACGCGTCGTGCAACTGGGCGCGGGCGGCGCGGGCGCGGCCGTCGCGCACGCGGCGCTCACAATGGGCGCGCGCGAACTCACGCTCTTCGATTCCGACGATGCCCGCGCGGCTTCGCTCGCCGCCGAGCTCGCGGCGCGCTTTCCGGATCGCGTCGTGAAAAGCGGCGGCGACTTGCGCGACACGCTCGCCGGCGCGAGCGGCCTCATCCACGCGACGCCGACCGGCATGGCGAAACTGCCCGGCCTGCCGTTGCCGGCCGAGTATCTGCACAAGGAACTGTGGGTCGCGGAAATCGTGTACTTCCCGCTCGAAACCGAGCTGCTGAAAGTGGCGAAGGCGCTCGGCTGCCGCACGGTGAGCGGCGGCGGGATGGCGGTGTGTCAGGCGGTCGATGCGTTGCGCATCTTCACCGGGCTGGAGCCGGATGCCGAGCGCATGTTCGCGCACTTCCAGAGCCTGCTGGAACGCTGATGCATCGGCAGCAATGAAAAAACGGCGACCTCGCGAGAGCGTCGCCGTTTTGCTTTGCGCGCGGGGAAATCAGCCGTCGCGCCGCATGAACCGCAGCACCGCATCGACGATCATCTCGCGATGACGCGCACGCGAGCGCGCGCCCGACGGATCGCGCCCGAACGCCGCGCCCCAGGTATGACGGTTCGCCACGCGATGAAAGCAGAACGAGCTGATCATCAGATGCAGGTCGATCGGATCGACGTCTTCGCGAAACTTGCCGGCAGCGACGCCACGCGCGATGAGATCTTCGATCGTCTTCACGACCGTCGAATTGCGCGCCTTGAAGGTCTTCGATTGTTCGATGTACTTCGCGCCGTGGATGTTTTCGATTGTCACGAGCCGCACGAAATCGCGATGCTTGTCGTGATAGTCGAACGTGAAGCCGACGAATTCGCGCAGCGCTTCCTCCGGCTCCATTTCCGCGAGCTGCAATTCCTGTTCGAGCGCGCGGATATCGCCATAGACCTGCTCCAATACCGCTTCGTACAGCCCTTCCTTGCTGCCGAAGTAGTAATACAGCATGCGCTTCGTGGTGTTGGTGCGCTCCGCGATGGCATCGACGCGCGCGCCCGCGAGTCCCATCGCCGAGAACTCCTGCGTGGCGATGTCGAGAATGTTCCGCTTGGTCTCCTCAGGATCGTACTTGCGCCGCCCCTGCTCCGTGGTCGACGAGGGCGCGGCGCTAGCGGCCTTGCTTCCTTTTTTCATTTTTCTGTCTGAGAACGGCGTTGAAAATCGATTCTAGCACGCGATATTGACGCATCCTCGCCATAACAGACGTTGCGCACGGAGGGCTTCACCTATAATTTTTCGACCCCACGAACAAAGCGAAAAATCACATGCCGACGAAGCGCTCGACCCTACTCGTTCCCGCCGTTCTGACCACATGGTGCCTGTGTGCGATGGCGCAGACCGCGATGCCGCCGGGCCATCCGTCATCGAAGGAACTGGCGGCTGCGGAAGGCGTGATGACGAGCGCGAACATCGCTCGGGGCGCGGCGGATGTCTGTCATATCGACGCCGCCAAGGTCGCGCGCTTCAAGAACGTCGTGCGGACAAGCTATCCCGACGCACCCGATTTCGATGGCGAATGGAAGCTCGGCCTTGCGCAGGCGCAACCGACCGTCGATCGCTTCGACAAGCTGAAGACGAGCAATCCCGCCGAGTACAAGAAGCAGATCGGCGAAGCGTGTCCGGCGCTCAGCCGCGGCATCGACGAAGTCACACAGTCGCAGTGATCACTCGCTCGCGCCGTCGTAATGCGCGCGCTTTTCCGCGTACATCGCGGCATCGGCGCGTTGCAGCATCGGTTCGAGACGCTCGCCTTCGTGCGCGGTGGCCGCGCCCGTCGCGAAGGAAAGCGGATTGCCCGAATAGAACTGATTGTTCACTTCGAGCAACTGGCGAATGCTCTCGATGACCGTCTCGCCGCCGCGCTCGTCGGTGCCCGGCAAGAGCACCATGAACTCGTCGCCGCCGATGCGCGCCGCCTGGAACGGCTTCTCCACCGCCTTGGCGAGCACTTCGCCGGCGCGCCGCAGAAGCGCATCGCCGGCGGCGTGGCCGAGTTGATCGTTGACGGCCTTAAGGCCATTCACGTCGATGGCGATCGCCGTCACCGGGAACGGGCCTTTGCGTTCGAGACGATTGATCTCATCGATATAGAACGAGCGATTCTTGAGCTTCGTGAGCACGTCGTGCTTGCCGAGAAACTCCAGATACGCCTCGGCCTTCTTGCGCGCGGTGATATCCGTCAGCGCGACGAGCACGAGATCCCAGCGCGCCTCGTGCCCCGGAAACACCGAGAACTGCAGATGCACGTGCACCTCGTGGCCTTCGAGCGAATAGTTCAGCACTTCGCGCTGCTGGAAGAGCTTGCCGTCCCACAAATCGATGAGCTGTTCCTGAAAGTACTGTTGCATGTCGTCGCGGAACACATCGGACAGGCGCGCGAGCAGCGTCGCCTTGTCGGGCGCGGCGAACATCCGCAGCGTGTGCTGATTGACGTCGAGAACGTGGATCTCCTGCATGCAGCGCTCGACGAACTCCGGGTGCACGTTCGTGAAAGTGCGAAAGTCGACGATGCCGCGCTCGCGCACATCGTCCAGCAACGACTTGACGGAACTGAAATCCTCGACCCACAGCGACACCGGCGAATGCTCGAAGAGCCCGCGTGCATAGAGCTCGCTCGCGGCGGCGCTGCGGCGCATCGCTTCGAGCTCGGTGATGTCCTCGATCGTGACGAGCACGCGGCTCCATGTGTCCTCGTGTCCCGGCAGCACGACCGCCTTGAGCAGCACGTCGAGACGCTTGCCGTCGACCGTGTAGTTGACCGTCTGACTGACGAAGCGCGATTGACCCGCCCAGAGTTGCTCGAGTTCGTCGACGTGCGTGGCGAGCATGTCGTCGCGGAACACGCGATCGAGGTTCTGCACGAGATGATCGACATCCTTCGCGTGAAAGAGCGACAGCGTGCGCCGGTTGACCTTCACGACCCGAATGCGCGACGAGCACTCCGCGATACGCCCGGGATTCTCCGCGAGAAACGACCGCAGATCGGCGACGCCCGCCGCGCGCCAGCGTTCGAACTGCTCGCGCACGGCGCTGAAATCTTCGAGCCAGAGCGAAACGGGCGCGAGCTCGAACATGTCGGCGTCGTCCGCCGGCATGCTCGCCGGCACGAATTGACCGGCAGCGCGGCGCGGGTCGTTTGGCATGGTCGTCCTTTCGGCTCGCGCCGGCTGAATTCATCTCATTATTGTAACGCGCGTCATATTTCGAGGGCTCGATCGCCCGCTTCCGGCCGTCTTCGCGCATTCCGTCCAGCGGCATTCGCGCTCATGCGGGATATCGGGGGCGGATGCTACACTCGACTGGCTTCGCCTTGCCGCCTCGGGCACGTTTGCTGCACCGGCTCACGCGAGGCTCGCGGCGCCACGCAGTCCGATGCGCCGTGCCGCATCCATCCACATCGCTATAAGAAGGAGGCTCGACTCTCATGGCTGATTTCCGCATCTGGTCCGACGAATTTCCGGCGAACGGCTTCATGACGCGCGCGCAGGAATTCGACCAGCAGGCCTTCGGCGGCTCGGGCGAGAACGTATCGCCGGCGCTGCAATGGGAAGATCCGCCCGCCGAAACGCGCAGTCTCGCGCTCACCGTCTACGATCCCGACGCGCCGACCGGCAGCGGCTTCTGGCACTGGATCGTCGTCAACATTCCGCCCGACGTGCGCTCGCTGCCGCGCAACGCCGGCAAGGCCGACGGCAGCCTGCTGCCGCCAGGCGCGCTGCAGTTGCGCAACGACTACGGCACGGTCGGCTTCGGCGGCGCGGCGCCGCCGCGTGGCGACAAGCCGCATCGCTACATCTTTCGCATCCACGCGCTCTCGGCGGAAAGCCTGCCGCTCGATGGCAACGTGACCAATGCCGTCGCGCGCTTCATGACGCATCTCAACGAGATCGATTCGGCAACTTACACCGGCCTCTACGAACTGAAGTAAGCACGCGGGCGAAGACGCGGCCCCGCGTGGCGGCGTCTTCGTCCTGGCCATTCGAAAAAACGGCGCGACACACGATGCGCCGCCCGCCACTTCCCGCCCATCGATGGACTCCGATAAAGGTCTGCCGCTGCCCCAGCGATACTGGGCCATTGCCGTCGTCGCGCTCGGCATCACGCTCGCGGTGCTCGACGGCGCCATCGCCAACGTCGCGCTGCCGACCATCGCGCGCAATCTGAACGCGTCTCCCGCCGACTCCGTCTGGATCGTCAATGCGTATCAGCTCACGATCACCATATCGCTGCTGCCGCTCGCCTCGCTTGGCGACCGCATCGGCTACCGGCGCGTGTACATGACGGGGCTCGCGCTCTTCACGCTGTCGTCGCTCGCGTGCGCGCTGTCGGGCTCGCTCGCTACGCTCACCATCGCGCGCGTCGTCCAGGGCTTCGGCGCGGCAGGCATCATGAGCGTGAACACGGCGCTCGTGCGCATCATCTATCCGCAGGATCAGCTCGGTCGCGGCGTGTCGATCAACGCGACGGTCGTGGCGATCTCGTCGGTGATCGGGCCGACCGTCGCGTCCGGCGTGCTTTCGGTCGCGACGTGGCCGTGGCTCTTCGCGATCAACGTGCCGATCGGCGTCGCGGCGTTCGCCATCGGCTGGAACGCGATGCCGCGCACGCCGGGGCATCGGCAGCCGTACGACTACATCAGCGCGATCATGAACGCGCTCTTTTTCGGCCTCGCGATCGTTGCCGTCGACGACATCGGGCACGGCGAGCATCGGCCGTATCTCGTCGCCGAATTCATCGCGACGGCGGTCATCGGCTATTTCTTCGTCAAGCGGCAACTGACGCAAAGCGCGCCGCTTCTGCCCGTCGATCTGCTGCGCATTCCGGTGTTCGCGCTGTCGGTCGGCGCGTCGGTGTGTTCGTTCTGCGCGCAGATGCTCGCGTTCGTTTCGCTGCCGTTCCTTTTGCAGAACAATTTCGGCATGGGCCAGGTCGAGACCGGGTTTCTGATGACGCCGTGGCCGCTCGTGATCGTGTTCGTCGCGCCGCTCGCGGGCGTGCTCGCGGACCGGTATTCGGCCGGCCTGCTCGGCGGCATCGGTCTCGCGATACTGACCGTCGGACTCGTGCTGCTCGCGAGCGTCGGCGCGCATCCGACGGCCCTCGACGTCGCATGGCGCATGGCCGTGTGCGGGCTCGGCTTCGGGCTGTTCCAGTCGCCGAACAATCGTCAGATGCTCGCCTCCGCGCCGCGTCATCGCAGCGGCGGCGCGAGCGGCATGCTCGGCACCGCGCGCCTCACCGGTCAGACGCTCGGTGCCGCGCTCGTCGCGCTGATCTTCGGCGTCGCGCCCAAGCAAGGCCCGGTGATCGCGCTCGGCGTCGCAGCCGTGTTCGCGGCTGCCGCAGCGGTCGTCAGCGTGCTGCGTCTGACGGGCAAACGCAGCGTCGAGCCCGCCTGATCCGCCCTTCCCGCTCAAGGCCGCCCGGCCGTTCCGCTGGGCACAGCCTTTGCTGAACTTCGACCATGGATTCCGCACGCGCGGAAGAGTCGAAATCAGCAATAAGGAGTGTGTTCATGGCCAATTCCCTCAACGGTTGCAAGGTCGCGATTCTCGCCGTCGACGGCTTCGAGCAGGCCGAGCTCGTGGAACCGCAACGCGCGCTCAAGGAAGCGGGCGCGCAGGTGGACGTCATATCGCAGAAAGCCGGTCAGATTCAGGGCTTCAAGCATGTCGACAAGGGCGACAAGGTCGATGTCGACGTGACCTTCGACGCCGCCAATCCCGCCGACTACGACGCTATCGTCCTGCCGGGCGGCGTCGTCAACGGCGACGCGATCCGTCTCGACGCGAAAGCGCAAGCCTTCGTCAAGGACGCCGACCGCGCGAAGAAGCCGATCGCAGTGATCTGCCACGGCGGCTGGCTGCCGATCTCGGCTGGCATCGTCGCGGGCCGCACGATGACGAGCTGGCCGAGCCTGCAGGACGACGTGCGCAACGCGGGCGGAACGTGGGTCGATCAGGAAGTGCAGATCGACGGCAATCTCATCACGAGCCGCAAGCCCGACGATATTCCGGCGTTCAACAAGGCGCTGATCGACGCGCTCGGCAAGGCGCGCGCCTGAGCGCATGTTCATCGGAGGCTCGCCGATGCCGAGATACTTTCCATCCGTGACGCGCGTGATCGTGCTGTCGCTCGCCGCTGCTTTCGCGCCGCTCTCGCAGGCACAGACGCCAAGCGAGAAGCTCTCGCCCATCGATCAGCAATTCCTGCAGGACGCGGGTCAGGCGGGCGCAACCGAACTCACGGCGAGCAAGCTCGCGCTCACGCATGCGAGCGACCGGCAGGTGCGGGAGTTCGCACAGCGAATGATCGTCGATCACACGAAGCTCGCGCGCAATCTCGACGTGCTCGCGAAGCGTCACGGCATCACCGCGCCGCCCGCCGCCGATACCGCCGTGATCGGCAGCCTGCAAAATCTCCAGGGTGCCGAGTTCGACAAGGCCTATATTGAAAAGGTGGCCGTGGGCGGGCATCAAAAGGCCGTCGAACTGTTCAGAAAAGAGAGCGAAACCGGCAACGACACCGCGCTGAAAGCCGCGGCGACCAAGGCGTTGCCGATCATCAGCCATCACTACGAGATGGCGCAGCAGCTCGCAAAAGCGAAGGCGGCGTCATGAGGATCGCGCACGTCGCCGGTCGCGCCGCCTTGCGTTCCGTTTCCCGTCCCGCTTATGAGGACTCGACCATGCACATCACGTTTGCCGACGAACCGCCTGTCTACGACGGCGACGATCTCGCGATTCACTTCGCCGCGCTCATCGACGGCGAGCCGGTCGTCTGCTCGATCACCGCCGAAGCCCTCGAAGATCACTTCGGCGCGAAATCGCCGCGCGAGGACGATCTGCTCGCCGCGTTCGAACAAGGCGCGTCGCGCATCCGCGCGGTGTGCGCCGAAGTGCTCGACGACAACGGCGGCCAGCCCGCCGTGCTGAGGAGCGGATTGTTCCGCGTCGCCGGCCTGGAGCCCGAGTGAGCGGCCTCGTCGTCTGAACGACGCATTCCCAAAACCCAAGCCAACAAGGAGGGAACATGTCCCTGATCATTGCGGGCCGATTTCAGACTTTTCGCGCGGCCGAAACGGCAGCGCAGAAGCTCTTTGCGCGCGGCTTCCTGGAAGAAGACGTGACGCTTTTCTTCGTCAATCCGAGCGGCCAGCACGCACGCCATCCGATCGGCGGCGATGTCGGCACCGATGCGGGTGCGAGCGGCGCGCCCAAGGGCGCCGGCAAGGGCGTGACGATCGGCGCGGTGGTCGGCGCGGTCATCGGCGCCGCCATCTTCGCCGTCTTCAAGGCGCCGCTGCTGGTTTCGGTGATCGCGGCGGGCGTCGGCGCGTACGTCGGATCGCTCGTCGGCGCGATGTCGCATACCAAGAAGAAGCCGCACGGCGCGGCGCAAGCGGAAGAGCCCGCGCGTCATGCGGGCGTGCTGGTGGCCGTGCACGTATCGCCGGAAACGCACGATCAGGCCGCGGCGGTGCTGCGTGAAGCAGGCGGAATGGACATCGAACGCGCGTCGGGCCGCTGGCAACAAGGCCGCTGGAGCGACTTCGATCCGCTGAAGCCGCCTCAACCGGCTGGCGAGTTCGCGCAATCGCGCGTGTGATCGTAGTTTCGCGCCGTATCCATGAAACGCCCGCTTCGTGCGGGCGTTTTCGTCTGTGCTAGACCCAGGGCGCGTTCGGCCGATTCGGCTGCACGTTGGCGCGAATGGCGCAGTCGGCCGGCAGGACGCGCGCCTTCTCCGCATGTGCGACGGGCGGCTCGCAGATGCGTCCGTATTCCGCGCGCGAAACGTGTGTCGAGCGCGCGTGCGCGTCGATGCTTTCTTGTCGGATATGCAAGGTCAGCGCCGATGCGGCGACAGCCGCCAGCACCAGAAACTCGCGATGCGCGAGCCGGTTGAAAAATTTCACTGCGTTCTCCTGTTGCCTTGTCGTGCGCACGTCCCGAACCGGTCGCGCGCTGTAGTGCGGTGACGGCAGCAAGGCGTATGCCGCGCGGCCCGCGATCGGGCACGCCGCGTGCGTCATGAATCCGCGAGCCGCATCCCGCAGGGGTTGCGCAGTGGCAATGTCCTAACGAAAAGGAGGTCTCATATGAGCACGAATGTCGTATCGGTACTCAACGATCTGGTCGAAACCTCGAAGGACGGCGAAAAGGGTTTTCTGAAGGCCGCCGAGGATACGCGTGATCCAAGCCTCAAGCTGCTGTTTCAGAATCGCGCGCAAAAGTGCGCAGAGGGCGCGCGCGAATTGCAGGACATCGTTGCACGCCTGGGCGGCAAGCCCGAAACCGGCGGGTCGGTGTCGGGCGCGCTGCATCGCGGCTGGGTCGACGTGAAGTCGGCCGTAACCGGCCATAGCGATCACGCGATCCTCGCCGAATGCGAGCGCGGCGAGGATGCAGCGAAGAAGAATTATCGCGAGGCGCTCGACAAGGACCTGCCCGCCGATGTCCGCGCCGTGGTGGAGCGCCAGTATCAGGGCGTGCTGGAGAATCACGACCGCATCCGCGATCTGCGCGATCAATACGCAGCCGCGAAGTCCTGATGCTGACGCGGTGAAGCACGCGGCCCGGCTTTCCGGGCCGCTTCGAAAGCAAACGGCCGCACGAAGCGGCCGTTTGTTCGTCAAGCGACAGTACGACGCGGGTTACTGCGGCTGACCCTTGTCATTGGTGCCGAGCGCCGAAGCCGCCGCCGCTGCGGATGCGCCGTGCAGCTTGTGCGCCTTGTTCTGCTGATGCAGATTGGTGCCCTTCTGCTTCTTCGCCACCGGCGCCGAGGCTGCCGCATCGGAGGCTGCCTGGGCGAATGCCGTCGTCGAGAATGCCAGCGCGAGCGCGCCGATCAATGCCATCTTTTTCGTCTTCATGAAGAGCTCCTTTTTGCCGGGGCCTCTGAACGCCGGGCTACTGCGCATTCGTGAGCCGCCTGTTTGAGTGTCGACCTGAACGGCCGTCTCGTTTTTGAGTTTCGAAGTGCTGCGAGGTGCTGCGCACTGGTGAAGCGTCTTGCGAGAACTTGCGACTGAAGCACCGGACGACGAAAACGTGAACCGATGCCTCCAAGCGAGAACCCGCGCTTCGTCCGAGTCATCGCCTTTTGCGGCGAATCGTCGAACCCGCGCGGGTTCCGGTACTGCTGGCACTCAACCGCGGCCCGCCGAGGCGAAGCCGGGCATACGAACTATGCCATTACTTGGCGGCAATTTTAAGATGGTTCTTCACGGAAGCAACACCCGAGACGTTCGAGACGACTTCTTCGGCGGCGGTCTTGTCTTCCGCCGACGGCACCGTGCCCGTCAGGGAGACGACGCCCGCGTGCGTCTTGACGTGGATATGCGTGGACTTGACGTTCTTCGCGCCGAGCAGTTCGGCCTTCACTTTGGTGGTGATCGCGCTGTCGTCGACCTTCTGGCCCATCGACGTGCCGGAACCGCTCGTCGACGACGCTGCGTTGGTCTGTGCGCCGACGTTGAGCGCGAACACCACGCACGCGATACCGCCGGCTGCCTTCAGGATTTGAGTCGTCTTCATGTCGATACTCCCTTTTTTCGATTTTGGTCTGACGCCGCGTTCACGCATTCCGTGCTAGACGCGGCTCTTCGATGACGTCCGCGCCGTAGCACGCGGATCGTGAACTTCGATCCGCAACTTGCGTGCCAGATCCGGCGGCCGCGCGAGCCGACCGAAGCCGAAGCGTCCTGAACGCC
Source organism: Caballeronia sp. LZ008 (assembly GCF_031451435.1). Classification (NCBI taxonomy): domain Bacteria; kingdom Pseudomonadati; phylum Pseudomonadota; class Betaproteobacteria; order Burkholderiales; family Burkholderiaceae; genus Caballeronia; species Caballeronia sp. LZ008. Next base: position 804,751 of record NZ_JARUXK010000001.1, on the reverse strand, counting down.
CCGCGCGGCAAGGCCTGAGTGCGTAGGCGAACAAATCTTCGACGTTCATCGGAAGGCTTGCCCGCACGCAACGCGACGCGCCTGAAACCCGCAGCGGTTTTGTCTGAGCGCGTGTAAAAACTGCGTGAAAGCGGCCTCGGAAAGGCTTCAAAAGAAGGGGGCGGGTGAGGAAAAACGTAGTCCCTGCACGACCTTAACGTTCGATGGCATGGCTGTTGCTTTAGTAGTCGCAAACCTGCCCATCACGTCTGGAACAATCGAGGATTAGCAAGCAATGCCGCCTACACTCGAACTACGCGCGAAGCAAACGCTCGCACTCACGCCGCGCCTTCAACAGTCGGTTCGCCTTCTGCAACTCTCGTCGCTCGAGTTCCAGCAGGAACTGCGAAACGCACTGGATACCAACCCCTTTCTCGAATACGACGAGTCCCAGACCGAGGACAACGCGCTCGGCGCCGACAACGGCAGCTCGATGTCCGACTCGACCCTGTCGACCACATCCGACAACGCCACCGAGACGCCGCTCGCGCCCGAAGCGAGCATGGAAGCCGAAACGAACGTGGATTCCGGCTCGCGCGACGATTCCGTCAGCGAATTCTCGTCCGATCCGTTCGGCCGCGGCGCGTCGCGCAACAACGGTGACGGCGAAGGCTCCGATCCCGCCGACTGGGTTCGCATCGAACCTTCGTTGCACGAAACGCTCCACGACGCGCTGCGCCTTTATCAATTGAACGAACGCGATCGCGCCATCGCGCAGCTCATCATCGAAGCGCTCGATGACGACGGCTATCTGCGGCAGGACTTGAGCGACCTCGCGAATGTCGTGGAGATCGAACCCGCGCTTCACGAGGACGAACTCAACATCGCGCTGAAGCTCGTGCAATCGCTCGACAAGCCGGGCGTCGGCGCGCGCAATCTCTCGGAATGCCTGACGCTCCAACTCCAGGCGCTCGACGAGGACACGCCGGGCCGCGCCGTTGCGATGGAAATCGTCGCGCATCATCTGGAGCGCCTCGCACGCCGCGAGCAGGCGGAACTGCAGAAGAAGATCGGCTGCAGCGCGGATGAACTGCGCATCGCGTGCGCGCTCGTACGCCGCCTCGATCCGAAACCGGGCGAGAACTACGGGTCGAGCGAGGACAACTACGTCGTGCCCGACGTCATCGTGCGTCAGGTGAAAAAGCAGTGGGTCGTGACGATCAATCCGGCGGTGTTGCCGCGTGCGCGCATCCATCGGATGTACGCGGAACTGTTCGCGCAGTCGGCCGGCGCGAGCCGTTCGCCGCTCGCGCAGCAGTTGCAGGAAGCGCGCTGGCTGATTCGCAACGCGCAGCAGCGCTTCACGACGATTCAGCGCGTGGCCGAATGCATCGTGTCGCATCAAAAGGCGTTCTTCGATTACGGCGAAATTGCGCTGAAGCCGCTCGTGCTGCGCGATGTCGCCGATGAACTCGGCCTGCACGAATCGACCATCTCGCGCGCGACGGGCAACAAGTACATGGCGACGCCACGCGGCATCTTCGAGTTCAAGCACTTCTTCCCGCGCGAGCTGTCGACGGAAAGCGGCGGCACGTGTTCGGCCGCGGCCGTGCGCGCGCTGCTCAAGGAAATGATTTCGAAGGAGAACACGCGCGATCCGCTCTCCGACGTGAGTCTCGCGAAGATGCTCGCCGATCAGGGCGTGATCGTCGCGCGCCGGACGGTAGCGAAGTATCGCCATCTGATGAAGGTGCCGCCTGCGGAATTGCGTCGTCAGGCGTAAGGCGTTTCACCCATCACAGCGGGTAACTGCTGAAGAGGCCGTCCCTTCGCGGACGGCCTCTTTCATTGATGCTCAACGCCAGCCCGATGCGCGATGCGTGCGCTTCCTCGCCGCCGTCGCCGCTAGCTCCGCGCCTAGCAGAAACACCGCCGCCGAGTAGTACAGCCACATGAGGATGATCGCGAGCGAACCGGCCGCGCCGAACATGTTCGCCGTGCCCGCGTGCGCGAGATAGAACGCGAAGAGGCGCTTGCCGGCTTCGAAAAGCATCGCGGCGGCGGCGGCGCCGAGCGCGGCATCGCGCCAGAGCATGCGCGTCGTCGGCAGGAATTTGAGCAGCACGGTGAAGGCGATCATCAGCACGCCGAGCGATATCGCGCGTCGCGTCAGCCCCGAGAGCACGACGAACGGACTGCCATCGCCCAGCACCCAATGTCCGAGCAACTCGACGAGCGCGTCGAGCACGAGCAGCACCGCGACCAGCAAACCCGAACCGACCACGAGCCCGAACGACATCAGCCGCACGCGCAGCAGCGTGACGATGCTTTCGCGCGTGCTCACGGCGGGCGTCGGCCAGATGACGTTGAGCGCGCTGTGCAGCGACGAGAATGTCGCCGATGCGCCGATCAGCACGCCCGCGAGCGACAGGATCGCCGTGCTGCGCGCGATGTCCGCGTGCCACGCGTTCGCGACGATCGCTTCCAGCGCGTGCGCCGCATCGACGCCGACGACGCCGCTGATTTCGTCGAAGAGCCTGCCTTGCACGGCATCGGCGCCGAAGAAGACGCTCGCCACCGCGATCACGATGACGAGTGTCGGCGCAAGCGAGAACGCGGCGAAGAACGCGATCGCCGCCGAGAACATCAGGCAGTGGTCCTGCGACCATTGCATGACGGGATCGACGATCCACGAAAGCCAGCCGAAGCGCGACGTGCGGCCCGATGCGACGGGCGCGGATTGTGTGGCGGAGACGTCCTGATCCATCGTGAGCGTGACTGGGAGCAATCCGACGATGTTAGCCCCGCGATGCGAAGCGCGTGTAAAAAGCGGCGCGCTCCGTCCGGAGCGCGCCGCTTGCAGTGTGCCTCAGCCGATGCGTGTCAGGATCGATCGGCTGCGGGGTCGGCGTCCTCGTCGGGGAGATCGCGCGTTTCGTCCTCGATTTCGTCGGGCAGGATGTCGGCATCGGCTTCCAGATTGTTGTCGCCATCCGCCGATGCCGCCTCGCCCGTGCCGAAGCGGTCCGTATCGCTGTTCAGCTCCGCCTCGGACTGCCCGAGCGCGTGGGCGTCGAGCTCGTCCTCGATGTCGCCGGGATAGCGCTTTTCGCCCTGCACGTCGGAGCCGCTATCCGACGAGTCGCTCGGGCCGAGCGCGCCGGTGCCGTGTCCCTTGCCGTATTCCGCGCCGTCGTCTTCGGGCGGGTTCAATGTGCTTCCGCTCATCATGACCTCCTTCGTTCGTGTCCACGATGAATCCGCAAGTCCCGTTCCGCGCGTAAAAAACCCGCGCTTCTTTCGAAGCGCGGGTTCTTCTCTATCGGCGAATCGGAGCGCTCAGGCCTTGGCGGCCGGCCGCTTGGCTTCGGACGCGCCCTGCTTCACGGTCTTGACGGTTTTCTCCGTGACGGAAGTCGCCGTCGCGACGCTGCGCAAGTCCGACAGGAACGAATCGCGCCAGACCGAAAGATTATTCTCGCGCAGCGGCGCCATCATGTCGGCGTGACGCGCCTGGCGTTCGGCGAGCGGCATCGACAATGCGCGCTCCAGCGCTTCGGACATCTGCGACAGATCGAACGGATTGACGACGAGCGCGCCCGGCAACTGGTCCGCCGCGCCCGCGAACTGCGACAGGACGAGCGCGCCCGGATCGGCCGGATCCTGCGACGCGACATATTCCTTCGCGACGAGATTCATGCCGTCGCGCAGCGGCGTCACGTAGCCGACTTGCGAGAGCCGGAACAGCGCCATCAGCAGATTGCGCTCGTATTTGCGGTTGAGATACTGGATCGGCGTCCAGTCGAGCTGCGCGAAACGTCCGTTGATGCGCCCCGCCTCGCCTTCCAGATTCTGTCGAATGCGCTGATAGGTCTGCACGTCCGAGCGCGTCGGCGGCGCGATCTGCACGAGCGATACGCGCCCATGCCAGCCGGGCGCATTCAGCAGCAGGCGCTCGAACGCCTGAAAGCGCTCGACGAGACCCTTCGAGTAGTCGAGACGATCGACGCTCATGATGAGCTTGCGGCCGCGCATGCTGTCACGCAGGCTTTTCACCGGCTTGCGGTTCGAGAACTGCTCGGCGGCCTTGGCGATGGCGTCCGGATAAATGCCGATCGGATACGCGCCCACCTTGAGCATGCGGCCGAAGGCCTGAAGCATGCCGTCGTCGTCGTTGTAGTGGCCGCGGCTCGTGCGTTCCACGTAATCGATGAACGACTGCTTGTCGGCATCCGTCTGAAAGCCGACGACGTCGTACTGGCACATCGCCGCGATCAGTTCCTCATGCGGCGGAACCGTACGCATCATCTCCGGCACCGGAAATGGAATATGCAGGAAGAAGCCGATCGGATTCGCGACGCCGAGCTTGCGCAGCTCCTGCGCGAACGGGAGCATGTGATAGTCGTGCACCCAAATGATGTCGTCGGGCTTGAGCAGCGTCTTCAGCTTGGCCGCAAGACTCGCGTTCACGCGCATGTAGCCCGCGTACTCCTCTCGATCGAAGCGCGAGAGGTCGTTGCGATAGTGAAAAGTCGGCCACAGGGTGGCGTTCGAGAAACCTCGGTAATACTGGTCGTAATCGCGGCGCGTCAGGCCGACGGTCGCGTAGGTCACTTTTCCGCTGTTCTCCAGAACAGGCGCGCCCGATTCGCCGACGATCTCGCCGCTCCATCCGAACCACACGCCCCCAGTCTCCTTGAGCGCGTCCAGAACGCCGATCGCGAGGCCGCCCGCGCTGGGCTTGCCTTCCTGGATCGGTGCGACGCGATTCGATACCACGATCAATCTGCTCATTACAGCATCACCTCATCAGTTGTCGTTGCATGCTCGAATTGGCGATCAAGGGTATGCAAAAGCTGTGCCTTTTTGTTGGTTTTTGTAAACGAAAGTTTGTATGGAGATGTTACGGACGAACGAAAACACGCGGCGAAGGCGCGCCGCGTAGAAATTTTTGTTCTTTTGCCGGATGCTGCCGCCGGCTGAAATCACGAGTCCTGCTCGGAGCCCAAATCGCGCTGATAGTCGATTCCTTCGCGCCGCACGCCGCCCTGATTGTGTTCGCCATCGGGCGGAACGCCAGGCGCGGGGCGGTTCTGCGAGGCGGGATCGTGTTCGGCGGGCGGTGCGGACGCGCTCTGCGTGCCGGCCGACTTGGCGGCTTCGGCGCGCGCTTCGCGCTTGGAAGAATGACGCGCGGAGCGTCGAAGTGCGGGATGCCTCATGATGCCTCCAGGTAAGAAGGCCGTCGCGATAGTGACGTCGGCGGCGTCGGACCGATGCGCTGCGATGAGCGCGGCTTCAGAAAAAACGACCGGCGACAGAACGTGTCGCCGGTCATCGTTGCGTCATCTGTTGTAATCCCTACGTCCGGGATGGAAACTTATTCAAACCTTGCACGAATTCTGGGCATTGTCCAACGTCTGCGGTTCAACATCGTTCTGACACGCTACTGCACATGCGGCTGATCGCCCGGTCCAGGCGGCGGATCGCCGATCGGCTGCGACGGCGGTTCGGGCGGCTCGCGCGTCGGGTCCGGATTGGTGTCGGGCGGAATCGGCGTGGGCGGCGGCTGGTCCGGCGGCGTCACCGGCGGGTCCGGCGGCTGCGGCGTCTGAGCTTCGAAACGGGCATCGTCGGAAGCGCGGATCGACATGTTGAGTGACATGATGGGCTCCTTGCGGTCTTGTGATCGTACTTTTCCCATCCGCGACACGCACTGGCGCGACTGCGCGGATGTCATTCGATCGGCAGCAAGGGCCATGCCCCTGAGACACATCGGCTACGTTCGCTTCTGAGACATTATCGGCGTAGAAAACGTGCCTGCCAATGAAAAACGCCTGCGGTTTTACAAGCCGCAGGCGTCGATTTGTCTAAAGATACGCGAAGTTCAGGGATTTTCGCTGTCGGAATCGCTTATGTCGCCGCCTTCGCCGACGGCAGCCTTGTTCGCATCCTCGCCGTACTCGACGAGCCGGTTATAGAGCGTTTTCAGGCTGATGCCGAGGATTTCCGCCGCGCGCGTCTTCACGCCGCCGCACTGATCGAGCGTCGCCAGAATGAGCTGACGGTCGGCCTGCGCGAGCGACGTGCCGAACGGAATCGTCACCGCCGTGCCCGCCGACGGCTTCGAAAGCGAAATCTGCAGCGGCACGGTCGCGGTGCTGTCCGAGTCCGACGCCGACATGATGTACGCGCGCTGCACGTAGTTCTTCAGTTCGCGCACGTTGCCGGGCCAGTTGTACGACGCCAGCATCTCGCGGACGGCGGGCGGGAAATCCTTTTTCGTGTTGTACCGGGCGTTCAGTTCGTCGAGAAACGCCTGGCCGAGCAGCTCGACGTCCTTGCCTCGCTCGCGCAGCGGCGGCAGGTTGATCGGGAACACGTTCAGACGGTGATAAAGGTCGAGGCGCAGCTTGCCTTCGAGCACGGCCTGCTCGGGATCGCGATTGGTCGCGGCGATCAGGCGCACGTCCGTCTCGATTTCCTTGGTCGTGCCGACGCGCATGAACATGCCCGTCTCCAGCACGCGCAGCAGTTTCACCTGAAGCTCGATCGGCATTTCGGTGATTTCGTCGAGGAACAGCGTGCCGCCGTTCGCGCGTTCGAAATAACCCTTGTGCTGCCGATCCGCGCCCGTGAACGAGCCGCGCTCGTGGCCGAACATCTCCGATTCGATCAGGTTCGGCGAGATCGCGCCGCAGTTCACCGCGATGAACGAATGCTTGCGGCGCAGCGAGAGCTCGTGCAGCGTCTGCGCGGCGACTTCCTTGCCGGTGCCCGACTCGCCGATGAGCAGCACCGATGCCGCCGTCGGCGCGACGCGGCCGACCTGGTCGTAGACGGTCTGCATGGCAGGTGAATTGCCCAGCATCAGACCGAAGCGCCCCATGCGGCGCAATTCGCCGCGCAAGGTGCCGATTTCCGCTTTCAGGTCGCCGGCGCGCGGCAGGCGCGAAAGGATGGCCTTCACGCGCTGCATGTTGATCGGCTTGACGAGGTAGTCGGCGGCGCCCATCTTGAGCGCGCTGACGGCGGATTCCACCGTCGCGTGTCCCGTAATGACGATGAACTCGACGCCCGAGCGCGGATCGAGATCCTCGAACAGGTCGACGCCCGTGCCATCGGGCAGTTTGAGATCGGTGAATACGACGTCCGGCGTTTGCCGCACGAGCTGGATGCGCGCCTCGCGCAGATCGCTGGCGGTGGCCGTCGTCAATCCGTCTTCGCCGATGATCGCGGCTAGCGCCTCGCGGGTACTGGGATCGTCATCGACAATCAATACGTGTGGCATTGCGTTTCGAATTCTTCCTAAGCGTTTCAGGGTCACACGCCAGGTGGCGGCGTGGTCTTCTCCGCGCGGCGGCGCTGCCGCACGGGCCGGTGCGATTCGCGGTTACGGCCGAAAAAAGATAATCGGCGTCACGCAGAATGCGCGAAAAATAAAATAATTTCCGATTTCTGCACGCTTGATTCGGCCCAAGTAAGTTTTTCCATTTAGGCAACTTATGGCCGAAGTTTCACTGATTATAAGCGTTTATCAAGATGAAAACGCACGCTGGTCCAGCGTGCGTTTGATTGATCGGACCATTAATTCGGCCGAATGTCTGAAGTGAATCAACTCCGCGGAAAATGCCATGCATCGGCGGTGCCGCCGACCGCACCGTGGCCATTAACGGCCTGCCCGCTCGCGCCGGTGGCGGGCGTGAGCACCTTGCCGCCCTCGTCTTCCCAACGGCTCAGATCGCGTGCAGTGCGCCGCCCGGCGTCCTGAGACTGCACCCACTTCCATGCGAGAACGCCGCCTAGCGCGAACAGCGCGCCGAAAATTCCGATTGAAGGCCGTGCCATTTGTGTTCTCTCCTTCGTCTAATGAAAATCGCCGCTGTCAGGAAAGCCGGCCGGAGCGATAAAGCTCTAAATCACCGCGAAACCAGAAGTCCCACCAGAAAACCGACGCCCGCCGCCATGCCGAGCGATTGCCAGGGATTGTCCTTCACGTATTTCTCGGTGCAATCGACGCCTGCGCGGTATCGGCTTTGCGCACTCGCCTGTGCATCTTCGAGCGCGCCGCGCGCCGAATCGACGTGATCGCGCAGACGCGAGCGCAGCGCATCGACGCCCTCGCCTGGCAGCGTCGCCGACAAGCGCAGCAATTCCTCCGCGTCGTTCAGCAGCACCTTGATGTCTTCGATGATCTTTTGCTTGCCCAACGCAAGCTGGACAGTCGTTTGACTCATGGAATGTAGTCCTCGCCCAAGTGGGTTTGTCGGGATCGTCGGCGCGCGTCAGCGCGTTTCGGCGACAGGCACGCCCGCGACGCGGAGGCGCTCGCCCGCCGCGCTCCGCGCGCGCAGGCTGCGCACGACGCCGCTCGCCATCAACGCGCCGCCCATCGCGCCGAACACGAGGCTCGTCACGTTCGCGGCACGCGCGAGCGCTGGCGTGCCCGCCGCATAGCCTAGCACCGCGCACATCAGCGCGGTCACGAGCGCGACAGCGGCCCAGTGATAGATGTCGATCGGCTCGCCGGCCGTGAGTTCCTTCCGGGTCCGGGCCGGCCGCGTGGGAATCGAGCGCGGATGTGCGCCCCCGTCGAAGTTGAAAATGTCTTCCATGATGCGTTGCCTCTCTCGCCCATCCTCGTGTGTGCGCCTCCGAGACCGCGCCCGTCGGCAATTTTTCGAATATGAGTCACGATGTGAGCCCTATCTTGCAGTTTTCGTGCCAGATCCGGCGACACCGCGCAGGACTGCCGATGGGAGGCGAACCCGCCGACGATCGGGTAACAATTACGCCGTCGCCTTGTAAATTTTCAGTACGGCAAGGAGAACCTTTCCGGAAGCGCCGCGAGGGCCCGCGCGATGCAGACAAAATGCGCCGAACGGCCGGCCCGCGCATTGCCGCAATGTCGTTGCGAATGGTTAAATAGCGTTTATGAGATAGGTGCGTTTGCAACGAACCGGCTCTGAACAAGCAGCCGATGCAGACGCGCCTGGACCGACGCTCAACCAGGAACGACGCTCACGGATCGCGTGAGTCTCAAGGGCAGCGCGCAAGGGCGCGTCATATGCCGATGCGCGCGGTCATCCACGGTTGCGCCGCTCGCGCGCGCCGAGCCGCGCCAGGCCGATTGCGACCGGAAGCGCCCGCGCGAGTCCGCCGCCCGCCCACTACATACGCAGCACTCAGGAACGATCAGGACACATGGCGTCAACCGATCTGGATCAGCCGCCCGCCGCGGTCGGCGATACACCCGCGCAAAGAAAACGCAACACGGGGGAAGTGCCGGGCTTGAAGTCTTATGGACTGCTCTATGGCTCGTCGCCCGTGATGCAGGAGTTGTACGCGCAAATCGAGCGCGTGGCCGCGACCGATGCGACCGCGCTCATCATCGGCGAGTCGGGCACAGGCAAGGAGCTCGTCGCCCGTACGATTCACGACCACAGCGCGCGCAAGGACGCGCCGTTCATCGCGGTGAACTGCGGTGCGATTCCCGACAATCTCATCGAGGCCGAGCTCTTCGGCCACGAGAAAGGCAGCTTCACGGGCGCGGTGCAGGGACGCATCGGCTATTTCGAGCATGCGAACGGCGGCACGCTCTTCCTCGACGAAGTGACCGAGATGTCGCCCGTGCGCCAGGTCAAGCTGCTGCGCGCGCTGGAAACAGGCACGTTCTTTCGCGTCGGCGGCAACGATCTCATCAGCTCCGATGTGCGCGTGATCGCGGCGACGAACCGCGATCCTGTCGCGGCCGTGAAGGAAAACGGCCTGCGCGAGGATCTCATGTACCGGCTCGCCGTATTCCCGCTGCGCGCGCCGCCGTTGCGCGAGCGCGATTCGGATCGCGAACTGCTCGCACAGCATTTCCTGTCCGAAATGAACGCGCAGGAAGGCACGAACAAGGTGTTCAGCAAACGCGCGCTCGACGTGCTGCGCACGTATTCGTGGCCGGGCAACGTGCGCGAACTGAAGAACACGGTTTATCGCGCGTTCATTCTGGCGGAGAAGACGGTGGAGATCGCGCATCCGCATCTCGCATCGCGCGTGAAGAAGCCCGTCACGCAAGGCGACGCGATGAACGTCTGGGTCGGCACGCCGCTCGCCGATGCGCAGAAGCAGATCATCCTCGGCACGCTCAAACACTGCGGCGGCGACAAGCGGCGCGCCGCGAAAGCGCTCGGGGTGAGCCTGAAGACTTTGTACAACCGCTTGGGCGCGTACGAAAACGAGGACACCGAGGGCAGCGACGCGTCGTCGAATAGCGAAAGCTGAAGCGTATCCGAGGCGATATCCGCATGACCGGGAAGCGAGCGCAGACATCCGCGCTCGCTTTTTTTTCGCGCACGGAGCGATACGTGGATCGAAACGTGCTCTTCACGCTTGCAATTTCTTGCAATTTTCTCAAACCGGTAATTAGAAGCATGCTTCAAAATGCGCGGAGCCCGCGTGCGCGTTTCGTCTCTGCGCGTTGTCGGGCGGTGACTTGAGGGCGGTACCTCAAGTAGATTCGAGCCCCTCGAACCCCGATCGCAAGCGTCGGGAAACGGAAGACGAAGGAAAAGCAACATGCAGATCAGGGTTCATCGGCGCGGGTCGCGTGCCGCCGCGCTCGCCGCGATCGTTTCGGGCGCCATCGCTTGCGTGAGTCTCAGCGGATGCAACTCGCTCTACAGCGAAGGCGCGACGGCCGGCGCCGGTATCGCGGGCGCCGCGGTGGCAAACAGTGTCACCAGCAACGCCGCCGTCGCAACGGGCATCGGCCTCGGCGCGGTCGCCGCCGCGCGCGCGGGCGTGCAGTACACGCAGCGCGTCGCGCATACCTACTCGCAGGATCAGATTGCGACGGTCGCCGGTCCGCTCGCGGTCGGCGCGGTTGCGCCGTGGAAGGCCGTGCATTCAGTGCCGATCGAGGACGACGAAAAAGGCCGCGTGACGGTGAGCCGCACCATCAGCAGCGGCGTGCTCGAATGCAAGGAGATCGTGTTTTCCGTCGATCGCGACGCGACCAAGGACCGCCCCGCCGACAGCGCGTTCTACGTGGCATCGGTTTGCCGCGACGGCAACAAGTGGAAGTGGGCGTCCGCCGAACCGGCTACGCCGCGCTGGGGCGCGCTGCAATGACGCTGTCTTTCGACGTATCTTTTGCGCTGCGTCTTGGGCTCGTCGCTGCCGGCGCGGCCGCGTGCGTGACGATGAGCGGCTGCGCATCGATCGGCGCCGCGACGGGTGCGGTGGCGGGCGTCGCGACCGGCGCGTTCACGACGAACCCGGCTGTGGGCCTGGGCGTCGGCATCGCGGTGCAGGCCGCCACCGACGAACTCGTCGCGCGCACGATGAAATCGCTGCATCAGGATCAGCAGGTCATGATCGCGGTGACGGCGGGCATGTCGCAGGTCGGCGAAACGCGGCCATGGAAGGTCAAGCATACGTTGCCGGTCGAGAACGGCCACGGCGAGGTGCGCGTGCTGCGCGAGTTCAATAGCGCGCTCGCGAGCTGCAAGGAATTCGCGTTCTCGGTCGTCGATGGCGACGATGCGAAAGCGCCCGCCGAGTGGTTCGTCGCTACGGCCTGCCAGCAATCCGAAGGATGGAAATGGGCGTCGGCGGAACCGGCCGTCGAGCGTTGGGGGAATCTGCAGTAGGTTTCCCGCGGCTGGATATCGAACGCGCGGCGCTCGTCACGAGCGCCGCGCTTTTTTGCGGTCTCAGCCGTTCGCGATCGCTTCGAGCGCGACCCGCGCCAGAAAGCCGCTGCGGGTTTCGTGGCGCGCCTCGACGTAGCTGTCGATCTTGCGCAGCACGAATCGCGGCAGGCTGATGTTGATGCGCTCGGGACGCGAGTCGAGCTTCGAGAGATCGACTTCGACGTAGGCCCAGATTGCCGTGGCGAAGTCGGGATCGACGATCAGTTCCTCGATGCTTCGCGACGTGATTTCGACTTCCCCGCCGTCTTCGATAATCGACTCGATGTGGAAGAAGATGGCTTCCCGGGCGTTATGAATCGCTTCGTCGATCGTATCGCCGGCCGAAAAAACGCCGGGCACATTGGGCACGGTCACGCCGTAGCAGCTATCAGGATCCTTGTGAATGGCGAGGGCAAACTCCATGTCCAACTCCGTTACGACGAATACAGACGGTTGAGCAATCCGGCGGCTTTGAGTACCGATCTGACGGTCCCGATCGCCACGTCTTTCTTTGGATGAACCACAGTCACACAACCGGTCTTGGTCCTGTGTCTGAACTGGTGATGACTGCCGCGCGAGCGAACGCGCTCCCACCCGTCATCCAGCAGCATTCGTATCAAGCGCGATGAATCCATCTCGTCTCCGAACGCTGCGTGTGTAGCTTTACACACGCAGCAACACTGTTCAAGACGAAAACGGTACGATTCAACGCACCGCGCGAACATTCAGCCAAACGGCCAACGCGCAAAGAAAAAGCGCGGCGCCGTCGCCGGCAACCGCGCTTCGCGTGCTTGCATCCACAGGAAATTCAAGCCTCCACGTCCTCCAGGCTCAGCATCTCGGTCTGATCGTTGTACGAGAAAATTTCCCCGTAGCGGCCCCAGTCGATAACCGCATCGAGCGTTTCCTGCGCGGCCTTGTCGGAGAGAAAGTCCTCCAGTTCCTGCTCGAAGCGCAAGCGCGGCGCGCGATGCCCAGGCCGCTCGTTCAGCACCTTCTTGATCCGCGCCGCCAGCGGCACGTGCCGCAGCAGATGCTCCGCGAACATCATCTTGCGCTCCTGCGTGCCGAACTCCGCGAACACACGCGCCTGCGGCGTCAGGTAGATGTCGCCCTCACGCACGTCCGCGAAACCGAGATGTTGCAGCACTTCCGCGATCGGAAAGAGATCGTCCACTTCGAGATGCAGCGACCGCGCGATTTCCGGCATATCCGCGCGGCCATGGTACGGCTCGGCCGCGAGCGTTTCGATGAGACCCGCCATCAGGTTCGTCGACACTTCGGGCAGCCAGCTTCCCAATTCCAGCCCCTTCTTCTTCGCTTCGCCCATCTGCCGCGCGGTCATCTTCGCGTAGATATCGTCGACGAGACGCCGGAACGCCGGATCCAGGCGATTGCGCGGATGCTTGAACGGCACCTTGATCTCGGCCATCACGCGGCCCGGATTCGACGACAGCACGAGAATGCGGTCGCACATGAACACCGCTTCCTCGATGTTGTGCGTGACGATCAGCACCGACTTGATCGGCATGCGCCCTTGCGTCCACAAATCGAGCAGGTCGGTGCGCAGGTTTTCGGCGGTGAGCACGTCGAGCGCGGAGAACGGCTCGTCCATCAACAGCAAGGTCGGATCGACGACCAGCGCCCGCGCGAAACCCACGCGCTGACGCATCCCGCCCGACAATTCACGCGGATACGCGTTCTCGAAGCCGTCGAGACCGATCAGGTCGATCGCGGCCAGCGCGCGCTCGCGCCGCTCGCGCGCGGCCACGCCTTGCGCTTCCAGACCCGCTTCCACGTTCTGCAGCACGGTCAGCCACGGAAACAGCGCGAAGGTCTGAAACACCATCGCGACGCCCTTCGCGGGACCGCGCAACGGCTCGTTCAGATAAGTGACTTCGCCGCCCGTCGGCTCGATCAGCCCGGCGATGATGCGCAGAAGTGTCGACTTGCCCGAGCCCGAACGTCCGAGCAATCCGACGATCTCGCCTTCGCGCAGCGAGAGATTCGCATCGTCGAGCACGAGCAGTTCGCCCTGCGTCTTGTTGAAGCCGCGGCTCACGTTCGCGACGCGCAGGATTTCCGCGCCGAGACGCGGCGGCGTGCCCTGGGGTCGCCGCGAGTCTTGCGCAGCGGACGTCTGCGTAGTTTTCAGGTTCTGCATCGGAACTCGTCCTCAATCCAGCCGGAGTCTTGCTTCGGCGTAGGCGTATAGCGGGCGCCACAACAGTCGGTTGAACAGCGTGACGAACAGCGACATCACGGCGATGCCAAGAATGATTTTCGGATAGTCGCCCGCGGCGGTCGTCTGGGCGATATATGCGCCGAGACCATGCGCGACAACCTCCGTCTTGCCCCACGACACCGCTTCCGCGACGATGCTCGCGTTCCACGCGCCGCCCGAAGCGGTGATCGCGCCGGTGATGTAGTAAGGGAAGATGCCGGGGAGCATGCACTTCTTCCACCACTGCCAGCCGCGAATCTGGAAGTTGGTCGCGGCCTCGCGATAATCGTTCGGGTAGGAAGACGCGCCCGCCACCACGTTGAAAAGGATATACCACTGCGTGCCGAGCACGATCAGCGGCGAGAGCCAGATATCCGGGTTCAGATGCCAGCGCACGATCACGACGACGAACACCGGAAACAGCAGGTTCGCCGGGAACGCGGCTAGGAACTGCGCGAGCGGCTGGATCTTCTCGGCGAGCGCCGGGCGCAGGCCGATCAGCACGCCGAGCGGCACCCAGATCACCGAAGCGATCGCGATCAGCACGACCACGCGCAAGAGCGTGATGAAGCCGAGCACGAACACGTGGCCGACTTCGCTCCACGTGACGCCCGTCGCGACGAACGACGCGACCTTCCACACGACGAACACCGTGACTAGCAGCACGGCCGTGCCCCACGCGATATCGCCCGCGCGCGTGGACGGCACCTTCGCGCGCAGCGGCAGGCCGACGTTTTCCAGCGCGCCCTGCAGCGACGGCAGCTTGATCGGCACGCGCGCCGCCTTCGCGAGAATCCAGCCGGCCGGAACCAGCAGACGGTGAATCAGGCGCGTGCGGCGGATCAGGACGAGCAGCCACGACTTCGGCTCGTCGCCGGAACTCGTGTTCTCCATGCGGAATTTGTCCGCCCACGCGACGAGCGGGCGGAACATCAATTGGTCGTAGGCCAGGATGACGACGGTCATCGCGAGAATCACCCAGCCGATCGCGGAGAGATTGCGCTCGCCGATGGCGGTCGCGAGATACGCGCCGATGCCCGGCAGTACGATCGTGCGGTTGCCGACCGTGATCGCCTCGGAGGCGACCACGAAGAACCAGCCGCCCGACATCGACATCATCATGTTCCAGATGAGGCCCGGCATCGAGAACGGCACTTCGAGCTTCCAGAAGCGCTGCCAGTTGGTGAGATGAAAACCGCGCGAGACTTCGTCCAGATCGCGCGGCACCGTGCGCAGCGACTGATAGAAGCTGAACGTCATGTTCCACGCCTGGCTCGTGAAGATCGCGAAGATCGCCGCGCATTCGGCGCCGATCACGCGCCCCGGGAACATGGCGAGGAAGAACGTCACCGTGAACGAGATGTAGCCCAGCACCGGCACCGACTGGAGAATGTCGAGAATCGGCACGAGCACGATCGACGCGCGCCGGCTCTTCGCCGCGAGCGTGCCGTAGATCAGCGTGAAAATGAGCGACGCGACCATCGCCAGCAGCATGCGCAAGGTCGTGCGCAACGCGTATTCGGGGAGATTCGCGGGGTCGAGCGAGATGGCCTGGGTCTGCAGGGTCGAGATCGGCGCCAGGGTCTCGTGGAAACCGACTGCGGCGAGCGCGATGATGCAGATGATCATCGGGAACGCGACGAAATCCCAGCGGTTGGGCAGGATCCGCCACGCCGACGCATTCGCCGTGCGATTCAGATTGAAACCAAATTCCATGCAAGGCCCTCCCCGTAAGGCTTTGTTCCGACCGCGCCGGGCGCGGGATGTTGCTTCTGACGGCAGATAACCGTCAGGCGGGCAAGAAGCCTCTGCCCGGGACGACCCCATGCTCAACGCACGGAGCCGCCGAAACGACGACACGTTCAGCTCGCAGCGCGGCGCCAGGCAGTCGCCGCGTCAGACGATCCCCGTTCTGAACCGCGCGACACTACACCAACCCGCGTGACAGGCACAACCTTCATGCGGTCCGGCACGCGAATCATGCGATGTTTCTGTTGCTCTTCGGCACGGCACGGGCAAAATGAAGGGCAGCCCGCGTCGAATGCGCCCGGCGCTCGTGCTTTCGCTTCCTTTCAGTTTGGCTGCGGCTCGCCGCTATTCGACGAAGAAGCGCCAGCGCGTGCGCCCGGCGCGCGTCCGTTGTGTTGGACAGACGTCGCACGCCGTGACATGGCGCTTGATAGGCGGCAAAAAACATCGTCCAATCTGGGCTTATCACAAACAATAATTTGAGCGCCGATGCGATGCGAGACGCCAGATCCGAGCCGAATAACCGCCTGAGCCGCGCCCGCCGCCCCGTTGCGAGCACAAGCCGGAATACGGCAGACATCACGCGCTGCAATCCACACGCCCGCGTCGACCGCCATGTGCACACCGCGCCGAATGGCCGGCATGGCGCATGCGACCTTTGTCTCGCGTGAACCTCCCATGCGCGCGCGTCCGATGAACAAACTCATCCTGCACCGTGTGATCGCGACGCTCGGCATCGCCGCGTTGGCGTGCGCGTGCTGGGTGGCCGCCGGCTTGTTGTCGGACCGAATGGTACAACAGGAGATGACGGCGACGGTGCGTACCGAGCGTCAGATGGCGGGGTCGATCGTCGACAACATGGCGCAGATCATCGCGAGCGATCTGGCGATGTCGCGCGCCATTCCCGCCACGCTCGCGCAGATGGACCTCACGCAGCGCGCGCTCGCGGAGTCGCGGAATTATGCCTCGAACCCGGCCGGGACGGAACTGGAACGCCGCAAGGACTGGACCGCGCGCCCCGCGCTCGAAAAGGTCAATCACTTCCTGCACGACGCGCAGGGCTTCTCCGGCCTCGACTCGATCTGGCTCGTCAACGAGCGCGGCTTCTGCATTGCGTCGAGCAACGCCGCCGACGACGACAGCTTCATCGGCTACGACATGAGCGCCCGGGGCTATGTCGCCCGCGCGCTGCTCGGCGGCTTCGTCGAGATGTACGGCGTCGGGCGGCTGTCCGGCGAGCCGGGCATCTTCATCGCGGCGCCCGCTTACGAAGACGGCATCCTGGTCGGCGCGGTGATCGCCAAAGTGAGCATCGACCGGCTGCGGCACTGGGTGTCGCGCGCCGGCACCTTCGTGACCGATGAAAACGGCGTCGTCGTAATGGCGCACGACGGCCGGCTCGAATACCAGGCGATGCCCAATGCGCCCATCGCGCGCATGACGGAGCGCGAACGCGTCGAGCACTATCGGCGCGAGTCGTTTCCGGAGCTGCGCATCTCGCACATCGGCGAGCAGATGCGCGCCTCGGAGCACTGGCTCGCGCCCGCGCTCGCGCAAACCTTCTACGCCGCGAACGGCAGCAACGTGCCTTCGCTCTACGACGAGCGCACGGGTCTCAATTCGGGACTGTCGGCGCATATCGTGCATCCGCTCACGAGCTGGCCGGAGATCAGCCGCAATCACAGCCGCGACCGCTTCCTCGTGTTCCTGACGATGCTCGGCGTCGTGACGCTCGCGATCGTGATCGCGACGTCGTATTCGCGTGAGCGGCGCCTGCACCGCGCGACCCGCGATCTCGCTGAACAGCTCCAGTCGGCCAATACGCTGCTTTCGGCCGAAGCGCGCCACGACGCGCTCACCGGCGCCCTCTCGCGCCGCTATTTCCTCGACACGCTGCGTCACGAAGTGGAGCTCGCGCGCTCGGTCGGCACCCCGCTGTCGGTGGCGATCGCGGATCTGGATCACTTCAAGCAGATCAACGACCGCTTCGGGCACGCGTCGGGCGATCGCGCGCTGGAGCATTTCGTCGAAGTGTGCCGTGCGCAGCTTCGTCCGAGCGATGCGATCGGGCGGCTCGGCGGCGAGGAATTCGGCATCCTGCTGCCGCAAACCCCACTCGCCGACGCGCACGCCGTGCTTGAGCGCCTGCGGAAGCGCTTCCATCACGAGCACTGCGCGCATCTGCCGGACGACGCGGCGCTGTCGGTATCCATCGGCATCACGGAGCTCGCGCCCGACGACGCGCTCGAATGGATTCTCTCGCGCGCCGACCTCGCGCTTTACGAGGCGAAATCGCGCGGGCGCGACCGCAGCGAAGTGCGCCCCGCCGATCCCGGCCCGTCCACCCGGCATCCCGAAGACACGCTGGCCGGCAAGTAGCCGGCCGAACCGGCGCGTCGAGTCACCGCACGGTCATGCGCGTGCCGCGACGCGCACGCATCGCGCAGGTATCATCGATGTTCGAAATCGAATGCCGCTGGCGTGAATCGGGAGGATTGCATGAAGGGAAATCTGGTCATCGTGTGCCGGGATCAGGACGCAGAAACGTTCGACCACCTGCTCGCCGAGTACGGCTCTTTTCAGACGCGGCTGTCGTCGACGACGTGGTTCCTGAAGATCGATCTCGCGCCCGAGGTGATTCAGGAGGAGATTCTCTCGCGCCTCGGCAAGTACACGACGCACTACATCTTCGAGGCGTCGACGGTGACGTACAACACGGTGGACAGCGAAGCGGCGTCCGCGCTCGAAACCCTGTTCGACTGACGCCGCTCCGCCTCTCTGACCGAGCGCGCCGTTACAGCGCGCGCTCTTCGTGCTGCGACCCGGCGCGGCGCTCCTGCACCGGCCGCGTGGCGCTGTCGAACGGAAAGGTCATCGTGACCTGCAATCCGCCGTCGGCACGATTGCCGATCTCGCACTCGCCGCCCGCACGTCGCGCGAGCCGCTCCACGATCGCGAGTCCGAGCCCGCTGTGGCCGCTGCCGCCGCGCGCCGGATCGAGCCGCACGAAAGGCCGGCTCGCCTTGATGAGATCGTCCGGCGCGATGCCCTTGCCGTGATCGGACACCGACAATACCCAGCCCTTGGCTTCCCGCCGCGTCTCGATGACGACCGGCGGCGCGCCGTATGCATGGGCGTTATCCAGCAGATTCGACAGCAACCGGTCCAGCGACGCCGCCGGCAGCGCGAAAGCGGGCCCCGCTTCGAGCTTCAAGCGGATCGGCTGCGCGTCCGGCGACACCGCGCGATACGCCCGCGCGATCCGCTCGCACTGCTCGTCGACGGGAACCGGCTCGCTGCCGTCCGGGCGGTCGTGCGCGAACACGAGGAACTGGTCGACGATATGCGCCATCGAATCGACATCGCGCACGACGCCATCGCGCATTTTGTCGTCGTCCATCATTTCGGCGCGCAGACGCAGGCGCGCGAGCGGCGTCTTCAGATCGTGCGCGACGCCTGCAAGCATGACGGCGCGATCGTTCTCCGTCTGCGAGACCTCGCGGACCATCTGATTGAAGCCGTGCGTGAGCTGCCGCAATTCGCGCGGACCGCGCTCCGGCACGGGCGGCGTCGGCTGGCCGCGTCCGAAGCGCCCGACCGCCTGCGCGAGCGCGCGCAGTGGCGACTGCAACTGCCACGCGCCGAAAAGCGCGGCGAGCACGGCGGTCGAAAAGATCAGCGCGAGCCAGACGAGCATGCGGTCGCGCGAGCGCGGCGGACGCAGCGGCTGCACCGGCACGACGACCCAGCCTGCGTCCTTCGCGCCGTGCACCCAGACGCTCGGCGGGCCGCCGGGCTCGTTGAGACGCACGTCGGTGCCGTCGGGCAGACGGTCTTTCAGATCCTCGACAAAGCGCTGCAGCGGCGGCGGCGTGCCCTCGTCGGGCTGCTTCGGCACGTCCGGGCTATCGAGCGCCACGAGGCGCACGCGCGGCGGCAGCGGTTGATCCGGCGTATTGGCGATGTGCTGGCGCACCGCCTCGACCAGGAACACGGCCTCCTCGACGGCGAAGCGCGTCTGCACGTTATCGCGCTCGAAGCGGATGATCGCGAACCACGCGACATGCGACAACACCAACATGCCGATGACGATGACGACCAGCCGGCCGAACAGCGTGTCAATTGCCCGGCGCATTTTGCTCGCCGTCCGGCACGAACACGTAACCGCGTCCGCGCACCGTCTGGATGAAGCGCGGCGCCGACGGATCGGTTTCCAGGATGCGGCGCAGGCGCCACACCTGCACGTCGATGCCGCGATCGGTGCCGTCGTACTCCGGACCGTGGAGCAGTTCGAGCAGGCGCTCGCGCGTGAGCGTGCGCATCGGGTTGTTCACGAAAATTTTCAGAAGCGCGAATTCGCTGCCCGACAGCGTGAGCGGCCTGTCGTCCTGTTGCAGCGTGCGCGACTGGAAGTCGAGCCTGAAGCGGCCGAACGAATACGGTTCGCGCTGCTCCGGCGCGGCGGACGGAATCGTGCGGCGGCGGCGCAGCACGGCCTGCACCCGCGCGAGCAGTTCGCGCGGATTGAACGGCTTGCCGAGGTAATCGTCCGCGCCGAGTTCGAGGCCGACGATGCGGTCAACGTCGTCCGCGCGTGCGGTCAGCATGATGACGGGGATGTCGTCGCCGGATGCGCGCAATGCTTTGAGCGCGGTCAGCCCGTCGACGCCCGGCATCATCAGGTCGAGCACGATGAGATCGGGCCGCTCGCGTTCGATTCGGCGTTCGAGACCGCCGGCGTCATGCAGCACCGATACCTCGATGCCCTGCCGGACCAGATAGTCGCGCAAAAGGTCGCGCAGTTCGGCGTCGTCGTCGACGACAAGTATTTGCGTAGTCATGGAATGGAGTTTAGCGCGTGCGTCAGACCTCGATTGATGACAGGCCTGCCATAAGGGTTACGGGGTGTTACGACGAAAGCGAGGCGTAAACCTGCGTAACAAGCCTAAACCATGCCGTAACACGCCGTGCACCGCGACCCCCTACGCTGTGTCTCACCGACAAGCGCGAGACCTCCACGCATCAACCCGTACGTCGATGCAGGTTTCGCGGCTTCGGCTTCGAAAACAATCAAGGGAGTATCAAGATGGCCAAGCAATATCGCATCCTCACCGCCGCCGCTGCCGCAATCGCGCTGACGTTCGGCACGGCCTACGCCGCGACGAACGACGCGCCGCCCCCGCCGCCTCCGGGCGGTCCGGCCATGATGGGCGGCCCCGGCGGTCACGGCGGCCACCGCATGGAAATGCGGATGCAGAAGCAGCTGGACGAACTGCACGGCCAGTTGAAGCTGAACGCGGATCAGGAAAAGCTGTGGCAGACCGCGCTCACGACGATGAAGCAGAATCGTCAGGCGATGCGCGAAAGCTTCAGGCAGATGCACGATCAGATGAAGTCGATGGAAAACCAGCCGATCCTCGACCTGAACGCGATGCACGCCGCGCATCAGAAGATCGAGCAGCAGAACGAGCAGTTGCGCGAGCAGACCGCGACCGCGTGGTTGAACTTCTATAACGCGCTGAACGACCAGCAGAAGACGACGGTCAGCACGGCGCTGAAGAAGCACTTCGCGAAGATGCGCGAGCACGAGCAGAAGATGCACGAGCGCTGGGGCAAGCACCGCGGCGGCCCGGACGGCGCACCGGGCGCGGCGGCGGGCGCATCCGCCACGGCCAAGCCGTAAGCCGTCTCGGCGCATGAAAGAAGGCCGCGGAGCATGCGCTCCGCGGCCTTCTTTACATCAGTGGAACGATCAGGCGAGGTCGAACAGCAGCACTTCCGCGTTATCGCCCTTCTCGATCGTCACCTTCGACACGTCTTCGAGCTTCACGGCGTCGCCCGCGCCGAGCGCTTCGCCGTTGACCGTCACCGCGCCGCGCGCCACATGCACATACACGCGGCGGCCCGCCGGCACGTCGAAGTCCGCGCGCTCGTCGCCGTCGAAAAGTCCCGCGAAGATGCGCGCGTTCGCGCCGATCTTCACCGAACCGTCGGTGCCTTCCGGCGATGCGATCACCCGCAGGCGGCCGCGCTTTTCATCGTCGGCGAAGCGCTTTTCCTCATACCCGGGCGCGCCGCCCGGCGCATCCGGAATGATCCAGATTTGCAGGAAGTGCGCGGCGTCCGTCGGCGAACCGTTGAATTCGCTGTGGCGCACGCCGGTGCCGGCGCTCATGCGCTGGACATCGCCGGGACGGATCGTCGAGCCGTTGCCCATGCTGTCGCGATGCGCGAGCGCGCCCTCGAGCACGTAGCTCACGATTTCCATATCGCGATGGCCATGCGCGCCGAAGCCCTGTCCGCCCGCGACGCGGTCCTCGTTGATCACGCGCAGCGCGCCGAAGTGCATGTGCTCGGGATCGTAGTAATCGGCGAAGGAGAAGCTGTGATACGAGTCGAGCCAGCCGTGGTTGGCGTGACCCCGTTCGTTGCTGCGGCGAATCTCGATCATGGTATTTGCTCCCGCCCAAGGCGTTGTTTTGCGATGGAGAGAATGTAAGGGCGACGCCCTTCCGAAACAACGCGCGCCACGGCACTACATCGTTCCGCTGATGCATGTAATCGGACACATCCTGCTTCGAACTCGCGCCCTGGCCGGCTTCGGGTAAAATACCGCGCTTTTCCGGGCGGCGACGGGTTGGGAACGCCCGCGAGACGCCGGAACGCGCCGCGATGCGCCGGAAAAACGCATCCGAAACGTTGGCAGGGTTAGCAGCAGCGGCTGCTCGCAATTTTGGCCATCTAGAATACCGACCGCCGCGCTCGTCACACTCCATGCACGTCAGGCACCTTACCAAGGAATCACCATGTTGCAAGGCTACGGTCCGCTGATCCTCGCGGGCACCTGGCAGACCGTCAAGCTGGCGGTGCTGTCGCTCGTGTTCGCCTTCGTGATCGGCCTGATCGGCGCGGCGGCGAAGCTGTCGAAGAACCGCGTCGCGGCGGGCGTCGGCACCGTCTACACGACGCTCATCCGCGGCGTGCCCGATCTCGTGCTGATGCTGCTGCTCTTCTACAGCATCCAGATCTGGCTGAATCTCTTCACCGACGCGATGGGCTGGGATCAGATCGACATCGATCCGTTCCTCGCCGGCATTCTGGTGCTCGGCTTCATCTACGGCGCGTATTTCACCGAAACCTTCCGCGGCGCGTTTCTTTCCGTGCCGCGCGGCCAGCTCGAAGCGGGCGCGGCCTACGGCATGACGCCGTGGCAGACCTTCGCGCGCATCATGTTTCCGCAGATGATGCGTTTCGCGCTGCCGGGCATCGGCAACAACTGGCAGGTGATGGTCAAGGCGACGGCGCTCGTGTCGATCATCGGTCTCGCGGACGTCGTCAAGGCCTCGCAGGACGCGGGCAAGGGCACGCTGCGTTTCTTCTTCTTCACGCTGCTCGCGGGCGCGATCTATCTCGCGATCACCACGATCTCGAATCTCGTGCTGATCTGGCTGGAGCGGCGCTATTCCATCGGCGTGCGCAAGGCCGACCTCTAATCGGTCCATAACAGGGCGGCAGGGATCATGATCGAAATCATCCAGGAATACTGGAAGAATTACCTCTTCACCGACGGCTACCGCATCACCGGTCTCGCGATCACGATGTGGCTGCTCGTCATCTCCATCGGCCTCGGCTTTTGTCTTTCGGTGCCGCTCGCGGTCGCGCGGGTGTCGAAGAACAAGCTGCTCTCGCGTTCGGTGTGGCTCTATACCTACGTGTTTCGCGGCACGCCGCTCTATGTGCAATTGCTGCTCTGCTACACGGGCCTGTATAGCCTCCAGGTCGTGCGCGATCACATGCTGCTTTCCGAGTTCTTCAGAAGCGGGATGAACTGCACGCTGCTCGCGTTCACGCTGAATACGTGCGCCTACACCACCGAGATTTTCGCCGGTGCGATCAAGGCGACGCCCTACGGCGAAATCGAAGCCGCGCGCGCGTATGGCATGTCGAGCTTCACGCTGTATCGGCGCGTGATTCTTCCGTCGGCGTTGCGGCGCGCGCTGCCTTACTACAGCAACGAAGTCATTCTGATGCTGCACGCGACCACCGTCGCGTTCACGGCGACCGTGCCGGACATCCTCAAGATCGCGCGCGATGTCAACTCGGCGACGTATCAGTCGTTCGAGGCGTTCGGCCTCGCCGCCCTGCTCTACCTCTGCATTTCGTTCGCGCTCGTGTGGCTGTTCCGCCGCGCCGAGCATCGCTGGCTCGCTTATTTGCGGCCGCAAGGCAAATAAGTTCACCGCCGCTCAAGGACCGTTCATGATTTCCCAGCAGCACAAGCTTTTCGTCGATGACATTCACAAGCAGTACGGCAGCAACGAAGTTCTCAAGGGCGTGTCGCTGAAGGCGAAGGCCGGCGACGTCATCAGCATCATCGGGTCGTCGGGCTCGGGCAAGAGCACGATGCTGCGCTGTATCAACTTTCTCGAACAGCCGAATCAGGGGCGCATCTTCGTCGACGGGAAAGAAGTCCGCACGATGAAGGACAAGACCGGCGCGCTGAAGGCGGCGGACGCGCAGCAATTGCGGCAGGTTCGCTCGAAACTGTCGATGGTCTTCCAGCACTTCAATCTCTGGTCGCACATGAACGTGCTGGAGAACGTGATCGAGGCGCCCGTCAACGTGCTCGGACTTTCGCGGAAAGAAGCGGAGGAGCGCGCGCGTACCTATCTGGAGAAAGTCGGGCTCGCGCCGCGCGTGGAGAAGCAGTACCCGTCGCATCTGTCGGGCGGGCAGCAGCAGCGCGTGGCCATCGCGCGGGCGCTCGCGATGCATCCCGATGTCATGCTCTTCGACGAGCCGACCTCCGCGCTCGATCCGGAGCTCGTCGGCGAAGTGCTGAAGGTGATGCAGACGCTCGCCGAGGAAGGCCGCACGATGATCGTCGTCACGCACGAGATGGCGTTCGCGCGCAACGTGTCGAACCATGTGGTGTTTCTGCATCAGGGGCGCATCGAGGAAGAAGGCCATCCGGATGCCGTGTTCGGCAACACGAAGAGCGAGCGCCTGAAGCAGTTTCTGTCGGGCAGCCTGAAGTAAGCGATCGCTGCCGGAAGCAGCCTTCCACTCCAAAAAAAGCGTCCGTGAGGCGCTTTTTTTATGCCCGGCCGCAAGGCTTTAGACCTCTTTCGCGCCCTGCCTCGACCTAGCGCCGCGGCGAGCGCGCGTCAATAGGCGACAAACCTGACCCCGAAACTTACATGCCGCTGAAGCCCTGATGGAATAAGGCTTTGCGGCGTATTTCCCATCCTGTGGGTCGACTGCCTAGCACATGGGCATTGCATTTTTGACACAAACGGTCGGCGATCGTCATTTTTCTTTGGCGACCATAACGTAATTTGTTAAATTGGTAACGAAAGTACCAAAACGAAGTACACAAAAAGTAGTTTTACTTCAAAAGTCCAAAAGAAACTGAGGAACGGCACCGATCGACGGATCGGGGTCAGATTCGCGCCCACGACGTGCGAATCGTCACTAGCACTACAGCCCGCGCGTGTCCTTCCTCTGAAAACATTTTCGGTTGGGTGCGCTCGCATCGAACCACACAGCAGCACTTGGGTTCTATTTCTTGACAGGGTTGGAGGAGATGATGAAGAAAGCTTTGCTCGCGTCGGCAGCACTGCTGGCGTTCAGCGCGGGGGCGCACGCTCAGAGCAGCGTGACGCTGTATGGCCGCCTGGACGCGGGGCTCGAATACATGAACGGTGTGCCGACCGGTCCGGCCGGCGCGCCCGCCACCGGCTCTTCGCACCGCTTCAAGGCGGAAAGCGGCGATTGGGGCACGAGCTTGTGGGGTTTGAAGGGCGTCGAAGATCTGGGCGGCGGCTATCGCGCCGTGTTCCAGTTGGAAGGCAGCTTCAACACCATGACGGGTCAAGGCCCGGGCGGCGGCGGCCTCTTCAATCGCTGGGCGACGGTCGGTATCGCGAACAATCAGTTCGGTACGCTGTTGCTGGGTCGTGAACTCTTCATCGCCAACGGCGTATGGGACTTCGATCCGTTCGGTCAGTCGAACTGGTCGTCCGCATCGCTGGTGCGTGGCCGCAACTGGCCGCAGTCGAGCAACAACATTTCGTACCAGTCGCCGAAGTTCGCGGGCTTCGACTTCTACGGTCAGTACTCGCTCTCGAACGCGACGAACTGGAACGGTAACGGCACGACGCCGCAAGGCCGCGAAGCGGGCGCGTACATCACGTACACGACGCCCCTCTTCCAGATTCGCGGTATGTACGACGAAATCCGCAACCCGGCAAACGGTACGCTCGGCGGCGCGTACAACCCGATCGACGGCGGCTCGGGCGGCAACGGCGTCTATGCGTACTCGCGCGAGTACACGGCGATGTTCAACCTGTTCCTCGGTCAGTTCAAGGTACAGGGCGCTTATCAGGCAATCCGCAGCTCGGGCATGACGGGCCAGTTGCCCGGCCAGCCGACCACGCTCGATCACGAATGGGGCGGCGTGACGTGGCAAGCCACGCCGGCAGCAGCGCTGATCGCGGCGGTGTACCACGTCAACGGCAACAACGGCGCGGGTAACGCGACCATCTACACGGTCGGCGGCTCGTACAACCTGTCCAAGCGCACGCTGCTCGACCTGCAGGTTGCGACGGTGCAGAACAGCAAGGCCGCGAACTACGGTCTCAACGCCAACAACTATGGCTCGGCTGCTTCGACGGACAACCCGTTCCCTGGCCACAGCCAGACGGGCGTGTACGCAGGTATCCAGCACTCGTTCTAAGCAACGGGTCTGACAGAAAAGTCTTTTAGAAGGTTTTCACGCTGCTGCGAGAGGCGCGTATCGGTGCGGTGCCCGAAAGGGTATCGCACCGTTTTTTATTGGATCGCGAGACTTTCGGGCGTTTGCAGCTCGGGCATAACGAACGTCGATGCCGACGGTATCCTGCCCGCGCACGACATTTGTCAACTCGGCAACTAAAACTACAAAACCGGGCATCCGACAAAGTAGTTCTACTTCACAATCCCTCCGAATTCGAGAAATGACGCGGATCGCGGCGTGATCGCGATGCCTCGTTATGCACATGTTTTCTTTGACAGCGTTTTGGAGGGGATGATGAAGAAGGTATTGCTCGCGTCGGCAGCACTCATGGCGTTCAGCGCAGCGGCACATGCACAGAGCAGCGTGACGCTGTACGGCCGCATCGACGCGGGACTCGAATACATGAGCGGCGTGCCCGACGGCGCCGGCGGCAGCACGCACCGTTTTCGCGCCGAAAGCGGCGATTGGGGCACGAGCCTGTGGGGCATCAAGGGCGCCGAGGACCTGGGCGGCGGCAACCGCGCCGTTTTCCGGCTGGAAAACGGCTTCAACGCGATGAACGGCCAGGCGCAAGGCAACCTCTTCAATCGCTGGGCGACGGTCGGTATCGCCAACGATCAGTTCGGTACGGTTCTGCTCGGCCGTGAGCTCTTCATCTCGAACGGCATATGGGACTTCGATCCGTTCGGTCAGTCGAACTGGTCGTCGGCATCGCTGGTGCGTGGCCGCAACTGGCCGCAGTCGAGCAACAACATTTCGTATCAGTCGCCGAAGTTCGCGGGCTTCGATTTCTACGGCCAGTACGCGCTGTCCAACGCGACCAACTGGAACGGCAACGGCACCACGCCGCAGGGCCGTCAGGCCGGTGCGCAGATCACCTACACATCGCCGCTGTTTCAGGTGCGCGGCATCTACGACGAGATCCGCAACCCGGCGAACGGCACGCTCGGCGGTGACTACAGCACGGGCAACGGTGCCTACGCCTACTCGCGCGAATACACGGCGATGTTCAACGTGTTCCTCGGCCAGTTCAAGCTGCAGGGCGGCTATCAGGCGATCCGCACGTCCGGCATGACGAACCTGCTGCCCGGCCAGCCGAGCACGCTCGATCACGAATGGGGCGGCGTGACGTGGCAAGCCACGCCGGCAGCGGCGCTGATCGGCGCGGTGTATCACGTGAACGGCAACAACGGCGCGGGCAACGCGACCATCTATTCGGTCGGCGGTTCGTACAACATCTCGAAGCGCACGCTGTTCGACATTCAGATCGCCACGGTGCGCAACAGCAGCACCGCGAACTACGGCCTGAACGCCAACAACTACGGCACGTCGGCGGCGACGGACAACCCGCTCGTCGGACACAGCCAGTCGGGCGTGTACGCGGGCATCCAGCACTCGTTCTGACGCGCCGGTTCGATCCGCAAGACAAAGGGCCGCCGATTCGCATCGGCGGCCCTTCGTTCATCGCGCTTCGAAAGCGCTTCAGTCGCGCGCCATTCCCGATGCGCCGTGGCTCAGCCAGTCGAGCACGGCGGCGGCGTCATCGTCGCTCGACTGACGCGCCTTCGCGACCGTCTCGCTGATCTTCGCGCCGGGCTTCGGCGCGGCACGGCGAATCGCGACGCCGACCGCGAGAATGTCGATGATGACGAGGTGCAGAATGCGCGAGATCATCGAAAGCTGCGACTCGCGGATCTCGATGTGATCCGTCTCCAGCGCGACCGTCGCGCGCTTGGCGAGCGGCGTGTTGCTCGACGTAATAGCGATGACCGTCGCGCCTTGCTGCATCGCCACTTCGAGCACGCGCAGCAGTTCCGGCGCGCGCCCCGACTTCGACACCGCCACGATCACATCGCCCTTGCCGAGCAGCGCCGCGGACGCCGCCTGCATGTACAGGTCGCCGTACGCGATCGTCGGAATGCCGAAGCGGAAGAACTTGTAGTGCGCGTCCTGCGCGACGATATTCGAATTCCCGAGCCCGTAGAACTCGATGCGCCGCGCGCCGTTGAGGATATCGATCGCGCGCTCGACGTTCTCGAAGTTCAGATGCTCGCGCAACTGCAGGATCGCCGACACGGTGTTGTCGAGCACCTTCGCGCCGAAGTCCGTGGCCGTATCGCCGAGATGCACCTGGCTGTGGCTCACCGGAATGGTGCCGGTCAAGCCGGTCGCGAGCTTCAGCTTGAAGTCGGACAAGCCCTGGCAGCCGAGCGAGCGGCAAAAGCGGATTACCGTCGGCTGGCTGACGTCGGCCTTGCGCGCGATGTCGATGATCGGATCGTTGATGATCGAGCGCGGATGATTCAGCGCGAGATCGGCGACGCGCCGCTCGGCGGGCGTCAGCGCGTCACGCATCTGGCGGATGCGTTCGAACACGGCCGACGAACCGCTGTTCGCGCGATTCGACAACTGTTCCGACAAAATCGCCGACACGCCGAGAAACGCCGGATATTCCGCCGTGATGATGTACGTCGGAATGCCCGACAGATACTGCTGGAAGCGCCCTTTCGACTCGAAGCGCTCGCGAAACGGCGACTTGTGGAACAGCTCGCCGAGCTTCAGCACGATGCCGCCGCCGATGTAAATGCCGCCCAGCGCGCCCAGCGTCACCGCGATATTGCCCGCGAACGTGCCGAGGATCGCGCAGAAACAGTTCACCGTTTCGAGCGCGAGCGGCTCGCCTTGCAGCGCGCGCGTCGTGACATCGGCGGCGGTGAAGGTGTCGGCGACCGTGACGTTGTCGCGCTCCGCGAACGCCCGGTAGATCAGCTCCAGCCCCTGCCCCGCGCACACGCGCTCGAACGAGACGTGCGGAAACTTGCGGCGCGCATAGCGGGTGACGAGGTCTTCGTTCTCGTCGAACGGCGAAAACGTCGCGTGGCCGCCTTCGCTGCCGAGCGCGATCCAGCGATCGTCCGCCGGAATCAGCCCGGAGACGCCCAAACCCGTGCCGGGGCCGAGCAGACCGATCACGCTGTTCTGCCGCCGCGAGCCGCCGCCGACCTGTTCGCGCTGGGCGTCGGTCAGGCCGGGCAGCGCCATCGCGAGCGCGGTGAAGTCGTTCACGACGAGCAGCGTGTCGAAGCCGAGCGCGCGGCGCGTCGCCTCGATCGAGAAGCTCCAGTCGTGATTGGTCATCTTCACGTGATCGCCGTCGACCGGATTCGCGATCGCGATCGCCGCATGATTGACGCGGCCGACCTTCGTGTCCTTCAGATACTGCTGCATCACCTCCGCGATGCCGGGGTAATCGGCCCCCGGATACACGCGGATCTGCCCGATCTCGCCGGTTGCGGTCTCCAGCGCGAAGCGCGCGTTCGTGCCGCCGATGTCGGCCAGAAGCCGCGGTCCGTCGGCGTGCTGAGCCGCTGTCTTATGCACACCAGTAGACATCGAGCTTCACTCCTTCAGCGTGGGCCAGCGTCGAGATGGCGTTTTTTTGCGGCGCGGCGAGCGCCGCGTTCAGGACGTCGAGTTTCTTCTGCCCGGCGATGAACAGATACAACTGCCCGATCTGCTTGAGCGCCGACATCGACAGGCTCACGCGCGCATGCGGCGCCGCGCCCGGATGCACGGCGATGAACCGGTCCGGCGTGGAGATCGCGAAATCCCATTCGGGCGCGTCGGCGAAAATCGAGGCCGTGTGGCCGTCCTCGCCCATGCCGAGCACGGCCACGTCCGGCAGACGGCGGCGCGGATCGGCGTTCAGTTCGGCGATGTGCGCCTCGAGCGGCTTGGCCGTATCGACGAGCGGCAGGAAATACGCCGACGCCGCCGCGTTCTGCAGCAGCGTGTCGCGCACGAGCTGCGCGTTGCTCGCGGAATCGGTTTCGGGCACCCAGCGGTCGTCGACGAGCGTCACGTCGATGTGCGCCCAGTCGAGCGGCTCGCGCGAGAGCGACTGCAAGAACGGTTTCGGACTCGTGCCGCCCGAGACCGCCAGCGTGGCGTGAGCGGTTTGTCCGGCGGCATCGGCCGATGCCGCGCCTCTTGCCGCGAGGGACGCTTTCAGCGCGTCGCTCACGGCTTTCGCCAGCGCGTTCGAATGGGCGCGCGGATCGTCGAAAGTATGAAGCTCGATCACTGCTCCTCCTGCTTGTTCTGGTTTATCGATCCGCTTTCTGTTCGCGCCGTCGCAATGACGGGCGAAGCGGTGTCCTGAATCTTCGTGCGCGCCGCGCGCCTCTTGCGGGCTGCGTCGGCGTCAATCCCTCAATTCTCTTCTTCCAGCCAGCATGTGCCCGCCTGCGCGAGCATCGCGCTCGATGCCGCCGGTCCCCACGTGCCCGCCGCATACGGCTTCGGCTTGCTGGTCGCCGATGCCCACGCGTTCAGGATCGGCTCGACCCAGCGCCACGCCGCTTCCTGCTCGTCGCGCCGCACGAAAAGCGCGAGGCGGCCGTGAATCACATCGAGCAGAAGCCGCTGATACGCCTCCATCTGTCCTTCCTTGAAGAACTGATCGAACGCGAGATCCAGATGTACGCTCGCGAGGTTCATGCCCTCGCCCGGCTGCTTCGCCAGGCAGTAGAGACGAATCGACTCGTTCGGCTGCAACCGGATCACGAGACGGTTCGCGCCCGCGCGCAATGCGTTCGCGCCGAGCGCCGAATGCGGCACCGCGCGGAAATTCACGACGATCTCCGCGACGCGATCCGCGAGCCGCTTGCCGGTGCGCAGGAAAAACGGCACGCCCGCCCAACGCCAATTCTCGATCTCCACCTTCAGCGCGACGAAAGTTTCCGTCGTGCTGTCGGGGCGCACGCCCGGCTCGGTCACGTACGCGGGCACCGCCGTACCGCGGATCACACCCGCATGATATTGCCCGCGCACCGCGACGCGGCTGATGTCGCGCTCGTCGATGGGCTTGAGCGCGCGCAGCACGCGCAGTTTCTCGTCGCGCACGGAGTCGGAGTCCATCGAGTGCGGCGGCTCCATCGTCACGATGGAAAGCAACTGGAGCAAGTGGTTCTGCACCATGTCGCGCAGCGCGCCCGTATTGTCGTAGAAGTCGCCGCGCGCTTCCACGCCCAGTTCCTCGGCGATCGTGATCTGGATGCTCTCGACCCATTCCCGCCGCCACAGCGGCTCGAAAAGCGCGTTGCCGAAGCGCAGCGCGAGCAGGTTCTGCACCGGCTCCTTGCCGAGATAGTGATCGATCCGATAGATCTGCTCTTCCTGGAAGATTTCGCCGACGGCGTCGTTGATCGCGTTCGACGACTTCAGGTCGTAGCCGAGCGGCTTTTCGAGCACGATGCGCGCGTTCTGGTTCAGGCCGACATCGGCGAGCGCCCGGCAGATCGGCACGAACAGCGACGGCCCCGTCGCCAGATAGAAGACGCGCGTGCCGTCGAACCGGGCGAGCGCGTCGCGCAAGACGACGAAGTCCTCCGGACGTCCCAGGTCCAGCCCGACGTACTCGAAGCGCTCGATGAAGCTCTGCCACGCGGCTTCATCGATGCCGTTCTTCGCTACATGCGGCTTCACGTGATCCTCGACCCACGCGCGGTATTCCTCTTGCTGCTTGGCCTCGCGCGCGACCGAGACGATTCTGCCCGCCGGATTGAGCATGCCCGCGCGATGCGCCTCGAAGAGCGCGGGAAGAATCTTGCGCATGGAGAGGTCGCCGGTGCCGCCGAAGAGTACGAAGGTGAAGTTCGAGTCGCTTTGCATGAGTCTCTACGTGGGTTCGAGAGCGGATGTGAGTCGAATCGGGGCGAGTCGCCCGGGTAACTACCGATGACAGCGTAGTCCGATAAAATTTTTTTTGACACTGAATTGTAGTTTAACTACAATCCAAATCAAGAGGAAATGTCATCTACAGAAAATTGCCAAAGTCAATCAGACAAGTCTGGTGACGAGCTTTTTTACAGATGATCGTTCTGAGCGCATGTTAACGGAGCGCGCGGCGCGCCGCTTTCCACGGAAAGCGCCCCTTGCGGCTCACGATCGTTCAGGCCTCGCGCCTCGCCGTCGAGTGCGTCTTTCGGGGCAACGCTCGAACGAACGGGTAAAAATCAAAAGAGGAGACAGCCGTTGCGATTCAACCCACTCATCTCTTGAGCGCCGTGCGGCCGACTATCGGTCTGCCGGCCCGGCACGTCGCGTCCGTCGTGACTCGCGCCTGCCGCATCCCCGCCGACACCGCCGATTCCCGGCCATCCAGTTTTGCCGTTTTTTCCACCGCTTCTTAGCCATGCTTCTGGCTGCATCGGGAGCCAATCGTTTCTTGTCAGGTGTCTGGAGGAGATAAACAATGAAAGTCCGTAAGCTCATGGGCGCGCTGTGCGCCGCAGGTCTTCTGTGCGGCGCGACGGCGTCGGCGGTTCAGGCTGCCGAGGCCGTTTCCGTGTTGCACTGGTGGACGTCCGGCGGCGAATCCAAGGCTGTCGGCGTGCTCAAGGACGACATGACGAAGCAGGGTTACACCTGGAAGGACTTCGCTGTCGCGGGCGGTGCGGGCGCGGCCGCGATGACCGCGCTGAAGACGCAGGTCATCTCGGGCAACGCGCCGTCGGCGGCGCAGATCAAGGGTCCGCTGATCCAGGAATGGGCCGAGCAAGGCGTCCTCGTGCCGATCGATTCCGTCGCGGGCGACTGGAAAAAGAACCTGCCGCCGGAAATCGACAAGATCATCCACGCCGACGGCCACTACGTCGCCGCGCCCTTCTCGGTGCATCGCGTGAACTGGCTGTACATCAACAAGGCCGCGCTCGACAAGGCGGGCGGCAAGGTCCCGACCAACTGGAACGAGTTCTTCCAGGTCGCCGACAAGATGAAGGCCGCGGGCATCATGCCGATCGCGATGGGCGGCCAGCCGTGGCAGGACCTGACGCTGTGGGAAGACGTCGTGCTGTCGCAGGGCGCGGACTTCTACAAGAAGGCGATCGTCGATCTCGATCAGAAGACCTTGACCTCGGACAAGATGGTTCAGGTGTTCGATACGGTCCGCAAGATCCAGGGCTACTTCGATAGCGGCCGCACGGGCCGCGACTGGAACCTCGCGACCGCGATGGTCATCAACGGCAAGGCCGGCATGCAGTTCATGGGCGACTGGGCGAAGGGCGAATTCGCCGGCGCCGGCAAGAAGGCGGGCACGGACTACGTGTGCGCGCCGGTGCCGGGCACGGAGAAGGCCTACACGTTCAACGTCGACTCGTTCGTGTTCTTCCAGCAGAAGGGCCAGAAGGCTGCGACGCCGGGCCAGCTCGCGCTCGCGAAGACCATCATGACGCCGGAATTCCAGGAGCAGTTCAGTCTGAACAAGGGGTCGATCCCGGTGCGTCTCGGCGTCCCGATGGATAAGTTCGACGACTGCGCGAAGAAGTCCTACGCTGATGAACAGACGGCGATCAAATCGGGCGGCTATGTTCCGTCGCTCGCGCACGGCATGGCTCAGGGCGATGCCGTCGCCGGCGCGATGACCGACGTCGTGACGAAGTTCATGAATTCGTCGCAGGATTCGAAGAGCGCGGTTGCCGCACTCGCGAACGCCGCCAAGACGAAGTAAGGCCGCATCCGCCCGGCGCGTGTGCGAAAGGCATGCGCCGGGCGGGGCAAGACAGAGCAGGACTGCATCTGTAACGTCGCAACATTTCAGCGCCAGCAGGCATTCGCCACAGAAGCGCCAGTCAGTGCACCTAAACGCACGAAAAGCGCCGGCGCATCTTCCAGGAGTCGAGTCGTGACTGCCTCCATCGCCGCGGACAAGAAACCGCAAAACCCGCCCCGTCGCGCGTCACCGACGGCGGCGCTCGCCGATCGCATGATTCCGAAGCTGGTGCTCGCTCCCAGCGTCGTGATCGCGCTCGTTTTCGTGTACGGCTTCATCGCCATTACCGGGTATCTGTCGCTTTCCGAATCGCGGCTCATGCCGCGCTACGATTTCGCGGGCTTCGACCGCTACAAACAGCTTTTCGCCAACGACGTCTGGTGGACTTCCGCCGCCAACCTCGGCTGGTTCGGCATTCCGTTCATCGGGATTTGCGTGTTCCTCGGCCTTTTCCTTGCAATCCTTCTCGACCAGAAGATCCGCAACGAAGGTGCATTGCGCGCGGTCTTCCTCTATCCGATGGCGCTTTCGTTCATCGTGACCGGCACCGCGTGGCAGTGGATTCTGAATCCCGGCCTCGGTCTGGAGAAAGTGTTTCATGACTGGGGCTGGACGAGTTTCTCGTTCAACTGGCTCGGCGACCCGGACAAGGCGATTTTCTGCGTCGTGATCGCCGCGGTGTGGCAATCGACGGGCTTCGTGATGGCGCTCTTACTCGCCGGTCTGAGCTGCGTCGAAGGCGAAAATTTCAAGGCCGCGCAAGTCGATGGCGCGACTCTGCCGACCATCTACCGCAAGATCGTGATTCCGAGCATGCGCCCGGTGTTCTTCTCCGTGCTGCTGATCCTCTGCCACATCACGATCAAGACCTTCGACCTCGTCGTCGCGTTGACGGCGGGCGGTCCGGGCACGTCGTCGTCGCTGCCGGCAATCTTCATGTACACGTTCTCGTTCAATCGCGGGCAACTGGGCGTGGGCGCCGCATCGTCGATGATGATGCTCGCCACCGTCGTCGCCGTGCTCGTGCCGCTCATGTATCTCGAATCGAGGAGCACCCGCAATGCAGCCTAAGATGACCCTGAGCCGCGCCGTCATCTACGCGGTGCTCATACTTTTCGCGCTCTACTTCCTGTTCCCGATCTACGTGATGCTGTCGACGTCGTTCAAGGATCTCGACCAGCTTCGCACGGGCAATCTGCTCACGCCGCCGACGCACTTCACGTTCGCGCCGTGGGTCAAAGCGTGGCAGGAAGCGTGTACCGGCGTGCGCTGCGACGGCATGGAGCCGTTCTTCATGAACTCGGTCCGCATGGTGATCCCCGCCGTGCTGATCTCGTCGTTCATCGGCGCGTTCAACGGCTACGTGCTCACGCACTGGCGCTTCCGCGGCGCGGACGCCATCTTCACGATGCTGCTCGTCGGCTGCTTCATCCCCTTCCAGGCGATCCTTCTTCCGATGGCGCGTCTGCAGGGCTTTCTCGGCCTTTCGAACACGACGACCGGCCTCGTGCTCGTGCATGTGATCTACGGCATCGCGTTCACGACGATGTTCTTCCGCAACTTCTACGTGAGCATTCCGGCCGAGCTCGTGAAGGCGGCGCGCATCGACGGCGCGGGTTTCTTCACCATTTTCACGAAGATTCTGCTGCCGGTGTCGCTGCCGATCTTCATGGTGTGCCTGATCTGGCAATTCACGCAGATCTGGAACGATTTCCTGTTCGGTATCGTGTTTTCGGGCGTGGATTCCATGCCGATCACGGTGGCGCTGAACAACCTCGTGAACACATCGACGGGCGTGAAGGAATACAACGTCGACATGGCCGGCGCGATCATCGCCGCATTGCCGACCATCCTCGTCTACATGATCGCGGGACGTTATTTCGTGCGCGGGCTGACGGCCGGCGCGGTGAAGGGTTAAACGAGCAGTATCGAGAGATAGAGGATTCACATGGCAAGCCTTTCCATCCGTGACGTGTACAAGACCTACCCGAACGGGGTGCCGGTTCTCAAGGGCGTCAATATCGATATCGAGGACGGTCAGTTCCTGATCCTCGTCGGCGGCTCGGGCTGCGGCAAGTCGACCCTGCTGAACATGATCGCGGGTCTGGAGACCGTGACCCGTGGCGACATCATGATCGACGGCAAGACAGTCAACGACCTCTCGCCGAAGGACCGCGATATCGCGATGGTGTTCCAGTCCTACGCGCTCTACCCTTCGATGAGCGTGCGCGACAACATCTCGTTCGGTCTCAACATTCGCAAGGTGCCGAAGGACGAGCAGAAGAAGATCGTCGATCGCGTGTCGGAGACGCTGCAGATCGGTCATCTGCTCGATCGCAAGCCGGGGCAACTGTCGGGCGGGCAGCGTCAGCGCGTCGCGATGGGCCGCGCCCTCGCACGCGATCCGGTGATGTTCCTGTTCGACGAGCCGCTTTCGAACCTCGACGCGAAGCTGCGCATCGAGATGCGTTCGGAGATCAAGCTCTTGCATCAGCGCCTCGGCACGACGATCGTCTACGTGACGCACGATCAGATCGAAGCGATGACGCTCGGCGATCGCATCGCGGTGATGAAGGACGGCATCGTGCAGCAGTTCGGCGCGCCGCAGGAGATTTACGATTCGCCGTCGAATCTGTTCGTCGCGGGCTTCATCGGCGCGCCGCCGATGAACTTCATCACGGGCAAGCTCGTCGAGTCGGGTTCGGGCGTCGGTTTGCAACTCGATACGGGCGTCACGCAGAAGGTGCTGAATCTGCCGTTCGATGCGGGTCGTTTGCGCAGCAAGGTCGGGCAGGATGTGATTCTGGGCCTGCGCCCGGAGCGCATCACCGATTCGCGCAGCGCGCACGATGTGTCGGATGCGAGCCTGCAGCCGGTCGACGTGCGCGTCGACGTGATCGAGCCGACCGGCCCGGACACGCTCGTGTTCGCGCAGGTGAACGGCAAGCGCGTCGTGTCGCGCGTGCACCCTGCGAGCAATCCGCAGCCGATGACGAACATGACCCTGCTGTTCGATGTGTCGAAGGCCGTGCTGTTCGATCCGCAGACGGAAGAGCGGCTGGCTTGAGTCTGCCTGGTCGTTGAAGTTGAAAGCCGCGCTGATGCGCGGCTTTTTCATTGCGCCGCCATAACAGGCACAATCGGCGTTTTGCCTTTCGAAGCTCCGATTCCGCATGACCATCCTCGATCAGAATCCCGAACTCGCCTGGCCGCCCTCCGACGGCCCCGATCCCTTCATCGGCCTCGAAGCGCTCGACGACGCCCGCGTGCAGTCGTGGATCGACGCCCAGAACCGCCGCACCGAAGCCGCGTTCGGCAACACGCCCGACGCGCGCGCCCTCGCCGGCCGGCTCGAAAAGGCGTACACGTCGAAAGACCGCATCGTCGCCTGTTCGCGTTACGGCGACTGGGGCTACAACACATGGCAGGACGACGCGCATCCGCTCGGCATCGTACGCCGCACGCCGTGGTCTGCGTGGCTCGAAGGCAAGCCCGCATGGGAAACGATCCTCGACGTCGACGCGCTCGCCCTGAACACCGACGCGGTGGGCGACACACGCTGGGCCCTCGCCGACTTCGACATGCTCTATCCCGACTACGATCGCGCGCTCGTGAGCCTGTCGCCGGGCGGCTCGGACGCGTGCATGGTGCGCGAGTTCGAGATCGCGCCGAAAACGTTCGTCGCGGATGGCTTCGCATTGCCCGATGTCGGCAAGCACGACATCTCGTGGATCGATCGCGACACCGTGTACGTCGGCTGGGACGACAGCAAGACGAACCCGAGCCCCGCGCTGACGACATCCGGATTTCCACGGCAGGCGCGTCGCTGGAAGCGCGGCACGCCGCTCGCGGATGCGCCCGTCGTGTTCGAAGGCAATCGGCGCGACGTGTCGGCGGGCGTGGACTACGATCCGATCGAGAAGCTGCATCTCGCGTCGCGCGCGGTCACGTTCTACGACACGCTCAACTACTGGCTCGACGAAACCGCCAACGAATGGCGCCAGTACGATCTGCCGTCGCACGCGGAAATCGAGCACTGGAACGGCTGGCTCTTCGTCACGCCGCGCAAGTTCTGGAACGCGGGCGGGCGCCGCTACGCGCCCGGCACGCTGACCGTCATCCGCCGCGACGCGTTTCTCGCCGGCTCGCGCCGGTTCACGGCGCTTTTCACGCCGTCGGAACGCCTCGTCCTCGCGGGCATCGACTTCACGAAGCAGTTCCTCATCGTTTCGCAGATGGATGACGGCACGCCGCGCGTCACGCTGCTGCGCCCGGACGCGAATCCCGATGACGCATGGCAGGCGCGCGAATTCGCGCTGCCGGAAGCGAGCCAGTCATGGGTCGATTCGATCGACAGCGAACGTGACGACACCGTGCTCATCCACGTCGAGCATTTTCTGTTGCCGCCGTCGCTCTATCACGCCGATCTCGCCAGCGACGCGCCCTGGCGACTGCTCGCGCGCCTTCCCGCGCAATTCGACGCAACCGGTCTCGCCGCCGTGCGCCGCCACGCGATCGCGCCGGACGGCGAGCGCATTCCTTACTGGCTGATCGGAAGAGACATCGAGACCACCGCCGAACCGCGCCCTTGCCTGCTCTACGGCTACGGCGGCTTCGAAGTCGCGCTCGACCCCGGCTACGACGCAACCACGGGCATCGCGTGGCTCGAACGCGGCGGGCTGTACGCGGTCGCGAATATCCGTGGCGGCGGCGAGTTCGGCCCGGCGTGGCATCAGGCGGCATTGCGCGAGAACCGTCAAATTTCGTTCGATGATTTCACCGCGGTGGCGCAAGCGCTCGTCGATGGCGGCGTCACGACGCCGAAGAAGCTCGCCATTCGGGGCGGCAGCAACGGCGGCCTGCTCACCGGCGCGTGCATGGTCCAACGGCCCGAGCTTTTCGGCGCCGTGCTGTCCGAAGTGCCGCTGCTCGATATGGCGCGCTTTCACTTGCTGCTGCAAGGCGCATCGTGGATCGACGAATACGGCGATCCCGACGACGCCGGCGATCTTCATCATCTGATGGCGTATTCGCCGTATCAGAACGTGAAGGCCGACGTGACGTATCC
This sequence comes from Caballeronia sp. LZ008, assembly GCF_031451435.1. Taxonomy (NCBI): domain Bacteria; kingdom Pseudomonadati; phylum Pseudomonadota; class Betaproteobacteria; order Burkholderiales; family Burkholderiaceae; genus Caballeronia; species Caballeronia sp. LZ008. The sequence continues at coordinate 765,718 of NZ_JARUXK010000001.1, read as the reverse complement.
GCCGGCGCTGTTCACGTCATCGACGAGCGACGACCGCGTGCATCCCGGCCACGCGCGCAAGATGGCCGCGAAGATGCAGGCGCAAGGCCACGCCGACGTCTGGTATCAGGAGACCGGCGACGGCGGGCACGGCGCGGGCGTCGAACCCGGAGCAGTCGCGCAGGCGGAAGCCGCGGCCTTCACGTTTCTCGCGGCGACGATCGGCCCGCTCGAATAGCAGCACGCGGGGACGTTTCAGTCGATGCCTATCGAGAAGCGCGAACGCATTCTGCAGGATCTGGACCCTTCGAATGCGCTTCCCGAGTCATGCCGATACCGATCCCGCCGACACGCTTCACGCTCGACCCCGATGCGTTCGCCGCCGCCGGCGAACGCGCCTTCGTCACGTCGAACCTGCATGAGATCGTCGCGCTCTGCGTGATCTCCGATGTCAACGAGGCCACGCTGTCCGCGCTCGCGGCGCGCGGCATTCGTCTCGCGCCGCCCATGCCGACGCTCGCGCGCGCAATTTTGGCGAACATCGGTTTCACGGCGCGCAACAGCGCGTTTCGGCCGTCACGCGGCCTTGCCCACCGATTCGAATTCCTTCGATATGTCGTCGTTCGACGACGGCCTACACTCGTCTCATTCCTTGATGCAGTCCAGCTTCGTCGACAAGGCTGAAACGGCAACGAGGAATAACCGAATCGACACGAACCCGATCAGGAAGCACCTTTGACCCAGGCACCACTGATCGCTCATCTGGAGAACATGCCTATTGCCCCTGCGACCGAAGCGAGCCGGTAAACAACTTTGACCCAGTAAGTTACCGAATCGACAAACAACTGCGATCGACCCAGGAAGCACCTTTGACCCAGGCACATCTGATTCGAGACCGCAAAAACGAGCATCAAATGTTGAGCCTCGCCACATAGCGAGGCTTTTTTGTTTCTGCGCGCCGTTCAGACCTTCACGGGCGCCGCGTGCGAGCGCAGCACCAGCGTGCGCCCGGCGAATGTCAGCACGCCGCACACGCCTATCACGATGCCCATTCCATGCGGCGAAACATCGTGAAACAAGCCGACGGCGAGACTCGCGAGCGCGCCGAGCGCGAGCTGCATCGCGCCGAAAACCGCGGCGGCCGCGCCCGCGTTGTGCGGATACCGATGCATCAGCTCGGTCGTGCAATTGGCCGACAGCAGTCCGACCACGCCGACCACGAAGAACAGCGTCACGACGATCGACCACAGGCCGCCCAAGCCCGTCAGCGCCACGAACGCGACCGCGAGCGCCGCCGCGACGCTCACGAACGATGCAGCCGAAATCATCTTCATCGCGCCGACGCGGCCGACGACCTTCGTGTTGAGCACATTCCACGCGATGATTCCGACGATGTTCAGGCCG
>NZ_JARUXK010000001.1:518813-764325 GCF_031451435.1 Caballeronia sp. LZ008 | reverse complement strand
TTGTTGTCGCGATCCTCGATGTAGCGCAGCTTGCGATTGCTCGCGCAGACGAGCGGCTCCGCGATGATGCCGACGATGTTCAGGCCGAACAGCAGCCCGTAATACTGCGGCCTGACGTGGAAGTAATCGATATAGACGAACGGCGTGGCGGTGATGTACGCGAACATCGACGCGAAAGCCATGCCGCCGCACATCATGTGGCCCCAGGTGACGGGATCGGTCAGCAGATGCCCGTAAGCGGCGAACGATTTGCCGACCGCCGCGCTCGCGCGCCTTTCCTTAGGCCATGTCTCCGGCACGCGCAGATACGCCGTCACCGCGCATGTCACGCCGAAGAGCGTCAGCGCGACGAACACGACGCGCCAGCTGCCCAGCAGCAGCAATTGCCCGCCGATCAGCGGCGCGAGCAACGGACCGATCGACGTGACGATGGACAGCATCGACAGGACGCGTGCCGCGTCGGTCGGCGCGTGGGCGTCGCGGGCGATCGCGCGCGCGAGCACCGACGCCGCGCCCGCGCCGAGCGCCTGCAGGAAGCGCACGAAGACGAGCGCGTCGATGGAAAACGCCGCCGCGCAGCCGATGCTCGCGAGCGCGTACAGCGCGATGCCGCCGAGCAGGACGGGGCGGCGGCCATAGGCGTCGGACATCGGACCGTAGAGCAGCATGCCGAACGAGAAGCCGAACATGAAGCTCGTCAGCGTGCTTTGCGCGGCGGCCGGGCTCGTGCCGAACGCGGCGGCGAGCGACGGCAGGCTCGGCAGATACATGTCGATCGACAGCGGGCCGCACGCGGCGAGCGCGCCGAGCAGAAGGATCAAACGGCCATCGGGCCGGCGCCGAGTGGTGTCGGACATGGAGTTCGGGAGACGGGGAAGCGTTGAGGCCGCGCGGCATCCTTACCGCGCAAGGAGCAAACATTGTACGCGAGCCCTTGCCGCGATCCGGCCCCGGTCGCGACGCTGCGTTAAGCTCATCGCTCTCTTCTCGTCCGACCGAACCCATGACCGCCTTTCTGCTGATCTGGAGCCCAAAGAAATGGCCGTGGCCCGACTTGCCCGAGTTCGCGCGGCGCGTCGCCGCAGGCGATGCCGTCGCCGACGTATGGGGCTGCGGCACCGCGCGCGGACTCTTGCCGGGCGACCGGGTCTTCGTGCATCGCGTGTCGGAGGAACCCAGGGGCGTGTTCGCGTCGGGCTGGGTGACGCGCGCGCCGTACGAAGTGCCGGATGCCGGAGCCAAGCGCGGCTATCGGCTGTGCATCGACTTCGTTTATGACTGGCTCGTCGATGCGCGCGAGCAGGTCGTCGTCACGCGCGACGAATTGCGCGCGCATCCGTTCTCCGTGCAGACGTGGGACGCGCAGATGTCCGGCACGCTCATCAAGCCGATCGCCGAGGGCGCGCTGGAAAAACTGTGGACCGCACGCACCGGACGGCGCTCGATGCGACCCTAGCCGGACACGGTTGCATTGCAACGACTCCGGTACAATTTCAGCATCGTTTTTCGCGCCGGACGGCGCGTTTCGCGCGCCGCGCAGACGTTGCAGCGGCAGCCGGGCGCGTGTCCTCGCGACTCCCGCATCCACTTTTCAGTGCAGGCTTCCATCCATGTCCAAGAATCAAGCTCTCTTCGAACGCGCGCAGCGAACCATTCCCGGCGGCGTGAACTCGCCGGTGCGGGCGTTCCGCTCGGTCGGCGGCACGCCGCGCTTCATCGAGCGCGCAGAAGGCGCGTATTTCTGGGATGCGGATGGCAAGCGCTATATCGACTACATCGGCTCGTGGGGCCCGATGATTCTCGGCCATGTCCATCCGGAAGTGCTCGGCGCCGTACAACGCGTGCTCGCGAACGGCTTCTCGTTCGGCGCGCCGACCGAAGCCGAAATCGAAATCGCCGAGGAAATCTGCAAGCTCGTGCCGTCGATCGAACAGGTGCGGATGGTGTCATCCGGCACCGAAGCGACGATGAGCGCATTGCGCCTCGCGCGCGGCTTCACGAACCGCAGCCGCATCGTCAAGTTCGAAGGTTGCTATCACGGGCACGCGGACAGCCTGCTCGTCAAAGCCGGCTCCGGTCTGCTCACGTTCGGGAATCCCACTTCCGCCGGCGTGCCCGCCGACATCGCGAAGCACACGACCGTGCTCGAGTACAACAACGTCGAGCAATTGAACGAGGCGTTCAAGGCATTCGGGCCGGAAATCGCGTCGGTGATCGTCGAGCCGGTCGCGGGCAACATGAATCTCGTGCGCGCGACGCCCGAGTTTCTCAACGCGCTGCGCGAACGCTGCAACGAATACGGCTCCGTGCTGATCTTCGACGAAGTCATGTGCGGCTTTCGCGTGGCGCTCGGCGGCGCGCAGCAGGTCTACGGCATCAAGCCCGATCTCACCTGTCTCGGCAAGGTCATCGGCGGCGGCATGCCGGCGGCCGCGTTCGGTGGACGCCGCGACATCATGGCTCATCTCGCGCCGCTCGGCGGCGTCTATCAGGCGGGCACGCTGTCGGGCAATCCGATCGCGGTGGCCGCGGGCCTGAAGACGCTGCAACTGATTCAGCGTCCCGGTTTCTACGACGATCTCGCCAAGCAGACGCGCAAGCTCGTCGACGGCCTCACCGGCGCCGCCCGCGACGCGAAGGTGCCCTTCTCCGCCGATTCGATCGGCGGCATGTTCGGCCTGTATTTCATGGACAGCGTGCCGGGCAGCTTCGCGCAGATCCAGCAAGGCGACACGAGGCGCTTCAATGCGTTCTTTCACGCGATGCTCGATGCCGGTGTGTACTTCGCGCCGTCCGCGTTCGAAGCGGGCTTCGTGTCGAGCGCGCACGACGACGCGATCATCGACGCGACGATCGACGCGGCGCGCGGCGCGTTCGCGTCGCTCGCCGCCTGACGTTTCCGGGCCGCGCCGATGTTCTCGCAAACCGACTTCACGCACATGGAGCGCGCGCTCGCGCTCGCCTCGAAGGGCATGTACACGACGACGCCGAATCCGCGCGTCGGCTGCGTGCTCGTCAAGAACGGCGAAGTGATCGGCATGGGCTACACGCAGCCGGCCGGCCAGGATCACGCCGAAGTGCAGGCGCTGAAGGACGCCCGTTCGCGCGGCAAGGATCCGCGCGGCGCGACCGCGTATGTGTCGCTGGAACCGTGCAGTCACTTCGGCCGCACGCCGCCGTGCGCGCATGCGCTCATCGATGCGCGCGTCGAGAAAGTAATCGCCGCGATGGAAGATCCGAACCCGTCGGTGTCCGGCCGCGGCTTGACGATGCTGCGCGACGCCGGCATCGACGTGCGTTGCGGACTGCTCGCGAACGAGGCGCACGAGATGAACATCGGCTTCGTGTCGCGTATGACGCGCCGCCGTCCGTGGGTGCGAATGAAGGTTGCGGCCACGCTGGACGGCCGTACCGGTTTGCCGACGGGCGAGAGTCAGTGGATCACGGGCGAAGACGCGCGCGCCGACGGCCACGCGTGGCGCGCCCGCGCCTGCGCGATTCTCACGGGAATCGGCACGGTGCGCGAGGACGATCCGCAACTGACCGTGCGCGCGGTCGACACGCCGCGCCAGCCGCAACGCGTGCTGATCGACAGCCGGCTGGATGTGCCGATGCACGCGCGCATCCTCGACGGCGCGCCGCCCTGGATTTTCCATTCCGCCGACGCCGATCCGGCGCGCATCGACGCGTTGCGCGAGAAAGGCGCGGATCTGATCGAGCTGTCGAACGAGTACGGCAAGGTCGATCTGCCCGCGATGCTCACGGCGCTCGCCGATCGCGGCATCAACGAATTGCATGTCGAAGCGGGCCACAAGCTGAACGGCTCGCTGCTGCGCGAAGGCTGCGTCGACGAACTGCTGATCTATCTCGCGCCGAGCCTGCTCGGCAGCGCGCCCGGCATGTTCGACTTCGCGCCGCCCGACACGCTGGATGCGCGGCCGCATCTGAAATTTCATCGCATCGACCGGCTCGGCGACGATCTGCGCATACTTGCGCGTTTTGCCGAAGCCAACGTGGCGAGCTGACCCAGCACCGAATCGAGGAATCCGACCGATGTTCACAGGAATTGTCGCGGCCGTGGGCCGAATCGAAAAAGTCACGCCGCTCGGTGCCGAGCCGGAAGCGGGCGTGCGTCTGACGGTCGCCGCGGGCGATCTCGATCTCGCCGACGTCGAGCTCGGCGACAGCATCGCGATTCAGGGCGCGTGCATGACGGTTGTCGAGAAATCGGCCGGCACGTTCGACGTCGAAGTGTCGCGCGAGAGTCTCAACAAGACCGTCGGACTCGGCGATGCGGGCGCCGGCGTGAATCTGGAAAAGGCGTTGCGCGCGCACGACCGGCTTGGCGGGCACCTCGTATCCGGTCACGTCGATGGGCTGGGCGTCGTGTCGAAGTTCGAGCCGGTGGGCGAATCGCACGAATTGCGCATCGTGGCGCCGAAGGATATCGGCAAGTACCTGGCTTACAAGGGCTCGGTGACGGTGAACGGGGTGAGCCTCACGGTGAATTCCGTCAGCGACAGCGCCGACGGCTGCGAGTTTTCCATCAATCTGATTCCGCATACCGTCGAAGTGACGACGCTCAAGGCCCTTGCCAAAGGCGCGAAGGTCAATCTGGAGATCGATCTGATCGCGCGGTATGTGGAGCGGATGATGAGTGCGGGGTGAATGCTCGCGTTGTCCTGACCTAGCGCTCCGGACCCCACAGATCCCTGAATTCGGAGGAAGTCTCTTTCATGCGCCGGAGCGACAAGAAAGTGATCGTGTCACCGGACAACAGATAGAGCAGCACGTAGTCATCGAACAGATGTTCGTGTAGCTCGCCTTGATGAGGCGCGCCCGACTTCGTGACGTCCACGATCTCCTCGATCGTCAGCAAAGCATCGACCGTATCCGGCTTCGAATTGAGAAGGCGTCGTCCAAGAGCCGGAAAGCGCCGAAGCACCGGTACGACCTTCTTTTCGATCGCCTCGACTAGCCGAAGGAAGCTTTCAGGCCGGTCAACGCGGTTCCAGTAGCGCTCGATATCCGTGAGTCGGGCATTGAATTCGCTCGAGATTCGGATGGTCGTGCGCTTGCGTCCATCATTCACGGTCCGACTCTCCGTCATCGGTTTGCGGCGCTCCCAGACGCGCTTTCAGACGGATGAAGTACTCGTCGGCATCTTCCGTTTCGTTCTTGTCGAGGCTCTTCAGAGCGGTCAACGCGTCGTTCAGCAGCACCAGATGAATGCGGGACCTCTCCATGCGGTAGAACGCTTCGAGCTTTTCCGCGCTGATCAACGCGGCATAGCTTTCTCCGTTCTTCGTGATGATCTTTTCATTGCCGCCGCGAACCTCGTCGACGAGTTCAGAGAGATTTGCACGCGCCTGAGAGAGCGGAATGATGTCCCTTGCCCTATAAGCCATGTTCGGCCCCATTAAGTTTAATGTACACAACATTGTACAAAACCCATCCGCTTTAAAGTTACAGCGAGGACGGTTTCCCAAACGCTTGCCCGTCGCGCCATTCGTCCGAATGGCTTAGGAAACCTCCACCTCTCGAAGAGAGTCGATTTCCCCGACGCTCCACCAGCCGTGGCGTAAAATACGCGCTTTCCCCAAATCAGAGCCCGCTCGGGACGTCATCATGTCGCTCGCCTCCACTCCTGAGATCATCGCTGAACTGAAAGCCGGCCGGATGGTGATCCTCGTCGACGAAGAAGACCGCGAGAATGAAGGCGATCTCGTCGTCGCCGCAGAATTCGTCACGCCCGAAGCGATCAACTTCATGGCGAAGCACGGCCGCGGCCTCATTTGCCTCACGCTCACGCAGGAACGCTGCAAGCAGTTGAACCTGCCGCTCATGACGCATCGCAACGGCACGCAGTACGGCACGGCGTTCACGGTGAGCATCGAAGCCGCCGAGGGCGTGACGACCGGCATCTCGGCCGCCGACCGCGCGAAAACCATCGCCGCGGCCGTCGCGCACGATGCGCGCGCCGAGCACATCGTTCAGCCGGGCCACGTCTTCCCGATCATGGCGCAGCCGGGCGGCGTGCTCGTGCGTGCGGGCCATACGGAAGCCGGCTGCGACCTGACCGCGCTCGCGGGTCTCACGCCCGCCGCGGTGATCTGCGAGATCATCAAGGACGACGGCGAAATGGCGCGTCTGCCCGACCTCATCGAGTTCGGCCAGCAGCACGGCATCATGATCGGCACCATCGCCGATCTGATCCACTACCGCAGCCGCACCGAATCGATCATCGAGAAAGTCTGCGAGCGGACGATGCAGACCGCGCACGGTCCGTTCCGCGCGCTGCTGTATCGCGACGAGCCCACCGGTTCGCCGCACATCGCGCTCGTGCGCGGCACGCCGCGTCCGGATCGCGACACGCCGGTGCGCGTGCACGAACCGCTCTCCGTGCTGGATCTGCTCGAAATCGACTCGTCGACGCACTCTTGGACCATCGACGCCGCGATGAAGGAAATCGCCGCGCGCGATCTCGGCGCGATCGTCATGCTCAATTGCGGCGACACGAAGGAACATCTCGTCGACGTGTTCCGCGCGTTCGACCAGAAGGACAAGGCGGCGGAACTCAAGCGCCGCCCGATCGACTTCAAGACCTACGGCATCGGCGCGCAAATTCTGCGCGATATCGGCGTCGGCAAGATGGAAGTGCTCGCGAATCCGCGCAAGCTCGGCAGCATGTCGGGCTACGGCCTGGAAGTGACAGGCTTCGTGCCGATGCCCGGCTGCCCCGCCACCGCCGCGCCCGCCGATACGAGCATCACGCAGTTGCGCTCGGCCTGAACGCCAAACCCAATCTGAACCAACGGAAATCATTCATGGAAATCGGACAATACCAGCCGAACCTCGACGGTGACGGCCTGCGCATCGGCATCGTGCAGTCGCGCTTCAACGAACCGGTGTGCAACGGCCTCGCCGACGCCTGCATCGAGGAGCTGGAACGCCTCGGCGTGATCGGCCAGGACGTGCTGCTCGTCACGGTGCCCGGCGCGCTCGAAATTCCGCTCGCGCTGCAAAAGCTCGCGGAATCCGGCCAGTTCGACGCGCTGATCGCGCTCGGCGCCGTCGTGCGCGGCGAGACGTATCACTTCGAGCTCGTGTCGAACGAAAGCGGCTCGGGCATCTCGCGCATCGCGCTCGACTTCGGCATTCCGGTTGCGAACGCCGTGCTGACGACCGAGAACGACGAGCAAGCCGTCGCCCGCATGACCGAAAAGGGTCGCGACGCCGCGCGCGTGGCGGTCGAAATGGCGAATCTGTCCGTCGCGCTCGAGCAGCTCGGCGGCGACGATGAAGACGAAGACGAAGAAGACGAGGACCGCGCATGAAGAGCGCACGACGCCGTTCGCGCGAACTCGCGACGCAAGGGCTTTACCAGTGGTTGCTGTCGGGCGCGCCCGCCGGCGAAATCGACGCGCAGTTGCGCAATTCTCAAGGTTTCGACAAGGCCGACAAGGATCATCTCGATGCGATCCTGCACGGCGTGATCAAGGAATCCGACGCGCTGTCGGCCGAGTTGCAGCCGTGCCTCGATCGTCCGATCGAGCAGCTGTCGCCGGTCGAGCGCGCGGTGCTGCTGGTTGCCGCGTTCGAGTTCAAGCATCACATCGACGTGCCGTATCGCGTCGTCATCAACGAAGCAGTCGAGTTGACGAAAACTTTCGGCGGCTCCGACGGCTACAAGTACGTCAATGGCGTGCTGGACAAGCTCGCCGTCGTGATGCGGCCCACCGAAGCGCAGGCGCGCGGCCGCGGAGCATAAATGAACCAGACAGCCGAACCGCTCGTGCGGCTGGCGTCGCGCGTCGACGCAATCGAGCCGTTCTACGTGATGGAGCTGATGAAAGAGGCGCAGGCGCTCGAGCGCGCGGGCCGCGACATCATCCACATGAGCATCGGCGAGCCGGATTTCACCGCGCCGGAGCCGGTCACGAACGCCGCCGCCGATGCCCTGAAGCGCGGCGTGACGCAGTACACCAACGCGCTCGGCATCCACGCGCTGCGCGAGGCGATTTCGCAGCATTATCGCGATACCTTCGGCCTGGCCGTCGACCCCGAGCGGATCGTCGTGACGGCGGGCGCGTCGGCGGCGCTGCTGCTGGCGTGCATGGCGCTCGTCGATAACGGCGACGAAGTCCTGATGCCCGACCCCTGCTATCCGTGCAACCGGCATTTCGTGTCGGCGGCGGATGGCAAGCCGGTGCTCATCGCGAGCGGCCCGGCCGAGCGCTTCCAGTTGACGGCCGAGCATGTCGAGGAGAACTGGAGCGAGAAGACGCGCGGCGTGCTGCTCGCGTCGCCGTCGAATCCGACGGGCACGTCGATCGAGCCGGACGAACTGCGGCGCATCGTCGACACGGTGCGCGCGCGCGGCGGCTTCACGATCGTCGACGAGATTTACCAGGGCCTGAGTTACGACGCGAAACCCGTGTCCGCGCTCTCCTTCGGCGACGACGTCGTCACCGTGAACAGCTTCTCGAAGTACTTCAACATGACCGGCTGGCGGCTCGGCTGGCTCGTCGTGCCGCACGCGATGGTCAGCGCGGTCGAAAAGCTGTCGCAGAATCTGTTCATCTGCGCGTCGGCGCTCGCGCAGCATGCGGCGCTCGCGTGCTTCGAGCCGGAGACGATCGGGATCTACGAAGCACGGCGACTGGAGTTCAAGCGGCGTCGCGATTACATCGTGCCGGCGCTGCGCTCGCTCGGTTTCGGCGTGCCGGTCGTGCCGGACGGCGCGTTCTACGTCTACGCCGACACGACGACGGTTCACCACCCCGCCGCCGGCGACAGCGATGCGCTCACGCATTCGATGCTCCACGACGCGGGCGTCGTGCTCGTGCCGGGCGCGGATTTCGGTTTCCACGCGCCGCAGCGCTACATCCGGCTGTCGTATGCGACGTCGCAGGCGAAGCTGGAAGAAGCGGTCCAGCGACTCGGCACGCTGTTCCGTCGATAATCGCGACGGCACACGCAACAAAAAGGGCACCCGCGGGTGCCCTTTCCTTTTTACGTCTGCCGAAAGCCTTACGCGCCCAGCTCCGCCGATGCGACGTGCTTCGTCTCCCCGTCGCCATCGTCCTGCGATTTCTTCGGCGATTCGATCGTCGCGTGAACGCGTTTGTCCGCGGACGTCGAGGCGAGAACCTGCTTCGGCGCGGCCTGGACCGGCGCCTGCGGCGCGTTGATCGGCACATTGCGGCCGCGCGCGACATCGCGCAGACGCGAGCGCTCGGCCAGCACCTTCGCGCCGTAACCGCCGTCGTCCTGCGTCGTCGAGCCGACGTAGTAGCGCAAGCCGCCCGCCACCGAGCCGCCGCGCGCGATGCAATCCTTCAGCACGAGCGCGCCGACCTTGATGTTCGCGAGCGGATCGAGCGCCGCGTGCGAGCCGCCGAAGTACTCGAATTTGTCGGAATGCACCTTCGACATGACCTGCATGAGGCCCTGCGCGCCGACGCCGCTTTCCGCATACGGATTGAAGCCCGATTCGATCGCCATCACCGAAAGCAGCAGCAGCGGATCGAGGCCGACTTCGCGACCCGTATCGAACGCGGCGCGCACGAGTTCCGTGACCGGCTCTTGCGCCACGCGATAGCGACGCGCGATGAAATTCGCGACGAGCTTCTGCTCACGCGCCGAGACGAGCACGCGGTCATCGCGCGCATCCGCGACGACGCGTTGCGCAGGAATCAGGTTCGCCAGCATGCCGACGGACGGCATCGTGCGCGGATCGAGCCCGTTGGGCGACACGGCCAGGCTGATGCCGCCGGTGAGCTGACGGGTGCTGGCGTCGTCGCTGGCCGCCGCGCCGAGCGACGGGGTCACGGCGGCCGGCGCCTTGGCAATTTCGGGCGCCGCCGTGTTAGCGGCCACGTTCACGGGCAGCGCGGCGTCGCCGGGCGCGCGATGCACCGCCGAGAACGGCGGCAGCGGCTGGCCGGCGAGCAAACGCGCCGGACCGGCCTGGACCGCGGCCGACACGAACGGCATGATCTTTGCGGCGAACGTCGTGCGCCAGGAAGGCGCCAGCCAGAGCGCGAGCGCACTGACAACGGCCGCGCAACCGACCACGGCGAAGAGATGGTGACTCAAACGGCGTCCGCGACGTAGCGCTACGCGCACAACCTGCGCGGCGCGGGAGTCGGAACCCCACCAAACCGAAGCATTCATCGATACTCCCAATGTTGCATGATTTGCGCAGATGAATACGAATGAAGCACGTACTCGAAAGACAAATCAGACACCGCTCACTCTCGGTAAGCGTCAGCGGCATCGGGGATACGGCAAGCGCCGTCTGAAAAGCCGATCCGGCAAAAATCCGCCGGGTTGCGCGGCACGAACTGCATGCCCTGAACGCGCACGTGGCTTTCCACGCGAAAAACCGGCGTGTGAAACGCCGGCAATGACAACCAACAGCCATGAATCGCCGGGCAGGAGCGGCGCAGGCGACGCATTGGCGTCTGACAGACCTGAGGCTAAGGTAAAAAGTTTCAAAACCTGCAATGGATGCCAAGCGATTCTAACAGGGTTTAATGATCCGTCAATGCTATAGACTTTGGTTTCAATTACTTACAGTTATATTGAACAGTGTTCAGCAGCCGAAAACCACGTCTCCCGGGCGATTCCAAGCGGTTTTCGCTGAATGTCGCCCAACGCACGGACGCCGACGCAGGTAAAATCGACAATCGCTTAGCGCGCAGCCGTCCCGCCCGGGGAGTCCTGCCTCCGGGCGCCTTCGAGTCCACTTCCGACCATCGATGAAATACAAAGATCTGCGCGACTTCACCGCCCGCCTTGAAGCGCTCGGTGAACTCCGCCGCATTCGGCAGCCCGTCTCTCCCGTTCTCGAAATCACCGAAGTCTCCGATCGCGTGTTGCGCGCGGGCGGACCGGCGCTGCTGTTCGAAGCGCCCACCGGTTACACGATGCCCGTGCTCGCGAACCTGTTCGGCACGACGCGGCGCGTCGCGCTCGGCATGGGCATCGAGACGGACGCGCAAAGCGGTTCCGATGTGAGTCTCGGCAGCGACGTCGCCGCGCTGAGTTCGTTGCGCGATGTCGGCAGGCTGCTTTCCGCGCTCAAGGAGCCCGAGCCGCCGAAGGGCCTGAAGGATGCCGGCAAGCTGCTCTCGCTCGCGAAGGCCGTGTGGGACATGGCACCGAAGTCGGTCAGCGCGCCGCCCTGTCAGGAAATCGTGTGGGAAGGCAACGACGTCGATCTCAATCGGCTGCCGATCCAGACATGCTGGCCCGGCGACGCCGGTCCGCTGCTCACCTGGGGCCTCACCGTCACGCGCGGGCCGAACAAGCCGCGTCAGAATCTCGGCATCTATCGGCAACAGCTGATCGGGCGCAACAAGCTCATCATGCGCTGGCTCGCGCATCGCGGCGGCGCGCTCGATTTCCGTGAGTTTGCGCTCGCGAATCCCGGCAAGCCGTATCCCGTGGCGGTCGTGCTCGGCGCCGATCCCGCGACGATTCTCGGCGCAGTGACGCCCGTGCCCGATTCGTTGTCCGAATATCAGTTCGCCGGTCTCCTGCGCGGATCGCGCACCGAACTCGCGAAATGCCTGACGCCGGGCGTCGATGCATTGCAGGTGCCGGCACGCGCGGAAATCGTGCTCGAAGGTTTCATCTATCCGCAGGACGGCGCGCCGCCGCCCGCGCCCGCAGGCGCGCCGCCGCGTCCGTCGGCGGGGGCGTCGGCGAAATACGAGCACGCGCTCGAAGGCCCGTACGGCGATCACACCGGCTATTACAACGAGCAGGAATGGTTTCCAGTCTTCACCGTCGAGAAGATCACGATGCGCCGCGACGCGCTGTTCCATTCCACCTACACAGGCAAACCGCCGGACGAGCCTGCCGTGCTCGGCGTCGCGCTGAACGAAGTCTTCGTGCCGCTGTTGCAGAAGCAGTTCACCGAGATCACCGATTTCTATCTGCCGCCGGAGGGCTGCAGCTATCGCATGGCGATCGTGCAGATGAAGAAGAGCTATCCCGGCCACGCGAAGCGCGTGATGTTCGGCGTCTGGAGCTTCCTGCGGCAATTCATGTATACGAAGTTCATCGTCGTCGTGGATGAAGACGTGAACGTGCGCGACTGGAAGGAAGTGATCTGGGCGATCACGACGCGGGTCGATCCGACGCGCGACACCGTGATGGTCGACAGCACGCCGATCGATTATCTCGATTTCGCGTCGCCGGTTGCGGGTCTCGGCTCGAAGATGGGACTCGACGCGACCAACAAGTGGCCCGGCGAAACGAATCGCGAATGGGGCCGCCCGATCGTCATGGACGAAGCCGTGAAGCGCCGCGTCGATACGCTCTGGACCGAACTGGGACTCGACAAATGACGATCGCGGCCACGCTCTATCGAGGCGATGTCATCGAGAACACGCACGCGGCGCATGTCGCGGTCGTCGATGCCGATGGCCGCCTCATCCATTCTTTCGGCGATCCGCGCCGCGTGACGCTGCCGCGCTCGGCCGCGAAGCCCGCGCAGGCGCTCGCCGTCATCGAAACGGGCGCGCTGGAACGCTTCGGCTTCACCGACGAGGACCTCGCGCTGATGTGCGGATCGCACAGCAGCGAGCCGCGTCATATCGAGCGCGCGCTCGCGATGCTCGCGAAGTCGAACGCGAGCGAAAGCGATCTGCGCTGCGGCGGCCATCCGCCGATTTCAGACGCCGTGTACAAGGACTGGATCCGGCGCGATTTCACGCCGACCGCCGTCTGCAGCAATTGCTCCGGCAAGCACGCCGGCATGCTCGCGGGCGCGCGCGCGATGAACGCGCCACTCGCCGATTACCACTTGCCCGGTCATCCGCTGCAGGCGCATGTGAAGCGCACGGTGGCGCGCGCCGTCGATCTCGCCGATGACGAAGTGCAATGGGCCATCGACGGCTGCAATCTGCCGACGCCCGCCTTCCCGCTCGAACGTCTCGCGCGGCTCTATATGAACATCGCCGCCGCGTCGGACGGCTCGCCGCTCGCACGCATCCATCGCGCGATGACGTCGCATCCGGAACTCGTCGCGGGCGAAGGCCGCTTCTGCACGCTACTGATGCAGGCGTTCGGCGGCGCGCTCGTCGCCAAGACCGGCGCGGACGCGAGTTACGCGATCGGCGTGCGCCGCGAGACAGGTCCGATCGGCATCGCGGTGAAAGTCGAGGACGGCAATACGGCCGTGGTGAACGCGGTCGTCGTCCATCTGCTCGATGCGCTCGGCATCGGCACGCAAGCACAGCGCGATGCGCTCGCCGCCTTCCGTAATCCGCCCACACGCAACACGATGAACGTGCCGACCGGCCGTCTCGATGTCAGCTTCACGCTTCACAACCATCAATAACAACATGCATTCGTGGTCGTTGCTGTCGGACGGGTTCTTTCTGTCGCTGTCGTTGTGTCTGGATATCGGGATCGCCAACGTCGCGATCATTTCGCTCGCGCTGTCGCACGGATTCAAGCCGGGGATGGTGCTCGGCCTCGGCACGTGCTTCGGCGATCTGTTCTACGCGGCGCTCGCGCTCGCGGGCATGTCCGCGCTCTTGCAGTTCTCCGCCGTGCGCTGGGTCGTGTGGATCGGCGGCGCCGTCGTGCTGCTCTTTCTCACCTGGAAGATGGCGCGTGAAGCGCTCAATCCGGCGTCGGCGCCGCCCGTCGAAGGCGAAGCGGATCTCACCGTGCCGCGCCCGAAGCATTGGCAAAGCTTCGGGCGCGGATGCCTGCTCGCGGTGTCGTCGCCGAGCGCGATATTGTGGTTTGCGGCGGTCGGCGGCGCGCTCATCGCCAAGGCCGGCGCGACGAGTCCCGTCAGCGCGTCGGTGTTTCTGATCGGCTTCTTCTGCGGCGGGCTCGGCTGGACGATCTTCATCTGCACGCTCGCGAGCCACGGCCGAAAGCGCGCCGGCACGCAGCTCCTGCGCGCGTGCCACGTGATGTCCGCCGTGCTGTTCGCGTACTTCGCGTACAGCGTGATCGTGAACGGCTACCGCGATCTGATCGTCAACGCAGCGTCGTGACGATCCGCCATCACGCGAGATACTGCGACAGCTTCGGCAAATCGACGTTGCCGCCCGACACGATCACGCCGACGCGCTTGCCTTCGACCGGCACGACCTTCTGCAGCACGGCGGCCGCCGCGAGGCAGCCGGTCGGCTCGACCACCATCTTCATGCGCTGCGCGAAGAAGCGCAGCGTGTCGATCAATTGCGCATCGCTCACGGTGACGATCCGGTCCACGTGACGCTGGATGATCGGAAAGTTGTATTCGCCGACGTGCGTCGAAGCGGCGCCATCGGCGATCGTGCGCGGCACGTCGATATGCACGATTTCGCCGCGAGCGAGCGATTGCTGCGCGTCGTTGCCCGCCTCCGGCTCGACGCCGATCACCTTGCAGTCCGGCGACAACGCCGCCGCCGCGAGCGCGCATCCGCCGATGAGCCCGCCGCCGCCCAGACACACGAACAGATAGTCGAGCGGACCGGTTTCCTCGATCAGTTCCTTCGCCGCCGTGCCCTGCCCCGCGATCACATGCGGATGGTCGTAGGGCGGAATCAGCGTCATGCCGCGTTCCTCGGCGAGCTTGCGGCCGATTTCCTCGCGATTTTGCGTGTAGCGGTCGTAGGTGATCACTTCGCCGCCGTAGCCGCGCGTCGCCTCCATCTTCGCGGCGGGCGCGTCTTCCGGCATGACGATCGTCGCGCGGATGCCGGCGAGCTTCGCGGACAGCGCGATCGCCTGCGCATGATTCCCCGACGAGTACGTGATGACGCCCGCTGCGCGCTGGCGGTCGTCGAAATGAGAGAGCGCGTTGTAGGCGCCGCGGAACTTGAACGCGCCCATGCGCTGGAAGTTCTCGCACTTGAAGAAGAGCGACGCGCCCGCGATGGCGTCGGCGGTGCGGGAAGTCAGGACGGGCGTGCGATGGGCGAATCCTTCGATGCGCCGGGCGGCGTCGGCGACGTCATCGAAAGTCGGGGCGGGAAGAGTGGACATCGGCGTGAGAGCGTGAGGTGAGGAGGATCATCATTGTCCCAGTTCCGTCGCAAAAATCCAGAAATCGGCCCGTAAACGCAGAAGGCGATGCATGCATGCATCGCCTTCGGAATAAGCCGTTCGGGCCGATCAGCGGCGCCAGTAGCCCGGTCCGTGACGGTAGTAACCGTGATGCCGGTAATACGGACGGCCGTAGTAGCCATAGCCGCCGTAGCCGCCATAAACCACCGCGGGCGGCGGCGCATACATGACAGGCGGCGGCGCCACATAAACGGGCTGCGGCGGCGCGACATAGACAGGAGCCGGCGGCGCCGCATAGACCGGATAGGCCGGCACCCCGATGCCCACGCCCACCGACACATGCGCCTGCGCTGCACCGACGAATCCCACGCCGAGCGCACCAGCGACCAACAAACCACCGAGCTTTTTCACTTTCGTTCTCCTCGCCGCTACGCATGATGGCCGGTCCAGGCGGCTCACGAGCGACGGTATGAGTCGAATTTATCGAAAAAGCAGATCGGTCGGCGGAGTCATTTGTTGCAAATTGCAAGATGCTTAACGCTGCCAGGAGACCGAAAGCCGGGCGATGGCCGCAAACAGGCTCCGATCGACCGTTCGGCGGACCTGCGCGCGGTGGCTCGACTCGATATACGCCATAAGTTAAAAAACGGCGTAACGTCTATTTACAAAAGAACGGAAAAGCCCCGACGGACAATGCGTCCGCCGGGGCTTCTCATGTATTGCGCGAGATTCTTAAAAGCTCGAAGCGTCGTTCAACCCACTTTGACGTAAGCGAATTCACGCGTGACGTTCGGCGGCACATAAGCCGCGCCGATAACGACGCGAGGCGTCAGTCGCTTTTTCTGATCCCACCAGCGGCGCCGTTGGGCTTGGCTCAAAAATCGCAGATGCTTTCTATAAGAGAAAATGCTCACGGCAACCTCCGAACGTAGCGAATGAAACCTTGATGGGAGAGTGGGCCGCATCCCGCCGCGCCTGCGCTCCCGCTGAAATCGTCTTCTCTTTAGTATCGAGCGCCCTGTTCGTTCCTCAATGTACGCAAAGAAACCAAGCCTTCACGTCGATATGCGATTGATGTGTGTCAAACCACATTCAGCGAAAAGCATGCTTTTTGGCCGGAAAATTCGTCCTGTCCGATTTCTCGCCCACTCATTCGAAGGGAAACAATCCCGCCCAATGAAGCGCTCGGCCCTTTCGCTTTCCGTCTTTATATCCTGCCAGTTTTGCGTCAAATACGCTTTTCGCGATCGTCTCAAAATGGCAACACTAGGGTTTTCCGACACTGGCGTTTCATGCGGATGAGTCTCCTGCGATTAACTTTCGCGTACCTTTCACGCAATCGCCCGACCAATCGCGCGCGGCGCGTGCGACAACGTCCCCAAGCGGCTGCAAAGCCATGTTAAGGTGACGTCCGGCGCCCCATCAGGCAAGCCTGTTGGGCGGGGAGTTCGAATCGCCGAGAACAGAAAAACGCGAAGCTTCGTCTAACGGCGTGCGTGCGACGGGCGCGCAAACGCGCATGATGCGCCGCGCGCCGCGCGCCGCGATGACTTCGACGAGATACTCAGTCCAGAGAACGAACAATGATCAAGGTCAGCATTCAAGATTCGCGCCGCGCGGACGGCCGCCATCCAGACATCACTCGCGGGCGGCTCTGCGCCCGCTAGCGCCTTTCGTCTCCCTTCACCTTTCGCTTAACCCGACCCGGCGCACGTCGCAACACTGCGCACGCATCCTAGAGGACCCGAGATGTTCGGCGATATCGCCCGTTTTCTGCTCAACACCCTTTTCACCCTGTTCGGCGCGGCGCTCCTGCTGCGCGCATGGATCCAGGTCGTGCGGATGCCGCCCTACAACCCCGTGTCGAACGCCGTGATGCAGGCGACCAACTGGCTCGTGCTGCCGCTGCGCAAGATTCTTCCCGGCGGGAAGATCGACTGGGCGAGCATCGTCGCGGCGTTCATCGCCTCGGCTGTCTACGTGACGCTGATGGTCGTGCTCGCGGGCGTCGATCCGACGCTCATGGCGCCGACCCTTCTGCTCGTTGCGTTGCTGACCGTCGTCAAATGGGCGCTGAACCTGATTATCTGGGTGACGATCCTGATGGCGCTCCTGTCGTGGCTCAATCCGCAGTCGCCGGCGATGCCGCTGCTGTATCAGATCACCGCGCCGTTTCTCGATCCGCTGCGGCGCATCCTGCCGCGACTCGGTGGCATCGATCTTTCGCCGATTCTGCTCTTCGTGATCGTCCAGGTGCTGCTGATGGTCGTGACGCGCGTCGCCGTCTCGATGACGCTCTTCGGCATCTGAAACCCGCGCGCAATTGCGCCTCGGGACGCGTTGCGCTTACAATAGCCGGCTCATGCGGGCGTCGTATAATGGCTATTACCGTAGCTTCCCAAGCTACAGACGTGGGTTCGATTCCCATCGCCCGCTCCAGAATCCCAGCGAAAGCCGCCCCAAGTCACGTTTGGGCGGCTTTTTAGTTTCGCGCATCCGTTCCAGCATCGCCTCATGAGCCACGATCCCCAAGACGAAGCCGACGACAACGGCACGCACCCGTCCGACGTCAACGAAAACGCCACGCTGCGGCATCGGCGCATCCGCAGCTTCGTCACGCGCGCGGGGCGCGTATCGCCGGGCCAGCAGCGCGCGATCGACGATCTCGGCCCGCGCTACGTCGTGCCCTACACGCCGCAGCTCGCCGACTGGGACGCGCACTTCGGCCGCCACGCGCCGCGCGTGCTCGAGATCGGTTTCGGCATGGGCGCGACGACGGCGGAAATCGCGGCCGCGCGTCCGGGCGATGACTTCATCGGCGTCGAAGTGCACGAGCCGGGCGTCGGCGCGCTGCTGAAGCTGATCGGCGAGCAAGGGCTCGGCAATATCCGCATCCTTCAGCACGACGCCGTGGAAGTGCTCGAACACATGATCGCGCCCGACAGTCTCGACGGCGTGCACATCTACTTTCCGGATCCGTGGCACAAGGCGCGCCATCACAAGCGCCGCCTGATTCAGCCGAAGTTCGTCGCGCTGCTCGTGTCGCGCATGAAGCCGGGCGGCTATATCCATCTGGCGACCGACTGGCAGAACTATGCCGGGCAGATGCTCGAAGTGCTGTCGGCGGAACCGGCGCTCGAAAACACCGCCGACGGCTACGCGCCGCGCCCCGATTTCCGCCCGGTCACGAAGTTCGAGCGGCGCGGCCTGCGGCTCGGCCACGGCGTCTGGGATCTGATGTTCCGCCGCCGCTGAACGGCATCGCCCAGAAAGGAAAACGCCACGGCAAGCCGTGGCGTTTTCCTTTGCGTGGCGAGAGCGGGATCAGTCGGCCCAGCTCAATCCGCCGCTGTATCCGACGATCAGGATCAGCAAGCCGAAGCCGATGCGATACCACGCGAACGCCGTGAAATCGTGCGACGCGACGTAGCGCAGCAGCCAGCGCACGCAGACGAACGCGCTGACGAAAGCCGCGACGAGCCCGATGACGAACAGCCCGATATCGTTCACGGTCAGCGTGCGCCAGTACTTGGCCATTTCGTAGAGCGTCGCGCCGAAGATGATCGGAATGGCGAGGAAGAACGAGAACTCCGTCGCCACGCGCCGTTCGAGCCCGAACAACATGCCGCCGATGATCGTCGCACCCGAACGCGAGGTGCCCGGAATCAGCGCGAAACATTGCGCGAGGCCGACCTTGAAGGCATCCCCATAGGAAAGATCGTCGACGGAATGCACGCGCGTGATGACGCCCCGCTCGCGCTGGCGCGACTCCGCCCAGAGAATGACGATGCCGCCGACGATCAGCGCGACCGACACCGGCACCGGCGAGAACAGCACCGCCTTGATGTGCTTTTCGAGCAGGAGACCGAGCACGATGGCCGGAATCGTCGCGATGATGACGTTGAGCGTGAAGCGCCGCGCATCGGAGCGTGCGGGCAGGCCGGCGACGACGGAGCCGATCTTCGCGCGGTATTCCCAGCAAATCGCGAGAATCGCGCCGAACTGGATGACGACGTCGAAGGTTTTCGATTGCGCGTCGGTGAAATTCAGCAAGCTGCCCGCCACGATCAGATGCCCCGTGCTCGAGACCGGCAGAAATTCGGTCAAGCCCTCCACGACGCCCAGGATGAGCGCCTTCACCATCAATATCCAGTCCATCCGTCAGCCCTTGTTCGCGGTGTAGCCGTAGGTTTTGATGCACATTGCGCAGCGATTTCGATTCACTTCTCGACAATCTGCACACGTATGCCGTTTGTAAGGACTGTGATTGTACCGGGTTCGTAAGACACCCCGGCGAACTGGAGCTCCTCGGGCTTGAAGGTGTGGATCGGATAGCGGTCGAGCAATTGCGCCGCGAGTTGCGCGCCGACCGACGCGATCTGCTGGTTATATTGCGCGGCATCGCCCGTGAACTGCGCATCGTCGACGGACGGCGACACGAGAATGACCGAACGGCTCGGCGCATCGTAGCCGAGCTGCGTCGAGAGCGTGAACGCGCCGATCACGGGATTCGGCATGAACGGCGTCGAAAGTCGCGCATCGACGCGCACGGTCACGCGATTGCGATCCGGCGCCATCCCGACGACGGGATTGCTCAGGACGACGTCGAAAATCTGCGAAGCCGTGCGTTGCAGCGGGAACTTGCGCGCGACGGCGGCTTGCACCTGCTGCGTCGAGAATGTGTAGTGATCCGGAATGAAGGGGAATATCGAGTTCGAGGCCGCGTGGGCCTTCGATGCGAGTGCGAGCGCGGGCAGCGCCATCAGCCCTGCCCGCACGAACCGGCGCCGCAGCGGCGCGACGGGTTCCGTCATGCTTGATCCTCCAGTGTTCTTCTTCGAATTTGCGCCGTCTTCGGCGCGGTCCGCGAATTGGACTGTCGATCGTCACGACAGTTGCGTCGGCTGCGTCGCTGTTTCGAGCCGCTCGATCCACGTCAGCGCATATTCGCGCGTCTCGCCGCACATCTCGTGCGAAGGCTGCAATCCGCCGCAGCACGCCGGCCTGCGCGGATCGCCGAAAATCCTGCAGCGCAGATCGTCGCCCAATTGAACGCAGCGTTCGCCCGCGCGCTTGCCATCCGGCATCCCCGGAATCGGACTCGAGATGGACGGCGCGATGCAACAGGCGCCGCAGCCCTGGCGGCAGGCATGGGGCGAAGAATCGATCGACATGGCGTGACTCAACAGCGCAAAAAGAACCGGCATTTTCTCATGCCTCTTCTTTGCGGTTCGTCAAATGCTGCCATTGGGCTGCGACCTTATCACGCAATGTTCGCGCGCATCGTCCGACTACACTCGGACGTTCCCCCCGAGGTCCGCCATGACTCCCGCCGCCCCGCTCTTTCGCCCCGACCTGCTCGCGCGCTACGACGCGCACGGTCCGCGCTACACGTCCTATCCGACCGCCGTCCAGTTCACCGATTCCTTCGACGCCGCGCACTATCGCGAAGCCGCGAGCCAGTCCAACGCGAACGCCGATCTCTCGCTCTACTTCCACATTCCGTTCTGCGACACCGTCTGCTTCTACTGCGGCTGCAACAAGGTCGCGACGAAGAATCGCGCGCACGCTCGCCCGTACCTCGATCGCATGAAGCGCGAGCTGGCGCTGCAAGCAGCGCTTTTCGATACGTCGCGCCCGGTGACGCAGCTTCACTGGGGCGGCGGCACGCCGACTTTCCTCTCGCACGACGAGATGGCCGAGCTGATGTCCGCGACGCGCGAGCACTTCAATCTCGTTTCCGACGAGCGCGCGGAATATTCGATCGAAGTCGATCCGCGCGAGGCGTCGGCGCAAACCGTCGCGTTGCTGCGCGAACTCGGCTTCAACCGCCTGAGCCTCGGCGTGCAGGACTTCGACGAACGCGTGCAGCGCGCCGTCAATCGCATTCAGCCGCGCGAAATGACCGAAACCGTGCTCGACGCCGCGCGCGCGAACGGTTTCAAGTCGGTGAGCGTCGATCTGATCTATGGCCTGCCGCATCAGAGCGTCGAAAGCTTTTCGCGCACGCTCGACGCGATCGTCGATCTGAAACCGGATCGCGTCTCCGTGTTCGGCTACGCGCACATGCCGGCACTCTTCAAGATGCAGCGGCAGATCGACGAAAGCGCGCTGCCTTCACCGGCCGTGCGTCTCGCGATTCTCGAGCGCGTGATCGGGCGCATGAGCGACGCGGGCTACGTGTACATCGGCATGGATCATTTCGCACTGCCCGGCGACGAGCTCGCGCGCGCCTTCGAAGCCGGCACGCTCCAGCGCAACTTCCAGGGCTACAGCACGCATGCGGATTGCGATCTGATCGGCATCGGCGCGTCGTCGATCGGCAAGATCGGCGATGTCTATGCGCAGAACGCCCGCGAACTCGCCGACTATGCCGCGGCAATCGACGCGGGGCGGCTCGCCATCGCGCGCGGCGTGCGCCTGTCCGCCGACGATGCACTGCGCCGCGACGTCATCATGCGTCTCATGTGCGGCGGCGAGCTGCGCTTCGACGATGTCGCGAACGCGCACGGCATCGAATTCCCCGCCGTTTTCGCCGACGAACTCGCGCGCCTCGCGCCGATGGCCGGCGATGGCCTCATCGATCTCTCGCGCGACGCGATCCGCGTGCTGCCCGCTGGCCGCATGCTGGTGCGCAACGTCGCATCGGTATTCGACCGCTATCTGGGTCAATCGAGTCTGCGGCGCTTCTCGCGCACGATCTGAGCGGTGTTCGATCGGCGTCGGTGGCTTAGAATGACAGCCACCTTGGACGCCCCGGCTTTCGGCTGCGGCGTCCATCCACTCACTGCCGATGCGAAGCGCCGGGCATTGCCGGCTTCTCGCAGACGGCGACGCCACTGCCCGACGCCATGCCGACCACTTCGCCGCAGTTCGCCCCTCTCGCCCAACTCGCCGCCGATCTGAAAAGCGGCCGCACGACGAGCCGCGCGCTCGTCGAGACGGCGCTCGAACGGATCGCCGACCCGGCGGGCCAGGGCTCGACTGTTTTCCTGCATGTCGATGCCGATCACGCACGCGCCGCCGCCGATGCGCACGACGCGCTGCGCCGCGCCGGGACCGTGCTCTCGCCGCTCGCGGGCATTCCTGTGTCGATCAAAGATCTCTTCGATGTCGAAGGCCAGGTGACGCGCGCCGGCTCGAAGGCGCTCGCCGACAACGCGCCCGCCAGCGCCGACGCCGTGACCGTCGCGCGCCTGCGCCGTGCGGGCGCGGTGATCGTCGGGCGCACCAACATGAGCGAGTTCGCGTTCTCGGGCCTCGGGCTCAATCCGCATTACGGCACGCCGCGCTCGCCGTGGCGCGCGAACGAGCCGGGCGACGCGCGCATCGCGGGCGGCTCGTCGTCGGGCGCGGCGGCATCGGTCGCCGATGGCATGGCAGCCGTCGCGCTCGGCACCGACACCGGCGGCTCGATCCGCATTCCGGCCGCGCTGTGCGGCCTCACCGGCTTCAAGCCGACCGCGAGCCGCATCCCGAAGCAAGGCGGCGTGCCGCTGTCGAAAACGCTCGATTCGTTCGGTCCGATCGGCGTGTCGGTCGCATGCTGCGCGCTCGTCGACCGGATTCTCGCGGGGCGCGATCCCGGCGTGCCCGCGACGCGCCCGCTCGAAGGCGTGCGCCTCGGCGTGCTGACGAACTACGTCACCGATGGCGTCGAGGCGAGCGTCGCCAGCGCCGTCGCCGCGGCCGTCAATCATCTCGCGGCGGCCGGCGCGCTCGTGGAAGACGTGCGCTTTGCGCCGCTCGATCGTCTGCCGGAGATCAATCGCTATCCGCTCGTCGCGATCGAAGCGTATGCGTGGCATCGCAAGCTGATGGCCGAGCGCGGCGCCGATTACGATCCGCGCGTGCTGGCGCGCCTGCAACGCGCCGAAGCGGCGAGCGCGGCGGATTACATCGACTTGTGCGAGGCGCGCGCCGCGATGATCGAAGCCGCGCGCACGACGCTCTGGCAACGTTTCGACGCGATTCTCTGCCCGACGGTGCCGGTGCTGCCGCCGCGCATCGCCGATCTCGAATCGGATGACGACGCCTTCACGCGCACCAACGCGCTGATCCTGCGCAATCCGACCGCGTTCAATTTTCTCGATGCCTGCGCGCTCTCGCTCCCCTGCCATCCGCGCGGCGAGGCGCCCGTCGGCCTGATGCTCGCGGGCGCGCCGAACTCCGACGACACGTTGCTGTCGATCGGACGGGCGGTCGAAGCGGTGCTGGAAACGACGCGCTGAACGGGCCGGGAAACTCGGCCAATCGTCGCGGCTGATTTTGCGCACCGGGCGTTCGCGCTAGAATTCCCCGCGATCCCCGCGCAACTCAGGTGCTTCCTTCTCGAATCGTTGCGAAATAATGAACAACTCTTTACATCACTTCACGATGCATCAGGACGACCGGGTGATGCGCCGCGAGCGCCGCCTGCTCGTGCTGCTCGGTTTGGTCAGTCTCGGTCTCGTCGGCGGTGCGCTGTATCTGCAGTTCTTCCATAACGAAGATCCCTGCCCGCTTTGCATCATCCAGCGCTATTTCTTCGTGCTGATCGCGATCTTCGCGTTTCTCGGCGCGGCATTCCGCAACTGGCGCGGCATTGCGCTTTTAGAGACGCTGGTCGCGATTTCGGCGCTCGGCGGTCTCATCACCGCGATTCGCCACGTCTATGTGCAGTCGCATCCCGGCTTCAGTTGCGGCTTCGACGCGCTGCAACCGATCGTCGACGGCCTGCCGCCCGCAAGCTGGCTGCCGCAAGTGTTCAAGGTCGCCGGTCTGTGCGAAACGCCGTATCCGCCGATCCTCGGACTCTCGCTGCCGCAGTGGTCGCTGATCGCGTTCGCGCTGATCTTCGTGCTCGTCGCGGCCAGCCTGCGATTCAAGCGCAAACTGCGCTCGACCGTCCGGTAATGTGTTCCGGGCGGCCGTCCGCGCCGCCCGTCCTTCCCCGCTTCATCGCGCTTTGCGCGCTTTCTCTTTCCCGCATCAGCGCATCCGCATAATCTTGATACGTCTGCCGCAATGTTTTTGAGATATTGCGGTGTTAAGGTCGTGTCTGGATGGCGATCTACGTGCGCGCAGTCCGCTTCGCTCAAAGGCAACCGGTTTTTTTCACGGTAACGCATGAAACGAACGGAAACCGCGTAACGCGCGCCCGGTCCGCAATGTCTTCCTGAATCATGACAACGCAAACCATCCGCTTCCCTTCGGCTCTGCGCCCTATTCCTATGCGCTCGCACGCGTTTGCGTGTGCGCGCTTTTCCCGCTTTTCTCTCGCTGGCCGATGGGATGTCCATCGCCCGGTAAACTAGCGTCTGCGACGACGCAAATCCGGGCAAACCCCGCACAAACCCGATCACTTCCGGAGCTCACTCGATGCAAGTTTGGCTGAACGACCTGCAACACCTGCTCGCGCACGGCGACGCCGTCGTGCTCGTGACGGTCGCGCGTGTCGAAGGCTCCGCGCCGCGCGAGCCGGGCACGAAGATGATCGTCACCCGCGAGGACGCGCGCTACACGATCGGCGGCGGCCATCTGGAATGGAAGGCCATCGAAACCGCACGGCAAGTGCTGAAGGACGGCATGCGCAGCCCGCGCATGCGCAGACTCGAGCGTTTCGCGCTCGGCCCGAGCCTCGGCCAGTGCTGCGGCGGCGCCGTCGTGCTCGCATTCGAGCGGCTCGACGTCGCGGATCTGAACTGGGTGACGACGCTCGGCAAGCGCACCGCGCAAGGTTTATCGACCGTGCGCAGCGTTTCCTTCGCGCCGGATCCCGAGCTTCGCGATGCGGTGATGCTCTCCGATCCCGAACCGGGCGCGACCGACGCCGACTGCCTGCTGTGGGACGGCGCCGGTTTCGACGAGCGCGGCGCGCTTTTGACCGAGACCATCGCGCCGAACGACTTTCAGGTCGTGCTGTTCGGCGCGGGCCATGTCGGGGCAGCGCTCGTGCGCGTGCTCGCGACGCTGCCGTGTCACGTGACCTGGGTGGACGAGCGCCATGCGGCATTTCCCGCACCGCAGTTCGTGCCCGATAACGTGACGATCGAGCCGACCGACGCGCCCGACGAAGCTGTCGATAATGCGCCGCCCAACGCGTACTTCATCGTGATGACGCACAACCACACGGTGGATCTCGCCCTGGCCGAATGCATCCTGCGGCGCGGCGACTTTGCGTTCTTCGGCATGATCGGCTCGTTCACGAAGAAGAAGCAGTTCGAGCATCGGCTCGCGGCGCGCGGCATCGACCCGGCGCGCATCGCGCGGATGGTGTGTCCGATCGGCATCGACGGCATCGTCGACAAAGCGCCCGAAGTGATCGCCGTTGCAGCGGCAGCCCAACTGCTGCAGGCGGTCGAAGCCAACGCTTCGAGCCATGCGTCGTCGCAACAGACCGCCTGACCCACAGGCGAACTTGTAGCCCCAAAACTCAAAAGCCCAAATGAATCCCACACTCGCCGACAAGATTGCGCACGCGCCGAAAGCCG
This sequence comes from Caballeronia sp. LZ008, assembly GCF_031451435.1. Lineage (NCBI taxonomy): Bacteria > Pseudomonadati > Pseudomonadota > Betaproteobacteria > Burkholderiales > Burkholderiaceae > Caballeronia > Caballeronia sp. LZ008. The sequence goes on along the minus strand of NZ_JARUXK010000001.1, from coordinate 738,826 downwards.
AGTTGCATATCCATATCGAAGGGTCGCTAGAGCCGGAACTGATCTTCGCGCTCGCGAAGCGCAATAACGTGAAGCTCGCGTACGACTCGATCGATGCGCTTCGCGCGGCTTACGCGTTCACCGACTTGCAGTCGTTTCTCGACATCTACTATGCGGGCGCGAGCGTGCTGCTCACGGAGCAGGATTTCTACGACATGACGATGGCCTACGTCGAACGCGCACTCGCGGATCACGTCGTGCATGCGGAAATCTTCTTCGATCCGCAAACGCACACGGAACGCGGCGTGCCGATCGAAACGGTCGTCGCGGGCATCGACGCCGCGCTCGCGGAAGGCGAAAAGCGCGGCTTGTCGAGCAAGCTGATTCTCTGCTTCCTGCGCCATCTGTCCGAAGACGACGCGCTCGCCACCTTCGACAGCGCGTTGCCGCTGTTCGACAAGTACGCACATCGGCTGATCGGCGTCGGGCTGGATTCGTCGGAACGCGGCCATCCGCCGTCGAAATTCGAGCGCGTGTTCGCGAAAGCGCGCGAACGCGGTCTGAAGCTCGTCGCGCATGCGGGCGAAGAAGGACCGCCGTCGTATGTCTACGAAGCGCTCGATCTGCTGAAAGTGGATCGCGTCGATCACGGCGTGCGCAGCATCGAGGACGCGGCGCTCGTCGCGCGTCTCGCCGATGCGCGCATCGCATTGACGGTGTGCCCGCTCTCGAACATCAAGCTCTGCGTATTCGACGACATGACGAAGCACACGCTGAAGGATCTGCTCGATCAGGGCGTCGCGGTGATGATCAATTCCGACGATCCGGCGTACTTCGGCGGCTACGTCAACGCGAATTACTTCGCGATCGTCGATGCGTTGAAGCTCACCGATCACGAGGTCTACACGCTGCTGAAAAACAGCCTCGAAGCCTCGTTCGTCACCGAAGAAGAACGCGACGCGATGGTCGCGCGCCTGGATCAGCACTGGAAGCAGTAAGCAAGCACGATGCAAACAACCGCAACAACACAACAAGACAGCACCGCGCTCGAACGATTCTTCGGCATTCGCGCGGCCGGCTCGCGCACGAAGACGGAAATCGTCGCGGGCATCACGACGTTCCTCACGGCGATGTACATCATCGTCGTCAATCCGGGCATTTTGTCGGCGGCGGGCGTGCCGTTTCCGGCGGCGCTCACCGCCACGGTCATCGTCAGCTTTCTCGGCAGCTGCGCGATGGGCCTGTATGCGCGCAATCCGGTGCTCGTCGCGCCCGGCATGGGCATGAACGCGCTTTTTGCGTTCGTCATGGTTCACGGCGGCAAGATGCCGTGGCAGACCGCGCTCGGCTGCGTGTTCTGGTCCGGCGTGATCTTCGCGATTCTCGCGGCGTTCAACGCGCGCAAGCTCGTCGTCGATGCGATTCCCGCGAATCTGCGGCACGCGGTCTCGTGCGGCATCGGACTCTTCATCAGCCTGATCGGGCTCGTGAACGCGAAGTTCGTCGTCGGCGATCCGGTGACGATCGTGCATTCGGCGTCGCTCAATCCGGTGGTCGTCACGTTTCTGATCGGCCTCGCCGTCACGACGATTCTCGTCGCGCGCAAGGTCACGGGCGCGCTGATGCTCGGCATCGTGTTCACGACGATCATCGCGATTCCGATCGGCCGCTTCTACGGCGACGGCACCGCCTACTGGCCCGCCGCCATCGCCACGAAAACGCTCGTCAACTGGAACGGCCTCTTCGCCGCGCCGGACTTTTCGGCGCTCGGGCAGCTCGATCTGATGGGCTCGCTGAAGGTCATCTACTGGCCGTTCATCTTCGTGATGCTGTTCACGTCGTTCTTCGACGCGCTGTCCACGTTCATGGCGATTTCGGAAGCCGGCAAGCTCTACGACAAGGACGGCAATCCGCGCAACATCCGCCAATCGATGATGGTCGACTCCTTCTCCGCGCTCATTTCCGCGCCGCTCGGCACGAGCCCGGCGAACGCGTACATCGAATCGGCGGCGGGCATTTCGGCGGGCGGACGCACGGGTCTCGTCGCGGTCGTCGCCGGATTGTGCTTCCTGCCGTTCCTGTTCCTTTCGCCGCTCCTGTCGCTCGTGCCGGCGATCGCGACCGCGCCCGCGCTCGTGCTCGTCGGCGTGTTCATGATGGAAGCGATCACGAAGATCGAATGGCATCGCTTCGACGAAGCCATTCCCGCGTTCCTCGCGATGATCCTGATCCCGCTGACGTACTCGATCACCGATGGCGTCGCGTACGGCTTTCTCGCGTTCGTCGTGCTGAAGTCGGCGACCGGGCGCGCGCGTGAGATCAAGCCGGCGATGTGGATCATCGCGGCTTTCTCGTTAGTCCTGCTTTCGCAGCTTTGAAAATCAGTTACGGAGACGTTGCACCATGACTCAGACCGCCTACCGCGCCCAATTGCTGACCTTTCGCGAGGACCCCGCGCATGCCGCCGACGGCGCGGTGTACGAGGCCGATGGCCTCCTCGTCGTCGATGACGGCAAAGTGGTCGCGGCAGGCGCGTATGCGTCGCTGCGCGACACGCTCGCCGCCGACGCGACCGTCCACACGATGCGCGACAAGCTGATCGTGCCGGGTTTCATCGACTCGCACATCCACTATCCGCAGACGGACATGATCGCGTCGCCCGCGCCGGGCCTTTTGCCGTGGCTCAACACGTACACGTTTCCGACCGAGCGCGGCTTCGAGAATCCCGCCGTGGCGCGCGAGACGGCGAGCTTTTTCATCGACGAGCTGCTCGCGTGCGGCACGACGACCGCGCTCGTCTACTGCACGGTTCACAAGCAATCCGCCGATGCGTTCTTCACTGAAAGCGAAGCGCGCGGCACGCGCATGATCGCGGGCAAGGTGCTGATGGACCGCAACTGCCCCGAGTTTCTGCGCGACACGGCGCAATCCGGCTACGACGACAGCGCCGAACTCATCGCGCGCTGGCACGGGCGCGGCCGTCAGCAGTACGCGCTGACGCCGCGTTTCGCGCCGACATCGACAGAAGCGCAGCTCGAAGCATGCGGCGTGCTCGCGCAGAAGCACAACGACGTGTTCATCCAGACGCACGTCGCGGAAAACACCGACGAGATCAAATGGGTCGAGAGCCTGTTTCCGGGACATCGCAGCTATCTCGACATTTACGATCACTACGGCTTGCTGCGTCGCCGCGCGGTGTACGGCCACTGCATCCATCTCGACGACAAGGACCGCGCGCGCATGGCGGAAACGGGCTCGGTTGCATCGCACTGCCCGACTTCGAACCTCGTCCTCGGCAGCGGCTTGTTTGATTTCGAGAAAGCTGGCGAGTCAAACATGCCGGTCGCGCTCGCGACGGATGTCGGCGGCGGCACGTCCTTTTCCATGCTTCAGACGATGGGCGCCGCGCACAAGATCGCGCGTCTCACCGGCCATCATCTGACCGCGACGCGCATGTTCTGGCTCGCGACGACAGGCGCCGCGCAAGTGCTCGAACTCGACGACAGGATCGGCACGCTCGCGCCCGGCAGCGAGGCGGATTTCGTCGTGCTCGATCCGAACTCGACGCCGCTGCTCGCGCGCCGGACGTCGCGCACCGAATCACTGGAAGAACTGCTGTTCGCGTTCGCGCTGCTCGGCGACGATCGCGCGGTCTTCGAGACCTACGCGGCTGGCAAGCGCGTGCACGCGCGCGACACGCGCAACACGGCGAAGCTGGAACTGGCGGCCTGACGCGTTCAGGAATCCGCGCAACCGACGCCCTTCCTTCGAAGGGCGTTTTTGTATGTAGCGTCACGCAAACCGCGACGATCCACTCGACGGAATGAGCACTTTTGTTGCAATCTCGTTAAAGTGCTGGCTGTTACGTTCGCTGCTTCGCCATGATCGCTGCCCGACTCGTTCGCTTTGTTCTGCCGATGACGCTCGCGTCGCTGGCCGCGCTCGCCCACGCGGAAGCGCTCGATGCGCAACTCGATTGCAAGTCGACGCCGCACGCTTTCATCGCGCCGCTGCAAGAAAACAATTTGCTGGAAAAGAAGCCGATGCGCGTCGAGCCGAACTCGATCAACGCGTTCCGCGCGGCGAAAGGCGCGACGCTGACGGCATATGGATTCAAGGTCTACGCGCTGGTGGCGTATCAGAAGGACGATCCGCTCTTCAGGCAGGGCAAGGGCGAGCCGATCGGGGATGCGGCATACGGCGCGGTCGTCTGGGGCGGCGACGCCGAAGTCGAGCAGAAAGTGCGCGCGGCGGGCAGCGACGCGGTCGTGCGCCACGTCGCGCCCTTCATCACGGCGATTTTCTGCAAGCTGTAATCAGCGCAGCAGCGTCACGAACGACGAAATCAGGCGATCCATGTCGTTCGCGTCGAGCGCGCCCATCGTCGAGATGCGGAACAGTTCCTTCGACAGGCCGCCCTGCCCCGCATAAATCACGAAGCCCTTCGCCTTGAGCGCGTCGTGCAGCGTTTCATACGTGACGCCCTTCGGCAGCCGATACGCACGCAACACCACCGACGACTCTTCCGGCGGCAACGCGCTCTCGATGCCGAGCGCAGCCAGCCCCGCGCGCACCTGTTCGGCGAGCTTCGCATAACGCTGATGCCGCGCGCGCCAGCCGCCTTCTTCCTCGAACTCGCGCAGCGCCTCGACGAGCGCGTAATACGCATGCACCGACGGCGTGAACGGCGTGTTGCGCTCGTCCTGCAGCTTCGCGAGACGCGCGATGCCGAGGTAATAGTTGCGGCTCGCGGCCTGCGCCAGCGCATCGCGACGCGCGATGACGAACGCCGCGCCCGGCACGCCGTGCAGGCACTTGTTCGCGGTCGCGGCAATCGCGGCGATGCCGCCGCCCGCGAAATCGATCGCTTCGGCGCCGAAGCTGCTCACCGCGTCGAGCAACAGACCGACGCCGCGTTCCTTGCACGCGCGCGAAAGCTGATCGATCGCGTTCAGGCGGCCGGTCGTCGTTTCGTGATGAATGATCGCGACATTGCTGAACTTCTTCGTGTCGAGCAGGCCGACGATCGCGTCGATGTCCGGCGCCTGCATCCACTCGTATTTGACGACCTCGTGATCGATCCCGTACTGCTTCGCGATCTGCGCGATGCGATCGCCATACACGCCGTTTTCCACGATGAGCAGCCGCCCGCCCTCCGGCACGAGCCCGGCGATCATGCTTTCGACCGCTGCGGTGCCCGAACCGGTCATCAGCACGGCGCTCCACACGGCCGGATCGAGCGCGTAAGCGGCGACGAGACGCTCGCGCGCTTCGTCCTGCAGATCGAAGAACTCCGGCTCGCGATGGCACAAGTCGGTTTGCAGCAGGCTCTTGCGCACGCGTTCGCTCAGCGTGACAGGGCCCGGATTGAGCAGCAGCATCAACGGCCTCCTATGTGTTGTTGCAGGCGCGCGCGTACATCCTCGGGCGTGATTTTCGGACGAGGCAAGTCGGCGGACGTGCCGGTTCTGATCGACAGCCGCGCGAAACGCACGCCGCCGACATCTTTCGCTTCGAAGAGACGATCGATCACGCCGATGTCGTCGCCGTCGAGCGCGAGCGCATAGCCGCACGCCGATGCGATCGACGCGAAATCGACTTCGCGCGACACCGTCGCCTGGCCGCCGGTCGATTCGTGCGCGCCGTTGTCGAGCAGCAGGTGAACGAGATTCGACGGGCCGTATGCGCCGAGCGTCGCGAACGCGCCCATCCGCATGAGCGCGGCGCCGTCGCCATCGAGCGCGACGACGGTCAGATCCGGACGCGAGAGCGCGAGGCCGAGCGCCATCGGCGTGACGCAGCCCATCGAGCCGACGAGATAGAGCTGATTCTCGCGGTCGTCGATCGCGTACAGCTCACGTCCGCAAAAACCGGTCGATGCGAGCACGACCGTCGCATCCTTCGGCGTCTTCGCGATGACCTTTTGCAGCGCGTCGTGGCGCGTCACGCGCTCGCCTTCGAAGCGCTGCACGCTCGCCGGATTCGCATTGACGCGCACGCCGGACAAGCCGGTTTTCTTCAGCTCGTAAGGCGCGACGCTGCCCTTTTGCATCACGAGCGCGTACGGCCGGCCCGTGCGGTCCATGTAGTCGGTCGCGCGATCGAGCGCCGGGCCGATCTCGCCGGCTTCCGTGGGGAACAGCTCCCACGGGATTTCCATCGTCTCGAGCATCTGCGGCGTGATGGGGCCCATCAGCGCGTGCTGCGGCTCGTCGTGGACGCCCGGCTGGCCGCGCCACGTGACGATCAGCAATTGCGGCAGACGGAAGGTCCACGTGAGCGACGTCAGCGGGCTTACGGCATTGCCGAGACCGGAGTTCTGCATCATCGCGATGCCGCGACGCTTCTTCCCGCCGCCCAACGCGACGCCGGCGATCAGCGCGACCGCGTCGCCTTCGTTCGCCGCCGACACGTAATGCAGTGATTCGTCCTGCAACACGTAGTTGATGAACGGAGTCAGAAACGAGCACGGCACGCCTGCATACCAGTCGAAGCCTCGCTCGCGCGCCGCCTCGACAAACTGGGCGGCCTCAATCACGCGCGTTCTCCGTGCTTTCCGAGCCGATCGGCGTCTGACCGTGCGCGAAATCGCCCGCGCGACGGAAATCGTCGAGATCGTTCACGCCGCGCCAGTGGCCGTGCACGTATTGCACTTCGATTTTCTGGCCATCGGCGATCAGCGCGTTGAGAAGCGCGGCCGTGTCGAGCGTGTCGAAATCGGCGCGTTGCTGCAGCGTGCCGAGCGTTGCGAGCAGGCGTTCGCGCGCAGCGGCGCGCACCTTGACGAGGCCCATCCAGCGGCCTTGCGGCGCGCGTCCATCGGCGATCGTCTGGCCCGCGCCGACCACGCTTTCGAGCCACACTTTCTGGCCGAAGAGCGCGCGGTCGTCAGCGGTCGAGCAGTACGCGAAATCGGTTGCCGCCGCGCCCGCCTGTAGCGTCTGCGACGAATCGACGACCACGCAGAAGTCGCTGTCCGACTCGACCAGATCGCGCAGGATGTAGCTGCGGAACAGCAGGTCGCCGTAGGAAATCACAGTGTCGCCGTTCATGTGCTGGACGGCGCACGCGAGCGACGCAAGTTCGCCCGTGCTTTCGTGCTTCTCGTTGACGACGAGGCGGATGCCGCCCTTCTCGATCGCATCGGCGCGATATCCGCCGACCACGGTGATGTCGTTGATGCTTTCCTTCTTGAACGCCTCGACGAGATGGCGCAGCAGCGGCTTGCCGGCGACCGGCAGCATCACCTTCGGACGCGCTTCGGTCAGCGCTTCGAGGCCCGCGCCGCGGCTCGCGGCGAGCACGATCGCGCTGCGCTTCTCGTTGGCCGCGCTCAGGTAGATGTTCTCGGCGGCGGAATATTCGTCCGCGTCCTGCAGACGGAAAATCTCGTTCACCGACGCGATGCGGTCCTCGACGTTGACGAGCGTCTCGCTGTCGTGGATTTCCTTCGCGATCGCCTGCATCGCCGAAACCGAGCCGCGAATCAGATGATTCGCCCAGATCACGCAGCTGATGCCCGCCTGACGGAACGCATCGGTGGGCGTGCTGTAGTACTTCGTCGGCACGATGACGAGCGGACCGCGCCCCGCCCATTCGCGCGCGAACGTGAGGATTTCGTCGGGCTTCGAGAGCTTGCTGTGGATGAGAATCGCATCCGCGCCCGCCTGGCGATACGCTTCGGCGCGCTTCAGCGCCTCTTCCATGCCCCAGCCGGCGATCAGCGCTTCCACGCGCGCGACGATCGAAAAATTCGGATCGCTTTGCGAATCCTTGCCCGCCTTGATCTTGCCGCAGAACTCGTCGATATCCGCGAGCGGCTGCGCTTCGCCGTTGATGAAGCTGTTGGTCTTCGGAAACTGCTTGTCCTCGATGCACACGCCCGCGATGCCGCGTTGCTCGAGCTTGCGCACGAGACGCCGCACGTTGTTGAAGTTGCCGTAGCCGGTATCGCCGTCGAGCAGGATCGGCAGATCGCTTGCGTCGGCCATGAATTCGAGGTTGTCGACGACCTGCGTCCAGCTCGCTTCGTTGTTGTCGCGCACGCCGAATTGCGCGGAGATCGACAGGCCCGAGCCCCAGATCGCCTTGAAGCCGGCTTCCTTCGCGATGCGCGCCGAAATGCCGTTGTGCGCTTCCATCAGGAATTCGAGGCGGTTGCTTTGCAGCATTTCGCGCAGGCGCAGCGTGCGCGAGTAGCCAACCGGGATTTGCGTGGGTGCGTTCATTGTTGCGAGGCTCCTGCAAACTGACGCAGCGCGTTGAGCGACGGCAATACTTCGTCCGCGGCGCGCTTCACGTCGTTCTGAAAATCGATTTCGATCCACGGCGCGCCGGTCACATCGGCGATATCGAACGCGTGGGACTTTTCCAGCAACAGGTCGCGCACCGCTTCTTCGTGCGGCATCTTCGCGCGGCCCGTCGCGACATAATCGGCGCAGATTTCGGCGAGGCGCGTGGCCGTCGCGTGATCGAAGCGGAAGAAGCCGACGGATTCGCCGATCGTGTCGTACTTCAGCCCCGCCGCGACCTGCTTGCGCAGTTCGACCGGCACGCCGTTCTCGACGCACAGCTTCACCGGCTCGTCGCCGGCTTCGAAATCGCGATCGATCAGCAGACGATTCAACGAGCCGCCCGCGACGAGCGGCTCGAAGATGCGTTCGTCGTAGAGCACGTCGGCGTCCATCAGGAGGACGTCGCCGCCGCGCGTCATCGCGTCGCGCGCGGTGTGCACGGACAGCACGCTGCCGAGCGTGAATTCGTCGTTGACGACGATTTCCGTCTTCGGCTTCCAGTCGATCGCCGCAAGCTCCGCCTCGATCTGCTCGCTCTTGAAGCCGGTCACGAAGACGACTTCATCGACGTTCGCGGCTTTCAGAAAGTGCAGATGGCGTTCGAGCAACGATGCATCACCAAAGCGCAGCAGACACTTCGGCTTTTGCTGGCCTTCGGGCTGAACGAGGCGCAAGCCCATCCCGGCCGCAAGAATAATTGCGCGCATGCTTGTGTTCCCTTCGTGGGTGGGTCAGTCGATATCCGGCACGCGCGCGAGACGGCGGCGCTGCCAGCCTTTTTCAACGAAATGCAGATAGACGATGCCCGGCACGCCGAGCAGCAGTTCGCGCGCGCGCTTCGCAAGCGACAGCGCGAGCGCCGCTTCCGGCGGCAAGCCGACCAGACGCGCAAGCAGCAGATAGCCGCCTTCCTGCACGCCGAGCGAGCCGGGAATGGCGAAGGCCGCACCGCGAATCGCCTGGCCGAGACTTTCGAGCAGCAACGCTTCCGCCCAGCCGACCGGATGGCCGAGCAGATGCAGCGCAAGCCACACTTCGCCCGTGCCGACGATCCAGCCGACGAGACTCAGCCCGAAGCTCGCCGCGACCTTGCCGCGCTCGCGATACATCTCGTGGACGGCGGCGTCGACGGCTTCGGCGCGCGTGACGAGCGACGACCAGTCGCGCTTCGCCGAGAACTTCGCGGCGATGCCGGACGCAAAGCGCATCGCGCGGCCGAAGAGACCGCGCCGCTGCGCGAGATAGAAACCGAAGATCATCAGACCGATCACGCCGATCACCGCGAGCACGGCGATCGTGACCGTCGATGACGAGCCGCCCGCCGCATAGCCTGTCAGCAGCACGACGCCGATCAGCGCGAAGATCAGTTGCGCGACGGTCTGCATCGTCGTGCTGACGGTGATGACCGCGGCCGCGTCGCGCGCGCGCATGCCGCGCTGCGCGAGATAGCGGACCATCAGCATCGGCCCGCCGATCTGGCCCGCGGGCATCAGGCTATTGACCGATTCGCCGGCCCAGCGCGCGAGCAAGGCGTCGCGCAGGGACACGTCGCGTTCCTTGCTGGAGAAGAGCACGCTGATCGCGCCGGCATCGACGACGAGCGGCACGAAGTGAAACGCCGCGACCGCGATCAATCCCCAGCCCGCCGCGGCCAGCGTCGATGCAACCGAACCGAAGCCTTGCCAGCCGAGCAGCGCGATGAACAGCACCACGCCGACCGACAGCAGGAATGTGCCCGCGCGGCTCATGCCTGTCCGTTCTTGCCGCCCTTGCGGCGAAAGACCTGCCTGAATCCGAAATACGCGATCGAGTCTTTCATGTTCGAGATGAAGCGCTGAAACGGACGCATATTCGGGTTCGTCACGTACTCGAACGTGAGCGACACGCGCATCTCGTTTTCGCCGAGCGGCGTGACGCGATGGCGCAGCTTGTCGCCGTCGAAAAACACGAACGCGCCGGGCGGATATTGCACGGAGCCCGGCTGATCGGGAACCGCCGGATTCTTCGTGTGCAGTTCGTAATCGAGCTTGCAGGACGAATCGTCGATCACGCCGAGCAGGAGCGTGTAGCGGCGGCCATCGTAATACGACGTGTCGTAATGCCAGCCGATGTGGTCGCCGGGCTTCGTGTAAAAGTAAAGCGCGTAGGCGTGAGGATCGTCCTCCGGCGAGAGTTGCAGCTTGTCGCCGGTGATCGATTCCAGCCACTTGATGAGCGCTTCCGATCGATACAGGTCGGCGATGAACGGCGCGAGCTTGTCGAGCGTGTGACGGCTCACGCTGCCGCCCGCCTTGTGCCCCGGCAGATAGTTGCGGTTCACGGACGGCATCACGTCGTGCACGGCGGCGATCAGCCGCTCGGTGTAGTCGCGCGGCAGGAAGTCTTCGATATAGAGAAACGAGCCTTGCTGGCCGTACTCGTCGCGCAGCTTCGGCGTCTGCAGCGCGGCGAGGCGCGCGTTCATCGTCGAATCGATATCGCGCTTCGACGGGCGCGCGGTCGTCGCCGTCTGCGCCGGTTGTGTCAGCGTGCTCTCCGGAGTTGCCGTATCGCTCATCTCACCGCCTGGAAATCTTTGTCGTCTTTTGCATGCGTGGCCTGCGCGCGGCGTTTCGTCTGCGCGACGACGCGCTGATAGTCCACCGCCACATAAATGGCGAAGAGCGGCGCGCCGATCGCCGCGGCGATCAGAAACGGCGTCATGCCGTTCAGAATGGTCACGAGCGGAAGCAGATACAGCACGTCTTCCGTTTCGAATCCGGCCAACGACGCCTGTTTCGTGCCCGACTTGCCGATCATCGATTCGATACGCATGCGCAGGAAAAAGATCAGCGCAACCGCCACGCCCGCCATGCCGCCGAGCCATTGGGCGGGCACGATCATCGACGGATGATGAACGGCCACGTAAAACCCGATGCCGAGGAACAGCAGCACGGTCACGAGCGCATCGCACGCGAGATCGTAGAAATGGCCGATCTTGCTCGACTGGCCGCTGATGCGCGCGAGTTCGCCGTCGGTGTGATCGACGAAATTCGACAGCGCGATGAGAAGCGCGCCGAGCGTGCACATCCAGAACTGGCCGAGCGACAGATACCACGCTCCAGCCAAGCCGATGGCGAGGCGCAGCGTGGTCAGATGGTTGGGCGTTACCGGCGTGCCGACGAGCGGCGTGACGAGACGGCGTGCGAGCCGCGCATCCCATGTGGTGGGCTCGGGAACGGCTTCAGGATTGGGCGGACACGATTTTGTCATCCCGGGAATATATCGCTAATTGACCGAAGCTGCATATATTGCGGCCCGGCGCCGCCGCGATATTTCCCTGTTTAGTCAAGGGCGGCGGGCGTGTTTGAAACATTTCCCGAAGCCGTAAAAGGCAATGCTCACTGCGCATGACGGCAAAAAATTCCGATGCCGTTTTCGCGTCGCTGCGACGGCCCGATCAATCGACGGTTTTCGCTGCGGGCGCGGGTGCGACGCTGCGCTCGTTCGGTCCGGCCGACGCGGCCGTTTCGTTCGACATGCCGCCGCTCTTGTCCACCGGCAGCGTCACCGTTCTGACGGTGCCGTTACCGAGCGGAAAGTCCGCCAGTGCGCTGCGCACGAGATACGGCATCGCCTGATACAGCGACGGATCGCCCGTCGCGTTCACCGCCGTCACCTTGTACGTCTCGCGGCCGGTCTTGCGGTCGTTCATGCGGATCTGCAGCGCGTGGGTATAGACCGGATAGCTCTGATCGACGTAACCCGTCGCGCCCCACGAACCGTACGGCCCCCACCCGCCCCACGGTCCGCCCCAGTATGGGCCGGCGCCCCACGGACCGTACATCGGCCACGGATCGTAGTAGACCGGTTGACGCACGGTCACCATGTCGCCGCGAACCGAATAGGCGATCGCGATCTGATAGTTCGCGCTCGCCTCGGGCGCCTGACGGAAGTTGTACTTCGCGAGTTCGTTGGCGACGAGCGTCTCGTAGGTCGTCTGCTCGATGCTGTTCTGCTGCTCGCTCTTGCGCGTGAACGCGTAGGTGCGGGTCGCGTCGCTGCCGCTCCAGTCGGAGAATGCAGTGACCTGCGTCTGCACGTACGTCGTGCAGCCGGCGAGCCACATCGCCGCCAGCATCAGCGGCCATGTGACGAGCGTCCTGATCGGGAATTTCATGGTCGTCCTCACTTCGTTCAGCACCCTTCTCCGTTATAGACAGCACCGCCTTGCGTCGCATGGCGGCGTCCTTGTTTTGTGGGGTCCACGACGCGTGGCGCCGCCCGATTCACGATCGCCGGGCGGCTTGTACAATGATTCGACCAGGCGCGCACGCGTTGGTGCGCTAAAAGCGCACGCGCGAGACGCCGGCGCCGTTCAATCCAAACATGAAGATCTTGCCATGTCTACCACGACCGCATCCGCTGTGATTCGCCGCCAGGACTACACGCCGCCCGCGTTCCTGATCGATTCCGTCGCGCTCGAATTCGACCTCGTGCCATCGCGCACGGTCGTGAAGAACACGATGAAGCTGCGGCGCAACCCCGACGCCCAAGGCGACGCATCGCGCCTCGAACTGATGGGCGAGCAGCTCGAATTCGTGAGCGCGGCGATCGACGGCGTCGCGCACGCGGATGTCCGCGTCAATGAAAACGGACTGTCCATCGGCAGTATTCCCGCGGATGCTTTCGAGCTTAGCATCGAGAGCATCTGCAATCCGGCCGAGAACACGACGCTCTCCGGACTTTACGTCTCCAGTGGCAACTTCTTCACGCAGTGCGAAGCCGAGGGCTTTCGGCGCATCACCTACTTCCTCGATCGCCCGGATGTGATGGCTACCTACACCGTCACGCTGCGCGCCGATAAGACCGCGTGTCCGGTGCTGCTGTCGAACGGCAATCTGATCGAGGAAGGCGATCTGCCCGATGGCCGCCACTTCGCCAAATGGGAAGATCCGTTCAAGAAGCCGAGTTATCTGTTCGCGCTCGTCGCGGGCAAGCTCGTGTGCATCGAGGAACGCATCGAATCGGGCTCGGGCAAGGAAAAGCTGCTGCAAGTCTGGGTCGAGCCGCACGATCTCGACAAGACCCGTCACGCGATGGATTCGCTCATCAACTCGATCCGCTGGGACGAGAAGCGCTTCGGCCTCGAACTCGATCTGGACCGCTTCATGATCGTCGCGGTGAGCGACTTCAACATGGGCGCGATGGAGAACAAGGGCCTCAACATCTTCAATACGAAGTATGTGCTCGCAAACCCGGAAACCGCGACGGACACCGACTTCTCCAACATCGAGGCCGTGGTCGGCCACGAGTACTTCCATAACTGGACCGGCAATCGCGTAACCTGCCGCGACTGGTTCCAGTTGAGCCTGAAGGAAGGCCTGACCGTGTTTCGCGATCAGGAATTTTCCGCCGATATGGCCGCCGGCGACGTCGAGGGCGCGGCGAGCGCCGCCGCGCGCGCGACCAAGCGCATCGAGGACGTGCGCGTGCTGCGTCAAATGCAGTTCGCCGAGGACGCCGGCCCGATGGCGCATCCGGTGCGCCCGGAAAGCTACGTCGAGATCAACAACTTCTACACGATGACCGTCTACGAAAAAGGCTCGGAAGTCGTGCGGATGTATCAGACGCTTTTCGGTCGCGACGGCTTCCGCCGCGGCATGGACCTGTATTTCAAGCGGTTCGACGGCCAGGCCGTGACCTGCGACGACTTCCGCCAGGCGCTCGCCGACGCGAATCATCGCGATCTCGCGCAATTCGAGCGCTGGTACAGCCAGGCGGGCACGCCGCGCGTGTCGGTGCGTGCAAATTACGACGCCGCGACGAAGCGCTACACGCTGACGCTCACGCAGGGTTACGGCGACGGGTCGGAAGCTGCGCGCGAAACGCAGAAGGGGCCGCTGCTGATTCCGTTCTCGGTCGGCCTGATCGGCCAGAACGGCGCGGACTTGCCGCTGCGCCTCGAAGGCGAGAAGGAACCGAACGGCACGACGCGCGTGCTCGAATTCACGGAGCGCGAGCAGTCGTTCACTTTCGTCGACGTGAACGAGGCGCCGCTGCCGTCGCTGCTGCGCAATTTCTCCGCGCCGGTGATCGTCGAATACGACTATACGAACGATGAACTCGCGTTCCTGCTCGCGCACGACAGCGATCCGTTCAACCGCTGGGAAGCCGGCCAGCGGCTCGCCACGCGCGAGTTGCTGGCGCTCGCCGAGCGCGCGGCCAAGGGCGAGGCGCTCGCCATCGACGATCAGGTGATCGCCGCGTTCGCCCGCGTGCTCGACGACACCACGCTCACGCCCGCCTTCCGCGAGCTCGCGCTGATGCTGCCGTCGGAGAGCTATCTGGCCGAGCAGATGACCGTGTCCGATCCCGCCGCCGTCCACGCTGCGCGCGTGTTCATGAGCCGCCGTCTCGCGTCGCAAATGCGCGACAAATGGCTCGTGACGTACGAAGCGAACCGCACGCCGGGCGAATATCGTCCGACGCCGGAAGACGCGGGCAAGCGCGGCCTGAAGAACCTCGCGCTCGCCTATCTCAGCCAGCTCGACGATCCGCGCGGCGCCGTCAAGCTCGCGCAGGCGCAGTACGACGCCGCCAACAACATGACCGACCGCTCGGCGGCGCTTTCCGCGCTGCTGCTTGCGAGCGCGACCAAGGGCGCGGATGCGACCGTCGCGGACGCGGCGCTCGCGGACTTCTATCGCCGCTTCGAGAACGAGGCGCTCGTCATCGACAAGTGGTTCGCGCTTCAGGCGACGCAGCGCGGCGGTCCGGATCGCAAGGTAATCGAGATCGTGCGCAAGCTGATGCAGCATCCGGCGTTCAACATCAAGAATCCGAATCGCGCGCGCTCGCTGATCTTCAGCTTCTGCAGCGGCAATCCCGCGCAATTCCACGCCGCCGACGGCTCCGGCTACGCGTTCTGGGCCGAACAGGTGATCGCGCTCGACGCGCTCAATCCGCAGGTCGCGGCGCGGCTCGCACGCGGGCTCGAACTGTGGCGCCGCTTCACGCCGCAGTTGCGCGAGAAGATGCACGCGGCGTTGAGCGACGTCGCCGCGAAGGCGAAATCGCGCGACGTTCGCGAGGTCGTCGAAAAGGCGCTCGCTGCTTAAGCGCTGTTTCGTCGGGAGTTTTTGGTGTTTAGCGGCCGCCGCGCGAGAACCTCGCGCGGCGGCCGTTCTCGCTTATGGCGGATGCAGGCGGTCGCTGTCACATGGAGCGGCCGGGTCGAGCGGTTAGAATCGTGAATATTCGTCTAACGCTCACGGAGCCTAAGCATGTCCTCCATTTCCAGCCGCACCACGCTCTCGAAGTATCTGATCGAGCAGCAGCGTGAACATCAGAACCTGCCTGCCGACTTGCGTCTGTTGATCGAAGTCGTCGCGCGTGCCTGCAAGCAGATCAGCTATCACGTCAGCAAGGGCGCCCTAGGCGAGGCGCTCGGCTCGGCAGGCAGCGAGAACGTCCAGGGCGAAGTGCAGAAGAAGCTCGACGTGCTTTCGAACGAAATCCTGCTCGAAGCCAACGAATGGGGCGGCAATCTGGCCGCGATGGCATCGGAAGAAATGGAAAAGATCTTCCCGATTCCGAATCGCTACCCGAAGGGCAACTATCTGCTGACGTTCGATCCGCTCGACGGCTCGTCGAACATCGACGTGAACGTGTCGATCGGCACGATCTTTTCGGTGCTGCGTTGCCCGGACGGCGCCGATCCGAGCGAAGCGGCGTTCATGCAGCCGGGTTCGCAGCAGGTCGCGGCGGGCTATGCGGTGTACGGTCCGCAAACCGTCCTCGTGTTGACGACCGGCCACGGCGTGAACTGCTTCACGCTCGATCGCGAGCTCGGCTCTTGGGTGCTCACGCAGCGCGACATGAAAATCCCCGTCGAGACCCGCGAATACGCGATCAACGCGTCGAACAGCCGTCACTGGTATGAGCCGGTGCAGCGCTACATCGGCGAGCTGAACGACGGCAAGGACGGCCCGCGCAAGGAAGACTTCAACATGCGCTGGATCGCATCGATGGTCGCGGACGTGCATCGCATTCTGAATCGCGGCGGCATCTTCATGTATCCGGCCGACAAGCGCGATCCGTCGAAGCCCGGCAAGCTGCGTCTGATGTACGAGGCTAACCCGATGTCGTTCATCGTCGAGCAGGCGGGCGGCGCCGCGACCAACGGCGAACAGCGCATCCTCGATATCGTTCCGACGAGCCTGCATCAGCGCGTCGCCGTGTTCCTCGGCTCGAAGAGCGAGGTCGATCGCGTGACGCGCTACCACGTCGAAAAGAAAAATTGATCTAAGGTATTGCCAAAGCCAGAAAGGCTCTGCATAATCTCACTTCTTCGTTGCTGACGAACTAAACGAACGCAAAAAACGAAGAAAAAATTCGGAGCCGGAATAGCTCAGACGGTAGAGCAGCGCATTCGTAATGCGAAGGTCGGGGGTTCGATTCCTCTTTCCGGCACCACAAGAATTCAGGCAGTTCTAAAAACCCGCGATCACGCATGTGTCGCGGGTTTTTGCTTTTTGCGCCGCGTTTCTCGAAACCCCCGCAATCTTTCGCACTTTCGCAACGATCGCCATCGCGACACACAGGTTTGCGATTCGAACCGAAAATCGGCTTCAGCGATTTCACATTCGGCAGCACCCGCGCGCCTTATTCGTCTTATATGTGCGCTTTCGTACAACAACGAGCCATTTTCCGCTGCGCACCATGAAGCGTCAACGCTGGTTTCCCGGTATCGTTATATCCATAGAGGAAAAGCTACAGTTTAAGTACGCGCTGATGCCTTTCGGGGTACAGCCCAAGCTGGATGCGGCTCGCGGGGCGGCAGTCGCTAGGCGATAAAACGTAGTTTTTGCAGCAACGAATACAGCGGCCGGCAATCAATTACCGAAGCCATTCCGGTCCCGACACGAACGATCATGCGTTCTTGATGAAACGCGCCGATTCGGCTCAAGCAGAAGCGGTGGCGATCCGATAACGCATCTATGGAAGGAACCGTAATCGGCAATTCGGCTGCATGCGGCGGCGCAATAGCCGCATCGACCGTGTTAGCGCAATTGTTGTAGTCATTCAGGAGAGAAATCATGGACGCAAAACCGACGAAAATCCCGACGCCCGACAAGGTGCTTTGTCCGGATCCGGAACCGGTTGGCGTCGAGTTTCTCGCGACGGAGCTGCCCGAGCATGTGCGCGCGTTCTTCGACGAACAGCGCGACTCGGCGCAGTCGAAGTAGGCGGACCCGCTGGATCACGCCGTCGTCGTGAGAACGACGCCCGCCGCGCGCGGCGCACTCGGACCATCCGGTCCGCACATGGCTCACGCCAGGACGCGTCGCGCCTCTCGTTCATGACCGCATCGGGGCGGGTCGTGCGCTACGGCTCGCCTCGTGAAATCCCCTCCGCCAGTTGGCTGCCGTCGTTCCCGTTTGACCGCGGTGCGCTATTCTGGCGCTTTTGCCCGGATACCGATGCGCCGCCCATCGCCCCCTTCTCTCCTCGCCTCCGCCGCGTTCGCCTGTGCGCTTGCGTTCGCCGCGCCCTCTTCCGTGCATGCAGACGGCGACGACACTCCGTTCACCAACCTCATCGCCCTCGTCTCCCAACGGCTCGCACTCGCGGAGCCGGTCGCGCGCTGGAAGTGGGCGCATCACGAGCCGATCACCGATGCGCCGCGCGAAGAAAGGTTGCTCAAGCACGTCGAGGAAAAGGCCGGCGCCGCGCAGGTCGATCCCGAATTCGCGCGTCAGTTCTTTCGCGATCAGATCGAAGCCAGCAAGGATGTGCAGAACGCGCTCTTCGCGAACTGGCGCGCGCTGAAAGCTGCGCCGGAAGAAGCGCCGCCCGATCTCGCCAAGGACACGCGTCCGAAGCTCGATCGGCTGACGCAGTCGCTCGTCTCGGCGCTCGCGCATGTCGAGCCGATCCGCCATGCCGAAGACTGCCCAGTGCGGCTCGCGGAAAGCGTCGCGCGATGGAAGCATCTGTCGCGCTACAACTCGTCGATGAACGCGCCGCTCATGCGCGCGCTGTCGCACGTCTGCGCGTCCGGCGGCGTGGGCGCGGTGGGGTGACGGCGCGTCAGATGGCGGACGCGAGCGTTGCGGCGACAAGCGGTGTCGCGACGAGACCGCGCGCGAGACGCTCGCTTAGAATTCGATAAGTGGACAGCTCGAACGCGGGAGAATCCGCGCTTGCGCGCAGTGCGCCGGCTTCCTCGAGCGTGCCGGCCGTGCCGAGATAGCGCCAGTTGTCGATGACATGCCACGCGCGTTGCCCCGATGCCGCATCGCACTCTTCGATCGCGATAGCACCCGCATACGGCCAAGGCGCGCCGCGAACGTCGCCGGAACGCGACTTCGGCGCGCGGTTGTGCGCTGGACGCGCGCTCGCGATCCATTGCGCCTCGGCCAGCAATGCCCCGATTTCGCCGCCCGTCGCCTTCCATTCGAGACGACGCACCAGCGCGGCGAGACGCAGATCCTTCGCCGAGCGCCGCGGGCCGACGAGATGCGAACGCACACGCTGACGCAAGCGCACGCTGCGGCCAGCGTAGAGCGGCGCGTCGTCGTCGCCATAAAACATGTAGACGCCGCAGCCCGAAACGATCTGCTCGATCGTGTCCTCGTCGATGTGCGCGGCGAGCTGGAACCGGCGCGTCACGCGTTCGAGATGCGTGCGCATCACATCCGGCGCATGCGCGCGATGCAGGTGCTGCCAGAATTGCCACAGCAAATCGGCATCGGCGAGCGCACGATGCCGCGCCGCCGGCACGAGCGCGTGGCGCGCGACGAGCGCATCGAGACCGTGACGGCTTTCCGCCGGATAAACGGCGCGGGAAAGCTGTACCGTGCACAGCACGTCGGGCGCGAAGCGAAGGTCCACGCGCCGGAATTCGTCCTTCAGAAAGCTGTGGTCGAAGTGTGCGTTGTGCGCGATGAAAAGGCGGCCCTTCATGCGGTCGAGCAAGCCGGACGCCAGCTGCTCGAACGTCGGAGCCTCGCGCACCATTGCATCGGTGATGCCCGTCAACTGTTGCACGAACGAAGGAATCGGCCGCTGCGGATTGACGAGCGATGTCCACTGCGACACGCCCGCCGGCCCGACTTCGACAACGCCGATCTCGGTGATTCGGTCCACGCCGAATGTGCCGCCGGTCGTTTCGAGATCGACGAAGACGATGGGTTCGGAGGGATAAGCGTAGCTTGCGGACGGATCGGGATGCATCGTGAACGGCGAGAGACGGCGGGATGCGCCTTGGATGGAGCGAATGCTGGATTGCCCATTCTAACGCAGCCGGAAGCGGCGGACTTTTACCGGAACAGTCGGTGGGCGGGACGAGTCGGCTTTTTTGGCTAGTTTTTGCTTCAGTTAAAACCACACCATTTTGATAGTTTTCCATTAAGCCGATGCTGAATTTAACGCATCGCAATGGCGGATAACCCTTAAAAGCATTTCCGGATTATCAAGGATACGAGTTTGCGGCCGTCGCGGCTCGCTGAGCCGCAGGAAGGCGAACCTTGCGAGGCTTGGGCGAGGGCCGTTGCGCCGCGCTCGCCCGTGGCTGCCGCCCGCCAGCGTCCATTTAGGGCGCTGACCGTTTTCTCGCTTAGTTAATCGGTCCGCATTAAATGAAAATAGCGCAAGCACGGTTTATCGGCGAAAAAGAACAGCGACGCAACGCGGCTTCTCCTATACCGAACGATATTAAGACTTTAGTGCCTCCGGGCTGCACAGAGCATTATATTAATCGTCAGCGCCTTTCGTCTTGCCCGATTCTCCGACATTAACCGACGTGCAAACTAAGTCGCAACTTAAATGTAATGAAACAAATCGGCGATGATTCCGCTCGACCGATTCGAGCAATGATGCCAAACGCTCGTCGCGTCTTCCTTACTGCGCGCAGCCGCCGCTCAAAAGCTTTCGCGACGCGGACGCGAACCCAAGTCCCACAAGGCTCCGGGCAAAAAAAAAGCGCGACCGGGAAGTCGCGCTGACAAAGTTTGGAGATCTTTTTCCGTCAACGAAAAAGTCTGCTTCGGAAAGCAGAGACGACAGTATAACGATGCGGCCCGCATTCATTACCCGCAAAAGCAGCAAACTTCTGTTTCAAATATCTCAACAATCGAATTTCCAGAAGTTTCCCGTTGTTTTCTTGCGGCAATCGTGTCGCGCATGCGCAACGTCATTTGGTTGACACCGCATCTCTTACGACTTTATTCGCGGATAAACCCTTGTATATAAAGAAAAATACGCGTTCGGTCGATCATTGCCGCATCCACAATGATTTATTGTGGAAATTGGAACGCCTTGCGCTGTAACACCGTCTTTACACTTCGTCTGGTCCGGAAACAAATGTGTCGGTGACGCCGATCCATTGCTCCTCCGCCCGCGCCTCTCGCAGCGCGCCGGAGCGAGGTTTCCTCAAAGCCTGGGTCCCCGGCCCTATCTGCTCTCGGAGTTACAAAGATGAAAAAGACTCTCATGGTCGCCGCCCTGTCGGGCGTTTTTGCTACCGCCGCCCATGCGCAAAGCAGCGTCACGCTGTACGGCCTGATCGATGCGGGCATCACCTACACGAACAACCAGCAAGGCCACAGCAACTGGAAGGCGACGAGCGGTTCGGTCAACGGCAGCCGTTGGGGCCTGCGTGGTTCGGAAGACCTCGGTGGCGGCTTGAAGGCGATCTTCACGTTGGAAAACGGCTTCAACATCATGAACGGCACGAACGGCCAGGGCGGTCGTGAGTTCGGCCGTCAGGCGTTCGTCGGTCTGTCGAGCAACCAGTTCGGCTCGATCACGCTCGGCCGTCAATATGACTCCGTGGTCGACTTCCTCGGGCCTCTGGCTCTGACGGGCACGCAATACGGCGGCACGCAGTTCGCTCACCCGTTCGACAACGACAACCTCGACAACACGTTCCGCGTCAACAACTCGGTCAAGTACACGAGCGCGAACTACGCTGGCTTCAAGATGGGCGCGATGTACGGCTTCTCGAACGAAGCCGGCGGTTTCGCGGATAACCGTGCGTACAGCGTCGGCGCGTCGTACAACTACGGCCCGTTGAACGTTGCTGCAGCGTACATGCAACTGAACAACGTCGGCTCGCCGACGAACAACACGGCCGGTGCGGTCACGACCGACAACACGCCTTTCGTCGCTTCGCGTCAGCGCATCTTCGGCGGCGGCATCAACTACGCGTTCGGCCCGGCAACCGTCGGCTTCGTGTTCACGCAGACGATGCTCGACAACGCGACGCAGCTGACGAACGTCGGCTCGCAAGGCGCTGGCAACATCGCGCTGAACGGCGACAGCATGCGCTTCACGAACTACGAAGTGAACGGCCGCTACAACCTGACGCCGGCTCTGTCGATCGCAGGTGCGTACACGTACACGGATAGCCGTATCGAAGGCGAAAAGCCGAAGTTCCACCAATTCAGCCTGCAAACGGCGTATGCGCTGTCGAAGCGCACCGACGTCTACCTGCAAGGCGAATACCAGCACATGACCGACCAGGACGGCCTGCCGGTCGGCGCGGTGATCAACGGCGTTGGTATGTCGTCGAACGGCAACCAGGTTTCGGCGACGGTCGGCATGCGTCACCGCTTCTAAGCTTCACAAGCAGTCCCGCTGTAGAAAAGCCGCTCTTCGGAGCGGCTTTTTTTTCGTCGTTGCGCGTCGCTTCAGCGTGGATATCGGACGTCCAGGATGTCGATCTGCTGAATGCCTGCAGGCGTGTGCAACGGCACCGTATCGCCGATCTTCGCCTTTAGCAGCGCGCGCGCGACCGGCGAGATCCAGCTCACGTAGCCGCGATCCAGATCGACTTCGTCGACGCCGACGATCGTCACCGTCTTCACGTCGCCGTCGTCGCCCGCGTAGTCCACCGTCGCGCCGAAGAACACCTGATCGACATTCTCCTGCTTGCTGCTGTCCACCACTTCCGCGAGATCCAGGCGCTTGCCCAGGAAGCGGATGCGCCGGTCGATCTCGCGCAGCCGCCGCTTGCCGTAGATGTAGTCGCCGTTCTCCGAGCGATCGCCGTTCGAAGCGGCCCACGAAACGAGCCGGACGACTTCCGGGCGCTCCGTATCGAGAAGCTGCAGCAACTCGTCACGCAGCCGCTGATGGCCTTGAGGCGTGATGTAGTTCTTCGTGCCCGCCGGGACGTCGGGCTGGCCGAGTTCGAGGTCGTCGTCGGTGTCGTCCGACTCTTTGACAAATGCCTTGTTCATGATGCCGCTCGTTGCCGATTGATGTCGAATTCCGGGTTGTACTTGCTTTCGAAACATCAACTTACCACGTCGAGGCCATCTTTCGTCGGAGGCGCATCGACCGAAAATTCGAAATTCTGGCCAAAACCCCTTCCTTTTCAGAATAGGCTTGGCTATAATTCCGCTTCTGCGTGCGGCTGTAGCTCAGTTGGATAGAGTACTTGGCTACGAACCAAGGGGTCGTGGGTTCGAATCCTGCCAGCCGCGCCACCTTTTCGGATGTTCTCGCTCTGACGAGGTCATCAAGCGCTTAACCATTAGCGCGTTGAAGTAACATAGTGTTGTACCGTTTTGCGTGCGGCTGTAGCTCAGTTGGATAGAGTACTTGGCTACGAACCAAGGGGTCGTGGGTTCGAATCCTGCCAGCCGCGCCATCTTTCGAAGGGCCTTCCATACGGAAGGCCCTTTTTGTTTGTCCCGACCGTAGCGCGCAATCTACTGTCGCGGCACCGAGCCGATATCGCCGATACCCAGGTCCGGCCTCGGCACATCCTCCACCGAAGCCACCGCGCTCGACTCCCCGATCGCCTCAGCCCGCGCGCCGAGCAGCGTCTGAGAACGGCGCGGGAATTCGTCGTCGACGGCATCGCCGAAAGCATGCCGCACGAACGCCCGCAGCAAGGCGATGCGTAGCGACGCGCCGCGCCCTTCCACGGGTTTGCCGTCCTTGCCGAACGTGACGGTGCAGACCACTTCCCCGCGCCCGTGATCGTGCATCTCGAGCTTGCAGGCGCGCTCCAGAACCACGGCCGCTGCATCCCATGACGTCGATGGCAGGAAACGCCCGTCCCAGGGTTTGCCGCGATCGTTGCCGCGAATGGACAGCGTCTCGCCGCTATCGGTGAAGTGAATTTCCCGGATGAATTCGTGCAGCCCGCGCGCGACCCAATAGTCGAGCGTGGCGCCTTCGAGATCGGATGTGTTCATTACGGCGCTCTCTCCTGTTCGTCGAACGACGACAGGCATGCACGCCGCATACCCGCGCCGCGTCAGTAGTCGGCGCGCTCGCGGTCGATGCGCATGCCGCCGTCCTGATTGCGGTGATGCGGTTCGTCGCTCGGACGCTCGCGCGCGATGCGCATCACGTCCGGATTGGTGCGCACGCGGCGCATGACGTTCGCCAGATGCACGCGGTCGCTCACCTGGATCACGAAGCGCAGCAGCTTCGCTTCCTGCGACACGTCTTCGTCCATCGCGATATGCACGATGTTCGCGTCCGCCGACGTGATGTCCGCCGCGACGCGCGCGAACACGCCCTTCGTGTTCTTCACGAGCACCTTGACGGCGACGTCGAACAGACGGCCCGGCTGCGGCGCCCACGCGACGTCGATCCAGCGGCCCGGATCGCGCCGATGGATGCGCTGCGCCACGCGGCATTCGGTCGTATGGATGGCCATGCCGAGTCCGATGCCGATATAGCCCATGATGTCGTCGCCCGGAATCGGTCGGCAGCACGGTGACAGTTGCACCGACATGCCTTCCGTACCCGTGATGACGACCGGCGGCGCGGTATTCGTGTTGTGATGCTCGCGATGCGGGTGATCTTCGTCATCGGCGATGCCGTTCATCAGCACCTCGATGCGCTTGGCCATGACCGCCGCCACGCGCCGGCCGAGACCGATATCGGCGAAGATTTCCTGACGCGTCTTGTTGCCGGTCCAAAGCACGAGCTTTTCCCATACTTCCGGCGTGACGTCGGATAGCGCGAGACCGTAACCCTTGAGACTCTGATCGACGAGCCGCTCGCCCAACTGGACCGACTCGTTCAGTCGCATCGTCTTCAGATAGTGACGGATGGCCGAGCGCGCCTTGCCGGTGCGCACGAAGCCGAGCCACGCCGGATTCGGCTTCGAGTACGGTGCGGTGATCACCTCGACGATGTCACCGCTCTTCAACTCCGTGCGCAGCGGCAGCAGTTCGTTGTTGATCTTCACCGCGACGCACTGGTTGCCCAGGTCGCTGTGAATCGAATACGCGAAGTCGAGCGCCGTCGCGCCGCGCGGCAGCGGCATGATCTTCGACTTCGGCGTGAACACGTAGACGGCGTCCGGGAACAGGTCGATCTTGACGTGTTCGAGGAACTCGCTCGAGTCGCCCGCCTCGCTCTGAATGTCCAGCAGCGACTTGAGCCATTGATGCGCGCGCTTCTGCACGTCGTTCAGATCGGCGCCGCCGTTCTTGTAAAGCCAATGCGCCGCGACGCCCGCCTCGGCGATCTCGTGCATCTTGCGCGTGCGGATCTGGAACTCGATCGGCGCGCCGAACGGGCCGACCAGCGTCGTGTGCAAGGATTGATAGCCGTTCACCTTCGGAATGGCGATGTAGTCCTTGAATTTGCCCGGCACGGGCTTGTAGAGCGCATGCAGCGCGCCGATGCACGTATAGCATTCGAGCGCGCCCTCGACGACGACCCGAAAGCCGTACACATCGAGCACCTGCGAGAACGACAACTGCTTGTCGCGCATCTTCTTGTAGATGCTGTAGATCGTTTTTTCGCGGCCGGTGACTTCCGCGTTGATCTTCGCATCCGCGATGGTGCGCTGCACCGCTTCGAGAATCTTGCCGACCACTTCGCGCCGGTTGCCGCGCGCCGCTTTCACCGCTTTTTCGAGCGTCGCGTAACGATTCGGATTGAAGTTCGCGAACGACAAATCCTGCAACTCGCGATACGTATTGTTCAGACCGAGCCGATGCGCGATCGGCGCATAGATATCCAGCGTCTCGCGCGCGACGCGCCTGCGCTTTTCCGGCGGCACCGCGCCGAGCGTGCGCATGTTGTGCAGCCGGTCCGCGAGCTTGACGAGAATGACGCGCACGTCGCGCGCCATCGCGAGCAGCATCTTGCGGAAGTTTTCCGCCTGCGCTTCCTCGCGATTGCGGAATTCCATCTTGTCCAGCTTGGACAAGCCGTCGACCAGTTCCGCGACCTTGGCGCCGAAGCGCTCCGCGATTTCGGTCTTGGTCACGCCCTGGTCTTCGATCACGTCATGCAGCAGCGCCGCCATGATCGATTGCGCATCGAGCTTCCAGCCCGCGCAAATTTCCGCGACCGCGACCGGATGCGTGATGTACGGCTCGCCGCTCTGCCGATACTGGCCGAGGTGCGCTTCGTCGCTGAAGTGGAAAGCCGCCTTGACTTCCTTGATCTCTTCCGGAGTGATGTAGCTCGCGAGCGCGTTCGTGAGTTTCGCGATTGAAACGACGTCGTGCTTGCGCGGCTGCTCCGGCGTGGCGGTCGGTCCGAACAGATGGCGGAAGGATTGTTCGAGAACCGCGTCGATGTACTTGCGCGCCGCGTGCGGCTTTTCGGCATCGAGCATCGAGTCGGCGTCGACTTCGATATCGGGATCCACGGCGGTGGAGATGGGCAACGGTGTCTGACTCATCTTCCCCTCCGTGGTGACGTGACGCGCTGGGTTGTCGGTTGCAAAAAATGAAACCGTGTGGAACTGCGGCCCTTAGACGGGCACCTTCTTCAACATTTCGATGCCAACCTGGCCCGCGGCGATCTCGCGCAGCGCGACGACGGTCGGCTTGTCGCGGCTTTCGATCTTCGGCGTGTGGCCTTGTGCGAGCTGGCGCGCGCGATACGTTGCCGCAAGCGCGAGCTCGAAGCGATTCGGGATTTGTTTCAGGCAGTCTTCGACAGTGATGCGGGCCATGTTTGTTTCCTTCGGAATATGGGTTTTATTCTACCTTATGTGACCGATCGACCCGGCCACTGCAATGCGTCACGCTTGCGGCGTGGAGTGGATGCCGAGGTCCACGAAAAGCTGCGTGTTGCGTGCGTATTGCGACGTGAAGCGCAGGCGCGTCGCGGCGACGAGACAGCGCAGTTCGTTAAGCGCGCGATCGAAGTTCTCGTTGATGACGACATACTCCGCTTCCGATGCATGCGCCATCTCGCTGCCGGCCGCGAGCAGACGCCGCACGATCACTTTTTCGGAATCCTGGCCACGTTTCTTGAGGCGGTCTTCGAGCGCATCGAGCGACGGCGGCAGAATGAAAATCTCCACCGCATTGCGGAACTGCTTCTTCACCTGCTGCGCGCCCTGCCAGTCGATTTCCAGCAGCACGTCATGGCCCTGCTTCATCTGCTCCGCGATCCACAGCTTCGATGTCGCGTAGTAGTTGCCGTGCACTTCGGCGCTTTCGAGAAACTCGCCCTTGTCGCGCCGCTCCATGAATTCATCGACGGACACGAAGTGATACTGCACGCCATTGGTTTCCTTCGAGCGCGCCTCGCGCGTCGTATACGAAACCGACAGCAGAATGTCCTTGTCCTCGGCGAGCAGCGCGTTCACGAGCGTGGACTTGCCCGCGCCCGAGGGCGCTACGACCATGAACAGGTTGCCCGGATAGATGCCCGTGTAATGGCTGTGCGAGCGATGCGTGGTATTCGGCATGATGTTGCGTTACTCCAGATTCTGTACTTGCTCGCGCATCTGCTCGATGAGCAGTTTCAGCGTCATCGATGCGTCGGCGAGTTCCTTCGCGGCGGCCTTCGAGCCGAGCGTGTTCGCTTCGCGGTTGAGCTCCTGCATCATGAAGTCGAGACGCTTGCCGACCTTGCCGCCCTTTTGCAGCACATGGCGCGTTTCGTTCAGATGCGCGGTGAGTCGCTGCAATTCTTCCGCGATGTCGATGCGAATGCCGTACATCGTCACTTCCTGGCGGATACGCTCGGCGATTTCCTCGCGCGGCACGCTCGTCGTGACCGCGCCGCCGCCTTCGGTCGTCGCGATGCCGAGCGCGTCCTGCAGCCGCTCGACAATTTTCTGCTGATGCTTCGCGATGAGTTCCGGCACGAGCGGCGTGATGCGCGCGACGATCGTTTCCATCTCCGTCACGTTGTCGATCAGCACTTTGCCGAGCGCCGCGCCTTCGCGCGCCCGCACTTCGATGAGATCGGCGATCGCCTGCTTGCCGCACGCGAGCACGGCCTCACGCAACGTTTCCTGCGACACCGAGCTTTCCGCGAGCACGCCGGGCCAGCGCAGGATTTCGCCGGTACGCATGCGCTCGGCGTCGGGGAAGATATCGAGCACGGCGCGTTCGAGCGCGGCGAGCTGCGTGAGCGCGTCGCGATTGAGCGCGCCCGCGTTTGCCGTCTGCTCGACGCGATTCAGGTTGATGCGGATATCGACCTTGCCGCGCGAGAGCTTGGTCATCAGCATTTCGCGCAATTGCGGCTCGGTCGCGCGCACGTCTTCGGGCATGCGGAAGTTCAGGTCGAGAAAGCGCGAATTCACCGTGCGCAATTCCACCGATACACCGACGCCCGAACCGCCCGCGCCATTGGGTCCCGCGCCATCCGCGACGACTTCGCGCGTCGCGCTGGCATAGCCTGTCATGCTGTAGATCATGGTACGTCTCGCGATAGAGAGCCTTCGTTGCGAAGACCCATTCGATACGAAACGCCCGGCGCTGTCGAAAGTGCCTGTGAGTGGCCTGCGTTGGGCCGCCGGGCGAGGAACCCGCATTATCCCATTTTTACCGCGAAAGCCGCCCGGACGGCGGACCGGCGCGCATGGCGCACGCGCAACGCCTGAAAGTGAATGACGATAAAATCGCTGGGTTTGCTGGTTCCACACTCTTCTTCCGACATCCATGACCGACTCTCCCCTGCTCAAGCCTTCTCCCCCGCGTCCGAGCGGCCGCCGTGCGAATCAGCTGCGCGACGTACGCATCACGCGGCATTACACGAAGCACGCGGAAGGCTCGGTGCTCGTCGAATTCGGCGATACCAAGGTGATCTGCACGGCGAGCATCGCCGAGCGCGTGCCCGAGTTTCTGCGCGGCCGGGAGCAAGGCTGGCTCACCGCGGAATACGGCATGCTGCCGCGCGCGACGCACACGCGCAGCGACCGCGAAGCCGCGCGCGGCAAGCAGACGGGCCGCACGCAGGAGATTCAGCGGCTGATCGGCCGCGCATTGCGCTCGGCGTTCGATCTGGACGCGCTCGGCGCGCGCACGCTGCATATCGATTGCGACGTCATTCAGGCCGATGGCGGCACGCGCACGGCGAGCATCACGGGCGCGTTCGTCGCCGCGCACGATGCGGTCGGCAAACTGCTCGCGTCGGGCAGGATCGCGAAGTCGCCGGTGAAGGATTTCGTCGCGGCGATTTCGGTCGGCATCTTCGCAGGCTCGCCCGTGCTCGATCTCGACTACGACGAAGACTCGCAATGCGATACCGACATGAACGTCGTGATGACGGGCGCGGGCGGCTTCGTCGAAGTGCAGGGCACGGCGGAAGGCGCGCCCTTCACGCGCGACGAGATGAACGAGCTGATCGCGCTCGCCGACAGCGGCATCAAGGCGCTGATCCTGAAGCAGAAGGAAGCACTGGGGATTCGCGGTGTCTGACGTCAATGGTCTTGGGCGCGTCGTGCTCGCATCGAACAATGCGGGCAAGCTGCGCGAATTCGCATCGCTGCTGGATGCGGCGGGCATCGAACTGATCGCGCAGGGCGAACTCGGCGTGCCCGAAGCGCCCGAACCGCACCCGACCTTCGTCGAGAACGCGCTGGCGAAGGCGCGGCACGCCGCGACGTTCACCGGCCTGCCCGCGCTCGCCGACGATTCCGGCCTTTGCGTGCGCGCGCTCAACGGCGCGCCGGGCGTGTATTCGGCGCGCTATGCGTCGATGAGCGGCGGCGCCAAAAGCGATGCCGCGAACAACGCGAAGCTCGTCGCCGACCTCGCTCAGCACACGGATCGCCGCGCTTACTACTTCTGCGTGCTCGTGCTCGTGCGTCACGCGGACGATCCCGAGCCGCTCATCGCGGAAGGCCGCTGGCATGGCGAAGTGATCGATGCGCCGCGCGGCGCAAATGGCTTCGGCTACGATCCGCACTTCTTCCTGCCGACGCTCGATGCGACCGCCGCCGAACTCGATCCCGCGCGCAAGAACGCGCTCAGCCATCGCGCGCTCGCGTTGCGCGAGTTACTGCAACGACTGAAGGAACTTGCGTGAGCGCCGGACCGAAGACGATCAACATCGTGCAGGCGTTCACGTCGCCGGGAAGCATCCGGCTGACGTCGCTGCCGCCGCTTTCGCTGTACGTGCATTTCCCGTGGTGCGTGCGCAAGTGTCCGTACTGCGACTTCAACTCGCACGAGTGGAAGGACGACACGTTTCCCGAAGAACGTTATCTCGATGCCCTGCGCGCCGATCTCGAAAGCGCGCTGCCGCTCGTGTGGGGACGGCAGGTGCATACGATTTTCATCGGCGGCGGCACGCCATCGCTGTTATCGGCGAAAGGGCTGGACCGCCTTCTCTCCGATGCGCGCGCGCTGCTGCCCATCGATGCCGACGCCGAAATCACGCTCGAAGCGAATCCCGGCACGTTCGAGGCGGCCAAGTTCGCGTCGTTTCGCGCGAGCGGCGTGAATCGTTTGTCGATCGGCATTCAGAGTTTCAACGAGGCGCATCTGAAGGCGCTCGGCCGCATTCACGATGCGATGCAGGCGAAAAAAGCCGTCGAGATCGCCGCGAAGCACTTCGACAACTTCAATCTCGATCTGATGTTCGCGCTGCCGCAGCAATCGCTCGACGAGTGCAAGCACGATATCGAGACGGCCATCTCGTTCGCGCCGCCGCATCTGTCGCTGTATCACCTGACGATGGAGCCGAACACGGTCTTCGCCAAATACCCGCCCGCGCTCCCCGACGACGACGCTTCCGCCGACATGCAGGACTGGATCCACGAGCGCACGCGCGAGGCCGGTTACGCGCGCTACGAAGTGTCGGCGTATGCGAAGCCGCACCGTCAGAGCAGGCACAACCTGAACTACTGGCGCTTCGGCGATTACCTCGGCATCGGCGCGGGCGCGCATACGAAGCTGTCGTTTCCGTCCAAGATTCTGCGTCAGGCGCGCTTCAAGCATCCTTCGAGCTATATGGATCACGCGCTTTCGCCGGCCGAAACCGCGATCCAGGAAGAACGCGAAGTCGGTCCGCGCGATCTGCCGTTCGAGTTCATGCTGAACACGCTTAGGCTCGTCGAAGGCTTTCCGGTGCATTCGTTCGTCGAGCGCACGGGACTGGCGCTGTCCGCGATCGAGCAGGCGCTCGCCGAAGCGGAAAAACGCGGGCTCATCACGCGCGACATCGAACGCATTGCGCCGACCGAACTCGGCCAACGCTTTCTCAACGATCTCCAGGAACTGTTCTTGAAGGATCCGCACAATTGAGCGCGCCGACGATGGCGCCGAACTCGGTGATGCGGCATCGCCCGTTCGCGCTTTTCTGGAGCGCTCGGGTGATGTCGTCGGTGGCGTTTCAGATGATGTCGGTCGCGATCGGATGGCAGGTTTATTCGATCACGCATAGCGCCTACGCGCTCGGTCTCGTCGGCCTCGCGCAATTCCTGCCGATGTTCGTGCTGACGCTCGTCGTCGGGCACGTTGCGGACCGTTACGACAGACGCGTGATCGCGTACGTGTGCCAGTCGATCGAGGGCATCGCCGCGCTCGTGCTGTGTCTCGGCGCGTGGCACGGCTGGCACGATGTCGCGCCGATCTACGCGATCGCCGCCGTGACGGGTGCGGCGCGCGCGTTCGAATCGCCGTCGATGGCCGCGCTCTTGCCCAATCTCGTCGCCCGCAATCAGTTGCAGCATGCGAGCGCGTGGTCGACGTCGGCGAATCAGACGGCGCAGATCCTGGGTCCCGCGATGGGCGGCGTGCTCTACGGGTTCGGCGCGCTGACCGTGTACGGCGCGGTGAGCGTCGCGTTTCTCGTCGCGGCGTGCGCCGTGGCCGCGATCAGAATCGACGAAGCCGTGCGTATGCGCGCGCCGCTCTCGTTCGAAGCGCTCTTTTCGGGTATCGGTTTCATTCGCAGCAAGCCGGTGATTCTGGGCGCGCTGTCGCTCGATCTTTTCGCCGTGTTGCTCGGCGGCGCGACCGCGCTCCTGCCGGTCTATGCGCGCGACATCCTGCATACCGGACCGTGGGGACTCGGCGTTCTGCGCGCGGCGCCCGCGGCCGGCGCGCTGGCCGGATCGATCTGGCTCGCGCATTTTCCGCTGCGGCAGCGCGCGGGCAATGCGCTGTTCGGCGGGGTGATCGCGTTCGGAATCGCGACGATCGTCTTCGGACTGTCGCGCAATATCTACGTGTCGCTGATTGCGCTGGCGGCGCTGGGCGCGTCGGATGTGATCAGCGTCGTCGTGCGGATGTCGCTCGTGCAATTGCAGACGCCCGACGAAATGCGCGGACGCGTCGGCGCGATCAATTCGCTGTTCATCGGCACGTCGAATCAGCTCGGCGAGTTCGAATCGGGGATGACGGCGGGACTGCTCGGCGCGGTGCCGGCGGTGCTGATCGGCGGAATCGGCACGATTGTCGTCGCGCTGTTGTGGATGCGCCTTTTTCCCGCGCTCAAGGCGACGAAATCGCTCGAAGGATGAGCGTTCCTGCGCGGCTGCGAGTTGCGCTACAATACGCGCCTTGCTGGAGGTGTGGCCGAGCGGTTTAAGGCACCGGTCTTGAAAACCGGCGAAGGAGCGATCCTTCCGTGAGTTCGAATCTCACCGCCTCCGCCAGATCAAATCAAGCCTCGTAAGTTCAAACGCTTACGGGGCTTTGTCTTTTGCCGCTCCGTTTTCGCGACGCGCTCGAACGCGCCAAGGCTGGCCCGTTGCTTCGCTATCCTGAACCATCAATTTCAGACAAAACGCCTATCCGACGTCTCCGGAGCCACGTATCTTCCCTTCTGCCTCCTTCCGAGTTCCCCCCATGCTCGATTCGAAGGAGGTCTTCAATGGGAAAGGTTGGACTTGGGCCTCGCACTCGCGAGGCTTTTTTTCGTCCGATGCCACGCCCCGAGAAACAATCGACGTGAACACTACGGCCATAACGCCATCTAACCGCCTCATCGATCACAACGCGGAGAGTCGCCCATGAAGTCAGGCCGCATCATGCCCATCCTCGTCGGCTGCATCGCCGCCGTGAGCCTGTCGGCGCATGCCCAGCCTCAGCCAAACGCGCAATGGCGCGCGACCGAAACAACGCTCTTCGACCTGATTCAAAACGGATATGGGATCGTCGCGGTGACGAGCGTGGCCGCGCGCAACTCCGGCCTTCCCGAAGACACCTACGTGCTTCAGAAAAACAATAGCCTCTACCGCTGCGTGGAAACGCGCGCGGCCGAAACCGGCGCGGTCAGATCTGCCGCGCCGATGCGCTGCGCCGAACTCGTCAAGCCCTACACCGAATAATCGAAACCGAACGCTCAATTGTCATCGGATCTGACGGGCGGCCGGACGTGCGGAACCGGCTCCGCCTTCGCAGCGTCCTGTTTGGGCGCGGCGCGTTGCGATTCGCTCTTCGAATGCGCCGCGGAAGCCGGTTGCTGCTTCGTTGCGGGCGCGCCCGACGGTGCAGGATCGTTCTTGCGTGTCATGGCATTCTCCCGAAATCCGGGGACATCCCCTTTCCACATTAGCACCGCGCCGCCGATACCGCACACGCCATGCACGACTCAGCCGACCGGCGCCTCGCCCTCACCCGACTGCTTGCCCGGCCTGTCGTTCGGACCTTGCTTGCGGTTGTCGTCATCGCGCTCGGGCAGCTTGCTTTTCTCGTTGTCGCTGTGCTCGGCCGTCTTTCCGTCTTCCGGACGGTTGGTCTCGCTGTTCATGGCGCCCTCCTTAAAGTGCTTTCGAATGAAAGCATCGGCAGCAAACTGCGCGCCTGAATGCGTCCGGGCGCACGAATTCGGTTCGCTGACGGCCTTTGCAGCGACTACCATTTAAGTAACGCCATCCCGCCATTGTTGCGATGTCCGCGTCACGTTTTCGCCGTACCGCCGCCGCGCTCGTCCTTGCGTCGGCGATGAGCGCCTGCACGATCACCCCGCCCCCCAGCGTCGTGGCTGCGCGCGCGCCGGCGCCGGCCGTCTCCGGTCAAACGCTCGACGAGTACAAGGCGCGCATCGCGCAGCGCATCTTCGAGCGCAATCCGTCGCTCGTGCTGAAGGGCACGCCGCAAGCGATGCTGCGCTCGTTCGTGCTCGTGTCGTTTACGGTGGATCGCGGCGGGCGGCTCGTCGAATCGTCGGTGTATCGCACCAACGGCGATGATGAAGCCGAAGCCACCGCGCTCGCCTCGCTGCGCCGCGCATCGCCGCTGCCCGCGCCGCCCGCGCGCCTTTTGAACGGCAACGGCCAACTGGAGCTTTTCGAAGGCTGGATGTTCAACGACAACGGCCAGTTCCAGCTACAGACGTCGCATTCGCCGCAAGCCACGACCATTGATTGATTGGCGCTCGGCCGGCACGCTCGTTATAATTTTTTGCACCCCGGCCGGACCCGCTTCCGGCGTGGCCTGCGCCTCGCGCTCACCCCGCGCGTCCGGCGCAGCGCCCGAGCGCAGCCGAACTGCGCCGCGACACCGCGCGCCACTCACGCGCCGTCCAACCCTGGCTTCCCGCCATTGCATCGCAATCCCTACAAAAAGCTGACGCGCGCCGGACGACGACATCGTTCGTCATTCCGATCGCTCTTGCCCGGCGATGCGCGCGACAATGCTTCGCACCAAGGCAACACGACAACGGAGACAACATGGCCTCACCCTCGCTTTCCGCCGCAAAGCCCGGCGACGGATCCCAAAGCGCTTCCCGCGTGATTTTCGCGAGCTTCATCGGCACCGCGATCGAGTTCTACGACTTCTATGTCTACGCGACCGCCGCCGCGCTGGTCATCGGACCGGTGTTCTTTCCGCACGACTCGCCCGCCGCGCAGGCGCTCTCGGCGTTCGTCACCTTCGGCATCGCGTTCTTCGCGCGGCCTATCGGCTCGTTCATCTTCGGACACTTCGGCGATCGCATCGGCCGCAAATCGACGCTCGTCGCCTCGCTGCTCGTGATGGGCCTCTCGACGACGCTCATCGGCTTCGTGCCCGGCTACGATTCGATCGGCAGCGCGGCCCCGATCCTCCTGTGCATCCTGCGGTTCGGCCAAGGCATTGGGCTGGGCGGCGAATGGGGCGGCGCGGCGCTGCTCGCGACCGAATACGCACCGAAGGGCAAACGCGGTCTCTTCGGCATGTTTCCGCAGCTCGGGCCGTCGATCGGCTTTCTCGCGTCGAACGGTCTGTTCTTCGGTCTCGCGCTCTCGCTCTCCGATGAGCAATTCCGCAGCTGGGGCTGGCGCGTGCCGTTCATCGTGAGCGCGGTGCTGGTCGCGCTCGGCCTGTACGTGCGCCTGAAGATCGCGGAAACGCCGGCGTTCCGCGCGGCCGTCGAGCGCGAAGAACGCGTCAAGGTGCCGGTCGCGACGCTGCTCGGGCGCCATCTCGTGCCGACGCTGCTCGGCGCGTTCGCGATGGTCGTCTGCTACACGCTCTTCTATATCTCGACGGTGTTTTCGCTGTCGTACGGCGTGGCCAAACTGCATTTCGCGCGCGAGACCTTCCTCGGCCTTCTGTGCCTCGCCGTGGTGTTCATGGCGCTCGCCACGCCGATCTCCGCGATCGCGAGCGACCGTTTCGGACGCAAGCCGGTGCTGATCGTCGGCTGTCTGCTGGCGATCCTCTCCGGCTTCGCGATGGCTCCGCTCCTCGGCAGCGGCGACACAATCCAGGTCGCGCTCTTCCTGACGATCGAGCTCTTCCTGATGGGCGTCACGTTTGCACCGATGGGCGCGCTCCTGCCCGAGCTCTTCCCGACCAACGTGCGTTACACGGGCGCGGGCGTCGCGTACAACCTCGGCGGGATTCTGGGCGCATCGGTGGCGCCGTACATCGCGCAATTGCTCGCCAATCGCGGCGGGCTCGCGTGGGTCGGCGGATATGTGTCGGCGGCTGCGGCGGTGAGTTTGATCGCCGTGCTGTGTATGCGCGAGACGCGCCACATCACGCTGGAGTAAGCACGAGAGAAACCGGCGCGCTCAGCGATCGCGCCGGTTCGTGGCGTGCGCCGGGACCGGCCTGCCCTCGATGACGGGCATACGCGGCGCCGGCCGCTCGACGCTCTTCGCACGCGCCGCTTTCGCCGCCTTCCGATCCGCCCAGAAGCGCGCGAGCGCAAGCAGGCCGACGATGGCGATGCCATCGGCGATCAGCCCCAGAATCCAGTGCGACGGATACCGCCCGAGCCCGAGCACGCCCATCGCGCGCAGCGCCGAATCGAGCACGAGCGACACGCATGTGCCCGCGATGAAGCACACGAGCCCCTGCTGGCCGATCGTGACGACGCCCGGCAGCCTGCGTGCGAGCTTGCCGACCCAGCCCGCATACACGCCGCGCGCGACGATCCACGCGATGGCGGCGAAGCTCACGATGCGCAGCGTCGCGAGATTCTGCTTCATGTATCCCGGCGGCGCCTGCGTTTCGAGGAAGAGCTTGGCGAACGCGAAGGTCAGCGCCAGCGCGATCGCCCCGGCGGTCAGCCAGCGCGCGAATCGGCCGGCGTGGAATTCGTCGCTGATCGGCTGCACGCGCGCGAGCACGCCGGTCATGAACATCAACTGCCACGCGAACGGATTGAACGACCACGCTTCGCCGTATGTGCCCGGCAGGAAGCGCAGCAGCGGCATGGCCGCGAGCCACACAAGCAGGCTGCCGAAAATGGCGATGACGGGTTTCTTCTGCGCGAGCGGCACGATCGCCGGGACTGCGAGCGCGAACACCGAATACATCGGCAAAACCGCCGACAGATACGGCTGCTGACGCAACAGCACGATATCGACCGCAAGGCCGAACGGCCGCGTGAGAAAGTTCGGCCACTCGGTGTACTGGACCATCGGCGTGTCGACTTGAAGCGCCATCAGGATCGCGCCGCCGACCAGCATCAGAAACGCCGTGAACAGATACGCGCGATAAATTTCCCAACTGCGTTTGAAAAAGCGTCGGCGGGCGGCTGAATCGCTACGGCGAGTCGCAAGCGCCGTATAAGCCGCCGCCGACGCATAACCTCCGAGAAACACGAAAACTTCGGCGGAATCGCAAAACGCATACTGGTGCAGCGTAAAGCGCGATAGCACGCTTCCCGTTATATGGTCGACCGCGATAATGAGCAGCACGATTCCTCGAAAGAAATCGACTTCGAGAGAACGTGTCGTCGGGGAAGTCATCTGGCGAATGCTCCACGGACCTGCGGTTTCGGCGCGCCGCCGGACGGGCTGGCGCGCATACGCGGTTTGTACCTGCTCCGAAAGGAAAATTCCCTTAATCAACGAGTATTTAAATTAACACTCGGTGCCAGTCGGCAAGCTGGCGGCAAAATGACTTTTTTGTCCGCTTTCCAGCAAATATGCCGCTGCCTATACTCGAAACAAGTTCGACAAAAACGATGCGCGGAAAACTTGTGCCGCGAACCAGAAGGAGGCCGGGCATGCGTATTCATGTTGAGAGCGCTCATCTCGTCGCGATGATCGCCATCGCGCTTTCGACCGCGTTGCTGCTCGCGATCAGGTTCCGACCGGCGACATGGCGAGGCGTGCTCGCCGAAGCCGTCATCGCGAATGTCGGCGCGATCCTGGCCGTGCTCGCCTTCGAAGTGCTGACCGCCTGAGCCGCGCGCGCCGCCATCAGACGCCGGACATACAGAAAAATTTCAAATCGGTTGAACTTTCCCCCGCGCGGGCACTCTTAGCAGGTAATGCCGTTCGTCGGATCGCTCGTCGAACCTAACGCACGGCTCTCATCTCCTCTCCGCTCCTGCTTATGGCGGGAGCGTTTCTTGGGCGCCCGGCGAAAGCCTCGCGCCTGTTCTTTTTTCTGGCCCCGGAAAACGCTGATCGACCGCGCATCGGCGGCGTCGAAATGACACGCGCAAACGATAACGCGCCAAGCAAAAGAGCCAGAATCCCGAGATTCTGGCTCTTTCGATAAACGCGGCGCGCAAGCACGCGCCGCACGCGGCATCACGCCTGCGGAATTTCGATCTTCACTTCCAGCACTTCGAGATCGTCCTGACGTTCGAGGCTGACTCGAATATCGTCATCGGAAATCTTCACGTACTTCGAAATCACGGCAACCAGTTCCCGTTGCAACGCCGGCAGATAATCGGCGGCGGCTTTGCCACCCGCGCGCTCGTGCGCAATGATCAACTGCAAGCGTTCCTTCGCGACCGTAGCGGACTTCTTCTTCTCGCCCAGCAAAAACGAAAGAATCGACATTGCGTCCCCTTACTTGGTGCCGAAGATGCGTTGCAGCAAACCGGGCTTCTGATAATCGGTGAAGCGCAGCGCCTTTTCCTCGCCGAGGAATCGCGACACCACGTCCTTGTACGATTCCGCGACATCCGTGCCATCGAGATGCACGGCCGGCAAACCCTGGTTCGATGCGTGCAGCACCGCTTCCGATTCCGGAATCACGCCGATCAGATCGATGCGCAGGATTTCCTGGATGTCGGAGAGCGACAGCATTTCGCCCTCGCTTACGCGCTTCGGGTTGTAGCGCGTGATGAGCAGATGTTCCTTGACCGGTTCCTTGCCTTCGATCGCGCGCTTGGTCTTCGACGACAGAATGCCCAGAATGCGGTCCGAATCGCGCACGGACGACACTTCCGGATTCGTCACGATGAGCGCTTCGTCGGCGAAGTGCATTGCCATCAGCGCGCCGGATTCGATGCCCGCCGGCGAATCGCAGACGATGTACTCGAAGTCCATCTTGATCAGCTCGTTGATGACCTTCTCGACGCCTTCGAGAGTCAGCGCGTCTTTATCGCGCGTTTGCGATGCCGGCAGGATGTAGAGGTTCTCGCACTTCTTGTCCTTGATGAGCGCCTGATGCAGATTCGCTTCGCCCTGGATGACGTTGATCAGGTCGTACACGACGCGGCGTTCGCAACCCATGATGAGGTCGAGATTGCGCAGACCGACGTCGAAGTCGATCACGGCCGTCTTGTGGCCGCGCAATGCGAGCGCCGATGCGAAGCTCGCGCTGGTGGTCGTCTTGCCGACGCCGCCCTTTCCCGAGGTCACCACAATGATTTTTGCCATACAAGTACCTTGTGTTCGTCAATAAGTCCGCTTGCGTTGCCTGCGAGCGCGCGCCAAGGGCATCGGGCGCGCGGATCGATGCAACCCGTCAGGTCAGACGCAGCGGTTCGATCATCAGTTTTTCTTCGTTCAGCCAGATCTGCACCGGCTTGCTGAGCACGTCGGCCGGCAGCGGGTTCTCGGTCGTTCGATAGATGCCCGCGATGGAGATGAGTTCCGGCTCGAGACAGGTGCAGAAGATGCGCGCGTCGAGATTGCCGTGCACGCCCGCGAGCGCGCGGCCTCGCAACGGCGCATAGATATGGATATTGCCTTCGGCGATCACTTCGGCCCCGTACGACACGAGCCCGAGGACGATGAGATCGCCCTTCGCATAGACCTGCTGCCCCGAGCGCAGCGGACGATCGATGATGGTCGCCGGCGCCGGCAGCGCGGGCGGCGGCGGCGTGTTCGCGACCGCGGCTTCGATCACCGCGGCAGCTTCGGTGTTGGGCTTCGCTTCGTCGACGGAGGGCTTGGGCGCGCCGCGCCGGTCACGTGCTTCGAGAACAGGCAGGCCGCCCGCGTTCGCCCATTGAATCGCCCACGTCTGCTCGGGCAGCGCGACGATGCCGATCGGACGCATGTGGACGTCTCTCAGCACCTTCTCCAGATCGGCAAGCGCGACACGTTCGCCTTCGGCGAGACGGCGCACGTCGATGGCGACGACATCGCCTGCGAAAAATTCGGGAGTCGCTTCGAAGCGCCGCGTGAGTTCAGTGCGCAGGGCATCGAGGTCGGGAGTCTTGACGACGAAGAGAAGCGTGTCGACGGAGCCGCTGCGCAGTTCGAAGAAGGGCGTTTTGTTGAGCGACATAGGAACGGCCAAAAATTTTGCGTATTTTACAGGCGTTGTCGCACACGGCCATAATTTTTAGGACCGATTTCAGCTATCGGAAACGAGAAGTGCGTGCGACGAACGCGCACGACGAAGATGCGTGAAGCGAAGACGAAGCCGAAGCGGAGGCGCCTCAGTCGTCCTCTTCGGGATGCATGTGGCGCACGAAGAGCGACTCGGCTTCTTGCTCGTGAGACGGCATCGCGCGACGATCGCCGGTGGGACCGAAGCCGAGGCGCTCGTAGAAGCGCACCGCGGTGCGGTTCTCCTCCGATATCCACGCATGCACCTCTGCGACGCCTTGCTGCGCGAGCCATCGCGACGCGACGTTCACGAGCAGTTCGCCGCCACGCAGATGCCGCACGGCCGGCGCGACCCACAGCGCGCTCACGAATGCGCGCTCGTTCGGCGCCTCTTCGATGTACGCGTGCACGAGACCGCAAGGATGGCCTTCGGTGTAGAGCAGAAACGTCGCGAGCCGGGGCGAACTCGCATGCAGCGACGCGGTGTCGTCGAACGACGACGGATCGACGAGCAGCGCATCTTCCAGCGTTTCGCCGAATGCGTATGGCGCTTCGCGCAGCGATGCCGTGCGAAGCTCGCGCAAGACCGAACCTTGTTGCGCGGCGATGCGGCTGACGGTCAGTGAGGGACTCATGCGGGCGCTCATGCGGACAATTTCTCTCTGGCTTTCAGGCGGGATACGCGTGCGGCTCTGTCGGCCGGTCCGGCGCTCGGGCCATCGGCATAGCTTCAACCGAACGGGCGAACCCGTCAATTCCTAAATCCGGGAAAGTGCTTTACAACGCACACGGCATGGCGAACGCGCGCTCATGGCGCTGCATAGCTGCCCGTGCCATCCGGCCACGGCGTGAGCACTTCGAAGCCGTCGTCGGTCACGGCGACCATGTGCTCCCACTGCGCGGACAACGAGCGGTCCTTCGTCGTCACGGTCCAGCCGTCGCGCGACTGCTGCGTGCCGGCGCGGCCCGCATTGATCATCGGCTCGATCGTGAAGACGAGGCCCGGCTTCAGACGCAGGCCCGCGCCACGCTGACCGTAATGCAACACTTGCGGATCTTCGTGATACACGCGGCCGATGCCGTGTCCGCAATACTCGCGCACCACCGAGAAGCCTTCCCGATGCGCGACGCTTTGAATCGCCGCGCCGACGTCGCCGAGCGTCGCGCCGGGACGCACTTCGCGCATGCCGGCGACCATCGCTTCGTAGGTGGTTTCGGTGAGGCGGCGCGCCTGCTCGCTCGGTGTGCCGGCGTAGTACATGCGGCTCGTGTCGCCGTAGTAGCCGTCCTTGATGATCGCGACATCGATGTTGATGATGTCGCCTTCCTTCAGTTCCTTCGCCCCCGGAATGCCGTGGCATACGACGTGATTCACCGACGTGCAGATCGTTTTCGGAAAGCCCATGTAGCCGACGTTCGCGGGCACGGCCTTCAGTTCGTTGACGATGAAGCGATTGCAGATGGCGTCGAGTTCGTCGGTGGTGACGCCCGGGCGGACGTATTCGCCGATCATCGCGAGGACTTCGGCGGCCATGCGGCCGGAGATGCGCAACTTTTCGATGTCGGCGGGTGTCTTGAGGGTGAT
Organism: Caballeronia sp. LZ008; assembly: GCF_031451435.1. NCBI lineage: Bacteria > Pseudomonadati > Pseudomonadota > Betaproteobacteria > Burkholderiales > Burkholderiaceae > Caballeronia > Caballeronia sp. LZ008. The sequence continues at coordinate 697,845 of NZ_JARUXK010000001.1, read as the reverse complement.
GGCCATTGAGCAATGCGAATGGGTTCGTGCCGCCTCGCGCGCGCCTTTTCGCCGATGTTCGACGCAGGCGGCGCGCGAGGACAATGGGCCCGATGATAGCACTCCCGCGCAGCCTCTCCGCTCGCGGAGGCGCATCGGCGCTGCATTTCGAGCCTTCAGGCGCTTTGTTTGTACGTGCGTCGCCGTCGTCGTTCGATCTTGTGATGAGCGACCGTTTGTGTTTTAGTGGCGCGACTTCTGACCTGCCGGAGTGTTATGAACCTGCATCGATCTGCTTCTCTTTGCGCCGTGCTGTCGGGCGTCGCCACCCTCGCCGCCTGCAGTTCGACGAGCGATCCCGAACTGCGTGCGTCGAAACCCGTGATTCATGTTTCGTCGGCGCGGCCTGCGTCGGATATATCGAGTTGTCTGCAACGCATGATTCCGTCCGCGCAGACGCGACGCGATCAGGGCTCGACGGAGTTGCTGGTCGGCTCCAATGCGTGGCTCGTGACGCTCACGCCTTCGGCTTATGGATCGATCGTGAAGGTGCAGCAGTCATCGAGCGACGATGGCGGCGTGCCCGAACCCGAATTGCGCTTCGATATCGCGAGGTGCACGACCTGAAGACGCGCTCTGCCTCGACGAAGCGGAGCCACCAAAGCAAAACCCCGCAAGCCTTTCGACTTGCGGGGTTTTTGTGTCTTGGCGGAGAGGGTGGGATTCGAACCCACGGTACGGGAAAACCGTACGCCTGATTTCGAGTCAGGTACATTCGACCACTCTGCCACCTCTCCGTCTACCCTTGCGGGTCTTCGTGAACTGGTCGTTGCTCAACGAAGAACGAAAGTATATCGAACCCTTTCGCGCTTTCCAAGCCCCTTTTTGAAAATAAACATCAGGCCGACGCGGAAACTTCGATTCTTTCCGCGCCGCGCATGTACGGACGCAGCACTGTGGGAATCGTCACCGAGCCGTCCGCATTCTGGAAGTTCTCCAGCACCGCGACGAGCGTGCGGCCGACCGCCAGGCCCGAGCCGTTCAACGTATGCACGAACTCCGGCTTGCCCTGCGCATTGCGGAAGCGCGCCTGCATGCGACGCGCCTGGAACGCCTCGGTATTCGAGCAGCTCGAAATCTCGCGATACGTGTTTTGCGCCGGCAGCCACACTTCCAGATCGAACGTCTTCGCCGCCGAAAAGCCCATGTCGCCGGTGCACAGCGTAATCACGCGATACGGCAGTTCGAGCTTCTGCAAGATCGTCTCCGCCTGGCCGACCATCTCGTCGAGCGCGGCGTACGAATGCTCGGGCGCCACGATCTGCACCATCTCGACCTTGTCGAACTGATGCTGGCGGATCAGGCCGCGCGTATCGCGCCCGTACGAGCCCGCTTCGGAGCGGAAGCACGGGGAATGCGCGGTCAGCTTCACCGGCAGCGCGTCGGCTTCGAGGATGCTGTCGCGCACCGTGTTGGTGAGCGAGATCTCCGACGTCGAGATGAGGTACTGCGTGACCGTGTTCTCGTCGCCGCCTTTCTCGACGCGGAACATGTCGTCGGCGAACTTGGGCAGCTGGCCCGTGCCGTAGAGAATCTCCGGATTCACGATGTACGGCGTGTACGCCTCGGTGTAGCCGTGCTGCTCCGTATGCGTGTCGATCATGAATTGCGCGAGTGCGCGATGCAGCCGGGCGATCGGCCCGCGCAACAGCGTGAAGCGCGCGCCGGAGAGCTTCGCGCCCGTTTCGAAATCGAGACCGAGCGGCGCGCCGACATCGACGTGATCCTTGACTTCGAAGTCGAACGAACGCGGCGCGCCCCAGCGCCGCACTTCGACGTTCTGCGTCTCGTCGTTGCCGACCGGCACGCTTTCGTGCGGCAGGTTCGGCACGGTCAGCATCAGGTCCGACAGACGCTTCTGGATCTCATCCAGCTTCGCCGCCGATTCCTTCATCGTGTCGCCGATGCCGCTCACTTCCGCCATCACCGCCGACGTGTCCTCGCCGCGGCCTTTCATCGCGCCGATCTGCTTCGACAGGCTGTTGCGGCGTGCCTGGAGTTCTTCGGTGCGGGTCTGGATCTCGCGACGCTCGGCTTCGAGCGCGGCGAACGCGGCGACGTCGAGCGTGTAGCCTCGAGTGGCGAGACGCTTCGCGACGCCGTCCAGGTCTTTGCGGAGGGTTTGGATGTCGAGCATGGCGGGGCTGCTTTGTTAAGTAATCGGAAACGCCGATTTTAGCGCACGGTCATCGCGCGCCGGGCGGGATCGGCGAAACGCGGCGAGCGCGCGCGCGAAACGAACCGCGCCGGTTTCAGCGCTTCTTCTCGTCGCGATGCTCGCGCCGCCACGCATCGTCGAGTTCGGCGAGACGCGAGAGCTTTTCGCCGATCTTCCCTTCGAGTCCGCGCGGCGTCGGCTTGTACCAGTACGGATCGCGCATGCCGTCGGGCAGATAAGTCTCGCCGGCCGCGTAGGCGTCGGGCTCGTCGTGCGCGTAGCGATATTCGTGGCCGTAGCCGAGTTCCTTCATCAGCTTGGTCGGCGCGTTGCGCAGATGCACCGGCACGCCGCGCGACTGATCCTTGCCGACGAAGCGCCGCGCTTCGTTGTACGCGTTGTAGCCGGCGTTCGATTTCGGCGCGACGGCGAGATAGATGAGCGCCTGCGCGAGCGCCAGTTCGCCTTCGGGCGAGCCGAGCCGCTCGTAGGTTTCGGCGGCGTCGAGCGCGATGCGCGCGCCGCGTGGATCGGCGAGGCCGATGTCCTCCCACGCCATCCGGACAATGCGCCGCGCCATGTAGCGCGGGTCCGCGCCGCCGTCGAGCATGCGGCAGAACCAGTAGAGCGCCGCGTCCGGATTGCTGCCGCGAACCGATTTGTGCAGCGCGCTGATCTGGTCATAGAACGCGTCGCCGCCCTTGTCGAAGCGGCGCAGGTTTTCGGCGAGCGCGCTGCCGAGCAGTGCGCCGTCGACCTCCGTCTGCTTTTGCTGCGCCGCCGCGCGCGCGACGATTTCCAGATTGTTCAGGAGCTTGCGGCCGTCGCCATCGGCGGAACCGATCAGCGCGTCGCGGGCTTCGTCGGTGAACGTGAGGCCGCCGAGTTCCTTCGTTGCGCGTCCCAGCAGTTCCTTGAGTTCATCGGCGTCCAGACTCTTCAGCACGTACACCGCCGCGCGCGACAACAATGCGCTGTTCACCTCGAACGACGGATTCTCCGTCGTCGCGCCGACGAACACGAACAATCCCGATTCGACGTGCGGCAAGAACGCATCCTGCTGGCTCTTGTTGAAGCGATGCACCTCGTCGACGAACACGAGCGTCTGATGCCCGTTCGCGCGATGAATCTGCGCCGTTTCCACCGCCTCGCGAATGTCCTTGACACCGGACAGCACCGCCGACAGCGAGATGAACTGCGCGTGAAACGCATCGGCCATGAGACGCGCGAGCGTGGTCTTGCCGACGCCGGGCGGGCCCCAGAGAATCATCGAATGCGCCTCGCCCGATTCGAAGGCGACGCGCAGCGGTTTGCTCGGCCCGAGCAGATGCTTCTGGCCGATCACGTCGTCGATGGTGCGGGGGCGCAGGCGCTCCGCGAGCGGAACGGTGCCACGGTTTTCTTCGAACATGTGCTGTGCGATGCAGATTGACGCAGTTGGGCGGATCGCGGCGATAATCTCGCGCTTCGGCAAAGGCGCGGCGCGGCCGCAGAATCGGGTCATTATGACAGCCTGAGGGCCGCGACCAACGCGGGCCACGCCTGAACAATCCATATAAGGACGCAATCCGATGGGGCAAGAGCACACCACGAACGCCGCAGCGCACGGCGAAACTTCGACTTACGCGCCGCTCACGCCGGTGCCGCCGGAGCGGCGCGCATTCGGCACGAGCGACGCCTTCGCGCTCTGGTTCTCGCTCGGCATCGGCCTGCTGGTCGCGCAGGCGGGCGCGCTGCTGGTGCCGGGATTGTCGCTGCCGCACGCCCTCGCGGCGATCGTCATCGGCACGGTGATCGGCGTCGTGCTGCTCGCGCTCGCGGGCGTCGTCGGCACGGATACGGGGCTTGCGGCGATGTCCTCGCTGCGCCCGACGCTCGGCGTGCGCGGCGCATCGGTGCCGGCGGTGCTCAACGCAATTCAGCTCGTCGGCTGGGGTTCGTTCGAGATCATCGTGATGCGCGATTCCGCCGACGCGCTCGCGAAGCAATCCTTCAATCTCTCGATGCCGCTCGTCTGGACGCTCGTCTTCGGCGCGCTCGCCACCTTGCTCGCGGTGAGCGGCCCGCTCTCCTTCGTGCGCCGCTTTCTGCGAACGTGGGGAATCTGGCTCCTGCTCGGCGGCGCGGGCTGGCTCACCTGGAATCTGCTAGCGAAGCACGATCTCGCCGCGCTGATGGCGCGTCCCGGCACCGGCGAAATGGCGTTCGGCGCGGGCATCGATCTGGTCGTCGCGATGCCGCTGTCGTGGCTGCCGCTGATCGCCGATTACACGCGTTTCGGCAAGAGTGCGGGCGGCGCGTTCCGCGGCACGCTTCTCGGCTACGGCATCGCGAATCTGTGGTTCTATGCGCTCGGCGCGATCTACGGGCTCGCGGCGGGCGGCGGCGATGCGCTTCTCACGACCGCGTTCGCGCAGGCGGGCGGCGGACTCGCGCTCTTCCTGATCCTGATCGACGAAACCGACAACGCCTTCGCCGATATCCACTCCGCCGCCGTATCGACGGGCACGTTCTGGGCGCGCGCGAGCGTGCCGCTGCTCTCGTGCGCGTTCGGCGCGCTGTGCACGCTCGTCGCGCTCGTCGTCGAGATGGGCAAGTATCAGAACTTCCTGCTGCTGATCGGCTCGGTGTTCGCGCCGCTCTTCGGCGTCGTGCTGGCCGATCACTTCATCGTGCGCAAGCGCCGCATCGAAGCGGCCGTGCTCGCCGATGTCAACGGCCGCTATGGCTTCTCCGGCGGATGGCACGTCAGCGCGTTCATCGCATGGGGCATCGGGATCGCGGCGTATCACGCGATCAATCAATGGCTGCCGAATCTCGGCGCGACGCTGCCCGCGCTCGCACTCGGCGCGGTGTGCTATCTGCTGCTCGTGTCGGGCAGACGTCGCGCCTACGCGTAAGCGTTATTTCGCCGCGCGATACTCCACGCCCGGCAGCACGCACAGCAACTCGAACGCGAGGTTCGCGCCGAGCAGCGCGGTCGTGCCGAACGGATCGTAAGGCGGCGCGACTTCGACGAGATCCGCGCCGACGATGTTCAGCCCGCGCGCGCCGCGCACGATCTCCAGCGCTTGCGGCACCGTCAGCCCGGCGATTTCCGGCGTGCCGGTGCCGGGCGCGAACGCGGGATCGATGCCGTCGATATCGAAGGTGATGTACACCGGCCCATCGCCCATCTGCGCGCGCACTTCGTCCATCAACGGAACGAGCGACTTGTTCCAGCATTCCTCCGTCTGCACGACGCGAAAGCCCTGCTCGCGGCACCAGTCGAAATCGCCCGCTTCGTAGCCCGTGCCGCGCAGCCCGATCTGCACGACGCGCGAGCAATCGAGCAGGCCCTCTTCCACCGCGCGGCGAAACGGCGTGCCGTGCGCGATCTTCTCGCCGAACATCGTGTCGTTGACGTCCGCGTGCGCGTCGATATGAATCAGCCCGACCTTGCCGTGCTTCGCGTGAATCGCGCGCAGGATCGGCAGCGCGATGGTGTGATCGCCGCCGAGCGTCAGCGGCTTGCAGCCGTGCTTCAGGATTTCGCGATACGCGCGCTCGATGCGGTCGATCGAATCGAGCAGGTTGTACGGATTGATCGCGACATCGCCGATATCAGCCACGCGCAGCGAATCGAACGGCGCGGCGCGCGTCGCCATGTTGTACGGACGCAGCAGCACCGACTCGCTGCGCACCTGACGCGGGCCAAAGCGCGCGCCCGTGCGATTCGACGTGCCGAGATCGAACGGCACGCCGACGAAACACGCATCCAGCCCTTCCGCCGATTGAACGTGCGGCAGACGCATCATCGTCGTGATGCCGCCGCAGCGCGGCATCTGATTGCCGGAAAGCGGCTGCGGACGCTCGGCGCGCTGTTCGAGGAAATGCGAATCGAAGTGTTCGGCTGGAGCGAAAAGCGACGAAGGCGAGGAAGGATTCATGGCGTCGAATGGCGGCGGGTGGTCGATCCGACAATTAATAGCCGCTTTCCCGCGGAGATAAAATGGCGAAGAAATCAACTTAACATCGATATTTATCGATGTATCGACGGCGGCCATGTTCACTCACCTTTCCGATCTGGATCTGCGCCTGATCCGCGTGTTTCTCGCCATCGTCGATGCGGGCGGCGTCTCGTCCGCGCAAGCGACGCTCAACGTCGGGCAGTCGACCATCAGCACGCAGCTCGCGACGCTGGAAACGCGGCTCGGCTACCGGCTTTGCGAGCGCGGACGCGGCGGCTTCGCGCTGACCTCGCGCGGCGAGCCGTTCGTCGAGGCGTGCCGGACGCTGCTCGCGGCCATCGACACCTTCGATTCGACCGCGCGCAATGTCGGCAAGAAGCTCGTCGGCACGCTGACGCTCGGGATGATCGGCAACACGCCTGTCAGCGCGAACGCGCGCGTCAGCGAGGCGATCGCGCGTTTCCGGCAGCGCGACGAATCCGTGCGCTTCGCGGTGCTCGTGCGCTCGCCCGGTGAACTCGAAGAGATGCTGCTCGCCGAACGCATCCAGATGGCGATCGGATACTTCTGGCATCGCGTGCCGTCGCTCGAATACACCGAAATTTTCGCGGAGGATCAACTCGCGTATTGCGGACGCGAGCATCCGCTGTTCACGCGCGCGGGACGCGTCGCCGTACCAGAAGCGTTCGAGCACGACTGGGCGTGGCGCAGCTATCCGCTGCCGGAAGCGGGCGAGCTGACGCCGCGCAATATCGGGGCGGTCGCGGACAACATGGAGGCCGTCGCGATGCTCGTGCTGTCGGGCCGGCATCTCGGCTATCTGCCCGAGCATTTCGCCGCGCCCTACGTGAAGGAAGGGTTGCTCGCGCCGTTGAACCCGAAAGCGATGCGCTATCGCGTCGCGTTTCAGATGGTCACGCGCGCTGAACGCTCGGGCAGCGCGAAACGGGAAATCGTGGAAGCGTTCGTCGAGGACATGCAAGCCGCGCACGCCTGACGCGCGCGGCCGGACCTGAAACCTCAGCCGTTGATGACATCCGCGCCCTTCGGCACGGTGAATTTGAACGTATCGCTCTTGATGGGCGGGTTCTTCTGGATGTTCGAGAACGTCAGCAGCGTCACGTTGCCGAAAACGTCGTGCAGTTCCATCGCCTGCAGGTTGCCGTCCTTGAAGCCGATGCCGACCGTCTCGAATTGCGTGTCCTTCGCCTTGGGCGTGAGTTCGAGCCAGTCGATGCCGCCCTTCTCCCCCGCGTCGCGCAGGTTAAAGTTCTTTTCCAGATCGTTACTGCCGAAGAGAATCGCCGCTGGGCTCGCACCGAGCGCGCCGCCGAGCGTGCGTACCGTGACCTGGTTCAGATCCTTGTCGTAGACGTAGAGCTTGTCGCCGTCGGCCTGGAGAATTTGCGAATACGGCTTCTGATACGACCAGATGAACTTGCCCGGCCGCGCGAACATGAACGTGCCGCTGGAGGCTGCGCCCTTGGTCGGCACTTGCGTGGACGTCGCGCCGTTGTTGGTCTTGCCGGGCGCCTTGATTTCCTGCTGCGTGAAGTCGCCGCGCGCCGCGTGGACTTGCGACACGAACGCCTTCAATTGCTCCGTGCCGCTCGCGAATGCGTGCGATGCGACCAGCATCGACGCCGAAACCAGCGCCGTGCCGAATGCCTTGACGAAACTGCGCCCCGTAAACTGCTTCATGCTTATGTTCTCCATATAACGCGCGGTCATTCCGCGTCGCGCGCCGGCGTGAGGATTTCGCGGTTGCCGTTCGACGACATCGCCGACACGAGCCCCGAGTTCTCCATCTGTTCGAGCAAACGCGCCGCCCGGTTGTAGCCGATGCGCAAATGCCGCTGCACGAGCGATATCGACGCGCGACGGTTCTTGATGACGACCTCGACCGCCTGATCGTACAAAGGGTCCGACTCGCCATCGGCGCCGCCGGTTCCGCTTGCGCCCGCCGAGCCTTCGTCGCCATCGCCCGCGAGGCCGCCTTCCAGAATGCCCTCGATATAGTTCGGCTCGCCCTGCTCCTTCAGCTTGTCGACGACGCGATGCACTTCTTCATCCGACACGAACGCGCCGTGCACGCGTACAGGCAGGCCCGAACCGGGCGGCAGATAGAGCATGTCGCCCATGCCGAGCAGCGACTCCGCGCCCTGCTGATCGAGAATCGTGCGCGAATCGATCTTCGACGACACCTGGAACGCCATGCGCGTCGGCACGTTCGCCTTGATGAGGCCGGTGATCACATCGACCGAAGGACGCTGCGTCGCGAGAATCAGATGGATGCCCGCCGCGCGCGCCTTCTGCGCAATGCGCGCGATCAGCTCTTCGACCTTCTTGCCGACGACCATCATCAGATCGGCGAGTTCGTCGATCACGACGACGATGTTCGGCAGACGCGTGAGCGGCTCCGGCTCGTCGGGCGTGAGGCTGAACGGATTCGGAATGTTTTCGCCGCGCTTCTTCGCTTCGTCGATCTTCGTGTTGAAGCTCGCGAGATTGCGCACGCCCATCTTGCTCATCAGCTTGTAGCGGCGTTCCATTTCGGCGACCGCCCAGTTGAGCGCGTGGCCGGCCTGCCGCATGTCGGTGACGACCGGACACAGCAAATGCGGAATGCCTTCATAGACGCTCATTTCGAGCATCTTCGGATCGATGAGGATGAGCCGGACCTGATCCGCGCTCGCCTTGTACAAGAGCGAGAGAATCATCGCGTTGATGCCGACGGACTTGCCCGAGCCCGTCGTGCCCGCGACGAGCAAGTGCGGCATCTTCGCGAGATCGGCGCAGACCGGATTGCCGCCGATGTCCTTGCCGAGGCCCATCGTCAGCGGCGATGCGCCGTTCGCATAGACTTCGGAGCCGAGAATTTCGGAGAGCTTGACCGTCTGACGGCGCTGATTCGGCAATTCGAGCGCCATGAAGTTCTTGCCCGGAATCGTCTCGACGACGCGAATCGACACGAGCGACAGCGAGCGCGCGAGATCCTTCGCAAGACCGACGATCTGGCTGCCCTTCACGCCCGTCGCCGGCTCGATTTCATAGCGCGTGACGACCGGCCCAGGATACGCCGCGACCACGCTCACTTCGACGCCGAAGTCCTTCAGCTTCTTCTCGATGAGACGCGACGTGTATTCGAGCGTATCGGCGGCGATGGTTTCCTGCGTCTTCGGCGGCGGATCGAGCAGCGCGAGCGGCGGCAAGGTGGAATCGCCCGGCAGGTCCTTGAAGAGCGGCACCTGCTTTTCCTTCTCGGCGCGTTCGGAACGCGCGGGCGCGGGCGCGGCGGGCACGATCATCACCGGCTCGTGATCCTCGCTCTTCTCGCGCGAACGCACGACCTTGCCTTCGCGCTTGACCGCGGCCGCTTCGCCCAGCTTGCGATCGCGTCCGGCTTCGCGGCGCAGTTGCGCGCCGGTGATCGCATCGAGAATGCCGTCGCCGACCTTCTCGCACACGGACAGCCACGAGAAGCGGAAATACAGCGAGAGGCCGATCGCGAGCGCGATCAGCAGAAACAGCGTCGCGCCCGTGAAGCCGAGCGCGTGCGATACATGGCGCGCGACCACATCGCCGACGACGCCGCCCGGCGCGCGCGGCAACTGCACCTTGAGCGACCACATGCGCAGTGCCTCGATGCCGTCGGAGGCAAGCAGCACGAGCACGAACGCGAACGCTTCGGCGAGCCAGGTGCGGTCTTTCGGCGCGTCTTCGTCGACGACCGGCGGATGCGTGATCTTTCGATAATTCGCGATGATGCGCCGCGCGAGCAGCACGATCAGCCAGTAGGACGAAAGCCCGAAGACGAGCAGGAGGATGTCCGACGTGTACGCGCCGACGCGCCCCGCCCAGTTCGCGATGTGATCGACGCTCACCGCGTGGGTCCAGCTCGGATCCTTGCGGCTGTACGACAGGAGCGCCATGACGAGAAACAGTCCGAGTGCGACCTGGAGAATCCAGCGAATCTCGGTGAAGAGCCGCGACATGCGGTGCGGCAATGCCTGCGGGCTCGCGGAATAGGTAGCTTTGGCCATTGATTCGGTGTCGCTTTGTATCGCTTTTTTGCGGCTCGCGCCTGTTGCGCAAGAGCGGCATGGAACGGTGAACTATTGTAAACGCTGCATTGCGGTGAAAGGCGCAAAAACCGGCGCGTTCTTGCAACCTGTAACACTCGTCACGCGCGCGTCATGTCGCGGTTTCGGCCCGGCGCGGCTATCAATCCGATTGAAAGGTTCATTCGGAAGGCTTTTTCCGACGCCTTTATAATCGTCGTTTTGCACTCAAATACGGTTCATCGGATGTACCGGGCGTCGAGATTGCTGCGTCGCAGGCAATCGCTCGCGCGCCTCGAGGCGCGCATCCGAAACCATCAATAACGGACCATCATCATGTCTTCGCCCAAACACGCCAAAGTGCTGATTCTCGGTTCCGGCCCCGCCGGCTACTCCGCCGCCGTCTACGCCGCGCGCGCGAACCTGTCGCCGCTGCTCATCACCGGCCTCGCGCAAGGCGGCCAGCTGATGACCACCACGGACGTCGAGAACTGGCCGGCGGATCCGTCGGGCGTGCAAGGCCCCGAACTGATGCAGCGTTTCGAGGAACACGCGCGCCGCTTCAACACCGAGATCGTCTTCGATCACATCCACACCGCGAAGCTCAACGAGCGCCCTTTCCGTCTGATCGGCGATTCCGGCGAGTACACCTGCGATTCGCTCATCATCGCGACGGGCGCATCGGCGCAATATCTCGGCGTGCCGTCGGAAGAAGCGTTCATGGGCAAAGGCGTGTCGGCCTGCGCAACGTGCGACGGCTTCTTCTATCGCAACGGTGAAGTCGCGGTGATCGGCGGCGGCAATACGGCCGTCGAGGAAGCGATCTATCTCGCGGGCATCGCGAAGAAGGTCACGGTCGTGCATCGCCGCGACAAGTTCCGCGCCGAGCCGATTCTCATCGACCGCCTGCTCGCGAAGGAGAAGGAAGGCATCGTCGACATCAAGTGGAATCACGTGCTCGACGAAGTCACCGGCGATCAGTCCGGCGTCACCGGCCTGCGCATCAAGGACACGCAATCGGGCAAGACGACCGACATCGCGCTGCAAGGCGTGTTCGTCGCGATCGGCCACAAGCCGAACACCGATCTCTTCGTCAACCAGCTCGAGATGAAGAACGGCTACATCATCACGAAGGGCGGCACGAGCGGCGACGCGACCGCGACGAGCATCCCCGGCGTGTTCGCGGCGGGCGACGTGCAGGATCACGTCTATCGCCAGGCGATCACGAGCGCGGGCACGGGCTGCATGGCCGCGCTCGATGCGCAGCGTTATCTCGAAACCATCGACGAAACGCCGACGCCGCATTCGATGAGCCACGAAGCCGACCGCTGATCGGGCGGCGCGAGCCGCTAGAATGCAGCCACGACGGGCCACGGTTCACTCCGCCGGCCCGTTTTCGTTTCGGCGCGCGCATGCCGTCGTTTCACGCGGCGGCGCCGGCGCGCGGCGCGCCGAGTCCGATCCCCGACCCATTCCGCTGGCCGAACGATGCCGAAGAATCTCCCTCATCCGAACGAACCGAAAGTCCGTCGCAAGGAAGCGCCGCGCCCGGCCGCGCCCGCGCAAAAACCGGTGGATGCGCGCGATGTCGCCGCCGCCGTGAAACGCGAAGGCCTGTCGGGTCTGTCGTCGCTGAAGGGCGCGCTGAAGGCCGACGCCGAAAAGCGCGAAGTCCAGCGCGTCGCGGCGGCGCGCGCCGAGCGGGAAGCCGTCGCGGATGCCGACGAGTTTCGTCGCGCGATCGGCGAAATCGAGCCGCTCAAGACGCCGCCGCGCACGACCGTCACGCGCGTACCGCCGCCGCCCGTGCCGCTGCAGAGCCGCCGCGACGAAGAAGCGGTGCTGCAGGAAGCGCTCTCCGACGAATACGATCCCGAAAGCCTGCTCGACATCGACGAAACGCTGTCGTTCTATCGTCCGGGCGTCAGCCAGGAAGTCGTCAGAAAGCTGCGGCGCGGGGCGTGGATCGTGCAGGCGCAGCTCGATCTGCACGGCATGCGCCGCGAGGAAGCGCGCGAGGCGCTCGCGGAGTTCATCCGCGAATCGGTGAAGCGCGGGCTGCGCTGCCTGCGCGTCATTCACGGGAAAGGGCTCGGGTCCATCGGCAAGGAGCCGGTGCTGAAGGGCAAGGTGCGCGCGTGGCTCGTGCAGAAGTCGGAGGTGATCGCGTTCTGTCAGGCGCGGCCGCACGACGGCGGCGCGGGCGCGGTGCTCGTGCTGCTGCAGCCGGGCGGCACGCCGCGTCATCACAATCATCCGCAGGACAAGTCGCAGGACCGGAGCCTCGGCAAGAACAGCAATCCGGGGCCGGACAGTGCATCCTAGACTCACCCTCGCCATCACCATCATGGAGGCGCTCGCGATTTTCGCGTACGCCTTCTCCGGACTCATCGAGGCGCGCAAGCGCCGGCTCGACGCGGTAGGCGCGTTTCTCGTCGCGCTCGTGACCGCGTTCGGCGGCGGCACGGTGCGCGACGTGCTGCTCTCGCGCCGGCCCTTCTACTGGGTCGAGCATCAGGACTACGTGCTGTTCATCTTCGCGATGGCGATCTTCGCGCCGCTTTTTTTGCGCGTCACGTCACGCCTCTTCGACCAGCGCGCGCTGCTCGTCACCGATGCGATCGGGCTCGGACTCTTCAGCGTGTCGGGCACGTCGATCGCACTCGACGCCCAGATGCCCGCCTTCACCGCGACGATGATGGGCGTCATCACCGGCGTGTTCGGCGGCGTGCTGCGCGACGTGCTCTGCAACGAGATTCCGCTGATCCTGCGCGACTCGCGCCCGTACGCGGTCTGCGCGTTCGCCGGATGCTGGATGTATCTCGGGCTCGAACGGCTCGACGTCGACACGATCTACAACGTGCTATTTTCGACGGCGTTCATCCTGATCGCGCGGCTCATCACCTTCAAGTTCGATATCCGCCTGCCGCATTAGCCGCACGGGAGGCCAGCGCGTCGGGCGCAGGTCGGGCGCAAAGCAGGCGGGAAAACCCTTCGATTTGCTACAATCGCGTAGTTTTCTAGCCCCGCATCCGGCCGCGATGCAAGCCGCTCCGGTCGCCATCACGCACACAGAACATGAACATCGAGCAAGCGCGTTTCAACATGATCGAGCAACAGATTCGTCCGTGGGAAGTGCTGGACCAGGACGTCCTGAACCTGCTCGCGATCGTCAAGCGCGAGAACTTCGTTCCCGCCGCGTACCGCAACATCGCTTTCGCCGATCTCGAAATTCCGCTGCCTGGCGGCGAGCGCATGTTGTCGCCCAAGGTCGAAGCGCGCGTCCTGCAGGAACTCGCGATCCACAAGGGCGAAACCGTGCTGGAAATCGGCACCGGCTCGGGCTACATGGCGGCGCTGCTCGCGCACCGCGGCCGCAGCGTGACGACGGTCGAAATCTCGCCGGAGCTCGCCGCTTTCGCGCAGCAGAACCTCGCGGCGAACGGCGTGACGAACGTCGACGTGATCACCGGCGACGGCGCGCTCGGCTGGAATCAGGGCGCGCCTTACGACGTGATCTGCGTGTCGGGCGGGCTGCCGGTCATGCCGCAGGAATTTCTGGAACAGTTGAAGATCGGCGGGCGCATCGCGGCGTTCGTCGGCTCGGCGCCGGTCATGAAGGCGCAGATCATCACGCGCGTGGACGAAAAGCAGTTCCGCGTGTCGGATGTCTTCGAAACGCTCGTCGCGCCGCTCAAGAACGCGGTGCATCCGTCGCAGTTCAAGTTCTAAGCCGAAAGCGCGCTGCCGGCCTTATCCGGTAGCGCGCATCTTGCCGGAATCTCCATGCAAAACCTGACCGCACCCGAACTCGCCGCGTGGCTCGCCGATTCGTCGCGCCCCGCTCCCGTTCTGCTCGACGTGCGCGAGCCTTGGGAAATCCAGACGGCGAAGATGGACAACATCGTGTCGATTCCGATGCGCGACATCCCCGCACGCAGCGAAGAACTCGACGACGAAGCGCAGATCGTCTGCATCTGCCATCACGGCGCGCGCAGCGCACAGGTCGCGATGTTCCTCGAATCGCGCGGCTTCACGAAGACGTTCAATCTCTACGGCGGCATCGACGCATGGTCGCGTCAGGTCGATCCGTCGGTTCCGACGTACTGAAAGCGCTCGGCGCGGCGCTTCATCCCTCGCTCGACCAGAGTGCGGTGCCGCGCGCCGAAAAGATGACGAGATAGCCGTTCGGCAAGATAGTCGCGTAGGCGCCCGGATGGCCCGACGTGTGCGTCTGCCAGACCGTCGCGCCATTGTTGTCGTACATCGCCAGATTGCCGTCCTCCTGCATGCGCAGTTCGACGCCCGGCGTGCCGCTCACCTGCGATGACCAGATCGTCGCGCCATCCTTCACCGCGACGAGATAGCCGTCGCCGCGCAAGTTCACCTGCACGTTTCCACTGCACGCCGCGATCGATTGCCCTTCCGCAAGGCCTTCGCCCATCGCGATGCGCCCGCACGCCGTCGGCGCGTTGATCGGCGGCAGCGCGGCGAACCAGCCCAGATCGACCGCATTGGCGATCGCCAGCATGCCGGCATCGTCCGGATGAAGGTCGTCGCCGCTGTTGTAGGCGCGCGCGAACGCCGTCGAGTCGTGCGCGCCGGCCGGGTGGCCCAGCGCCGCGGCCTGATCCAGCACGGCATCGCAACCGCTGCTCTTGCTGCGCAGATAAGCGTTCACCGTCTGGCGCGTGTTCTCGATCTCGGGCGTCCATTCGTCGAGGCCTTCGAAGGGCGTAAGCGTCGAGCAGATCAGGCCCACTTTCGCCGCAGCCGCCTGGTGAACGAGTTGCTGATACGCGCCGATGAGCTGCTGCGCGCTCGGCGGATTGCCGCTGATTAGATTGTTCACCGCGTCGTCGGAGACGATCACCCATTTGACGTTGGACTGCGCGAGCACGTCGCGGGCGAAGCGCGTCAGCCCGGCTTGGCCCGAACCGTTCGTGAAGAAATCGTTGCCGCTGATGCCCTGATTCAGCACGCCGACCGTCATGCCTGAGCGGATCAGCCGCTCCGCGAGGCGGTTCGGCCAGCGCCGGTTCGTATTGGGCGTCGACGCGATTCCGTCCGTGATCGACGCGCCGAAGGTGACCACCGCGCCCGTCGCCGCGGCGTTCATCACATCGACATTGGTGAGGAAATAGTACGACTGCTCGCCCGCCGCGTTCACGACGCCGCCCGTGAACGCCGGGTCCGCGCTGACGTCGCCCGGTGCGATCCAGTTGTCCTGCAAGCCCTCGACGTGCCCGGTCGATCCCGGCGGCGTCTGCGACGGAATATGGAAGCTCACGGAGATGTCCGCGAGCGCCGGCACCTGAAACGGAACGGGGTCGGTCTGGACGGTGCCGCCGACGGGAATCGTCACATAAGTCTGCCCGTTGAAGGTCGCGGCCTTGTCGCTGCCGGCGATCGTCCGCGCGCCGCTCGCGCGACGGGCGACATGCACGTCGCCGAGCGTAACGGGCTGCGTGCCGAACAGATTGGAGAACGTCAGGCGCGCCGCCGTCCCGCCGATGCTCGTCCGCACGACGTGGCGAATCGTCTGATTGTTGAAGCCCCGGTCGGCGGTGACATCGGGCGCGGCGGCCCAGGTTCCGGTCCACGGCGCGGACGTGATAACGCCCTGCGCGAAGTAATGCGACGTATCGGGCCAGGACAGAAAAACGACGAGCGCAAGCCCGATCAACGTGTGTAGCGCCCGTCTCACGCCGCCTCCTTTTCTTTCGATCCTCGTATCGGTGGAAGGAAACTAGACCATCTTACAAGCGCATCGGCCGTGCGGTGGCGTACAGACAACGCAAAAACGCCGGTCCGGAAAGCGCGTGCAAAAAAAATGGGCTGCATGAGCATCGCGCCCGTGCAGCCCGTTCCTGAACGCGTCAGGCGAGCGCAATCAGACGACGTTCATCGCCAGCGCGCTTGCGCGGTAATGTTCCGCGGCCTTGTCCGCGTCGCCGAGCTGTTCGTGCAGACGGGCGAGCGCGCGATGCGTGCGAATCTTCAGCGGTTCGTTGTCGGCGAGCTTCAGCGCCGATTCGAGGAACGCCTGCGCCTTGCCCCACAACTGCTGATGCAGGCAGAGACGTCCGAGCGTGAAAAGCAGGTCGGCGTCTTCGGTGCGTTCCTTCTGCCACGCTTCGGCGCGCTGGATCAGCGGGAAAGCGTCGCCGCCGACGATGCAGTCCGGATAACGCCGCAACAGCCGCGCGTCCCAGTTGTGCGCGAGCGCGTCTTCGACGATCTTCTTCGCCTCCGCGCGACGATCGAGCGCGATCAGCAGTTCCGCGGCGAGATCGGCGAGACGCGGCGACTGGCGCTCGGTCGCCGACAGCGATTGCCACAGTTCGAGCAGCGCGTCCGGGTTATGCCGGCGATCCCGCAGCAGATTTTCCGCCGCGACCTGGCGCAGCCGCACCGCGACCGCCGGATGCAGCGCCTCGCGCTTCTCCAGCATCCGCACGAGCTTCAGCACTTCGCCCCAGTTCTTCAATTGCTGCTGCGCGCGCAGCGCGATTTGCTGCGCGTGGATGCGCCGGCCGCCCTGCGCCTGCATTTCGGTGAGCGCGACGAGCGCGCCGTCGGCGTCGCGGCCATCGGCGCGCATGTCGGCGGTGGCCATCAGGCGCGCGTCCTGCCAGTCGGCGCCGGAAACCTGCGCGAGCCACTCGTCGCGGCGCGCATATTCGTGCAGACGATGCGCCGCGTTCGCGCCGATCAGCCCGGCCGCACCCTTGTTGTCTTCGACGGACAACGCATCGCGCGCGGCCTTCTCGGCTTTCGAGAAACGTCCGGCGTACAGATGCCCGACCGCATCGCGCAGCGACGCATTCGCCTTCGCGATCTTGCTGCGCGTGCGATACGCGGCGACGCGCGACGGCATCTTCCAGACGCCACGCACCGCGCGGATGATCGCGTACAGCACGATGAACAGCACGACGAGCGCGACCGCGAACAGATTGAGCGACATGTCCACGCGATACGGCGGGATCACGAGCAGGATTTGTCCGTTGTTGAAGCCGCCGACGGTCGCGACGATCACCGCGACGGCGAACAGCAGCGCGAGCCAGATGAGTCCACGAATCGTCATCATCCGCCTCGCTTGAACTGATGGACGGCGGCGAGGCTCGCGTTCAGGTTCGGTACGGCGACGGCGAGCGACGCCTGATCGACCTGCTTCACGAGCTCGCGCACGGCCTGCACTTTCTTCGACGAGGCATCGAAGTAGCGGCCGAGCGCGGCGTCGGCGGCGTGCAGGTCCGACTTGAGCGTCGGCTCGCTGCGCGACAGCAGCGAAAGACGCGCGGACAGCAGCCGCAGCTTCACGTTTTCGCGCACGAAATAACCTTGATCGGGCGATGTGAGCATCGCATCGGCGTTATCGATGCGGCGCACCGAGACGAGGCTCGACAACTGCTGGCCGATGCCGTTCGTGATCTGATGCCACAGCACCTTCCAGCGCGGCTCGCCGGTCGCCGCCGCGATCGACGCGCTGTTGGCCGGCTCGGCGGCCTGCGCGCGGGCGCGGGCGATCGGCGCCTCGCCCGAAAGCGGCAACTGGTCGATCTGGTCGATGGCCGTGTCGAGCTTGATCGCGAGACCGGTGAGATCGGTCGTCGGCGTGGCTTTCAGCTTGTCGATGTCCTGCGCGATCGCCTTGCGGATCGCGACGACCTGCGGACCGGTGGTCGCGGCAAGACGCGTGTCGGCGCTTTGCAGCGCGAAAAGCGCGAGTTGAACGTTGCCGGTGAGTTGCAACTGCTGGCTCGCGCTCGACAGAATCTGCTCGACTTCGGCGACGGTCCAGTCGTCGCGATTGCTCGCGAGATCCTGATATTGCTGCTGCAGCGCCTGACTGTGCGCTTCGGCATCGGCGAGCTTGCCCTGCAACTGGATGATCTGCGTGTTCAACGCGGTGGTCGCGCTCGCGGCCTGATCGGCCTTCGCGCGCAGATCGGCGTTCTGCTCGTCGGACTGGGCGAGGCGCTGCGACAGTTGCGCGTCGGTGCGCTCGAACTTGCGGTTCAGGACGAAGGCGCCCGCGCCCGCCGCCACCGCCAGAATGACGACGACGAACCACAACACCACGATGCCCGCGCCGCCGTTCTTCTTCTGCTGCTCATAAGGCGTGAAAGGCGTGTTCGGCGGCAAGGGCGGTGTCACGTTCGGCTGAGGTGAAGCTTTCTTGGAATCGTTCGAATCAGTCATGCGTGATTGAGCCGTTTGTTGGGCCGGCGCGGTGGCCGGATTGGCGTCCGTCGGCGCGGATGAGGAATTTATCGAAGCCGATGCGCTCGCGTGCGCGTGAGCCTCCGGATCGCGTTGGAGCGGGAACAGCGCTTCCAGCGCGTGCGCGATGCGCTCATCGCCCGCGCCGGACACCGTAATCCTATCAAAACCCGCTCCCCGCGCGGCCTCGGCGATGCGCGGGTGCGGGCAGACGAGCGGCGCGCGCTTGAGCAGCACGATTTCGTCGGCGGTGAGATGTTCGTGGGCGAGCTCGTCGAGATTGCGCACGCCTTCCGAGCTTGTCAGCAGCCACGCGTGCGGTTCTCCGGCCAGCAATTCGTGGATGCGCTCCCACTTTTGCATCGACGGTTCCGGCAACACGCGGCGATAGGCGGCGGCCTTTTCGACCCGCGCGCCTGCTTGCGCGAGCCGCTCGGCGAGCCATTCGCGGCCGCCGTCGCCGCGCACGATCAGCACGCGCTTGCCTTCGAGACCGTTCGTGCCGAAATGCGCTTCGATCGCGGTGAAGAGCGCCTCGGAATCGAAGCGCGGATCGAGCGCTTGCGCCGACGGACTGATCACGCGATGCGACGGCGCGTGCACGCCCTGACGCGCGAGCGCCGCGACCGAGCCCGGACCGACGACCGCGACGGGCAAATCGACGGGCCACGGCGCGGCGAGCCGCGAGAACGCATGATCGATCGCATTCGGCGACACGAACACGACGAGCGCATAGCGCCCCGGCGCTTCCGGCGGCAGAAAAAGCTCGTCGAGCGCGGCGCGCAGCGGCGCATCGTCGGCGACGGGCGCGATATCGATGAGCGGAAATTCCAGCGCGTCGAAGCCGGCGCTCGCAAGGAGCGCGAGCAGCGCGGACGACTGTCCGGCGGGACGCGTGACGACGACGGTGGCGCGGCGCTCGCTCGCCATCAGGACTTCGGCCCCGAGGGCGCGGTGTTCGGGCCGTCGGCGCGCGACATAGTGCTGAGCGCGGCGACGATATCCATCGCGCCTTGCGCTTCGAGATCCGACGACACGCGCTGGCCGAGCGCGAGCGCGGCGGCGAGATCGGGCGCCTGCACGCTTTCCTCCGCGCGCAGCACGCGCTTGCCGTCGGGCATCGACACCGCGCCGCGCAGATGCAGCGCGCCGTCGCGCCATACGGCGTACGCGGCGAGCGGCACTTCGCAACTGCCGCCGAGCGCGCGCGACACCGCGCGTTCCGCCTCGACCGCGAGCGCGGTGTTTTCATCGTGCAAAGGTGCGAGCCACGCGGCGAGATCGGCGCGGTCCGCGCGAATCTCGATACCGAGCGCGCCCTGCCCCGCTGCCGGCAAGCTCTCGGACGGATCGAGCAGCGCACGGATGCGCGCTTCCAGACCGAGACGCTTCAAACCCGCCGCCGCGAGGATGATCGCCGCGTACTCGCCGCGGTCGAGCTTGGCGAGACGCGTATCGAGATTGCCGCGCAACGGCCGCACTTCGAGATGAGGAAAGCGCGCGCGAATCATCGACTCGCGACGCAGGCTCGACGTGCCGACGATGCTCCCCGCAGGCAGCGCATCGAGCGATGCGTAATGCGGCGACACGAAAGCGTCGCGCGGATCTTCGCGCTCCATGATGGCGCCGAGCGTGAAGCCTTCGGGCAGTTCCATCGGCACGTCCTTGAGCGAATGCACGGCGAGATCGGCGCGGCCCTCGGCGAGCGCGGCTTCGAGCTCCTTCACGAACAAACCCTTGCCGCCGACCTTCGACAACGTGCGATCCAGAATCTGATCGCCGCGCGTCGTCATTCCGAGGATTTTCACGTCGCAAGATGGATATAATTTGTGCAGCGCACACCGCACGTGCTCGGCTTGCCACATCGCAAGCCGGCTTTCCCGCGAAGCGATGATGATGCTCGCGGGCGGTGTCGTTGAATGCGTCTCGGAATTCATTGATGCTCGATCGAATGACGGGATGGATGAATAGACATTAGCGAACAATGGTAGCACGCACGCCAAGGTCCACCGACACCCGGGCAGCGCGCGAGAGCCTTGTCCGATGCGCCTTTCGGGGCGTCCGTGGTGTGTTCGTAGCGGCGTGAACGACGGCCCCGGCCGCGTCGCGCGCGATGAACGCTTCAGGGCGCGAAGAATGCCGCGGCATGCTGTCGCCGGTTTGACGCACGGCCGTTCGCGCGGCCCGCGATTTTCTGCCGATGCGGCGCCCGTCGAGGTCGCCGGATCATGTCGATGTACCCTGGCTTCGCAGCTTTCGAGAGGAACCCAACGTGACGTCATCCGGATCGGCTCGCCCGGCGCGCCGCAACGCCGCATTGCCCAAGTCTTCCTCCTCCGACGCGCCGCGCGCGGCGTCGTCGCCCATCGTCACGACGAAGGCCGCGACGGCCGCGAAGGCTTCGAAAGCCGCCATCGCGCCGAAGCTCGCGAAGAAAGCCATCGCGACCAAGACCGCGCCGACGCAGCTCAAAACGCCGCGCCCCAACGGCGCGGCCGTCGCGAAAGCCGCGAAGCCCACGAAGCCCGCGAGCCGCACGCGCGACGACAAGGACCGCCCGCTCTTCGAAGACATCCGCTTTCTCGGGCGTGTGCTCGGCGAAGTGCTGCGCGAGCAGGAAGGCGACGCCGTGTTCGAGGTCGTCGAGGCCATTCGTCAGACGGCCGTGAAGTTCCGCCGCGAGGACGACGTCGAAGCCTCGCAGACGCTCGAAAAGAAGCTGCGCGCGCTGTCGCCGGAACAGACGGTGTCGGTCGTGCGTGCGTTCAGCTACTTCTCGCATCTCGCGAACATCGCCGAAGACCGCCATCACAATCGCCGGCGGCGCATTCACGCGCTCGCGGGCTCGGGTGCGCAGCCGGGCACCATCGCGTATGCGATCGAGCGCATGCGCGAGCACAAGAACATCAGCGCGACGCGCAAGCTGCTCGAGAGATTTTTCGGCGATGCGCTGATCGTGCCCGTCCTCACGGCGCATCCGACCGAAGTCTCGCGCAAGAGCATTCTCGACGCGCAACACGATATCGCGCGTCTGCTCGCCGAGCGCGATCAGGAACTGACCGCGCGCGAACGCGCACAGAACGAAGCGGTGCTGCGCGCACGCGTGA
Organism: Caballeronia sp. LZ008; assembly: GCF_031451435.1. Lineage (NCBI taxonomy): Bacteria > Pseudomonadati > Pseudomonadota > Betaproteobacteria > Burkholderiales > Burkholderiaceae > Caballeronia > Caballeronia sp. LZ008. The sequence goes on along the minus strand of NZ_JARUXK010000001.1, from coordinate 676,304 downwards.
CGTCGCTGTGGCAGACGCGCATGTTGCGCGACGCGCGCCTTTCCGTCGCCGATGAAATCGACAACGCGCTGTCTTACTATCGCGCGACCTTTCTCGCCGAAATTCCCGCGCTCTACGCCGATATCGAAGCCGCGCTCGCGGAACACGGCCTGCCCGTGCGCCTGCCGCCGTTCTTTCAGATGGGAAGCTGGATCGGCGGCGACCGCGACGGCAATCCGTTCGTCACCGGCGAAACGCTCGAAAACGCGATCACGCGTCAGGCGATCGTCATCTTCGAACACTATCTGGAAGAGACGCACAAGCTCGGCGCGGAATTATCCGTGTCGGACCTGCTCGCCGGTTCGAGCGATGCCCTGAAAGCACTCGCCGATGCCTCGCCCGACCAGTCGCCGCATCGCAAGGACGAGCCGTATCGGCGCGCGCTCATCGGCATCTACACGCGGCTTGCGGCGAGCGCGCGCGTGCGGCTCGGCGAAGGCGTCGTGACCGTGCGCAGCGCGGGTCCGGGCGCACCGCAGATTCGCGCGACGCCCTACGCCGATGCCTCCGAATTCGTGCGCGACCTGCACGTGCTGATTGATTCGCTCGCGGAGCATCACGGCGCGTCGATGTCGAGCCTGCGTCTGTCGCCGCTCGCGCGCGCCGCCGAAGTGTTCGGCTTCCATCTCGCGAGCATCGACTTGCGGCAAAGCTCGGACATTCACGAGGCCGTCGTGAGCGAGCTGCTCGCGCGTGCGGGCGTCGTCGAGGATTACGCGTCGCTCACCGAAGAGCAGAAGCGCGAAGTGCTGCTGAAGGAGCTCGCGCAGCCGCGCCCGCTGCGCCTTCCCTACGCGCAATATTCAGATCTCGCGAAAAGCGAGCTCGGCGTGCTCGAAGCGGCCCGCGAGACGCGCGCGAAGTTCGGCGCGCGCGCGGTGCGCAACTACATCATTTCGCATACGGAGACCGTCAGCGACTTGCTGGAAGTGATGTTGCTGCAGAAGGAAACGGGCGTGCTGCAAGGCTATCTCGGCGCGAAGGGCGATTCCCCGCGCGACGGCCTGATGGTCATTCCGCTCTTCGAGACCATCGCCGACTTGCGCAACGCGCCGGTCATCATGGGCGAATTCTTCGCGCTGCCGGGCATCGACAAGCTCATCGAAAATCAGGGCAACGAGCAGGAAGTGATGCTCGGCTATTCGGACAGCAACAAGGACGGCGGTTTCCTCACGTCGAACTGGGAGCTGTATCGCGCGGAACTGGCGCTCGTCACGCTGTTCAAGGAGCGTGGCACGACGCTGCGCCTCTTCCACGGACGCGGCGGCACGGTCGGACGCGGCGGCGGCCCGACGTATCAGGCGATTCTGTCGCAGCCGCCCGGCACCGTCGACGGGCAAATCCGCCTGACCGAGCAAGGCGAAGTGATTGCGAGCAAGTTCGCGAACGCGGAAATCGGGCGGCGCAATCTGGAGACGGTCGTCGCCGCGACGCTGGAAGCATCGCTGTTGCCGCACGAGAACGCGCCCGCGCAGTTGCCGCAATTCGAAGCGGCGATGCAGACGCTCTCCGATTCCGCGATGGCCGCGTATCGCGCGCTCGTCTACGAGACGCCGGGCTTCACCGACTACTTCTTCCTGTCGACGCCGATTTCGGAGATCGCGGAGCTGAACATCGGCAGCCGGCCGGCGTCGCGCAAACTGCAGGATCCGAAGCAGCGCAAGATCGAGGATCTGCGCGCGATTCCGTGGGGCTTCTCGTGGGGCCAGTGCCGTCTCTTGCTGACGGGCTGGTACGGCTTCGGCAGCGCGGTCACGGCGTATCTCGACCGCGCCGGTTCCGACGATGAACGCGCGAAACGTCTCGCGACGCTGCGCAAGATGCACAAGACGTGGCCGTTCTTCAAGAACCTGCTGTCGAACATGGACATGGTGCTCGCGAAGACCGATCTCGCCGTCGCGTCGCGCTATGCGCAGCTCGTCACCGACAAGAAGCTGCGCAAGACCGTGTTCGACAAGATCGTCGCGGAGCATCAGCGCACGTGCGACGTGCTCGGCGAAATTACCGGCAAGATCGATCGTCTTTCGGACAACCCGCTGCTCGCGCGTTCGATCAAGAACCGCTTCCCTTATCTCGATCCGCTCAATCACTTGCAAGTGGAGCTGTTGAAGCGTCACCGCGCGGGCGATCAGAACGTGCGGCTGCGGCGCGGGATTCATTTGACGATCAACGGGATTGCCGCGGGGTTGCGTAATACCGGCTGATGCCTTCCCTTGGCGGGGCGTTTTGGTTCGGGATGCAACGTTGCCTCGATGTATGCGTGGGTTTCGGCGGATCCCGATTTCGTGTCGGTCTATTGGCGTTGCCCCTGTGCGGGGCGGCACCTACTTTCTTTGCTGCTGCAAAGAAAGTAGGCAAAGAAAGCAGCTTTTCAGGCCCACGGTCACACGCACGTTGGGTAGTTCTCTCGTCCCGGGCGGCACTCGCCTAAAGAGTGCCCTCAAAGGACCAATCGGGCTTGGCTCGCGCACGGTCTGCCGCCCGAAGGTGTTCAGAACATTGGTTCAGCACGAAATAGCTTCGGCACAGCGCTTCGCGCTGCCGTAGGGCATGCAAGGGAAACCATCGGTTTGCGTGCGCAGTGCGATAGCGATGTTAATAGCGAAGCACTGGCAGTCCCGCTTAACCGGTCGGCCGCGAAGCGGGCTGGAGCTGTTTGGTGCTGAACCAGTTCGTTGTGTGGTGCGATGTGGCAGACCGTGCGCGAGCCAAGCCGGGTGATTGTGATGAGGGCACTCCTTAGGCGAGTGCCACCTGGGACGAGAGAACTACCCAAATTGCGTGTGACCGCGGGCCTGAAAAGCTGCTTTCTTTGGTCACTTTCTTTGCAGCAGCAAAGAAAGTGACTGCCGCCCCGCACAGGGGCAGTGCTAATAGACCGACGCGAATAAGGGATCCGGCGAAATCAACAACCGTCACCGACACGAACCCGAGGATCGAGCGACATCCAACAATCTTCAACCACGCCGCTTCCCCTCCACCATCACCGCATCGAGCTCGAACGAGCAATCATCCTTCACGTTGAAATACTGCCGCACCTCATCCGGCGCGCTCGCCCACATCGATCTGATGGCCGTTACGCGCTCGGCCGGCGTACGCATCCGCGTCACCCACGACTCGAATTCCAGCGGGATGCGCCAGCGCTCGGCGATTTGCGCATCGAAACCGGCGGCATCGAGCATCGCGATCCATTCGTCGGCGCGATAGTCACGGATATGCGACGCATCGCGCAGGATTTCGATCGCCTGAATGTGCGTGTCGTAGAGCGGATCGTCGATGCCCGCGATATCGATGAACTTCAGCCGCCCGCCAGGCTTCAACACGCGATGCACTTCGGCAAGCGCTGACGAAACGTCGCGCCAATGATGCGCGCTCATCCGGCTCACGGCCCAGTCGAACGACGCATCCGCGAACGGCAGCGTTTCGGCCGCGCCCTGCTGCGTGCGAATCGTCGTCAGGCCGCGTTCCTTCGCGGCGGCTTCCACGGTCGCGAGCATCTGCGGGGCGATGTCGTACGCCACCACTTCGCGCACGTGCGGCGCGATCGCAAAGCTCGCGTGTCCCGCGCCGCATCCCATGTCCAACACGCGCGCGTTGCCGCAAGTGGCCGCGAACGTCGCGGAGAGATTCTGCAGATCCGCGCCGCTCGCATGGACGGCGCTCGTGAGATACGCGGCAGCGGTGCTGCCGAATGCGTCTGCGACCTGATCGTGGTGTTTCATCGTGGGCTCCGGTTTCGTCGTGGTCTTGTGTCGCTACAATAGAACCCGCTTTGTACCAGTACAAGTTGTGCAGTTATTCTGGTATGTACACCACCTGCCACGCATGAATCACATCGACAAGAACGAAACCCTCGCCGATACGTCCGCGCACGCGCTCGGCGAGTTCATCCGCGCGCATCGCGAAAGGCTGTCGCCGCAAGCGGTCGGACTCGCGCCCGGCCCGCGCCGCCGCACGCCCGGCTTGCGCCGCGAAGAAGTCGCGCAACTGTGCGGCGTGAGCCCGACCTGGTACACCTGGATCGAGCAAGGCCGGCCCGTGTCCGCTTCCGCCGATGCCCTCGCGCGCATCGCCGTCGCGCTGCAACTGTCGCGCGCCGAACGTGCGTATCTTTTCGAGCTCGCCGCCCAGCGCGATCCCGCCGAGCCCGATCCGGCTTCGCAGGACGCGCCCGCCGCGCTGCTCCAGACCGTCGGGCTGATCGCCGCGCCCGCCTACGTGCTCGATCGTCAGTGGAACGCGCTGCGCTGGAACGAGCATGCGTCGGCGCTGTTCGTCGGCTGGCTCGACGGCGAGCACGACCGCAATCTGCTCACGTACACGTTCACGTCGCCGGCGGCGCGCGCGCTGATCGTCGACTGGGAAACGCGCGCGCGGCGTCTCGCGGCCGAATTCCGCGCCGATTCGATCCGCCATCTGAACGATGCGCCGACGCGCGCGCTCATCGACGATCTCTCCGCCGCGAGCGATGCCTTCGCGCGCTACTGGGCGTCGCAGGACGTGTTCGAGCGCGAAGGCGGCGAGCGCGCGTTCAATCATCCGTCGCGCGGGCGCGTCGTGTTCAATCAGATCACGTTCAAGCCCGCGCATCGCGAGGATTTGAAGCTCGTGATTCTGGTCGGATCGGAATAGTGCCGAATGTTAAAATTGTCGACTTCCCGAAGCCCGAACCGCTGAAAACATCACCATGACGTCCCAACTCCACAAAAAAGGCGAAGCCTGGTCGGCTCGCTTCTCCGAGCCGATGTCGGAGCTCGTCAAGCGCTACACGTCGTCGGTGTTCTTCGACAACCGGCTCGCGCTCGTCGACATTCAAGGCTCGCTCGCGCACGCGTCCATGCTTGCGGCGCAGAAGATCATCAGCGCCGACGACCTCGCCGCCATCGAGCGCGGCATGGCGCAGATCAAGGGCGAAATCGAGCGCGGCGAGTTCGAGTGGAAGCTGGATCTGGAAGACGTGCATCTGAACATCGAGGCGCGCCTGACGGCGCTGATCGGCGATGCGGGCAAGCGCCTGCACACCGGCCGCTCGCGCAACGATCAGGTCGCGACCGACATCCGCCTGTGGCTGCGCGGCGAAATCGACCGCATCGGCGAGCTGCTGAAGGAGTTGCGCGTCGCGCTCATCGACATGGCCGAAAAGCATGCCGACACCATCATGCCGGGCTTCACGCACCTGCAGGTCGCGCAGCCGGTCACGTTCGGGCATCACCTTTTGGCCTATGTCGAAATGTTCTCGCGCGATGCCGAGCGCATGCGCGATCTGCGCCGTCGCGTGAACCGTCTGCCGCTGGGCGCGGCGGCGCTCGCGGGCACGAGCTATCCGATCGACCGTCACGCGGTCGCGGCGGCGCTCGGCTTCGACGGCATCTGCGCGAATTCGCTCGACGCCGTGTCCGACCGCGACTTCGCGATCGAATTCACGGCGGCGGCCGCGCTCGTCATGACGCACGTGTCGCGCTTCTCCGAAGAACTCGTGCTGTGGATGAGCCCGCGCGTCGGCTTCATCGACCTGGCGGACCGTTTCTGCACGGGTTCGTCGATCATGCCGCAGAAGAAGAATCCCGACGTGCCCGAACTCGCGCGCGGCAAGACGGGCCGCGTGAACGGCCATCTGATGGCGCTGCTCACGCTGATGAAAGGCCAGCCGCTCGCGTACAACAAGGACAATCAGGAAGACAAGGAGCCGCTGTTCGATACCGTCGATACGGTCGCGGATACGCTGCGCATCTTCGCGGAAATGGCCGCGGGCATCACGGTGAAGCCGCAGGCGATGCGCGCGGCCGCGCTGCAAGGCTTCTCGACCGCCACCGATCTCGCCGACTATCTCGTGAAGCGCGGCCTGCCGTTTCGCGACGCGCACGAAGCCGTCGCGCACGCGGTGCGTATCTGCGACGATCGCGGCTGCGATATCGCGGACCTGTCGCTCGACGCGATGCGTATCGAACTGCCGAACGTCGCGCATCTGATCGGCGAAGACGTGTTCGACTATCTGACGCTCGAAGGCTCGGTCGCGAGCCGCAATCATCCGGGCGGCACCGCGCCGGATCAGGTGCGCGCGGCGGCGAAAGCGGCGCGCGCGGCGCTCTGATCACATTGTCGCGTTGCTGATCTCGAAGGCCGTTCGCAAGGACGGCCTTTTCGTTTCCGCACGCGACGTCATGTCTCGCGCGCGATGCACCTTATTTTCGAGATAATCGGAAATTCATTGCGGTTTCACCGGCAAGCTCGTCCATGATCATTCGCCCCAAGCTCAACTGGTTCCGGCTGCTGTTCGTGTGGCGCGGCTCCGTGCTGCCGCAACTGCTGCCGCGCCTCGGGCTGATCTTCGCGCTGTCGCTCGCGGCGATCTTCATGCACGACCACATGCGGCACTATCCGCTCGGGCTCGGCACGCCGCCGTTCGCGCTCGTCGGCATCGCGCTCGCGGTGTTTCTCGGTTTCCGCAATAGCGCGAGTTACGAGCGATGGTGGGAAGGCCGCAAGCTGTGGGGCACGCTGCTCAACACATCGCGCGCGCTGGCGCAGCAGGCGCTGTCGCTGCCGGACAATCGCGACCGCGCTGAGGAGCGACGTTTTCTGTCCGCGCTCGGCGCGCTGCCTCACGCGTTGAGACATCAACTGCGCAACACCGACGCGCTCGCCGATCTCGCGCCCCGCCTCTCGCCTGAACTGCACGCACGCGTGGCCGCCGCGAAGTTCCGGCCCGCGCTGATTCTGCTCTGGCTCGGCGAATGGGTCGCCGAACGCAAGCGGGAAGACGCGCTCGACGGCTATGCCGTCCTCGCGATTCAGCACAATCTGAACGCGCTTTCGGATGTGATCGGCGGATGCGAGCGCATCGCCTCCACGCCGCTGCCCTTCTCCTACTCGGTGATGATTCACCGCACGATCTACCTCTTCTGCGTGATGCTGCCGTTCGGCCTCGTCGATGGCGCCGGCCTGCTCACGCCGCTTTTCGCGTTGCTCGTCGCGTATGCGTTCATGGCGCTGGAGGCGATCGCCGCGCAGATCGAAGATCCGTTCGGCCTCGAGGAAAACGATCTCGCGTTGAACGCCATCTGCGACGCGATCGAAGCCGCGCTGCACGACATGGCCGCCGACCCCGACTTCCCGATGCCGCCGAAGACCGTCGCATCCTCGCGCGATTTCATCCTCGATTGATCGCGGTTCGATCTTTCATCAAACGACAAAATTCGTTTCGCGATAGCGGATGCTGCGCAAGCACGACATCGTTCATAATCGTGCGACTCATCCTGGAGGAATTGTTTTGAAACTGTTCTACAAGGCAGGCGCCTGTTCCCTCGCGTCGCACATCGCGCTCGAAGAATCCGGGCTCGCCTACGAAACCGAAGCCGTCGATCTCAAGACCAAGCTCACCGCGAGCGGCGCGGATTTCACCAAGATCAACGCGAAGGGTTACGTGCCCGCGCTCCTGCTCGACAACGGGGAACTGCTGACCGAAGGCCCGGCGATCATGCAATACATCGCCGATCAGGTTCCGGCGAAGCATCTCGCGCCGCTCAACGATGCGATGGCGCGGTACCGTCTGCAAAGCTGGCTCACGTTCATCGGCACGGAACTGCACAAGAACTTCTCGCCGTTCTTCAACCCGGCCGCAAGCAGCGACTGGAAGGCCGCGGCGATGGCCAATCTCGAACGCCGTCTCGCCTACGTCGCGCAGCAAGTCGATGACAAGCAGTTCCTGCTCGGCAACGAATTCAGCATCGGCGATGCGTATCTGTTCACGGTTTTGAGCTGGGCGAAGCATATCGATCTCGACCTCGGCAAGTGGCCCGCGCTCGTCGCGTATCAGGCGCGTGTCGGCGCGCGCCCGGGCGTGCAGGCCGCGCTCAAGGCCGAAGGACTGATCTGAATCCACGTCGTCTCCGTTAGCCAGGCGGCCTCCTTCGGGAGGCCGTTTTCACATGTAGCGTCGGCATCTCGATAAACGCGTCAGCACAATGCCATCCGGCGAAACCGCTCGTTTCACCATCTCAAATAAGAGTCGTCTCATTCAGTCTTAGACACGCGCTCCCTATCATTTGCTCATGTTCTCGCGACGCCAAACGCAATCGGCGTCGTCAATCTGATACCGGAGATTCTCATGCGCAATCTGTTCAGCAAAGCCGCCGTCATCGCCATCGTTGCCGGCGCCGCCACGCTCGGCGTCGTCGCTTCGCCCAATGCAATGGCCGCCAGCAAGAGCGCGACCTTCGATGTCACGCTGACCGTGCAGGACGACTGCTCCATCGCCGCGAACCCGCTGAATTTCGGCAGCACCGGCGTGATCAGCAACAACCTCGATCAGACGACGACGCTCTCGGTCACATGCACCAAGGGCACGGCCTACAGCGTCGCGCTCGACGCGGGCACCGCGAACGGCTCGACTGTCGCGGACCGCAAGATGAGCAACGCGGCCGGCGATGCATCGGTCGAATTCAATCTGTATCGGGATACGGCGCGCACGCAGGTCTGGGGCAATACGGTGGACAGCGACACGGTCGCAGGCACGGGCGACGGCTCGAACCAGAGCATCACGGTTTATGGCCGCGTGCCGTCGCAAGACACGCCGGCTGCGGGCACGTATTCGTCGACCATCACCGCGACGCTGGTTTTCTAAGCATTTCGGTTTCCTTTTTTCAAAGGCGCGGGGCTTTTTAGAAAGCACCCGCGCATATGCACTGTTGCATGGCGCGAAAAATCAATATCCCCTCGGGTCCATTCATGAAAAGTCACTCGCTCTACCATGCCGCATTCGCCGCCTTGATTGCGGCGGAAACGCTTGCTGTGTCTCCCGAAGGTTTCGCGAAAAGCGGCACGGCTAAAATGGACATCGCTCTGACAATCGAAAATGCCTGCTCGATCGTCACGCCCGGCGCTCCTGTCGAAATCGATCAGGCAAGCCGCGTCGCGGTGAATTGCGGCGGGACCAAAACGCCGTATCGCGTCGGCGTCGAAGCGAGATCGGCTTCGGGTGAGGCGCTATCGTTGCAATCGATCGAGCACACGTCTCACGTCAAGGACGCGGCGGCATCGACCAGTGTGTCCGGCAGCGAAAACTATCCACCGATCGTTGCCGTCACGGTTCAGTTCTGACGCACCGATACGCCGATATACCGGCAGGCGATTAAAGCGATCCCGCATACGGACCTGCGGCGCGTTTCACATTCGCATCGCTGCATGCATCAACGATCCATATCGCCGGAATGCCGATTGAAAATAACGGCCCGATGTCGAACTCACGACGTGCATATTCAAATCGACGGTGCCATATTTCGAAGCAGTATTCTTTGCGTCGCGTAAAAAGCACGCCTATAAGAAAACCAGAAGGAAAACTAATCATCAATTTCCAACTTGCTTAGTGGAGAAGCTTGGATTATCAATATATCCGCGTATAGGCGCTTGAAATGCGCGGCGTTTGAGGCAAACAGCTTGACAATGTAGAGAATCGAAACCAACCATAATCGAAACAAAGGAGGCCATTCTCATGAATCGCCTTGTTAAGCATTCCAGAATTAGCGCATTGACGCTGGCATTGCTGGTTGCCTATTCAGTCAGTGCCAATGGCGCCGAGTGGCAGGAAGGGACCACATATTCGGCAGGCGCCACCGTCACTTACAACGGCCACACGTATCAGGCGCTGCAATCGCATACCGCCTACCCCGGCGCGGGATGGACGCCTTCCACCACGCCGACGTTGTGGAAGGATCTCGGCGCAACGGGCGGCACGCCGACGCCGACGCCGACACCGACTCCAACCCCGAGTCCCACGCCGACACCGACTCCAACGCCGACTCCAACACCCACGCCAACGCCAACGCCGACTCCGACTCCGACTCCGACTCCGACGCCCACGCCGACACCGTCGGGCGCCGCGTGTTATGACGCGTGGTCGTCGACGCAGGCTTATGCGACGGCGGGCACGCGCGTGACGTACAACGGCCGCAATTATCGAAACAAGTGGTGGACGCAGGGCGAAAATCCGGCGCAATCCGGGCAATACGGCGTATGGGAAGATCTCGGCGCGTGCTCGGGCGGGCCGTCGCCTGCTCCTGCTCCTGCGCCGACGCCGGTTCCGACACCGACGCCAACACCCGTTCCGACGCCCACGCCCACGCCCACGCCGACGCCGACGCCCACGCCCACGCCGACGCCGACGCCGGTTCCAACACCAACGCCGACGCCCACGCCGGTTCCAACACCGACGCCAACGCCGGTGCCAACGCCGGCCCCAACACCGACGCCGACACCCACACCCACACCCGCACCCTCCCCCTCAGGGGCGCGTGAAATCGGCGGCTACTTCGCGCAGTGGGGCATCTACGACCGCAACTACAAGCTCAAGGACGTCGACACGACCGGCTCTGCCTCGATGCTCACGTTCATCAACTACGCGTTCGGCAACCTCTACCAGAAGAACGGCGGCTACGAGTGCGGCATCATCAACAAGGCCGAGCCGGGCGCGACCAATCCGAACGCCGCGGACGCAGGCACCGGCGGCGACGCCTGGGCCGACTATCAAAAGAACTTCGGCGCCAACGAAGCCGTCAGCGGCAAGGGCGACACCTGGGACTTCCCGACGAACGATCCGCGCTACGGCAAAGCCGGAGCCGGCCCGCTGAAAGGGAACTTCAATCAGCTCAAGCAGTTGAAGGCCAAGCATCCGAACCTGAAGGTGATCATTTCGCTCGGCGGCTGGACCTGGTCGCGATGGTTCGGCAAAGCGGCGGCAACCGACGCGCTGCGCAAGCAGCTCGTGAGCTCGTGCATCGACGTCTACATCAAGGGCAATCTGCCCTATGACGCCGGCTCGAACGCGGGCGGCGACGGCATCGGCGCGGACGTGTTCGACGGCATCGACATCGACTGGGAATTCCCCGGCGGCGGCGGCCAGCCATACAACGCCGTCGATCCGAACGACAAGAAGAACTACACGCTGCTGCTCGCCGAGTTCCGCAAGCAACTCGACGCCATCGGCGCCCAGAACGGCAAGCGCTATCTGCTGACGGTCGCGATCGGCGCGGGCGGCGACAAGATCGCGATGACCGAGCCGGGCGAATACAGCAAGTCGCTCGACTGGATCAACATCATGTCGTACGACTTCCACGGCGGATGGGAAACCAACGGGCCGACCGACTTCCAGGCGCCGCTCTACGGCGACCCCGACAGCCCGAACTACAAGGCGGGCCAGTATGCGCCGACCTATAACGTCGACGGCGCGGTGAAGGCGCTGCTCGCAGGCGGCGTGCCGACATCGAAGATCGTGGTCGGCGTGCCGTTCTACGGACGCGGCTGGACCGGCGTCACCAAGGGTCCGCAAGGCGACGGCCTGTATCAGAAAGCCACCAAGCCCGCGCCGGGCAAGTACGAGGAAGGCATCCAGGACTACCGCCTCCTGAAGAGCGCGGCCGGCACGGTGTACGAGCATCCGGTCGCGAAAACCGCGTACAAGTTCGACGGCACCACCTGGTGGTCCTACGACACGCCCGGAACCATGAAACTCAAGATGGACTACGTGAAAGCGCAGAACCTGCGCGGCTCGTTCGCCTGGGAACTCGACGGCGACGGACCCAACGCCGAGTTGCTGAAAGTGATGAGCGACGGACTGAAGTGATGCTCGACGGGCCGCGCGCGTATCGCCCGACCGGGCAGACGCGCGCGGCGCCGAGATCCGAACCTGCCGGGGGCTGCCATGTATAACCATTTGACGAAGGCTGCCGCACTGAGGGGAAAGCTGACGCAGACCGGCATCGGCTTGCGCCGGCGCGGCTTCACCTTGCTCGAACTGCTGGTGGTGCTGCTCATCATCGCGCTATTGGCGGGCTATGTCGGACCGAAGCTCTTCGGCGAAGTGGGCAAGGCGCGCAGCAAGACGGCGGCATCGCAGATGAAGGGCATCGAAAGCGCGCTCGACCGTTATCGGCTGGACACCGGGCACTATCCGGGCACCGACGCCGGCCTCGCCGCGCTGATGACCAACGTCGGCAACACGTCGGGCTGGGAAGGTCCGTACATGAGCAGCGCGATTCCGAACGATCCGTGGGGCAAGCCGTATATCTATCGATCGCCGGGCGAAGGCGGCAAGGATTACGACCTGATGACCTACGGCGCCGACGGCAAGCCGGGCGGATCGGGCGAGGACGCGGACATCGTCGCCAAATGATCCGCGCGGTGAGCGCCATGCGATATCGCGTACGGGTCGAAAGCGACGGCGGCCAGCAGGAGCTGGAACTCGACGCCGCCGATGACGCCCAGTTGCGCCAGAGCGTCGCCGACATGGGTCTGTCGCTCATCGAAGCGACGCCGCTCGAAAAGCGCAAGGCGGGCTTCACGTTCCGCAAGCCCGTGTTCGAGCGCGCGCTCTTCACGCAAGAGCTGATCGCGCTGCTCGAAGCGGGCCTGAGCCTCGTCGAGACCGTCGAGACATTGCGCGACAAGAGCCGCGACGGGCTCAATCGCACAGTGCTCGCGCAGATCGTTTCCGCGCTCTACGAAGGCGAGCCGCTGTCGCGCGCGCTCGAGCGGCAGCCCGCGCATTTTCCGCCGCTCTACGTCGCGACCGTGGCCTCCGCCGAACAGACCGGCCATCTCGCCGAGGCGCTCAAGCGCTATCACCACTACGACGCGCGGCTCTCCGTGGTGCGCAAGAAAGTCGTGTCGTCGATGGTGTATCCGTCGATCGTCATCGCGACGGGCGCGCTCATCGTCCTGTTTCTCGCGTTCTACGTGATCCCGAAGTTCAGCCAGGTGTTCGCGTCGATGAAGGAGATTCCGTTCTCCGCGCGCGTGATGCTCGCGTGGGGAAATCTCGTCGAGGCGCACGGCGGGCTGCTGCTCGCGGGCGTCGTCGGCGCGATCGTCGGCGCGGGCTTGTCGTTGCGCAGCGAGAAGGTGCGCGCGCGGCTCTTCGAAGCGTTCATGCGGCTGCCGAAGCTCGCGGACTATCAGCGCCTCTTCGCGCTGACGCGCTTCTACCGCACGCTCGGCCTCTTGCTCGCGGGCGGCATGTCGATGGTTACGTCGATGGAACTCGCCGCGCAGGTCTTGCCCGCGCAATTGCAGACGGCGCTCGCGCAGGCGCTCGACGAAATTCGCGCGGGCAAGCCGCTCTCCGGCGCGCTGCCCGCCGCGAACCTGACGACGCCGGTGGCCGAACGGCTCATCCGCGTGGGCGAGCAAAGCGGCGAGCTGGCCGGCATGGTGACGCGCTCGGCCGAGTTTTGCGACGAAGAGCTGGACCGCGCGATCGACACGCTGATGCGCGTGGTCGAGCCCGTCCTGATGCTGGTGGTGGGCAGCATCATCGGGACGATCATCTTCCTGCTCTACATGCCGATCTTCCAACTGGCCGGAGCCGTGGGGTGAATCATGGAACAAGCCGCGCACATCGCGCCCGATACGCGCACGCGCCAGCAGCGATTCTGGGACGATGCCGATCACGATCCCGCCGACTATCTGAATAACGTGACGGCGACGCTCGGCCTGCGCGGCTTCGACGCGCAAGCGCTCGAAACGCTCACGCCGCGCTTCGACCTGCTCTCTTTCGGCGACGCGATGTCGCGCAAGTGCCTGCTCGCCGACGACCCCGGCGCGCACTTGTGGCTCGTGCTCGCCGACCCTTTCGACGCCAACATGCGCGCCTGGGCGATGAACCGCGTGAAGAAGCCCTTCGCGTTCGCGTTCTGCGTGCCCGCCGAACTGATGGCGTACCTCGCGCTGCATGAATCGGCGCATCAGGCGCTCACGCAGATCAGCGTCGAGGGCAAGTCGTCGGCGAGCGCCGATGCGGGCGTCGAGATCACGCTCGCCACGCTCGCCGCCGACGTGCATCCCGTGATCCGGCTCGTCAATTCGTCGCTGTACGACGCGCTGCGGGCCCGCGCATCGGATATCCATATCGAAAGCACGGCGGCGGGACTCGTCATCAAATACCGCATCGACGGCGTGCTGCAGGAAACGGCGAGCGCGCCGGGCATCGACACGGCCGAGCAAGTGCTGTCGCGCCTGAAGGTCATGGCCGATCTCGATATCGGCGAGCGGCGCATTCCGCAGGACGGGCGCTTCAAGGCGATCATCAATCAGCGCGAGATCGATTTTCGCGTCTCGATCATGCCGTCGATCCACGGCGAAGACGCCGTGCTGCGCGTGCTCGACAAGCAACGCGGCGAGGCCGGCGCCACCGCGCTGCGGCTCGATTCGATCGGCCACGAGCCGGAGATCGTCGAGGCGATCCGCACGATCGCGCACGAGCCGTACGGTCTCCTGCTCGTGACCGGGCCGACCGGCTCGGGCAAATCGACGACGCTCTACGCGACGCTCACCGAAATCAATACCGGCGACGAGAAGATCATCACGATCGAAGATCCGGTGGAATACGAGTTGCCGGGCGTGCTGCAAATTCCCATCAACGACAAGAAAGGGCTCACGTTCGCGCGCGGCCTGCGCTCGATCCTGCGGCACGATCCGGACAAGATTCTCGTCGGCGAAATCCGCGATGGCGAAACGGCGGGCATCGCCGTGCAGGCAGCGCTGACCGGCCACCTCGTGCTGACGTCCGTCCACGCGAACAACGTCTTCTCCGTGCTCGACCGCTTCCTGCACATGGGCGTCGACATGCACAGTTTCGTCGACGCGCTGCTCGGCGCGGTCGCGCAACGGCTGATGCGCAAGAACTGCCCGCATTGCGTGCGCGACGACGATCCGCCCGACGACGCGCTGCTGCGCGCTTCGGCGCTCACGCGCGAAGAGATCGCCGGCTGGCGTTTCCGCAAAGGCGCGGGCTGCGAGGCGTGCAGGCGCACGGGCTATCTCGGACGTCAGCCGATCGCGGAAGTGCTGCGCCTGAACGATGCGATCAAGCAATGCTTCGTCGAGCGGCGGCCGATCGTCGAGCTGAAGCAACTCGCGTATCAGAGCGGCTTCGTGCCGCTGCGCGGCATCGCGTTGCGCGCGGTCGCCGACGGACGCACGACGCTCGCCGAAGTCAATCGCGTCACGATGGTCGAAGGCTGACGGGGGCGAATCATGTCGCGTTGGTCGGACCATCTCGAAGCGTTGCGCAGCGTCGCGAAGAAGCGGCCGAAGCTGAATGCGCCGTCGATCAAAACGCCCGCATTCATGAGCCGCACGACGATCTGGATCGACGGACGGCACGCCCGCACGTTCGGCGGCGCGCCGATGCCGCTGTCATCGGCGAACGATGTCGCCGCGGCGCTCAAGGTCATCGAAACGCTCGCGCCGAAGCCCGCGAACCTCGGTCTGCATGCGCTGCGCGTGGTGGTCGGCGCACCGTTCGCGCGCTATCACGCGCTGCCGTGGCAGCCGCTGCCGAAACCGCAGGACTGGGTCGCCGCCGCACGCGTGCAGGCCGTGCAGATGGGCGCGGGCACCGAGGCGTGGCGCTACGCCGTCACCGATGGCGCGTGGGAACAGGGACGCCTCGCCGCCGCGATATCGGAGGCGCTGTGCGCGGGCATCGAGCGTCTGTGCAAGACGCGCAAGCTGCAACTGCTCGGCATCGAGCCGGCGTATACCTTCGCGATGCAGAAGCATGCGGCGCGCATCCGCGACGGCGCGATCGCGATCGTCGCGCTGGAGGAAACGGAGCGTGACGCGGCCATCGCGCATATCGGGCTGCGGCGCGGCGGCGGATGGACGGCCTTCATCGCATTGCCGGTGACGCGCACGCGCGAGGGCGCGCTCGATGGCGTGCTGCGCGACGCGTTCGCGCTCTGCGCCGATACGCCGCCCGAACGCCGCTACGTGATTGGACCGGGCGGACCGGGCGGACCGGACGCGCGCGAGCGCTGGTCGGCCGACGCCGCGCTCGTCGAATGGCTGCCCGCGCCCTGGGATGCCGCGACATGAAAGCGCCCGTCATCGACCTGCATCGTCCCAACCGGCCCGGCGCGGCCGTGGGGCTGCTCGCGCTCGTCGTCGGGATCGTCGCGCTGATCGCGGCGATGCAGTATCGCGACGCGCTCAAGGAACAAGGCGAGGCGCTCGACGAACGCGAGGCGACGATCGCGAAGCAGGAAGCGAAGTTTCATGTGATCAGCAACGCGCATCGCGAGTCCGGCGACGCGCGCATGGCGCAGTTGATGGCGCAGCAGCGCTACGCGACGGAACCGGCGCGCGATCTGATCGAAGGCGGATGGCATCCGAATATCGCGCTGCTGTCGCTGGATTTCGTCACCGCGTCGCGGCAGATCAACATGCAGTTCGAGACGCGCTCGGTCCAGGAAGCGATCTCTTACGCCGACTGGCTTCAGGCGCAGCCCGGCGCGGAAAGCGTCGCGATCAAGCGGCAGATTCAGAAGCCGGGACCGCCGGCGCCATCGGTGGAGACGTCGTTGCAGGTCACGTGGAAGGCGTTCGTCGCGCGCCCGGTGGCGGCTTCGGCGGTTGCGGCCGCTGTTTCGGCATCGGCGGCATCGGCGGCATCGGCGGCATCGCCGGCGGCTTCGGCGGCATCGGCGGCATCGGCGGCATCGGCGGCTTCGGCGGCTTCGGCGGCATCGGCGGCATCGGCGGCTTCCGCCGCTCCGGCCGCATCGCAAGCGCGGCCCCAGGCGAGCCACGCCGCCCATCCGAGCGGAGCGCGCCGATGAACCGCCTCGTCTGGGAACTGCGGCGCGCGCAGTGGCGGCTCGGCACCTTCGGGCTGCTCGCGGTACTGCTCATCGCGGGCGCGGCGATCGTCGCGCTGACCGACATCCTGCCCTTGCATCGCGACATCGGGCAGCGTGAGGCCGATCTGAACGCGCGCGCCGTCCATCTGACGCAACCGCCGCCACCCTCGCCCGACGAAGCCGTCGCGCCGGTCAGCCCCGAGGAGCGTTATTTCGTGTTCCTGCACAGTCTGCATGCGATCGCGGCGAAGAACGGCATCGCGATTCCGCAGATCACGTATCAGCTCGCCGCGCAGGAGAAGGACGATCCGTCGCTGCGGCGCTATGTCGTCGAGACGACGTTCAGCGCCACTTATCTGCAGTTCCGCGGCTTCATGCACGAACTGCGGACGCTGCCGGGCCTGCGCTGCGAACGGCTCACCCTGTCGCGGCCGAATATCGGCGTGACGCAACTGGAGGTGCGCCTGCAATGCGCGTTTCTCGTGGAAGCAACGAAATGAGCCGGCTCGACCTGCGCACCCTGAAGATCTCGCGTCCGGTGCTGGGGCTGATGTTGGCGGCGCTCGCGCTCGTCGTATTCACGTATTTTCGCGGCGGCGACGATACGGCGCCCGAACCGCAACAGTCAGCGGCGACATCGACGGCGAAGCCCGCCGCGCCCGCTTCCGCGCCGCCGGCGGCGAGCGCAGCCGATATCGTCGCGGCGGCCGGACCCGCGCCCATCGATCTCTTTCCGACGCAGAACTGGCAGCCACCGCCGCCGCCTCCGCCGCCCGAACCGCCCAAGCCGTCGAAGCCGCCGCCGCCGCCCGAGCCGCCGCCGCTGCCGTTCGCGGTTCGCTCGCTCTGGCTCGATCAGCAAGGCGTTTTCTATGTGGTCATTTCCGGCGCGAACCGCGAGTTCCCGCTCTGCATGAACTGCCAGAAGAAGGGCTTCCTGCACAAGGGCGACGTGATGCTGAACGCTTATCGCATCGACGACATCAGCCGCCGCGAAGTCCAGTTCACGTACCTGCCGCTGAAGCGCCGGCAGACGCTGTCGCTTGGAGAACTCAAATGAGCCGGCTCAAAGACGTGACGGTCTGCCTGTTGATTCCGCTCATCGCGGCATGCGCGGGGGATCTGCATCGGCAGGATCTGCAAAACCGGCTCGCGGGCATGCCGCCCGACGCCCAGCTCGAACTGCTCGCGCAGCAAAGCGCGCAGTATCCCGACGATCTGGAAATCAGAAGCTGGTATCTCGCGTTGCGGCGCAGGCTGTCGATGGAATACCTGCAACGCGCGACCGTCGCGTACCGCGCGGGCGACGCGGCGCAGGCGCTCGGCTGGGCGCACAAGGCGCAGCAGGCCGCGCCCGGCGACGACAACCCGCGCGAGATGATCGAGTGGATCGAGCGACAGGCGCCGATCGACGCGGAAGTGCGCTACGCCGAATCGGTGCGTCTGGATCAGCCGCAGGCGGCGCTCTCGGCCGTTATCGACGTGCTCGCGAAGCAGCCCGACAACGCGCGCGCGATCCGGCTGCGCGAAGAACTGCTCGCGCCGAAGGGCCAATCGATCGAGCCGAAGCTCAACAAGGACCTCGATCAACCGATCACGGTGCAGTTCCGCGATCAGCCGATCATCAGCATCTTCGAGCTGGTGTCGAACATCACCGGGCTGAACTTCACGTTCGACCGCGAAGTGCAAGCGACCGCGCCGACCACGATCTTCGCGAGCAACACACCCGTCAAGCAGGTGCTGTCGATGGTGCTCCAGGCCAATCAGCTTTCGAGCAAGATCGTGAGCGGCAATTCGATCCTCATCTACCCGAAGCGGCCCGACAAGGAAACCGAGTACAAGGATCTCGTCGTGCGGACGTTCTATCTGCAGAACTCGACGGCGGCGCAGGTGCTCGGCGTGCTCAAGCAGATGGTCAAGACGCGCGACGCCGTGCTCGACGAGCGCACCAACGCGATCATCATGCGCGACGCGCCGGACACGATCAAAGTGGCGGAGCGCATCATCCGCGCGCTCGACGTGACGCCCGCCGAAGTCGTCATCGACGCGCAGGTGCTCGAAGTGTCGTCGTCCGATCTGCTGAACATGGGTATCCAGTATCCGGACCGCATCACGTTCGGGCTCAAGTCCGGCACGATCGACGACGGCACCACGCTGCCCGACAACACCGTCACGCTCGAACAACTGCATAACCTCAACAGCAGCGACGTGCTGGTGCGGATCGGGCCGGTCGGCATCAACTTCCTGCAGACGCACGGCAAGACGCGCACGCTCGCCAATCCGAGCATCCGCGTGCGCAATCGCGAGAAGGCGAAGGTGCTGATCGGCGACCGGCTGCCCGTCGTCACGACGACGCTCTCCAGCAACTTCAGCTCCGAGAGCGTCAACTATCAGGACGTCGGCCTCACGCTGGAAGTCGCGCCGGTGATCGCCAGTCCCGACGAAGTGCAGGTGAAGCTGCGCATGAAAGTGTCGAATGTCACCGACACGATCACGACGTCGACCGGGCTCGTCGCGTACCAGATCGGCACCCGCACCGCCGAAACCGTGATGAGCGTGCGCAACAACGAAACGCAGATGCTCGCGGGCCTGCTCCAGCGCAACGATCGCAGCTCGGGATCGGGCTTGCCGGGACTGAGCCGCCTGCCGATTTTCGACCGCATCTTCGGCTCGCGCGCCGACGACTCGAAGGAAACCGAACTCGTCTTGCTGCTCACGCCGCGCATCGTGCGCAATCAGGCCGTGCCGACGGGCAACGCGATGCAGTTCGATTCGGGCACGGAAACGCGCATCAGCACCGAGCGCGATGTCGTGACCGGCAACGAGAGCTTGCGTCTGCCGCCGCCGGTCGCCGCCGCGCCGGCAGTCGCGGCCGGTGCGGTCGCCGCAGCCCCGCTGCCCGCGCCGCCCGCGCCGCCCGCTCCGTCGGCTCCATCGGCTCCATCCGTGCCGAACGAGCCGCCGAGCGCGCCGCCCATCGCGATCCTGCCGCCGCCCGCGCCGACGCTTCAGTCAACCGGCGAAGCGCAGCGGCTGCCGCGCGAGCAGCCCTGAACCGCGCAGCCGGCCGACGACGATGGAAAAGGGCTTCACGATCATCGAACTGCTGGTCACGCTCGCGATCCTCGCCGCGCTCGCGATGGTCGCCGCGCCCCTCGTGCAGATCGCCGCGCAGCGCAACCGGGAGGACGAGTTCAGGCGCGCGCTGTGGAGCATCCGCGACGCGATCGACGCCTACAAGAAAGCCGGCGACGACGGCAAGATCGACCGTCCCGTCGGCGAGACGGGCTATCCGGCGAAGCTTGCAACGCTCGTCGAAGGCGTCGTCGACAAGACGAGTCCGACGCACGCGCGCATCTACTTCCTGCGCCGCGTGCCGCGCGACCCGATGTGCGACTGCCCGAGCCGCTCCGACGACGCGACCTGGGGCAAGCGCAGCTACGCGAGCCCGCCCGATTCGCCGAGCGAAGGCGACGACGTCTACGACGTCTATTCGCTCTCCGAAGGCACCGGTCTCAACGGCGTTCCCTATCGAAAGTGGTGAGAGCCATGTGGAAGAAGGCGCTGCGCGCATTCACGCTGATCGAGTTGCTGGTCGTGCTGGCGATCATCGCGACCTTGCTCACGCTCGTCGTGCCGCGCTACTTCGGCCAGGCGGACAAGGCGAAGGAAACCGTGCTGCATCAGAACCTCGCCGCGATGCGCGATTCCATCGACCGCTTTCGCGCGGATCAGGGGCGCTATCCGCAATCGCTCGATGAGCTCGTGCAGAAGCGCTATCTGCGCGAGATACCGATGGACCCGGTCGCGGGCAATCGCACCGCATGGACGACCGAGCCGCCCGCCGACGGCACACCCGGCGTCTACAACGTGCGCAGCGGCGCGAAAGGCAAGGGCAAGGATGGCAGCGATTACAGCGCGTGGTGAGCGGCGCGGCGGCGCACGTCGAAAGCGCGAGCGCGGCTTCGGCATGTTGTGGGCGCTGATGTGCGTCGCGCTGATCTCCATCTATCTGATGGCGGTCGGCACCGTATGGACCACGCAAATCCAGCGCGTGAAGGAAGACGAGCTGCTGCGCCGCGGCGACGCGATCCGCCGGGCGATCGAGGCTTACGTCAAGGCCGACAAGAGCGGCGCGTTCCCGAAGCGCTTCGACGATCTGCTGCGCGATCCGCGCGCGTCATACGTGCAGCGCTATCTGCGCGAGGCCTATGCCGATCCGATGACCAACGACGGCCCGTGGCAGGAGATTCGCGGGCCGGACGGCGAGTTATACGGCGTGTACAGCGCATCGAACGAAGCGCCGCTCAAGAAGGACGGATTTTCCGACAGCGATGCGAGCTTCGGGCTGCAGACGAGCATTTCGGAATGGAAGTTCACGTACTACCCGGAAAAGAACATGAGCCGACGGTAGCCGACTTCAATCGTCCGGCGCGCATCCGGACCTTCACGCTGGAGAGACTGAGATGACATCGATTCGAAGAAAGCTGGCATTGCTGCCGGCCGCGCTGATGCTTCAGGCGGGTCTGACGTTCGCGCAGCAGGCCTGGACCGAGGGCACGACCTATTCGGCGGGCACGACAGTCACGTACAACGGACGCGTCTATCAGGCTTTGCAGACGCATACGGCTTATCCCGGCGCGGGATGGAATCCGGCTGCGTCGCCGACGTTGTGGAAGGATGTCGGCGCGGCGGGGACGCCTGCGCCGGCTCCGGCTCCGACGCCTGTGCCGGTTCCTGCTCCGGTTCCGGTTCCGACTCCGACGCCTGTTCCGACGCCCGCGCCGACGCCGACGCCGGTTCCGACACCAACGCCGACACCAACGCCAACGCCAACGCCGACACCAACACCGTCCGGCTGCTACACGGCGTGGTCCGCGAGTCAGGTTTATGCGCAGGCGAACACGCGCGTGACGTACAACGGGCGGAACTATCGAAACAAGTGGTGGACGCAGGGCGACAATCCCGCGCAATCGGGCGCGTATGGCGTGTGGGAAGACCTCGGCGCGTGCAGCGGCGCAACGCCGAGCCCGACGCCCGTTCCTACGCCTGTTCCTACGCCTGTTCCTGCGCCTGTTCCTGCGCCGACGCCTGTTCCGACTCCAACGCCCACGCCGACTCCGGTGCCGGTGCCCACGCCGACGCCGACGCCCGTACCTGTGCCCACTCCGGTTCCGACGCCAACGCCAACGCCAACCCCAACGCCAACTCCAACCCCAACGCCAACGCCAACGCCAACGCCCGCGTCCTACAAACCTCAAATCACCTACATCCCCGCGCCCGCCGATTACCCGACGCAGGCCCAGTTCAACGCGTCCGAGAAAGCGCTGATCGACCAATCCGGCGGCCAGATCGCGACGCTGCGCGACGCCCTGCGCGTGCTGCCCGACGACGAAGTCAACGCCGTCGTGCCGAAACGCGCCGCCAATCCGTCGAACGTGAAGCGCGTCGAAGCGATCATCCCCGAAGCGAAGTTCGACGCGCTCTTCCCTGTACGCAACATCGCTTATTCGTACGTGAACTTCCTGCGCGGCATCGCTAAATTCCCGGCCTACTGCGGCGACTACACGGACGGACGCGACGCCGACGCCATCTGTCGCAAGCTGCTCGCCACATCGTTCGCGCACTTCGTGCAGGAAACCGGCGCGAACTGGAATTCGCTGACGCCGGCGCAAGCGCGCTCGAACGACGCCGAGCACAACAACCCGGTACTCGCGACGATGCCGCAAAACACGCCGATTCCCTTCTGGCAGCAAGGGCTGTGGTTCCTGCGCGAATCGGGATACACGGAAGGCTCGGCGGTCGGCGCGTATCAGCAGTGCATCCCCGGCTCGCACGCGACGAACTGGATCTTCTATCCGTGCGCGAAGAATGCCTCGGGCAAGTATCTCGACTACTTCGGGCGCGGCGCGAAGCAGCTCTCGTGGAACTACAACTTCGGCCCGTTCTCGCAGGCGCTGTATGGCGACGTCAACATCCTGCTCGACAATCCCGGACGCGTCGCCGATACGTGGCTCAACTTCGCATCCGCGATCTGGTTCGCCGTGACGCCGCAAACGCCCAAGCCGCCGATGACCTGGGCCGTCGACGGAACCTGGAAACCGAACGCCGTCGATATCGGCAACAACATGAAGCCGGGCTTCGGCGCGACGGTGTTCATCATCAACGGCGGGATCGAGTGCGGCGGCGGCGGCGCGGAAAAATCGCAGGTGACGAACCGCATCAACGCGTACAAGGAGTTCACGCGCGAGCTGGGCGTGACCATTCCCGCCGACGAACCGCTCGGCTGCGCCAACATGAAAGGCTTCAACGAAGGCTCGGCCGCCGCGATCAAGGCGTATCTCGACAAGGACTATTCGTGGATCAACGGCAAGCCGGCGACGGGATGCAAGCTGGTCGACTATCAGATGCCCTTCTCGCTCATCAATCCGGGCGATTACAAGGCGTGCACGGACTACTTCTTCCGCGGCAAGGTGACATACAACGGCAAGGTCGAAGTCGACAACACGAAGTAAGCGCCGGCGCGTTCCCTCGCGGCAACATCCGCGCGAGGGAACGCGTGAAGCGTTCAGTGCCCGTCGCGATAACGCGCGGCGAGCGTCTTCACGCGCGACACATACGTGCGCGTCTCGTTGTATGGCGGCACGCCGTTGTAGCGATCGACGGCCGCCTCGCCGCTGTTGTACGCGGCCAGCGCGAGATCGAGATTGTTGTTGAAGCGCCTGAGCAGCCACGACAGATACTGCACGCCGCCGCGAATGTTTTGCGCCGCGTCGAACGGATCGCCGACGTTGAAGCGCGTCGCCGTCGCCGGCATCAGTTGCATGAGGCCCTGCGCGCCCGCGCGGGAGATCGCGTTCGCGCGATACGCCGATTCCGCGTGAATCACCGCGCGCACGAGCGCGCTGTCGACGTTGAACGACGCGGCGGCGGCATCGATTTCGCGTCCGTAGGAACGCGTGTCGAGCGCGAGCCCGGCAACGTTGACGTCATCGCCGGGCGAGCACAGATTGCACGTCTCCATGAAACGCAACTCGATGACCGTTACGTTCGCCGCAACGCCGGCCGGTTTCCTGGACACGAAGTGGCGCACGCCGTCTTCGACATAGCTGTAGATGCGCGCCGTGGTCTGACGTCGCGTGAGCGGCGCGGCGGGCGGCGCGGCCGACGCCATCGATGCGGATGACGGGGCAGGCGGCGTCCACTGCCAGTTCATGTTCACGCGGATGCACTTTGCGTTTTCGATGCGCGTGCTGACATACGTGACCGTGTTGTCATCGGACTCGCAGCGCAGCATCGACGCGGCGCGCGCTCGCTCGCCAAGCGCGAGGCATCCGATTGCCAGCAACAAGGCGATCACAGGGCGGCCTTCGATCCTCAACGATGCGCTTCGCATGGCGCGATTCATCCCTCATCCGACACGGCCCGATGCCGCGCCTTGAGAAAGCATAGTTCGCTTTGCGCGAGCCGCGCGGCTGTTTCAATCGCGCCGTTGTTATTCAGATGCTTTTGTGCTTCCATGAAAGGACCGATCGTTTAGTGATACTCGGAAAGCCGCCATGAGCACGATTCCCCGCTTCGATTCGACATGGAAGAACTGGCTCGACGACAACATCCGCCGCGGCTGCACGCATCAGTCGCTGATCGACGCGATGATCGCCGCCGCGTTCCATCCGAACACCGCGCGCCTGCTGCTCGCGCGCCATCTTGCCGGCGACGCGCCTCAAGCCGACGATGAAACATCGCCCGACTATCTCTACGGCACGCCGATGCTGCCGCAGGCGCGCGTGCTGACCGCGAGCGATCGATCCGCGCCCAAGGTCTTCAGCAGCGAACAGCCGGTGATCGCGCTCGTCGCCGACGTGCTCGACGACACCGAATGCGACCGGCTGATCGAGATCGGCCGCGAGCATGTGCAGCGCTCGTCCGTCGTCGATCCGGATTCGGGCAAGGAGATCACCATCGAAGAACGCAGGAGCGAAGGCGCGTTCGTCAATGCATCGACGGATGCGCTCGTCGAAACGATCGACCGAAGGATCGCCGAACTGTTTCGCCAGCCGGTAGAGAACGGCGAGGATCTGCATATCCTTCGATACGGCATGGGCGGCGAATATCGCCCGCATTACGACTACTTCCCCGAAGAGCAGGCCGGCAGCAAACATCACATGCAGCGCGGCGGGCAGCGCATCGCGACGGTCATCCTCTATCTCAACGAAGTCGAGCAAGGCGGCGACACGACGTTTCCGGACATCGGACTCGCGATTCATCCGCGGCGCGGCAGCGCGCTCTATTTCGAATACGTCAACGAACTCGGACAAAGCGATCCAAAAACGCTGCACGCGGGCACGCCCGTCGAAAAAGGCGAGAAGTGGATCGCGACGAAGTGGATCCGGCGCGGGCGTTTTCGCGCTGAAGCATGAGACTTGCGCGACGCCTCGATGCGGGCGCCGCGCTCCCCCTCTCTCATTTGCAGGCTCCGACTTTTTCCCAGGCGCCGTCCGAGTTCGTCGCCGGATCGGCGTTGGCGCTCCACCACTTGTTGCGATAGTTCATGCCGTTGTAGCTGACCGTCGTGCCCGCGGTCGCGTAAGTCTTGCTCGCGCTCCACGGCGCGGCGCACGCGAGCAACGTCTGTCCCGAACACGCGCCCAGGTCCTGCCACGATTTGCCGCTGCCCGAATTGCGCGAGGGATCGTCGGAGTTCTCCCAGCGCGCGCTGTAGTTGCGGCCACTCACCGATACGTTTTCCTTCGCCTTGTAGATCGTGCCCGACTGCCACGCGATGGCGCATGTCGCGCCTCCTGCGCTGGGTGAGGGGGCGGGGGTTGGTGTCGGCGTTGGCGCCGGTGCGGGCGTAGGCGTAGGTGTTGGCGTTGGCGTTGGCGTTGGCGTGGGCGTTGGCGTCGGCGTCGGCGTTGGCGTTGGCGTTGGCGTTGGCGTTGGCGTTGGCGTTGGCGTTGGCGTTGGCGTGGGCGTGGGCGTGGGCGTGGGCGTGGGCGTGGGCGTTGGCGTGGGCGTTGGCGTGGGCGTTGGCGTGGGCGCAGGTGAAGGCGTCGGCGTCGGTGAAGGCGCGGGTGCCGGCGCGCCGGTGTAATCGACCGCGAAGTTGTAGTCCTGCGGACTGTCGACGTAGATGCGGTTCGCCGACATCGTCTTCTGCGGCACGATGTTGCCGTTGTTGTCGATCAGCCCCAGCCGCACATGCTTCGCATCCGAGTTGACCTTCTGCGCCATCGCATACACCCAGTCCGCAGCGGCCGTCGTCTGCGCCGTCACCGTATAGCTGATCGATTCCAGATCGTGCCCGTCCGCATCGAAGACCCGCAGCGTGATCTTCATGCCTGCCGGTTGATCCAGCGCGGTCGTCGGGATCGGACGCATCTCGCGCCAGGTCGTGCGCGCGCCGTTGATGACCACGTCGCTGCACGCATAGAACGCTTCGGCGCTGTCGTTGCGCTGCCAGATCGTGTAAATGATCCGCCTGCCCGTTTTGCCCGCGGGCAGCTTGCATTGCAGCTTGTAGCGCCCGTTGTCGAGCGTCGCGCTGTTGAGTTCGCAGAACGGCTTGCTGTCGAGATCGGACCATTTCAACGGCTGATTGAAATCGTAGCCGTCCGAGGTCATGTACATCTGGAAGTAGCGCGTGACGTGCGGCGCGGTCGCGTACCAGACGAATGTGTAGTTTCCGCTCAGATCGGCCGAGATCGTCGTGGCCGGCCAGTCGCTTCGGCCGAGATCCAGACCGTAGTAGTTGGTCTTGCCGCCGCTGCACAGATGCCCGTCGGGCACGAAAGCCTTGTGATCGCCATTGGGCAGTTGATTCACGCCAGCCCAGTCGTACAGAAACGACGGCCCCGCCACCGCGACCGCAGCCTTGCACGGCGCCGACGTCGGGCTTTCCGGGCCCTCGAGGTAGCACGAATAGACGCGGCTGATCGGCGTCTCGATCGTACCGTGCGCCGACACCGCACACGGCACGGCCAACGGAAGCAGCACGAACCTCAATTTCCACTTCTCAGCGAACATGACAATCCCCTTTTTTGATTTGCTTCGCATATCTAATTCAAATGGTCGAACCGCGCCCGATCGCTCTTCATTCTAGAAGGCGCAATCGGGATGAGTTAGCACGAAGATGCTCCGTGCCGGCAGCCAGTGATTCGCGGCACGCATCAATCTCAATAACGCCCGCGACATGACCACAACAAGCGAAACACCGCGCCTGCCTATCTCAATTAAGAGTCGTCTCATTCAGTCTTAATCGCGTATTCCCTATGATTCATCCATGTCCTCGCGACGCCAGCGCGATTCAGCATCAGTCATCTTTTCGATCTCAGGAGTGTTCCTCATGCGTAACCTGTTCAAGAAAGCCGCCGTCATTGCCATCGTTGCAAGCGCCGCCACGCTCGGCGCCGTCGGTTCGCAGAATGCATTCGCCGCCACGAGCAAGACTGCGACTTTCGACGTCACGCTGACGGTTCAGGACGATTGCTCGATCGCCGCCAATCCGCTGGATTTCGGCAGCACCGGCGTGCTCACGCAGAACATCGATCAAAACGCCAGCCTGTCGGTCACCTGCACCAAGGGCACGCCCTACACCGTCGCCCTCGACGCGGGCACCGCCACCGGTTCGGCCATATCGGATCGCAAGATGGGCAACGCAGCAGGCGACGCATTCGTCTCGTTCAACCTGTATCGCGATATCGCCCGCACGCAGGTCTGGGGCAACACGGTGGACACCGACACGGTCGCGGGCACCGGCGACGGCGGCGCGCAAACCATCCCGGTCTATGGCCGCGTGCCGACGCAGAACACGCCCGCGGCTGGCGCGTATTCGTCGACCATCACCGCGACGGTCGTGTTCTAAACCTCGCATCGCGCTGCAAGCATCTCGCACTCAGCGCGACGCTTGCTTGTTCGCAGATAAATCTATATCAATGGGATAGTCGGGATGACATAAGGAGACCGACGATGCCCACCTTGCTACCGCGCGCCTGCGCGGTTTTTCTCTTTCTGCAATGCTCCGCGACGCTCGCCGCTTCATTGCAAATCTCCCCGGTAACGATCCAGCTCACTGCCGCGGAGAACGGCAAAGTCATCAACCTGAGCAACGGCGGCGACGAACCGATCCACGCTCAAGTGCGCGCGTTCGTCTGGGATCAGGCCGATGAACAGGACAAGCTGACGCCGACGCGCGAGATCGTCGCGAGCCCGCCTATCGCCGAAGTGGCCGCGGGCGGACAGCAGGTCATCCGCGTGATTCGCGCGAGCATGGAGCCGTTGCAGCAGGAGCGCGCGTATCGTCTGCTCATCGATGAATTGCCGCCGGAAGGCGCGACCGCCGGTGCGAACGTTCAGTTTCGCTTTCGATATTCTGTACCACTATTTATTTCGCCAGCCGGTGAAGCGGGCAAGCCGAAGCTGCAATGGAGCATCGTCGAGAGAAACGGCAAGCCGTTTCTGCTCGTCTCGAACAGCGGGGCGATCCATGCGCAGTTGAGCGCGGTATCGCTGAAAAACGGCGGCGCGGACATTCCGATTTCCGCGGGCCTGCTCGGCTACGTCCTGCCGGGCCGCGTGCGCGCGTGGGCGCTGCCCGCCGCCGCGAGCGCCTTGCGCGGCAAGCCGGCGGACGTCGCGGCGACGGTCAACGGCTCGGCCGTCACGGAGCGGCTCGGCGAGAGCGGCGGACCTTGATCGCTTGCGCATCGCCGCGAGCATGTCCTCGTCCGCCGACACTGCCAGGAAGACGCCGGGCCGGAAAGCTCGCGTCGCGCTGACGCTCGTTCTCGTGTCGGAAGCGGCGATCGCGCAGGTCGACATCACCGGCGGCGGCTCGCCCGCCGAACTGCCGAGCCTCTCGGGCGCAGCGCGCGGGGAGCCCTTCGGCGCGTTCGCCGAAACGAATCAGCAACTCGTGCTCGAGATCGTCATCAACGGAACGAATCTCGGCGAGCCGTCGGAGTTCGAACTGCGTCACGGTCAGCTCTATGCCGAGCCGCGCACGCTCGAAGCCGCGGGCATCCGCGTGAGCGATTTGAAACCGGACGCCGATGGCTGGCTCGCGCTGTCGTCGATTCCCGGCTTGCGCGCGACGTATGCGCCCGCGCGCCAGCAGGCGATTCTCGACGTCGACGAAGCGCGCCAGACCACACGCAAGATCGGCTACACGCTGCCGGTCACGCCGAAGGCGACGTCAGGCACCGGCTTCCTGATGAACTACGACGTGAGTTACACGCGCGAATACGGCGAAGACAGCGAAAACAGCATCGGCGTGTGGAGCGAGCAGCGCCTCTTCACGCCCTTCGGCGTGTTCGACAACACCGGCACCTGGATCAACGCGGACGGCGGCTCGAACCGATACACGCGGCTCGACACGAACTGGAGCTACTCGAATCCCGCGAAACTTTTCACGATGACGGTCGGCGATTCGGTATCGGGATCGCTGCCGTGGTCGCGCTCCGTGCGCTTCGGCGGATTCCAGATCCAGCGCGACTTCACGCTGAGGCCCGACCTCATCACGTTTCCCCTGCCGATGTTCTCCGCCTCGGCCGCCGTGCCTTCCGCCGTCGATCTCTACGTCAACGGCCTGCGCCAGTACAGCGGCGAAGTCGCGCCCGGGCCGTTCCAGATCGCGCAGGCGCCGAGCCTGAACGGCGCGGGCGTCGCACAAATCGTCGTCACCGATGCGCTCGGTCGCCGCGTCACGACGAGCGTGCCGCTCTATATCGATGCGCGGCTCTTGTCGAAGGGATTGTTCAACTATTCGTTCGAACTCGGCTTCCTGCGCGACAACTACACGGTCGAGTCTTTCGACTACGAGCGTTCGCCCATCTATAGCGGCGTGTTCAGCTATGGCGTCAGCGACTGGCTGACCTTGCAGGCGCACGCCGAAGGCGGCCAGGGACTCGTCAACGGCGGCGCGGGCGCGGTCATCGGCACCGGCGGCTTCGGCGTGTTCAGCACGGCGGCGGCCGCGAGCAAGGTCGACGGTATGACCGGTTCGCTCTACAGCCTCGGCTATCAGTACATCGGGCCGAAGTTTTCCGTCAGTCTGCAGGGCACGCAGGCGTCGAGCGGCTATCGCGATGTCGCGTCGCTTACGGGCACGTCGACGTTTCAGCATGTCTATCAGGCGACGGCGTCGGTTTCGTTCCTGCGCACGCAATCGGCGACGATGAGCTATGTCGATTCCGAGGACAGCTTTTCCGGGCACGCGCGCGTCCTCACGCTCGCGTACAACGCGCAGTTCGGGCGGCGCTGGTCGCTCTTCGCGACGGCGTACCGCGACTTCCTGCAGAAGAACGTGTGGGGCGGATCGATCGGCGTGACGGTCGCGCTCGGCGGCAACATGGCGGTCAGCACGACGCTCGCGCAATCGGGCGGCCACTCGACGGCGGACGTCACCGCGTCGCGTCCGGCCGATTTCAGCGGCGGATGGGGCTGGACGGTGCAGGCGGGCGCGGGCGCGGATTATCGGCATGGGTTCGCGGGCGCGAACTATCGGGCGAGCTTCGGGGAATTCCAGGCGACGGCGCAGCGCTTCAACGGCACGACGACGGGCACCGCCGAGATGACCGGCGCGATCGCCATCATGGACGGCGCGGTGCTGCCCGCGCGCACGATCACGGATGGCTTCGCGCTCGTCTCCACCGACGGCGTCGCGGGCGTGCCGGTGAGCCAGGAGAACCGCAAGGTCGGCGTCACGAATTCGGGCGGCCATCTGCTGGTGCCGGATCTGCAGTCGTATCAGCGCAATCAGATCGCGATCGATCCGCTCGCCTTGCCCGCCGATGCACGTATCGAAACGACGAAGCTCAACGTCGCGCCGGAACGGCGCTCGGGCGTGCTCGCGCGCTTCGGGATGTCGCGGTATCAGGGCGCGTCGGTGAGTTTCGTCGATGCGGGCGGCGCGCCGATCAAGGAAGGCGCCGCCGCGACCAACGAGAGCACGGGCGAAACGGCGATCGTCGGCTTCGACGGCCTCGCGTTCTTCAACAAGCTCGACGCCGCCAACACGGTGACGATTCGCGGACACGGCGCGAGCTGTTCCGCGCAGGTGCCGTTCGACGCCGCGTCGTCACACGAGTTGCCGCAGATCGGGCCGTTCGTCTGTCGCGGCAACGGAGGATGAATCATGCGAACGCGATCGTGGATACGAAGAGGCGCGGTCATCGTCGTCGCGATGTTTGCGCTGCTCGCGCTGCCGAAAGCGTCGCGGGCGCAGATGTGTTCGTTTTCCGTCGGCTACACGGATTTCGGCGAATACGACACGACCTATTCGGAGCCGACGGAGGTCGTCGGCGCGGTCATCATGTATTGCACCGGCTACACGACGCCGATGGTGCGCATGTGCCTGAACATCAGCACGACGTCGCCGCGCGTGCTGACCGGCCCGAACGGCGCGACGCTCGACTACAACCTATACGTCGATCCGGATCATGTGAGCGTGTGGGGCTCGATTCTCAATCCGTCGACGACGCCGTACATCATCGACCTGCCCGTGCATCCGAGCGGCAAGGTGTGGGCACAGGAGCCGTTCTACGGGCGGATTCCGCCGAATCAGCAGGTCGGATTGGGGACGTACACGCAGACGTTCACCGCCGCCGACACGTATTTCGTCTATGTGGGCTACAGCGGCACGCCGCCGAGTTGCAGCACGGCGACCGCGCCGTACAAGTCGGCGGCGTTCAACGTATCGGTCAACGTGGCGAACAACTGCAACATCTCCGCGACGCCGATGGCGTTCGGCACGCAGAGCTCTTTTCAGGAGCCGCTCGAGGCGACGAGCCGCATCACCGCGACCTGCACGTCGGGCGCGTCGTACAACATTGCGCTGAACGGAGGCACATCGGACGGCGGCGCGATCACTGGGCGCAAACTCACACGGGTGGGTGGGACCGAGACAATCGACTATCAGCTGTACATCGACCCTTCGCATACCGTCCCGTGGGGCGACGGCACGTCCGGGACGGTGATGGGCAACGGCGTCGGTACGGGCGTCGCCTACACCTTCACCGTTTATGTGCAAGTGCCTGCGCAATCGGCCCCACGGCCCGGCCCCTATCGCGACACGATCACCGCATTCATTATTTTTTGATGCGGCTCGTGATCGCCACTGCGTGCACTCAATCCCGCACGCAATCCACGAAATACTCGATCCGTCCGTTGATCATCTCGCCGACCAGCCCGTGAATATCCGTATGGAATCCCGGGAAGCGCTCGTTGAACTCGCGCGCGAAACGCAGGTAATCCACGATCGTGCGATTGAAACGCTCGCCCGGAATCAGCAACGGAATGCCCGGCGGATACGGCGTCAAAAGAATCGACGTCACGCGTCCTTCCAGTTCGTCGATAGGCACGCGATCGATCTCGCGGTGCGCGAGCTTCGCGAACGCCTCGGACGGCTTCATCGCCGGCTCCATGCTCGACAGGTACATCTCCGTCGTCAGGCGCGCGATGTTGTTCGCGCGATAGACGCTGTGAATCTGCTCGCATAGATCGCGCAGACCGATGCGCTCGTAAGACGGATGCTGCGCGACGAACTCCGGCAGCACGCGCCACAGCGGCTGATTGTTGTCGTAGTCGTCCTTGAACTGCTGAAGCTCCGTGACCATCGAGTTCCAGCGGCCCTTCGTGATGCCGATCGTGAACATGATGAAGAACGAGTAAAGCCCCGTCTTCTCCACGATGATGCCGTGCTCCGCCAGATACTTCGTCACGATCGCGGCCGGAATGCCGGTCTCGCCGAATTCGCCGTCGACGTCGAGTCCCGGCGTGATGATCGTCGCCTTGATCGGATCGAGCATGTTGAAGCCTTCCGCGAGCGCGCCGAAACCGTGCCAGCGGTCGTTGGGCTTCAGCACCCAGTCCTCGCGATCGCCGATGCCCTCTTCCGCCAGCGCGTCCGGGCCCCAGACCTTGAAGAACCAGTCGTCGCCGTATTCGGCATCGACCTTGCGCATGGCGCGGC
Organism: Caballeronia sp. LZ008; assembly: GCF_031451435.1. Classification (NCBI taxonomy): domain Bacteria; kingdom Pseudomonadati; phylum Pseudomonadota; class Betaproteobacteria; order Burkholderiales; family Burkholderiaceae; genus Caballeronia; species Caballeronia sp. LZ008. Next base: position 643,661 of record NZ_JARUXK010000001.1, on the reverse strand, counting down.
GGAAATCGACCGCTTCCGCAATCGACTCCTCGACGAGCGCCTCGCCGCCCGGCGCTTCCATCATCGCGGCCGCGACGTCGCACGACGCGATGATCGCGTATTGCGGCGACGTGGACGTGTGCATCAGATACGCCTCGTTGAAACGATGACGGTCGAACGTGCTGTTCTCGCTGTCCTGCACGAGAATCTGCGACGCCTGCGAAATGCCCGCGAGCAGTTTGTGCGTGGAGTGCGTCGCGAACACGAGCGCGCCCGTGCGCGGACGGCCCGCGCCGATCGCGTGCATGTCCTGATAGAACGAGTGGAACTCGGCGTGCGGCAGCCAGGCTTCGTCGAAGTGCAGCGTGTCGAGCATGTCGCCGAGCAGATCCTTGATCATCTCGACGTTGTAGATCACGCCGTCGTACGTGCTCTGCGTGATCGTCAGAATGCGCGGCTTGATCTTCGGGTTCTTCGCCAGCGCCTCGCGCGCGAACGGATTCGCCTCGATCTTCCTGCGGATATTCTCCGGCTTGAACTCGTCGCGCGGAATCGGTCCGATGATGCCGAAGTGATTGCGCGTCGGCGTGAGGAACACGGGAATCGCGCCCGTCATCGTGATCGCGTGCAGGATCGACTTGTGGCAGTTGCGATCGACCAGCACGATATCGCCCGGCGCGACGGTCGCATGCCACACGATCTTGTTCGACGTCGACGTGCCGTTGGTCACGAAGAAGAGATGATCCGCGCCGAAGATGCGCGCCGCGTTACGCTCCGACGCCGCGACCGGGCCGGTGTGATCCAGCAGCTGACCCAGTTCCTCGACCGCGTTGCAGACGTCCGCGCGCAGCATGTTTTCGCCGAAGAACTGATGGAACATCTGCCCGAGCGGATTCTTCAGGAATGCCACGCCGCCCGAGTGCCCCGGACAGTGCCACGAATACGAGCCTTCGTCCGCGTACTGCACGAGCTCCTTGAAGAACGGCGGCGCGAGCGCATCGAGATACACCTTCGCCTCGCGAATGATGTGACGCGCCACGAACTCCGGCGTGTCCTCGAACATGTGGATGAAGCCGTGCAGTTCGCGCAGGATGTCGTTCGGCAGATGGCGCGACGTGCGCGTTTCGCCGTACAGGAAGATGGGGATATCGGCGTTGCGCTTGCGCACCGCGGTGATGAACGCGCGCAAGGCGACGATGGCCGTCGCCAGTTCCGGCGTATCGCCTTCTACGACGACGTTGTCCGCGTAAGGCAGCAATTCCTCGTCGTCGATCGACAAAATGAAACACGATGCGCGGCTCGACTGCTGCGCGAACGCGGCGAGATCGCCGTAACTCGTCAGGCCGAGGACTTCGGCGCCTTCCTTTTCGATCGCTTCTGCGAGCGCCCGGATGCCGGAACCCGAAATGTTTTCGGAGCGAAAGTCTTCGTCGATGATGACGACGGGGAAGCGGAACTTCATGGGGCGAATCTCCAAATGGAAACGACCGCTGCCCGAGTCGCAATCTCGGGGCCAGCGGTCTTTCGACAAGCTTGTAACGTGCGTGGTTCGATCAGGTTTTCGGCAGCGTCACGCCGTGCTGACCTTGGTACTTCCCGCCGCGATCGGCATACGACGTCTCGCACATTTCATCGCTTTCGAAGAACAGGACTTGGGCGACGCCCTCGTTCGCGTAGATTTTGGCAGGCAAAGGTGTCGTATTCGAGAATTCGAGCGTGACGTAACCTTCCCATTCCGGCTCGAACGGCGTCACGTTCACGATGATCCCGCAGCGTGCATACGTCGACTTGCCGAGGCACACCGTCAGGCACGAACGCGGAATGCGGAAATACTCGACCGTGCGCGCGAGCGCGAAAGAATTCGGCGGAATGATGCAGACATCGCCCTTGAAGTCGACGAACGATTTCTCGTCGAAGGCTTTCGGATCGACGATGGTGGAATTGATGTTCGTGAAGATCTTGAATTCGTCGGCGACGCGAATGTCGTAGCCGTAGCTCGACGTGCCGTAGCTCACGATCTTGCGGCCGTCCTCGGCCACGCGCACCTGATCGCGCACGAACGGCTCGATCATCTTGTGCTCTTCGGCCATGCGGCGAATCCACTTATCGGATTTGATGCTCATAGGGGACGCTACTCAACGGTGAACGGCTCGGTCTCGCGACCGCCGCCTGCGGTGAAACGGGGCATGGCCGGCGGCGGTTCTCGCCGCGCGGGCCAAACGAAAGCGGGTATTTTACGCGAAGCGCGCCGCCGCGCCGGGCGCTTCGCATGCCGCCGCAGCAGCTACCGCCGGATCACGCCGCAAGCGAGCGCGGGTCCGACGTTGTGCGGCGCGCTCGCGTACGGGTCGAGCGCTTCGCGGTGCAGCATGATCGCGCGCGAAATGATCGAGCGCACGCCGTCGAGCGAGACATCTGTCGCGACGATGAAGCCCGTCGCCGCGCCGGTTGCGTCCGCGTGGATGTTGCCGAGCTCGCCTTCGAGACGCGATGACGTTCGTCTGCGATCGGAAGGCAGCGCGAACACCGGACTCGCGTCCGGCCCGTTGACCGCGATGCAGTCGCCGCGCTCGTGGACGGTCAGCGCGTGATCGCTGTTCGGCGGCATGTCGGTGAGGCTGTAGGAAACCTGCACGCCGTCCGCGCGCTCGATCAGCGTGACGGTGCCGCGCGTGGCGTTGCCGGGCGTCGGATTCAAAACGGCGTCCGCGCGCTTTTCGTGATTCTGGAAGATGAGGCCGCAACCGCTCAGCATGACGCTGCAAGCGGCCATCGCGATCGAGGCGTAAAGCGCCCTTCCGTCGAATCTGTGTCTCATGCGATCCTCTCGGCGGCCCGCCGACGCCCCGTGCGTCCGCGCTGCCGCGCATCGAAGGCGACATGATACCGCGAGCCGCATCGCACAAGGCTCGCGCCGATTCGATCGCTTATTCGAAATCAGGTGTTCTGCACGACGATGCTCGGAAACTTCGAGGTCATGTCGCGCTGGCGCTCCGCAATCGAAATGGCGACGCGGCGCGCGATGGCGCGATACGTCTCCGCGATGCGGCTGTCCGGCTGCGACACGACGGTCGGCTGGCCCGCGTCGGTGCGCTCGCGAATGGCGATATCGAGCGGCAGGGAACCGAGCACTTCGACGCCGTATTCCTTCGCCATGCGCTCGCCGCCGCCCGCGCCGAAGATGTGCTCTTCGTGACCGCAGTTCGAGCAGATATGCGTGCTCATGTTCTCGACGATGCCGAGAATCGGAATCCCGACCTTCTCGAACATCTTCAAGCCCTTCTTCGCGTCGAGCAGCGCGATGTCCTGCGGCGTCGTGACGATCACCGCGCCCGTCACCGGCACTTTCTGCGATAGCGTGAGCTGGATGTCGCCGGTGCCCGGCGGCATGTCGACGACGAGGTAATCGAGATCCTTCCAGTTCGTCTGACGCAGCAATTGTTCGAGCGCGGACGTGACCATCGGGCCGCGCCAGACCATCGGATTGTCCTGCTCGATCAGAAAGCCGATGGAGTTCGCCTGAATGCCGTGGCCTTCGAGCGGATTCATCGTCTGATTGTCAGGCGATTCCGGACGGCCGGTGATGCCGAGCATCATCGGCAGCGAGGGACCGTAGATGTCCGCGTCCAGCATGCCGACAGACGCGCCTTCGGCCGCGAGCGCGAGCGCGAGATTCGTCGCCGTCGTGCTCTTGCCGACGCCGCCCTTGCCGGACGCCACCGCGATGATGTTCTTGACGTTCGGCAGCAGCTTCACGCCGCGCTGCACGGCATGCGCGACGACCTGCGACGAAACATCCACGGTCACGTTCGCGACGCCCGCGATCTGACGCAGCGCGCCTTCCACCATTTCGCGGATCGCACCGAACTGCGATTTCGCCGGATAGCCGAGCACGACACTCACCACGACGTTCGCGCCGTCGACGGATACGTTGCGAATGCTTTTCAGATCAACCAGCTTGCGGTTGGTGTTCGGATCGGTCAGTGTGGCGAGTGCGGCGTCGATCTTCGCGCGGTCAATACTCATCGAGACTCCATGGAACGATTGTTGCTGGCGCCCAGCGGCGCACGGAACACTCTGAGGAAATTGAAAGTAATTGTTAGCGCCGTTGCGTTGTAACGCTTACGCATTGCACTATCCCGCTGCAAATCTTTCCGGGACGCATCCCACCGGGCAGTCGGGCGCTTTTCTCATTATTGTAGAGGCTCGCCCGGAGGCTCGTCCGAAGACCCTTTCGCACTGTCGGCGCATGCGCCGAACGCTTGTTGAATCAAAGGAGATCGTAGATGAATACTAAGTTGATGACCCGCCTGTCCGTCGTTGCCCTGGTGGGCGCGCTTCTCGCCGGCTGTCAAACGCAGCAGGGCACCAACACCGCAGTCGGCACCGGCGCGGGCGCCGCGACCGGCGCGGCGATCGGCGCGATCTTCGGCGGCGGCAAGGGCGCGGCGATCGGCGCGGCAGCCGGCGCGGCGACGGGCGGTATCGTCGGCTACAACTGGCAGTCGATCAAGAACAAGATCTCGGGTGACTCGAAGGGCACGGGCACGCAAGTGACCGAGCAGCAGGACGGCTCGCTGAAGGTGAACATTCCGAACTCGATTTCGTTCGACACGAACAGCTACGCGATCAAGCCGTCGTTCGATCCGGTGCTGAACTCCGTCACGCAGACGATGCAGCAGCATCCGGAGCTGATCGCGAGCGTGGTCGGCCATACGGATAACACGGGTCAGGCGGCTTACAACCAGACGCTGTCGCAGAATCGCGCGCAGAGCGTCGCGTCGTACATTTCGACGCACGGCGTCGCGGCGCAGCGTCTCGCGGCATCGGGCATGGGCCAGACTCAGCCGATCGCGGACAACTCGACGGAAGCCGGCCGCGCGCAGAATCGTCGCGTGGAGATCTATCTGCGTGCGACCGCGCAGCCCGGACAAGTGCAGTAAGCGTCTGTTTTTCAAGGAGATAGCGCCGCCGCGAGGGCGGTGGCACGAGCGGTATTCAGTCGTCTGAAAAAAATTTGAAACTTGGACGCGGTGCTGCTGTCTGTCCTTACGGTAGGCGGATGGCGATGCCATCACCTGCCATTCTCCTCTTGTCGTTGTTGCTCCGGGGCCCGATTGGACCCCGGTTTTTTTTTGGGCGCTCGAAACGCACTCCGCCCCATCCACCGCCGACTCCGCCCGCCTCTCCCCGCCCTGCTAAAATCGAACTCCGCGTTTTTTCACAACCTCAAGCATTCCCACCGGGCCGCGCCTTTATGTCAGCACCGATTTCAGCCACTGCCACCGCCGCGCCTGCCGCTCAAGCCTTTGAAGGCGGCCGCCGCCAGATCCTCGTCACGTCCGCGTTGCCGTACGCGAACGGTCAGATTCATATCGGCCATATGGTCGAATACATTCAGACGGACATCTGGGTTCGGACGCTGCGAATGCATGGCCACGAGGTCTACTACGTCGGCGCGGACGACACCCACGGCACGCCGATCATGCTGCGCGCCGAGAAGGAAGGCATCACGCCGAAAGCGTTGATCGAGCGCGTGTGGAAAGAGCACAAGCGCGACTTCGACAGCTTCGGCATCTCGTTCGACAACTACTACTCGACCGATGCCGAGGAAAACCGCGAACTGTGCAACACGATCTACGGCGCGCTGCAGCAGGCGGGCCTGATCGAGGCGCGCGACATCGAACAAGCCTACGATCCGGTCAAGGAAATGTTCCTGCCGGACCGTTTCATCAAGGGCCAATGCCCGAAATGCGGCGCGAAGGACCAATACGGCGACAACTGCGAAGTCTGCGGCTCGACCTATCAGCCGACCGAACTGATCAATCCGTATTCGGTCGTGTCGGGCGCGACGCCGATCCGCAAGACGTCGACGCATTACTTCTTCAAGCTGTCCGACCCGCGCTGTGAGGAATTCCTGCGCGGCTGGGTCAGCGGTCTCGCTCAGCCCGAAGCCACCAACAAGATGCGCGAATGGCTCGGCGACAAGGGCGAAGCCAAACTCGCCGACTGGGACATTTCGCGCGACGCGCCCTACTTCGGCTTCGAAATTCCCGGCGCGCCGGGCAAGTATTTCTACGTCTGGGTCGATGCGCCCGTCGGCTATTACGCGAGCTTCAAGAATCTCGCGGACCGCATCGGCGTGAATTTCGGCGAATGGGTGAAGCCCGGCTCGAAGGCCGAGCAATATCACTTCATCGGCAAGGACATTCTGTACTTCCACACGCTGTTCTGGCCGGCGATGCTCGAATTCTCCGGCCATCGCACGCCGACGAACGTGTTCGCGCACGGCTTCCTGACCGTCGACGGCGCGAAGATGTCGAAGTCGCGCGGCACGTTCATCACCGCGCAGAGCGTCATCGACACGGGGCTGAATCCCGAGTGGCTGCGCTACTACTTCGCGGCGAAGCTGAACAGCACGATGGAAGACATCGACCTGAATCTCGAAGATTTCCAGGCGCGCGTGAACAGCGATCTCGTCGGCAAGTACGTGAACATCGCGAGCCGCGCGGCGGGCTTTCTCATCAAGCGTTTCGACGGCCGCGTGCAGGACAGCGCGATGCATCATCCGCTCGTCGCGCAACTGCGTTCGGCGATTCCGCACATCGCCGGCTTCTACGAGTCGCGCGAATACGGCCGCGCGCTGCGCACGACGATGGAACTGGCCGACGCCGTCAACGCCTACGTCGACACCGCGAAGCCGTGGGAACAGGCGAAGGATCCGGCGAACGCCGTCGCGCTGCATGAAACCTGCAGCGTGAGCCTGGAAGCGTTCCGCCTGCTATCGCTCGCGTTGAAGCCGGTTTTGCCGAAGCTCATCGAAGCGGTGGAATCGTTCCTCGGCATCGCACCGCTCGTCTGGGCCGATGCCGACAAGCCGCTGTCGTCGGCGAGCGCGATCAACGCGTACAAGCATCTGACGACGCGCGTCGATCCGAAGCAGATCGAGGCGTTGCTCGCCGCGAATCGCGAATCGCTCGCGCCGGCCGCGGAAGCCGCAGCCGCAACGGCGACGACAACGGCCGCTCCGGCCAAGACCGCCGCTAAGAAGCCGGACGATGCAGGCGTCATTTCCATCGACGACTTCGCGAAGGTCGATCTGCGTATCGCGAAGATCGTCGACTGCAAGGCCGTCGAAGGCTCCGACAAGCTGCTGCAACTCACGCTCGACGTCGGCGAGGACAAGACGCGCAATGTGTTTTCGGGCATCAAGTCGGCGTATCAGCCGCAAGATCTGATCGGCAAGCTGACCGTGATGGTCGTCAACCTCGCGCCGCGCAAGATGAAGTTCGGTCTGTCGGAAGGGATGGTGCTCGCGGCATCCGCCACGGACGAAAAAGCCGAACCGGGCCTCTACATTCTCGAGCCGCACAGCGGCGCGAAACCGGGCATGCGGGTGAAGTAACACGCATCGCATAACGAAAAGGGCACGCAGATCGCGTGCCCTTTTTGCTTGAAGCAGACGATGCTCAGTCCGATTCCACTTCCGTCGCCGATGCCCCGAACGGCGCGCTCACGCCCGACGCCCCCGAGGCCGCCGATGGCTGCACAGCCGACGCCCGCGATGCCGACGAAGACGACGACCACAGCCTCGACCAGCGATTGAAGCGCCGCGTATAAGACAGATCGACGCCCTGATACGTCCCGCCGTACACCGTCACGGCCCAGAACCGCGACAGGTTCAGCGTCGCCTTGACCGCGTTGCTCGCCGATTGCAAGCCTTGCTCGTAGCCGATCACGAGCCGTTCGTTGATCGCCTTCGACAGCAGCACGACTTGCGGATCGGTCAGGCCCACTTCGCTCGATCCGACCGTGAACTCGTCCAGTCCGACCGTCTGCGCGATCTTCGCGCCGCCGCGGCTTCCGAGCAGCGCGAGCGCGCTCGTCATCGCGCTCTGCTGGCCGACGTTGTTGCCCTGATCGGTGCCGTGGCCGAACAGCAGCCACGAGAGCTTTTCGTTGTCTGGCACGCTCGGCTCGGAAATCAGCTTGGCGACCGGCGCCTGCACCGTGCCCGTCACCTGCACACCCGCCTCGACTTCCTGATTGCGCCGCATCGCGAGAATGTTGAGGCCGGGATTCGCCACCGGCCCGTTGAACGTGAAGAAACCGTTCTCGATGTTCAGCTTGCGCCCGAACGCCGTGTACGACGAACCCGGCGTCGTCACGCGCACGTTGCCGACCGCGCGCAGCGGCATGTTCGGCGCGCTCATCGCCGTAATCGTGCCCGCGAGGCCGAGGTCCGCACCCGCGCCCTTGAAGCGGAAGTGCTGACCGAGATCGATCCCGATGTTCGCGCGCGGCGTGAACGGCCCGACCGGCTTCTCGGTCTTCGCGGTGATCGACTGGTTCTCGCCCTTGATCGTGCCATCGGGACGCTCGATCACGACATCGTCGCCGAGAGACGGCGCGGACGATTCCGGCAGATCGATGAGCGCGTGATCGACGGTGAACTTGCCGTCGATCGCCATGCCGCCCTGCAAGCCCGCGTTCGCGATCGTCGCGCTGCCGGAGAGCATCAGCTCGCGATCCGGCGATGCGAACAGCTCCAGCTTGTCCGCGATGATGCTCGCGGTCAGATCGGGCTCCTGCTGATCGAGGCGCACCTTGCCGGTCGCGCGCAGCGTGCCGCTCGCGCCATGAAACTCGACGCGCTGAAAATCGACGAGATTCTCCGACAGCGCAATGCGGATGATGCCGTCCTTCAGTTGCACGCCCTGATCGACGACCGTCGCGGAAATGTTGTCGCCCGTCAGCGAGCCCGACAGATTCGGCTTCGCGACGATGCCCGCGATCACCAGCTTGAGCGCAATCCTGCCGCCGAGCAGATAGTTCGCGCCGAGCAGGCCGCCGGTCGTGCGCAATTCCGGCACGTTCGCGTTGATGGCGCCGGTCAGCGGCGCGTTGTCGTCGATGGTGAGCATGCCGTCGCGATTGACGAGTGGCGTGTGCACGTTGGCATCGATCACGCCGATGCGGCTCGCCTGGGCGTGCAGCGACGCGTTCAGGCGGTTGCCGTCGGTGAAATCCGCGCGCGCGGCGATATCGGAAATGCCGAGCGCCGACAGGCCGCGCGTACCGTCGATCGTCACGTCGCCGGCGCGGCGCTTGATCTGCGCGTAGCCCGTCGCGGTCGCGCCGAGCGTGAAGTTCCAGTCGCCGTCGAAAACGAGATCGGTGCGGATCGGCGGCTCCGCGCCCGTCAGCGTCTGGCGCACGTCGAGCAGATGCGGCACCGACAGGTTCGTCAGCGTGCCCGCTGATTGCAGGCGGCCGTTCTCCATCGCGAACGATTTCAGATTCAGCACCGCGCCTTCCGCGACGAGCCGCGTCGCGCCGAGCACGAGACGCTTCGGACCGTAGCTCACCGAAAGCGGCGATTCGAGATTCAGCGACGGCGTGCCCTTGTTCGACAGCTTCGTGATCGCGCCGTCCCAGTGCGGGCCGTCGGGCGCGTCGGTGAACTTGCCGTTCGCGCCGAGCGCGAGATTCACGGGCTGGCCGCGCACCTTGCCGGTCGCCGTCACGTCGAGCGTGTGATGCGCGCGCGTGCCGTTCAGATTCGCGTCGAGATTCGCGATGTCGATGTCTTCCGTGCTCGCATCGCGCGCCTTCAGCGTGAAGACGAGCGCGCCGTTCGCGCCGTCGCGGATATCGGCGCGGCCTTCCGCGTGACCGAGCCGATTCGCGCCGAACACGAGGCCATCGGCCTGATAGTTCGCCGCGATGTTCGGATGCGCGATCGAGCCGGTCAGATCGCCGTCCGCCTTCGCCGTGCCCGCGATGCCGAAGCCGAGCCGTTCGAGCGCGGGCGCGTCGACCTTGAAGCGCAGCCGGTCGCCGGGCGCGCCGAAGCTGCCGTTCAGATCGACGTTGTTGCCCGCCACCGACAGCGCCGCCTTGCTCGGCAACAGCCGCATGCCCGCGACCTGTATCGTGCCCTCGCCCGTCAGCGGCAGATTGTCGTACATGCTGTCGGTGAGCTTGAAGGTCGCCTTCGTCGTGAGCGTCGGCGCGAGTTGCCCCGATGCCGCCAGCGTGCCGTTCACGCGCGCTTCCACGACACGCGCCGGCGCGGCCGGCTTGTTCGACGGCTTCGCGCCTTTCTTCGCCGGCGCGGGCTTCGGCGCGATCAACTGCTGTTGCAGCAGCAGCGGATTGAACTCGACGATTTTCGCCTTCAGGTCGTAGCTCGAATTCGCGTCCTTCTTCAGCACGCCGCTCGCTTCGACGCGGCCCTTCCCGACCGCGAGCTTCACGTCGTCGAGCGTGGTCGCTTGCGGATCGAGCTTCACTTTGGCCTGCGCGCGGATCGCGGCTTTCGGATCGTTCAGGTCGGCGGCGATGCGCTGCGTGTCGCCATCCAGCTCGATGCGGATCGGTCCGGCGAAATCCGTCGGGCGCAGCGTCGGCTCGATCGCGTTCAAATCGAGCTTCGCGACCTTGAGGTCGAACTTGCCCTTGCCGCTTTTGAGCGCGCCGCCGCCCGTCACCGACGCGTTCTTCAGGAGCCGCACATCGAGATCGGTGATGCTTTGCTCGGACGCGTCGAGCCGCACGTTCGCGTGCGCGTCGATGAGCGGCAGCAGCTTCTTGTCGATGGAACCGGGCTTCGCGTTCACGATCGACACCGGCCCGGCGACGACGAACGCGTTCGGGTCCGCGCCTTCGACGGGCTTCACTTCGGCGCGCACGGCGAGGTCGGCCTCGGGAGCGCCCGGCGCGAACGCCTGCGGATTGACGTGATCGAACGTGACGAGCGCCGACTTGAGCGGCACGTCCGCGAACGGCAGCGCCTCGACGTGCGCGCGTCCGTTGAGTTTCAGGCCGCTCGCATCGACGTCGGCGATCAGGTCTTCGAGCGAGCCCGAGAGCCGCGCGCTCACGTTCACCGTTTCGTCGTTGACCTTGCCGGCATAGCCCGCATCGCCGGAAAGCGGAAACGGACGCGCGCCGCCATCGAGCTTCGCCGACGCCGTCACCGCGCCGAACGGCGTGTCGAGCCGCTCTACCGCCGCTTCGTGATGCTGGCCGTCGCTTCGGCCGTGGAAAAGCAGGCGCGAGAATTCGGTCGTCGCCGTGCCCTGATGCAGACGCAGTTTCCCGACGGAAAGATCGTTGATCGCAAGTTGAATCGGAATGCGCAGATCCTTGGGCAGTTCCGTTTTCTTGCTCGGCTCGTTCGACGGCGCAATGCGCGCATCGACCGTCCCGATGTGCAGATAATCGATCGTGAAGCGCAGCGGCTCGCGTGTGAGCGCCCAGCGGCCCGACACGCTATCCACTGCGATATCCGTGCCCTTGCCGTCCTTCCAGCGCACGTCGCGCAGTTGCAGGCCGGTCGCGATGGCGCCGCCGTCGAGCTTGCCGGTAAGTTGCCCCTTGAGCAGCTTCGTTGCCGCGTTCCATGCGTAGCGCGTGCCGCGCTCGGTCGTCAGCACGTAAAAGACCGTGCCGATGGCGATCCCGGCGATCAGCACGACGACGAGCACGAGCGCGCCGATCCACCGCGCCAAACGGCGCCAGCCGCTTTTGCGCGGCGGCGGTTTCTGCGCGCCGCCGTCGCCGCCGCCAACGTTTTCGGGCGGCGGCGCTTCGGCGTCCGCCTGCTTGTTCGGGTCCGTCATGCCGATTCAATGTCCTTCATCGTTCTCACGCATCAGAACGCGATGCCGAGCGTCAGATACGGTTTGATGCTCTTGTTCTTCAGCCCATACGCCAGGTCGACGTTGACCGGGCCGACGGGACTGCGCCAGCGCGCGCCGACGCCCACGCCCGGATCGAACACGCGCTCGCTCCAGTTGTCGGTCGCGGTGCCGATGTCGAAGAACACCGCGCCGCCCCAGTCGTGCGTGAACCAGTGCTGATATTCGCTGCTGGCCGTCACCATGTATTTGGTCGGCAGGATCGAGCCGGCCACATTGTTGCCGATGCTCAGATAGCTATAGCCGCGCACCGAATTCGCGCCGCCCGCGCGGAACAGCAGCGAAGCCGGCACGCCGCTCGACGGCCCGCTCGTGAACACGCCGCCAAACTCCGCGCGAAACACGAGCAGATCGTTCTTGCCGAGCGGCACGTATTGCAGCGCGTTGGTGTACAGGCGCGCGAAAGTCTGATCGGCCATCACGCCCTTGACGGCGAAACCCGCCTCCGCGCGGATGATGTTGCCGCGGCGCGGAAACAGCGGATCGTCGACGTCGCGGCGCACCCAGCTCCACGCGGGCACGAGCGCACGCGCCGTCGACGGATTCGGCTCGTTCTGCGTCAGGCGGTCGTCGTAGAAGGTCAGCGAATACGTCGTGTCGATGTTCTGACGCGAGCGCGAACGCTGCACGCCGACGCGCCCGCTATAGATCTTCGTGCTCGAGACGTCGGTGATCGTGTACGAGCCGAACACGGCGTTGACCCAGCCGGACGAATCGGGCGGCATCGCGAGTTGCACGCGGCCGTATTGCTGCGTCTGGTCGAGCCGCCCGGAAATCGTGAACGGGTACGCCGCGCCAAACGTATTGAGATAGCTGTAGGCGCCCTGAATGTGGAAACCCGTGTCCGTCGCGTAACCCACGCCGTAGCGGATGCTGTTGTACGGATACTCGCTCACCTTCACATGCAGCGGTGTGTCGACCGGCTTGTTCACGTCGCTGTCCGCATCGATCGCGACGCTCGCGTAATACGGCGTGTTCTGGATCTGGCGCTGCAACTCGTTCAGGCGCGCGATGTCGTAGACCTCGCCTTCGCGGATCGGATTCACATGGTCGATGATCCACGCGGGATAGCGCTTCGGGCCGCTCACCTCGAGCTTGCCGAGCGTGAAGGTCGGGCCGCTGTCGAACGTCACGGAGAGATCGGCCAGATGCGCGCGCGGATTGATGCGCGCCTGCGAACGCACGATCTTCGCGCCGAGATAGCGTTTCGATTGCAGGGCCCGCAGCGCGGCGTTTTTAGCGTCGTCCCAGCCGCTTTGCGTGAAAGGATCGCCTTCGCTGACCGAAAAAGCGAAACGCGCCGCGTTCTCCTGCGCGCGATCTTCGGTCGTCACCGCGCCCGTGAAATTGAGTTGCACCGAGGCGACCATCGTGCGCGGGCCGGGATCGACGCTCACCTTGACGTTGCGCTTGTCGTCGACGGTCGTGACGTCCGTACGCACGATGGGCGTGAAATAGCCTTCCGTCGCGACGAGATCGCGCACGTCCTTCGGCGTCGCGGTGACGAGGAACTGGAACTGGTCGTCGCTGACGTCGTCGCGCTTGGCGAAACGGGAGAGATCGAGGTTCTCCTTCAGCAGCTTCTTGATGCTGCGCGGCGCGTCGATGTCGACGTCGTACTTGGCGCAAGCGGGCGCAGCGAAGCCGAACGCGACGAGCGCCACAATCAGGGCCGGCCAGCGGCTCATGCCGCGCGGCCTTACGCGCCACGCGCGCAGCGGATCAAACGAACGCCCCGCCAAACGTGACCTCCGGCATCGGGAAAAAGTGGGATTCGAGGTAAAACTTGCAGCCGACGCAATCGGACGCAGGCGCTATTTCACCACATCGGCATGGACGCACGCCGCAAAAGCGGCCATCTCGCGCCGGACGTGCGCCGTTGGACGGCTGCGCGCCGCGTGGGTTCCGCGAAAGCTGCACGCGCGTGCGCCTTCCGGGCGACGAAACTGCCGCGCGCTTGCGGTAAAATTGCGCGCACAGGCAAAATCACAGGCTCACGCCTCGACCTCAACGGAAGCCGGATCATGTATCAGTCGGATATCACCCAGTTCATCAATCAGTTGAAAGAGCAGAAGCCCTCGCTGGAAGAAGAACAGCGCCGCGGCCGCGCGCTACTGTGGGACAAGCAGCCGATCGACCTCGACGAGCGCACCACGCAGCAGCAATCGCGCGTGAACCAGACGCCCTACGTCTATTACCAGAACTTCTGAACGTGAGCGCAGCAGGCCGCGAGCCGCAATCGTCCGCGCATTCGCCGTCTGAGGCAAAGCGCGACGAAGCCCGGGAAGACCGTGCCGTGGCGCTCGCCACGCCCGCAACCGATTCGACGCCCGACACCATCGACGGCGTCGCGATCGCGCACCTGTACGGCGAGCCGCTCTGGAAGCTGCCGACCGACCTGTACATCCCGCCCGACGCGCTCGAGATCTTTCTCGAAGCCTTCGAAGGCCCGCTCGACCTGCTGCTCTATCTCATCCGCAAGCAGAACTTCAACGTGCTCGACATCCCGATGGCGGATGTCACCGCGCAATATCTCGGCTACGTCGATCAGATTCGCGAATCGAATCTCGAGCTGGCGTCGGAATATCTGCTGATGGCCGCGATGCTGATCGAGATCAAGTCGCGCATGCTGCTGCCGGTCAAGAAGGCCGACACCGGCGAAGAAGCCGAAGATCCGCGCGCGGAACTCGTGCGGCGTCTGCTCGAATACGAGCAGATGAAACTCGCCGCGCAGAAGCTCGACCAGTTGCCGCAACTCGGCCGCGACTTCCTGCGCGCGGACATTTACATCGAGCAGTCCGCCGAGCAGCGCTTCCCCGACGTCGACATGAACGACCTGCGCGCCGCGTGGGCCGACGTCATCAAGCGCGCGAAGCTCGTGCAGCATCACAAGATCACGCGCGAAGAGCTTTCGGTGCGCGAGCACATGAGCGTGATCCTGCGGCGTCTGCAGAACGCGCGCTTCATGGAGTTCACGGAACTCTTCGACACCACGCGCGGCGTGCCGGTAGTCGTCGTGAACTTCATCGCGATGCTGGAGCTGTCGCGCGAATCGCTGATCGAAATCACGCAGGCCGAACCCTACGCGCCGATCTACGTGCGGCTCGCGTATTCTCCTGCCTAGTCTTTCTTATCTTTTTCCGCGTGGCGGCGCACCGGCCGCTCGACAGGAGACACCCGCTCGATGAAAGTCATCAGCTCCATCCACGAACTGCGCGACCAGTTGCGCGGCCAGAACCGAACCGCCTTTGTCCCGACGATGGGCAACCTCCACGAAGGCCATCTCTCCCTGATGCGTCTCGCGCGCCAGCACGGCGATCCCGTGGTCGCGAGCATTTTCGTGAATCGTCTGCAGTTCGGCCCGAACGAAGATTTCGACAAATATCCGCGCACGCTGCAGGACGACATCGAAAAGCTGCAGAAAGAGAACGTCTACGTGCTGTTCGCGCCGACCGAGACGGACATGTATCCGGAGCCGCAGGAGTATCGCGTGCATCCG
This sequence comes from Caballeronia sp. LZ008, assembly GCF_031451435.1. Taxonomy (NCBI): domain Bacteria; kingdom Pseudomonadati; phylum Pseudomonadota; class Betaproteobacteria; order Burkholderiales; family Burkholderiaceae; genus Caballeronia; species Caballeronia sp. LZ008. The sequence goes on along the minus strand of NZ_JARUXK010000001.1, from coordinate 628,478 downwards.
CCGCACAATCTCGGCGACATTCTCGAAGGCGAATTCCGCCCCGGCTTTTTCACGGGCGTGTGCACCGTCGTCATGAAACTGATGTCGTGCGTGCAGCCGCGCGTCGCGGTGTTCGGCAAGAAGGATTATCAACAGTTGATGATCGTGCGCGCCATGTGCCATCAGTTCGCGCTGCCGACGGAAATCGTCGCGGCGGAAACCGTGCGCGATGAAGACGGCCTCGCGCTGTCGTCGCGCAACCGCTTCCTGTCCGCCGACGAGCGCGCCGAAGCGCCGCAGCTCGCCGCCGCGTTGCAGCGCGTGCGCGAAGCCGTGCTGTCGGGCAATCGCGATATCGCCGCACTCGAACGCGACGCGATGAACGCGCTCGCCGACCGCGGCTGGAAGCCGGACTACATCAGCGTGCGCAAACGCTCGAACCTGATCGCGCCGGGCGCCGACGAAAGCGACGCGCCGCTCGTCGTGGTCGCGGCGGCCAAGCTCGGCGCGACGCGTCTCATCGACAATCTGGAAATCTGAAGGAAGGAAGCATCATGCAGCGCACCTTGTTGAAATCGAAGATTCACCGCGCGACGGTCACGCATTGCGAATTGCATTACGAAGGCTCGTGCGCGATCGACGAAGACCTGCTCGACGCCGCGAACCTGATGGAAAACGAGCAGATCGACATCTGGAACGTGAACAACGGCGAGCGCCTGACCACGTACGCGATCAAGGGCGAGCGCGGCAGCGGCATGATTTCGCTGAACGGCTCGGCGGCGCGCCGCGCGCAACTCGGCGATCTCGTCATCATCGCGGCGTTCGCGCAAGTCGACGAGGAAGAGATCAAGGCGGGCTGGAAGCCGAACCTCGTGTTCGTCGACGAGGACAATCGCATCAAGGGCAGCCGCGATCACGTCCCGACGCAGAACTGGACCTGATTTCCGGGCGGTTTTCGTCCGACGAAGCCGGCGTTCCTCAACGGACGCCGGCTTTTTTCATTTCTTCGACACCCAGTCGATGATCGGCTCCCACTGCTCCAGATCCTTTTCGACGCGGCTTTTGGCCACGTCCCAGATCGTGAGGCCGTGCGCGGCGAGCTGCACGTAGTTCTGCGTATCGCGCAAGAAGCCGAGCACCGGCAAATCGAGTCCTTCGACGAAACGATGCAACTGTTCGGCCGAGCGCGTGCGTGCATCGACGCGCATGCCGACCACGCCGACCTGAATCGCGCCCTTCCTCACCGCCTTCTCCTTCGATAGCCGCGTGAGAAAGTCCTGCGTCGCGAGGATATCGAACATCGACGGCTGGAGCGGCACGATCACTTTATCGGCGAGATCCAGCGCGAGCGACAGGCGGTTGCCGTGCACGCCGGCGGGCGTATCGACGACGGCTTTCTCCAGACCTTTGGGCGGCTTCGCGGGAGAATCGACGTCGACGGCCCATTCCTCGATCTTCGGCAGCATATCGACGCGCAGCGAAAGCCACGCGTGCGACGAGCGCTGCTTGTCGAGATCCGCGAGCGCGACCCATTCGCCTTGCGCCGCGAAATAGCCGGCCAGATTGGTTGCGAGCGTGCTTTTGCCGACGCCGCCTTTAGGATTTGCCACCACGATCACGGTCATGAAGTGTCCTGGATTTTGTTGGGCGCGCTCGCGCAGTGTTTCCGCGCCGCGCAGGATTTCGTCTTGACTAGAACAGGTGCATGATTTCGAGCGTTGATATTATCGGCAAAACTCGCGCGGCCGGCATCTCTCCCGAACGGCCGTACGCCTTCCTCCATTTCAACCGACCGAACGCTCATGACGCCCCTTCGCCCCGATGTCACGCTCGATTTTCTTCGCAATCGCCAGAAAGGCCGCCTGCCCGAGCTGCTTGGCGTGCAACTGATCTCGCTCGATCAGGGCCAGTTGAGCGGCGAACTCACGATCCGCCCGGAATTGCTCGCGCCGAATGGCTTTCTGCATGCGGCGACGGTCGTCGGCCTCGCGGATACGTGTTGCGGCTACGCGTGCATCGCGCATCTGCCGGAGAAGGCGCAGAACTTCACGACGCTCGAACTGAAGAGCAACCACGTTTCGACGGCGCGCGAAGGCAGGATCGTCGCGAAGGCGACGGCCGTGCACCTCGGGCGCAGCACACAGGTGTGGGACGCGACGGTCACGAACGGCGACGGCAAGCTGATCGCCATGTTCCGTTGCACGCAGATGATTCTTTATTGACCGAAGGCAGCTTGTAGCGCGTCCAGATCGAGCGACTGCGCGAACGAATCGGCGAGGCGATCCAGCGACGCCTCGCGCAGCGCCGGATAATCGAGCAGCTCGGCGTCTTTTACGCCCGCCCATGCGAGCAGCGCGGCGCAGGCTTCGGGCGTATCGAAAACGCCGTGCAGATACGTCGCGGCGATCTGGCCGTCATCCGATACCGCGCCGTCGACACGCCCGCCGTCCAGCGCGACCAGCGGCCGCGCGAGCGCCGGTCCGCGCGTGCGGCCCATGTGGATTTCATAGCCGCGCACGGGCGCTTTGGCATCGCCGATGGTCAACCGTCCGGTGACATTCTCCAGTTGCTTCTGCGGCGTTAGCACGGTCGAGAGATCGAGCAGCCCGAGCCCGCCCACGCACCCCGCCGCGCCTTCGACGCCATCGGGATCGTCGATCTCGCGTCCGAGCATCTGCATGCCGCCGCATATGCCGAGCACCTTGCCGCCGTATCGCAGATGCCGTTCGATCGCGCGATCCCAGCCGTTTTCGCGCAGCCATGCGAGATCGCGCTGCACGCTCTTCGAACCGGGCAGCACGATCAGATCGGCGGGCGGCGGCGCAACGCCCGCGCGCACATAGCTGAAGTCGATCTGACGATGCGCCCGCAGCGCATCGAAATCCGTGTGATTGCTGATGCGCGGCAGCGCCGGCACGATCACCTTCAGCGCGGGTGCATCGCCCCGCGTGTGCGGCTGGCTCGGCAGCATGTCCTCGGCGTCGAGCGTCAGGCCGTGCAGATACGGCAGCACGCCGAACACCGGCTTGCCCGTCTGCGCTTCCAGCCAGTCGAGCCCCGGCTTCAACAAGCCGATATCCCCGCGAAACCGGTTGATGACGAAGCCGCGAACGCGCGCCCTTTCGCTCTCCGACAAACACGCGAGCGTGCCGACGAGATGCGCGAACACGCCGCCGCGATCGATATCGGCGACGAGCACGACCGGGCAATCGACGCGCTCCGCGAAGCCCATGTTGGCGATATCGCCGTCGCGCAGATTGATTTCGGCGGGACTGCCCGCGCCTTCGACGATCACCGCGTCGAAGTCCTTCTGCAAGCGCTCGTACGACGCGAGCACGGCGTCGAACGCGATGCGCTTGTACGCGTGATACGCGCGCGCGTCGAGGTTCGCGTGCGCGTGACCGTGGATGATGACCTGCGCGCCGCGATCGCTCGTCGGCTTGAGCAGGACCGGATTGAAGTCGATGCGCGCATCGACGCCCGCCGCGATCGCCTGAAGCGCCTGCGCGCGGCCGATCTCGCCGCCATCGACGGTCACTGCGCTATTGAGCGCCATGTTCTGCGGCTTGAACGGCGCGACGCGCACCCCGCCGCGCCGGGCGAGGCGGCACAATCCGGCGACGAGCGTGCTTTTGCCGGCATCGGACGTCGTGCCCTGAATCATCAGCGTGCCGCGTGGCGTGAATGGCATCGGAGGATTCCCATGAAGAGCGACGCGCTATCTTAGCCCGTCAGTACAATATCGCGATGACCCCCGACCTCACTTTCATCCTCGGCGGCGCACGCTCCGGCAAGAGCGCGCACGCCGAACGGCTCGCCGCCGAAAGCGGCCTGCCCGTGACGTATATCGCGACTGCGCGCGTCGGCGACGCGGAGTTCGCCGAACGCGTGAAGCTGCATCGCGGGCGCCGGCCCGCACACTGGGCGCTCGTCGAAGCGCCGCTCGATCTCGCGGGCGCGTTGCGCGAAGCGGATCGCGCGGGACATTGCGTGCTGATCGACTGCCTGACGCTGTGGCTCGCGAATCTGCTTTTCTCGAAAGAAGCGATGAGCGACGAAATCGCCGTTCTGCCCGACAGCGCCCGCGATGCCTTCGCGCAATTCGACGCGGCGCTCGGGCAGACGAAAGGCAAAGTGATCGTCGTGAGCAACGAAATCGGGCTGGGCGTCGTGCCGCTCGGCTCCGTCACGCGTCTTTATGTCGATGAACTCGGCCGGCTGAATCAACGCGTCGCGGCCGCGAGCACACGCGCGACGCTGATGGTCGCGGGCCTTCCGCTCGCGCTCAAGGGTTAGCGCGATGCTCCTTCTTTCCGCCTACGCAATGGCGCTTCTCGCCGTGCTCGGCGTGATCGTCGATCGCATCTTCGGCGAGCCGCGCGCGCGGCATCCGCTCGTCGGCTTCGGCAATCTCGCGACGAAGCTCGAAACGCGCGTGAACACCGGCTTTCGCGCGCGGCCGGCGGGCATCCTCGCGTGGTTCGCGCTGGTCGCGCCGCCGGTCGGCATCGCGTGGTTTCTGGTCGGCGCGCTGCCGTTGGCGTATGCGTGTCTCGTGCATGTTCTGCTGCTCTGGTTCGCCCTCGGCGCGAAAAGCCTGCGCCAGCACATCGCGCCGATCGCTCGCGCGTTGAGTTTCGGCGATATCGATCACGCGCGCGTGCTGACGTCGCGCATCGTGTCGCGCGATACATCCCAAGCCGATGAAAACGCGCTCTCGCGCGCTGCGGTCGAATCGGCGCTGGAAAACGGCAACGATGCGATCTTCGGCGCGCTCTTCTGGTTCGCGGTCGCGGGCGGCCCCGGCGCGCTGATGTTCCGCCTCGCCAACACGCTCGACGCGATGTGGGGTTATCGCACGCCGCGCTTTCTGCGTTTCGGCTGGGCGGCCGCGCGCTTCGACGATGTGCTCAACTTCATCCCCGCGCGCCTCACGGCCGCGACCTACGCGCTCGCCGGCGACACCCACATGGCGTGGCACTGCTGGCGCACGCAGGCGCGCTCGTGGGACAGCCCGAACGCGGGGCCGGTGATGGCCTCGGGCGCCGGCAGTCTCAACGTGCTGATCGGCGGCGCGGCGGTGTATCACGGCGTGCTCGAAACGCGTCCGACGCTCGGCGCGGGCCATCCGGCGACGGCGAAGCATGTCGTCGCGGCGTTGCGGCTCGTCGAGCGCGCGACATTGATGTGGCTCGCGGTGCTATTGATGATCGCGGTTCTGAGCGTAACGACGAGTGGCTGACTGACATGACGCAATCCATCCGGCACGGCGGCAATCTGCGCGAGGCCGCGCGCCGCTACGCGATATCTCTCGATGACTGGCTCGATCTGTCGACCGGCATCAATCCGCACGGCTATCCGGTGCCGCCCGTCGCGCCCGATGCGTGGCGGCGCCTGCCCGAAGACGACGACGGCCTCGCCGAAGACGCCGCGCGCTACTACGGCGCGCCGCTCGCGTTGCCGGTGGCGGGATCGCAGGCGGCGATACGCGCGTTGCCCGCGCTTTTGCGCCGCGGCACGGCGGCCGTCGCGCCGCTCACGTACGGCGAATACGCGCCCGCGTTCGCACGCGCGGGCCACGCGATCGCCACGCTCGACATCACGAAGCACGATTTGCCCGATACGTTCGATCACGTCATCGTCGCCAATCCGAACAATCCGACGGCCGAGCGCGTCGCGCGCGACACGCTGCTTTCCTGGCACGAACAGCTCGCCTCGCGCGGCGGCACGCTGATCGTCGATGAAGCGTTCGCCGATACCGATCCCGCATCGTCGCTGGCGAGCGAGACGGCGCACGACGGGCTCGTCGTGCTGCGCTCGGTCGGCAAGTTTTTCGGGCTCGCGGGCATTCGCGCGGGTTTCGTGCTGGCCGCGCCCGCGCTCGCCGACGCGTTGCGCGACGCGCTCGGCGCATGGACCGTGAGCGGCCCGGCGCGACATGCGGTCGCCGCCGCTTTCGCCGATATCGCGTGGCAGCGCGAAATGCGCGAGCGTCTGCATCGCGATGGCGCGCGCCTTGCCGCATCGATCGCGATCTACGGTTTCGACGTGCGCGCGACGCCGCTTTTCGCGTGGACAGCGACGCCGAAAGCGCCCGAACTGCAACACGCGCTCGCGTTGCGCGGCATCTGGACGCGTCTTTTCGATCTGCCCGGCATGACGCCGAGCCTGCGCATCGGATTGCCAGGCGCGGAAGGCGACTGGGCGCGCCTGTCGCTCGCGCTGCGGGAGATTTGCGCGTGAGGTTGCGCCGTGCGATTGCCCTGCTGATCGGCTTCGCGGTGACGCAAGCGCATGCGATCACCGTCGTCGATGACAGCGGCGCGTCCGTCACGCTCGCGAAGCCCGCCGAACGTGTCGTCAGTCTCGCGCCGCATGTCACCGAGTTGCTGTTCGCGGCGGGCGGCGGCGCGCGCGTCGTCGGCGCGGTGACGTATAGCGATTATCCGAAAGAGGCGCAGGCGATTGCCCGCGTCGGCGACAACAAGGCGCTCGATCTCGAGCGCATCGTCGCGTTGCATCCGGATCTGATCGTCGTGTGGCGGCATGGAAATGCGGCGCGTCAGATGGATCGGCTGCAGGCGCTCGGCGTGCCGATCTATTTCAGCGAGCCGAAGCATCTCGACGATATCGCGGCGAGCATCGGCAAGCTCGGCGCGCTGCTCGGCACGCAGAATGAGGCACGCGCCGCGTCCGATGCCTTCACGCGCGAGATTGCGCGATTGCGTGCGCGTTACGCGGAACGGCCGCGCGTGAGCGTGTTCTATGAGGTGTGGGACGATCCGTTGATGACGCTCAATCGCGACAACGTTTTCGACGAAGTGATCGGCTTGTGCGGCGGCGCGAACGTGTTCGCAGCTGAGAAACCGCGCGTGCCGACGATATCGACCGAAGCCGTGCTCGCGGCGAATCCGGAAGCGATCGTCACGGCGACGCCTGGCGCGACGAAGCCGGATCGCCCGTTGCCCGCGCTCGAAAGATGGCGGCGCTGGACATCGATGACGGCGGTGGCGCGCGGCAATCTTTTCGGCATCGACGGCGATCTCATCAATCGGCCGACGCCGCGGCTTGCGCTGGGCGCGGATGAGCTGTGCCGCGATTTGGAAATCGCGCGCGAGCGGAGGACGAAGTAGTCAGGCGTTCCACCGCACAAGCAGCCACTGCCCGCGCACGCGCCTGAACCACGCGATCCCGCCGAAATCGAGCGGCCATTGCAACGCCGATTCACGCGCGACGCCGAGCAGATGCGCAGCAAGCACGCGCACGACGCCCGCATGCGCGACGACATGCACGGCCCGTTCATCGACACACGTCGCATCGAACCACGCGATCACGCGATGCGCGAACTGCGCGAGACTCTCGCCGCCGTGCGGACGCGCATGGGCGATATCGTCGGCCCATGCATCGATCAGCGCGCGATCGATCGCGTCCCACGCGCGCCCTTCCCACGCGCCGAAGTGCATCTCGGCCAGACGTGCGTCGGGATGAACGTCGCCGCCCAGCGCACGCGCGATCGAAGCGCAACGCACGAGCGGACTCGCGTGCCATCCATCGACGCATGGGGGCACGTTCAGCGCCTTCATGCGCGCCGTCAACGCGCTCGCCGATTCGCGCGCATCGCGCTGCAAAGGCACATCGGTTTGCCCGTAGCAAACGCCCGCATCGACGGCGACTTCCGGATGCCGGATCAGGACGAGATCCATGCGAGCCCTATGAGATAGATCGCGATCTCGAACACTTGCTGCGCGAAACCGAGGCAATCGCCCGTGTAACCGCCAATGCGCCGCACGAAGTACCGTCCGATGAACAAGCGCAGAACGATCAGCGCGACGATCGTCACGCACGCGAGCTTCCAGTCGGTCACGAAGAGCCACGGCAGGCCGAACGCGAGCGCCAGCGCGAACGACGACACGCTCATGCGCTGCGCGACCGGCTTCGCCTTGCCTTCGGCGCGCACGTAATCGAGCGTGACGAGATAGCTGATTGCGAACGCGCGGCTCGCGGCGTGCGCGGCGATCATCGTCCACGCGACGCGTTGCGGCGGCAATGCGGCGAGCGTCTGCCATTTCAGCGCGAGAGCGATCATCAACGCAATCGCGCCGAACGCGCCGATGCGCGAGTCGTGCATGATGCGTAACGCGTCCTCGCGCGTGTATGCGCCGCCGAAGGCATCGACGCAATCGGCGAGTCCGTCTTCGTGAAACGCGCCGGTCAAGACGAGCGTCGCGGCCATCGAAAGCAGCACCGCGATGCCCGCCGGAAACACGCGCAACGCCGCGAGATACACCAGCGCCGCGACGCCGCCGACCATCGCGCCGACGAGCGGAAAATAGCGCGCCGCCGCGTTCAGATAGTCGCGCTCGAAGCCGACCCAGCGCGGCACCGGCACGCGCGTGAAATAGCCGAGCGCGGTGAAGAAATAGCGCAGTTCGTCGAGCGGGCGCATCTCAGTCGGCTTTATTCGAGACGCCCGCCGACTCGAAGCTCGCCATTTCGTCGACGAACGCGACGGCCGCGCGCAGGATCGGCAACGCGAGCGCCGCGCCCGTGCCTTCGCCCAGACGCAACTCGAGTTGCAGCAGCGGCGCGGCACCGAAATGCGCGAGCATCCGGCGATGCCCCGTCTCGTTCGATGCATGCGCGAACACGCAATAGTCGAGCACGTCAGGCGCGATCTTCGATGCAACCAGCAACGCGGAAGTCGCGATGAAACCATCGACGAGTATCGTCATGCCCGCGCACGCGGCGGCGAGATACGCGCCCGTCATCATCGCGATTTCGAAGCCGCCGAAGGTCGCGAGCGTGTCGATCGCATCGCCTTCATCGCGATGCAGCGCGAGCGCTTTAGACAGCACCTCGCGCTTGTGCGCGAGTCCTCGCTCGTCGAGACCGGTGCCGCGCCCGACGCATTCGTCGATCAGCAGATCGCACAGACGGCTCATCAGACATGCCGCCGCCGACGTATTCGCGATGCCCATTTCGCCGAAGCCGATCACGTTCGTGCCGAGCGACGCGTGATGCCGCACGCGCGCCGCGCCGCGCGTGATGCCTTCGAGCGCGGTCTCGCGCGACATCGCGCGTTCGTGCGCGAAGTTGCGCGTGCCGAGCCCGAGCGACAGACGCTCGTATCCATGATCGATGGGAATCGGCGTCGCGACGCCCGCATCGACGACTTCGAGCGTCATGCCGACCGAGCGCGACAGCGCGTTGATCGCAGCGCCGCCCGCCAGAAAATTCGCGACCATCTGCGCGGTCACTTCCTGCGGATACGAGCTCACGCCCTCTTTCGCGATGCCGTGATCGCCCGCGAAGACGATCATCGCGGGACGCTCGATGCGCGGCTTCGCCGTGCGTTGAATCAGGCCCATTTGCAGCGCGATGTCTTCGAGCCGCCCGAGACTGCCGGGCGGCTTCGTCTTCGTGTCGATGATGCGGCGCAGTTCGCCTTCGATGGCGCGGTCGAGCGCGCGGGGCATCGGGATGCCGTTATTCGTGGACATCGGAATTCCTTTCATGAGCGAGGGATGGAAGGCACGAGCGCTTCGTGCTCGCCATCGCGAATCAACGCGAGCGGATAGCCGAATGCGGCGCTCGCGCGTTCGGCCGTGAGCACGTCGGCGACGAGTCCCGCATGAGCGCCGCCGTTGCCGTCGAGCAGAAGCGCGTGCGTCGCGAAACGGCGCGCGAGATTCAGATCGTGGCACGAGAAGATTACGGTGCGCTTGTGCGCGCGCGCCGCGTCGCGCAACGCGTGCAGGCAATCGATCTGATGATGCAGGTCGAGATGCGAAAGCGGTTCGTCGAGCAACAGCAGCGGCGCGTTCTGGCACAGCACGGCGGCGAGCGCGACACGCTGGCGTTCGCCGCCGGAAAGCGTCAGCACGTCGCGCGACGCGAACGATGCGAGACCCAACGTTTCGAGCGCGGCGTGCGCGGCGGCGCGATCCTCGTCGCTCTCCCAGCCCCAGCCGGTGAGATGCGGAAAGCGGTTGAGCAGCACGGTATCGAGCACGCTCGCGCTGAAGGCGTCGTGCGCGGCTTGCGGCATCAAAGCGCGCGCGCGCGCGAGTTCCGTCGCGCGCCATGACGCGAGCGCGCGGCCGTCGAGCGACACGCTGCCCGATGCGGCTTTCGCAATCCCGGCGAGCACGTTGATGAGCGTCGTCTTGCCCGCGCCGTTCGGCCCGGCGATGCACCACATTTCGCCCGCTTCGATCGACTGCGTGAGCCCGTCGATGAGCGTGCGCTTACCCGCGCGAAGCACGATGGCGTCGAGCCGCAAAATCATCGCGGCCTCCGCAGCAGCATCCACAGGAACATCGGGACGCCGATCAATGCCGTGACGACGCCGACCGGCAATTGCGCGGGCGCGATCACCGTGCGCGCGACGAGATCGGCGGCCATCACCGCGAGTCCGCCCGCGAGCGCGGCGGCGGGCACGAGCATGCGCTGATCGTTGCCGAACGCGAGGCGCAGCAGATGCGGCACGACGAGCCCGACGAAGCCGATGGTGCCCGCCGTCGTCACGGCGGCCGCCGCCGCGATCGATGCGACGAGATACACGCGCAGACGCAAGCGCTCGACCGGCACGCCGAGCGCGCGCGCGGTCGTATCGCCGCGCAAGAGCACGTTCAGTTGCGGTGCGACGGGAACGATGACCGCGAGCACGACGGCGAGCGCGATCAGCGCGGGCCATGGCGCCGCCGCGCCGTTGAGATCGCCCGTCAGCCAGAAGATCATGCCGCGCAAACGGTTCTCGGGCGCGACGCTCAGGATCAGCGTGATGAGCGCGCCCCATCCCGATGCGATCACGACACCCGTCAGCAAGAGCCTCGGCGATGCGTCCTGTCCGCTTTGCCACAAGTCCTTGCGCGCGAGTCCGAGGACCAGAACGATCGATGCGAACGCGCCCGCGCAAGCCGCGATATCGACGCCCCACCACGGCAGCGACCCGAGCATCGCGGCAAGCGCGAAGGTCGCCGCGCCGCCGGATACGCCGAGCACGTACGGTTCCGCCAGCGGATTGCGCAACAGCACTTGCAGCAGCGCGCCGGCGAACGCGAGCAATGCGCCCGACGCGAAGCCCGCGAGCGCGCGCGGCAGACGCAAGGTCAGCACGATGTCATCGGCGATATCGGGCGTCGCCGAGTGCGCGTGAAAGAGCGCGCCGATCGCACGCGATACGGGCAACGCGACGCTGCCAATCGCGAGCGACGCGACCAGCACGACGAGCGTCGCTGCGCCGAGCGCGATCCAGATCGCGGTGGCGCGGCTCGCGTTCATCGCGCGCGGACGTTCAGCCACCCGGCTCACGACGGATGCCAGCCCAACGTGATGTACGCGCCGCGTCGTGGCGTGTTGTACGAGTACGCAAGTTCATAGTCCTTGTCGAACAGGTTGTCGATGCGCGCCGTGACGTACCACGACTTCGAGATGTCGTAGCGCGCCGACAGATTCACGATGCCGTAGCCCGCGAGCGTCGAATCGTAATCGCTGCGTTGACCGCTCACGATCCATTCGCCACCGACGCGCCACGGCCCGATCGTGCGATGCGCCGTCAGCGTCGCGAAATGCCGCGCGCGCCGCGTCAAATCCTCGTGATTCGTTTCGTCGACGGGATTCTGGAACGTGACGCCCGCGCGCACATCCGTTGCGCCGACGTGCCCCGCCCACGATCCCTCGATGCCCTGCACCTTCGCGCGCCCGACGTTCTGCGCGACATAGTAGAAGCCGCCGTCGGACACGTAATCGATCAAATTCGAATAGCGCGTCTGAAAAAGCGTCACGCGCACCACGCCGAGCGCATTCGATGCGTACTGCAACGCCGCCTCGACCGAATGACTCCGCTCCGGCTGAATCGACGGATTGCCGCTCAGCGGATAGTAGAGATCGTCGAAGCTCGGCGCGCGAAACGAGGCCGAATAGCTCGCGCTCGCCTTCCAGTGCGCGTCGAAGTCATACGCGTAGCCCAGATAGTAGCTGTTCGCGCCGCCGAAATCGGAATACTGATCGCGGCGCAGATTCGCCTGCAACTCGTTCGCGCCGATGTGCCCCACGTAACCCGCGAACATCGAATTCACATGACGGTCGGGCGCGCTGAACTGATCGGAATCGAGCGTCTGATCGAGATGCTCGTAGCCGAAGAGCAGCTTGTGCGCGTCGCTGATCCGCACGTCGTTCTGCCACGTATATTGCCGGTTCTCCGAATCGAAACGGCTCGTATAGACGCCGTTCTGCTCGATGTTCGCGCGGTCCTGCCCCTGCGCGATCGTGAAGTGCGCCGTCCAGTTATCCGTGACGCGGCCGTTCGCGAACACCGACGCCGAGCGCACGCGATCGTGCGTTTCGTTGATATCGGTCGGCTGGCCATAGGCATCGTCGAAACTGTTGATGCCGTTCGATTGCAGGAAGCGCACGCCCACGTCCCACTTGTCGCTGAACTTGTGACGCAGCGTCGCCGCGACGCTCTCGTTCAGATAGCCGTTCGCGTTCGGATTGGCGCCGGGCGCGATTCCCGGATCGATCGACGAGAAGCCGTCGGTTTTCTCGCGCGAGACGTTCACGCTGAAGGTCGTGCGGCCGTCCTTGTCGAGCGCGCCGCTCACGCCCGCCGATTGCCGCTGCGTGTGATAGCTGCCGTACTCGGCCTCGAAGTCGAAGCGCGGCGGATGCGCCTCGCCTTCCTTCGTGAAGATCTGCACGACGCCGCCAATCGCATTCGATCCATAGAGCGCCGACACGTTGCCGTTCACGACCTCGACGCGCCCGATCTGGTCGAGCATCAATTGCGATAGCTGTGCCGCGCCGAGCGACGCCGATTCGACGCGCACGCCGTCGATCAGCACGAGCGATTGCGACGACGCCGCACCGCGTATGAAAAGCCCCGAGTTCGAGCCCGGTCCGCCGTTGCGCGTGATCTGCACGCCGGGCGCGAGCGCGACGAGTCCGAGCGCGTCGCTTGCGTTTGCATCGGCGATGTCCTGCTCGTCAAAAAGCGATGTCTGCGGAATCGATTCGGCAAGCGGCTGCGGCGCGCGCGTCGATGTGACGACGACGGGCGCAAGCGTTTGCGTGCCGTCTTCCGTCTGGGCCGCCTGTGCAGCGCCGGCGAACGGCAAGGCGCCGATGGCCGCAACGAGCGCGCCATGACGGGAGAGACCGCTTCTGAGCGCGGCCAGTGGCAATACCATGTGTGAAGTGTTCCGTTTCGCGTGAGCGCAACCCCGCTCCCCGCGAGGACGATGCGCGACGAACGCACCGCGCCATGCGCGCCGATGCGTCGGACTCCGGCCGGTATCCGGGCTGGCGATCAATCGTCTCGCCTTCCCGCGCATGGCGCGCAGTGGCATCGACACGTTTCTTGCAGTCGCGCGCGTGCGACGAATTTCGACACGCTCGCGCGGCAAAAACGCGCATGAGACGACTTGCAACTTGCGTTGCGGTCGCTTACCGTTGCGGGGGCAGCACAGGTTGGCTCGTCGTCGATTGCGGCGACTTCGCTCCCTGTTTCCCGTTTGACTGCATCCACGAGATCGGCGGATGCGAGCACCAAAAGTGCGGCAAGTGTAGGAGCGCGGTTCGGGGCCGTCAAGAAAACCGCGCGGGCAGACTGGCGCGGCGCATGACGAATCGAACGAGAAGCGAAAGAGAAGCGGCCGGCCTGTCATCACGAGCGTTGCGGGGCGCTCGCGTTTTCTGCACACGAATGCATCGCGACATGCGCTTGATTCGAAGGATTAAGCGCTAGATCGCGTGTTGTTACGTCTCGAAACGAGACATTTATCGGAAGCTCCGTTGAACCGCGCTAAAATGCGAGGTCTTTAGAGGACGCAGCACATGCTCAACGAACTCGAATCACTGTCAGGAAACATCGGCCGGCTGATCCAGATCAGCGAGCGCCACAAGCAGGCGCATCAAGCGCTGCAGGAACAACTCGAACAGCTGCGCGCCGACTATGCGAACGTGCAGGCCGAGCTCGCGCAAGTGCGCGAAGAGCGCGATACGCTGCAGTCCGAACGCGATTCGCTGTCCGCGAAAATCGACGACGCGCAAATCCGCCTGAACGCGATTCTCGAAAAGCTGCCGCGCGGCAAGTCCGCGCAACATGCCGAGTCCGACAATCAACTCGATCTCCTCGAAGCCGATTCCCGGGAAGCACATGAAACGGAATTGCACGGCGAGCATCATCAGGGAGAGAAGGCATGACGACCACGCAGATCGAAGTATCCATTCTCGGGCAGCCGTATCGTCTCGCGTGCTCGCCGGAAACCGAAGGCGCATTGCGTGAAGCCGTCGCGCGCGTCGACGCCGAAATGAACAAAGTGCGCAATGCAAGCAGCGTGCGCGGCACGGATCGCATCGCGGTGATGGCGGCGCTTTCGCTGGCGTCGGAATTGCTTAAGCTGCAGGACAGCGTGCGTCACGGCGAGGCCTTCCCCGCCGAAGAAATCCGCCGCACGATGCATTCGATGAACGAGCAATTGGGCGCGGTCATTGCGCAACACGAAGCGCAATAAGGCAGATGCGCGTCGAGTCAATCAGCGCGCAATGTCAATCGAAAAAAGAAACTGCCGAAGTAGCGTGAAGAGGCTGCAGAAGGCAAACGATTGGTGTAGAGTGACGTTTCCCTGCCTGGTACGCCAAGGTCATATATTCCTTGAACCAATGCTACATTGGCACGGTTGCGGAACCTTGCAGCACGGGCGCGCGCGTCGCTAGTCCGATGTACCCGAAGTGTTGCTTACCGCGACCAATCTTGAACCCAGGTTCAGGATGCCGGCCTAGCGGCTGTGGCGGGGACCTCATTCAAGAAACGGCATCGGTTTTTCCGATGCCGTTTTCGTTTGTCCCTGCCGTTCGCTCTTCGATTCATGCACACGACCATGCGCTACTGGCTGATGAAGTCCGAACCGGACGAAGCGAGCATCGATCATCTCGCGCAGGCGCCGAAAAAAACCTTGCCGTGGACGGGCGTACGCAACTATCAGGCGCGCAACTTCATGCGCGATCAGATGCAGATCGGCGACGGCGTGCTCTTCTATCATTCGAGCTGCCCGGAGCCGGGCATCGCGGGCATCGCGAAAGTGTGCTCGACGGCATATCCGGATCCCACGCAATTCGATCCGAAGAGCGATTACTACGATCCGAAATCGACGCAGGAAACGCCGCGCTGGATGCTCGTCGACGTGAAGTTCGTGAAGAAGACGCCGCTCATATCGCTCGCCGCGTTGCGCGAACATCCAGAGCTTGCCGACATGCAAGTGCTCGCGCGCGGCAACCGGCTCTCGATCACGCCCGTGACCGAAGCGCAATGGCGATTTATTACCGAGCACCTCGTCTAACAAGGAACTTACGACTTCACGACTGCGACTAAATCCCGTCGCACGTACGCGATGTCACGGAGTCCTTCGATGCTCAATAAGAAAACCGCCGCCGCCTTCGCCCTGCTCGCGATGTCCGGTGCCGCGCTTACGTTGTCTCAAACCGCCGCTGCGCAGACGGTGATGACGCAGCCACAGCCCTCGGGCGTGCTCTCGCTCTCCGCACAAGCGAGCGCGCAAGTGCCGCAGGATGTCGTCAACATCACGCTCTTCTACGAACAGGAAGCGGCCGATCCGTCGTCGCTCACCAGCACGCTCAATCAGCGCGCCGAGGCCGCGTTACGCGAAGCCAAGGGTGTCGACGGCGTGACCGCGAAGAGCGGCTCGTTCACCGTCTATCCGTCGACGGATCGCGACGGCAAGATTTCCGCGTGGCGCGGGCGCACGGAAGTCGTGCTCGAATCGCATGACTTCGCGGCGGCATCGAAGCTCGCGGGCAAGATGAGTTCGTCGATGCAAGTGGGTAGCGTCGCGTTCTCGCTGTCGCCCGAAGCGCAGCGCGCGGCCGAGCAAAAGCTCGTCTCGCAAGCCATCGATTCGTTCCGCAAGCAGGCGCAAAGCGCCGCGCAAGGCTTCGGCTACAGCAATTTCACGATTCGGGAAGTGAATGTCGGACGGAGCGGCGCGCAGCCGCGTCCCGTCATGATGATGCAATCGCGCGCGATGAGCGCCGATGCGAAGATGGCCCCGATCGCGATGGAAGCCGGCACGACCACGGTGACCGTCGACGTTTCCGGCTCCGTACAAATGGGACGCTAAACGCCGTTCACGGTGTTCACGCGGGGCGGCGTTCGACCGCCCCGCTCTTTCCTCAAGCCTTTGCGGATTCGGGCGGCAGGCGCAGATTGCGCTTGTAGGCCCACACCATCATTACCACGCCGGCGACGATCATCGGCAGCGAAAGCCATTGGCCCATCGAGAGATTGAGCGCGAGCAAGCCGAGATAATCGTCCGGCTCACGCGCGAATTCCACGGTGAAGCGCGCGAGTCCATAACCGATCAGGAACAGCGCCGAAATCGCGCCGACCGGACGCTGCTTGCGCGAGAACGTCCAGATCACGATAAACAACACGAGCCCTTCCAGCGCGATTTCGTACAACTGCGACGGATGACGCGGCAGCATGTGGTAACGCTGAAAAATTTCCGTGAGGTGATACTGCGCGTCGAGCTGCGGATTCTTCGAGAGCCACACGGCGTCGTCGTTCGTCGAGTTCTGGAAGAGCATCGCCCACGGCGCGTTCGGGTCCGTCACGCGGCCCCACAGCTCGCCGTTGATGAAATTGCCGAGTCGCCCCGCCGCGAGACCGAGCGGCACCATCGGCGCGACGAAATCCGTCACCTGCAGCCACGTGCGCTTGCGGTGATACGCGAACAGCACCATCGCGAGCGTCACGCCGAGAAAGCCGCCGTGAAACGACATCCCGCCTTCCCATACCTTGAAGATATCGAGCGGATGCGCGGCGTAATAGCTGGCCTTGTAAAACAGCACGTAGCCGATGCGCCCGCCCAGAATCGTGCCGAGCACGCCGTAGAACAGCATGTCGTCGATGTCCTTCACGGTCCAGCCTTGCGCGGCGACATAAGGCAGCCGCAGCCGCAACCGGCCGATGACGATGGCCGACACGAACGCCACCAGGTACATGAGGCCGTACCAGCGCACGGCGAGCGGTCCGAGATGAATCGCGATGGGATCGAAATTGGGATGTATGAGCATTCTGATGTGGGAATCTTTAAGCGGGCTACAGGGGCGAATCATACAGAACCGGCGCTTTCGGCCCTCGAACGGACGATTTCGATGAACCCGGCGAGCACCGGACTCACTTCCGCGATCCGCCATACCAGCCCCGTTTCCACGAAAGGACCGGGATCGAGAAGCGGACGATACACGACGCCCGTGCGCCTTAGATGACGCAGCGATTGCGGCACGAGCGCGACGCCCATGCCGGCGGACACGAGGCTCACGATGGTCTGCATCTGGATCGCCTCCTGCCCGATACGCGGCGTGAGCCCGGCCGCGCCATAGCAGCCCATGATGATGTCGTGCAAGCCGGGCGCGAGACGCCTCGGAAAGACGACGAGCGGCGCGGCGGCGAGATCGTGCAGGTCGACGGGTTCGTCTTCGCCCGAGTTCAGCTCTTGCGCCTGCTTCTCGGACATCGCGATCATCAGCGGCTCGCGCGCGATCGGCACATACTCGAGCGACGACGCGTAACGCGGCGGCAGCGGCGGAATGACGAGGCCCGCATCGACGCGCCCGGCGACGAGTTCGTCGATCTGCACGTCGCTCGTCGCTTCGGTCAGTTGCAGACGCACGCCGGGATGACGCGCACCGAAATCGCGCAGCAGCGCCGGCAGAAGCCCGTAATCGGCGGTGGAGACGAACGCGAGCGACAGCACGCCCGCCTCGCCGCGCGCGAGCGATTGCGCGAGCGGACGCAGCGCATCGGCGGATGCGAGCAGGCGGCGCACTTCCGGCAACAGATCCTTGCCGACGGGCGTCAGCTCCACGGTCCGTTTCGTGCGCACGAAAAGCGCGACGCCGAGCGATTCTTCCAGCGCGCGGATCGCCTGCGAGAGCGGCGGCTGCGTCATCGCGAGGCGCGCGGCGGCACGGCCGAAGTGCATCTCTTCGGCGACCGTCACGAAATAACGCAGGAGTCGTAGTTCCATTGATATGTTTTGCGACCTAGTAAGCCCTGAATAATATATTGGACAGACACATAGCGCGGTTGCATTCTTGCTGCATCAAATCAAGAACATCCCCTCAGGAGCACACCATGGCCTTCAATCGCCGCTCGAAGCACATTACTCAGGGCGTCGCGCGCTCGCCCAATCGCTCGATGTATTACGCCCTCGGCTACAAGGAGGAGGACTTCGACAAGCCGAT
Source organism: Caballeronia sp. LZ008 (assembly GCF_031451435.1). NCBI lineage: Bacteria > Pseudomonadati > Pseudomonadota > Betaproteobacteria > Burkholderiales > Burkholderiaceae > Caballeronia > Caballeronia sp. LZ008. The sequence goes on along the minus strand of NZ_JARUXK010000001.1, from coordinate 610,232 downwards.
GATCGGCGTCGCCAATGGCCACTCGACGATCACGCCGTGCAACGCGGGCTTGCAGCGCCTCGCGGACGCCGCCGTCGAATCGATCAGGAAATCCGATGCGAATCCGCAGATTTTCGGCACGCCGACGATCTCCGACGGCATGTCGATGGGCACCGAAGGCATGAAGTACTCGCTCGTGTCGCGCGAGGTAATCGCGGACTGCGTCGAGACCGCCGTGCAAGGCCAGTGGATGGACGGCGTCGTCGTGATCGGCGGCTGCGACAAGAACATGCCGGGCGGCATGATCGGCATGGCGCGCATGAACGTGCCGTCGATCTATGTGTATGGCGGCACGATTCGCCCCGGCAACTGGAAGGGCAAGGATCTGACGATCGTGTCGTCTTTCGAGGCGGTCGGCGAGTTCACCGCGGGGCGCATGTCGGAGGAGGATTTCAAGGGCGTCGAGAAGAACGCGTGCCCGTCGACCGGCTCGTGCGGCGGCATGTACACGGCGAACACGATGAGCTCGTCGTTCGAGGCGCTCGGCATGTCGCTGATGTATTCGTCGACGATGGCGAATCCGGATCAGGAAAAGGTCGATTCCGCGGCCGAATCGGCGCGCGTACTCGTCGAAGCGGTGAAGAGGGATCTGAAGCCGCGCGACATCATCACGAAGAAGTCGATCGAGAACGCGGTGGCGCTCATCATGGCGACGGGCGGCTCGACGAACGCCGTGCTGCACTATCTCGCCATCGCGCACGCGGCGGACGTGGAATGGAGCATCGACGACTTCGAGCGCATGCGCAAGAAAGTGCCGGTCATCTGCGATCTGAAGCCTTCCGGTCAATATGTCGCGACGGACTTGCACAAAGCCGGCGGCATTCCGCAAGTGCTGAAGATCCTGCTCGACGCGGGTCTCTTGCACGGCGACTGCATCACGATCACCGGCCGCACGATGGCCGAAGAACTGAAGGACGTGCCGAGCAAGCCGCGCGCGGATCAAAAGGTCATCTTCCCGATCGAGCAGGCGCTTTACAAGGAAGGGCATCTCGCGATCCTGCGCGGGAATCTCGCGGAAGACGGCGCGGTCGCGAAGATCACGGGCCTGAAGAATCCGGTCATCACGGGTCCTGCGCGCGTGTTCGACGACGAGCAAAGCGCGATGGACGCCATTCTCAGCGACAAGATCAAAGCTGGCGACATTCTCGTGCTGCGCTATCTGGGGCCGGTCGGCGGTCCGGGCATGCCGGAGATGCTCGCGCCGACATCGGCGATCATCGGCAAGGGGCTGGGCGAATCCGTCGGCTTCATCACCGACGGGCGTTTCTCGGGCGGCACCTGGGGCATGGTGGTCGGCCACGTCGCGCCGGAAGCGTTCGCGGGCGGCACCATCGCGCTCGTGCAGGAAGGCGATTCGATCACCATCGACGCGCACAAGCTGCTTCTGCAACTGAACGTGGATGACGCCGAACTCGCGCGCCGCCGCGCCGCGTGGAAGCAGCCCGCGCCGAAGTACACGCGCGGCGTGCTGGCGAAATTCGCGGCGCTCGCGGGGCCGGCGAACAAGGGCGCGGTGACGGGTTGACGCGCAACCGGCGCGCGCGTCACCAGATGTAGCGCGCGCCGAGCAGCCCTTCGTAGCTCCGATAACCGCCGTCGCCTTGCTGATAGCCGAGATTGCCCCACACGCGCCACTGTTTCGCGATCTGGCCTTGCGCGCCGAGCTTGAACTCCATGCGATTTCTCGGGCCGTCCTGCGACACGCGCGCGTCGTTGAACGAAACCGAGGAAAGCTGCGTGTCGTGCCACCAGTTGATTTCCGCGTACGGCAGCCATCCGGGCGACGCCGCCGAGCCTGGCGCGTGAAAGATCCGCACGCCGACGCGCGTCGTGAATCCGCCGCCATCGTCGCTGTGAATCACCGTTCCGTTGTGCTCGACGTGATCGCCGGCGTGATAGTTCGTGTAGATCAACTGAAGCTGCGGCTCGACGAGCACCGGTCCCGTCGATGTCTGCCCGAGCGCAAAGGCCCAGCCGCCTTCGAGCGATCCCGCCCACACGCTGCTCGAATAATTCTCGCCCGGCAGATCCGCGCCCTTCACGGTGTTGTCGAAATGGGCGTACTGCAGCCAGGTGTCGACGTACGGGCCATCGGCTGACCAGGCATTGCCGCGCCACGTCGCGTAGACGCCCGCGCTCGCCCCGTTGACGTTGCCGCGCGCGGTCGCGGAACTGTTCTGCGCGGTCGCATCGGTGGTGGACGAGCCGTAGCCCGCCATCACGCCCGCCTGCCAGCGATGCCCGTCCGACACCCGATGCAGCAGGTCGATGCCCGCCTGCACGAGCGCGGTGTCCGTCGATTCGCCGATACGCCCGCTGGCCGCGTCGCTGTCGGTATGCGCGCCTCTCGTGCGCGCCCAGGCCGTCGCGTTATCGGCGTCCGGCGGCAGCGCGGCGTAGGAATCGGCGAAGCCTGCGCGATCGTGCAGTGTCATCGTGAACATCGTTTCGGCCGAGCGCTGATTGCCGAGGTAAGCGCCCGGCTCCGGGCGCGGCGTCGGCGCCGAACGCAGATACCAGTCGCCATCGCCCGGCGTCGCCAGGCCGCCTTGCCGCAGACTGTATTCGTACGGACCCGCGACCACGCGGCCGTCAAGCGTGAACACGCCGTTCGATTGCCCGTCCACCTGGACGATCTCGATGCCGTTCGCCGTTTGCGCGCCCGCGCCGCCCGCATTTGCGATTGCGACGCGCGTCTGCCCCGCCGTGCCGCCGTGTACGACAAGTCTGTCGGTCGCCGATCCGTCGCCCGCGAGCACCGTGGAGAGCGCCATCCGGCCGTTGTTGCCGGTGTAATCGCCCGCGACGGTCAGCGTGCTCGCGGGCGCGGCGCTCGCCATGCGAATCTCGCCGTTGTTCGTGAGCGCGCCGCCGATGAGGAATTGTCCCGCCGGACCGCCCGCGAAACCCGGCGCGGCATCGGCTATGGCCAGCACGCCGTTGTTGAGCACCGCGCCGCCCACCGAGCCATAGCCGCCGAAGGTCGCGCTCGGAGCCACGCTTACCTGAGACGTATTCGCGAGCCGCGCGCCGTCGGTCAACACCAGCGCGCCGGCATCGACGCGCGTGGCGCCGCTGTAGGTTTGCGCGTTGGTCAACGTGACGACGCCGCTGCCTTGCTGAACGACATCGCCCGTGCCGCTGATCGTGTTGCGGAAGATCACGTTGTCGGCGCGGTCGAAGACGAGCGCGCCGTCATCGACGACGTTCCCGGCGACGCTGCCCGTCGTCCCGCCCGCGCCGAGCCGCAGCGCGCCCGAAGCGATCGTCGTCGTGCCGGTGAACGTGTTGTCGCCGCTCAGCGTCAGCGTGGCCGCGCCGCTCTTCGTCAAACTGCCTGCGCCGCCGATCGTGCCGCTGAACGTCGAATCGGCCGCGCTGTTCACGCTCAGCGCACCGCCGGCGAGCGTCACATTGCCCGCGCCGGCGAGATCGCTGACGTGCTGATCGAAGCCGCGCAGATCGAAGGTCGCGCCCGCCGCCACCGCGAGCTGCGAACTTCCCGCGATCACGTCGCGCGCGCCTGCGGCGAGCGTGCCGGCATCGATCAGTGTCGCGCCGGTATAGCCGTTCGCCGCCGACAGGATCAACGTGCCCGCGCCCTTCTTCGTCAACGTCCGGCCGTCCCAGCCGCTCGCGAACCGGCCAGTCTGGTCGTTGAGCGCGACATCGGCATTGAAGGTATCCGCCGCGCCTGCGAGCGTGAACGCGCCGTCGCCCTGTGCCGCGCCTGCGAGCCAGCGCAGGCCGAAGCCGACTTCGTAGTCGAGCCCGTTGTTGGTCTTCGCGCCGGCGAGCGTCAGATAATCGACGGGACTCGCCGTGCCGCCGAACCCGACGCTCGCGAAATCGCCTGCGATACCGCCGCTCGTATGGATGATGTCAAAGCGCGTGCTCGTGAGCGCGCTCGCGGAATCCGGCGCGCTCGCGCCGAAGCCGCTCACGTTCAGCGCGCCGCCGAGACTCGCGCTCGCCGCCGTGATGATCGGCTGGGCCTGTCCGATGGCGATCGTCAGCGCTGCGCCCGGCGCCTGGCTGAAGTTCGTCGCGACGTTCAGCGTCGAATCCGCGGCGATGGCGGTCGTCGCGCCCGGCTGCGTCGCATAGCTGCCCGCATTGAACGCGCCCGGCTGATTCAGCGCGAGCGTGCCCGCTTGCGCGTTTACCGCGCCTTGCGACGATCCCGCTGCTGTCAGCGCGGCGGTGCCGCTGCCCGCCTGCACGAGCGTGCCCGTTCCCGTTATCGCGCCGTCGAACGAAAAGGCGTCGCTGCGATTGAACCGAAGCAGGCCGTCATTGACGACATTGCCCGTCACGATGCCGGCCGCGCCGCCCGTGCCGAGCGTGAGCGAGCCCGAAGACCTTACCGTCGTGCCGCCGCCGTTCTGAATGACCGCGCCGCCGAGCGTCAGCGCGCCTTCGACATCGAGCGCCGCTGAGGATGTCCCGCCCATCAGCACCGTGCCGTTGAGCGTCCAGTCGCTGCCCGCGCGCGGGTTCAGCCGGATGAAGCCATGTTCGGGACTTGCGAAGAAGTTCCCCGACTCCGTGTTGGTGCCCGTCAGGATGATCGAATTGTCTGTGCTCTGGCTGGTGATGGCGTTGCCATTGCCGCTTATCAGCCGCGAACCCGCGCCGAGCGTCACGACGTTGTGCGGGCCGAATAGCAGAATGGCCGTTTCCGACCCGCTGGCAATGACGCCGGCGTTATCGAGCGTGCTCCCGCTTTGGAGCCGCACGCCCGCCCCGATCGTGCTGCGGATCACGCCCGTGGCGCCATTGCGTACCTCCATGGGAAGGCGGCTTCTGCCGAGAATGCCTTCGTGATAGGCATCGATGAGTCCGTCATTGCCAATCAGCGCCGTTCCGGCACTCACGAGGATCCCGCTGCCGTTATCGTGATCGCCCATACCCGAGCGGATGACCGCCCCGGCGTGATTGTTCACGGTCACGTTGCCCGTCGATCCGAGGAGAATGCCGTCCGTGCTGGCCGTCACCGCCGAGTTGGCGTTGAGCGTTCCGAAGTTGTCGACGGTCCCGCTCGCCGCGCCCAAGTAGGTAATTGCATGGCTGATACGCGCGCTGACATCGCCGCGATTGACGATATTGTTGGCTGCACCGTTGTTGTTGAAGAGGATGCCGTGCGTATGGCCCAGCGCCGCGCCGGACACCTGATTGACGAGCGATCCGGGCACGTCGAACACAACTGCCGCCGCGATGTTGTCCGTAGAACTGATGATCGAACCCGCGTTCGACATGGTTACGGGCGCAATGCCCTCGACGTTGATGGCGTTGCCCGATGAGGTCGTGATCGCGGTGCCGGGCTTGATCAGGTAGGACGTGTCGGTGGAAACCGTCTGCGTGGCCGAGCTTGGCCCGAGTGTCGTGACGGCGTGCGCCGACATCGCGAAAAGAAGGAGCACGGCGGCGGAATGAGGACGCCGTTCAGTAAAGAATTGCCGGTCCCGCCCGCGATATCGTTGTTTGCTCATGCGCTGGACGACTCCGTTCCACCGACGTCCCAAGGCGTGCATCACGACTGCGAGTCACGCGCTCATCGCTGTATCTGGTCGAAGCATTGGCAGTATAGGTAAACGCCCGTCGAATTCCGGCGTCATCCTCTTTGTAACGATATGCGTGGCAGGCGAACATGATCAGTTCGCCAAAAGAAATAGCGCAACAATCGAACGCGCGCGTTCGACTGGAGAAACAGGGTGTCGCCGGGATCAGGTTATCGCGTGCCGGGCGGAGATACCGTCGCCGCGATAGAACTCATTCGCCGCGCTGACGGCGCAACTCTTCCTCGACTGCATCGCGCACCCATTCGCTCATCCGGCCTTCGAGCGCCATCGCGACTTCGCGCGTGATCGCCGAGACGAGTTGCGTCGAATGTTCGCGCAGCACTTCGCGGCAGCGTTCTTCGATGAGCGCGCGCGCATCGCCTGTCAGGAAGTTCGTGAAGCGGCCGCGCAGCCGCTCGGCGATCTGGTCCGCGTCGTATTCGATCGCGGCGTTGATCGACGGCGCGCGCGCGTATTCCGGCTTGCCGGGCACGACGACATCGGTCAGCGTCGGAATGGAGGAATCGAAGGATTCGGGCTTGTCGGTCATCTCGGGTGGTCTCCTTTGTCACTGCCAGCGTAGCGCACGCAACGCGCGCTTTCTGTTCGCTCAACCGCCCTGATTGTGCGTCTCGATCGCATAGCCGCGATCGCGATAGAAGCGATAACGCTCGCGGCCCGCGGCGAGTTCGTCGCCCTCGCTGCCGACGATCTCGACGAGCCGCTCGAAGCGCGCGAACTGCGCGGACACCGGCGCGCCGAGATTCACCAGCACCTGATGATGCGGCGCTTCATCCAGATTCGACGTGAGCACGACAGGCGTGTCCTGCGCGAGCGCGCTCTTCGCCATGCAGTGCGGCACGAATTCGAGCGGCTGGAAGGTCCACAACTGCTCGTCGAACGCGGCGAGACGCTGCGGTTCGGCGAGCACGACGAGCGGCTTGCCGCTCGCATACACCTTGCGCGCGAGGCGGCAGGCGTAGGCGAGCGGATCGCCGACATTCGTATGGAAGTCGATGCGTGTCATGCGCCCGCGCGATCGATCAGGAACTGCGAAAGCAGCGGCACGGGACGGCCCGTCGCGCCCTTCGCCGCGCCGCTCTTCCACGCGGTTCCGGCGATATCGAGGTGCGCCCACGGATACGCCGTCGCGAAGCGCGACAGGAAGCACGCCGCCGTCACGCTGCCGGCCGGACGTCCGCCGATATTCGCGACATCCGCGAAATTCGACTTGAGCTGGTCCTGATACTCGTCGTCGAGCGGCAGGCGCCATGCCGGATCGGACGCTTCGCGCGATGCGTCGAGCAACTCGCCCGCGAGCGCGTCGTCCTTCGAGAAGAGACCGGTGTTGTGATGCCCGAGCGCGATGATGCACGCGCCCGTGAGCGTCGCGATATCGACCACGGCGGCGGGCTTGAAGCGCTCCGCGTAGGTCAAGGCGTCGCACAGGATCAGGCGGCCTTCGGCGTCGGTGTTGAGCACTTCGATGGTCGTGCCGTTCATCGCCGTGATGATGTCGCCCGGCTTCACCGCGTTGCCCGCGGGCATGTTCTCGCAAGTCGGGATCACGCCGATCACGTTGAGCTTCAGGCCCATTTCGGCGACCGCGCGCATCGTGCCGAACACGGAACCCGCGCCGCACATGTCGTACTTCATCTCGTCCATCGCCTCGCCCGGCTTGATCGAAATGCCGCCCGAGTCGAACGTGATGCCCTTGCCGACCAGCACGATCGGCGCATTCTTGCCCTTCGTCTTGCTCGCTTCGACGCCCGCGCCCTGGTAATGCATGACGATGAACTGCGGCGGCTCGACCGAACCCTTCGCCACCGACAGGAACGAGCCCATGCCGAGCGCCTCGATCTGCTTCTGGCCGAGCACCTCGACCTTCAGCTTGAAGTCGCGGCCAAGCTTCTTCGCGGTCTGGCCGAGATAGGTCGGCGTGCAGACGTTCGGCGGCAGATTGCCGAGATCGCGCGTGAGATCCATGCCGTTCGCGATCGCGACGCCCTGCTTCACCGCGACCCTGGCGGCTTTCTCGTCCGCGGAATCGATGCTGAACACGATCTTCCTGAGCGAGCGCGCACCGTTGTCGGGCTTGCTCTTCATCTGCGTGAATTTGTAGGTCAGCTCGCGCAGCGCGAGGATCGCGGCGCGCACGGCCCACACGCCGTCGCGCTCCTGGACCGGCAGTTGAGCGAGCGTGAAGGTCGCCTGGCCGATCTTCGAGCCGAGCAGCACGCGCCACGCGGCGCGCACGGCTTCGCCATAGGCTTTCTGATTGAAGGCGTCCTGCTTGCCGAGCCCGACGAGCAGCACGCGCGATGCGCCGATGCCGGTCACTTCGGGCACGAGCAGCGTCGTGCCGGCGCGGCCGCTCATGTCGCCGGCTTTCACGACGCGCGAAATGAGGCCCTTGGTGGCGACGTCCATGTCGCGCGCGGCGCCCGTGAGCGTCTGCGCTTCAAAGATGCCGAGCACGATGACATCCGACTTTCCGGTAAGGAAACCATTTGCCTCGCCTTTGCTCCAATCACAGGCTTTTATGCTAAAGTCCATCGCGCTTATCCTCGGATAAAATCTAGGCTGAAGGATGAAAGCCGCAATTATCCGCTATTTTTTCCGCGGCGGTCACAGGCGCAAAGCGAGGATGAGCACGATGCCCTTCCCCTTCGCCACAAGATGCGTGCATGATTCCGCATCCCCGCCGGCAAATCGCAAAATTCAATGATCTTCGAACGCTCCCTGCAGCGCGAACTCGCGTATACGGCCGGCGCCGTGTTCATGGTCCTGCTCACGATCATGCTCACGACGATGATGATCCGCATCGTCGGCTTCGCGGCGCAAGGTCAGATCGACCCGAAAGACGTCGTCGTGCTGATCGGGCTCACCGTCATCGGCTATCTCGCGGTCATGCTGATCGTGACGCTGTTCGTCTCCATCCTCTTCGTGCTCACGCGCTGGTATCGCGACTCGGAAATGGTCGTGTGGCTCGCGTCGGGCGTGAGTCAGACGCAGCTCATCAAGCCGATCGCCGTGTTCTCGACGCCGATCATCATCCTCATCATGTTCTTCGCTTTCGTCGGCTGGCCGTGGTCGAATCAGCAGAGCAAGCTCATCAAGCAGCGCTTTCAGCAGCGCGATGAAGTGTCGCTGCTCGCGCCGGGCCAGTTCCGCGAATCGCCGGCGAGCCATCGCGTGTTCTTCATCGAGAAGATGTCGCAGGATCAGGGGCACGTCGAGAACGTGTTCGTCACGAGCACGGAAGGCGGCAAGGTCAACGTGATCGTTTCGAAGAACGGGCACACCGAAACGCGTCCCGACGGCGACCGCTTCATCGTGCTCGACAACGGCCGCCGCTACGACGGCGAGCCCGGCCAGCCGAACTTCCGGATCATGGAATTCGAGCGCTATGGTGTGAAGATAATGAGCCGCCAGGTCGTCAACACGCCGACGACCACGGGCATCTACACGCCCGATCTGCTCGCGGATCCGACCAAGGAAAATCTCGCGGAGTTCGCGTGGCGCGCGGGCTTGCCGATCATCGCCATCAATCTGATGCTGCTCGCCATTCCGCTTTCGTATCAAAACCCGCGCCGCAGCCGCACGATCAATCTCGTGATGGCCGTGCTCATCTATCTCACGTATTCGAACCTGCTGAACGTCGTGCAGTCGTGGATCGAGCAAGGCAAGCTGTCGTTCGGCGTGGGACTCGTCGGGCTGCACCTCGTCGTGGGGGCGCTCGTCGCGTTCATCTTCTGGCTGCGGATTCGCAACCGGCCGCTCTTCAGGCTCTCGTCGCTGACGGGTTCAAAGGGGGCCTGACATGTTGCGCATCTACGAACGATACTTCGCGCGCCAGATCTACCTCGCGTTCATCTTCATCCTGTTCGCCTTCTCGGGGCTGTTCTTCTTCTTCGACCTGATCAACGAGCTGAACACGGTCGGGCACGGCAAATACAACTTCATGCTCGCGGTGCTGCGCGTCGGGCTGCAGACGCCTTCGCGCTTCTACGAGATCATTCCCGTCGCCGCGCTCATCTCGGCCATTTACGTCTTCGCGCAGATGGCGGCAGCCTCGGAATTCACGATCTTCCGCGTGTCGGGGCTTTCGACCGGCGCGGCGCTGCGCTCGCTGATGAAGATCGGCATTCCGCTGGTGTTCATCACGTACCTCATCGGCGAAGTGATCGGGCCATACACGGACCAGTTGTCCGAGCGCGTGCGGCTTGAGGCGCTCGGATCGTCGGTGTCATCGAATTTTCAGTCGGGCGTGTGGGTCAAGGACACGTTGACGGCGAAAGAGAACGGCGAACAGGTCACGCGTTTCGTCAACGTCGGCACGCTGAACCCCGATACGACGATCGCCAACGTGCGAATCTACGAGTTCGATTCGAAGTTCCGCCTGACCAACGTACGCATCGCGAAGACGGGTGTGTACGCGCCGCCCGGCCACTGGAAGCTCACCGGCGTGACCGACACCCGCCTGAACGACGCGCCGCCGCAGGCCGTCAATCCCGGCGACACGTTGAATCCGGTGTATCGCGCGACGCAGACCACGCTGCCGGAGTACTCGTTGCGCTCCGAGCTGACGCCGCAGATTCTGTCGGTGCTGCTCGTGTCGCCGGACCGGATGTCGATGTTCAACCTCTTTCGCTATATCCAGCATCTGACGGAGAACCATCAGGACGCGCAGCGCTATCAGATCGCGTTCTGGCGCAAGATTCTTTATCCGTTCGCGGTGTTCGTGATGCTGATTCTGTCGCTGCCGTTCGCGTACCTGCATACGCGCGCGGGCGTGGTCGGCGTGAAGGTGTTCGGCGGCATCATGATCGGCATGAGCTTCCAGTTGTTCAACACGCTGTTCTCGCATATCGGCAATCTGAATACCTGGCCCGCGCCGCTCACGGCGGCCGCGCCCGCGCTCGCCTATCTGGCGGTCGGGTTGATCGGACTGAAGTGGGTCGAGCGGCACTGACGTTTCTTCTCTGACGGAGAACGCGCGATGAAGAAGCACGGCATCATCCTGTTCGGTCACGGCGCGCGCGATCCGCGCTGGGCCGAGCCATTCGAGCGGCTCGCGCAGAAGTTGCGTGGTTCGCGCGGCGATCAGCCGGTGGCGCTGGCGTTTCTCGAGTTGATGTCGCCGGATTTGCCGGCCGCAGTGGCGCGGCAAGCCGCCGATGGATGCGATGCCATTACAGTCGTGCCCGTGTTTTTCGGACAAGGCGGGCATGTGCGTCGCGACTTGCCGGAGATCGTCGAGAAGTGCCGGAAGGCACATCCCGACGTTGCGATTTCCTGCGCGACGGCAGTCGGGGAAGATGACGCGGTGCTGGAAGCGGTCGCGGGGTATTGTTTGCGGCAGATGGGCGCGTAGATCAACGCTGGCCGTTCGGCCGAATGGCACCCTCCGAATCGAGCGCCTCTACTTGGATTGACTTTTCCGTATATCCGATTGGGCTCCGTATGAATCTGCTCATTTCCAAGTGGGCAATAGCCTCGCAGTACGCATTCCCGCGCCAGCAACTCGAAAAAGAAGAAAATCAAGCTCGTCGACTTTTGAATTCCGAGATCCAAAGCAAAAGGAGCGCACCGTCTCCGGTGCGCTCCTTGCTTTGAGCCTGTCGAACGACATCAAGCCGCCGCCTGCATCCCCTTCAAATGCACCTTCGGCTTCACCGCCGACGCCCGTTCGCGAAACGCCTCACCGATCATCAGCAAGCTCGGCTGCGACGGATCCAGCCACTCCTGCGCCTCACCCAGCGCCATGCGCGCGAGCGTCAACGTCAGCGTGCGTTCGCGCGGCGTGCTGCACGCCTCGACGATCGCCACCGGCGTCGAGCCCGGACGTCCCGCATCGATCAACTGCTGCGCGATGTCCGGCGCGCTGTCGCGGCCCATGTAGAACACGAGCGAATCGGCCTTCGCCTGCTCGCGAATCTCGTCGCTGTCCGCCGCACGCGAATGCGTCGCCAGTGCGACGCTGCGCGCCACACCGCGCAAGGTCAGCGAGCGCTTCAGCGTCGCCGCGCTCGCGAGCGCCGCCGTGATGCCCGGCACCACTTCGAACTCGATGCCCGCAACTTCGAGCGCGCGCATTTCCTCGTCGGCGCGGCCGAAGAGCATCGGATCGCCGCCCTTCAGACGCACCACGACACCGTGTTCCAGCGCAGCATCGACGATCTGCTTGTTGATGAAGTGCTGCGCCGTCGAACGCTGTCCGCAGCGCTTGCCGACAGCAATCTTCTTCGCGTTGGGCGCGTAGTCGAGCATCGCCGGTTCGACGAGCGCGTCGTGCAGCACGACGTCCGCCTGCTCGAGCAAGCGCATGCCGCGCACGGTGATGAGATCCGCCGCGCCCGGCCCCGCTCCGATCAGATAGACCTTACCCATTGCAATCATCCGTCGCTAAATGTCGATCAAGCCGCGATCGAACGAATCATGCCGGCGGCGACCGTGTGATGCGTCGCTTCATCGATCAGCACGAACGCGCCGGTGCCCTGATGCGTATCGTACTCGTCCGCGACGATCGGCTTCTGCAACGTGAGCGCCACGCGGCCGATGTCGTTCATCGCGAGCGTGCTGCGATCGACCGAATGCGACAGCGTATGCACGTCCAGCACCTGCTTCACCGCGCCGATGCGCGCGAACACCGTGTTCGTCGTCTGTTTCAGCAGATATTTGCGCTGCGGCGAAAGCGGCTCTTCGTCGAACCAGCAGAGGTCCGCTTCGAGCTTCTTCGCCGGCTCGACCTTCGCCGCGGCGGGCACGAAGGTATCGCCGCGCGACACGTCGACGTCTTCCGTCAGGCGAATCGTCACCGTCTGGCCAGCGAACGCGCGATCCACCGGCGCGACACCACCCGGCACCGGCGCGATGATCTCGGCAACCGTCGCTTCGCGGCCGGCGGGCAGCACGGTCAGCGCATCGCCGACGCGCACTTCGCCCGCTTCGACGCGGCCCATGTAGCCGCGGAAATCGTCGGCTTGCGAGCCGTCCTGACGCGCGACCCATTGCACCGGGAAACGCAGCGCCTGATCGTTCGGCTGCGCGACCGGCAGCGATTCCAGCAGATCGAGCAGCGGCTCGCCTGCGTACCACGGCATGCGCTCGCTCGCCGTCACGATGTTGTCGCCCTTCAGCGCCGACACCGGCACGAAGCGCACGTTCGACAGCCCGAGCTGACGCGCGAGCACGACGTACGCATCGCGAATCTCGTTGAAGCGCGCTTCGCTGTACTCGACCAGATCCATCTTGTTGATCGCGACGATCACGTGCTGCAGACCGAGCAGCTTGACGATCGCGCTGTGGCGCTTCGTCTGCGGCAGCAGTTGCGCGACGCCGTCCTCGAACGTGACGCGCGTTGCGTCGACGAGAATGATCGCCGCATGCGCCGTCGACGCGCCCGTCACCATGTTGCGCGTGTACTGCTCGTGGCCCGGCGTATCGGCGATGATGAACTTGCGCTTCGCCGTGGCGAAATAGCGATACGCGACGTCGATGGTAATGCCCTGCTCGCGCTCGGCTTCGAGGCCGTCCGTGAGCAGCGAGAGGTCGATTTCATCGCCGACCGTGCGCTTGTTCTTCGCGCGCGAAATCGCCGACAACTGATCCGACAAGACGGCCTTGCTGTCATACAGCAGACGGCCGATCAGCGTGCTCTTGCCGTCGTCGACGGAACCCGCGGTGATGAAGCGCAACACGCCCAGATCTTCAGCTTGATAGATGCTCATGACTCGTTTCTTCCTGTGGCGTGATGCTTAGAAATAACCTTGCTTCTTGCGCTGTTCCATCGCGGCTTCGGAAGCCTGATCGTCCATGCGCGTCGCGCCGCGTTCCGTGATTTCCGTCACGGCCGTTTCCGCGATGATCTTCTCGACGTCATCGGCATCGCTCGCGACCGGGCACGTGCAACTGATATCGCCGACGGTGCGGAAACGCACTCGCGCGATCTCGGCGGTCTCGCCTTCGCGCACCGGCGTGAGCGGCGTTACCGGCACGAGCAGGCCGTTGCGGCGCACGATCTCGCGCTCATGCGCGTAGTAGATGTTCGGCAGTTCGAGCTTTTCGCGCGCGATGTACTGCCACACGTCGAGCTCGGTCCAGTTCGAGATCGGGAACACGCGCAGATGCTCGCCGTTGTGCAGACGCGCGTTGTAGATGCTCCACAGTTCCGGACGCTGCGCCTTCGGATCCCACTGGCCGAATTCATCGCGGAACGAGAAGATGCGCTCTTTCGCGCGCGCCTTTTCTTCGTCGCGGCGCGCGCCGCCGATCATCGCCGTGTAGCCGTATTGCTCGATGGTTTCGAGCAGCGTCACCGCTTGCGCGGCATTGCGCGAATCCGTCTCGCGACGCAGACGCACCGTGCCCTTCTTGATCGAATCCTCGACATGACCGACGACGAGCTCCGCGCCGATCTCGGCCGCGCGGCGATCGCGGAAATCGATCACTTCCTGGAAGTTGTGACCCGTGTCGATGTGAACCAGCGGGAACGGCAGCGTCGTCTTGCGGCCCCCGCCGAGGCCGAACGCCTTGAGCGCGAGCGCCAGCACGACGACCGAATCCTTGCCGCCCGAGAACAGGAGCGCGGGCTTGCTGCATTCCGCGACCAGTTCGCGAATGATGTGGATCGACTCGGCTTCGAGCCAATCCAGGTGATCCATGCGAGTCGCCTTGTTGACGACCGGTGCGGTGACGTTAGAGTCGAGCGTCGTGCTCATGTTCGTCGATCCTTTTTCTAGCGGCGCTTCTATGAGCGCCGCGTTCAGTGACAGGGGGTAGTGCCTTAGATCGCGGAGCTTGGTGCTGCTTCGACGATCTTGATATTCGTGATGTGCAAGCCGCATTCCTTCGTATCGCGCGATTCCCACCACCAGCGTCCGGCGCGGCTGTCTTCGCCGGGGCGCACCGCGCGCGTACAAGGCTCGCAGCCGATGCTCGGATAGCCGCGCGCGTGCAGCGGATTCACGGGCACATCGAAGGCTTTCAGGTAATCCCACACATCGGTTTCGGTCCAGTCCGCGAGCGGATTGAACTTGGCGATGTTGCGCGGCTCGTCGCGCTCTTCCTCGTGCAGCTCGGCGCGCGTCACCGATTGTTCGCGGCGCTGTCCCGTCACCCACGCGGAGACATCGGAAAGCGCGCGATTGAGCGGCTCGACCTTGCGGATATGGCAGCAGCTCTTGCGCAAATCAATGCTTTCGTAGAACGCGTTCAGACCGTGATCGCGCACGTAGGCATCGACCGCGTCCTGTTGCGGATGAAACTGCTCGATGTCGTAGCCGTAGCGCGCTTTCACGGTATCGAGCATGCCGAGCGTTTCCGCGTGCAAACGGCCCGTATTCAGCGAGAAGATGCCGATCTTCACATCGCGCGAAAGGATGGCGTGCGTCAGCACCATGTCTTCGGCGGCGAGACTGCTGGCTAGCTTGACGTTCTGGTGGCGCGCCGCGATCGAATCGAGCAGCGCATCCAGGCGTTCAACCTTGGCTTGCAATTCAGGCGTCATACATCAGGCTCCGAGCGCTGCGACGAGCGCCGCGCGACGACGGAACAGCGGTTCCGGATTGTCGGTCGCGCCCTGATACAGATTCGTGAACTCGGTGAACGCGTTGAGCGCGTCGTTGATGTCCTTGTCCGCGCGCACGGCGAACGCATCGAAGCCGCAGCGCGCGTGGAATGCAACCTGATCGCGCAGCACGTCGCCGATTGCGCGCAGTTCGCCCGTCCACTGATAGCGCTCGCGCAGCAAGCGGCCGATGGAAAAGCCGCGGCCATCGCGGAACACCGGGAAATCGACGGCGATCACGGAAATCTGCGCGAAATCCGCGACGATGTCGGCGGGTTCGTCGTCCGGCGCGAGCCACACGCCGATGTCTTCTTTCGCGCGCGACGCGACGATCGCCGGCTTGTGCTCTTTCCACAGCGCAAACGGCACGATGATCTTGCCGGTCGGCAGCGCATCGACGGCGGGCAACGTACCGTCTTCGGCGGCGCGCACAACGGTGAAACTGTCTTCGACGACCGCGCGGTTCTTGATAATCAACGTCATTTGCAGATCCTTAAGCGTGAGCCTGGCGCGATGCGTACACGCGCTCCTTGAACGGCGCCATGCCGATGCGGCCGAACGTCTCGATGAAGCGCTCGCCTTCGATGCGGTTATCGACGAAAGTGTCGATCACTTGCGCGATCACGTCGGGCATCTCTTCGGCCGAGAACGACGGGCCGATCACCTTGCCGAGATGCGCGCCGGTCGCGCCCGAGCTTTGCTCGCCGCCGAGCGTCACCTGATACCACTCCGAGCCGTCCTTATCGACGCCCAGAATGCCGATATTGCCGACGTGGTGATGACCGCACGCGTTGATGCAGCCCGAGATGTTCAGCGAAAGGTCGCCGAGGTCGTGCACGTAGTCGAGATCGTTGAAACGGTCCTGAATGGCGAGCGCGATCGGGATCGACTTGGCATTCGCGAGCGAGCAGAAATCGCCGCCCGGGCACGCGATGATGTCCGTCAACAGGCCGATGTTCGCCGTCGCGAAACCGAGCGCCTTCGCGCGTTCCCACACCGTGTGCAGATCGCGCTTCTTCACGTTCGCGAGAATCAGGTTCTGCTCGTGCGACACGCGGATTTCGCCGAACGAGAATTCATCGGCGAGCGCGGCGACGTCGTCCATCTGCTGATCGGTGGCGTCGCCCGGCGCGATGTGGCGCTGCTTGAGCGAGAGCGTCACGGCGGCGTAGCCCGGCACCTTGTGCGGACGCACGTTGCGCTCGACCCAGCGCGCGAACGGCTTGCTGTCGATCAGATGCTTTTCATAGGAAGCGTCGGTGTCCGCGAGCTTCTCGTAGACGGGCGGCGCGAAGAACTTCGACACGCGATCGACTTCTTCCTGCGTGAGCGTCGACGGGCCGTCCTTCAAGTGTTGCCACTCTTCCTCGACCTGCTTGCTGAACTTCTCCGGCGACAGCGCCTTAACGAGAATCTTGATACGCGCCTTGTACATGTTGTCGCGACGGCCGTAGCGGTTGTACACGCGCAGCACGGCTTCGCAATAAGTAAGCAAGTGTTGCCACGGCAGATCGCGCTTGATGATCGCGCCGACGATCGGCGTGCGGCCGAGGCCGCCGCCCGCGAGAATGTCCATCACGACTTCGCCTTGCGCGTTCTTCTTCAGATACACGCCGAGATCGTGGACTTGCACGGCCGCGCGGTCTTCCGCCGAGCCGTTCACCGCGATCTTGAACTTGCGCGGCAGCCACGCGAATTCCGGATGGAACGTCGACCATTGACGCAGAACTTCCGCCCACGGACGCGGATCGACCTGCTCGTCGGGCGCGACGCCCGCGAACTGATCGGCGGTGATGTTGCGGATGCAGTTGCCCGACGTCTGGATCGCGTGCATTTGCACCGACGCGAGCTTGCGCAGGATTTCCGGCGTCTCTTCGAGCTCGACCCAGTTGAACTGGATGTTGGTCCGCGTCGAGAAGTGACCGTAGCCGCGGTCGTGCTCGCGCGCGATGGTGGCCAGCATGCGGAGCTGGTCGCTGCGCAGGTTGCCGTACGGGATCGCGATGCGGTGCATGTACGCGTGGCGCTGCATGTACAGGCCGTTCTGCAAACGCAGCGGACGGAATTCTTCTTCGCTCAATTCGCCCGACAAACGTCGGCGGACCTGGTCGGCGTACTGCGCGACACGTTCGTCGACGATGCGTTGGTCGATCTGATCGTATTGGTACATTCGGGGGCCCCAAGTTCTTGTGTAAAGCGCAGCGTCCTAGGTTACGCGGCGCGTCTCGTCCATCGAATATCCATTGAGTCGCTATTGCCCGAGCCGTTCAGACTGAACGCTCATTTGCTTATGACAGATGGAGATATGGATATTGGAAAAATTGGACTGATAGTAAAGAACCTGCTATATATTGCAAACGACTGAAAAATTACTTTGATATGCCCGGTAGTAATAAACAAAGGCTATAAATGAATCTGCATCAGTTTCGCTTCGTGCGCGAGGCCGTCCGGCAGAACTTCAACCTGACGGAAGCCGCCAAGGCGCTGTATACGTCGCAGCCGGGCGTCTCGAAAGCGATCATCGAATTGGAAGACGAGTTGGGCGTCGAAATCTTCACGCGGCACGGGAAACGCGTGAGGTCGCTCACCGAGCCGGGGCGCATCATTCTCGCGTCGGTCGAGAAAATCTTGCAGGAAGTGGAAAGCCTGAAGCGCGTCGGTAAGGATTACGCCGCGCAGGATCAGGGCAATCTCGTCATCGCCGCCACGCATACGCAGGCGCGTTATTCGCTGCCGTCCGCCATCGCAGAATTCAAGAAGCGCTTCCCGAAGGTCCACCTTTCGATTCTGCAAGGCAGTCCGACGCAAGTCGCCGAAATGGTCATCCACGATCAGGCCGATATCGCCATCGCGACGGAAGCGATCGCCAACTATAAGGAACTGGTGTCGCTGCCCTGCTTCCAGTGGCAGCATCTGGCCGTCATGCTGCCGGATCATCCGCTGTTGGAGCGCAAGACGCTGACGCTCGACGATCTCGCGCAATTCCCGATCATCACTTACGAGGCGTCGTTCGCCGGGCGCACGAAGATCAATCAGGCGTTCGCGCTGCGCAATCTGACACCGGACATCGTGCTCGAAGCCATCGATGCCGACGTCATCAAGACTTACGTCGAACTGGGGCTCGGCGTCGGAATTCTGGCGGATATCGCGTTCAATCCGGAGCGCGATCGGCATTTGCGCGCGATGCCGGTCGGACATCTCTTCGGCACGAACGTCACGCGGCTCGCGCTCAAACAGGGCGCGTACCTGCGCAGCTATGTGTATACGCTCGTCGAACTGCTGTCGCCGTCGCTGAATCGCAAGCTGATCGAACAGGCGCTGTCCGGCGAGCACGAGAGTTACGAGCTTTGAATATCGGCGGCGCCCGCCGCCTAGAAAATCCTGCCCATTTGGAGACCATCCGATGACGTTGTCGAAGTTCACGCGCCGGCTCGCTGCCGGCGTCGCCTTGTCCGTAGTTGCCGCCGCCGCGCACGCCCAGTTGAAGGTCGGCATCGATCTGTCGAGCACCGGTCCGGCCGCCGCCATCGGCATCACCAGCAAGAACGCGATGCTCATGTGGCCGAAAACCATCGCCGGGCAGAGCGCGGAGTACATCATCCTCGACGACGGCTCGGATCCGGGCGCGGCCGTGCGCAACATCCGCAAGCTCATCAGCGAAGATCACGTCGATGTGATCGTCGGGCCGAACATCACGCCGGCGGCGCTCGCCGCGCTCGATCCCGTCGCCGAATCCGAAACGCCGATGATCACGCTGATCGGCTCGGCATCGGTCGTGGAGCCGCAGGAAGGCAAGAAAGTGTGGGCGTTCAAGATGGCGCAGACCGATCGCGCGATGGCCGACGTCATGACGCGCTACATGGCCAATCACGGCGTGAAGACGGTGGGTTTCATCGGCTTCGCGGACAGCTACGGCGATAGCTGGCTCAACGAGTTCACCAAGTTCGCCGATCTTCGGCATATCAAGATTGTCGCGAGCGAGCGTTTCAATCGCACCGATGCGAGCGTCACCGGCCAGATTCTCAAGCTGATGGCAGCGAAGCCCGACGCGGTGCTGATCGCGGGCGCGGGCACGCCGACGGTGTTGCCGCAGCGCACGCTCGTCGAGCGCGGCTACAAGGGCGCGATCTATCAGACGCACGGCATCGCGACGCCCGAGTTCATCAAGCTCGGCGGCAAGGACGTCGAGGGCACCCTGTTCCCGACGCAGCCGGTCGTCGTCGCGCGGACGCTGCCGGCGGATCATCCGTCGAAGAAGGCTGCGCTGGCGTTCGCGAATGCGTATGAGGAGAAGTACGGCAAGGGCACCGTGACGCAGTTCGCGGGCGATGCGGCGGGCGTGTATCCGCGTCTTCAGGACGCCGTGGCGCGCGCGCTGAAGACGGCCAAGCCGGGCACGAAGGAGTTTCGCGTGGCGCTGCGCTCGGAACTCGAGCATGCGCACGAACTGGTCGTGCCGAACGGCGTCGTCAATACGAGCGCGACGGATCACGTCGGTCTGGATCAGCGCGCGAGCGTAATGGGCGTCATCAAGAACGGCGCATTTACGTATCTCGCGCAGTAATGTCCTTTGTTCTGAAAACGCTGCTGTCGATGCTTGCCGGCGACGGCGTTTTCGGTCATAATCGCCGACTCGATTGGCTCGTTGGTTCGCTCTGTTCCGCTACGAGTCGATTCAGGCCCAGGTGGTGAAATTGGTAGACGCAGGGGACTCAAAATCCCCCGCCGCAAGGCGTGCCGGTTCGATTCCGGCCCTGGGCACCAGGATTGTTGAAAAAGCCGCTCCGTTGTGAGCGGCTTTTTTGCGTTTGGGGCACGGCTTCGGCGTCATTTCGGCATCTCGCCGGGTTTCGCGGCAATCTGCGTTTGAACGTTGCCTGAACCGCGCCCGACTTCGACGCGCGGCTCATCGCCCGCAGTCTTCCGATAAATCCAGCCCACGACGGGCGGAACGACGAACCTGGCGATCGCGTAAGCCAACACGACAGGCCAATACTCTCGAAAGAAACCCAGCACGAAGTTCAACATTTTTCCACCCACGCCTTCCATTCATTCACCGCGATCGAAAATACATAGTAGACCAGAGCATCCCGAAGAGGATGCATAGGCAGAATCGCCCGAACTTCCTCACTGAACGAAGCGACGAGCAAGTATATCCAGAGAAGCATCCCGATTAGAGAGGCGAAAATTCCCAGATTCGCGACAAGAAACGCCTCAGCGATTCGTCGCTCGGAGAACCATCGAGAATAGGCGCCGCGGCGAAGCTCACCCGGCAGCACCGTCAACGCAAGATTCAGACTGACGCTCGACGCGACGAGCGAAATCGGAAAGAAGTCATCCCTGCCCGGCTGCTTCAGCGCCACCCTCCAGATGTATTCGATCGCGCCCATGAATAGCGGCAGTCCGACGATCAGTTGCCGCGCCGTCGCGTCGAAGCCCTTCGATTGCATTGTCATCGTCCTTATGTGCGTGATGACACGCAATTTCGCCGATGACGCGAGCGCGCGTACGTCGTCCGTCCGGCTATGTGCGCTCTCGCGTAGACGCGCACTGCCGCGTCAGCAAAAAATGGCCTCCATCGGCATTCGGAACCCCGGCGCGCGGAGCATCGCGGGGATGCTCGCACGCGCAGCGCCCGCATTTCGGGTTGCTTAGGACCCTCTCGATGTCGTGACCCGCTCGCGCGACGCGCCGAGCCATAACTCGAAGAAAGGTACGACATGAATCGACCTGATCACTCGCTGTCTCTCGACTCCGTCATCTGCAAGCGCTGCAACACCGTTTCCCCTGCCTCGGAAGACACCTGCCCCGCGTGCGGCGCCGATCGTCAGGGCGCGATTTTCACGAGCCGCGCGGCCGAAGCCGCCGCGGCCGCCGCGGCGCCGGTGCCCGCGCCGCTCGACATTCTCGACTGGGACGATAGCCACTGGCTGCAGCGCCTCGTGCGCCGCAGGATGCTGACGTCCTATCCGAACTTCGTCGAGCCCGATGCGCAGGATCAGCGCAAGCCCGCCCGCACCGGCATGGCGATGCTGGTCGGCGGGGTGATCGCCAGCATCGCGGTCGGCGGATACTTTTATGCGCGTCTGGACGACAACGCGCCGTCGCCGAGCGCGGAGCCCGGTATCAGCGCGGCGGGATCGATTCGCGACGGCGCCTCCGGCGCGTCCAAGGCCGATGCCGCGCGGCACGCATCGTTGGCGCGCTCCAAAGCGGATACGCCGAGTGCGCAGCCTGTCCCGTCAGCGACGACGACAACGACGATCGCGAAGAAGCCCGCGCCGATAGCGGAAACCGCGTCTGTCGCGCCGCGCGTCACGGCATCGAGCATGTTGCCGACGACGCCGCACGTTGCGGCGAACGCGGCTCCGGCGAGCAACGCGTCGCCAGCCATGATCGCAACTGCGAAGCCCGCGACGCCCGTTCCCACGACGAACGCAGCCGCAGCGACAGCCGCATCGGTCGCTGCCGTCGCGCCGCCGACCAAGCCGACGACACCGGTCGTCGCATCGCTGCAGAAGCCTGAACCGCGCGTGGTCGCGACGATCGCCGCAGCGGCGCCGGTGCCGCCGAAACCGGTGACGCAAGCGCCCGCGCCCGTCGCCCGCGCGATCGAGCAGCCTCGAAATACCGCGCCCGTCGCCCGACAATCCGAACAGCCGCGCAGCACCGCGACGGTCGCCTCGATCGACAAACCGCCCACGCCCGCCACGCCCGCCGTTCAGCCTGCGCCGGAGCCGCTTCCCGCAGCCGTCGCGCGGAGCATCGCGGCGGTTCAGCAAGCGCTCGCCGGGCGCGACCTCGCGGCGGCGCGCCGTCACATGCGCGGCCTCTCGGCGAGCGAGCCGCGCAGTCCGGAAATCCAGCAGCTCGCGGCCGAATTGTCGCGTCAGGAACGTGCGCGCGACGGCGCGATAGCGAACGCGCGCGCCTGCGCCGCCAACATGGAAGCGGCGTGCGCGTTGCGCAACGCACGCCGCGCGGTCGCGCTCGACCCGCGCAACGGCCAGGCGCAGGCGACGCTGCGCCGCGCGCTCGCTGTGCAGAACGAGAGCAACACCGAGTACTTCCGCCAGGCGAGCGGCATCCCGAAGCCGGTCGTCCCGACGATGACCTACGACGGCCGTTGGAACGCGCACGCCCATCATTCGGGGATACCGGATGACGACGATTCGCGCTTCACGCTCTTCGGCCTGGGCGTGCCGGCCGTATCGAAGGGACGCGGCGACGCGCATTGATGTACTGACGCGCCATTCAGCATGATGCAAACGGAATAAGCCGCAACGCACATCCGTTTAAAGGTGACGAACGAGCTGCCGGCGAACCGCGCCGAAGGAGTCACCATCATGCAAACCGGATTGTTGCGCCGTCTGGTGGTTTGCGCCGCCGCGGTCGTCTCGCTCGCGGGCATCGCCTCGTGCGGCGGCGGCTCGGACGACAACATGCCGACGGCGACACGTTTCAAGATGTCGATCGTCGTCTCCGATGGCGCCGTGTCCGCGCCTCACACCGACCCGAATCTGAAGAACGGCTGGGGCGTGGCGTTCAACCCGAACGGCTTCGTTTGGGTCGCCGACAACGGCACGCAGACGGCCACGCTCTACGACGGCAACGGCGTCGTTCAGTCGCTGGTCGTATCGATCCCCCCGAGCGCGTCCGGGCCCGCCAAACCGACCGGAATCGTCTTCAACAAGGGACCGGATCTCACGCTCTCGCGCAACGGCAAGTCGGGCGTCGCCGCGTTCGTCTTCGCGGGAGAAGGCGGCTCGATCACCGCGTGGGCGCCCGCCGTCAACATGACGCACGCGTTCACCGCCGTCGATTCGAGCGCGTCGGGCGCGATCTACAAGGGACTCGCGATCGCCACGACGTCGACGGGCGCGCATCGCCTTTACGCGACCGATTCCATAACAACAAGGTCGACGTCTTCGACGGCACGTTCACGAAGATCGCCGTGCCCGGCGGCTTCAGGGACGCGCAGATTCCGGCGGGTTTCGCGCCCTTCGGCATTCAGACGATCGGCTCGAAGATACTCGTCACCTACGCGAAGCAGGACGGCGACGCCGAGGACGACGTGCCGGGCGCGGGCCTGGGCTTCGTCGACGTGTTCGACATCGACGGCAATCTGACGCAGCGCTTCGCGGCGAACGGGCCGCTCAACGCTCCGTGGGGCATCGCGCAGGCGCCCGGAAACTTCGGCACGTTCAGCAACGATATCCTCATCGGCAATTTCGGCGACGGCACCATCAACGCGTTCGATCCGAATACCGGCGCGTTCGTCGGCGCGCTCACGGATACCGGCGGCGCGCCGCTCGTGCAGCACGGTCTGTGGGGCATCGCGTTCGGCAACAACCTGAACGCGCAGCCGTCGAACACGCTGTTTTTCGCCGCCGGGCCGAACGACGAAGCCAACGGCGTGTATGGCCGCATCGACATGCAATGACGAGCACGCGACGATTCCCTGGGCGATGACGCTGGCCGCGGACGCATGGCCGTCCGAAAGCGCATCGCCACGCTCGGCGCCGCCCGCGGTTTGGGCGGCGCTTTTTTTGGCGATGCGAAGCGCGCCGGCGCGCGCGGACCGAAAGCGCGGCTTGCTAGAATGCGCGCTTCAACTCCGCTCATCCGATGGACCTCGAAACCCTCCTCTTCTCCCAAGGCTTCGGGTCGCGCCGCCAGTGCCGCGGCATCGTGGCCGAAGGCCGCCTGCGCATCGCGGGCATCGTGCGCGACGATCCGCACGCCCATCTCCCCGTCACGCCCGGTCTCGAATTCGAAGTCGACGATCATCTCTGGACGTATCGCGAGAAGGCGTACATCGCGCTCAACAAGCCCGCGGGCTACGAATGCTCGCGCGATCCGCAGCATCATCTGAGCGTGTTTCATCTGCTGCCGCCGCAACTCGCCGAGCGCGGCGTGCAGGCCGTCGGCCGGCTCGACCAGGACACGACCGGCCTGCTGCTGCTTTCCGACGACGGCGCGTTCGTGCACGCGTTCACGTCGCCCAAGCGCAAGGTGCCGAAGGTCTATCTCGCGACCGTGCGTCATCCGCTCGACGGTCTGCAACTCGCGAAGTTGCGCGAAGGCGTGCTGCTGCACGGCGAGCCGAAACCGAGCGCCGCGCTCGCCGCCAAACAACGCGGCGAACGGCTGCTCGAACTCACCGTGCTCGAAGGCAAATACCATCAGGTCAAGCGCATGGTCGCGGCCGCGGGCAACCGCGTGGAGAAGCTGCATCGCGAGCGGGTCGGCGGTTATGCGTTGCCCGACACGCTCGTCGAAGGCGCATGGCGCTGGCTCGAAGACGCCGATCTCGCCGCGTTGCGAAACACTTCGCATTGAGCATGCAAATCGGTGAATCCCCTCACCGGCGGACGCTGCGATGCAGCATGCCTTCCACGTTTCGTACTCTTATACTGGTCTAACGGATACCAAAATGATTACGAAAAAAGCAGGAGGGCATCATGGTCTCCCAATCGGCCGTTGCGCTGGTAGCGTTCGTCGCGCTGTGCGCAGTCCTCATCGGGGTGCTGGGCTTCGTCATGCACATGCGCCACAAGTATTCGCCGAATCTCATCGGCGCATTGATCGGCGCGTTGATGTGCTTCGTTCTGCTCGAAACGATTCCGGCGCTGATCTAACGCCGCGCGTTCTGCTTTAGGAACGCGTCGACCGTCGGATGGCGCAGCACGTAGCCCAGTTCGCGCTTCAGGCGCGTGTTGGCGAGCCGCCGCGATTCGCGCATGAACGAAAGCGTGACCGGCTCCAGGCGCGTTTGCGCTTCGCTGCGCGAAATGCGCGGCACGCGCGTCAGGCCGTAGGCATCGGCCACGCGGTCGAAGTAATCCGCCATGCGCAAATCCGTGTCGTCCGACGCGTTCACGACGCGCTGCGCACGCCCGCGCGCGAGCGCACGCACGAGAATGGCCGCGAGATCGTCGGCGTGAATGTGGTTCGTGTAGACGTCGTCCGGTTCGGCGAGCGCGGGCATGCCCTTTTCGATGCGCGCGATCGGCAGGCGGTTGGCCGCGTAAATGCCCGGAATCCGCACGATCGACACCCGCCAGCCGCTTTTCACGCCCGCCGCGCGCAACTGCCGCTCCGCCGACACGCGCCGCCGCGCGCGTTCGTTCGCAGGCCGCGCAGGCCGCGTTTCGTCGATCCACGCGCCGGCGCAATCGCCATAAACGCCGGTCGTGCTCGCATAGACGAAACGCGTGCGCTGCCCGTCCCGGCGCTTCGCGGCCGCACGAAGACCGTCGGGTACAATGAAAGATGTTTTTCCGGCGCGATCCGCATGCAGCCAATGGCTTGCGGCGGCGCGCGCCACCGAGCGGCGCGGTCTGCGCAGCGCGGCGATCAGCGCGCGCGTGCGGCGGTCCGAATCGCCGTCGCGCTGAGGCGGCGCGAGATGCAGCACGTCGCGTGCGAGGCCGGCGAGCCTTGCGAGGCTGCGGCGCACATCGAGATCGCCGGAAATGGGCGTCGCGCCGGCCGCGCGCAATTCGCCGGCGCGTTCGGGATGATGCGTGAGCGCGACGACGCGGGGCGCGGCGGCGCGCGCCTGCAGAAGCGGCAACGCGCGCATGCCGACATCGCCGCATCCGACGATCAGGACGCGCGCGCGGCGAAGGTTTCGAGTGGCGATCATCGGAGCATTTTATCCGTCGCCTGAAACCCGCGTGCGGCGTCCGAAAAGACTCACGAGACAACTCCACACATCGCAGAAATCGATCTATGGCTTTCAACGTAACGCTCCGGCAAAGCGGCCGGCAGTTTCAAGTAGAACCCGACGAACCGGTGCTGACCGCCGCGCTGCGCCAGGGCATCGGCCTGCCGTACGGCTGCAAGAACGGTGCGTGCGGTTCGTGCAAGGGCGCCGTCGTGAGCGGCGAGGTCGAGCAGGCGCCGCATTCGTCGTCGGCACTGTCGAACGACGAAAAGACGCGCGGCATGGCCCTCTTCTGTTGCGCGACCGCGCAGACGGATTTGACCATCGACGTGCGCGAAGTCGCGGGCGTCGGCGACGTCCAGGTGAAAAAGCTGCCGTGCCGCGTGAACGCGCTCGAACGCAAAGCCGACGACGTCATCGAACTGAAGCTGCAACTGCCCGCGAACGAACGCCTGCAGTATTACGCGGGCCAGTACATCGAATTCATCCTCAAGGACGGCAAGCGCCGCAGCTATTCGATGGCGAGCCCGCCGCATCACGAAGGGCCGCTCGAACTGCACATTCGCCACATGCCGGGCGGCACGTTCACGGATCACGTCTTCGGCGCGATGAAAGAGCGCGACATCTTGCGCTTCGAAGGCCCGCTCGGCACGTTCTTCCTGCGTGACGAGTCCGACAAGCCGATCGTTCTGCTCGCTTCGGGCACGGGTTTCGCGCCGATCAAGGCGATCATCGAACATGCGGTCTTCAAGAATCTGAATCGCCCGATGACGCTTTATTGGGGCGGCCGCCGCAAGAAGGATCTCTACATGATGTCGCTCGCCGAACAGTGGGCGCGCGAGGTTCCGAATTTCAAGTTCGTGCCGGTGCTCTCCGAACCCGACGCCGGCGACGCCTGGACGGGCCGCACGGGCTTCGTTCATCGGGCTGTCATCGAAGATCTGCCAGACTTGAGCGGCTATCAGGTGTACGCGTGCGGCGCGCCCGTGATGGTGGAATCGGCGCAGCGCGACTTCACGCAGCATCATCGGCTGCCGGAGGACGAGTTCTACGCGGATTCGTTCACGAGCGCGGCAGATCTCGCGCATCCCGTGTGAGCTTGCACACAACGTGCACGCGGACAAAAAATCCGCGTCCACGGTTTACAGGCGGCAACCGCTTAACGTATCCTTCGCGAATGCTCAAAACGCTGAACGCACTTCGACGTCGCCGCTCGCCGCTTCCCTAGGGATGCCGCTGGCTCGTCACGCACTGCGCTCACGGTTCGGTCTTGTCGAAGCGTACGAAATGAAGCCACGGAAATCCGTGGCTTTTGTTTTTTCCGCATCGTTTTCCTCTTTTTCTCGCACTAGCCTTCGTGGAGCCCGCTGTCATGAATTTCAATGAGTACCCCGTTGATTCGCTGATGTACATCACGAACCGTCCCGAGATCGTGTTCACGCATGGCAAGGGTTCCTGGCTCTACGACAACACGGGCAAGCGCTATCTCGACTTCATCCAGGGCTGGGCGGTGAACTCGCTCGGCCACTGCAACGAAGGCATGATCGAGGCGATGGAAAAGCAGGCGCGCACGCTGATCAACCCGTCGCCCGCGTTCTACAACGCGCCGATGGCGCAGCTCGCCGGCCTGCTCACCGCGAACAGTTGCTTCGACAAGGTGTTCTTCGCCAACAGCGGCGCGGAAGCGAACGAAGGCGCGATCAAGCTCGCGCGCAAGTGGGGCAAGAAGTTCAAGAACGGCGCGTACGAGATCATCACGTTCGACCACAGCTTCCACGGCCGCACGATCGCGACGATGTCCGCGAGCGGCAAGGCCGGCTGGGACACGATCTACGCGCCGCAAGTGCCGGGCTTTCCGAAGGCCGATCTGAACGATATCGCGTCGGTCGAGAAGCTCATCAACGAGAAGACCGTGGGCGTGATGCTCGAGCCGATTCAGGGCGAAGGCGGCGTGATTCCCGCGACGCGCGCATTCATGCAGCAACTGCGCGAATTGACGAAGAAGCACAACATCCTGCTCATCGTCGATGAAGTGCAAAGCGGATGCGGCCGCGCGGGAACGCTGTTCGCGTACGAGCTGTCGGGCGTCGAGCCGGACATCATGACGCTCGGCAAGGGCATCGGCGGCGGCGTGCCGCTCGCGGCGCTCCTGTCGAAGGCGGACGTCGCGTGCTTCGATGCGGGCGATCAGGGCGGCACCTACAACGGCAATCCGCTGATGACGGCGGTCGGCTACTCGGTGATTTCGCAACTCGTCGCGCCGGGCTTTCTCGAAGGCGTGCGCGAGCGCGGCGAGTATCTGAAGCAGGAACTGCTGAAGCTGTCGGACGAGCGCGGCTTCAAGGGCGAGCGCGGCGAAGGTTTGCTGCGCGCGTTGCTGCTCGACAGCGACAAGGGTCCGCAAATCGTCGAGAAGGCGCGTCTGATGCAGCCCGACGGCCTCCTCCTCAACGCGGCGCGCCCGAATTTGCTGCGCTTCATGCCCGCGCTCAACGTGACGAAGGACGAGATCGACCAGATGATGACGATGCTGCGTTCGGTGCTCGATTCGCTGTGATCATCCGCACTTTCGATGCAGGCGATCGCGACGCCGTGATCGCCCTGTGGCGCGATGTGTTTCCGGAGTACGCGGACGCATCGCGGCCGCAGCGCGATCCGGCGCTGTCGATCGAGAACAAGATGCGCGCGCAACCGGAGCTGTTCTTCGTCGGCTCGATGGATGGCGAAGTGATCGGCACGGTGATGACCGGTTACGACGGGCATCGCGGCTGGGTGTATTCGCTTGCTGTCACGCCTGCGCTGCGCGGCCGCGGATACGGCAGTGCGTTGATGAAGCACGCGGAAGCGGCGTTGACGAAGCTCGGCTGCCCGAAGGTGAATCTGCAGATTTTGTCGTTCAAGACGGAGCTGCGCGGGTTCTATGAAAGGCTCGGGTATCGGATGGATGAAGTGGTGAGTTTGGGGAAGCGGCTTTGACGCGCGAACTCAGGCTGAACGCTTCGACAAGGCCGCTATCTTTCTCAGATGTCGACCAGGTTCAACAAGAAAAGCAGATTTGAGGCATCTCGTCGACGGCCGCTGCGCGTCTTTGCTTTCTTTGCGGATTGCGCGCCGCATCTTCTACCGACGAGCCGCGCACCTTGAACGACGGATTGGGTTCGATCGAAATGTTGCGAAAGACCACGTCCGTTGTGCCGCTTTCTTCCCTGTATTTCAGCGTCAGGTCTACGTTGTAATCAGTGAGCCAAACGCCGTCGTACTCCACGACGAATCCGCTCTGCGTCGCTACTGAGCAGTGGGTTTCGACTGCGGAGCCGGTGAGCGAAGCAAACACGTCGAACGCCGGTTTTGTGTTTCCGACCCGGCACTGCATGCGCTTTTCGCCCTTTCGGGAAGGCTGAGGAACGGACATATCAAATTCCGCCCCTTTGACCAGGGTCTGTGGGGTCGCGCGGATCGCAGTGCTATCCTTGAGGTTCGCCATGCCGATCTGGCTATCGCCCCACAGTTCCTGCGAACGCAGGTCCGCCATTCGGTAGTAGGTCCGGAAATAGGCCCATGTAACCGCACTATCTCCAGCGGTCGTGACGCTTTGCTCCGAAACGACACCATTGTCGTGACGGTTCACAAGAGTTGACGTGAAGGGCACACGCTTCAGTGGTGAGCGTGAATCGACCCAATCTGCTTCGATGATCAGTCGCTTGTAGGGAAGAATCTGGCTGCCCTTAGCGGGAAGACCGCGTTGCACCACCTCGCCATAGCTTCGAAAAGTATTGGCGCAGCATCGCGCCCTGCGGCGAATCCGGGTCGATACCTGATGATGCAAGCCGCGAGTTGAAGTCCGCCAAGTCTCTCGTCTCGGCGGATACGGGTGCGATCGGTTGAGTCTGTCCTGTCGCCGTCGCTATCGAGAGGAAAGCGAAGGCAGCCAAGAGCCAACGTATGATTTTCAAGCGTTGCATATATTCTTATCTGATCTGAGAGGTTCGAATGTGAATGGCCGAGCGAAAGGCGATGCAAGGCTCGCGATCATTGCGAAGTTGAATTCGAATCCGTGTCAACTCTCGCGTCGGCACATTTGGCAGCGCGTGTCACAGCGACGGGTTCATCCATGTCATGGCCGTCGATAAGACGAACGGATATCCAGCACTGCCTGCCCCTCATCTCGAGAAACGCATCGTAGTCACGGCCCGCAACCGGACTGAAAGTCACACGCGGTGGAGTACACCACCAATGGGCGTTACCCGCACTGCCGCTCGTTCCCATGCTCAGGACAATCGGCTGGCCGCCCGCCACCACATACTCTCTGATGGAATCCTTGAACTCCAGGCCGTCGACTCGCATGAACTCGCGCGGGCTCGGCGGCATGCCGATAACCTCGCTCCGCGACGAATATTTCCAATTGGCAAAAAAACCGTCGTCACCGGCCACCCATTCAGCTCCCTCGACGGAACCGCCATAACAGGCGTGATTGGGAAGGTACGAGGCAGTGCGCGTTCCGTTGCCGGAGAGAAGTCTGATACGCGCAGAGACCGCGCTATCGTATTCCGGCGCCGCGACGGTCACGTTATGACTGGGCTGCGGAAACAATCCGCAGCCCGTCAGTGCCATCGTGGCTGCGATGAGGAGGTGGCCGCGCTTCGGCAGCTGGCTGAGACTGGAGGTGAACATCGCGCAAAATCCCCGATTCTTGATCGGCATCCTGAGCTTCGATAGTGGGAAGAATCTGAGAAAGCGGGTAATGCGACAGATGACAAGAAAGCGAGAACGATTTGGCGAAGCACCCGTAATCCCGGAAAAGAAAAAAGCCGACTGTCTCGCGACAGTCGGCTCCCTTTCGAGCATCGGACGGTTAAGTCTTCACTCACCCAAATACGCCGCCCTGACCTTCGGATCATCGAGCATGACCTTCGCGTCGCCGGACATCGTCACCGTGCCTGAATCCATCACGTAACCGCGATTCGCCGCCTGCAACGCGAGACGCGCGTTCTGCTCCACGAGCAGCACCGTCAGCCCTTCCTTCGAGATTTCCCGCACGACTTCGAAGATCTTCTCGACCATGATCGGCGAGAGACCCATCGACGGTTCGTCGAGCAGCAAGAGCTTCGGGCGCGACAGCAGCGCGCGGGCCATCGCGAGCATCTGCTGTTCGCCACCCGACAGCGTGCCCGCGTACTGCGACGCACGTTCCTTCAGACGCGGAAAGAAGCCGAACATGCGCTCCGTGTCCTTCTGAATGCCGTCCGAATCGTTGCGCAGATACGCGCCCATCTGCATGTTCTCGAGAATCGACATGCGCGCGAAGATGCCGCGGCCTTCCGGCACCATCGCGAGGCCGCGCTTGAGCAGTTCGTGCGTCGGCACGCCCTTGATCGACTGGCCCATGTACTCGATATCGCCGCCCGAGTACGGCTTGAGGCCGGTGATGGCCTTCATCGTCGTCGTCTTGCCCGCGCCGTTCGCGCCGATCAGCGTAACCAGTTCGCCCTGCCCGACTTCGAGATCGACACCCTTCACCGCCTGGATGCCGCCGTAATTCACCTGCAGACCCTTGACCTTCAACATTGCGCTTGTGGTCGCCATTTAGTGCACCCCCGCACCCAGATATGCCTCGATCACCTTCGGGTCCTTCTGCACGTCCTGCGGCAGACCTTCGGCGATCACCTTGCCGTAATCGAGCACCGTCATGCGGTTGCACAATCCCATCACGAGTTTCACGTCGTGTTCGATCAGAAGAATCGTCTTGCCGTCCGCGCGGATCTTGTCGAGCAGACGCGTGAGCTCGACCTTCTCCGTCGCGTTCATGCCGGCGGCGGGTTCGTCGAGCGCGAGCAGCTTCGGATCGGTCGCCAACGCGCGCGCGATCTCCAGACGGCGCTGATGCCCGTACGACAGATTGCGCGACGTGTAATCCGCGTATTGCAGCACGCCGACGTATTCCAGCAGTTCGAGCGCGCGCTCCTTGATCTCGCGCTCTTCGCGGCGTTCGGCGGGCGTCTGGAACACCGCGCCGACCAGACCGTGCTTCGTGCGAACGTGACGTCCGACCATCACGTTCTCCAGCGCCGTCATGCCGCCGAAAAGACGAATGTTCTGGAACGTGCGCGCGATGCCCGCCTTCGCCACCTGATAAACCGCCGTCGGGGTGTACGCCTGGCCGTCGAGCTTGAACTCGCCCGAATCCGGCGTGTAGAGACCCGTGATCACGTTGAAGAACGTCGTCTTGCCTGCGCCGTTCGGGCCGATCAGACCGTAGATTTCGCCTTCCTTGATTTCGAGGCGTACGTCGGACAACGCCTGCAAGCCGCCGAAACGCTTGTTGACGCCCGTGACGGAAAGTCGTGTTTGCTTATCGCTCATCTTTCAATCCCCCGCCTTTAAGCACGCACCGGCTTCTTGCCGTTGCGCTTCGCGATCTTCGCGATCTTGTCTTCGTGTTTCGCGGCGGGCCACAGGCCTTCCGAGCGATACAGCATGATCAGCACCATCGCCAGACCGTACAGCAACTGGCGGATGACTTCGGTATCGACAAGCTGATGACCGAAGATGGCGTTCTGCAGCGGACCCATTGTCGTGCGCAGGAATTCGGGGAACACGGCGAGCAGCACCGCGCCGAGAATCACGCCCGGAATATGGCCCATGCCGCCCAGCACCACGCACGCCAGCACGACGATCGACTCCCAGAACGTGAACGATTCCGGCGACACGAAGCCCTGGAACGCACCGAACATCGCGCCCGACAGACCGCCGAACGACGCGCCCATCGCGAATGCGAGCAGCTTCACGTTGCGGGTGTTGATGCCCATCGCCTTCGCGGCGATTTCGTCTTCGCGGATAGCGGCCCACGCGCGGCCGATACGCGAATGCTGAAGGCGCGTACACACCCAGATCACGAACAGCGCGCACAGCACGAACAGGTAGTAGTACAGGTACACCGACGGGAATTTGAAGCCGAAGAACTCGTGCGTCTGCGCGAGGCTGTAGCCGCCGACGTGCACCGGATCGATACCCGTGATGCCCTTCGGACCGTTCGTGATGTTGACCGGACGATCGAGGTTGTTCATGAAGATCCGGACGATTTCCCCGAAGCCCAATGTCACGATCGCGAGGTAGTCGCCGCGCAGACGCAGCGTCGGTGCGCCGAGCAGCACGCCGAAGGTCGCGGCGAGCGCCATCGCGATCGGCACGATGATGAGGAACGGCACATGCAATCCGTTCGGCGCGAGCGCCGCGATCCACTCGAATTGCGTCGACAGTTGCGGCGACGACAGCAACGCCGCCGTGTAAGCGCCGACCGCGTAGAACGCGATGTAGCCCAGGTCGAGCAGGCCGGCGAAGCCGACCACGACGTTGAGACCCAACGCGAGCATGACGTAGAGCATCGCGAAGTCGAGCACGCGGACCCAGTAGTTGCCGCCCGCTGCGCCGATGACCATCGGCGCGGCAATCACGAACACAGCGGTGAGAATGCCGATGACGAGCGTCTTCGTCATGTTCTTCTCGGGGATGAGCGTCGTGGACGGCTCAATCGGTTGAATCGAAGTCATTTTTTTGAGCTCCTCACACGTTCTTTAAGCGCGGTCCGCGACACGTTCGCCGAGCAGACCCGACGGACGGAACACGAGCACGATGATCAGCACGACGAAGGCGAAGACGTCCTGGTAGTTGGAACCGAAGACCCCGCCCGTCAGATTGCCGATGTAACCGGCGCCCAACTGTTCGATGAGACCGAGCAGCACGCCGCCCACCATCGCGCCGCCCAGGTTGCCGATGCCCCCCAGCACCGCCGCCGTGAACGCCTTCAGGCCGGGAATGAAGCCCATGTAGAAGTGCGCGTTGCCGTATTCCGACGCGATCATCACGCCCGCCAACGCAGCCAGCGCCGAGCCGATCATGAAGGTCGCGGAAATCACGAAGTTCGGGTTCACGCCCATCAGCGACGCGACGCCCGGGTTCTCGGCGATCGCGCGCATCGCGCGGCCGAGCTTGGTCTTGTGCACGAGGAGCAGCAGGCCGCCCATCACGAGGAACGCGACGACGATGATGACGATTTCGGTCATCGAGATCACCGCGCCCGGACGGGTTTCGTCGGCGGCGATCACGTTGATCGGATCGGTCGGCAGAAGCTGCGGGAAGGCGAGCGGATTGCGGCCCCAGATCATCATCGCGATGGTCTGCAAGAGGATCGAGACGCCGATCGCGGTAATCAGCGGCGCGAGACGCGGCGCCTTGCGCAGCGGCCGGTACGCGACGCGTTCGATGGTGTAACCGACGATCGCGCAGACGATCGCGGCGATAACGAGCGCGATCGTCAGCATGATCGGCCCGGGCAAGCCGGGCGCGTGATTCTGCATGACGCCGATGGCGGAGAGCGCGACCATCGCGCCGACCATCAGCACGTCGCCGTGCGCGAAGTTGATGATGCCGAGAATGCCGTACACCATCGTGTAACCCAACGCGATGATGGCGTAGACGCTGCCAAGCACCAGACCGTTGAGGATCTGCTGGATGAAAATATCCATTTAAAGCTCCTTAGCCCCGTGCGATTCGATAACGCCTTTATCACCGGCCGATAAACCGGTGTGAAGTGAAATCTGAAGCGGCACTGCGCGTACTTTTAAAAAACCGGTAAGGGTTGAGCGCCGATCGTCCGCCCGCGGCCGGATGAGGCTGCGAGCGGTTCACGGACGGATACGAAAACAGCGCCGCCGGATAGCTGGCGCCGCCAGACTGCCTACTGCTTGACGACGTCGAGTACGTCCTTCTTCTTGTCCTTGAAGTCGTACAGCGTGATGGTCCCCGCCTTCAGATCGCCCTTGTCGTCGAATGCGATATGCCCCGTCAGACCGTTGTAGTCGGTCGTGGCAATCGCAGCGAGCACCTTGGGCGCTTCGATGGAGTTCGCACGCTTCATTGCATCGACGATCACGTACATCGCGTCATACGTGAACGGCGCGTAAATCTGCACCGGCGTGTGAAAGCGCGCTTCGTACTTCTTCTCGAAGTCGGCTCCCTTGTCCATCTTCGAAAGCGCGAGCCCCGCCTCCGAGCAGACGATGTTCTGCACCGCGTCGCCCGCGAGCTCGGCCACCTTGTCGGTGCAGACGCCGTCGCCCGCCAGAATCTTCGCCTTGATGCCGAGCGCCGCCGCTTCCTTGGCGAACGGGCCGCCCGTCACGTCCATGCCGCCGTACATCACGACGTCCGGCTGGATGCGCTTGATCTTCGTGAGAATCGCTTTGAAGTTGCGCGCCTTCTCGGTCGTTGCTTCGCGCGCGGCGATCTTCACGCCGCCGGCCTGCGCGCTCTTCGTGAATTCGTCGGCGAGGCCGCGGCCGTAGGCACTCGCGTCGTCGACCACGACGATCTTCTTCGCGTGCAGCGTCTTCATCGCGTAGCCGGCGAGGACCGGGCCCTGCAACGCATCGGTCGCGACGACGCGAAACGTCGTCTTGTAGCCCTGCTTCGTGTACTCGGGATTCGTCGTCGACGGCGAAATCTGCGCGATGCCCGCATCGCTGTAGATCTTCGACGCCGGAATCGACACGCCCGAATTCATGTGGCCGATCACCGCAACCACGTGGTCATCGACGAGCTTCTGCGCGGCTTCGGTGCCGACGCGCGGATCGGCTGCATCGTCCTGGGCGTCGAGCTCGAGGCGGATGGAACGCCCGTCGATGGTCAAGCCTTGCGCGCTGATCTCCTCCAGTGCGAGACGCGCGCCGTTTTCGTTGTCCTTGCCGAGGTGAGCCTGCAGGCCCGTGAGGGGCGCCACATGACCGATCTTCACGACAGTTGCTTCGCTCGCGGGCGCTGGCGCCGGCGCGGACGCAACGGGCACGGCGGCGGAACTCGCTGCCGATGCCGCTGTGCTCGCCCCGCCTTCATCCTTCTTGCCGCATGCGGTTGCCATTGCAACCGCAGCCGCGATGGACACGGCGTGAGCAAACTTGAATCGCATCAAATAGGTCTCCTGCGCCTCTAAAAACTGTCGTCGTGAACCCTTCTGGCCTCAAGACGCGCGCATTGTAACGCTAAATATGAGACGAGCAATATTCTTGCGTGGCGGGGTTTTCCAGCATTGCAACCAGCATTTTCGAGCGATTTTCCGGCTAGAGCGCAACCGGGTTGCGATCCGCATTTGTGCAGCAGTTGCACCACAACGGGAACAGGTTTAATCGATCGGTTCCGACGGTTACGTTTGCTTATCCGATTTACGGGGAAACCCTGAAGGCTTTCGGCGAAATTGCTCGTCGCGGCGCGCGCCCCATATCGGTGCTTACGCTTGGTGTCATCTCTCGCGTGAGGGTTCCGTTTCGATGGCGCCCGATGGGTTTCAAGCGCGAAAAAAAAGCGCCCGCAGGCGCTTTTTTAGAGGAAGGCCGCTAGTTACTGCGGCAGCGACAGTCCGCGCGGCAGCGGAAACGAGATCGTCTCTTCGATGCCTTCGAGCGAGCGCACGTTGCGCACGCCGAGTTCACGCAGACGCGCGATCACGGCCTGAGCCAGCACTTCCGGCGCCGATGCGCCCGCCGTCACGCCGATGCGCTTCTTGCCTTCCACCCACCGCGGATCGATCTGCGTCGGCGAATCGACCATATAAGAAGGGATGCCGCGCTTCTCAGCGACTTCGCGAAGACGGCTCGAATTCGAGCTGTTCGGGCTGCCGACGACGATCACGACGTCGCACTGCGGCGCGAGAAATTTCACCGCGTCCTGGCGATTTTGCGTCGCGTAGCAGATGTCCTGCTTCTTCGGCTCCTTGATCTCGGGATACTTGCTCTTGAGCGCGTCGATGATCGCGGAGGCATCGTCGACCGAAAGCGTCGTCTGCGTCACGTACGCGATGCGCTGCGGATCGGGCAGATCGAGCTTCAGGACGTCGTCGATATCCTCGACGAGATGCATGCCCTCGCCCGACTGGCCCATCGTGCCTTCGACTTCCGGATGACCCTTGTGGCCGATCATCACGATGTCGAAGCCTTCCTGACGCATCTTCGCGACTTCGATATGCACCTTGGTCACGAGCGGGCACGTTGCGTCGAACACGCGCAGGCCGCGCGCCTCCGCTTCGCTGCGCACCGCTTTCGAGACGCCGTGCGCGCTGAAGATCAGTGTCGCGCCTTCGGGCACGTCGGACAGCTCTTCGATGAAAATCGCGCCCTTCTTGCGCAGATCGGCGACGACATATGCGTTATGCACGATCTCGTGGCGCACGTAGATGGGCGCGCCGAACAATTTGATCGCGCGCTCGACGATCTCGATCGCGCGATCGACGCCCGCGCAAAACCCGCGCGGCTGCGCGAGCAGGATTTCGACGTCGGTCTGAACTTCGTTGAGGCTTTCAATCATGGTTACAGAATCCCGATGATTTTCACTTCGAAGACGAGCGCCTGGCCCGCGAGCGGGTGATTGAAATCGAACAGTGCCGCCGTTTCGCCGACTTCCTTCAGCACGCCGGCGTAGCGTCCGCCGTTCGGCGCGTTGAATTCGACGAGATCGCCGGGAGAAAAATCCTCGCCGATCATGCTGTTTTCGCGCAGCGTCGCGAGCGACACCCACTGGACCAGTTCCGGATTGCGCGGCCCGAACGCCTGATCCGGCGTTAGCTGAAAGGTCGAATGGTGGCCGACCTTCAGTCCCAGCAAAATCTCTTCCAACGGTTCGGCGAGTTGCCCTGCGCCTAGCAGAAGCGTCGCGGGCTTGTCGGCGAACGTATTGACGATGTCAGCACCATCGGCAAGCGCGAGCCGGTAATGAAGCGTGACGTGCGAACCGGGTTTCACCTCGGAGATATCGATGATGCTCATGAGTATTGGATGTGGCCGTTCGTTTGAAGGCAGGGCGCAGGCCCCGCATGGGGCGGCTCTTCGGCGCGTGGCAGCGAACCGCACGGCGCCCGTGCGAACCGGACGCCAAAACCGCTATTGTAAGACAGAGTTGTGGCAGCACGCGTCACGCGGCTCAGTCCCGTGTGCGCTTGCCCGCACGACACGCGGTCCGGGAGCACCGCGATGAGCGCCGATCTGCGGCTCGTGCCGCCGCTCGTCGCACCCGACGGCGACAGTTTGTCCGCGATCGCGCCTCTCCTGCCGATCCGCAAGTGGGCGCGCGCGGACCGGCCGCGCGAACGCCTGCTCGATACAGGCCCGGCGTCGCTGTCGGACGCGGAACTGTTCGCCTTGTTCCTGCGCACCGGCCTTCCGGGGGCCACGGCCGTCGATGTGGCGCGTCAGCTTCTGCTGCGTTTCGGGTCGCTGCGCGGCGTGCTGGACGCGTCGGCGGCGGAATTGCGCGAACTGCGCGGCATCGGGCCGGCGCGGGCGGCGACGCTCATCGCCGTATCGGAATTGTGCCGGCGCGCGCTCGCCGAGAAGGCGCGCGATCGCGAACTGCTGAACGCGCCGGGCGCGGTGGAAGACTATCTGCGGCTCTTGATCGGCACGCGGCCCTACGAGGTGTTCATCTCTCTGTATCTGGATGCGCGCCATCAGTTGCTGCATGTCGAGGAGTCGGCGCGCGGCTCGCTGACGCGCGTGGCCGTGTATCCGCGTGAGATCGTGCGGCGCGCGCTCACGCTGAACGCGGCGGGGCTCATCGTCGCGCATAATCATCCGTCGGGCGGCGTCGAGCCCAGCGCGAACGACCGGCGACTCACCAAGACGCTGCAGGACGCGCTGACGCTCATCGACGTGCGGCTGCTCGATCACATCGTCGTGGCGGCGAACGAGGTCTTCTCGTTCGCGCGGCATGGCTGGCTGTGACGGCATAAAACGTTTGATATTGCAGCGTTTTTCCTGTTAGAATCCTCGTTTGCTTTTCTCAACCCGCCTGTTCTGAACGAATGCGGCCCTCATTGGCATAACCGTGCTGCCAAGTCCCCGATCGGCAAATTGGGCGATAAGAGGCATCGAAGCTGAAAGCGAGTGCTTTCGATTCGAGCGTTCGTCTCGGACTCAACGTGTATTAGGAGTGTCACCATGGCACGCGTATGCCAAGTAACTGGGAAAGGCCCGATGTCGGGCAACAACGTTTCCCACGCAAACAACAAGACCAAGCGTCGCTTCCTGCCGAACCTGCAGAATCGCCGTTTCTTCGTTGAAAGTGAAAATCGCTGGGTGCGTCTGCGCGTTTCGAACGCCGGCCTGCGCCTGATCGACAAGAACGGTATTGACGCCGTGCTCGCAGACCTGCGCGCACGCGGTGAAATCTAAGGAGCACGCACATGGCCAAGGGCGCACGCGACAAGATCAAGCTGGAATCGACCGCAGGCACGGGTCACTTCTACACGACGACCAAGAACAAGCGCAACATGCCGGAAAAGATGCTGATCAAGAAATTTGATCCGGTCGTCCGCAAGCACGTTGAGTACAAGGAAACCAAGATCAAGTAAGCCGCTTGATTTTTGAGTAGCCTGCACGAAGACAGCAGAAAGCCCCGCACCTCGCGGGGTTTTTTGTTTTCCGGCGCCGCTTTAACACGCTTTGCACACGATCGTGCGGGGGTTTTCGCTGTCACGGAATGTTCGTGCGCGTTATGCTTGCCGGCTATCGACGAAGAACACGGACGGAGAACCGGCAGCATGAATTTCGATGTGGCGATCGTAGGAAGCGGCCTCGCGGGTCTGAGCGTCGCGCTCAATCTGGCCGAGACGCGGCGCGTCGCGATTCTCGCGAAGCGCGCGGCGAGCGTCGGCGCAAGCGATTGGGCGCAAGGCGGCATCGCGGCGGTGCTGGACTCCGCCGACAGCGTCGACAATCACGTCGACGATACGCTCGTCGCGGGCGGCGGACTGTGCGACGAAGCCGCGACGCGCTTCATCGTCGAAAACGGGCGCGCCGCGATCGAATGGCTCATCGACGAAGGCGTGCCCTTCACGCGCGATGTCTCCGCCGAACTCGGCTTCCATCTGACGCGCGAAGGCGGTCACAGTCATCGCCGCATCATCCACGCCGCCGACGCGACCGGCCACGCGGTGGTCACGACGCTTTCCGAACGCGTGCGCAACCATCCGAACATCACCGTCCTCGAAGATCACTACGCGATCGACCTGATCACGTCCGACCGTCTCGGGCTGCCCGGCCATCGCTGTCACGGCCTCTACGCGCTCGATCTGAACTCGGGCCGCACCGTGACGATCCAGGCGCCGCACACCGTTCTCGCGACAGGCGGCGCGGGCAAGGTCTATCTCTATACGACCAATCCCGACACCGCGACCGGCGACGGCATCGCAATGGCGTGGCGCGCGGGTTGCCGCGTCGCGAACATGGAGTTCATCCAGTTCCATCCGACGTGCCTCTTCCATCCGTATGCGAAGTCGTTTCTGATCTCCGAAGCGGTGCGCGGCGAAGGCGGCGTGCTGCGTCTGCCGGACGGCACGCGCTTCATGCCCGCGCACGACGAGCGCGCCGAGCTCGCGCCGCGCGATATCGTCGCGCGCGCGATCGACTTCGAGATCAAGAAGCGTGGCATCGATTGCGTGTATCTCGACATCAGCCACCAGCCGCGCGCGTTTCTCGAAGAGCACTTTCCGACGATCCTCGCGCGCTGCGCCGAATTCGGCATCGATATCGCGAAGGAGCCGATTCCCGTCGTGCCCGCCGCCCATTACACCTGCGGCGGCGTCGTCACGGACCTCGCGGGGCGCACGGATCGTCCGGGGCTGTATGCGGTCGGCGAGACGTCGTACACGGGTCTGCACGGCGCGAACCGGCTCGCGAGCAATTCCCTGCTGGAATGCCTCGTGATCGGGCGCGCGGCGGCGCAGGCGATCGAAGCGGACGGCTTCTCGAATGGTTGTCACGCCCAACTGCCCGACTGGGACGAAAGCCGCGTGTCCGATCCGGACGAGGAAGTCGTCGTCGCGCACAATTGGGACGAGCTGCGCCGCCTGATGTGGAATTACGTCGGCATCGTGCGCACGGACAAGCGCCTTGCGCGCGCGCAACATCGCATCGCGCTGCTGCGCGACGAGATTCACGAGTACTACGCCAACTTCAAGGTGAGCCGCGATCTGCTGGAACTGCGCAATCTCGTCGATGTGGCGTCGCTGATCGTCGAAAGCGCGTGCTCGCGCCGCGAGAGCCGCGGCCTGCACTACAGCCGCGACTGGCCCGCGACCTTGCCGAAAGCGCTGCCGACGGTGCTGATGCCGCCGGCCGCGCGCCGCACGAGCCTTTAGAGCAGACGCATCGAGAAATCGGTCGCGCGCAGGTCTTTTGTGAGCGCGCCGATGGAAATGCGATCGACGCCCGTGTCCGCGATCGCGCGCACCGTGTCGAAGTTCACGCCACCCGACACTTCGAGCAACGCGCGCCCGGCCGTGATGCGCACCGCGTCGCGCATCATGTCGAGCGTGAAGTTGTCGAGCAGGATCGATTCGGCCCGATGTGCGAGCGCCGTCTCGAGTTGCTCCAGCGTTTCGACCTCGATCTGAATCGGCACGCCCGCCTTCAGCGCGAGCGCCGCATCCATCGCCGCGCCGACGCCGCCCGCCGCTGCGATATGGTTTTCCTTGATGAGAATGCCGTCGTAGAGCGCGAGGCGCTGATTCGCGCCGCCGCCGACGCGCACCGCGTATTTCTGCGCGAGCCGCAAGCCCGGCAGCGTCTTGCGTGTGTCCAGAATCCGTGCGCGCGCGCCTTCGATCGCGTCGACATAGCGGCGCGTGGCGGTCGCGACGCCCGACAGCAATTGCAGGAAGTTGAGGCCGTTGCGCTCCGCCGTCAGAAGCGAGCGCGCCGGGCCGTGCAGCAGTACGACCGTGGAGTTGGCCGCCATGCGATCGCCTTCGCGATACTGCCATTCGACTTCGATCGTCGGATCGACGCGGCGCATGACTTCGTCGAACCAGGGCGCGCCGCACAGCACCGCTTCCTCGCGCACGATGATGCGCGCGGTGCGGCGGGCGTCGGCGGGCACGAGGCGCCCGGTGTGATCGCCCGTGCCGACGTCTTCTTCGAGCGCATCGACGACATTGCGTGCGAGCGCATCGTCGAATGCTTCGCCGTATTGCTTGCGGACTTCCTCGAAAATCGCCCGATACGTCATCACGCGGCTCCCACGTTCGAAAACAGCGTTCCGTCCTTGGCGAGATCGCCGCTCGCCTGCACGCGTTTCTTGTGACGCGCCGCGAAGTCGAGCATGCGATCGATCGGCACGCGCGCGCGCTGCCCGATGGCCGGATCGACGTGAATCTCGTTGTGACCGCGTTCGAGCACGTCGGCGAGATTGGCGAGACCGTTCATCGCCATCCAGGGACAGTGCGCGCAGCTCTTGCAGGTCGCGCTGTTCCCGGCGGTCGGCGCTTCGATGAAAATCTTGCCGGGCGCGGCGAGCCGCATCTTGTGCAGGATGCCGAGGTCCGTCGCGACGATGAAGCGCTTCGCGTCCAGCTTCACCGCGGCGTCGATGAGTTGCGTGGTCGAGCCGACGACATCCGCGAGCGCGACGACGCCTTCCGGCGATTCCGGGTGCACGAGGATTTTCGCGTCGGGATATTCGTTGCGCAGCAAATCGAGCTCGATGCCCTTGAACTCGTCGTGGACGAGACATGAACCTTGCCACAGCAGCATGTCCGCGCCGGTCTTCTTCTGGATATAGCTGCCGAGGTGACGATCCGGCGCCCACAGGATTTTTTCGCCGCGCGCGTGCAGATCGGCGACGATTTCAAGCCCGATCGACGATGTGACCATCCAGTCCGCG
The DNA here is from genome assembly GCF_031451435.1 of Caballeronia sp. LZ008. Lineage (NCBI taxonomy): Bacteria > Pseudomonadati > Pseudomonadota > Betaproteobacteria > Burkholderiales > Burkholderiaceae > Caballeronia > Caballeronia sp. LZ008. The sequence continues at coordinate 567,685 of NZ_JARUXK010000001.1, read as the reverse complement.
CGCGCCTTCACGGCCGCGCTCGTGTTCGCGTACACGACGACCGTGCGGTCCGGATGCGCGTCGCAGAATGCTGAGAATTCGTCGGCCGGGCAGCCGAGGTCGAGCGAGCAGGTCGCGTCGAGGTCGGGCATCAGCACGCGTTTGTCCGGACTCAGAATCTTGGCCGTCTCGCCCATGAAACGCACGCCCGCGACGACCAGCGTTTTCGCAGCATGATCGCGGCCGAAACGCGCCATTTCGAGCGAGTCGGCAACGCAGCCGCCAGTTTCGTCGGCGAGTTCCTGGAGCTCAGCGTCGACATAATAGTGCGCGACGAGCACGGCTTCTTCGCGCTTGAGCAACGCGCGAATGCGCTCCTTCAACTCGCGCTTCCGTTCGGCCGACGGTGCGTCCGGCACGCGCGCCCACGCTTCGCCCACTCCACACGTCAGGCCTTGCGGCCGGTCGTACTCGACGCTCCTGATCGCTTCCATGTCCCTGTCCCCTGCTCCGTGCCAACAACGTAACGCAAGAATCGGCTGCACAAAAACAAAGACCCCGCCAGAGCGGGGTCTTGTGACGTCCTTAAATTTTAACGGATATCGCGCGTCAGGCGTAGCGGCGCAGACGCAACGCGAAGTCTTGCAGCGCCTTGATGCCGCTTTCTTCCGCGCGATGGCACCAGTCCTGCAATTGCGTGACGAGTTGCTCGCGCGATGCGTTGGAGCGATCCCACATCGCCGACAGATCCTTGCGCAGCTCGATGAACGTGCGCAGCTTCTGATTATCCGAAGTCAGCTCCGGCAGTTGCTTCAACTGCGGCTCGTTCAGGCCGTCTTCTTCCTTGTGGAACCACTTGCGCGCACCGCGCATCAACTGATACTTCTCGCGCGCGCCGGCCTCCTTCAGCTTCGCCAGTTCCTGCGCGTAGGCGTGCTTGAGCGCCTTGCCGTAGCGCGCCATCACTTCGTAGCGGTTGGCGAGCACGGCCTGCAGCGTGTCCTGATCGACGACGGCCTTGCTGGCGGCGAGCTTCGGCGTCGGCGCGACCTTCTTGACCTTCGCGAGGCCGACCATCGACATCATGCGGATGTACAGCCAGCCGATGTCGAACTCGTACCACTTGCTCGACAGCTTCGCGGACGTCGCGAACGTGTGATGGTTGTTATGCAGTTCTTCGCCGCCGATCAGAATGCCGAGCGGGAAGATGTTCGTCGATGCATCCGACGAATTGAAGTTGCGGTAGCCCCACCAGTGCGCGAGACCGTTGACGACGCCCGCCGCCCAGAACGGGATCCAGATCATCTGCACGGCCCAGACCGACAGACCGACGATGCCGAACAGCGCCACGTCGATGACCATCATGATGCTGATGCCCAGGATCGGATAACGCGTGTAGACGTTGCGTTCCATCCAGTCGTTCGGCGTGCCGTGACTGAACTTGCGCATGGTTTCTTCGTTTTTCGCTTCCGCGCGATAAAGCTCCGCGCCTTCGAGCAGCACCTTCCAGATGCCGCGCGTCTGCGGGCTGTGCGGATCTTCTTCGGTTTCGCACTTCGCGTGGTGCTTGCGGTGGATCGCCGCCCACTGGCCGGTCAACATGCCGGTGGTCATCCACAGCCAGAAACGGAAGAAGTGGCTCGCGACCGGATGCAGATCCAGCGCGCGATGCGCCTGGCAACGGTGCAGGTAAATCGTGACGCCGGCGATCGTGACGTGAGTCATCGCAAGCGTGAACAGCAGAATCTGCCACCAGGAGAAGTCCAGCAATCCGTTGGCGAGAAATTCAAGGGAAGAATTCAGCAAGGCAGTTACCTGTGTAGCTGTGAAATTCGGGAAAAATGGCCGGTCGAACAGACTTCGAACAACGCGTTGGGCACATGAAAGGAACGTGCGCAAGTTCGATCGCATTTTACTGCATGCGTTCCAAGTCTTTGTCCTAAAGGTGAAATTTTTTGAATCGTACCAAAACGAGGAAAAACTCACGCCCCGAATTGGGGTTGATTCCGACGCCAAATCGAAAGATTGGTTCTGACGATCAGCGATCAGGCGGCAGGCGCAGCGCTTTCACCGCCGCTTCCGGCATTAAGTACCGATTCGCCGCCCGGGCGGGGCACGCCATCGATAATCCTTATCTCGCGCTGAGCGTACGGGATTTCAATGCCATGCTCGCAGAATAACCGCCAAACCGCCCGATTTACGTGCGACTTTACGCCGCCTGTACCTTTGGCGGCCTCTTCGATCCAGAAGCTCAGTTCGAGGTTGATTCCGTCCGCGCCGAAGCTCGCAAGCAGCGCCGCGGGCGCCGGGTCCTGCAACACGCGCTCGACGCCCTGCGTTGCTTCGACGAGCAACTGCATCGCGCGTTCGACGTCGCAGCGATAGCTCACCTGCACCGCGATCTTCGCGTTGCCGCGCGTGAGAAACGACGAATGGTTCTGCACCACGTCGGTGATGAGCTTTTCGTTCGGAATCAGCGTTTCGATGCCGTCGAGGCCGCGCACCACCGTGTATCGGGTGCGAATCTGCGTGACCGTGCCCTGATTTCCGCTGACATTGATCATGTCACCGAGCCGCAAGGAGCGGTCCAGCAGAATGATGAAGCCCGATACGTAATTGCTCGCGATCTTCTGCAAGCCGAAGCCCAGCCCGACGCCGAGCGCGCCGCCGAACACGCCGAGCACCGTGATGTCGATGCCGACGATCGACAAGCTCACCAGAATGGCGGCGAGGATCATCAGCGCCCGGCCGACGCGCGCGAGCACCACTTTGAGATTCGCGTCGAGCGAGCGGGCGCGCATCAGGCGGTCGTCGAGCAGCGCGCCCGCCCACATCGCGACGATCAGCGTCACGCACACCCACAGCACGCCCGAGGCGAGCGAGAGCAGCGTCATGTGCGCGTTCGCGAAGTTGAAGCGCACGCTCGCCATCCAGTGGACGACGTCGTCCTGAATGCCCATGACGGTGAGCACCATCGTCACCCAGACGATCACGGTGACGAGTTTCTCGAAGAGATACAGCAGCGCGTTCGCCTCGTGCTCCGTCTGGCCGCGGCTGAACACGCGCCGCGCGACGTAGAGCATCGTGTAGATGACGGTGATGCCGCACAGCGGCACGAGCGCGAGCCGCAACAGCGACGTATGGATGAACGGCGCGAGCACGACCTGCGCGATCGACACGAAAACCGTGCCGAGCAACGGAAACAGCGCCTTGTTGAGACTTTCCGCGCCGAAGCGCACGGCTTCGAAACGCGACTGGCGGCGCGCATCGAGCTTCTTGCGAAGCAGACGCGCGCACCACCACGCCACTACGAGCAGGCCGACGAGCGCGGCCACCTGCCAGATCACTTCCGGCTCGCCGAAATCGCGGAAGAGCCGCGCGGAGAGTTCGTTCAGGAAGTGGTTCTGCATTGCTTAAGCGGTTTCTTCGGCCGCTTTGGGCGCTTTTGCGGCGTCCGGCACGCGCTCCAGCACCGCCGCGAAGAAGCCGTCGGTGCCGTGCTTGTGCGGCCACAGCGACAGGAATTCGCCCGTATCGAGATCGATGCGCTGTTCCGCCAGCACGTCGCGCGCGGGCACGACGCGGAAGTTCGGATGCGTCTCGAGGAACTGCTTCACGACGTCTTCGTTCTCCGCTTCGAGCATCGAGCAGGTCGCATAGACGAGACGGCCGCCGGTCTTCACGAGGCGCGCGGCGCTCGACAGGATCGAGAGCTGCTTGGGCGTGAGTTCCGCGACGGTCGCGGGCGACTGGCGCCACTTCAGATCCGGATTGCGACGCAGCGTGCCGAGGCCCGAGCACGGCGCATCGACGAGCACGCGGTCGATCTTGCCCGCGAGACGCTTGATCTTCGCGTCGTGCTCGCTGTCGATCAGCACCGGATTCACGTTCGACAGACCGCTGCGCGCAAGCCGCGGCTTGAGCTTCGCGAGCCGGCGATCGGACACGTCGAAGGCGTAGAGACGGCCGGTCGAGCGCATCATCGCGCCGAGGGCGAGCGTCTTGCCGCCCGCGCCCGCGCAGAAATCGACGATCATTTCGCCGCGGCGCGGGGCCATCAGCGAGCAGAGCAACTGGCTACCCTCGTCCTGCACTTCGATCCAGCCTTCCTGGAACGGCGCGAGACGCGTGAGCGCCGGCTTGCCGTCCACGCGGATGCCGAACGGCGCGAACGGCATTTCGCCGGCGTCGATGCCCGCTTCGGTCAGCGCCTTCAGCACGACCTTGCGATCCGCCTTGATCGGATTCGAGCGCAGATCGAGCGGCGCGGGATAGTTCAGCGCGGCGGCGAGCTGCGCGAGTTCCTCCGGCTCGAAGCGCTTGCCCATCGCGTCGTAGATCCACTGCGGCAGGTTGGTCCGCACGCGCACCGGCAAGCTCGCCGGATCGATCTTCGAGACTTGCGAGAGCCATTGATACTCATCGGCCGAGACGAACGGCTTCAGCGCGGAGAGCCCGGCCGTCTGCATCAGCCCGAGCAGCGCCAGACGGCGCGCCTGGTTGCCGCTGCCGCTTTCCGCGAGATGCGAAAACTCCATCTTCCGGCGCAGCACCGCGAAAACCGCCTCGGCGATCACGCCGCGCTCGCCGTGCCCGAGCTTCGGATGCGCGCGGAAAAAGCGGCTCGTCGCGGCATCGGCGGGGCCGGAAAAGCGGAGCACGTCCGCAAGCAGCGTTTCGGTTTGTCCGATCAGAAATCCATGCAGCCTCATACGCCCTCCCCGGCAATGTCGGCAAAGAGCCATTGCGGCTCAGACGGCGTGAGCGCGACGCGCTCCCCTTCGATAGAAAGACGCCCTTCGATAAACCAGCGCACCGCGCGCGGATAGATGTCGTGCTCGACCTTGAGCACGCGCGCGGCGAGCGCGGCGGCATCGTCGCCGGCGACGACCGGCACCGCGCCTTGCGCGACGATCGGCCCGTGATCGAGCGTCGGCGTCACGAAATGCACGCTTGCGCCGTGCACGCGCACGCCTGCGTCGAGCGCCTGCTGATGCGTACGCAAGCCCGGAAAACACGGCAGCAGCGACGGATGAATGTTGAGCATGCGCCCGGCATATTTCCCGACGAAGGCGTCGGTCAGCACGCGCATGAAGCCGGCCAATACGACGAGATCGGGCTCGAAGCGATCGATTTCACGCGCGAGCGCGGCATCGAACGATTCGCGACCGTCGAACTGACGATGATCCACCACGTTCGTTTCGATGCCGTTCGCGGCCGCGAAGCCTAGCCCGGCGGCATCGGGCCGGTTTGAAATGACCGCGCAGACGCGAGCCGGCCAGCCTTCGCGCGCGCATGCACGCACGACGGCCTCCATGTTGCTCCCGCGTCCGGAGATCAGAATGACGATTTTTTTCATCCGCGGATTTTATCATTCGAAGGGTGCGAAAATCGTGCCATACGGGTTCGGTCAGGCATCGCGCCGGGGCGCTCGCGCCCGTCCTCCTTGCGAGCGTTTATAATCTAACGCTTTGCAGCATCAGCCCCTCCCACCGACCATCGCCTATCGTGAGAGTCTTTCGCGGCCTCCCCAATGCCGAAAGCCGGGCGCCCTGCGCACTGACCATCGGCAATTTCGACGGTGTCCATCGCGGCCACCAGGCGCTGCTCGCGCACGTGCGGGCAGCCGCCGACGCGCGCGGCCTGCCGGTCTGCGTGATGACTTTCGAGCCGCATCCGCGCGAGTTCTTCAATCCGGCGGGCGCGCCGCCGCGCATCGCGATGCTGCGCGACAAGCTCGAAGCGCTGCGCACCAACGGCGTCGATCGCGTGGTGGTCGAGCATTTCAACAAGACGTTCGCGGGACAATCGCCGGATACGTTCGTGAAGAACGTCATCGTCGATGGCCTGCACGCGCGCTGGGTCATGGTCGGCGACGACTTCTGCTACGGCGCGAAACGCGCGGGCAATTTCGAGTCGTTGAAAGCCGCCGGCGAGAAATACGGCTTCGAAGTCGAGCAGATGGCAACAGTCGCGCATCCGAACGGCACGCGCATATCGTCGTCGTCGGTGCGGGCGTCGCTCGTCGCGGGCGATCTCGACGCGGCGCAAGTCGCGCTCGGGCGCCCGTATGTCATCAGCGGTCACGTCGTGCACGGCGCGAAGCTCGGACGCGATCTCGGCTTTCCCACGCTGAATCTGCCGATCGCGCACAAGCGGCCGGCGCTCGCGGGCATCTTCGTCGTGCGCGTGCACGGCCTCGCCGATGAACCGCTGCCCGCCGTCGCGAGCCTCGGCCTGCGCCCGACCGTCGACGATTCCGGCCGCGTGCTGCTCGAAGTGTTCGTGCTCGACTGGCACGGCGACGCCTACGGCAAGCTCGTGCGCGTCGAATTCCTGAAGAAGCTGCGCGACGAGGAAAAGTACGTCGACCTCGAAACGCTCGGCCGCGCCATCGCGAAAGACGTCGACAACGCGCGCGCGTACTTCGGCCTGCCGCCCGCGAGCAACGCCGGCAGCCGCGCGACGGGCTTCGCCATCTCGGCGACCGACCGAATTAGGTGAGCGTGCGGCGCGTTCTTGTGCCGTCCGCTGCCCCGCTTCCGAATCACCGCGCGCTAAAAGACGAGCGCCGTCTCACCGAATTCACTGAGTCACCCATGAGCGACAAGAAAGAAAAAGCCTCCTCGAAGTATCCCGTCAACCTGCTCGACACGCCCTTCCCGATGCGCGGCGACCTGCCCAAGCGCGAACCCGCGTGGGTCAAGGAGTGGCAGGACAACAAGATCTACGAGAAGATCCGCGCGGCGTCGAAGGGCCGCAAGAAGTTCATCCTGCACGACGGCCCGCCGTATGCGAACGGCGACATCCACCTCGGTCACGCCGTCAACAAGATCCTGAAGGACATGATCGTCAAGGCGCGCAATCTCGCGGGCTTCGACGCGGTCTACGTGCCGGGCTGGGACTGCCACGGCATGCCGATCGAAATCCAGATCGAAAAGCAGTTCGGCAAGACGCTGCCCGCCATCGAAGTGATGCGGAAGGCGCGCGCCTATGCGGGCGAACAGATCGAAAAACAGAAGGTCGGCTTCCGGCGCCTGGGCGTGCTCGGCGACTGGGACAATCCGTACAAGACGATGAACTTCGCCAACGAAGCGGGCGAGATCCGCGCGCTCGGCAAGATCATGGAGAAGGGCTTCGTGTTCCGCGGCCTGAAGCCGGTAAACTGGTGCTTCGACTGCGGCTCGGCGCTGGCCGAAGCGGAAGTCGAATACAAGGACAAGACCGATCCGACCATCGACGTCATGTTCGCGTTCGCCGAACCGGAGAAGACCGCGCAGGCGTTCGGCCTGCCCGCGCTGCCGAAGACGGAAGGCGGCATCGTCATCTGGACGACGACGCCCTGGACCATTCCCGCGAACCAGGCGCTGAACGTGCATCCGGAGATCGTCTACGCGCTCGTCGATACGCCGCGCGGTCTCCTGATCCTCGCGCAGGAGCGCGTCGAAGCGTGCCTGCAGAACTACGGCCTGACGGGCGAAGTCATCGCGACGACGACCGGCGAAAAGCTCGCGAACCTGCGCTTCCACCATCCGCTCGCGGCAGCGCATCCGGGCTACAAGCGCACGGCGCCGGTCTATCTCGGCGATTACGTGACGACGGAAAGCGGCACGGGCATCGTGCATTCGTCGCCGGCGTATGGCGTGGAAGACTTCGTGTCGTGCAAGGCGCACGGCATGCCGGACTCGGACATCATCAACCCGGTGATGGGCGATGGCCGCTATATCGAATCGTTGCCGCTGTTCGGCGGGCTCTCGATCTGGAAGGCGAATCCGCAGATCGTCGAAGCGCTCGAAGGCGCGGGATCGCTGCTCAAGAGCGAAAAGTACACGCACAGCTACATGCACTGCTGGCGCCACAAGACGCCGATCATCTATCGCGCGACCTCGCAATGGTTCGCCGGCATGGACGTGAAGCCGAAGGACGGCGGCCGCACGCTGCGCGAGATCGCGCTGGAAGGCGTCGAGAACACGGCGTTTTATCCGTCATGGGGCAAGCAGCGTCTTTACAGCATGATCGCGAATCGCCCGGACTGGACGCTTTCGCGTCAGCGTCAGTGGGGCGTGCCGATGGCGTTCTTCGTGCACAAGGAAACCGGCGAGCTGCATCCGCGCACGCTTGAGTTGCTGGAAGAAGTGGCGAAGCGTGTGGAGGAAGGCGGCATCGAAACGTGGCAATCGCTCGATCCGCGCGAACTGATCGGCGACGAAGCCAACATGTACGAGAAGAACCGCGACACGCTCGACGTGTGGTTCGATTCCGGCACGACGCACTGGCACGTGCTGCGCGGCTCGCACAAGGATTCGCTGCAGTTTCCGGCCGATCTCTATCTCGAAGGCTCGGACCAGCATCGCGGCTGGTTCCATTCGTCGCTGCTCACCGCGTCGATGCTCGACGGCCGCGCGCCCTACGACGCGCTGCTCACGCACGGCTTCACCGTCGATGGCGAAGGCCGCAAGATGTCGAAGTCGCTCGGCAACGGCATCGATCCGCACGAAGTGTCCAATCGCCTTGGCGCGGAAATCATCCGTTTGTGGATCGCATCGACGGACTATTCGGGCGAGCTCGCGATCTCCGAGGAAATCCTGAAGCGCGTGACGGAGACGTATCGCCGTATCCGCAACACGCTGCGCTTCCTGCTCGCGAATCTGTCGGACTTCGATTTCGACAAGAACGCGCTGCCGGTTCAGGACTGGCTCGAAATCGATCGATACGCCATCGCGCTCACGCGCAATCTGCAGGACGACGCCCTCGCGCACTACGAGAAGTACGAATTCCATCCGGTCGTCGCGAAGATCGCGACATTCTGCTCGGAAGACCTCGGCGGCTTCTATCTCGACGTGCTGAAGGATCGCCTCTACACCACGAAGCCCGATTCGCGCGAGCGCCGCAGCGCGCAAACCGCGCTGTTCCATATCGCGCACGGCTTGTTGCGTCTCGTCGCGCCGTATCTGTCGTTCACGGCCGAAGAAGCGTACAAGGTGCTCAAGCCCGGTCAGGAAACGATCTTCACGGAAGTCTTCGCGACGTATCCGGAGATCGCGAACGGCGGCGATCTGCTCGACAAGTGGACGCTCATCCGCAGCGCGCGCGGCGACGTCACCAAGGCGCTCGAAGAAGCGCGCACGGCCAATCAGATCGGTTCGTCGCTGCAGGCGGAAGTCGTGGTTCGTGCGAGCGGCGCGCGTTACGACGCACTCGCGAGTCTCGGCGATGCATTGCGCTTCGTGCTGATCACGTCGTCGGCGCAAGTGGAAAAGGTGGCGAGCGAAGCAGAAGAAGGCGTCGATGTCGCCGCGTCGAGCTACATGAAGTGCGAGCGCTGCTGGCACTATTGCGCCGATGTCGGCTCGCACCCGGAACATCCGGGCCTCTGCGGCCGCTGCTTCTCCAATCTCTTCGGCGCAGGCGAAACGCGAGGCGCGGCATAAATGGCTCGAACGATGGCAAAGCAAACTTCCGTTAGAACCGCGAGCAGCGGTTCGCTCGCGCCGTGGCTCGGCGTCGCGCTGATCGTCATTCTGTTCGACCAGTTGACGAAGATCGCCGTGCAGCGCGTGTTCGCCTATGGCGATCCGCATGCGCTCACGCCCTTTTTCAATCTGCTGCTCGTCTACAACCGCGGCGCGGCGTTCAGCTTCCTCGCGATGGCGGGCGGCTGGCAGCGCTGGGCGTTCACGGCGTTGGGCGTCGTCGCGGCGATCGTGATTTGCTATCTGCTCAAGCGCCATTCGGGGCAGCGCATGTTCTGCACGGCGTTGTCGCTCATCATGGGCGGTGCGATCGGCAATGTCATCGACCGGATTGCGTACGGGCACGTCATCGACTTTCTGGATTTTCATGTGAACGCGTGGCACTGGCCGGCGTTCAACCTCGCCGATAGCGCGATCACCGTCGGCGCGGTCCTGCTGATTTTCGACGAACTGCGGCGCGTGCGCGGTTCACGTTGATATTCACGACGCGGCTCCTCTCACGGAGCCGTGTTCTTTTGCGATGGAGGCAAGTTGGAACTCGCGGGCAAACATCTCGTTTTAGGACTGACCGGCGGCATCGCCTGCTACAAGATCGCCGAACTGACGCGCCTGCTCGTCAAGGCCGGCGCAACCGTGCAGATCGTGATGACCGAAGCGGCCACGCAGTTCATCACGCCCGTCACGATGCAGGCGCTGTCGGGCCGTCCCGTGTACACGTCGCAGTGGGATGCGCGCATGCCGAACAACATGCCGCACATCGATCTTTCGCGCGAAGCGGATGCGATCGTCATCGCGCCCGCCTCGACCGACTTCATGGCGAAGCTCGCGCATGGCATGTGCGACGACCTGCTTTCGACGCTGTGCATCGCGCGCGATTGCCCGCTGCTCGTCGTGCCCGCGATGAACCGCCAGATGTGGCAAAGCCCGCCGACGCAGCGCAATGTCAGCCAGCTTCGCGCCGATGGCGTCGAAGTGCTCGGTCCGGATTCGGGCTCGCAGGCGTGCGGCGAAGTCGGCGACGGCCGCATGATCGAGCCGGAAGCCGCGTTCGAAGCGATCTGCGCGTTCTTTCAGCCGAAGATTCTGCGCGGCCAGCGCGTGCTGATTACCGCCGGTCCGACCTTCGAGCCGCTCGATCCGGTCCGCGGCATCACCAATCGTTCGTCGGGCAAGATGGGCTTCGCGCTCGCACGCGCGGCGGCGCAGGCGGGCGCGGACGTGCATCTCGTCGCCGGTCCGGTTTCCCTGCCGACGCCGTGGGGCGTGTATCGCGAAGACGTGCAGACCGCGCAGGAAATGCACGATGCGGTGATGGCCGCGACCCCTGACACCGACATCTTCATCGCGGTCGCCGCGGTGGCGGACTGGCGCGTCGATCACGTCAGCGAGCAGAAGATCAAAAAGACCGCCGACGCGTTGCCGACGTTCAACTTCATCGAGAATCCGGACATTCTCGCGTCGGTGGCGAAGCTGCCGAATCCGCCTTTTTGCGTCGGCTTTGCGGCGGAAAGCGGCAATCTCGAGGTTCATGGCGATGAGAAACGCAAGCGCAAGAACGTGCCGCTGCTGATCGGCAATATCGGACAGCTCACGTTCGGACGCGACGACAACGAAGTCGTGCTGTTCGAAGAAAGCGGCACGACACCGCTGCCGCGCGCCGGCAAGCAGGAACTCGCGCGCACGCTGATCGCGGAGATCGCAAAACGCGCGCCGAAGACCGGCGGCACGCTGTTGTCGTGACCGAACTCGACGCCGCGCGCACGCGCTCCTATCGACTTCCCGCCGATGCTTTCGAGCTCGGCCATTCCATTCAATAACGCCTCGATTTATGAAACTCGACGTCAAGATTCTCGATGCGCGCATGCGCGACTTCATGCCCGCCTACGCCACGCCCGGCAGCGCGGGCCTCGATCTGCGCGCGTGCCTCGATGCGCCGCTCGTCATCGAGCCGCATCAGACCGTGCTCGTGCCGACCGGCCTCGCCATTCATCTCGCCGATCCCGGCTATGCCGCGATGATCCTTCCGCGCTCGGGTCTGGGTCACAAGCATGGCATCGTTCTCGGCAATCTCGTTGGGCTGATCGATTCGGATTATCAAGGCCAACTGATGGTTTCGACGTGGAATCGCGGCGACACCGCGTTCACGCTGAACCCGATGGAGCGTCTCGCACAGATGGTGATTGTGCCGGTCGTGCAGGCGCAGTTCAATATCGTCGATGATTTCGAAGCGAGCGAGCGCGGGCTTGGTGGATTTGGAAGTACCGGGAAACACTGAAAGCGAATGCACTCGCGCTGGGACGAGACATAGATCGTCCCACTGATCAGTTCCATTACCGATGAAACGCGGATTATCTTTTAGATAATCCGCGTTTTTGTTTAACGATCCAAAATATCGAACTTTCAAATAGGAAAATTCTCGCAATCAAATCGCTTTCGCGTATTACAAACCTTCACAGTTATTTTGACATTACAAACCTATAACTCCCTACAGCAAAAGAACGCGCGGACTATCTCCATCAACATAACTGCAGCTATCTCGGCGCGTTGCTCGAGACAGAATCGAGTTCATCGCTTGACGATGAGCCCAATGTTTTCACGCACGTCTCCGCTGCGAAATTCCGATTTATATGTTTGTTGTCGACTCTGACTTAATAAACCCGTGGAGGTAGCCATGTAGACCGCTTCAATACTCGATCCAATTGGATTAATCCGCGCCGCTTTATTTAGGATTCACAGTCATATCTCTAGGAGTGCATCATGGCCCAAGAATGTATGTTTTCAGACAACTACCAGCTCGCACTGGAATTTCCCAACGTCTCGCTGTCCGGCCTTGCACCGCCTGCCAGCGGATTCAAATTCTATGACCACTGGTTTTACTCCAATGACGCTGGCGTCCAATCAGTCTGCAACCCCGGCCGTGATGGGCAGGCGCTTCTGGGCGAAACAACTTCTACCGTAGTAAGTAAGCTCGATGTGGCCCAAGTGAGTTTCTACTCCAACACCTACACCGCGCAAATGTTTCCGACGTCGTATAACGGCCTGTTCTACCTTGTCGCCATTCAAGTAGATGCAGACATACACGGCAATGACTGCGAGGAAATCATCCTTGGCCCGCTTCCGCCCCCGCCTCTGGAAACCGTACTGGCGAGCCCCGACGATCACCACGATTCGTCATGCATGCAAGGAATCGGCTGGAGATTTTTCACCATATTCGGAGTGTCGCCGGACTTCGTAAAACCCTCATCGGCAGTCTCGTTTCACAGCAATAACGGGGAACACGGCAAGTTTCGGCTCTCAGGTACAACTGGAGATAAAGACTTGCGCATCGTAACCATCAGCTCGATCAACATCATGGTCGGAACGCTCAACCCGTGAGGACGCAAACAGAAGACGCGCTTGCTCGTTTCCGCGCATCATCTGGACTTCGAGACTGATGGGATGGGACACGGATACATTAAACATGCTTGAGCAAGGAACGGCTTGTTGTGAAACGCGCAAAAAAAAAGCGTGGGCTCTTTCGAGTCCACGCTTATCGTCCCGCCTTAAACGCGTTAATCCACTTCGATCGCTTCCGGATTCGGATTGCGCGGCGGCGCCGAGTTTTCGTCGAACGTCAGCTGCACCTTGTCGTCCGCATCGACATCGACCGTCACGCGGCCGCCGTTGACCAGCTTGCCGAACAGGAGCTCGTCGGCCAAAGCGCGACGGATCGTGTCCTGAATCAGACGCTGCATCGGACGCGCGCCCATCAGCGGATCGAAACCGTGCTTCGCCAGGTGCTTGCGCAGCGAATCGGTGAAGACCGCATCGACCTTCTTCTCGTGCAACTGATCTTCCAGTTGCATGAGGAACTTGTCGACCACGCGCAGGATGATTTCCTCGTCCAGCGAACGGAAGCTGATGATCTGGTCCAGACGGTTGCGGAACTCCGGCGTGAACATGCGCTTGATGTCGGCCATTTCGTCGCCCGACTCGCGTCGCGACGTGAAGCCGATCACCGCCTTGCCCATTGCCTCGGCGCCCGCGTTCGTCGTCATGATGATGATGACGTTGCGGAAATCCGCCTTGCGGCCGTTGTTGTCCGTCAGCGTGCCGTGGTCCATGACCTGCAAGAGCACGTTGTAGATGTCCGGATGCGCCTTCTCGATTTCGTCGAGGAGCAGCACGCAATGCGGCTTCTTCGTGACGGCTTCGGTCAGCAAACCGCCCTGATCGAAACCGACATAGCCCGGCGGCGCGCCGATCAGACGGCTGACCGCATGGCGTTCCATGTACTCCGACATGTCGAAGCGCAGCAGTTCGATGCCCAGCGTGAACGCCAACTGCTTCGCGACCTCCGTCTTGCCGACGCCCGTCGGGCCGGAGAACAGGAACGCGCCGATCGGCTTGTCCAGCTTGCCGAGACCCGCGCGCGCCATCTTGATCGACGCCGACAGCGCGTCGATCGCCGGATCCTGACCGAACACGACGGCTTTCAGGTCGCGATCGAGCGTCTGGAGCTTGCTGCGGTCATCCTGTGACACGCTCTGCGCCGGCACGCGCGCGATCTTCGAGATGATCTCTTCGATCTCGCTCTTGCCGATGGTCTTCTTCTGCTTCGACTTCGGCAGGATGCGTTGCGCCGCGCCCGCTTCATCGATCACGTCGATGGCCTTGTCCGGCAGATGACGGTCCGTGATGAATCGTGCCGACAGTTCCGCCGCCGCCGACAGCGCACCCGACGAATACTTCACGCCGTGATGCTCTTCGAAGCGCGTCTTGAGGCCGCGCAGAATCGCCACCGTCTGTTCGACGGACGGCTCGGTGACATCGACCTTCTGGAAACGCCGCGACAACGCCGCGTCCTTCTCGAAGATGCCGCGATATTCCGTGAACGTGGTCGCGCCGATGCACTTCAACTGACCCGACGACAACGCCGGCTTCAGCAGGTTCGATGCGTCGAGCGTGCCGCCCGATGCCGCGCCCGCGCCGATCAGCGTATGAATTTCGTCGATGAACAGAATCGCGTGCGGACGCTCTTTCAGTTCCTTCAACACCGTCTTCAGACGTTGCTCGAAATCGCCGCGATACTTCGTGCCGGCGAGCAGCGCGCCCATGTCGAGCGAGTAGACCTGTGCATCGGCGAGGATGTCCGGCACTTCGCCGCGCGTGATGCGCCATGCGAGGCCCTCGGCGATCGCCGTCTTGCCGACGCCGGCTTCGCCGACGAGCAGCGGATTATTCTTGCGACGGCGGCACAGCACCTGCACCACACGCTCGACTTCGAGTTCACGGCCGATCAGCGGATCGATCTTGCCGTCCTTCGCGAGCTGGTTGAGGTTCTGCGTGAACTGCGCGAGCGGCGTTTCCTTCTGCGCAGCGGCGTCTTCCGATTCCGGATTCGCTTCGCTGCTCGCCTTGGCGGCGTCGCCGCTATTCGTCTTCGCAATGCCGTGCGAAATGAAATTCACGACATCGAGACGCGTGACGCCCTGCTGCTGCAGGTAGTACACCGCGTGCGAGTCCTTCTCGCCGAAGATCGCGACCAGCACGTTCGCGCCGGTCACTTCCTTCTTGCCATTCGAAGTCGATTGCACGTGCATGATCGCGCGCTGGATCACGCGCTGGAAACCAAGCGTCGGCTGAGTATCGACGTCGTCCGTGCCGGGCACGGTCGGCGTGTTGTCATGAATGAAATTGCGCAGGTTCTGACGCAAATCTTCAATGTTGGCTGCGCAGGCGCGCAACACTTCAGCCGCGGTCGGATTGTCCAACAGGGCGAGCAACAGGTGCTCGACCGTTATGAACTCATGCCGCGCCTGACGTGCTTCCATAAACGCCATGTGCAGACTGACTTCCAGTTCCTGGGCAATCATGCTTCCTCCATCACGCACTGCAGCGGATGCCCCGCTTGCCGTGCATGGCTAACGACTTGCTCAACTTTGGTCGACGCAATGTCTCGCGTGTAGACCCCACAAACTCCCCTGCCTTCGCGATGAACCTTGAGCATGATCTGCGTCGCGGTCTCACGATCCTTATTGAAGTATTCCTGCACGATCATCACGACGAATTCCATCGGCGTGAAGTCGTCATTCAGCAGCACCACCTTGTACATGGCCGGCTTCTTGAGCTTCTGCTCCTGCCGCTCCAGTACCGTGCCATCCTGCTTGTTGGGATTGATCGCCATACACCCATTCTAAACATCACGGACGTCCTCGCAATCGCCGCTCCAGCACCGACCGCCCGGTCGGAATGTGTCGCTGAAAACCGCACTCGCACAGGTGTCGTCCATCGAATCCTGCCGCTGCCCAACATTTCGGCGCGGCCCGCTTGCACCTCGTCGAAACCAGTATCGCACAGCTTCAAAAAAAACAAACCGAGCACCAAGCGCTGCGGGCCGCCGGGTATCACACAAGTGAGTCGATTATGCGACTTTTCAAGATGACTTGCTTGGACGGCAGCACACACGCAAAGCAGGAATTACCCTACGAATGCGCTCTTTGCAACGAGCTTAACGGCTATCCCAAAAATTCCTTGACACCCGATTTAAGAGATTTAACAATCAAACTGGCACTTTTTTCCGGGGGCCAACCACGGACGAAAAAAGAGGCCGAGGTGAGCTTGTGAGGAGGGGGCGGTTCACATTGTGGGGTGTGCCGTCGAGCTTTTCGAGCGTGCTCTGGGTGCGACAAGAGTTAGAGGGGAAGTACGAATGTCTACTGGTACGGTCAAATGGTTCAACGACGCGAAAGGCTACGGATTCATCACGCCCGATGAAGGCGGCGAGGATCTGTTCGCACATTTCTCGGCGATTCAAATGAACGGTTTCAAGACGCTCAAGGAAGGCCAGAAGGTCAGCTTCGAGATCGTCCAGGGACCGAAAGGCAAACAAGCTTCGAACATTCAGGACGCTGCCTGACCGTTCGATCGACTTAGCCTCGTGAAACCCGGCCTTCGCGCCGGGTTTTTTCATGCCTCGCGCGTTGCACGCATATGAGGCATGTGCACGAAATAAAAACCCCGGAAGGCGTAGGCCTTCCGGGGTTTTTATTTACCACATCGAATCGAGGTGAGTCCTCACATATTCTCGATCATCACCTCTCCGAAACCCGAACACGATACTTGCGTCGCGCCTTCCATCAAACGCGCGAAGTCGTACGTGACGCGCTTCGAAAGAATCGACTGCTCCATCGACGAAATGATGCGGTCCGCGGCCTCGAACCAGCCGAGATGGCGCAGCATCATTTCGGCGGACAAAATTTCCGAACCGGGATTCACGTAGTCCTTGCCCGCGTATTTCGGCGCCGTGCCGTGCGTCGCCTCGAACATCGCGACGGAATCCGACATGTTCGCGCCCGGCGCGATGCCGATGCCGCCCACCTGCGCCGCGAGCGCGTCCGAGATGTAGTCGCCGTTCAGGTTGAGCGTGGCGATCACGTCGTATTCGGCGGGACGCAGCAGGATTTGCTGAAGGAACGCATCGGCGATCACATCCTTCACGACGATATCGCTGCCCGACTTCGGATTCTTCACCTTCATCCAAGGGCCGCCGTCGATCAGTTCCGCGCCGAACTCCTTCTGCGCGAGCGCGTAGCCGTAATCGCGGAAGGCGCCTTCGGTGAACTTCATGATGTTGCCCTTGTGCACGAGCGTCACCGAGCGGCGATCGTTGTCGATCGCGTACTGGATCGCCTTGCGCACGAGCCGCTCCGTGCCCTCCCGCGAAACGGGCTTGATGCCGAGTCCCGACGAATCAGGGAAGCGGATCTTCTTCACGCCCATTTCTTCGCGCAGGAACTTGATGACCTTCTTCGCTTCGGGCGAATCCGCCGGCCATTCGACGCCCGCGTAGATGTCTTCCGAATTCTCGCGGAAGATCACCATGTCGATCTTCTCCGGTTCGCGCACCGGCGACGGCACGCCCTTGAAGTAGCGCACCGGACGCAGACACACGTAGAGATCGAGTTGCTGACGAAGCGCCACGTTCAGCGAGCGGATGCCGCCGCCGACGGGCGTCGTGAGCGGCCCTTTGATCGACACGATGAAATCCTTCACCACTTCGAGCGTTTCGTCCGGCAGCCACACGTCGGGGCCGTAGACGCGCGTCGCCTTTTCGCCCGCGAAAATTTCCATCCATTGAATCTTGCGCTTGCCGCCGTAGGCCTTCTCGACCGCCGCATCGACGACCTTGATCATCACCGGCGTGATGTCGACGCCCGTGCCGTCGCCCTCGATATACGGGATGATCGGCTGATCCGAGACGTTGAGCGAGAAGTCCGCGTTGACGGTGATCTTGTCACCGCCTTCCGGAACCTTGATGTGCTGATACGGCATGGTCGACTCCAAATAAGGCCGGGCTTGAATGGAAGCAAGCAAACTGGATAGAGAGCGATGCGATGCAGCATGCGCGAGCGATGAACCCGCGCGATGAAGTTCACTTCATCATTCTAACCATGCTGGCTTGTCCCGGCGCGCCCGAAAGCCGCCGCGCGCATGCTTTAAGATGCCGCATCCGATCACGCCGCGCGCCTCGCATGTCACTTATCGCCCTGAACAAGCCCTTCGGCACCATCTGCCAGTTTTCGGCGCACGAGACGCGCGCGTCGCTCGGCGACTGGGTGAAGACGCCGGGCGTGTATCCCGCGGGCCGGCTCGACGCCGATAGCGAAGGCCTGCTCCTCCTCACCGACGACGGCGCGCTCCAGGCCCGCATCGCGGAGCCGCGTCACAAGCTGGTAAAGCGCTATTGGGCGCAAGTCGAAGGCGCGCCCGACGAAGCCGCGCTCGCGCGTCTTGCGAAAGGCGTCGATCTCGGCGATTACGTGACGCAGCCGTGCCGCACCGCATTCGTCGACGAACGCGACATCGAAGCGCTCTGGCCACGCAATCCGCCGATCCGCTATCGCGCCGCCATCCCGACGACGTGGATCGAGCTCGCCATCACCGAAGGCAAGAATCGGCAGGTGCGGCGCATGACGGCTGCAGTCGGCTTTCCGACCTTGCGGCTCGTACGCGTCGCGATCGGCGCGCTCGATATCTTCACGCTCGGACTCGCGCCGGGCGAGACTGTCGAGGTCGCCCCGCGCGCGCCGTGGCAGCGCGTTCGTTGAATCGCATTCAACTATCCTGAATATCGGCCGTGTGCATCGCCGTGTGCATCGTTTAGTGCGATGTGTTTAAACGTGCTGTCATCGAGATCGAGTAGCGCATATCGCGCCGCCGATATTTTTTTGTCGCCGCGCAATTTTCTCTGTAAATCGCGTCAACCGACTCTTCACGCGACGCGTTAAGGGCGTCAGATGCCGCATAAAGCTATCCGGCATGAGCGAATAACTGATTACAACTACCTGTGTGCTCCAGGGAGTTTGAAAGGTTCAAGCGTTCACAGTCGCATCGAATTTGAATTATCGATGTCGAGTGTCAACCGAAAGGTAGGTGGCTCGTTTACCGACATGACTCAATGACCGGGTCGTTTGGTTAATTAACTCAAGCTGAGGATTCACAGATGAACAAACTGATCGCTGCTCTCGTCGCTGGCCTGTTCGCAACCGCTGCTTTCGCACAAGAAGCTTCGGCACCGGCCGCTGCTGCTCCGGCAGCTGCTTCGTCGGCTCACAAGTCGGCTCACAAGAAGACGTCGCACAAGTCGTCGAAGTCGCACAAGAAGGCAGCCGCTGCGTCGGCTCCGGCAGCCGCTTCGGCAGCTCAGTAAGTTTTTTGTAAGAGGCGGTATAGCGAAGTCAAGAACGAGCATTACCGCCGTCCTTACGGCGTTCAAAGGGCAGATGGCCGCAAGGCGTCTGCCCTTTTGTTTTGTGCCTGCGCATCGAGTAACATGCGCGGGGTTTGTCCGGCTCAGGCGCAAGCCATCGATCAGAAAGGGAGCTTTGCCGTGAATCTCGTCTCGCGCTTCTTCAATCAACAAATCAACCTCGGCAAGCTCGCGCGCGCATGCGTGATCGCGCTTGCCCTGCCCTTCGCCGCACTGCCGCTCGCACAGGCGCAGACGATGCCGCCCGGCGCCAAGCAGCCGTCCGACTTTCCGCGCGCAAAGCTGACCGCGGGCATGTATGTGATCGACGCCGCCGTCGCCGCGAACGATGCCGATCGCGAGCAAGGTCTCATGTATCGCACGCAGCTCGCACCGAACGAAGGCATGCTCTTCGTGTTCAATGAAAACGCCGTGCATTGCTTCTGGATGAAGAACACGCTGATCCCGCTGTCGATCGCGTTCATCCGCGCGGACGGCACGATCACCGACATCGACGAGATGCAGGCCGAAACCGAGAACAACCACTGCCCGCGCAACAACGGCGTGTATGCGCTCGAAATGCCGAAGGGATGGTTTGCCGCGAAAGGCATCAAGCCGGGCACGCAGATCAAAGGCTTGCCGCGCGCGCAGTAACGCGCTTCTTGCCCGCCCGAACAACCGGCGTCGTCGCACGACACGCCGGTTTTTTTGCGTCCGGGAAGTCGCTTGCGCCGGGCTGGCAGGATTCCTGCAAAGAGCCTGCCGACGCGCTATCCTAAAAAGATTCGGCGCGACGCATTCGCGTTGGCTTCACACGCCGCGCCGACTCAAACCACAGGAGGTTCACGTGCCCCGCAAGACTCCCATCGAGCGCTATCGGAATATCGGAATCAGCGCTCACATCGATGCCGGCAAAACTACGACTACCGAGCGCATCCTTTTCTACACCGGCGTGACGCACAAGATCGGCGAAGTGCACGACGGCGCGGCCACGATGGACTGGATGGAGCAGGAGCAGGAACGCGGCATCACGATCACCTCCGCGGCAACGACGGCCTTCTGGAAAGGCATGGCCGGCAATTATCCGGAACATCGCATCAACATCATCGATACGCCGGGGCACGTCGACTTCACGATCGAAGTCGAGCGCTCGATGCGCGTGCTCGATGGCGCGTGCATGGTCTACGACTCGGTCGGCGGCGTGCAGCCGCAATCGGAAACCGTGTGGCGTCAGGCGAACAAGTACAAGGTGCCGCGCATCGCGTTCGTCAACAAGATGGACCGCGTCGGCGCGGACTTCTTTCGCGTGCAGCGGCAGATCGGCGACCGGCTGAAGGGCGTCGCGGTGCCGATCCAGATTCCGATCGGCGCGGAAGATCACTTTCAGGGCGTCGTCGACCTCGTGAAGATGAAGGCGATCGTCTGGGACGACGAGAGCCAGGGCATCAAGTTCACCTACGAGGAAATTCCCGACAACCTCAAGGATCTCGCGCACGAGTGGCGCGAGAAGATGGTCGAGGCCGCCGCCGAAGCGAGCGAAGAGCTGCTCGAGAAGTATTTGGAAGACCACAACAGCCTGACCGAGGACGAGATCAAGGGCGCGCTGCGCAAACGCACGATCGCCAACGAAATCGTACCGATGCTCTGCGGCAGCGCGTTCAAGAACAAGGGCGTCCAGGCGATGCTCGACGCCGTGATCGACTACCTGCCCTCGCCCGTCGACGTGCCCGCGATTCTCGGCCACACGGAAGACGACGAGGAAGCGGAGCGTCATCCGAGCGACGACGAGCCGTTCTCCGCGCTCGCGTTCAAGATCATGACCGACCCGTTCGTCGGGCAGTTGATCTTCTTCCGCGTGTATTCGGGCGTCGTGAATTCAGGCGACACGGTCTTCAATCCGGTGAAGGACAAGAAGGAGCGCCTCGGCCGGATTCTGCAAATGCACGCGAACGAGCGCAAGGAAATCAAGGAGGTGCGCGCGGGCGACATCGCGGCGGCCGTCGGTCTCAAGGAAGCGACGACCGGCGACACGCTTTGCGATCCGCAGAACGTCATCATCCTCGAACGGATGATCTTCCCTGAACCGGTGATCTCGCAGGCCGTCGAACCGAAGACGAAGGCCGATCAGGAAAAGATGGGCATCGCGCTGAACCGTCTCGCGCAGGAAGATCCGTCGTTCCGCGTGACGACCGATGAGGAATCGGGCCAGACGATCATCTCCGGCATGGGCGAGCTGCACCTCGAGATTCTCGTCGACCGGATGAAGCGCGAGTTCGGCGTCGAGGCGACGGTCGGCAAGCCGCAGGTCGCGTATCGCGAGACCGTGCGCAACAAGGTCGAGGATGTCGAAGGCAAATTCGTCAAGCAGTCGGGCGGACGCGGGCAGTACGGTCACGCCGTGATCGCGCTGGAGCCGGACCCCGGCAAGGGCTACGAGTTCGTCGACCAGATCAAGGGCGGCGTGATTCCGCGCGAGTTCATCCCCGCCGTCGACAAGGGCATTCAGGAAACGCTGAAGGCCGGCGTGCTCGCGGGCTATCCGGTCGTCGACGTGAAAGTGCGGCTCACCTTCGGCTCGTATCACGATGTCGATTCGAACGAAAACGCGTTCCGCATGGCGGGCTCGATGGCCTTCAAGGAAGCGATGCGCAAGGCGAAGCCCGTGCTGCTCGAACCGATGATGGCCGTCGAAGTCGAGACGCCCGAGGACTTCATGGGCAACGTGATGGGCGATCTCTCGGGCCGGCGCGGCATCGTGCAGGGCATGGAGGACATCGCGGGCGGCGGCGGCAAGCTCGTGCGCGCGGAAGTGCCGCTTGCCGAGATGTTCGGCTACTCGACGTCGCTGCGCTCGCTGACGCAAGGCCGCGCGACCTACACGATGGAGTTCAAGCATTACGCGGAGACGCCGTCGAACGTGTCGGAAGCGATCATCAATTCGAAAGCGAAATAATCGCGATCGAACCGTGTAGTATCGGAAGTCCGTTGCTCGCTTCCTTGATGGCGGCAACGGACTTTTTCATATCCGCAGACCATACACGGGCATGAGCGACATGAGCGATCCACATCAGCACATCGATTGGCGCGAACACGGCGTCAAGGTCATCAAGGGCGATCAGCTCGACACCAACACGCCGCAGACGCCCGGCATGAACCGCGCGGCTGCCATCAACGCGGCGCGCGTCGGCGCCCAGAAAATCTGGGCCGGCACGGTCACGATCCATCCGAATGCGAAAACCGGCGCGCATCATCACGGCGCGCTCGAAAGCGTCATCTATGTCGTGCGCGGCCAGGCGCGCATGCGCTGGGGCGAGCATCTGGAGTTCACGGCCGAGGCCGGTCCCGGCGACTTCATTTTCGTGCCGCCTTATGTGCCGCACCAGGAAATCAACGCGAGCACCGCCGATCCGCTCGAATGCGTGCTCGTGCGCAGCGACAACGAAGCGGTGGTGGTGAATCTGAACATCGATGCCGTCGAGAAGCCCGAGGAAGTCTATTGGGTCGATCCGATTCACAAGCATCCACACGATCACTGAAAAGCGCACGGGCGCGTCATGGAGCGGCGCGTTCCTTGCTAGCGATGCCCGAATGCACCTCGACGGCGCGGTCGAGCCGATCGCGCGTGGGCGACGGCCAGCAAACAACGACAACGGAAAAGCACACGATGAAGAAACCTTCGACCGACGCGCATCTTCTGGAACTGGCCCGCCCTCGCGCGGGCGAACTGGGCAATCACGCGATCGACGAGTTCATGGCCGGACGCCTCACGCGCCGCGAGTTGCTGCGCCATGCGAGCGTGCTCGGCATCGCGCTCACGGCGGGCGGCATCTTCGGTATGCCGGGCGCGCGGGCGCAAGGCGCGGGCAAGCCGGGCGGCACGATCCGCGTCGCGCATCTGATGCCCGCGGGCGCCGTCGATCCGCTCACCGTGACGGATGCGTCGGGGCTTGCGCTCATCAATCAGACCGGCGAATTTCTCGTCGACGACGACAGCGAACATCTGACGCTCAAGCCGGCCCTCGCGCTGTCGTGGTCGTCGAATGCCAAGGGCGACGTGTGGACGTTCAAGCTGCGCCCGAACGTGAAGTTCCACGACGGCCAGCCGATGACCGCGAAGGACGTCGTCGCGACCTTCAACCGCCTGTCCGATCCGGCGACCGGCTCGGCTGCGCTTTCGGTGCTGAAGGGCGTGCTGTCGAAGGATTCGGCGAAGGCCGTCGACGATCACACCGTCGAGTTTCATCTCGACGCGCCCAATGGCAATTTCCCGTATTACGTTTCCTCGGATACGTATAACGCCGTGATCCTCCCGGCGAATTTCAGCGGCCCTTACGAGAAGACGTTCATGGGCACGGGCGCGCTGAAGCTGGAGAAATACACGCCGAAAGTGGGCGCATCGTTCGTGCGCAATCCCGACTACTGGGGCGAGAAAGCGCTGCCCGATCGCGTGCAGTTTTCCTTCTACGCGGATCAACAGGCGCAGCTTCTCGCGATGCAAGGCCGCCAGGCCGACGTGATGGGCGACTTCACGGTGCAAGGCGGGGTCGCGATGCTGACGAATCCGCAATTCAAGGTGCTCGGCACGAAGTCGAGTTCGCATCGGCAATTGCACATGCGCTGCGACATGGCGCCGTTCAAGGACAAGCGCGTGCGTCAGGCGCTCGCGCTCGCGATCGATCGCGAAGTCATCGTGAAGGGCCTGTTCCGCGGCCGCGCGCAAGTCGGCAACGACAGCCCGTTCGCGCCGGTTTTTCCGTCGAGCGATCTCAGCGTGCGGCAACGCAAGATCGACATCGCGCAGGCGAAGAAGCTGATGAGCGATGCCGGCGTCGCGAACGGCTTCGACGTCACGCTCACGACCGAAAAGTACATGGAGATTCCCGATCTCGCAGTCGTCGTGCAGAACGCGGCGAAGGCGATCGGCATACGCATCCAGTTGAAGGTCGAGAGTCAGGACCTCTATTACGGCTCGGGCACGTTCGGCAAGTCGGACTGGCTCGATTCGCCGCTCGGCATCACCGATTACGGGCATCGCGGCGTGCCGAACGTGTTCCTCAACGCGCCGCTGACGAGCGGCGGCACCTGGAACGCGGCGCACTTCAAGAATCCCGAATACGACAAGCTCGTCGCGCAGTTCGTCGCGGCGCTCGACGTCGCGTCGCAGAAGAAGCTGTCCGCGCAGATTCAGCATTTGCTGCTCGACGAAACGCCGGTCGTCATCCCCTACTTCTACGACCAGCTGATCGTCACGCGCGCCAATGTCTCCGGCGTGCGCTTCAACGCGATTTCGCAGATGTGGTTCGACCGCGCGACGATCTCGGCGTAAGCGAATGAGCACGATCACGCCCACGGCGCACGTCGCCGACTTCGCCCGAATGAAGCGCATCGCGCGCTTCGTCGGCGTGCGGGTCTTGCTCGCGCTCGTCACGCTGTGGCTTCTGTCGATGATCGTGTTCGCGGGCGGCCAGTTGCTGCCCGGCGACGTCGGCCGCGCGATTCTCGGCCCGCTCGCCGACGCGCGCGCGGTCGCCGCGCTCAACCATCAGCTTGGCGTCGACCGGCCGCTTCTCACGCAGTATTCGAGCTGGATCGGCCATTTCCTGCGCGGCGACATGGGCGAGTCCTACGCGTTTCGCGCGCCCGTGGCGCCGTTCATCGGCAACGCGCTGTGGAATTCGGCGAAGCTCGGCGCGCTCGCGTTCGTCGTCGTGGTGCCGCTCGGCATCGCGGGCGGCGTGTACGCGGCGCTGCATTCGGGACGATGGATCGATCGCGTCATCAGCATCGGCGGATTGACGGCGACGGTGGTGCCGGAATTCGTCTCGTCGATCGTGCTGATCCTGATCTTCGGCGTCTGGCTGCAATGGCTGCCGATCGAAGCGACCGCGCCTGCCGACGCGGGCTTCTTCACGCAACTCGAACATCTGATCCTGCCAGTGCTGCCGCTCGTCTTCGTGTTCTTCGGCTACATCGCGCGGATGGCGCGCGCGGGCACCGTCGAAGCGCTCGACGCCGATTACACGCGCACCGCGATCCTGAAGGGCTTGCCGCAGCGCGTCGTGATCGTGCGCCATGTGCTGCGCAACGCGCTTTTGCCGACCGTCACCGTCGCCGCGACGCAGCTCGGCTACATGATCGGCGGACTCGTCGTCGTGGAAACGCTGTTTCACTACCAGGGCATCGGCTCGCTGATCTACAACGCCGCAAAAGCGAAGGACTTTCCGATGCTCGAAGCGGGCGTGTTGACCATCGGCGTGATCTATACGGCGGCGAATCTGATCGCCGATGCGCTCTACGTCGTGCTCAATCCGCGCCTGCGCACCGGGGAAGCGAAATGAGCACGGCGGCCGCTATCGCACCGAAATCGCGCCGCTTCGAAGCGTTGAGCGCGCTCGTGCGTTCCGCGACCTTCGATATCGGCGTGCTGATCCTGCTCTTCTGGGTGCTGTGCGCGCTCTTCGGCCACTGGCTCGTGCCGCACGATCCCTACGCGTCCGATCCGCTCAACTCGCTCGTCGCGCCTTCGGGCGATCACTGGTTCGGCACCGACCAGCTCGGTCGCGACGTGTTCGCGCGCGTGATCGTCGGCTCGCGCGACATTCTGACGATCGCGCCGCTCGCGACCTTGCTCGGCACGGCGGCGGGCACGGCGCTCGGGCTCGTCGTCGGCTATTTCGACGGCTGGGTCGACGCCGCCATCGGCCGCGTGATCGATGCGCTGCTCGCGCTGCCGCTCGTGATCGTCGCGCTGCTCGCGCTCGCCGCCGTCGGCGCGAGCAACACGACGGTGATCCTCGTCATCGGCCTCACCTTCGCGCCGATCACCGCGCGCACCGTGCGCGCCGCCGTGCTGAGCGAGCGCCATCTCGACTACGTGCTCGCGGCGCAATTGCGCGGCGAGAACGCGCTCTACATCATGTTCGCGGAGATTCTGCCGAACGTGCTGCCGCCGATCATCGTCGAGGCGACCGTTCGTCTCGGCTACGCGATCTTCGCCGTCGCGACGCTGTCGTTTCTCGGCTTCGGCATTCAGCCGCCGTCCGCCGACTGGGGTCTCGCCTTGTCCGAAAGCTATACGCTGATGGCGGGCGGCGCGTGGTGGACCGTCGTCTTCGACGCCGCCGCGATCGCGTCGCTGGTCGTCGCGGTGAATCTCGTCGCGGATGCCGTGCAAGGAGTGCTCGACCGATGAACGGACCGCCGCCATCGGCTTTTCCCACGTTCGGCGCCGCGAAAGGCGATCAGGCCGACGCGCTCACGGTCGTCGGCCTCACGGTCGCGTACCGTTCGCGCGGACGCGAACGTGAAGTGCTGCAGGACGTCACGTTGCGCGTCAAGCGCGGCGAGGCCTACGGGCTGGTCGGTGAATCGGGCTGTGGCAAGTCGACCGCCGCGCTCGCGGTGCTGCGCTACTTGCCGCGCAACGGGCGCGTGAAGGCTGGCCGCATGTCGATCGCCGGGCGCGACGTCGCCGCGCTCGACGCCGACGCGCTGCGCGGCATGCGCGCGACCGCCGTGTCGATGGTCTATCAGGATCCCGGACGCGCGCTGAATCCGTCGCTGACGATCGCGCGGCAAGTCTCCGAAGCGTTCGAAGTCACGGGCGCATCCGCCGACGAAGCGCTGTCGCGCACGGCCGACATGCTGAGACGCGTGCGCATCGCATCGCCCGAACGCGTGATGGAGAGTTATCCGCATCAGCTTTCGGGCGGGATGCAGCAACGCGTGGTCATCGCGATGGCGCTCGCGTGCAATCCCGAACTGCTGATTCTCGACGAACCGACCACCGGTCTCGACGCCACCGTCGAAGCCGAAGTGCTCGATCTCATCGCGCAATTGCGTGCGGAGTTGGGCACGGCCGTGCTCTTCATCAGCCACAATCTCGCGGTGATCGGGCGCATGTGCGATCGCGTTGGCGTGCTGTACGCGGGCAAGCTCGTCGAGGAAGGCACGACCGCCGACGTGTTCGCCAAGCCGCGTCATCCGTACACGGTCGGCCTGCTGCGCTGTCTGCCGCGTGCGGGGCGCGCCAAGGAAACGGGCCGGCTCGACACGATTCCAGGCTCCCTCCCGCTGCCCGGATCGATCACGCAGGGCTGCATTTTCGCGCCGCGCTGCAAGCTCGCCGACGAGCGTTGTCTGAAGGACGCGCCGCCGCCGTATCGCGTGGCGTCGGCGCACGGCGATCAGATGGCGCGCTGTCACTATCACGAACGCGCGGAAACGCTGCCGCGCTCGGCCGACGAAGCGCCGGTGCCCGTCGCCGATGCCGACGGTGTCGATCAGCCGCTCGCGCTATCCGCGCGCAATCTCTCGAAGACATTCCGCGTCGGCGATGAAGACGTGCGCGCCGTCCACGATGTCTCGCTCGATCTCGTGCAGGGCGAAACGCTCGGGCTCGTCGGCGAATCGGGCAGCGGCAAGACGACGCTCGCGAAGCTGCTGCTCGGCCTCGTATCGCCCGACAAAGGCGCGTCGCTCGAACTCGACGGCGCCGCGCTGCCCGAGCGCGTGACCCGGCGCAGCGAAGAACAGGTGAAGTCGCTGCAGATCGTCTTTCAGAACCCGGATTCCGCGCTGAATCGCGCGCATTCCGTGCGGCAACTGATCGCGCGTTCGCTGTCGAAGCTCGCCGCGTTGCACGGCGAAGCGAAGGAACAGCGCCTGCACACGCTGACCGAAGCGGTGCGTCTGCCGGAGCGCTATCTGAGCTCGCGCACGCGGCAACTGTCGGGCGGATTGAAGCAGCGCGTCGCGATCGCGCGCGCGTTCGCGGGCGATCCGCGCGTCGTCGTGTGCGATGAACCGACTTCCGCGCTCGATGTCTCCGTGCAGGCCGCGATCCTCAATCTGCTTGCCGATCTGCAGCGCGAGCGCCGCGTCTCCTACGTGTTCATCTCGCACGATTTGCATGTCGTGCGCTATCTGTCGGACCGCATCGCCGTGCTGTATCTCGGGCGCATCATGGAGATCGGGCGCGCGGCCGCCGTCTTCGACGGACCGCAGCATCCGTACACCGAAGCATTGCTGTCGTCGGTGCCGTCGATCGACGGGACGCACGCGAAGCGCATCCGGCTGTCGGGCGAGTTGCCGAGCGCGGCGAATCCGCCTTCGGGCTGCGTGTTCCATACGCGCTGTCCGCGCAAGATCGGCGAAATCTGCGAAACCGAAACGCCGCCGTGCCGCGACGCCGGAGACGGTCACGCGATTCATTGCCACATTCCCGTCGACGAATTGCGCACGCTGCAGCGTCAGGCGCGCTGAGGCTTTCGTCGGAACCAAAGCGGCGTTGCGCGCCTCTCATCGGTTCAACCTTCAAAACAACGAGGATTCAACCGATGAAACCCGCCCTCTCCGCCGCGCTTTGCGCACTGACTTTCGGCGTCGCGACGGCCGCGCAGGCGCAGACCGCACCACAGGCTCCGGCGCCCGGCGCGTCCGATCCGACTTTCTCGGCCTACGCGCTCGCGCAGCAATGCGCCGCGAAGTCCGACAACACGGCGCAAGGACAATGCGTGGGCGCGGTACGCGGAATCGTGCGCGGTTATCAGTACGGCGTGCTGTTTCTGTCGCAGCGCACGTCGCTGCCCGATGGCGAGACGAAGCGCGTATCGCTGTGTCTCGCGGACACGACCGTGTCGTCGATCGTCGACGACTTCCTCGCCGATGCGAAGCAGGTCAACGAAGCCGATCTGAGGCGCACGCCCGCGGAAGTCGCGGTGCTCGGCTCGGTGCACGCGCATCACGCGTGTACGTGATCCGGCGCGTCGTCACAGCATTTCGAGCGGGCGCTTCGACTTCGGCGGCTTGAACTGTCGATCGATGTCCGCGAGCTCGTCGGCGGACAGGTGAAGATCGAGCGCCGCGCGATTCTCGCGAACGTGCGCGACATCCGACGCTTTCGGAATCGCGAATACCTGCGGCTGCTGCAGCACCCACGCGAGCGCCACCTGAAACGCCGACACGCCGCGCGCCGCCGCGATCTGTTCCAGCGCGCCGCCGCGCGGCAGACGCGCGTGATCGACGGGGCTGTACGCCATCGCGGGCATGCGGTGCTCACGCAGCCACGGCAACAGATCGAACTCCGCCCCGCGCCGCGCGACGTTGAAGAGAATCTGATCGGTCGCGCAGGCGTCGCCGCCATCGAGCGATAAGAGTTCTTTCATGTCGTCCGTGTCGAAGTTGCTCACGCCCCAGTGGCGAATCTTGCCGTCGTCCTTCAGTTTTTCGAAACCCGCGATCACGCCTTCGAGATCCTCGCCGCCGCGCCAGTGCAGCAAATACAGATCGATGCGATCGGTCTTCAGGCGTTTCAGGCTGCGCTCGCATGCGCTCTGCACGCCGCGCTCGCTGCCGTTATGCGGATACACCTTGCTGACGATGAAAAGCTCGTCGCGCCTGTCGCCGAGCGCTTCGGCGATGAGCTTCTCGCTTTCGCCTTCGCCGTACATCTCGGCGGTATCGACGAGCGTCATGCCGAGATCGACGCCCTCGCGCAAAGCGGCGATCTCGCTCTTGCGCGCGTTCGGGCGCTCGCCCATTTCCCAGGTGCCCTGGCCGAGTTTCGGAATCGCTTCGCCGGACGGAAGCGTGACGGTTGCCGCATTGGATTGAGCCATGAAGAAGTCTCCTTGCAGGTCCGCCGATTATGGCGCAAGGAGCACGCCCGCCGCTTCAGACGAGCCCGACCACCAAAGGTCCGAGCAAGGTCAGCAGCACGTTCGCCAACGCATACGTGATCGCGAACGGCACCGTCGGCGCGGCGCTTTCGGCTTTGTCGAGCACGCCGCCGAACGCCGGATTCGCACTGCGCGAACCGGTGAGCGCGCCCGCGAGCAGCGCCGCGTTGTCGTAACGCAGGACGTAGCGGCCGAAGAGCATCGTCAGCACGAGCGGAAACAGCGTGACGAACACGCCGAGCAGGAAGATCGTCAGCCCGCTCTGTTTCACCGTGACGACCGCCTGCAAGCCGGAATTCAGCCCGACCACCGCGACGAACGCCGCCAGTCCGAAATCCTTCAGCAATTGCGATGCGGCCGGCGGCATCACGCCGTACATCGGATGCTTGCCGCGCATCCAGCCGAACAGCAAACCGGTGAGCAGGCAGCCGCCGCCCGAGCCGAGCGTGAGCGGCACGCCGCCTGCATCGACGACGATCAGCCCGATCAGCAACCCGAGCACGATACCCACGCCCATGTAGATGAAATCGGTCTTGTCGGAATACGGCAGTTCGTAACCGGCGGCATCGACGGCGCGCTTCGTGTCCTGCGGCGCGCCGTAGAACGTGATGACATCGCCGTGATCGAGCGTCGTCTCGGGCAGCACCGGCAACGGATGCCCCGCACGCGTGATGCCGTGGATATACACGCCGTGCCGAATGTCGCGATCGACCGTCGCGCGCACGTCGGCGATGCTCACGTGGTTCATCCCGCGCTTCGTGAACACGCCCTGACGCTTCTGCATGACGACGCTGCTGCCATCGGCGTCCGCGATTTCCTCGCCGATGTGCGCCGTGGCGCCCGCCATCGCCTCGCGCCGCCCGACGACGAGCACGATATCGCCCGCTCGCAATACGAAGTCCGCGGCAGGCTCCAGCGCGCGCACGCCGCGCCGGATGCGCTCGACGGTGATCATGTCCCGGTCGTCGACTTCGACGTGCGCGACCGTGCGCCCCGCCGCGCCATCGTGCGTCACGCGATACGTGCGTCCGACGAGCGCGGGCAACGCCGAAATCTGCCCTGGTCCGGGACCGGACGCCCCGCCCGCGAGCGCCTTCTCCGCTTCGATCGACGCATCCCTGAGACTCTGCCCCATGAACTTCGGCAGGATGTTCACGCATACGATGATCGCGCCGAGCGAGCCGAACACGTACGTTACCGCGTACGCGACCGCGACGTCGGCCTGCAACGCCTTGGTCTGATCGGCGGGCAATCCGAGCCGCGCGATCGCATCGCCCGCCGTGCCGATAATCGCCGATTGCGTCAGCGCCCCGCCCGCGAGTCCGGCCGCTAGCCCCTTGTTGAGCCCGAACAGCTTCGCGCAGACGATCACGCTCGCGAGCGCCGTCACCGCGAGGAACAGCGCCATCGCGATTTCGCGCAGCGTGCGGCGGTTGATCGAGCTGAAAAACTGCGGGCCGGAGTCGTAGCCGACCGCGTAGATGAACACGGCGAACATCACCGATTTCACGCCGTTGTCGATCTGCACGCCCGCCTGGCTCACGATCACCGCCGCGATCAGCGAGCCGCCCACGCCGCCCAGTTGAAACTTGCCGAAGCTGATCTGGCCGATCAGATAACCCGCCGCGAGCGAAAGAAAGAGCGCCGATTCCGGCGCTTTCT
This sequence comes from Caballeronia sp. LZ008, assembly GCF_031451435.1. Classification (NCBI taxonomy): domain Bacteria; kingdom Pseudomonadati; phylum Pseudomonadota; class Betaproteobacteria; order Burkholderiales; family Burkholderiaceae; genus Caballeronia; species Caballeronia sp. LZ008. The sequence goes on along the minus strand of NZ_JARUXK010000001.1, from coordinate 536,162 downwards.
GGAAGATGTCGTGGAGCCATTCCATACGGTCAGCCCAGTTTGCTCGCGAGCCCGACGATCACCGGGCCGAGCAGCGGCAACAGCACGTTCGAGAGCGCATACGTGATCGTGTAGCCGATCATCGGCGTCGCGTTGCCCGTCACGCCGACGAGCGCGCTGATCGCGGGCGTGCTGCATTGCTGACCGGCGATCGCGCCGAGCAGCATCGGCACGTCGAGCTTGAGCAGCCATCGTCCGATGAAGAGCGACGCGAGCGCCGGCACGAGCGTGATGACGATGCCCGCGACCGGCAGCGCGATGCCGTATTCGCGAACGAGCCGCAACGCGTCCGGGCCCGCCGACAGCCCGACCGCCGCGATGAACGTGCACAGGCCGAAGTCCTTCAATATCTGCGCCGCCGCCGAGGGCAGCGAGCCGATCAGCGGATAACGCGAGCGGATCCAGCCGAACAGCAGCCCCGCGAGCAGGCAGCCGCCGCCCGTCCCGAGCGTGAGATCGATGTCGCCGGCATGTACCCACAGCCGCCCGACCGCGATGCCGAGCAGCACGCCGAGCCCGAGGAACACGAAGTCGGTTTTCTGCGTCGCGCGGATGATGTAGCCGAGCCTGGCCGCGCCGCGCGCGACATCCTCCTTGTTGCCGATGAGCGTCAGCACGTCGCCGCGATGCACCTGCGTGCCGGCGAGCGCGGGAATCGTGCTGTCGAGACGCGTCACGGCCGCGACGAAGACGCCGTGGGCGTCGGCGGGCGCGGCGCGGGCGCGCACCTGGGCGAGCGTGAGGCCGTGCAGTTCGCGCCGCGTGAGCATCACATCCGTGCGTTCGACATAGACATCGGAGACGCCGTTGCCGAAAACTTCCTCGCCGATCGCGGGAATCGCCTCGACCAGCGCCTCGCGCCGCCCGCCGACCACGACGAGATCGCCCGCCTTCAGCATGACCGCCGCTTGCGGCTTGATGACCGAGCGGTCGCGCTGCACGCGCTGCACGCTGATGTTGTCGCGAAAGCGCTTCTCCAGGTCGCCGACGGTGAGGCCCGCGGCGGCCGTCACCCTTAGCTCGCGGCCCGCGAGCGGCGGCGTGGCGGGCGTCTGCCCGGTGCCGAGCGCGCCGTCGCCGCCCAGCTTGCGCCACACGCGCTCCGCTTCGTCGCGCAGATTCACGCGCAGGATGAGCGGCGCGAACTGGCTCGTGAACAGCACGATCGTGACGAGGCCGAACAGATAGCTCACGCTGTAAGCGGTGACGATGTTCGCCTGCAGCCGCGCGGTATCTGTCGTGGACAGGCCGAGCCGCCCGATGGCCTCCGACGCCGTGCCGATCACCGCGGATTCCGTCGCGCCGCCGGCAAGCAAGCCGGCCGCCGTTCCCGCGTCGAGTTTCAATATGACGGCGGCGCCGAGCACGAGCGCGACCACGACGACGATCTCGACGATCGACAACGCGCCGTAACGCCAGCCGCGCCCGATGTTCGCGAAGAACTGCGGGCCGCCGGTGAAACCCAGCGCGAAGATGAAGAGCGCGAATGCGATGTTCTTGAGATCGGGTGAAATGCGCGCGCCGCTTTGTCCAAGAATCAGCGCGACGACGAGTGTGCCGCAAACGCCGCCGAGCTGAATGGGGCCGAGCTTCACGGACCCGACGAGATAACCAATAGCGAGGCTCGAAAATAGGGCGATTTCAGGATGCGCCGCAAGCAGAGTCCAAATCATGACGTCAACCCGTGTTTTCGAATTTCGAACGTAATCGCGGCATCGATATATCCATCAATATCCGAAAAGAGAAACGGGTTTGCACCAAAAGTTTTTATCGGCATTTACCGGGCGATATATAAAATCTCTTTCGGCCTTGAGTGTTACTTCGATGCGTTCGCACGCGGAAAGCGCGCAAAAAATGCCGTTTTTTAAGCAAATTAACCATACAGTCCTAATCCGCGAAAGATTTACGAAATACATGCATTTCGTACATATCGCATTTCGAACAGCGCTAAATTAGTTTTCGAAACATGCGTCTTCGCTATTAACAGCGGCAATAACGATGCGGTAAATTTATCGCTCAATGGAAATTTGATATTGCAAATTTGGTTAGCCCTAAATATTATCGACTTAACGCGAGATTCAAGAACCGGACACAAAGTTGTCCTAGAACAACATGTCCGGCCCGTGTGGTAAAACCTGAGAGGGCTAAATGATGAATCAGATCCATGCAATGCGTGTGTTCGTGCGCGTGGCAGACACGGAGAGTTTTCGCCGCGCTGCTCAACAACTCGATGTCTCGAATGCGCTCGTGACTCGGGCAATCGCGATGCTCGAAGCGCATTTGCGAACACGTCTCATCAACCGCACTACCCGCAATCTGTCTCTCACGGAAGCGGGCACACGCCATCTCGAGGGCTGCCGCGCGTTGCTGGAGGAACTGGATCATCTGGAATCCACAGTCACGCACACCGAAGGCGAGCCGAGCGGCACTTTGCGCGTCGTTGCATCCAGCGCGCTTTCGCTGCTCACGCTGACGCCGCTCATCGACGGCTTCCGCAAGGTGTACCCGAAGGTCAACGTGCGGCTCACGCTCGCCGAGCGCCATGTCGATCTCGTCGAGGACGGCTATGACGTCGGCATCGTCACGGCGTTCATGGTGTCGAGCACCGCGCTCATCGAGCGGCCGGTCGGCACCAGCGCGCTCGTGACGGTCGCGACGCCCGCGTTCGTCGCCGAGCACGGCACGCCCGCCACGCCGACCGATCTGCAAACGTTGCCGTCCGTCGGGCTGCCGAACGAAATGCGCAGCCAGACCTGGCATTTCCGGCATCGTCACGGCGCCGCCGATCAGGTCACGCTCGCGCCGGTCTACACGGTCAACAACGCGCTGATGGTGCGTCTCGCCACGCTGAAAAGCATGGGCTTCTCGATTCTTCCCGAAGGCATCGTGCGGGCGGACATCGAAAGCGGCACGCTCGTCGGCCTGCTCGACGGCTATTCGATCGACGACCCCGACATGAAAGTGTCGATCGTATATCCGGGGCGGCAATATCTGCCCGCGAAGACGCGCTTTTTCATCGACTATGCGCTGGACTATCTCGGCCGGGAATTCACCGCGCAAGGCGGCACGCGTCCCGACGAAATCATCCGCCCGACCATGCCGGCGATGATGCCGATGCAGGCGTTGCGCAACGCGACCGCGACCGCCAACTGAAGCCATAGCAAGCACAAGGGCCAGCACGGCGTTTTACCGCCGTCTGACCCAATCTCCCGATCGCACCGCACAACTAAGCTTCGTCCAGCGCCGAATCGGGCGGCGCTCAACCCTCCCCGTACTCCGCATTCGACGCATCCGGCGCCGCGCACATCTCGCGCAGCAAGGACGCCTCGCGCTCGTGCACTTCAACCGGCATCAACAAGGCGCCGGCATAGGCCATGTAGCGCGCGCGATGCTGGCCGTTGCGAAACGCCACGACACCTTCCCGATGCACGCCCAGCAACCCGAGCAGCCCGGGCGAGCGGCGCACGCTGATCGTCACGTAGGGCATTTCGGGCACGCGCGGATTGTCCGGATCGAGAAACTCGCGGATGCCGCGCACCTTGCCCGCGTGCCAGTCGTCGACGGCCTTGAGCACGTAGTCGGTGTCGTCGCGATCGGCGCACGCGAGGAGCTTCCTCACGTCGACGAGCACGACCTGATGACGCGAGCCATGGTCGGTGAACACCCGCTTCAGCCGCACGAAGTCGTACTGCGGATGGCTCTGCAATCTGACGATCCAGACCGCTTCTGCGGCGGTCGGCGCAACCATCGTGTCCATGTTCGGCATAGGAGGAAGACTGCGGCGCGCGCGCCCCGTGCGCGCGTGTTTCGCTGACAAGCAGCCTGAACGACCGCCGCTGAACAGGCGCTCGGGCTAAACAAACTTTTACACCCTAGACGCAATTCGTGAAAGCGCCATGACGGGCACGGCATGTGCTTTTGTTGCCAGAATCGAACACATGGACATAGCCTGCGAGATCGCTTGTCATGTGACTTTCATTCACGGCACCGATCAACGACTCGTGGACACTTCTTCCGATCTCATCGTCGCGCGGCCCGAGGGTCTTTTCTGTGTGCCGGGCAACTTCCATATCGACCCGTGGCGGCCTGTCGAACGTGCCGTCATCACGCACGCGCATGCCGATCACGCGCGCTTCGGGCACACGCATTACCTGGCGGCCGAGCCGGGCGTCGGCGTGTTGCTGTCGCGGCTGCCGGGCATCGATGTTCAAGCGCTCGCTTACGGAGAAGCAATCGTCGTGAACGGTGTGCGCGTGTCGCTGCATCCTGCCGGGCACGTGCTCGGATCGGCGCAGGTGCGCGTTGAACACAAGGGCCGCGTGTGGGTCGCGTCCGGCGATTACAAGGTCGAGCCCGATCCGACCTGCGCGCCGTTCGAGCCGGTGCGCTGCGATACGTTCATCACCGAATCAACGTTCGGGCTGCCGATCTATCGATGGGACAGCTCGCGCGATGTCTTCGACGGCATCGACTCATGGTGGCGGCATAACGCGGCGCAAGGCCGCGCGTCGGTGCTGTTCTGCTATTCGTTCGGCAAGGCGCAGCGCGTGCTCGCGGGCGTCGATGCCGCCATCGGTCCGATCTTCTGTCACGGCGCGGTCGAGCCGCTCAATCGCGCGTATCGCGAATCGGGCGTCGCGTTGCCGCCGACGCGCCTCGTCAGCGAGATCGCCGCGAAAGACAAGGCCGCGTTCAAGGGCGCGCTGATCGTCGCGCCGCCGTCCGCGCAAGGCAGCACCTGGATGCGCCGCTTCGGCGAATACAGCGATGCCTTCGCGTCCGGCTGGATGCGTCTGCGCGGCACGCGGCGCCGCAAGGGCGTCGATCGCGGCTTCGTGCTCTCGGATCACGCGGACTGGCCCGGCCTGCAGCTCGCCATCGGTGCGAGCGGCGCCGAGCGCGTGATCGTCACGCACGGACAGATCGAGCCGATGGTGCGCTGGCTCAACGGGCAAGGCCTCGATGCGGGCGCGTTCACGACCGAATACGGCGACGACGCCATCGAAGCCGATATGGCGCAAACATCATGAAGCGCTTCGCGACGCTCTACGCCGCGCTCGACGCGACGACATCGACGAACGAAAAGCTCGAAGCGCTGATCGCGTATTTCTCGGGCGCGCAAGCCGAAGACGCCGCGTGGGCGTCGTACTTTCTCGCAGGCGGCAAGCCGCGCCAGTCGGTGCCGACGCGCCTGCTCACCGAGTTCGCCCGCGAACGCGCGGGCTTGCCGGAGTGGCTCTTCGAAGAGTCGTATCAGGCGGTCGGCGATCTCGCTGAAACCATCGCGCACGTTTTGCCGCCGGCGTCGGGAGAATCGTCGCTCGGACTCGCGCAATGGATCGAGGAACGCATCCTCACGCTGCGCGGCGCGGATCCGTCCGAATTGCGCGAGCGGCTTCTGAGTTACTGGGACGAACTCAACTGGAGCGAGCGTTTCCTGCTGACGAAGCTGATCGGCGGCGGCTTTCGCGTCGGCGTCGCGCGGCAGCTCGTCGTGCGCGCGCTCGCGCAGGTCGCGGGCGTCGATCATAAGCGCATCGCGCAACGGATGGTCGGCTGGACCGATTCGCGGGAGAAGCCGAGCGCCGCGCGCTATCTTCGGCTGATCGCACCGGCAGCAGAAGGCGATGACGTCGACACGCCGCACGAAAGCGATATCGGCCTGCCGTATCCGTTCTTTCTCGCGCATCCGCTGCAGGCCGATCCGGCGACGCTCGGCTCGCCCGACGACTGGATCGTCGAATGGAAATGGGACGGCATACGCGCGCAGCTCGTGAAGCGCGCGGGCCGCGTATGGATCTGGTCGCGCGGCGAGGATCTCGTCACGGAGCGCTTTCCGGAGCTCGCGTCGCTCGGCGAAGCGTTGCCCGACGGCACCGTGATCGACGGCGAAATCCTCGCGTGGGAACCGGGCGCGGACGCGCCCTTGCCCTTCGCGCGACTGCAGCCGCGCATCACGCGCAAGTCGCTCACGAAGAAAGTGCTGGCCGATTCCCCCGCCGCGCTGCTTGCCTACGATCTGCTCGAAATCGATGGCCGCGATCTGCGCATGGAGCCGCTGCACACGCGGCGCGCGCAACTCGACGCGCTCGCGTCGTCGCTTGCGGTGAATGTCTTGCGCGTGTCGCCGGTCGTGACGGCATCCGACTGGACTGCACTGGCGAAATTGCGCGACGAAAGCCGTGCGCGCGGCGTCGAAGGATTCATGCTGAAGGAACGCGCGTCGATGTACGGCGTCGGGCGCACGAAGGCGTCGGGAACGTGGTGGAAGTGGAAGATCGATCCGTATTCGATCGACGCCGTGCTGCTCTATGCGCAGCGCGGTCACGGCCGGCGCGCGAGCCTGTACACGGATTTCACCTTCGCCGTCTGGGACGAAGCCGACGGCATGCGCACGCTCGTGCCCTTCGCAAAAGCGTATTCAGGACTGACCGACGAAGAAATGCGCCAGGTCGATGCGATCGTGCGCAAGACGACCATCGAGAAATTCGGGCCGGTGAGAAGCGTCACGCCGACGCTCGTCTTCGAGATCGGCTTCGAAGGCATACAGGCGAGCCCGCGTCACAAATCGGGCATCGCCGTGCGCTTTCCGCGCATGCTGCGCTGGCGCACCGATAAAAAAATCGAAGACGCCGATACGCTCGACATCCTCAAGGGCTTTCTGAACGAGGCCACGGCATGAGCGAGTCCGAATCGGCCGGCGAGCGCAGGCACCGCGCGCCGCGACCTCGACGCGTGCCGCGCACGCGTGCGGCGCAGGCAAAACTCGATGCCGCCGCCGAATCCTTCACGCCCGCGCCTTTCGCGTACGACGCGAACGAAGCTGCAAAGCCAATCGACGAACGCATCGCGCGCTGGTTCGACGAGCGCGGCTGGCAGCCGTTCGAATTTCAGCGCGAAGCGTGGCGTGAGATCGAGCGTGGCGCGAGCGGCCTGCTGCACGCGACGACGGGCGCGGGCAAAACGTGGGCCGTGTGGCTCGGGGCGCTCGCGGCTTTCGCGCGGTCATCGAAAGCCGATAAAAATCCCGCGCCGCTCACCGTCCTCTGGATCACGCCAATGCGCGCGCTCGCCGCCGACAGCGCCCGCGCGCTGCAAAGCGCCGTCACTGCGCTGAACGTGCCGTGGACGGTCGGGCTGCGCACCGGCGACACGTCATCGACGGAACGCGCGCGTCAGAGTCGCCGGATGCCGTCCGCGCTCGTCACGACGCCCGAAAGCCTCACGCTGATGCTCACGCGCGCCAACGCGCAAGAAGAACTTAAGCATCTGCGCATGATCGTCGTCGATGAATGGCACGAACTGCTCGGCAACAAGCGCGGCACGCAGACGCAACTGGCGATCGCGCGGCTCGCGCGCTGGCGTCCCGATCTGCAGATCTGGGGCTTGTCCGCGACGCTCGGCAATCTCGCGCTCGCGCACGATGCGTTGCTGCATCCGGTGAAGACGCCGCGCGTCGTGGTGCGTGGCGCGCAGCCGAAAACGCTCGTCGTCGATACGCTGATTCCCGAAACCATCGAGCGCTTCCCGTGGGGCGGCCATCTCGGCGTGCGGCAAGTCGGTCCCGTCGCCGACGAAATCGAGCGCGCGCAAAGCTCGCTCGTCTTCACCAACACGCGTTCGCAATCGGAAATCTGGTATCGCGCGCTGCTCGAATTGCGGCCCGACTGGGCCGGCTTGCTCGCGCTGCATCACGGATCGCTCGACAAGGAAGTGCGCGACTGGGTCGAACTCGGCTTGAAGAACGGGCAACTGAAGGCGGTCGTGTGCACGTCGAGTCTCGATCTGGGCGTCGATTTTCTGCCGGTCGATCGCGTGTTTCAGATCGGCTCGCCCAAAGGCGTCGCGCGTCTGATGCAGCGCGCGGGACGCTCGGGGCACGCGCCGGGGCGCGTATCGCGCGTGACGATCGTGCCGACGCATGCGCTCGAACTCGTCGAAGCGGCCGCGGCGCGCTGGGCGATCGAAGAGCGGCGCATCGAAGGACGCGACATGCCGTTGAAGCCGCTCGACGTGCTCGTCCAGCATCTCGTGACGGTGGCGATCGGCGGCGGCTTCACGCCCGCCGACATGCTCGACGAAGTGAAGAGCGCGTATGCGTATCGCGATCTGACGCAGCGGGAATTCGACTGGGCGCTCGCTTTCGTCGAGCGCGGCGGCGCATCGCTCGCGGCGTATCCGGACTTTCATCGCGTAGTGAAGGACGATGACGGCGTGTATCGCGTGCCGCGCGAAGACCTCGTGCGCAGGCATCGCAACAACGTCGGGACGATAGTTGCAAACGCAACCATCAACGTCGCCTATATGACGGGCGGGCGCATCGGCGCGATGGAGGAGTCGTTCATCTCGCGCTTGAAGCCCGGCGATGTCTTCACCTTCGGCGGACGCGCGCTCGAACTCGTGCGCGTGCGCGACATGACCGCGTATGTGAAACGCGCGACTTCATCGCGCGGGGCGATGCCGCAATGGGCGGGCAGCAAGATGCCGCTGTCGTCCGAACTGGCCGATGCCGCGCTCGTGATGCTCGCGCGCGCCAACGACGGCATCTACGACGAGCCGGAAATGCGCGCCGTCAAACCGCTGCTCGATTTGCAGGCGAAGTGGTCCGCGCTGCCGGGGCCGGGCGTGCTCGTCGTCGAACGCGTGCGCTCGCGCGAAGGTCATCACTTCTTTTGCTATCCGTTTGCTGGGCGCATGGCGCATATCGGCCTGGGATCGCTGATCGGATGGCGCGTCGCACGCGATCAGCCGAGCACGTTTTCGATTTCGATGAACGATTACGGCTTCGAACTGCTGTCGGCAAAACCGTTCGACTGGGAGACGCTCATCGCGGAAGGGCTTTTTTCCCCGGAGAATCTGGAGCACGACATTCTCGCGAGCCTCAACGCATCCGAATTGTCGGCGCGGCGTTTTCGCGAAATCGCGCGCGTGTCGGGGCTGATTTATCAGGGGCATCCGGGACAGCAGAAAAGCGCGAGGCAATTGCAGGCGTCGAGCGGATTGTTCTACGAAGTCTTTCGCAAGCACGACAGCAGCAATCTGCTGCTTGCGCAGGCCGATCAGGAAGTGATGCTGCAGGAACTCGAACTCGGCCGCATCCGCGCGGCGCTCGAACGCATGAGCGCGAGCCGCCTCGCGCTGCATGCGCCGAAGAAGCCCACGCCGTTCGCGTTTCCGCTGATCGTCGCGCGCTTGCGGGAAAAGGTGAGCACGGAGAAGCTCTCGGATCGCGTCGAGCGCATGCTCGCGGATCTGGAGAAGGCGGCGAAGACATAAATGGAAGCTTTGACCATCGATGTGAATGGCCACGCGCTCGTCCTATCCGCCGATCGCGCGGCGTTCGATCCGCACGCCCGAAGCCTTTTCATCGCCGATGCGCACTTCGGCAAGGACGCCGTGTTCCGCGCGCGCGGCATTCCGGTGCCCGTCGGCACGACCGGCGAGAGCCTCGCGCGGCTCGATGCGCTCGTCGCGGCGCATCGGCCGGAATCGATCGTCTTTCTCGGCGACTTGCTGCACGCGCGCGAATCCCACGCCGACGAGACGCTCGACGCCCTCGCCGCGTGGCGCGCGAAGCATCGCGAACTCGCGCTCGTGCTCGTCGAAGGCAATCACGACAGGCACGCGGGCGCGCTGCCCGCGCTGTACGGCGTCGATGTCGTGAAGGAACCGCACGCGCTCGGACCGTGGGCGCTTTGCCATCATCCGCAGACGGTCGATGGCGCTTACGCGCTCGCGGGACACGAGCATCCGGTGTACCGGCTCGCGACGCGCGTCGACAGCGCGCGTCTGCCGTGCTTCCGCTTCGGCCCTCGCGCGGGCGTGCTGCCGGCGTTCGGCGCGTTCACGGGCGGCTTCGAAGTCAACGGCGGCGTGCGCGGCGAAGCGCTCTACGTGATCGCGGGCGAGCGCGTGTTCCCGCTCAGTGATAGACGTTCGTCGACGATTGCAGCTTCGTGAGCTTGCCGCGCTGCAAGCGGTACCAGCCGAGATTCGACTGCATCACCACCTCCTCGCCTTGCCAGAACACGCGCTTGACCGTCATGCGCTGGCCGGCGCGCTGCACGAGCGGCGGATGGCGGCGGAAATCGTAGAGGATCGGGCCCGAACCGGTCTGCACGAGCATGCGCGTGACGGTGTCGCTCGTGCCGGAAGTTTCATCGAAATGGACGACGCGCTTCGCGTCGAAGCGATCGAATACCTCTTTGTCGATGACCGCGGCCATGCCGGATTCATCGCGGAGAAAGTGCAGCGTTCCCGCCTGCGTTGCGATGGGCCCGGCGGCGTCGCTCCGGGCGAACGCAAGCGTAGCGATGAACAGCGTGCCGGCGGCTGCCGCGTGAATACAGAATTTTGTCAGTGACATCTTTCGTTCAAAAAGTTGCTGCGTTTTACCAACACTGCGACCAACACTGCGCGGCGCCCCCGACGCGCAAGGAATGCGAGGCCGCGAGCGTGTTACCGGAAACATCTGACGCATGGCGGCGCAGCGTTTGCAAGAGTCGTGCGCCGCTGCCGCGTCAGAAAGAATATCCGTTCGGGCCGGAGCATGGATCGGCCGATCGGAATAAGGGTTTATACCAGCGTCGAAAATGACGTTTCGGTACAATTCGAGCCTTCAACTCCGCCTCGGCGCCTGCATCGCTCAATCCGACGATGCGCCCAGACGTGACATCTCCTTCTCTTCCGCCATGCCTCTGCCTCTTTTCGCTCTCGCCATTGCCGCGTTCGGCATCGGCACGACGGAATTCGTCATCATGGGCCTGTTGCCCAACGTCGCGCGCGATCTCGCGGTGACGATTCCGGCGGCGGGCATGCTCGTGTCCGGCTATGCGCTCGGCGTGACGGTCGGCGCGCCGATTCTCGCCGTCGTCACCGCGAAGATGCCGCGCAAGAAGGCGCTGATGAGCCTGATCGGCGTGTTCATCGTCGGCAATCTGCTGTGCGCGCTCGCGCCGAACTACTGGGTGCTGATGGGCGCGCGCATCGTCACCGCGTTCTGTCACGGCGCGTTCTTCGGCATCGGCTCGGTGGTCGCGGCCGATCTCGTCGCGCCGAACCGCCGCGCGCAGGCCATCGCGCTGATGTTCACCGGCCTCACGCTCGCCAACGTGCTCGGCGTGCCGCTCGGCACCGCGCTCGGCCAAGCGGCCGGCTGGCGCTCGACGTTCTGGGTCGTCACGCTGATCGGCGTCGCGGCGGCGGGCGCGCTGCATGTGTGCCTGCCGAAGCACATCGAGATGCCGGAAACCAGCATCCTGCGCGAATTCGACGTGCTCAAGAACCCGCAAGTGCTGATGGTGCTCGGCATCAGCGTGCTCGCGTCGGCCAGTCTTTTCTCGGTGTTCACGTATATCACGCCGATTCTCGAAGACGTGACGGGCCTTTCGCCGCACGCGGTCACGTATGTGCTGCTGCTGTTCGGTCTCGGCCTGACGGTCGGCAGCACGCTCGGCGGCAAGCTCGCGGACTGGAAGCTGCTGCGTTCGCTGCTGTCCTTCCTGCTCGCGATCGTCGCCGTTCTGACGATCTTCGCCGGCACGATGCATCAGCCGGTCGCCGCGATGATCACGATCTTCTTCTGGGGCGTGCTCGCCTTCGCGATCGTGCCGCCGCTGCAAATGCTGATCGTGAACCGCGCGAGCGATGCGCCGAATCTCGCATCGACGTTGAACCAGGGCGCGTTCAATCTCGGCAACGCGACGGGCGCGTGGCTCGGCGGCTGCGTGATCGGCGCGGGCGCACCGCTCACGTCGCTGCCGTGGGTCGGCGTACTGATGGCGGTGAGCGCGTTCGGCCTGACGCTGCTCTCGGCGACGCTCGACAAGCGCGCGCGCCGTCTTTCGATCGGACAACCCGCCTGAGTTGCTTCGGGCGGTACGTTGCATGAAAGGCATTCTCTCGCGCGATTTTCTCGCGCTGATTCTGAGCGTCGCGGTTGTCGGCCTGGGGCTCGGCGCGACGCTGCCGCTGACGTCGCTCGCGCTGACGCAATCGGGTTATGGCACGGACATCGTCGGCTGGATGACGGCGACGCAGGCGCTCGGCGGGCTCATGGTCGCGCCGGTGGCGAGCCGCTTCGCGGGGCATTTCGGGGCGCGCGAGACGATCGTCGGCACGGTGATCGTCGCGGCGTTCTCGACTATCGCGATGCAGTTCACCGTGAACCTGTGGCTGTGGGCCGTGCTGCGTTTTCTGTGCGGCGCGGCGCTGATGCTGCTTTTCACGATCGGCGAAGCATGGGTCACGCAACTCGCCGACGACTCCACGCGCGGCCGCGTCGTCGCGATCTACGCGACCAACTTCACGCTCTTCCAGATGACGGGCCCGGTGCTCGTCAGCGTGATCGGCGGCTTGCCGTCGATGCGCTTTGCCATCTGCGGGGCGATCTTTCTGCTGGCGTTGCCCGCGCTCGCATCGATACGCGGCGCGCCGCACGCGCTGGCATCGGAAGAAGGCGAGCACGGCGACTGGCGCAGCGTGTTGCCGCGCATGCCCGCGCTCGTGATCGGCACGGGCTTTTTCGCGCTCTTCGACACGCTCGCGCTCTCGCTGATGCCGCTTTTCGCGATGTCGCACGGCGTCGGCGAGGATATCGGCGTGCTGTTCGCATCGGCGATCCTGCTCGGCGATACGACGATGCAGTTCCCGATCGGCTGGCTCGCCGACCGCATCGGGCGCGCGAAGGTGCATGCGGGCGCGGGCGTGGTCGTCGCGCTGCTGCTGCCGCTTTTGCCTTGGGCGATCGCGTATCCGTGGATCTGCTGGCCGCTGCTCTTCGTGACCGGCGCGGCGGCGGGCAGCGTGTACACACTGTCGCTCGTCGCGTGCGGCGAACGCTTTCGCGGACCGTCGCTGGTCTCGGCGACGGCGATTGTCGGGGCTTCGTGGAGCGTCGCGAGTTTCGGCGGACCGATCGTCGCGGGCACGCTGATGCAGCGCGTCGGCGCCGATGCGCTCATCGGCGTGCTGACGGCGGCCGCGTGCGCGTTTCTCGCTGCGGCGTGGTGGGAGCGGCGCGGTTAGGAGTTCGAGCGTGTCGTTCGGCGCGAGGTCGGCGGTATACTTTTCCGGCCTTCAATTCCGCTACGAGGCATCAAGGAAACGTATGAGCGCTTTACCTCCCTGTCCGCAATGCCAGTCGGCATTCACCTATGAAGATGCGGGCATGTACATCTGTCCCGAATGCGCGCACGAATGGTCCGCGCAGACAGATACCGCATCGGAGCCCGCCGCGAAGGTCTATCGCGATTCCGCGGGCAACGTTCTTCACGATGGCGACACCGTCACCGTCATCAAGGATCTGAAGCTCAAGGGCGGCGGTGGCGTCGTCAAGATGGGCACCAAGGTCAAGAACATCCGGCTCGTCGACGCCGATCACGACATCGACTGCAAAATCGAGGGCTTCGGCGCGATGAGCCTCAAGACCGAGTTCGTCAGGAAAGCCTGACCCGCAACGACCGGCCGCGGTGTTTCACCCGCGCGCCGGCAAAATCCGCCCCGCGCATTCGCCGAAGCCCACGCGATATCCCTCGCCCTGGCACCATCCGCGCAGGGTGATTTCATCGCCGTCCTGTAGAAACGCGCGCTCGCCGCCCTCTTCCAGCTTCACGGGCCGCTGGCCGTTCCAGGTGCTTTCGAGCAGGCTGCCGCACGAATCCGGCGTCGGCCCGCTTATCGTGCCCGATCCCATCAGATCGCCGACGCGCGTATTGCATCCGCCAACCGTGTGATGCGCGAGCTGCTGCGCCATCGACCAGTACATCAGCTTGAAGTTGGTGCGTGAAATGGTCGTCGGCGTGTGCGCGCCTTCCGGACGCAGCGTGACTTCCAGTTCGATATCGAACGCGTGATCGCCTTCGTGACGCAGATACGCGAGCGGCTGCGGATCCTGCGCGGGCGTCGCGGTGCGAAACGGTTCGAGCGCATCGAGCGTGACGATCCACGGCGAGATCGTCGTCGCGAAGCCCTTCGAGTTGAACGGGCCGAGCGGCACGTACTCCCATTGCTGGATATCGCGCGCGCTCCAGTCGTTGAGCAGCACCATGCCGAAGATATGCGCCTCCGCATCCTCACACGCGATCGGCTCGCCAAGCGCATTGCCGCGCCCGATGATGAAGCCCGTCTCCAGTTCGATATCGAGCTTGCGGCACGCGCTGAAGATCGGGCGCTCTTCGTTCGGCAGCTTGATCTGACCGTTCGGGCGGCGCACGGGCGTGCCGCTCACGACCACCGACGACGCGCGCCCGTTATAGCCGACCGGCAATTCCGACCAGTTCGGCAGAAGCGCGTTCTTCGGATCGCGGAACATCGAGCCGACGTTCGTCGCGTGCTCCTTCGACGAATAAAAATCCGTGTAGCCAGGAATCTCGACCGGCAGATGCATCGTCGCATCGGAGCGCGGCACGAGCGCGCGGCGGCGCAAGGCTTCGTCGTCGCGCAACGTCGCATTGCCGTGCGCGAGCAACGCGGACAGCGCGATACGCACGCCTCGCCACGTCTCGCGTCCGAGCGCGATGAAGTCGTTCAGGCGCGATGCGTGGAACGTGCCGCGCGCATCGATCAGACGCGCGTCTTCGAGCACGGCGAGATCGGCGATCCAGTCGCCTATCGCGACGCCCGCGCGCGGCTGCGCGTTCACCGCGTCGCTGAATATGCCGAACGGCAGGTTCTGAATCGGGAAGTCGCTCGCGGGATCGTTCGCGGATTCGATCCAGCTCTTCAAAGTGGGCGCGAGTGTGGCCTTCAGCGCGTCGATCATCGTTGCTCCGGGTTGAAGTGTTTCGTGAGACCTTGCCAGCACTCGTAATAATTCGCCTGCAACTGCGCGGTTTCGAGCGCGAACTGAGTCGGCTTGATGAGCGTGCGCGTCTCGAACATGAAGGCCATCGTGGCGTCGACTTTCGCGGGCTTCGACGTATCGCTCTTCGATGCCTTCTCGAACGTTTCCGCATCCGGCCCGTGCCCCGACATGCAGTTGTGCAGGCTCGCGCCGCCGGGCACGAAGCCTTCGGCCTTCGCGTCGTAGACGCCGTGCACGAGTCCCATGAACTCGCTCGCGACATTGCGATGAAACCACGGCGGCCGGAACGTATCTTCCGCGGCGAGCCAGCGCGGCGGGAAGATCACGAAGTCGATGGAATCGACGCCCGGCGTGTCGCTCGGCGATTGAAGCACGAGAAAGATCGACGGATCCGGATGGTCGTAGCTGATCGAGCCGATGGTGTTGAAGTGGCGCAGATCGTACTTGTACGGCGCGTAATTGCCGTGCCACGCGACGACATCGAGCGGCGAATGACCGATGTCCGCGCGCCAAAGCACGCCGTTCATCTTCGTGACGAGTTCGAACCTGCCTTCGCGGTCTTCATACGCGGCGTTCGGCGTGAGGAAGTCGCGCGGATTCGCCAGCCCGTTCGAGCCGATCGGACCGAGATCGGGCAATTGCAGCAGCGCGCCGAAGTTTTCGCAGATGTAGCCGCGCGCTTCGCCATCGGGCAGCGTCACCGAAAAGCGCACGCCGCGCGGAATCACCGCGATTTCGTGCGGCTCGATATCGAGCTTGCCGAGTTCCGTGAAGATCGCGAGACGTCCCTGCTGCGGCACGATCAGCAATTCGCCGTCGGCGTTGTAGAAGAAGCGGTCCTGCATCGAGCGGTTCGCGGCGTAGAGATGGATCGCGCAACCGGACATCGATTCCGCGGCGCCGTTGCCGGCCATCGTCACCCAGCCGTCGATGAAATCGGTCGGCGCGGCGGGCATCGGCAGCGGATCCCAGCGCAACTGGTTCGGCGGCGTCGGCGGAACATCGGCGAAATTGGCCACGAGTTTGGCGCGCAGCATGTCGGCGGGAATGCGCGTGAACGGCTTGTGCACGGCCGCCGGACGTATCCGATAGAGCCACGAACGGCGATTGTGCGCGCGCGGCGCGGTGAACGCGGTGCCCGAAAGCTGCTCGGCGTACAGGCCGTAAGCGGCGCGTTGCGGCGCGTTGCGGCCGATCGGCAACGCGCCCGGCAGCGCCTCCGTGGCGAAGTCGTTGGCGAAACCCGATTGATAGTGCTGGTTCGCGTCCGTGTGCGTCTCGAACGTTGGCATGGTCGGAATCCTCGACGAAAAGTGCGACGGTTCAGGCGACGGCGCCGTGCGCGGCATGTCGTCGCTGCAATTTACGGATGGTAAAACCAATTACGATTAGTGAAATTCATCGTATACCCTTAATCGACGGGCCTCGCCGCGCATATCAATATGTGAATTTGGTGCTGGACGCGGCGTTGCGCGCTGATACCATCGACCATTCGAATGAAAATTGCCCGGTACGGCACGCCTCACGAACTCGACGCTCCATCCATGATCGCCCCGTCCTTGCCTGAACTCGTCGCCCGCGCCGCGGAACATCCGTTTCTCGGCGCGCATGTCGTGCTTGGCGAGAACGAGCACGCCGGTCAGGCGATCGCGCATTACCGCGATCTGTGCATTTCGAGCGCCTACGAGCCGATCTTCGATGTCGGCACGCACAGCTTTCCGCAGACTTTGAGCGCATCGCCGGAGAGCGCGGAGCGTTTCGGCGACGAACTCGGCGTGCAGGCGTTGACGCTCATTCAGGGCGATGCGCCGCGCGATCCGTTCGGACAACTGGAAGACGATCGCGAGCTGGTCGTGCTGGACCGGCTGTCGCGCGCGCTGCATGCGTTCAATTTCTTCGGGCCGCATCGGCCGGGGCTTTTGTTTCTGCGCGTGCATGAGCGGCTATTGAAGAGCGTGAAGTATGACCACGGACTGCACTTCTCTTCCGTCCTGATGGAGTTCGGGATGAACCCGTCGCGGGTGGTGATCGAATTGCCTGCGGCGGCGGTCGCGCACAAGACGTTTCTTGGGTATCTCACGAAGAGCTATCAGCATTACGGATTCAAGGTCGCGGGGAATCTGCCGAATGCCGGGCAGATCATGGCAGTGTCGGATATGGCGCGGCTCGATTTCATCAAGATGGATGCGGCGCAGGCTTTACGGGATTCGGTGGTGAAGCATCTCGTGGCGTATGCACATCGGTTGAGGATTCCGCTCATCTTTTCGAATGTCTGCGATGAGGCGCAATTCAATGCGCTTCAGCAGTTCGATGTGCATTTCGTGCAAGGACCGGTGTTTGATGCGCATCCGAGTTTGCATGCGCGGTGACGTGTTTTTTTCGGGGTCTTGGTTGTCGTTGGATCCCGTTTTCGTGTCGGTCTATTAGCACTGCCCCTGTGCGGGGCGGCACTCACTTTCTTTGCTGCTGCAAAGAAAGTAAGCAAAGAAAGCAGCTTCCGATACGCC
>NZ_JARUXK010000001.1:113303-518424 GCF_031451435.1 Caballeronia sp. LZ008 | reverse complement strand
CTACCCAAATTGCGTGTGACCGCGGGCCTGAAAAGCTGCTTTCTTTGCCTACTTTCTTTGCAGCAGCAAAGAAAGTAGGTGCCGCCCCGCACAGGGGCAGTGCAAATAGACCGACGCGAAGACAGGATTTCATGAAGGCGCAGATCCACGCGCTGGGAAATCGGCTCGAACACCGCCCCCGATCCGAAGGCATCTGGCTCGCTTAGTGCCGAAAGCATCACCGCTACGGGTTATTCCCGATCTCCCGCTGCCGCATCGCTTGTTGCACTGCAACGCCGCTCGCGAGCGCTCCACCACTCGCCTTCCCAACGCTCAAAGGCGCGCGAATTGCGCCGCATTGCGGCAAACCCCACCCCACCTCGCGCCTTGACTTTCGCCGAACCGAATACGATCATTCGATCATCGAACGAGCAAATGTTCACTCAAACCGCCTTGACCGCCGCCGTCGTGGCGCCAAAGCGACCAGCCGCCCGCGAAGAACGGGCGCGCCGCCATTCAGAGGAAGAGACGACATGACGAACGAAGCCAACGTGATCCTGCACATCGGCGCCGGGTCTTTTCATCGCGCGCATCAGGCGTGGTATCTGCATCGACTGAACGAGTCGGGCGACAAAAGCTGGTCGCTCGCGGTCGGGAATATTCGCGGCGACATGAACGCCGTGCTCGATGCCCTCGCCGCGCAGAACGGCGAATACACGCTCGAAACGGTCACGCCGAAGGGCGAGCGCGAATACGAGACGATCCGCGCGATCAAAAAGGTCGTGCCGTGGTCCGCGGATCTCGCCGAACTCGTCGCCGTGGGCGCGGACCCGAAGACGAAGATCGTGTCGTTCACCGTCACCGAAGGTGGCTATTACCTCGACGAGCACGACAAGCTCGACACCGCGAACCCCGATCTCGCCGCCGACCTCAAGGGCGCAAAAACCACGATCTACGGCGCGCTCGCCGCGATCCTCGATGCGCGCATGAAGAATGGCGCGGGCCAGGTATCGCTGCAGAACTGCGACAACCTGCGCAGCAACGGCGACCGCTTCAAGGCGGGCATGCTCGAATTTCTCGAACGGCGCGGCGAGACCGCGCTGCGCGAGTGGATGATCGCGAACACGTCGTGTCCGAACGCGATGGTCGATCGCATCACGCCGCGCCCGACGCCCGACGTCGCCGAACGCGTGAAGGCCGCGACCGGCTTCGACGACAAAGCGCCCGTGATGGGAGAAAAGTTCATCCAGTGGGTGATCGAAGACAGCTTCATCGCCGGGCGGCCCGCGTGGGAGCAGGTCGGCGCGGAGATGGTCGAATCGGTGCATCCGTATGAGGAGGCGAAAATCCGCATCCTCAATGCGAGCCATAGCTGCATTGCGTGGGCGGGCACGCTCGTCGGGCTGCAATACATTCACGAAGGCACGCAGGACATGGAAATCCGCGCGCTCGCCGACGCCTACGTCACCGACGACGTGATTCCCTGCCTCACGCCGAGCCCGATCGATCTCGAGAAATATCGCGATGTCGTGCTCGACCGCTTCAGCAATCCGTACATCAAGGACACGAACCAGCGCGTCGCGGCGGATGGCTTCTCGAAGCTGCCGGGCTTCATCGCGCCGACGCTCTCGGAATGCTTCGCGCGCAAGGTCGATCCCGATTCGACCGCGATCCTGCCTGCGCTCTTCTTCCGCTTTCTCGAACGCTGGCACGAGGGCAAGCTGCCGTATGCGTATCAGGATGGCGTGATGGATCCGGCGGTGGCGCACGGCTTCTTCACGTCGCCCGATCCGGTCAAGGCCTTCACGAGCGACAAGCTCCTGTGGGGCAGCATGGCGCAGACCGAAGGCCTCGAACGCGTGATGCGCAGCGCGATTGCGAAAGTCGATGCATGGCTCGCCAATCGGCCGTAGGCGGCAAGCGGCCATAACCGGCCATAAGCGGCCATAAGCCCGCTGTTATCGCCGCGTTAATGGCATCGCGAAACTGCAAGCCGCGCCGCTCGGGTAATGTGCTCATGGCGCGGCGTCGCGCGTGGCGTTAAATTAGCGCCTCCCGCCGATATGGCGTCCCGCCTGGTTTCTGACCAAGTTCGATTCCGGCAACGACAAAGGGTCCGTTCATGTACTTAGGCATCGACCTCGGCACCTCCGAAGTGAAAGTGCTGCTGCTCGCGAGCGACGGCAGCGTCGTCGGCACGGCCGGCACGCCGTTCACCGTTTCGCGTCCGAAGCCGCGCTGGTCGGAGCAGAATCCGCTCGACTGGTGGGAAGGCACGCGCGCCGCGCTCTTCAAGCTGCGCGAGAAATTCCCCGATGAGTTCGCGCAGGTGCGCGGCATCGGTCTGTCCGGTCAGATGCACGGCGCCGTGCTGCTCGATTCGCAGGACAAGGTGCTGCGTCCCGCGATCCTGTGGAACGACATGCGCAGCGACAAGGAATGCGCCGAGCTCTACGAGCGCGCGCCGAACCTGCACGAGATCGCCGGCAATCTGGCGATGCCTGGCTTCACCGCGCCGAAGCTGCTCTGGGTCGCGCACAACGAACCCGATGTCTTCCGTCAGACCGCGTGCGTGCTGTTGCCGAAGGATTATCTGCGGATGCATCTGACGGGCACGAAAGTGTCCGATCCATCCGATGCCGCGGGCACGCTCTGGCTCGATGTCGCGCGCCGCGACTGGTCCGACGAGTTGCTTGCCGCGTGCAGCATGTCGCGCCGGCAGATGCCGTCGCTCGCGGAAGGCAGCGCGCCCTCGGGCACCTTGCGGCCCGAGCTCGCGCGCGAATTCGGCTTGCGCGAAGGCGTGATCGTCGCGGCGGGCGGCGGCGACAATGCCGCGAGCGCGGTGGGCATCGGCGCGACCGATCCGGGCGATGGTTTTCTGTCGCTGGGCACATCGGGTGTGCTGTGCGTCATCGGCGATCGCTTTCGGCCGAACCCGGCTTCGGCCGTCCACGCCTTCTGTCACGCGATTCCGGATCGGTGGCATCAGATGAGCGTGGTGCTGTCGGCGGCAAGCTGTTTGCGCTGGGTGTGCAAGCTGACATCGACGGATGAGCCGACGCTGCTCGCGGAAATCGAAGCTTTGCCTGTCGATGTTTTGTCGTCTGCGCCGTTGTTTTTGCCGTATCTGAGTGGTGAGCGCACGCCGCACAACGATCCGTATGCGCAGGGCGTGTTCTTCGGCATGACGCACGCGACCGATCGCGCGTTGCTCGGCTATTCGGTGCTCGAAGGCGTGACGCTCTCCTTGACCGATGGCCTCGATGCGCTTCAATCCGCGGGCACGCAGGCGCGCGCGCTATCGATGCTCGGGGGCGGTGCACGTAGCGCGTATTGGGCGCAGATGTTCGCCGATGCCTTCGATACCCCGACGCGCACGCACGGCGGCGGCGAGACCGGCGCGGCGCTCGGCGCGGCACGGCTCGGGTGGCTTGCGGCGGGCGGCGATCCGGCGACGGTGCTCGCGAAGCCCGAGATCAAGCAGGAATTCACGCCGAATTCCGAACGGCATGCGTTGCTGCGGCAGCGGTTGAAGGGGTTTCGGGAGCTGTATCAGCATGTGAGGCCGTTGTTCGATTCGGCGCGGCCGCGGTTGGCTTGATTTTGTATTGGTATTGAGCTTCTATGAAGCTTGTGGGCGGTGCGGGGTTTGGCGCTTTGTTTCTCTTCGCCGGATCCCCGTTTTCGTGTCGGTCTATTAGCGTTGCCCCTGTGCGGGGCGGCAGTCACTTTCTTTGCTGCTGCAAAGAAAGTAACCAAAGAAAGCAGCTCGACACGCCCGCGGTCACACGCAATTTGGGTAGTTCTCTCGTCCTCGGTGGCACTCGCCTAAGTGTCGCCCTCAAAGGACCAATCGGGCTTGGATCGCGCACGGTCTGACGAGCTGGTTTTAGATGGCCGCTGGTTCAGCACGAAAGAGCTTCGGCACAGCGCTACGCGCTGCCGTTGGGTATGCAAGGGAAACCAAAGGGCGGCGATTGCAGTGAGATGGAGACGTTAGTAGAGAAGCACGCGCGGACCCGATTGACCGGTCGGCCGCGAAGCGGGCCGGAGCTATTTGGTGCTGAACCAGTTTGGTGTGTGGTGCGATGAGACAGACCGTGCGCGAGCCAAGCCCGATGGGGCCTATGAGGGCACTCTTTAGGCAGCCCACGATGGACGAGAGGACTACCCAAATTGCGTGTGACCGCGGGCGTATCGGAAGCTGCTTTCTTTGGTTACTTTCTTTGCAGCAGCAAAGAAAGTGACTGCCGCCCCGCACAGGGGCAGTGCTAATAGACCGACACGTAATCAGGATTCCACGACAAACACCCTCGCCAGAAAGCGAAAATCAAAAACCAAGAACCGAAAACCAAACCCCCAGTGCCCAAATCCACTGAAAAACTCGATCTCGCAACGCGCGCAGCGTGGCTCTACTACGTCGCCGGCAACACCCAAAACGAGATCGCCGAAAAGCTCCAGATCTCGCGTCCGGTGGCGCAGCGCCTCGTCGCCTTCGCGGTCGAAAAAAACCTGATCCGCGTGCGCGTCGATCACCGCATCGCCGATTGTCTTTCGCTCGCCAAAGCGCTGAGCGACCGCTACGGCCTCGCGATGTGCGAAGTCGTGCCCATCGACGGCGATGCGCCCGAACAGGTCGACCGCAAGCTCGCCGTCGCCGGCGCGCAGGTCATGGAGCGCTATCTGCTCGAAGAAAAGCCGCTCGTCGTGTCGATCGGCAGCGGGCGCACGCTGAAAGCCTGCGTCGCGCAGATCGGGCAGATCGACCGGCCGCAGCATCGTTTCGTGTCGATGGTCGGCGCAATCGCGCAGGACGGCTCGTCGAATCGTTACGACGTCGCGCAGCAGCTTTCGGAAAAGACCGGCGGCAAGCACTTCATGCTGCCCGCGCCGCTCATGGCAGATAACGTCGCCGAGCGCGCGCAGTGGGTCAATCACCGGCTGTATCGCATCGTCGGCGAACTCGCGCAGAAGGCGGACGTGGCGTTCGTCGGCATCGGCAACGTGGGCGTGAATTGCCCGCTGCACGAGGACGGCTTCATCACGCGCGCGGAAGTCGATGAAATGATGTCGGCAGGCGCGGTCGCCGAATGGCTCGGCCTGCCGATCGATGCAGACGGCCGCCGCGTGCAATCGAAGACCGGCGCGCGCGCGACGAGCCTCGCGCTCGACTCGCCGCCCAAACGTCCGACCATCGGCTTCGCGGGCGGCGAGCGCAAGCGCGAAGCACTGGTCGCGGCGTTGAAGGGAAAGTGGCTGTCGGGGCTCGTCACCGATGAACTGTGCGCGAAGGCCGCGCTCGAAGCCTGACGGTTCAGAAGTCGATTTCCGCTTCCACTTCCTGTCCGATCTCCAGCGCAACGCCCTCGCCTTCCAGAACGATCGCGTTCTTGCCGAAGGTGAGCGCGCCGTCGAACTGGTCGCTGCCACGGTACGCGCTCATCGTGTCGAGCGGTTCGTGCGGCCATGCCGGGTTCGGCGCGCCCGTCGCCTGATCGATCGACGGAATCGGACAGCGCGTGCAGAGCTTCACGAGCCGCAATTGCGCATCGCCGATCCGCATTTCGCCGACGTAGTCCTCTTCGTAAGCATCGAGTCCGCCGATCACGAGGTTCGGGCGGAAGCGATTCGCCGCGATGCCCGGCGCGCCTTTGGCCGACAGCCGCGCGTTGAGATCGTCGAGCGATGCCTGACCGACGACCAGCAACGGAAACTGATCCGCGAAACGCGTGTGCGTGGATTGCGGCGCGGTCCATTTATCGCTGACATCGCGGCGGGATGCCGGTGCGAATCGCGCGAGACGCGCGAATACGCCGAGGAACGTGCTAAACCAGTGCGCGGCTTGTTCGCCCGCGTCGAGCGCATCGACGGTGTCGCGCCAGACGGTCGCGCGAATCGGCTTCGCATCGGCGAGCGCTTCGGCGCGCAAGGGCGTGCGCAGGGTCGGCATGCCGGGCGCGTCGATGACGAGATCATCGGCATCGAACGCGGTGCGGACCAGCGCCATGCGCGGATGCGAGCGTTGCGTGAACATGGCGCCGGCGGTGTCGATCACCATCCAGTGGCGGTCGTATTCGAGGCCGGTCTCGAAGAGCGTCGCGCGGCGCAGTGAAATGCCCGCGCAGGACTTGATCGGATAGACGAAGATTTCGTTCAGGACGGGCATGGCGGTATGGGGGTTCGGCGCCGGTCATCGGATGTGGCCGGTCGAAAGCCGAGATTATCGCGCATCGCCCGATACGGGTACGGTTTTACGACGCCCTCATCATCGCTGCGGCAAGTTCCAGCCCTAGCTTGTATTCGGGCGAACGCGGGCCGGCTTCGATGAGCGCATCGATCCTGTTCGTGTCGAGATTGGCATCGCCGGCGAAGAGCAGCCTGCGGATGGCGCCGATCGCCAGGCCGACTGTCTGATCGATGACGGGCGCGTCGAGTGCATCGTACGAAATCGTCGATGCGCTCATGTATTCCGGCGTTGCGAGGAACGGAACGACCAGCTGGCCGGACAGCCCGTCGAAGTGCAGCCAGTGCCTGAAAAGCATGTCGACCGGCACGGCCTGGTCTTCCGACGCTGAATACAGCGTACGAAGTTTCTGCTTTCCCTTCGGCGTGACAACGTACGCCGCCGCACAAAACGCGTAGGTTGCCCTCGCGTCGAACAAACTGACATTGTCGAAATAGTGACGGCCATCGCCGAGCAATTGCGGATTCGCGCGGCCGTTCATGCGCTTCTCCGCCTCCAGCAGCAGAAGGGACACGCGGTCGAATACGGGTGCGCAATCGAGGAACATCAGGTCGAGGTCGGGATTGTTGCCGATGTGCGCCGCGAGTATGTGATCGTTGATGAGCGTCGGAAAGAGCGGGCTCAGTTCCACGTCGTCTTCCAGCACGACGGTGGCGGTGTCGGCGGAGGAGTTGAGGATTACCCGTTCGTGCGATTGCCGACATGCCCAGACGCAGTTCTTGCCCGCGTTGTCGAACGGTCCTTGGGCGATGCCGTCAACCGCGGGGAAACGCACGATTCGATCCTGATAGCCGATGCTCGCCAGTTGCGTCTCCATCGACTTGCGCCGATCCTGACTCCGATCCAGATTGATGAAATAGCCGTCGAAACGCACTGCTTCTCCTTGTCGCGTCAGGTGCATAAATGTGCACGACATGCTAGCGGCTCGCTGTCGTGATTTGATTAGGAGGAAGCCGAGAGAAACAAGGTTTTGACGCGGATCATCGATTTGCAGGCAACTCAAATGATTAATCGATGCGCTGGTTCCTTTTGAGCGACATTGGGACGTAAGCTACGCGCCGACTTTATTCCTTCACTATTAGTAATGCCAAAAATATCAATCGTCGTTCCAACCTATAACACCTAATCGCATATCGTCGAAACGTTGAAATCGTTGCTCAACCAGGACGCCGACTTCGAAATCCTCGTTCTCGACGACGCCAGCACCGACGACACGCTCTCACTCGTTCGAAGCCTGAACGACGAGCGCATCCGCATCTTCCCGCTCGAGCACAATCAGGGCCGCCCTGCCAACGCCGATCGCGGTTTCGATCTGTGCCGGGGCGAATACATCGCGCGCATCGATCACGACGATCTGGCCGAACCGGGGCGTCTCCGAAAACAGGCAGATTTTCTCGATGCGAATCCGGATGTGACCGTGGTCGGCTCTCAGATCAGGCTCTTTGGCGACGAAGAATCCATAACCGACTTTCCGCTCGACGATGCGACCATCAAAGGCCGCTTTCTTCTCGGAGCGGCTTATCTAGCCAATCGGAGCACCATGTTCCGGCGCGCGTTCATTCAGAAACACGCTATCCGCTACGACCCGAATCTCGATATCGTCGATGCCCTGATCAAGCTGCACCGATCCGTAGGCGTTGCCATCTCCGATATCGATATGACTTGGGGCGCAAGCCGCGTCGAGCTCGAAGGCCGGTTGCTGGGAATGCTCAACGAAGTCGTAAAGGCCCGCGAGCAAGTCTATCCGCGCAGTCCGGAGCACATTGCGCTTTGCACCGAAGCCCTTTGGAAAGGTGTCAGGTCGAATAACGCGGCATAAAACGAAAAAGCGCGGTCCCGACGAACCGCGCCCGCAACACCCGAGGAACGCTCAAGCCGCCGTCGCGTGCTCCCGCAGCCACGAATCGACCACCTTGCGCGTAAACGCCTGCCCTTCCGCGTTGAACAGATGACAATGCTCAGGCGACGCGCCGAGCTTCAGCTTCTCGCCACGCGCGTGCTTCTCCAGCGGCGGAATGCGCGAGATCAATCCATCCGGCGCGACTTCGGTTTCCGCGTACAGATACGCCGCATCGCCGAGCGTCTCGACGGTCATCGCCGTCGCGGAGAGACCGTAATCGCCCGCTTCCGGCGAATTCGGCTGCAGATGCTCCGGACGAACGCCGACCGTCACCGCATCGCCCGGCTTCGCATTGCCCGGCAGCACGCCGACGAGTTGCGTCTCGCCCGTCGCGTACTTCACGAGGACGCCGTCGTTCTGCACCGCGGCGACGGTGCCCGACAAAAAGTTCATCTTCGGCGAGCCGATGAAGCCCGCCACGAACCGGTTCGCCGGCGCGTGATAAAGCGTGTTCGGCGTGCCGACCTGCTCGATGTTCCCCGCCGACAGCACCACGATCTTGTCCGCGAGCGTCATCGCTTCGACCTGATCGTGCGTCACGTAGATCATCGTCGTCTTGAGATCGTCGTGCAGGCGCGCGAATTCCAGGCGCATCTTCACGCGCAGCGCGGCGTCGAGGTTCGAGAGCGGCTCGTCGAAGAGGAACACCTTCGGCTTGCGCGTGATCGCGCGCCCGATCGCGACGCGCTGACGCTGGCCGCCCGAAAGCTGCTTGGGCTTCCGATCGAGCAGATGATCGATGTGCAGAATCTTCGCGGCGTTCTTCACGGCGGCGTCGATCGCGGGCTTCTTCTCGCCCGCGAGCTTGAGGCCGAACGCCATGTTGTCGTACAGCGTCATGTGCGGATAAAGCGCGTACGACTGGAACACCATCGCGATGCCGCGCTTCGCGGGCGCGAGCTCATTCACGCGCGCATTGTCGATCATCAGGTCGCCGCCGCTGATGTCTTCGAGGCCGGCGATCATCCGCATCAACGTCGACTTGCCGCAGCCCGACGGGCCCACGAACACGACGAACTCGCCGTCGTTGATATCGAGGTTGATGTTGCGCATCACCTCGGTTTCTTCATAACGCTTGCTGATGTTGCGCAGTGTCAGGCTAGCCATGGTGTGTGTCTCCAGTCTTCATTAGCGATGCGATGAAACGCCATCGCTATCTGAGTTCGAACGTCGCGTTCTGCAGCCATTGCTCGACGAGCGCAGGCAGTCGCGTCATGTCGTCGAATACCGCCTGCGCGCCCGCTTTTTCGAGCGCGCCGATCTGCCCTTCGGTCGCGTGTCCGCCGCCGATGAAGCCGAGCACCGGCATGCCCGCCGCGCGCGCCGCCGTCACGCCGGTCACGCTGTCTTCGACGACGAGGCAGCGCAGCGGATCGATGCGCATCGCGCGCGCTGCCGCGAGATACACGTCCGGCGCGGGCTTCGGATTCGCGACCATGTCCGCGCAGAAACGCCGCTCGCCGAAAAAGCGCAGCAGACCCGTGCGCTGCAGCACGGCATCGACATACGTCGAGAAGCTGTTGCTCGCGCACGCCTTCGTGAAGGGCACGGCCGCGAGCGCCTCGGCGATGCCCGGCACGGTCGGCGCCTGCATCGCCGCGGCTTCGACGGCCCGCCGGATGGCGACGACCTGATCGTGCGTCAGCGTCCGGTTCACCGTATCGGCGGCGCTGGCGAGCACGGCCTCGATGCGCAGGCCGAGCAGCGGCATCACGACCGGCTCGACATCGACGCCCGGCCACAGCGCCTGCAACTCGGCGACGAGCACGCGCGCCGCCACCGTTTCGCTGTCGATCAGCACGCCGTCGCAATCGCAGATCAGCAGGCGATCTTCGAGATTGGCGTCTCGGGATGGAGTGAGATTCACGAGTGCGTCCTCACTTCACCGCGCCAAACGTAAGGCCGCGCACCAGTTGCTTCTGCGAGACCCAGCCGACGATCAGAATCGGCGCGACCGCGAGCAACGAAGCCGCCGAGAGCTTGGCCCAGAACAAGCCTTCCGGACTCGAATACGACGCGATGAACACCGTCAGCGGCGCCGCGTTCGAGCTCGACAGGTTGATGCTCCAGAACGCCTCGTTCCACGACAGGATGATGAGCAAGAGCCCCGTCGATGCGAGACCGGGCAACGCCATCGGCATCAGCAGATAGACGATTTCCTGCCACGTCGTCGCGCCGTCGATGCGGCCCGCTTCCAGAATGTCCTTCGGCACTTCGTTGAAGTACGTGTAGGCCATCCATACGGCGATCGGCAGATTGATGAGCGTGTACACGATCACGAGGCCGGACACGGTATCGAGCAGGCCCGTGTTCTTCCACAGCAGATAGATCGGCACGAGCACGCCGACCGACGGCATCATCTTCGTCGACAGCATCCACAGCAGCACCGACTGCGTCTTCTTGGTCGGAAAGAAGGCCATCGCGTAGGCGCACGGCACGGCGAGGATCAGGCAGAGCACCGTGACGCCGACCGAAATCAGCACCGAATTCCACGCGAAACCGAAGTAATTGCTGCGCGCGAACACTTCGCGGAAGCTCTCCAGCGTCGGCGTGAAGAACAGCGACGACGAGTACGCCTGCTGCTCGGTCTTGAACGCGGTGATCGTCATCCAGAAGATCGGGAAGAACAGCAGGATCGACACGATCCACGCGACGATGCCAGGCACGATGTTCTTCGCATGGCCGAGCGCGGAAGTCCGCGGCGGAACATTGACCGATTGCGTGCTCATGACTCGTACTCCCCTTTGAGGTTCTTCGCGAGCATTCTCACGAGGAAGAACGCGACGATATTGGCGAGAATCACCGCGAGAATGCCGCCCGCCGATGCAAGGCCGACGTCGAACTGCTGCAGGCCGAGCGCGTAGATCAGGTACGACAGATTCGTCGTCGCGGTGCCGGGACCGCCGCCCGTCGTCGTATAGATTTCCGCGAAAATCGACAGCAGGAAGATGGTTTCCATCATCACGACCACGGCCACCGCGCGCTTCAAATGCGGCAGCGTGATGAAGAAGAACATCGCGAACGGACCCGCGCCGTCGATGCGCGCCGCTTCCTTCTGCTCCTGATCGAGCGACTGGATCGCCGTGAAGAGAATCAGGAAGGCGAACGGCAGCCACTGCCACGCGACGATCACGATGACCGCGAAAAGCGGATAGTCGGCGAACCAGTCGATCGGTTGCATGCCCATCGAGCGCATCAGGCTCGCGATCAGGCCGTACACCGGATGCAGGATCATGTTCTTCCAGATGAGCGCGGAGACCGTCGGCATCACGAAGAACGGCGCGATCACGAGCAGACGCGCGATGCCCTGTCCGAAGAACTTGCGATCGAACAGCACGGCGAGCAGCACGCCGCCTACGACCGTGATGACGAGCACCGACACGATCAGCGTCAGCGTATGTCCGATGGACGGCCCGAACGCGGGGTCGGTGACGAGAAACTCGAAGTTGTCGAAGCCCGCGAAACCTTTGACATCGGGATTCAGCAGGTTGTAGCGCGAAAACGAGAACCAGATCGTCATCGCGAGCGGAATGGCCATCCACAGGAAGAGCAGTCCGGTCGACGGCGAGATCAGCCATCGCACCGACTTCGCGCGGCGCTTGTCGCGTTCGGCGGCGGACTCCTCCAGATGATGATCGGTGATGGGGGGATTCAGTTGACTCATCGTGTCACCTCTCGATGATGCTTCCCGGGCCGCATCAGGCGACGCGGCCCGTTACCACAGGAATTACTTCTGATAGCCCGCTTGCTTCACGGCGCGATCCGCCGCGGCATTCGCGGCCTTCAACGCCTGATCGACGCTCGTCTGTCCGGCGACGACGCCCGCGATCGACTGGCCGACCACCGTGCCGAACGACTGGAACTCCGGAATGCCGACGAACTGGATGCCGCTATACGGCACCTTGTGCAGCGTCGCATCGTTCGGATCGGCGGTTTCGATCGCCTTCAGCACGAAGTCGCCGAAGGGCGCGGCCTGCTTGTACTCGGGGCGCGCGTAGGTCGACTTGCGCGTGCCCGGCGGCACCGATGCCCAGCCTTCGTCCTTGCCGACCATCTCGATGTATTCCTTCGACGTCGCCCACGCGGCGAACTTCTTCGCGGCTTCCTGCTGCTTCGACGTCTTCGGGATCGCGAGCGACCACGACCACAGCCAGTGCGAGCCCTTCGGCGTGACGGCGACGGGCGCGGCGGCGAAGCCGATCTTGTCCGACACCTGCGATTGCGACTTGTTGTAGAGCATGCCTGCCGCGACCGTCGCATCGATCCACATCGCGCACTTGCCGGACGACATCAGCGTGAGGTTCTCGTTGAAGCCGTTCGAGCTCGCTCCCGGCGGGCCGTCGTTCTTCAGCAGATCGGCGTAGAAGCCGACTGCCTTCTTCCATTCGGGCGTGTCGAGCTGCGCCTGCCACTTCTCGTTGAACCACTCGCCGCCGAACGTGTTCACGACCGTCGACACGTACGCCATGTTCTCGCCCCAGCCCGCCTTGCCGCGCAGGCAGATGCCGTACTGGCCTTTGGACTTGTCGGTGAGCTTGTCGGCGAACTGCTTGATCTGGTCGTAGGTCGGCTGATCGGGCATCTTCAGTCCCGCGGCCTGGAACAGATCCTTGCGGTAGTACGTCATCGAACTTTCGACGTAGAACGGCAGCGCATACAGCACGCCGCCCGACGAGAGGCCGTCACGCGCGGTCTTCACGACATCGTCGAGATCGTAGTTGGCGGGCAGGCCGGTCATCGGCGAGAGCCAGCCGCGCTTGCCCCACTGCGGTGCTTCGTACGTGCCGATGGTGATGACGTCGAACTGGCCGCTGTTGGTCGTGATGTCGGTCGTGGCGCGCTGGCGCAGCACGTTCTCTTCGAGAATCACCCATTTCAGTTGGATGTCCGGATTGGCCTTTTCGAACGCCGGCGCGAGCTTCTTCAGCTCGATCATGTCCGGATTGTTCAGCGTCGCGATGGTGATGGTCGTCGCGGCATGCCCCGACAGCGGCACGAGCGCGGCCGCTGCAAGCGCGGCGGACAGCGCCGCGGTCGCGAACGGAGCGCGACGCGCGCGCGGTTGTGCTCGAACGATGCGTTGAGTGCGTTTCATTGAGTTCGTCTCCTTTTTGTTGGCACGGGCGCCGTGATGGTCTCGCTGCGTGACGCAAGCGCCGTGGATGCCGCTGCCTGCTTTTTGAGGGTGCGCGATCGTGGATCGCGTGGTTGCCGGGGTTATCCTTGTTGCCGCCCTTGCCTTCGCCGACTTGGCGCCATCGACTCGACGCCGTTTCACTATAGACGGTGCTTCCCGCGCTTCAAGCTGCGTGGCGCGCGTGCGGCGCGTCAGCTCATCCAGTTGCCGCCGTCGACATTGAGCGTCTGCGCGGTGATGTAATCCGAATCCGATGACGCCAGAAAGAGCGCCGCGCCCGTCAGATCGTCGGGCACGCCCATGCGTCCAAGCGGCACTTCTTCGCCGACGAGCCGTTTCTTCTCGCCGAGCGGACGATTCTCGTAACGCGCGAAGAGCGCGTCGACTTCCTTCCACATCGGTGTGTCGACGACGCCCGGCGCGATGCCGTTCACGTTGATGCGCTCTTTCGCGAGCGCGAGCGCCGCCGATTGCGTATAGCTGATGACCGCCGCCTTGGTCGCGCAGTAATGCGACACGAGCGCTTCGCCGCGCCGCCCGGCCTGCGATGACATATTGATGATCTTGCCGCCGCGCCCCTGCTCGACCATGCGCTGCGCGACCGCCTGCATCAGAAAGAACATCCCTTTGACGTTGACCGCGAAGAGGCGGTCATAGACGTCCCAGGATTCGTCGAGGATCGGGCGCATGTCGAAAAGCGCCGCGTTGTTGAAGAGAATGTCGATGCCGCCGAAACGTTCGACGGTGCGCGTCACGATGCGTGCGATGTCGTCGCGCTGCGTGACGTCGGCCTTCAGCGCGAGCACGCGGTCGGCCACGTCCGCGAAGCGCTGGGCCATGGCGTCTTCGTTCTTCACATCCACGACGACGACGTTCGCGCCTTCTTCCAGATAGCGCCGCGCAACTGCTTCGCCGATGCCGCTCGCGGCGCCCGTGATGATCGCGACCTTGTCTCTCAATCTCACCGATGTCTCCGATAGTTTTTTGTCCCTCGCGGCGAGCGAACGCTCCGCGAATGAACAATTGCTCTCTGTTTGATCGAATGATCGGCGCTGCGCGTGATCGTGTCAAGGTGTCAACACAGCTTTCGATGCTGCGACGCGCAAACATCGCAAAACCTCGGGAAAACCCCGTCCGGCAAGCGCGCGAGAGCAAAAGGCGTACCGCGGCCGCCGAAAATAAAGCGCGCGCGAATGTGCAACGGAACGTGATACGTTATATCATCGCCCAAACGTCCGACGAGCGGCCCTCGCTCGCGCTTCAACCTTTTGCAGCCACCTCTGCGTGGCCGATATCACATGACCGCATCCGTCGAAAACATGCTGGCGCGCGCCGAGGCGCTCGCTATCGAGCGCGGCGTCGCGCTGACGCCGCTGCGCCGTCAGGTCTACGAACTCGTGCTGAAGGCGCACAAGCCGATCGGCGCCTATGACCTCATCGACGCGATGGAGCCGCAACGCGGCGCGCGCGTGCCGCCGACCACGGTGTATCGCGCGCTGGAGTTTCTCGTCGATAACGGCTTCGTGCATCGCATCGAATCGAAGAACGCGTTCATCGCGTGTTGCGATGCCGGCAAGCCGCACGAGAGCCAGTTCCTCATCTGCGACGAATGCGGCGCGACGCTCGAAATTCAGGGCCGCGAACTCGCATCGTCGCTGTCGGCGAGCCCGCCCGCGCACGGCTTTCAGGTGCATCACCAGGTCGTGGAGTTGAGCGGGCTGTGCGCCGATTGCCAGCGAAAACATCGCGATGTCTGAATCGCCGCGTCTCAAGAACATCTCACTTGCAAGGAAATCGATGAAACTCGCGCACGTCCTGACCTGCTTCGCCCTCGCGCTCGGCTTTTGCAGCGCGGCATCGGCACAGACCGCGCGCGTGCCGGTCGTCGCGGCGGAGAACTTTTACGGCGACGTCATTCGCCAGCTCGGCGGCGATCACGTGCAGGTGACGAGCATCCTCAACAATCCGGACGAAGACCCGCATCTCTTCGAAGCCAGTCCCAAGACCGCGCGCGCGTTGCAGCACGCGGCGCTCGTCGTCTATAACGGCGCGGATTACGATCCGTGGATGGACAAGCTGCTCGCGGCATCCAAGAGCAATGGCAAGCGCACGGCGATCGTCGCGGCGAAGCTCGTCGGCAAGAAGGCCGGCGACAATCCGCACCTCTGGTACGACCCGGCGACGATGCCCGTCGTCGCGAAGGCGGTGAGCGCGTATCTCGTGAGCGCGGACCCGTCGCACAAGAGCGATTACGACGCGCGCCTCGCAGCGTTCCTCGATTCGATGAAACCGATCGACGCGACCGTCGCGCAGATGAAGTCGCATTACAAGGGCGTGCCCGTGACGGCGACCGAGCCGGTGTTCGGCTACATGGCCGATGCGATCGGCTTCGAGATGCGCAACCAGCGCTTCCAGCTCGCGTCGATGAACGAGACCGAGCCGAGTCCCGCCGACATCGCCGCGTTCGAGAAGGATCTGCGCGAGCGTCGCGTGCACGTGCTCATCTACAACAGCCAGGCGACGGGCGCGCTGACGAAGCGTCTGCTCGACATCGCGAAGGACGCGCATGTGCCGAGCATCAGCGTGACGGAGACTTTGCCCGCGAAGAAGACGTATCAGCAATGGATGCAATCGCAGCTCGACTCGCTAGCGGGCGCCTTGCAAGGATGGCAGCGATGAATGCGACGATGCAGCCCGCGCTCGAAGTCAATCGCGTGACGCTCGCGCTCGGCGGGCGCGAGATTCTCAACGACGCGAGTTTCACGGTGAAGAACGGCGAGTTCATCGGCGTGCTCGGGCCGAACGGCGCGGGCAAGACCACGCTGATGCGCGCCCTGCTCGGACTCGTGCCTGTGAAGAGCGGGACGATTCGCGTGAATGGCGAAGCGGTCGTGCGCGGCAATCCGTCGATCGGCTATATGCCGCAGATGCGCACGGGTCTCGCGAACCGGCGCGTGCTCGGCCGCGATTTCGTCGCGATGGCCGCGGATGGTCATCACTGGGGACTGCCGCATCGCAATGCCCGCATCCGTGCGGATGTCGAGCGCGTGCTGGAGCTCGTCGGCGCGCATCAGCTTGCTTCGCGTCCGTTGTCGGAGTTGTCGGGCGGCGAGCGCCAGCGTCTTTTGCTCGCGCAGTGTCTGCTCGGCAATCCGCGTCTGTTGCTGCTCGACGAGCCGCTCATCAGCCTCGATCCACGGCATCAGACGGGGGTCGTCGAACTCGTGCGGCGGGTGCAGCGCGAGTTGAACATCACCGTGCTGTTCTCGGCGCACGAACTCAATCCGCTGCTCAATTCGCTCGACCGCGTGCTTTATCTCGGCAGCGGGCGCGCGGCGCTCGGCACTGTCGATGAAGTCATTTCGAAGCCGGTGCTCTCGCGTCTGTACGGCTCGCCCATCGACGTGATGCGCGTGAACGGCCGCATCTTCGTGATGTCGGGCGATGTCGAAATCGACAAGCTCGATCACGCGCACGAGGAAGGCGGAGAGCACGAGCATGAACACGATCACGGCCATGAGCACGATCACGGCCACAGCCACAGTCACGTCAAATAGAAAGCGCAATGTTCGAATACGACTTCATGGTGAATGCATTCGCGGCGTCGGGGATCGTCGCGGTGCTGTCGGGGATCGTCGGGTATTTTCTCGTGCTGCGCGGACAGACCTTCGCGGGTCACGCGCTATCGCACGTCGGCTTTACCGGCGCGACGGGCGCGGTGCTGCTCGGCATGCCGCCGCTCTGGGGGATGGTCGGATTCACGCTCGCGGCGGGCGTCGGGATGGGTGCGCTCGGCGAGCGGCTCTCGGGCCGCGATGTGGCCATCGGCGTGATTCTTTCTCTCTCGCTCGGGTTCGGGTTGCTGTTTCTGCACTTCTTCACCGCGTATGCGACTCAGGCTACTGCGCTTCTGTTCGGCAACGTGCTTGGCGTGAGTCATGACACGCTGGTCGTGCTTGCCGGGCTCGCTGTCGTCAGCCTCGGTGCGCTTGCGGTCATCATGCGGCCTTTGTTGTTTGCGTCCTTGCAGCCGGAGCTCGCGGAGGCCAAGGGCGTGTCGTTGCGGCTCGTCTCCGTGATGTTTCTCGCGATCACCGCGCTGGCAGTCGCGGCTTGCACGCAGATCGTCGGGGTGCTGCTCGTTTTTGCGTTGATGGTCGGGCCCGCGGCGGCGGCGCAGAACGTCACGACGCGATTGTCGTCAGGGCTCGTGCTTGCGGCGCTGTTTGCACTCGCACAGGCTTGGGTTGGGCTTACGCTCGCCTTCTATACCGATTGGCCTACTAGTTTCTGGATCACTATGCTGGCTGCGGTTGTTTATGGGGCGAGCTTGTTGGGAAAGCGGGGGAATTGATTTCTTCGCTGGAGCCCGGTTTCGTTGATTTCTTCGCCGGATCCAGTGTTCATGTCGGCCTAATAGCACTGCCCCTGTGCGGGGCGGCAGTCACTTTCTTTGCCGTCGACCAGAGTTAGCGCTTTAGCGCTTACTCTGGTCCTGCGCAAAGAAAGGATTCGTCCGCGAGACGCTTCCGACCGCAGTTCGGAGCAGCATAGCCGACTCATCTGGATACCCGTGCGTGCGTTCCGACGATCTTTCAAAGAAAAAGTCATGCACACAAGGCAGGATCATGCGCGAGGGCTTGGTTTCTCTGAGGGCATAGGCACTCTTCCACGAACTCTCGCGGGCGGTCAAAGAGCTTGCTACACGTGCTAGGGCCGGTACAGGTAGTGTGTTATGGTCAAGATTGCGTAGGGTAGCTTTGGAAAGTCCTTACGCTGGTTCACCATGATCCCCCCGTTAATGTACGCCTCCGCGAACAGGTTGACTTCATAGTGTGATCCCAGATTGTCCCGGTAAAAGCCCCTCGGCGCATCCCACTGGCAACAGGAGAACCGCAGGCGTTCCCATTTCGCCCAAGTACCGATCCAGTTATCGGTCGCATCGATATGTTTACCTTTGACGTGGTAAGTCGCTTCAAAACCAGGATCATTCGCATTGTTTCCTTCAATCGACCGGCACCCCACGAAAACAATTTCCGGTCGATCCCGTCCCATCTGCTTCAGAAAATCACCACACGCGAGCGGAGGCTCTGCCGTGTCATTGAATGAGGAGCTTGCATGAGTTACAACAGTCGGATCGCTATCCGCCCGCGCAATCGTTGCGAAGATCAAAATACTCAAACTTAACAGCTTCTTCATTTATCA
Source organism: Caballeronia sp. LZ008 (assembly GCF_031451435.1). NCBI lineage: Bacteria > Pseudomonadati > Pseudomonadota > Betaproteobacteria > Burkholderiales > Burkholderiaceae > Caballeronia > Caballeronia sp. LZ008. Next base: position 499,956 of record NZ_JARUXK010000001.1, on the reverse strand, counting down.
ACATCCAACAAAGCCACATACTTCCCGTCTGTATCCGGAAGCCGGTGCGAAATGAGGTAGTTATAGACCAAATTCCAGCGAACGATGTCATGCACGGTCACGCAACCCTCTGACAAGTGACCAATGTGCACGTATCGAGATGAGTTTCCGCGTCCGCCTTCAAGTTCGATGGGAAACCAGACATCGTTCGCTTTGATCCTTCCGGGATAACTATTTCGATATCCCTCGGTACTTACGTTCGCATGAGACCGATCTGGTGACATGATCCGGTGACGTCCCGAAGCGATCGGTGTGTATCCCTCATTCCAGACGCTATTGAGCGTGACTGTAATGGCCTCGCCTCCGACATTCAGCGTGGCCCATTGCTGCCGGAGTCGACCTTTGAACGGTGAGTCTTCTTTACCAAGAGTTCCGTACTTCACCGAGACCGTGTTCGTCGCAACGGTTGGCGCCGTCTTCTTGAAATGCGCTTTTGCGGCACTGCTTTTCATGCTTGCCAATTGACCAACGGCAATTGATCCATCTTGGATTCGGAAGTAGGTGCGCTCGCCATCATCCTTCACCAAAGCAACCTTCGTGTATTCGCAGAGGCTAACCCGGTCACGGGTAGCTTCAATGATTACGTCAATCCAGCCGTGTGTGTCGTCAGGCAAGCGTAGGTAGCGCGTCTCTACGGTCACCGCGTGCGTGCTCGCTTGATTGGCGTTAGTTTGTGCGCGGTGATTCCTCAAGAATTGGACATTCAATCCGGTCATCTCTATACCAAGAGTTCGATTTCGATTTGTAGGGGTGCATTCGTGCGAACGCGTACCGTCTCGCCTGCATCGCTCGTGATGCCCTCGTATGTCGCGCCGTCCGCTGACTTGATGCGAAAGCGTTGATGCGAAATTGGCTGGCCGTCCTCGTCCCGCAACACAATCAACTCGTCGAAGACAGAAGGAGCAATATCCGCTGGCGACGGCGCTCTCGTAGTTAGCGCGTGACCCTTGTCCCCGCCACTCCTTAGAAAGATGCCTGGATTTCTTCCCACGGCAACACGATTTTTACCGCACGGGCAAAGCACTATGTCGCCTTCGACGACCGCACAAAGGCCCTTTTCCTTTATGCCTAGACCGGTGCCATGAATTCTGTGCGCTCCGTTGCAGCTTCCGCACGTCGCTTGATCCTCGCTAAGAGCGACTTTCCGTCTGTCGTCGCTGATCGTCGATGAACCTGCGATGACGTAACCACCTGTGGTTGTTGGATCGCCCTCGCGTATCGCTGCTTTACGCATGGCTCAGCCTTGATCGGAGATTAAAAGGGAATCGTGGCCCGCAATTGACTCGCTGCCATTTATGGGTGTACCGAACGTTAAGCGCGGAGTTATTACGTTTCGATCGCGGTCGTTGAGCTTTAAGCCAACAAACGCGAACAGTGTATTAGCCCATATAGCGACTAGCCCCCTTTCGTCAGCAATGTTGGCTTCGTTTTCATCGTTATACGTGACCGATTTACCGATCGTCGACACTAGGTACGAACGTTCCTGCATATCTCTATCTAAGCCATTGATATGGATAACGAACTTACAGAGTTAAAAGCCAGATTGGAAGAGAACTCAGGTCATTTTGTGTTGACGAACCCGGAGCCTGCATTCTCGAACATATCGGCGCGCGAGCTTGTTTCACACCTGCGCAAACACTGTCGCATTCGATACGGGCCTGCTTTCAGGCAAACATATCTCCCGAGGCAAGCAACCCGGATTGTCGTCCGGCCGCGACAAGCCTGTACCGATCGGGGTCCGCTCTCCTCCAACGCCTTCAGCGGACCGGAACATCAAAAAACCTCACCGACACAAAACCCGCGCATGATGCGCGACATGCTCCCCGACGAAGGTAGAAATAAAGAAATACCCGTGGTCATAGCCTTCATGCCGCCGCACGATCAAACTGTGTCCGGCATCACGCGCATTGCGCTCCAAGACATCAGGGTGCAACTGCTCGGCGAGAAACTGATCCGCCAGTCCCTGATCGATGAGAATCCCGCCTTCGAACCGGGCAGCCGCATCGCCGAGAATCAACTCGCTCGCATCGTACTGCGCCCACGCCGAACGATCATCGCCGAGATAGCCAGAAAACGCTTTCACGCCCCACGGACACTGCGACGGCGCCGCAATAGGCGCAAACGCCGACACACTCCGATAAAGATCCGGATTGCGCAACGCGAGCACGAGCGCCCCGTGCCCGCCCATCGAATGCCCGAAGATGCCGATACGATCCTCTCGCACCGGCAACTCCGCGAGAACTGTCTCGCGCAACTCCTGCGTCACATACGAGTACATGCGATAACGCCGCACCCAAGGCTCGCGCGTCGCATCGACATAAAACCCCGCGCCGACGCCGAAATCCCACGAATCCTTCTCGCCCGGAATATCCGCGCCACGCGGCGAAGTATCCGGCGCAATCAGCGCGATGCCGTGCTCCGCCGCGTAACGTTGCGCGCCCGCCTTGATCGGGAACGTCTCTTCGGTGCAAGTCAGGCCGGCGAGATAAAACAACGCCGGCACCTTCGAAGAAGACGCGGCAGCAGGCAAAAAGACGGAAAAGCGCATCGGCAGGCCGACAGTCTGCGATTCATGCCGATAGATGCGCTGCACGCCATCGAAACAACGATGTTCTTCCACGAGTTCCAGCATCGCGTTTTCCTCGCTCAGTAGCTCAATAGATGACGACGGAACGAATCGACTCGCCCTTCTTCATCAGGTCGAAGCCGTCGTTGATCTGCTCCAGCTTCAGATGATGCGTGATCAGATCGTCGATGTTGATCTTGCCTTCCATGTACCAGTCGACGATCTTCGGCACATCCGTGCGGCCGCGCGCGCCGCCGAACGCCGAGCCCTTCCATTCGCGGCCCGTGACGAGCTGGAACGGACGCGTGCTGATTTCCTGTCCCGCCGCCGCCACGCCGATGATGAACGACTGGCCCCAGCCCTTGTGCGTGCATTCGAGCGCCTGACGCATGAGCGTGGTATTGCCGACGCATTCGAACGAATAATCCGCGCCGCCATCGGTCAATTGCACGATGTGATCGACGACGTTCTCCACTTCCTTCGGGTTGATGAAGTGCGTCATGCCGAACTTCTTCGCGAGCTCGACGCGGCCCGGATTGATATCGACGCCGATGATCTTGTCCGCGCCGACCATCTTCGCGCCCTGTATCACGTTCAGGCCGATGCCGCCCAGCCCGAATACGACGACATTCGCGCCCGCTTCCACCTTCGCCGAATACACGACCGCGCCGACGCCCGTCGTCACGCCGCAACCGATATAGCAGATCTTGTCGAACGGCGCGTCCTCGCGCACTTTCGCCACCGCGATCTCCGGCACGACGATGTAATTCGAAAACGTCGACGTCCCCATGTAATGGAACAGCGGTTTGCCATCGAGCGAGAAGCGCGAAGTCGCATCGGGCATGAGGCCTTTGCCTTGCGTCGCGCGAATCTTCTGGCAGAGATTGGTCTTGCGCGACAGACAGAACTTGCACTCGCGGCATTCCGGTGTGTAGAGCGGAATGACGTGATCGCCTTTTCGCAACGTGCCGACGCCCGGCCCGACATCGACGACGACGCCCGCGCCTTCATGCCCGAGAATCGCGGGGAAAATGCCTTCCGGATCCGCGCCGGAGAGCGTGTAGTAATCGGTGTGGCAGATGCCCGTCGCCTTCACCTCGATCAGCACTTCACCCGCGCGCGGACCTTCGAGATCGACCTCTTCGATCGTCAACGGCTTGCCGGCTTCCCATGCGATTGCTGCTTTCGTTTTCATCGTCTGACTCCCAAGGTTGTGATTGTTTCAGCGCACGAAATTCAGGACTTCGTAGCATGCGCCCATCGTGTGATAGTCCGTCTTGCCCGCCGGGCTTTTCTCGTCGCTGTACTGGCGATTGTCGCGCGTGAGAATGCGATACCACGCACCCCACTTGTGATCGACGAAATGCTCCCAGCTATAAGTCCACAGGCGGTCGTAATCGTTCCAGTAACGCGCGGCACGCGCCGCGTCGCCATCGCGTTGCGCGCGATCCGCGAGCAGCGCGGCCGCCGCGAACGATTCCGCCTGAACCCAGAAATACTTGTCTTCGTCGTAGAACTTGCCTTCGGTGTCGAAGCCATAGACCATGCCGCCGTGCTCGTGATCCCACGACAATTGCAGCGCGCGGTCGAACAGCTCGCGCGCACGCGTGACGTGCCACGCCTCCGGCCGATGACGATCGAGAATCAGCAGCAGCTTCGCCCATTCCGTCTGATGCCCAGGCTGAAAGCCCCACGGCCTGAAAATATTGCTGCGATCGCCCTTGTTGTAGTCCCAGTCGATCGACCAGTCCGGCTTGTAGTGTTCCCACACGAGCCCGCCCGCGAGCGCGGCCTGCCGATTCACCATGTTGTCCGCGAGCAGCGCCGCGCGATCGAGATAGCGCGCTTCTCCGGTCGCTTCGAACGCGGCGAGCAGCGCTTCGCACGTATGCATGTTCGCGTTCTGCCCGCGATAGTCGGACACTTGCCAGTCCGCGCTCGCCTCGTCCTTGTAAAGGCCGTGCTGCGCGTCCCAGAAGTGCGTCTCCATCAGATGCCAGGTTTCGTCGAGATACGCGCGCGCTTCGTCGAATCCGGCTTCGACCGCCTTCGCATACGCGAGCACGACGAACGCGAGGCCATAGCAATGATTCGTTGCATCCGTGACGTCGCGGCCGTTCAACGTCCACGCATAGCCGCCCGTCTGCGGATTGCGATGAACCGCGCGCAGATATTCGATGCCATGCGCCACGCCGCCGCGATATTCGTCGAGGCCGAAGTGCTTGTATGCCATCGCATAGTTGAAGACGAAGCGGGTGCTCGACACGAGATGACGCGACGTGCGGTCGTAGATCGTGCCGTCGTTCTTGTAGAAGTGGTAGAAGCCGCCCGCCGGGTCCATGCAGTGCGGATGATAGAAGGTCATCGTGCGCAGCGCGTGATCGAGCAGGAACGCGCGCGAGCGGAAATCGGGATGTGACGGTGACGGTGCGGGCATGGCTGAGTTCGATGTTGTCGTGACGAAGCGAGCTTCAGTTACCGCTCATATGAAGCGTCGCTTCATACTCCCCGGCGCGCATGGCGTCGGGATCCAAGGTACGCAAGTTTAAGCGGACTCGCGCCCGATCGCGAACCAGTCTTCGGTGCGCCGGTACAGATCGATGAAACGGGCGAGCCGCTGATCGAGCGACGGATTCGGACGCGGCGTCGCGGCGAGCGTCGCCTTCGGTGCGAGCGAAGCGATATCGCCGATGCGCCACTGCCCCGCCGCGATGCCGCCGAGCAGCGCCGCGCCTCGCGTCGCCGCGTTCGGGCAATCGACGGCGCGCAGCTCGACGCGCAATGCATCGGCGAGCAACTGCCGCCAGCGCGGATCGACCGAGCCGCCCCCCGCGAGCAGCATCGCATCGAGCGGCGTGCCGTTGGCGCGAATCGCGTCGAGTCCCGCACGCAATGCGAATGCCACGCCCTCGAACGCGGCGCGCATCATCGTGCCGCGCGTGTCCTCGAGGCCGAGTCCGAGCCAGCCGCCGCGCGCGTTCGGGTTCATCCATGGTGAGCGTTCGCCGCTCACATACGGCAGAAAACTCACCGATGCACTCGCGGACGCGGCGAAGGCGTCGTCGTAGGCGTCGGGCCACGATGCGTAACCGAGCCAGCCGCGCACCGCTTCCAGCGCGACGCCGACGTTCTGCATCGCCGCCATGCGATACCACGCGCCGTTGGCCGCGCGATACGTGTGCAGGCCGTGCACGGGCGCGGGCGCGTCGGCGCACATGACGACGATCTGCCCGCCGGTGCCGGTGGTGAGGAGCGCGTCGCCATCGGCGCAAAGGCCGCTGCCGAGCGCAGCGCACGGCGTATCGCCGGCGCCGACGGCCATCGGAATGCCCGCTTCGAGACCGAGCGCGGACGCCGACGCCGCAGACAACGCGCCGGCGACTTCATGCGATGCCGCGAGCGGCGCGAACCACGCGCGCGGCAAGCCGAGCCGGTCGATCAGCGCCTCGTCCCATTCGCCCGATGGCGCGGCGAGCGCGGTCGCGCACGCATCGGATGCATCGGTGACGAACGCACCGCCGAGCTTCGCGCGCAGCCAGTCTTTCGGCTGCAAGGCCCAGCGCGTTTGCGCCGCGATCCGCGGTTCGTTCGATGCGAGCCAGCGCAGCAACGGCCCCGCCATGCCGGGCGCGACCGGATTCGGCTGCGGCTCGCGCCACGCGTCGAGCAGATCGCGGGCACGGGTGTCGGGCCACAGCATCGCGGGGCGAAGCGCGTGGCCATGCGCGTCGGTCAAAACGACGCCGTGCATCTGCCCCGAAAAGCCGATGCCGCGCACCGCTTGACGCTCGTTGGCGGGCAAACGCGATGCTGCGTCGACGAGCGCGGCATGCCACGCATCGACGCTGGTTTCGGCCCAGCCGGGCTGCGCGCTCGTCACCGCGTACGCCGCACTCGACGACGCGATGTCGCGTCCGGCTTCATCGACGATCGCGAGCTTGAGGGAGCCCGTGCCGAGATCGATGCCTAAAAAACGCATGGGATTCCGAGTCTGAAAAGGCGTTAGGGAAAACGCGTAAAACGGGGGTTAACCCCGCCATCGCGCGATGAACGTGAAAAATGGACTATACGCGGGGCGTGATGCACATCATAACGACCGTCCGAAGATCGCGGCCTTCCGTCAGGCGACGAATTTCCCTTGATTTGCGTCAAACCCCTTGTGACAGTGCCGTTCGCACGTTTGCGCCGCTCGCGGCGCGCGAAACCCATATCGGCACGCGAACGCGACGTATAGCGCCGCGTGGTCTTGTTCATGGTTGCCGATGCACTTAACTTGGAGGCCATTCAAATGGAAGTAGACATAGGAGAGAGACATGGCTTCAAGTTCGGTGAACCCGTCGGTGCATCCGTGCGACGAACGGCTCCCCGCCGGTCAACTGCTGACGCTCGGCATCCAGCACGTTCTGGTGATGTACGCGGGCGCGGTGGCGGTGCCGCTGATCCTCGGCGCCGCGATGGGCCTGCCGAAAGATCAGGTCGCGTTTCTCATCAGCGCGGATCTGTTCTCGTGCGGCGTCGCCACGCTGATCCAGACGCTCGGCCTGTGGATCTTCGGCATTCGCCTGCCCGTCATCATGGGCTGCACCTTCGCCGCCGTCGGCCCGATGGTCGCGATCGGCACGAATCCTTCGCTCGGCATTCTCGACGTGTTCGGCGCGACCATCGCGGCGGGCGTGATCGGCATCGTCCTCGCGCCGATGATCGGCAAGCTCCTGCGCTTCTTCCCGCCGGTCGTGGTCGGCACGGTGATCGCGGTGATCGGCCTCTCGCTGATGGGCGTGGGCATCAACTGGGCGGCGGGCGGCATCGGCAATCCCGACTACGGCAATCCGGTCTTCCTGCTGCTGTCGCTCGTCGTGTTGTCGCTGATTCTGCTCATCAACAAGTTCGCGCGAGGTTTCATCGCGAATATTTCGGTGCTGCTCGGGATCGTCGTCGGCTTCGTGATCGCCGCGATGCTCGGCCGCGTCGACATGGACGGCGTCGCGCACGCGCCGTGGGTCGGCATCGTGCTGCCGTTCCACTTCGGCATGCCGCATTTCGATGCGCTCTCCGTCGCGACGATGGTCATCGTCATGTTCGTGACGTTCATCGAATCGACGGGCATGTTCCTCGCGGTCGGCGATCTCGTCGAGCGTCCGGTCGACCAGAAGGCGCTCGTGCGCGGCTTGCGTGTCGACGGTCTCGGCACGCTGATCGGCGGCATCTTCAACTCGTTCCCGCATACGTCGTTTTCGCAGAACGTCGGTTTGATCGGCGTGACGGGCGTGAAGAGCCGCTTCGTCTGCGCGACAGGCGGCGTGATTCTCGTCGTGCTCGGCCTCTTTCCGAAAATGGCGCAGGTGGTGGCGTCGGTGCCGCCGTTCGTGCTCGGCGGCGCGGGCATCGTGATGTTCGGCATGGTCGCGGCGAACGGCATCAAGACGCTGTCGCGCGTGGACTTCTCGAAGAATCAGCACAACCTGTTCATCGTCGCGGTGAGCGTCGGGATGGGCATGGTGCCGGTCGTCGCGCCGAAGTTCTTCACGCAACTGCCGCACGCGCTGGAGCCGATCCTTCACAGCGGGATTCTGCTGGCGTCGGTGTCGGCGGTGGTGTTGAACATCGTGTTCAACGGCGTGCGCAAGGAACGCGACGCCGAACGCGATGCGCGTGAAGCCGCGCATGAGTTCGAAGGCGCGGCCCATGCGGGCGACGCGCACTGAGGAGTTTGGGCTGTGCTTGCGTTGAGTCGCCGCGGCGGGAGCCGCGGCGTTTTTTTGTTTATCGAAGCGAGGGCCGCGCGTCAGCCCGCATCCGCCGCCCGCGGCGCATCGCCCGTCCGCTCGATCCACCCGCCTCCCAGCGCCTGATACAACGTCACGAGATTCGCCAACCGCTGCGTGCGCGCGGCAATCAGCGTCTGCTGCGCCGAATACAGATCCTGCTGCGCGGTCAGCACGCCGAGATAGCTGTCGACGCCCTGCTTGTATCGCAGCGTCGACAACTCCAGCCGGCGTTGCTGCGCGGCCGTATCGCGCACGAGCGCGGCGATCTGCTGATCGTAGGTGCCGCGCGCGGCGAGACCATCGGCGACATCCTTGAACGCGGATTGAATCGCCTTCTCGTAATTGGCGATCTCGATCTTCTTCTGGATATTCGCGTACTCGAGATTCGCGAACTGATCGCCGTAGATCGGCAAGGTGATGGTCGGCGCAAAGCTCCATCCCGCCGACCCCGCTTTGAACAGACCACCGAGCGTCGGGCTCAGTGTGCCGAGCATGCCGGTCAGCGAAATGTTCGGAAAGAACGCTGCGCGCGCCGCGCCGATGTTCGCATTCGCCGCGAGCAGATTCTGTTCGGCCTCCATGATGTCCGGCCGCCGCAGCAGCAAATCCGACGGCAGACCCGCAGGAATGTCCGCGAGCAGGTCTTGACCGTCGAGCGGCATGCCGCCCGGCAGATCGTCGGGCACCGGCTCGCCGAGCAGCAACACGAGCGCATTGACGGCCTGCGCCCGCGCGCGCTCCTGCGCCTGCAGATTCGCCGCCGCGCCTTCCATCACCGTTTGCGCCTGGCTCACGTCCAGCTCCGACGCGGCGCCGTTGTCGAATTGCAGCTTGACGATCCGGTAGGATTCGCTCGCGCTGGCCAGCGTCTGATGCGTCACCTTCAGCAGGTCGTCCGTCTGCAAGACCTGGAGGTACTGCACCGCCACTTGCGAGACGAGCGAAATCTCCGCAGCCTTGCGCGCATAGGCAGTCGCGAAATATTTCGCGAGCGCCTGATTCCGCATGCTCTGCACCCGGCCGAACAGGTCGATCTCCCACGACGCATTCAGGCCCACCGTGTAGGTATTCGAGATGGTCTGATTCAAGAACGACAGATTGTCGGGCTTGCGCGTTTTCGACTGCGCGCCCACGGCGGTGATGGACGGAAGCAGAAGCGTCGTGACGACCTGATACTGCGCCTGCGCGGCCTGCACGTTGAGCATCGCGACGCGCAAGTCACGGTTGTTCTTCAACGCGATGTCGATGAGCCGCTGCAAACGCGCATCGACGAAGAAATCGCGCCAGCCGATATCGGCCGCGGCCACGCCGTTCGCGCTGCGTGCGCCGTCCGGCGTCGCGACCGGCTGCGTCGCTTAGACGCCGTGCGCCGGAAAATTCGCCGACACCGGCGCGGCGGGGCGTTCGTACTTCGGCGCCATCGTGCAGCCGGTCGCCAGTACGGCGACGGCCATTGCAATCAAGGAAAGTCTACGCATGTCAGTGTCCTTCGTTGCCCTGTTGCGCGCGCCGCTGCGCTTCGTAACGCGCGAGCGCGGCATCCGTGTCCTCCTTGTCGCCGCCGAAACGCGAGCGCACCACGACGAAGAACATCGGCACCATGAAAATGGCGAGGAAAGTCGCGGTCACCATGCCGCCGATCACGCCCGTGCCGATCGCGTGCTGGCTGCCCGAGCCCGCGCCGTTGCTGATCGCGAGCGGCATCGTGCCGAGAATGAACGCGAGCGATGTCATGAGAATCGGACGCAGGCGCAGGCGCGCCGCTTCGAGCGCCGCTTCGATCGGCCCCATCTTTTGCGAGAGTTGGAGATCGCGGGCGAACTCGACGATCAGAATCGCGTTCTTCGCCGACAAGCCCACTGTCGTGAGCAAGCCGACCTGGAAGAACACGTCGTTCTCCAGTCCGCGCAGCGACACGGCGAGCAGTGCGCCGACCACGCCGAGCGGCACGACCATGATCACGGAGAAAGGAATCGACCAGCTCTCGTACAGCGCCGCGAGACACAGGAACACGACGAGGATCGAGATGCCGTAAAGAATCGGCGCCTGCGAGCCGGACTGGATCTGCTGATACGACAGCCCCGTCCATTCGTAGCCGATGCCCGCGGGCAGCTTCGCCGCGAGCGCTTCCATCGCGGCCATCGCCTCGCCGGTGGATTTGCCCGGCTTCGCGACACCCTGGATTTCGATCGACGACAGGCCGTTGTAGCGTTCGAGCTTGGGCGAGCCGTAGCTCCATTCGGTCGTCGCGAACGACGAGAACGGCACCATCGAGCCCGACGCGTTGCGCACGTACCAGCTGTTGATGTTCTCCGGCGACATGCGGAACGGCGCATCGCTCTGCATGTACACCTTCTTGATGCGGCTGTCCGTATCGAGGAAGTTGTTCACGTACTTCGACGCCCACGCGATCGAGAACGTCTGGTCGATGCTCGACGGATCGACGCCCTGCGCCAGCGCCTTCTGACGGTCGATGTTCACCTTGAACTGCGGCGCGTCGTTCAGGCCGTTCGGCCGGACCTGCGCGAGCGTCTCGTCCTTCGCGGCCATGCCGAGGAGCATCGCGCGCGCCTGCATCAGCTTTTCGTGGCCGAGACCGGCGCGATCCTGAAGTTCGAAGTCGAAGCCCGACGCCGTGCCCAGTTCCGGAATCGACGGCGGATTCACCGGAAACACGAGCGCGTTCTTGTAGCCCGCGAACGCCCCGTACGTGCGGCCCACCAGCGCTTGCACCTTCTCGTTGGCGCTCGTGCGCTGGGCGAAGTCCTTCAGCCGCACGAAGATGAGACCCGAGTTCTGGCCATGACCGGCAAAGCTGTAACCGTTCACGGTGAACACCGACTCGACGAGCGCGCTTTCCTTCTTCAGCAGATGGCCCGCGACATCGTCCAGCGCGCGCTGCGTCATCTCCTGCGTGGAGCCGGCGGGCGTCGCCACCAGCACGAACATCGTGCCCTGGTCTTCATCGGGCAGGAACGCCTTCGGCAAACGCGCGAACAACATGCCGACCGCCACGATGATCACCACATAGATGACGAGCCAGCGCCCCGAACGCCTGATGACATGCGCCACGCCGCCGTGATACTTCGCCTGGCTCTTCGCGAACGTGCGGTTGAACCAGCCGAAGAAGCCGGTCGTCTTTCCGTGTGGCCTTCCGGGTGCGGCTTGAGCATCGTTGCGCACAGCGCAGGGGTGAGCACCATCGCGGTGAGCACCGAGAGACCCATCGCCGAGACGATCGTCAGCGAGAACTGGCGATAGATCGCGCCGACCGAGCCGCCCGTGAACGCCACCGGCACGAACACCGCCGCGAGCACGAGCGCCACGCCGACGAGCGCGCCGGTGATCTGACTCATCGCCTTCTTCGTGGCTTCCTTCGGCGACAGTCCCTCTTCGGTCATCACGCGCTCGACGTTTTCGACGACCACGATCGCGTCGTCCACCAGCAAGCCGATGGCGAGCACGAGCCCGAACATCGACAGCGTGTTGATGGAGAAGCCCGCCGCCGCCATGATCGCGAAGGTGCCGAGCAGCACGACCGGCACGGCGATGGTCGGAATGAGCGTCGCGCGCAGGTTCTGCAGGAACAGGTACATCACGAGGAACACCAGCACGATGGCCTCGATGAGCGTCTTGACGACGTCGGCGATCGACTGCTTCACGAACGGCGTGGTGTCGTACGGATACTTCACGACGAGACCGTGCGGGAAGAACTTCGCGAGCTCGTCGACTTTCGCGCGCACCAGATTCGCGGTGGCGAGCGCGTTCGCGCCGGTCGCGAGCTGAATGCCGAATCCGGCAGCCGGACGGCCGTTGTACTGCGTCTCGAAGTTGTAGTTCTCGCCGCCGAGACCGACGCGCGCCACGTCGCGGATACGCACCTGCGAGCCGTCCTGATTCACCTTCAGCAGCACGTTGCCGAACTGCTCCGGTGTGCGCAGCAGCGTCGCTTCGGTGATGGTCGCCTGCATCGACTGGCCCGGCACCGCGGGCACGCCGCCGAGCTGGCCGCCCGCGACCTGCACGTTCTGCGAAGTCAGCGCGTTCTGCACGTCGACCGGCGTCAGGCTGAATTTGGTCAGCTTGTTCGGATCGAGCCAGATTCGCATCGCGTACTGCGAGCCGAAGAGCGTGACGGTGCCGACGCCGTTCAGCCGGCTGATCGGATCCTGCACGTGCGACGCCACGTAGTTCGCGAGGTCTTCGCGGCTCATGCTGCCGTCTTCGGACACGAACGCCAGCACGAGCAGGAAGCTGCTGCTCGACTTGGTCACGCTGATGCCGAGCTGCTGCACGACGGCCGGCAGATTGGGCGTGGCCAGTTGCAGCTTGTTCTGCACCTGAACCTGCGCGATGTCGGCATTGGTGCCGGCCGCGAACGTCAGCGTGACGGTGGCGGTGCCGCTGTCATCGGAGGTCGAGGACAGATACAGCAGATGGTCGAGACCGCTCATCTGCTGCTCGATCACCTGCGTGACGGTGTTTTCGACGGTCTGAGCGGATGCGCCCGGATAGTTCGCGGAAATCTGGATCGCGGGCGGCGCGATGGTCGGATATTGCGCGACGGGCAGCGTCGTCACCGACGCGAGACCCGCGAGCATCAGAATGATGGCGATCACCCACGCGAAAATCGGGCGATCGATAAAGAACTTGGCCATGGACGTGTCTCCCGTCCTTACGCGCCGGAGGCGGCCGTTGCGTCGGCTTTCGCTTCGGGCTGACGCGCGGGCACGGCCTTCACTTCCATGCCCGGACGCACGTGATCGATGCCCTCGACGATCACGCGATCGCCCGCGTTCAGACCGCTGTCGACGATGCAGCTCTGGCCGAGCGTGCCGGAGGTGACGAGCGGGCGCATCGCGACCTTGTTGTCCTTGCCGACGACCATCGCGAGCGCGGTGCCTTTCTGATCGTGCGTGATGCCCTGCACCGGCACGACGAGCGCCTTCGGATTCACGCCTTGCTCGATGCGCGCGCGCACGAACATGCCCGGCAGCAGCACCCGGTCCTTGTTCATGAAGATCGCGCGCAGCGTCACCGATCCGGTCGACGGATCGACGCTCACATCGCTGAATTGCAGCTTGCCCTGCTCCGGATACTCACGGCCGTCTTCGAGAATCAGCGTGACCTTCGCCGCGTTCGGGCCGTTGGTCGAAAGACGCCCTTCCTGAATCTGACGGCGCAGCTTGAGACCGTCGAGACTCGATTGCGTGAGATCGACGTACATCGGGTCGAGCTGCTGGACGGTGACCATCAGCGTCGCCTGCGCCGCCTGCACGTATGCGCCCGGCGTGACCTGGGAAATGCCGGCCTGCCCCGAAACCGGCGACGTGACGTCGGTATAGCCAAGCTTGATCTGCGCGGTGTCGATCGCGGCTTTGGCCGACGCGACATCGGCTTCGGCCTGGCCTTGCGCCGCCACGGCGTTGTCGTAGTCCTGCTTGCTGACCGCGTTCGACGCGACGAGCACCTTGTAGCGCTCGGCCTGCGCCGCGGTCGAGACGAGATTCGCATGGGCCTTCGCGAACGACGCCTTCGCGTTGTTCAGTTGCGCGATATACGGCGCCGGATCGATCTTGTAAAGGCGTTGCCCGGCCTTGACGAGGCTGCCTTCCGTGAATTCGCGGCGCAGCACGATGCCATCGACGCGTGCGCGCACCTGGGCATCGAGAAAGGCGCTCGTGCGGCCCGAGAGTTCTGTCGTGACCGGCACAGCGGCCGGCTCGACGATGACAACGCCGACTTCCGGCGTGTGCGGCGCCATCGCGGGATGCTTCTCTCCGCAACCGGCTGCCAGCAAGGCGGCCGTCGTGACACCGATGAGGCGGTATGGAATCCGTATGAGACGCATGGAACGCGAGACCTCTGAGGTTACTGACAATGAAAGGCGCGCGTCTTCGCGTTGACCGCGAGCCGCGCGCAATGTGCTGTCGTGCGATGCGAAAGTCGCTGACCGCGGCGACCGGGGCATTCGTGCGGCCCGCGCGCCTTGGATGGGGCTGGCCGCTTTCGGAAGAAATGCGGCCATATTTTTGGGATAACTGAATGTATGCGACGCTCGCGGCGAGCTTCGTCAACGACTTTTTCGAACGATCGATGGAACGGATCGCGCCGTCACGACTGCGGCAAGCAGCCGATTATAGTTATCGCGCGCAGTGAGGAAGACTAAAGAGTAGGCAGATGTGTGGATCTTTGATGGCAACTGAAACAATGTGCCAAGTCTGTTGCATCACCCAGACATCGATGCAAAACGATGTGGAACAAGTTCGAAAGCGCGAAAAAAAGCCCGGCGCGCGGCCGGGCTTCGAGTGCGACGGTTTTAGGCGAATCAGCTCGCCGCGGGCGCCGAGGCTGCTTGCGGCGCGCCTTGCGAGCCGTAGTCGACGGGCGCATCGGCGGGACGCGGCGCGTCGCCGGAACGCTCGATCCATCCGCCGCCCATGAACTGATACAGATCGACGAGGTTCGTCAGTCGATTCAGCCGCGCCGTGATGAGCAGCTGCTGCGCTTCGTAAAGCGCCGTCTGCGCGGTCAGCACCGACAGATAGCTGTCCACGCCATTGCGATAGCGCAGGTCCGACAGCTCCAGACGCCGGCTCTGCGAATTGACGAAGCGCTCGAGCGCCTTGATCTGCTCGTCGAAGGTGCCGCGCGCGGCGAGGCCGTCCGCGACTTCGCGGAACGCGGTCTGGATCGCCTTCTCGTAGTTGGCGATCTCGATGCGCTTCTGCACGTTCGCCAGATCGAGATTGGCCTTGTTCTGGCCGCCCTCGAAGATCGGCACCGTGATCTGCGGCGCGAACGACCACGCAGCCGACCCCGGCTTGAACAGGCCGCCGAGCGTCGGCGACAGCGTGCCGAAGCTGCCCGTCAGCGAGACGCGCGGAAAGAACGCCGCGCGCGCCGCGCCGATATTCGCGTTGGCCGCGAGCAGCGACTGCTCCGCCGCCGCGATATCGGGACGGCGCGTCAGCAGATCGGACGGCAGACCCGCGGGAATGTCGGAGAGCAGATTCTGCGTATCGAGCGGCATGCCGGCCGGCAAATCCGCAGGCAACGGCTCCCCGACGAGCAGCACGAGCGCGTTTTCCGCCTGCGCGCGCAAACGCGACTGCGTCTGCAGATTCGCCTGCGCTTCCTCGACCACGCCTTCGGACTGACGCAGATCGAGTTCGGTGCCGGTGCCGTTCTCGTATTGCAGCTTGGTGATGCGGAACGACTCCTGCGCCGTCTTGAGCGTGTTCTGCGTGACGACGAGTTGATCGTCGTAGGCGAGCATCGTCAGATACTGGTCCGCCACCGACGACACCAGCGAGATCTCCGCCGCCTTGCGCGATTCCGCCGTCGACAGATATTGCGCGAGCGCCTGATCCTTCAGGCTGCGGATGCGCCCGAAGAAGTCGATTTCCCACGACGCATTCAGGCCGACCGAATACTCGTTCGAGATCGTGTTACCGAAGAACGACAGATTCTTCGGCGTGCGCTGCTTCGTCTGCGACGCGGCCGCATCGAGCGTCGGGAACAGACCCGCGCGCGTGATCTGATACTGCGCGCGCGCCGCATCGACGTTGAGCACCGAGACGCGCAGGTCGCGATTGTTCTTCAGCGCGAGCTCGACGATCTTCTGCAGGCGCGCATCGGCGAAGAAATCGCGCCAGCCGATGTCCGGCGCGCTCTGGCCGTTCGCCGTGCGGCCGTTGCTCGCGCTCGAACTCGCATCCGGCTGGTGCGCGTACACGCCGCCTTCCGGAAACGTCTGCGTGACGGGCTCGGGCGGACGCTCGTACTTCGGCTGGAGCGTGCAGCCCGCGGCGAATACCGCCACGGCGGCCGCGATCAAGGAATGTTTAAGCATCTCAGTGTCCTTCCTTACCGTTCGTGCCTTCGATGTCGCCCGACGAACCCGGCGCCGGCACGTCCTTGCTCTTGCTGAACTTGCTGATAACGACGAAGAACATCGGAATCATGAAGATGGCGAGGAAGGTCGCGGTCAACATGCCGCCGATCACGCCCGTGCCGATCGCGTGCTGGCTCGCCGAGCCCGCGCCGTTACTGATCGCGAGCGGCATCACGCCGAGAATGAACGCGAGCGAGGTCATCAGGATCGGGCGCAACCGCAGGCGCGCCGCTTCCATCGCCGCTTCGACCGTCGACATGCCCTGCATCCGCAACTCGCGCGCGAATTCCACGATCAGAATCGCGTTCTTCGCCGACAGACCCACGGTCGTCAACAGGCCGACCTGGAAGAACACGTCGTTTTCCAGACCGCGCAGCGTCGCCGCGAGCAGCGCGCCGAGCACGCCGAGCGGCACAACCATGATGACCGAGAACGGAATCGACCAGCTTTCATACAGCGCCGCGAGACACAGGAACACGACGAGGATCGAGATGCCGTAGAGAATCGGCGCCTGCGAACCCGACTGGCGTTCCTGATAGGAAAGGCCCGTCCATTCGTAGCCGATGCCCGCCGGCAGCTTCGCCGCGATCGCTTCCATCGCGGTCATCGCCTGGCCGGTCGACTTGCCCGCCGCCGCCGCGCCCTGGATTTCCACCGCCGAGATGCCGTTGTAGCGTTCGAGCTTCGGCGAACCGTAGGTCCAGTTGCCCGTCGCGAAGGCGCCGAACGGCACCATCGTTCCGGCGCCATTGCGCACGTACCACTTGTTCAGGTCGTCCGGGTTCATGCGGAACGGACCATCGCCCTGCACGTAGACTTTCTTGATCCGGTTGTCGACGTCGAGGAAGTTGTTCACGTACTGCGACGCCCACGCGATCGAGAATGTCTGATCGATGTCCGATACGGCGATGCCGAGCGCGCTCGCCTTCTCGCGATCGACATTCACCTTGAACTGCGGGGTGTCGTTCAGGCCGTTCGGACGCACCTGTGCGAGCGTCGGATCCTTCGCGGCCATGCCGAGCAGCATGTTGCGCGCTTCCATCAGCTTCGCGTGGCCGAGGCCGCCGCGATCCTGCAGCTCGAAGTCGAAGCCCGCCGCCGTGCCGAGTTCCGGAATCGAAGGCGGATTGACCGGGAAGATCATCGCGTCCTTGTAAGGCGCGAAGTGCATGAACATGCGTCCGACGAGCGCCTGCACCTTCTGGTCGCTGTGCTGGCGTTCCGCGTAGTCCTTCATCCGCACGAACACGAGGCCGGAGTTCTGGCCGCGGCCCGCGAACGAGAAGCCGTTCACCGTGAAGACCGATTCGACGATCGATTTCTCGTCCTTCAGCAGATAGTCCTGCACGTCCTTCAGAACGTGCGCGGTGTACTCCTGCGTGGAGCCGGACGGCGCGTTCACGAGCACGAACATCGTGCCCTGGTCTTCATCGGGCAGGAACGACTTCGGCAGACGCAGGAACAGCATGCCCACCGCGACGATCACGACGATATAGATGATGAGCCAGCGTCCCGAGCGGCGAATGACGTGCTGCACGCCGCTGTGATACTTCTCCTGACTCTTGTTGAACGTGCGGTTGAACCAGCCGAAGAAGCCCTTCTTCTCGGGCTCGTGCCCTTCCGGATGCGGCTTCAGGATCGTCGCGCACAGCGCCGGCGTGAGAATCAGCGCGACCATGACGGACAGCACCATCGCCGCGACGATCGTCAGCGAGAACTGACGGTAGATCGCGCCGACCGAGCCGCCGGAGAAGGCCACCGGCACGAACACCGCCGACAGCACGAGCGCCACGCCGACCAGCGCGCCGGTGATCTGCCCCATCGCCTTGCGGGTCGCTTCGCGCGGCGATAAATGCTCCTCCGACATCACCCGCTCGACGTTCTCCACGACCACGATCGCATCGTCGACGAGCAGGCCGATCGCGAGCACGAGGCCGAACATCGACAGCACGTTGATCGAGAAGCCCACCGCCGACATGATCGCGAACGTGCCGAGCAGAACGACCGGCACCGCGATCGTCGGGATGATCGTCGCCCGCAGGTTCTGCAGGAACAGATACATCACGAGGAACACGAGCACGATGCCTTCGATCAGCGTCTTGACCACTTCCTCGATCGACAGTCGCACGAACGGCGTCGTGTCATACGGATACTTCACCACCAGTCCATGCGGGAAGTATTTCGACAGATCGTCGATCTTCTGGCGGACCAGTTTCGCGGTCTGGAGCGCGTTCGCGCCCGTCGCGAGCTGGATACCGAAGCCGGCAGTCGGCTGTCCGTTGTACTTCGTATCGAAGTTGTAGTTTTCGCCGCCGAGCTCGATCCGCGCGACATCCTTCAGCAACACGCGCGAGCCGTCCTGATTCACTTTCAGCAGGATGTTGCCGAACTGCTCGGGCGTGCGCAGCAGCGTCGCTTCCGTGATGGTCGCCTGGAGCATCTGCCCCGGCACCGCCGGCGTGCCGCCGAGCGCACCCGCCGCCACCTGCACGTTCTGGTTCGTGATCGCGTTCTTCACGTCGACAGGCGTGAGCGCGAAGTTCGTGAGCTTGGTCGCATCGAGCCAGACGCGCATCGCGTACTGCGAGCCGAACAGCGTCGTCGTACCGACGCCGTCGATACGCGAGAGCGGATCCGCCACGTTCGACGCCACGTAGTTCGCGAGGTCGTACTTGCTCATGCTGCCGTCTTCGGACACGAACGCGAGCACGAGCAGGAAGCTCGAACTCGACTTCGTGACCTTCGTGCCCAACTGCTGCACGACTTGCGGAAGCAGCGGCGTCGCGAGCTGCAGCTTGTTCTGCACCTGCACCTGCGCGATGTCCGGGTTCGTGCCCGCCGCGAACGTCAGCGTGACGGTGGCCGTGCCCGAGTCATCGGACGTCGACGACAGGTACAGCAAGTGGTCGAGGCCGGTCATCTGCTGCTCGATCACCTGCGTCACCGTGTTTTCGACGGTGCTCGCGGATGCGCCCGGATACGTCGCGCTGATCTGGATCGCGGGCGGCGCGATCGTCGGATACTGCGCGACCGGCAGCGTGAAGATCGACGCCATCCCCGCCAGCATCAGGATGATCGCGATCACCCACGCGAAGATCGGTCGATCGATAAAAAACTTTGCCATGTAACAGGCTCCCTTTTATTGCGCGCCCGATGCAGCGGAGGCGGCCGATGCGGCTTGCGGACCGCTGGCAGCGCTCGCGCCGCTGGCACCGGCCGGCGCCGATGCCGCCTGCGCATCCGATGCGCCGGCTACGGGATACGGGAATTTCGCGTCGACCGGCTTCACCTGCATGCCGGGCTTCGCCTTCTCCACGCCGTTCACGATCACGCGGTCGCCCGGGTTCAGGCCGCTGTCGACCACCCAGTTGTTGCCGAACGTGCTGCCCGTGACGAGCTGGCGCAGTTCCACCTTGTTGTCCTTGTTGACGACGAGCGCGGTCGGCGTGCCCTTCTGGTCATGCGTGACGCCGATCTGCGGCACGACGAGCGCGTGGTCGTTCGTGCCTTCCTGAATCCGCGCGCGCACGAACATGCCCGGCAGAAGCACGCGGTCCTTATTCTGGAAGATCGCGCGCACCGTCACCGAACCGGTGCTCTGGTCGACGCTCACGTCGGAGAACTGCAGCTTGCCCTGCTCGGTGTACGTGCGGCCGTCTTCGAGCTGGAGCGTGACCTTCGCAGCGTGGATGCCTTCGGTCTGCAGACGGCCTTCCTGAATCTGACGGCGCAGGCGCAAGCCTTCGACGCTCGATTGCGTCAGATCGACGTAGATCGGATCGAGCTGCTGCACGGTCGTGAGCAGCGTCGCGGCGCTCGCCTGAACGTAGGCGCCCGGCGTGACCTGCGAGAGACCGGTGCGGCCGGTGATCGGCGAGACGACGTCGGTGTAGCCCAAGTTGATCTGCGCGGTATCGACCGATGCCTTGCCCGCGGCGACATCCGCGACGGCCTGGCCTTGCGCCGCGACGGCGTTGTCGTAATCCTGCTTCGACACGGCATTGGCCGCGACGAGGATCTTGTAGCGCGCCACGAGCGCGTTCTGCGACGCGACGTTCGCCTGCGCCTTCGCGAGCGTCGCCTTGGCGTTGTTCAGCGCGGCGATGTACGGCGCCGGATCGATCTTGTAGAGACGCTGACCGGCCTTGACCTCGGAGCCTTCAGTGAACTCGCGGCGCAGCACGATGCCATCGACCCGTGCGCGCACTTGCGCGACCAGATAGGCGTTGGTGCGGCCCGGCAAATCGACGATGACCGGCACGCTCGTCGGCTGCACGGTGACGATACCCACTTCGGGCGTTTGCGGCGGAGGCGCTGATTGTTTTTGCCCGCACGCTGCCAGGAACACGGCAGCCGTCGCGGCGGTGATTAAGCGGAGTGGAACCCGTTCGACGCGCATGGAGCGACCTCTGTCTAAGACTGAGAGTGAAGTTTGGGCACGCGGCGGCCTTCCCCGGGCAACGCCGCGCACGAGCGTCCTTCGGGACGCTGTGAATACACCAACTTGTCCGGCGAGTGAGCGGCGACGCCAGCCTGCGCGTGACGCCTCATACCCGTGCGCGACGCTCGGAGGCGTCGCCCGTGGCCACAGGACGGCCAGAACGGGCAATGGAAACGCAAGCTTATGCGAAATCCGCCCGCCGGATGAATTTGTGAATATTCGTAGACGGGTGGTATTGTATATACATTCACGAATGAATGTAAAAAACCGTACGTGTTTCTCCCCATTGGCGATGAGAAGAAACCGCTCCGGGGAATCGATTACGTTCGACGAACCTTCGACAGAGTCGTCCACAGAGCGGCTTTCAAACGGCAGTAGCAGGAGCAGACGGCCACCGGCCGCAGGATATGGTCAGACGAACCAAGGAAGAAGCGCAGTTGACGCGCAACCGCGTACTCGACGCGGCCGAGCGCGTCTTCTACGAAAAAGGGGTATCGCGCACGACGCTCGCGGACATCGCGCAGGCGGCGGGCGTCACGCGCGGCGCGATCTACTGGCATTTCGCCAACAAGGGCGATCTCTTCAACGCGATGTTCGACCGCAGCCTTTTGCCGCTCGACGAACTCGTGGAATCCACGCTGGACGGCAAGGAGGAAGACCCGCTCGCGCGTTTGCATGAACTCTTCGTCTGGTGCATGCGCAACATCACGACCGACGAGCAGCGGCGCCGCGTCTTCGACATCCTCTTCATGAAATGCGAATTCGTCGAGGAAATGGGGCCGGTGCGCGAGCGGCATCAGAACAACATGCGCGACGGCATGGAGCGCATCGAGCGCGCGCTGCGCAACGCCGTCGAAAAGAAGCAGCTTCCGGCGACGCTCGACACGCGCCGCGCGATGACCATGCTCCACTGTCTCTTCACGGGCATCCTGCACGATTCGCTGATGCTGCCCGACATCGTTCATCCGGAACGCGACGCCGAAGCGCTCATCGACGCATGCTTCGACGCATTGCGCTGCAGCCCGTCGCTGCTGATGCCCGCGAGCGCCTGATTCGCGCCGTCTATTGCGAACCGATGTGCTGCGCGAAATACGCGAACAGCGCGATGCACACGAGCATCGCCGCCCACGCCCATATCGGCAGGCCGAGCGGATGCGGATCGTGGGAATGATCGCGGTCGTTGTGCACGAATCCGTGTCCGTGCAGCCGATGCCGCAGCACGCCGCTCGCGTGGGCGTCGGCGGAATGCCCGCGCATCGCGCCCGAGCGACGCGAGAACGCCGCCGACATCGCGCCCGGCCGCAAGAACACATGCCGGCGCTCGGCGCTTGCGCCTGCCGCGCGCATCGACGGCAAGCCGTGCTTCGCACGCACCACTTCGCAGAACTCGGCGAAGAAATCGTCGGCGCCTTCACGAAGCGCGTTTTCGATCTGGCGCGCGGGCAAGCCGGCGAGCGGTCCCGAGACCGTCGCCCAGACGGTGTATTCGATCCACGTCGCGGCGCCGTCGTCATCGGGATTGAGCGCGACCGCGATCTGCCCGCGCAATGAGCCGACGCCTTCGCCGCGCGCCTTGAAGCTCAGCGTGCGCGCGTACGCGCCGTCGTGCGACGCGTCGCTTTCCCCTTCTTCATGCGCCGCCTGTCGCGTGCGCCCGGCGGCGTGCGCGCGAATTTCGTAGCGCGCCCGCAGCGCGCCGAGCGGCACGATCAGCGTGAGGACATACTCGCCGTTGGGCGTGCGCGTGAACGATTCGCAATTGTCGAGGCTCGCGCGCAGCAACGCGAGATCGGAGAGCGCCTCGCGGACGTGCGCGCAATCGAGCGGAACGCACAGCGCATCGGTGACTTCCATTCGAGCCTCCGGGACAAGGATCGCATGCGTTCGTTATGGCGGAGCGGATGTAAGGTGTCTGTTCGGATGCGCGCCTAGGAAGTCTCGTCGATGCGATCGACGCGCGAACCGTAGAACGCGAGATAGCCCTTGATTTTCGCGGCGGCGTCGAGCGGCGCTTCGTAGCTCCACGCGGCGTTCTCGACCGGGCCGTCTTCGGTCAGCAGATGATAGTGCGTCGCCTGGCCCTTCGTCGGGCAGTGCGTGGTGTGAATCGAGCGTTCGAGGCGCGCCATGTTCACGTCGGCGCGCGGAAAGTAGTGCACTTTCTCCGCGCCCTGCTCGACGAGCGTGAGGGATGCGTGCGTATCGGCGTAGGTCACGCCCTGATGGATCACGCGGCAGCGCCGCCCGTTCAGCGTGATCTCGATGTGATGCGCCGTTTCGTGCCCGACGTTCAGTTCCGTGCCCATCGTGCTGCCCCTCCGCGTAAGAACCGGCTTCCAAAGAAAAAGCCACGAGTCATCGAGACACCCGTGGCTTAATTATGAGACAAACTTCCGATTCTGCGTGAGCGCTTTCGACGGCCCGGGCGTTTCCCTTTCGACGCCCGCGCTTACTGAATGTTCCAGTGGAATGCCGCCTTGGCCTTGCCCGGCCCCGCGACCGTCACGGCCTGCTTTTTCTCCTGATCCTTGTACTTCGCGTAGACCGTATAGTTGCCGGGCGGCAGCTTGACGAGCATGTACGGTCCCATCGATTCCGTGGACAGCACCTCGCCGCCCTTGCCGCCGACGACGCGCACATGCACGCCGGAAAGGTAATCGGAAGTCGGACCCGTGAAGCGCAGCGATAGCGGCCAGTGCGCCTGTTCGCGCAACAATGCGCGCGACTCGTCGAGGCCGACGCCGCCCGACGTATACGAAACGTCGCCTTGCTGCTCGATCTGCGGCAGGCCGCCGCCGTTGGTGTTGCCGGCGCTCGACAAATCGGTCGCCGTGCCGCCCGAGGCGCCGCTCGCCTGCTGCGCCCAGGCGCTGCCCGCCATGCTCGCGCTCGCCGCCGCAACGAGAAGCGCGGCCGCCAGCCTGCCCGTGGTTCTGCTCGTCATGTTTTCAGCTCCTTTTTCCGATGCCGCCGCGCTCGAAAGCGCCGGCGGCGTCACGCCCGATGCGTCGGTTTCACGCGATGGGGCACCAGGGAACCCGGGAGCATGCTTCGTGCCCGCGTCGCGGCCCGATGCGCTGCGTCAGCCGAGATCGACAGGCACGAAGATCTGCGCGTCGTCGCGCTGGATCAGGAGCGCGATGCTGTCGCCCGCGTGCTGAACCATCGACTTCAACTGTTGCACGGACGTCACCGGCTGGCCGTTGACGGCGAGAATCACGTCGCCCGGCTGAATGCCCGCGTTCGCTGCCGCGCCGCCCGCCTGCTGCACGAGCAGGCCGCGCGAGAGCGAATCGTTCTGCCTTTCTTCCGGAGTAAGCGGACGCACCGCGACGCCGAGGCGCGCATCCTGCGCCGACGATTCGTCACCGCCGCCGGTCTTCGCGCTCGCGGTCTTCGTGTCCTTCAACGCGCCGATGGTCACGCTGAGGTCCTTCGCGCTCTTGTCGCGCCACACCGTGACCTTCGCGGACGTGCCCGGCGCGAGACCCGCGACCTGCGACGGCAGCGAGGTCGAATCCGTGACCGGCTCGCCGTTGAGCGCCGTGATGACGTCGCCCGGTTGCAGACCCGCCTTCGCGGCCGGCCCGCCCGGTTCGACGGAACTCACGAGCGCGCCTTGCGGCGACTTCATGCCGAAGGAGTTCGCGAGCGTCTGATTCATGCCCTGCACCGTCACGCCGAGACGGCCGCGATCGACGTGACCCGTCTTGATGAGCGCGTCCTTGACTTTGATCGCC
This sequence comes from Caballeronia sp. LZ008, assembly GCF_031451435.1. Taxonomy (NCBI): domain Bacteria; kingdom Pseudomonadati; phylum Pseudomonadota; class Betaproteobacteria; order Burkholderiales; family Burkholderiaceae; genus Caballeronia; species Caballeronia sp. LZ008. Next base: position 475,505 of record NZ_JARUXK010000001.1, on the reverse strand, counting down.
TCATTGATCGGGATCGCGAACGAAAGGCCCTGGAAGCCGCCCGTCTGCGAATAGATCATCGAATTGATGCCGATCACTTCGCCTTGCAGATTGAAAAGCGGCCCGCCGGAGTTGCCCGGATTCACCGGCACGTCGGTCTGGATGAACGGCGTGTAGTTCTCGTTGGGCAGCGCGCGCGACTTCGCGCTGATGATGCCCGACGTCACCGTGTTGTCGAACCCGTACGGCGAGCCGATCGCGACGACCCACTGGCCGACCTTGCTGCCGTTCGGATCGCCGATCTTCACCGTCGGCAGGCTCTTCGCGTCGATCTTCAGCACGGCGACGTCCGACTGCTTGTCCGCGCCGATGACCTTCGCGCGGTATTCGCGCTTGTCCGTGAGCTTCACGGTGACGACGTTCGCGTTATCGACGACGTGCGCGTTGGTGAGGATGTAGCCGTCGCTGCTGACGATGAAGCCGGAGCCGAGGCCTTCGCTCGGACGATCCGCGCGCGGGCCGCCATCGCCGCCGCCGAAGCCGGGCATGCCGCCGAAGCGCTTGAAGAACTGATAGAAGGGATCGTCGGGGTCCATCGGCAACTGATTCTGGCCGCTGCGCGCGGACGTCTGCTTGACGACGTGCTTCGCGCTGATGTTGACGACGGCCGGGCCATACGTTTCCACGAGACCGGAGAAATCGGGGATGCCCGTCTTGGCCGCGGCTTCGGCGGGCATCATCGCGGCGGCTTGCGCGGGCGCGATGACTTGCGGTGCAGGAACGTTGTTATGACCCGCCACGTAACCCGCCGACAAGGCGACGGCAACGGCAGCCGCGACGGCGCTGCGGGTAAGAATCTTCGCTTTCATCGTGTGTGCTCCTGACGAGGGATGCGCTCTCACGGAGCGCGCTTTATCGATGGAGCAAGGTTACGGGGCGTCGCTTAAACCGCTCTTAAAAGAGGAGAAAGAGCGGCTTGCTTCGGCGCGGCGGCCACGCGCATCAGAACGTTACGGCCACCTTGAGACCGCTCGCGCTCGACTCCGCCAGCGTCACCGTCGCGCCATGCTGCTGCGCGATCCGCTTCACGATCGCGAGCCCGAGGCCGCTGCCGGACACATCCGTGCGGGCGCGATTCGCCCCTTCGCCCACGCGATAAAACCGGTCGAACACCCTTTCTCGCTCTTCTTGAGGAATGCCCGGTCCGGTATCGGAGATTTCGACGACGGGACGGCCATCGGCGAGACGAAGGCACACGTCCACGCGGCCGCCGCGAGGCGTGTACTTCGTCGCGTTGTCGATGAGATTGTTGAACATCACGCGCAGCGAATCGGGATCGCCGTTCACTGTCGCCGGTTCGCTCTCCTCGATGCCGAGATCGACGCCGCGTTGCTGCGCCACCAGCACCGAGCCGCGCACGCATGATTCGAGCAGCGCGGCGAGATCGACCGATGCGAACGCCGCCTTGCCATCCGGTTCCGAGCGGGCGAGCGCCAGCAGTTGCTCCGCAAGCCGCGTCGCGCGCGCGATGCCTTCGTGCAGATCCCTGAGCGCCTCGCGACGCGTTTCGTCATCCTGCGCGCGCGCGACGAGCTGCGCCTGAATCTGCACCGCGGCGAGCGGCGTCCGAAGCTCGTGCGCGGCATCGGCGACGAAGGCCTTTTGCGTGTCGAGCGCCGCCGACAAGCGCGACAGCAGCGCATTCAGCGCACGCACGACCGGCCGCACTTCCTGCGGCAGCGGCCGATCCGGCAGCGGATCGAGCGCTTCCGGATGACGCGTGTCGAGCGCGCGCGTGACGCGTTGCAAAGGCGCGAGCCCGAGCCCGACGATCACCCAGATCGCGAGCCCGAGCAGCGGCAGCAGCAGCACGAGCGGCCACAGCGTGCGCCACGCGACGCCCGCCGCGACGCGATTTCTGATCGACAGCGGCTGCGCGAGCTGCACGACGTTATCGCCGACGATCGCGCTATATACGCGCCATTCGCCGCGCGGCGTCATCTCCGTGGAGAAGCCGAGTTCGGCATGCGGCGCGAGCGGCACGCGCGGATGCGAGAAGTACATCAGCGCGCCGTTGCGATTCCAGATCTGGATGACGACGCCTTCGTCGCTTTCGCTGCGCGAACTGAGCACCGAAGAAAACGGCTCGGACGGCAGCGCGGCCGCGATCTGCTGAAGCTGATAGTCGAAGAGTTCGTTGGCTTCGGCGAGCGCCTGCCGGTAAATGAGCCAGCCCGCGAAGCCCACGCCGACGATCACGAGCGCAAGCAGCCAGATCAGCAATTGCCGGCGGATCGACCGCATCAGGCGTCCTTCGCGACCATGTAGCCGAGGCCGCGCACGTTGCGGATGAGATCGGCGCCGAGCTTCTTGCGCAGCGAATGGATGTAGACCTCGACCGTATTGCTGCCGATTTCCTCGCCCCAGCCGTAGATCTTTTCTTCGAGCTGGCTCTTCGACAGCACTGCGCCGGGCCGCGCCATCAGCGCTTCGAGCAGCGCGAATTCGCGTGCCGACAGCGACACGGGATTGCCCGCGAGCGTCACCTGATGACCGACCGGATCGAGCGTCAGTTCACCGTGCCGAACGAGCGATTCGCCGCGCCCCGCATGACGGCGGATCAGCGCACGCATGCGCGCGCCGAGTTCGTCGAGATCGAAAGGTTTGACGAGGTAATCGTCCGCGCCGGCGTCGAGTCCTTTGACGCGATCCGCGATGGCGTCGCGCGCCGTCACGATCAGCACCGGCAGCGAGTTCGAACGCGCGCGCAGGGTCTTCAATACGTCGAGGCCGTCGCGCTTGGGCAGGCCGAGATCGAGCAGCATCAGATCGTAGGACTCGCCCGCGACCGCCGTGAGCGCGGCCTCGCCGTCCTGGACCCAGTCGACTGCGAAGCCGTCCGCGCGCAGCGCACGGCGCACGCCTTCGGCGATCATCCGGTCATCTTCGACAAGCAGGATTCGCATGGCACATGTCTGTTGATGGTTACGTGGCGCAGCCGGGGGCCGCGAGTCATTGTATCCGCGCGGGGCTTAAACGGGACTTAACGGCGCCGATCGTCCAGCATCGGAGGACAACCGCATGCCGCACCCGAAGCGCGTCGTGCGATGATTTTTTACCCGTACGATTTCCGCAAGCCAGCTTGTCTACAATAGCCGCTTCCTCGCGGCGCGACCCCGCCCGGCCACGCGCCGCCGCTCGTCATCCAGCCAAGAACAACGCTCGTCCATGCCGCCCGTTTCCCGCTCCTTCTCTCGCCGACTGTCTTCGTACGCTCTGGCCGCAGCGTTCGCCTGCGCGACCCTCGGCCATATGCCGGATGCCGATGCGCGCGGCGGCGGCTCGAAGGCCGATGCGCAAGGTCACGCGCCGCAGCGCGCGGCCATCGGCGGGGCGAAGTCGAAGCGCGCGAAAGCCGAGCGCGCCGCGAAAGCGGTCGTGCCGGCCGGCCCGCTGCCCGCATCGGTGATGACGGCGCTCGCGCACGCGCATGTGCCGCTGTCGTCGATGAGCGTCGTCGTGCAGCGTGTCGGCGCGCCGCTGCCGCTCGTCTCGGTGAACGCGAACGAGCCGATGCTGCCCGCATCGACGATGAAGCTCGTCACGACCTTCTCGGGCCTTTCGATGCTCGGCCCGGACTATCGCTGGAAGACGACCGCGTACGCCGACGGCCAGCTCGATGCGCAAGGCGTGCTGCACGGCAATCTGTACATTCAGGGTACGGGCGATCCGAAGCTCGTGCCGGAAGAGCTGATCGATCTCGTCGATCAGATTCGCAAGAACGGCATCACGGGCATCGACGGCGCGCTCGTGCTCGACAAGCGCTACTTCGACGCGTCGACGCGAGATCTGCCCGCGTTCGACAACGACGACAGCGCGCCCTACAACGTCGGCCCCGATCCGCTGCTTTACGCGTTCAAATCGCTGTCCTTCACGCTGACGCCCAACGCCGACGGACAAGTATCCATCGACGTATTGCCGCAACTCGCGCAACTTCAGATCGACAACGAACTGCGCGTGACGCGCGGCGCGTGCGTCGGCTCGCTTTCGGCGGCGTCGCCGAGCGTCGCGCAGACGCAGGGCGGCTTCGTGCAGGCGTCGTTCGTCGGCGACTATCCGCTGCGTTGCGGCTCGCGCACGATCAACGTCGCGGCGCTCGATCATTCGACCTTCTTCGCGGGCGGTTTCCTCGCGCTCTGGAAGCAGGCGGGCGGCACGTTCGCAGGCACGACGCGCGAAGGCCCGACGCCGTCGAATGCGCGCCTCGTCGGCACGCATCGCAGTCCGGTGCTGTCCGATGTCGTGCGCGACATCAACAAGTTCAGCAACAACGTGATGGCGCGCAACCTGTTCCTGACGATCGGCGCGGCGCAACTGAAGCCCCCCGCGACGACGGCGAAATCGGCGACGGCGATCCAGGCGTTCCTGAAACGCAGCGCCCTGCCGATGAACGGTCTCGTGCTCGACAACGGCTCGGGCCTTTCGCGCGACGAGCATATTTCCGCGATCTCGCTCGCCGATCTGCTGATGGCCGCGAACGCGAGTCCGGTCGCGCAGGTGTTCGTCGAATCGCTGCCGATCGCGGGCGTCGACGGCACCATGCGCAACCGTCTAACGAACGCGGGCGCGCTCGGCAACGCGCACATCAAGACCGGCACGCTGCGCGACGTGCGCGCGATCGCGGGCTATGTCGGCGCGGCGAACGGCGAGAGCTATGTGGTCGTGAGTTTCATCAACGATCCGCGCGCCGAGGCCGCGCGCGCCGCGCACGATGCGCTGCTCGAATGGGTCTACGAAGGCGCGCGTCGGCCGGGCGTGGCGGATTGAGCGGGCACGGGCGTCTGCAAACACCGAAGATTTCTTCTACGAAGTCGCGTTCGGAAAGACGCGCGCCGCGTGTACGCTGTCGGGCACGGCGCTCGGCCGTAAGCTGCGCGCGCGCCAGGATGGCGCGCGGCATCGCTTAAACTCGCAGCTAGCGGCATGAAGACCGCGACACGGTCTGACGCCGTAATCGAACTAGAAAACAGGTAAGAAGGGAGACGAGGTCATGAAGAAGCAACGCTCGACGCGCGCCGCACTGGTGCGCTTTGCCCAAGTCGCGACGGCCAGCGCGGCCTTCGCCCTGATCGCCGCGTGCGGCGGCGGCGGCGATGACAACAATTCGACGCCCGCGGGCGGCGTGAAGCTGCAAGTGGTGTCGTTCGGCGACAGCCTTTCCGATGTCGGCACGTATGCGCCGGTCGCGGCCGCGAACTTCGGCGGCGGACGGTTCACGACGAATCCGGGTCAGGTGTGGGTGCAGAACGTCGCGCAGTATTACGGCGATACGCTGACGCCGGCGATGACGGGGGGGTTTGGGGTTGCGCCGACGAATCAGTCGGGACTCGGCTATGCGCAAGGCGGCGCGCGCGTGACGAATCCCATGGGCATCGGTCACGCTACGGATCCGAACAGCTACGCGGGCGCGTTGACCGTGCCGGTCGCGACGCAAGTGCAGAACTACCTTGCGGCGCACGGCAGTTTCAACGCGAATCAGCTCGTCATCGTGAATGGCGGCGCGAACGACGTCCTTTACAACTTGCAGTTGGTTAAGGCCGGCGCGATCTCGCAGGCCGATGCATCCACTGCGATCATCACGGCGGCCAAGCAACTCGGCGGAATCGTCGCGACGATCCTGCAGCACGGCGCGACGCATGTGCTGGTATCGAACGTGCCGGATATCGGCACGACGCCGCAGGGCACGATGAGCGACGCGGTCACGCGCGCCGGTCTTTCGAGCGCTTCGATCGGGTTCAATACTGCGCTCGATCAGACGTTGCAGGCGCTCAACATCAAGTCGAAAGTCATCTACCTCGATACGCCGCCGAAGCTGGCGCAGATCACCGCGAACTATCAGCAGTTGGGCTTCACGGTGTCGAATACGGGCACCGCGTGCAACCTGAAGGCGATGGCCGCGGCCGCGCAGAAGTACGGCGAGCCGAATCCGCAGGATTTCGCGACGTCGCTGTTCTGCTCGCCGGAAACATTGACGGTCGCGGGCGCGGATCAGACGTACATGTACGCCGATACCGTGCATCCGACGACGCATCTGCACGCGCTGTACGCGCAGGCCGCGGAGCAGACGATTGCGGCGACGGGGTTGGGGAAGTAAGGGTTGGGTTTTAGGATGGAAGAACCGCTCGGGCGAGGGATCGCCCGAGCGGTTTTTTTGTTGCGGTGAGAAAGGCTCCGCGGGGCGGAGGAATTCGTCGATACGGTCCAGTTTGACGTTCTAGTACGGTCTATCTCCGCGCACGCGGAGGAACCTACAGCGGAAGCGTACGCATCCAGCGCCGGATGGGTCTATCTCCGCGCACGCGGAGGAACCGCTGGGACTGGGTCGAGAAGGCAATCGACTATCGGTCTATCTCCGCGCACGCGGAGGAACCCCTGCATCATAACTTCCTGACCGGAAAGCAAAATCCCCCAAACCCATCTTTCACAAACAGGCGCAAAGTCCAGTAATCACTCTTCCGCCTCGAACGCCGCCGCCGCCCTGCCAAGCCGATCGTTGACAGCAATCCACTCCACCGTCTCCGGCAGCTTCTCGATCAGAATCCGCTCGACATTGGCCCGATCCAGCGCCCGCAGCAAGCCATAAAGATCGCGCGCGTAAGTCTGCGGATCCTCAGGCGCCGCCACGAAGTGAACATCGGCAGCCCGCACCCATTCCCCCGCGCTCGACGCCCGCGCCACCAGCGCAATCTTCCCGTCACGATTACGAAGCAACGGCTCGATCGACGCGAACGGCAGCAGCAAAAGCGGCGTGCGCGGCGCGTAATGCGCCTTCAGCGTCCCGGAAGCACGCGGCGCGGTCGCATCCGATCCATCCGGCAGCTTCGGCGCGATCCCGATGACATCCGCGATCTGCCGCGGACTCACATGCCCCGGCCGCAGCAGCGCCGGAAAGCCCCGCGACAAATCCAGAATCGTCGATTCGATGCCGACATCCGCCGCGCCGCCATCGAGCACATGCACGGCATCGCCGAACTCGTCGCGAACGTGCTGCGCGGTCGTCGGACTCACATGCCCGAAACGGTTCGCCGACGGCCCCGCGACGCCGCCCTGCTTGCCCGTCCCCGTTCGCCGCCGATGAAACGCCGACAACAATTGCTGCGCCACCGGATGCGACGGGCACCGCACGCCCACCGAATCCTGTCCGCCGCTGACCGCCGCCGGAATATGCGCAGCGCGCTTGAGAATCAGCGTCAAAGGACCGGGCCAGAACGCATCGATGAGCTTCTGCGCATCGGCGGGCAACTCGCGCACCCAATAGCCCGGATCAGCCTCGGGCGCGAGATGCACGATCACCGGATGATTCGCCGGCCGCCCTTTCGCCGCATAGATGCGCGCGATGGCCTCGGGATTCTCGGCGTCGCCGCCAAGCCCGTAGACCGTCTCGGTCGGAAACGCGACGAGTTCGCCGGCATCGAGCAGGGCCGCGGCTTCGTCGATCTGCGCGGCGCTCGGATAGATGATGGTCATTGCTTGTACTACGAAAAAACTCAATCGAGCGGGATATGCAGCATGCGCGCGCAGTCACGCGCCGCCGTGCGCGCTTCCTCGAGCGTCGCCGCCGTGAAGTTGATGTGGCCCATCTTGCGGCCCCGGCGCGCCTCTTCCTTGCCGTACAGATGCAGCCGCGCCGCCGGCATCGCGGCGACTTCCGCCCACGCGGGCGAACGCGCCTTGTCGCCATCGAACCAGATATCGCCGAGCAGATTCAGCATCGCGGCCGGCGAATGCTGGCGCGTGTCGCCGAGCGGCATGCCGGTCATCGCGCGCACCTGCTGCTCGAATTGACTCGTGGCGCAGGCATCGACGGTGTAGTGGCCGGAATTGTGCGGGCGCGGCGCCATTTCGTTGGCGATGAGTGAGCCGTCTTCCAGCACGAAGAATTCGACGCACAGCACGCCGACGTAACCGAGCTTCGCGGCGATCGTCAGCGCGGCGTCCTGCGCCTGCGCGACGAGCGCATCGGGCGCATCGGGGGCGGGCACGACCGTCCTCGCGAGAATGCCGTTCACATGCACGTTCTGCGCGAGCGGAAACACGGCCGATTTGCCGTCGCCGCCGCGCGCGATCAGCACGGACACTTCGTACTTCAGCGGCATGCGCTTTTCCAGCACGCACGGCACGCCCGACAGCGACGCATGCGCGTTGCGCAGTTCCGCGACGTTGCGCACGCTGACCTGCCCCTTGCCGTCATAGCCGAGACGCGCGGTCTTGAGAATGCCCGGCAGCACGGCCGCGATCTTCTCGTCGGGCAGCGCGGCGAGCGCTTCCGTCGATTCGATCACGACATGCGGCGCGACCGGCACGCCCGATTCCGCGATGAAGCGTTTCTCCGCGACGCGATCCTGCGCGATCGCCACGCAACTCGCCGCCGGGCTCACGAACGTGCACGACGCGAGAAATTCGAGGCTGGCGGACGGCACGTTCTCGAATTCCGTCGATACTGCCGCGCACAGTCGGCCGAGTTCCGTGAGCGCGGCGCGGTCGTCGTAGGCGGCGCGGATATGGCGATCCGCGACGGCGCCAGCGGGGCTCGTCTCATCCGGATCGAGAACGGCGACGCGATAGCCCATCGATTGCGCGGCGAAGCAGAACATGCGGCCGAGCTGGCCGCCGCCGACCATGCCGAGCCATGCGCCCGGCAGGATGGGAGAGATCGGGGAGTTTTGTGGATTCATCGTTGGGCCAGATTGCGAAGTGGGATCACAGCGGCGGCAGCGTCATGTCCCGCGCCGCCTGATTCTGCTTCACGCGAAAAGCGGCGAGCGCATCGGCGAATTTCGCATCGGTGACGCTCAATATCGATACCGCGAAGAGCGCCGCGTTCGCCGCGCCCGCCTCGCCGATGGCGAACGTCGCGACCGGCACGCCCTTGGGCATCTGCACGATCGAATGCAGCGAATCGACGCCCTTCAGATACTTGCTCGCCACCGGCACGCCGAGCACCGGCACCGTGGTTTTCGCGGCCAGCATGCCCGGCAGATGCGCCGCGCCGCCCGCGCCCGCGATGATCGCGCGCAGGCCGCGCTCGCGCGCGCTTTCCGCGTAGGCGAACATCTCGTCCGGCATCCGGTGCGCCGAGACGACCTGTGCCTCGTACGGCACGCCGAATTCCTGCAGCATCGCGACGGCATGCTTCATCACGTCCCAGTCGGAACTGGAGCCCATCAACACGCCGACGAGCGGCGCTTCGTTCTTGTGTACTTCGTTCGTCATCTTTCTTACTCAGTCGAGCGTCTTGCCGGTCAAACGCTGGAGCGCTTCCTGATACTTCTCCGACGTCTTCGCGATCACGTCGTCGGGCAGCTTGGGCGCGGGCGGTTCCTTCTTCCACGGCTGCGTTTCGAGCCAGTCGCGCACGAACTGCTTGTCGAACGACGGCGGATTCGTGCCCACCTGATAGCCATCGGCGGGCCAGAAGCGCGACGAATCGGCGGTCAGCACTTCGTCCATCAGATAGAGATCGCCCTTGTTGTCGAGGCCGAACTCGAACTTCGTATCCGCGATGATGATGCCGCGCGTCGCCGCGTACTCGGCCGCTTCCTTGTACAACTGGATGGAAATGCGCTTGATCGTCGCGGAAAGCTCCGTGCCGATGCGGCGTTCCATCTCATCGTAGGTGATGTTTTCGTCGTGATGGCCCATTTCGGCCTTGGCCGCAGGCGTGAAAATCGGCTCGGGCAGCTTCTGCGCGTTCTGCAGGCCCGGCGGCAGTTCGACGCCGCACACCGCGCCCGTCGCCTGATAGTCCTTCCAGCCGCTGCCCGCGAGATAACCGCGCACCACGGCTTCGACGAGAATCGGCTCCAGGCGCTTCACGACGACCGCGCGGCCCTTCACCTGCTCGGCTTCGTCCGCCGCGACGACCGTCGCCGGATCGATGCCCGTGTTGTGGTTCGGCACGATGTGGCCGAGCTTCTCGAACCAGAAATCGGCCATCGTGTTGAGCACGCGGCCCTTGTTCGGAATCGGCTCGCCCATGACGACGTCGAATGCGGAAAGCCGGTCGGTCGTCACGATAAGGAGCTTGTCGTCGCCGACGGCGTAGTTGTCGCGGACCTTGCCGCGGCCGAGCAGCGGCAGCGATTTGATCGTGGATTCGTATAGCGTGGACATCGTCATGTACCGGAAAAAAGTGATTCGCCGCTTCGACGTGGGAAGCGGCGAGGAGAAAGACGAACGGGTTCCGAACCCGGAACCCGTTGATTTTACTTTACAAAACCCGGCTGATTCAGATCAGTCTCATTTCACGATCTGAGCCAGCGCGCCGGACTTGTACTTTTCGGCGATCTTGTCGAGCGAAACCGGCTTGATCTTGCCGGCCATGCCCTCGCAGCCGAACTGCATATAGCGCTGGCGGCAGATTTCCTTCGCTGCTTCGCGCGCGGGCTTCAGATAATCGCGCGGATCGAACTTCGACGGATTTTCGAACAGATAGCGGCGGATCGCGCCGGTGATCGCGAGGCGCAGATCGGTGTCGATGTTCACCTTGCGAACGCCGTGCTTGATGCCTTCCTGAATCTCCTCGACCGGCACGCCATAGGTTTCCTTCATGTCGCCGCCGAATTCGCGGATTTCGGCCAGCAATTCCTGCGGTACCGACGACGAACCGTGCATCACGAGGTGCGTGTTCGGAATGCGCTGGTGAATTTCGCGGATGCGGTCGATGGCGAGGATATCGCCCGTCGGCTTCTTCGAGAACTTGTACGCGCCGTGCGACGTACCGATCGCGATCGCCAAAGCATCGCATTGCGTCTGCTTGACGAAATCGGCGGCCTGCTCGACGTCGGTCAGAAGCTGCTCGCGCGTCATCGTGCCTTCGGCGCCGTGGCCGTCTTCCTTGTCGCCCTTCATCGTTTCGAGCGAGCCAAGCACGCCCAGTTCGGCTTCGACCGTGACGCCGATCGAATGCGAGAACTCCACGACCTGCTTCGACACCGCGACGTTGTACTCGTAGGAAGCGACCGTCTTGCCGTCGGCTTCGAGCGAGCCGTCCATCATGACGCTGGTGAAGCCCGAGCGGATCGCGGCCATGCACACCGCGGGCGACTGACCGTGATCCTGATGCATCACGACCGGAATATGCGGATACGACTCGACCGCCGCTTCGATCAGATGACGCAGGAACGCTTCGCCCGCGTACTTACGCGCGCCAGCGGACGCCTGCATGATGACGGGCGCGTTGACTTCGTTCGCCGCCGACATGATCGCCTGCACTTGTTCCAGATTGTTGACGTTGAACGCCGGGAGACCGTAACCGTTTTCCGCAGCGTGATCCAGCAGTTGACGCATTGATACGAGAGGCATTGTGGTGAGACTCCATAAGTGAAACGAATTCTTCAGCGCGCGAACTCGCTCTCGGGCGGTTTTCGGCTTCATCGTCCTGCGCGCTTGACGAAACGAGCGCGGCTGCTGGGACCGCGCTCGCTCCGGACTTGCGACAAATCGCGCGGCGTTTGACCGCGCAGCGTTCTCAAAAACGCTTAGAAGTGATCGCCCACGCGCACGATCTTGAGCGTGTTCGTGCCGCCTGCCTGGCCCATCGGTTCGCCGACCGTCAGCACGACCATATCGCCGCGCGCCGCGTAACCCTTCGACACGACCACTTCCAGCGCCTGATTCAGCGCCGTGTCGCGGTCCATGTTGGTGTCGACGTGCAGCGGCGTCACGTTGCGGTACAGGGACATCGTCCGTTCGCTCGACACGCGCGGCGTCAGCGCGAAGATCGGCACGTGCGTCCAGTGACGCGACATCCACAGCGCGGTCGAGCCGGATTCCGTCAACGCGACGACGGCCTTCGCGCCGAGATGGAACGCCGTGAAGAGCGCGCCCATCGCGATCGACTGGTCGATGCGCGTGAACGTGCGGTCGAGGAAATCGCGATCGAGCTGCGATTCTTCCGACTTCTCCGCTTCGATACAGATGGCGGCCATCGTTTCGATCGTCGTCACCGGATACTTGCCGGCCGCGGTTTCGGCGGAAAGCATCACGGCGTCGGTGCCGTCGAGCACGGCGTTCGCCACGTCGGAGACTTCGGCGCGCGTTGGCACGGGCGCGTGGATCATCGATTCCATCATCTGCGTGGCGGTGATCACGAGCTTGTTCGACTCGCGCGCCATGCGGATCATGCGCTTTTGCAGCGCCGGAACCGCCGCGTTGCCGACTTCGACCGCGAGATCGCCGCGCGCGACCATGATGCCGTCCGATGCGTCGAGAATGCCTTGCAGCGCCGGAATGGCTTCGGCGCGCTCGATCTTCGCGATCATCTTCGGCTTGATGCCGTACGGCGCGCCCGCGATGTTCGCGAGCTGACGCGCCATTTCCATGTCGGTCGCGTTCTTCGGGAACGACACCGCGACGAAATCCGCGCCGAGCGACATCGCCGTCTTGATGTCCTCCATGTCTTTCTCGGTCAGCGCGGGCGCGGTGAGACCGCCGCCCTGACGGTTGATGCCCTTGTTGTTCGAGAGCTCGCCGCCGACCTTCACCGTCGTGTGAATCTCTTCGCCGATGACGCGCACCACGTCGAGCACGATGAGGCCGTCGTTGAGCAGGAGCACGTCGCCCGCGCGCAGGTCGCGCGGCAGATCCTTGTAGTCGAGCCCGACGCGCTCGTTGTTGCCGAGCGTGCAGTTCGCATCGAGGATGAACGGATTGCCCGCGACGAGCATCGTCTTGTTGTTCTCGAACTTGCCGACGCGGATCTTCGGGCCCTGCAGGTCCGCCATGATCGCGACTTCCCGGCCCACCTGACGCGCCGCCTCGCGGACGATTTCGGCGCGCTGGCGGTGATCGTCGGCGGTGCCGTGCGAGAAGTTGAAGCGAACGACGTCGAGGCCCGCCTGCAGCATTTGCAGCAGGACGTCCGGGCTCGTTGAAGCCGGGCCGATGGTGGCAACAATCTTGGTAGCGCGATGCATGTCTTTCCTCGTCTCTGTAGGAACGCCCGTGTTGAGGCCGCGAGCACGTTGCGCTTGCAGTGAGGTGTTGCTCACCGGTTGCGCGCGCGCGCCGGTTCGTGCCGGCGTCGCTTTGTCGATTTCATTCAGGGCATGGGCGGGCACGCCGCCGATGATGACCGGAGGCGTTTCCGGAATCACCGATTCGTCTTCGGGCGCCGTCTGATCGGGTTGGGCCGCTTCCGCGATCACCCGCGCTGCTTCGGCGGCCGCGTCGAGCGCGGCGCCGCTTTCCATTTCTTCGGTTTGCGCGCCGCCGGCTGGCGCGCCCTTCTTTCCTGCTTTCGCCGGATTGTTTCGGGCGGCCAACGCCTCAAGCCCCGGCGCGGGATTCGAGCACTTCGACCGCGGGCAGCTTCTTGCCTTCGAGGAATTCCAGGAACGCGCCGCCGCCGGTCGAGATGTAGCTCACCTTGTCGGCGATGTCGTACTTCGCGATGGCCGCGAGCGTGTCGCCGCCGCCGGCGATGGAGAACGCCGACGAATTCGCGATGGCCTGCGCGAGCGTCTTGGTGCCGTTGCCGAACTGGTCGAATTCGAACACGCCGACGGGCCCGTTCCAGACGATCGTGCCGGCCGTTTCGAGTTGCGCGGCGAGCGCCTTCGCGGTGTCCGGGCCGATATCGAGGATGAGGTCGTCGTCGGCGACGTCGGCGACGGGCTTCGTTTCCGCCTTCGCAGTCGCGGCGAATTCCTTCGCGGTGACGACATCGCTCGGAATCGGCACCGATGCGCCGCGCGTGCGCGCCTGTTCGATGATTTCCTTCGCCTCGCCGACGAGATCGGCTTCGGCGAGCGACTTGCCGATCTTCAGGCCCGACGCGAGCATGAACGTGTTGGCGATGCCGCCGCCGACGATCAGCTGATCGACCTTCTCGGCGAGCGACTTGAGAATGGTGAGCTTGGTCGACACCTTCGAGCCCGCGACGATCGCGACGAGCGGACGCTTCGGGTTGCCGAGCGCCTTGCCGAGCGCATCGAGTTCAGCGGCCAAGAGCGGTCCCGCGCACGCGACAGGCGCGTACTTCGCGATGCCGTGCGTCGTGGCTTCGGCGCGGTGCGCGGTGCCGAACGCATCGTTGACGTAGACGTCGCAGAGCTTCGCCATCTTCTGCGCGAGGCCGTCGTCGTTCTTCTTCTCGCCCTTGTTGCAGCGGCAGTTTTCCAACAGCACGACGTTGCCCGGCTGGACCTGAACGCCGTCGACCCAGTCGGCGACGAGCGGCACGTCGCGGCCGAGCAGCTCCGACAGACGCTTCGCGACCGGCGCGAGCGAGTCTTCCGGCTTGAACTGGCCTTCGGTCGGACGGCCGAGGTGCGACGTGACCATCACGGCCGCGCCCGCGTCGAGAGCGGCCTTGATCGCCGGGACCGAGGCGCGCACGCGCGTATCTTCGGTGATGTTGCCGTTATCGTCTTGCGGCACGTTGAGATCCGCGCGGATGAACACACGCTTGCCGGAGACTTTGCCTTCGGCGATCAGATCGGTGAAACGCAGTACTTTCGTCATGGGAGTCAACGTAGATAAAGAAGCGGTTCGGGCGGGAACGGCCGTCGGGGCGGGCCGGTTCGTGGAGTCGCCGCGCGCAGGCCGCCGGGCAGGACGGCTCGCGCGCGGTTCAAGCTGGGGGCGAAGGACGCGCGCTTAAGCCGAACGCGCGCGCGGGATGCGGGAGAAAGGGATGAGACAGATGAATCCGGAGAGGCGCGCAAGCCCTGCCCGGGCGCGGCGATGGAGCCGGGAGCGGCGTGTTGCAAAATGAATTGCAAAACCGTAGCGCGGTGACTGCCGGACACACTTTCGACCTCGCTCACTCGGGAAAGACCCTCATTTTAACCGATCAACCCGGCCGCTTTTAGCGGGCAATCGTTGATGACGCGTATTTGACGCGGCGCGTAGCCATCTCCACGCCGCGGTCAGGCCACGAGCCGCAGCAGCGTGAACACCACCATGCCGACGGCGATCGTGCCCATCATGCCGCGCCGCCACAGGTAATACGCGAGTCCCGCCGCCGATGCCCACAACGCATGGTTCGACAGCCACAGCGAAATGCCCGCGGGCGTTTCGAGCAGATCCGGCACGACGACGCCCGCGAGCGCGGCGGCCGGCGCATACCGCAGCACACGCTGCACGCGCGGCGGCAGCACCATGCGCTCGCCGCCGATCAGAAAGAGCGCGCGCGTCACCGCCGTGACCACGCCCATGCCGATGATCGCGAGCCAGACTTGCAGCGCGCTCATCGGCTGGACCTCGTGGCATCGGATGCGGATTTGGGCGCGGCCCGCTCGGCGACGACATCCGCGAGCGTGCCCGCGATAAGCGCCGCGAACACCGCGAGCGGCAAGCCGAAACGATACGGCAGATCGAACGCCAGCAACGCGACGACGCTCGCCACCGCGACCGCCGCGAGCGTCGAACGCGTCGCGATAGCGGAAACGATGAGCGGGATCAGCGCGAGCGTGCCGGCGAGTTCGAGGCCCCAGTCATCGGGAATCAGGCTCGCGAGCAAGATGCCGAGCACCGACGATGTTTGCCATGACAACCAGCTCGATACCGCCAGTCCCCAGAAGAACGCCTCCTTGCCGGGCTGCCAGCCGGCAGGAAAATTCCGCTTCGAGAACATCAGATAGATGATGTCGCCGTTGAAATAGCCGAGCAGCAGACGCCGCTTCAGCGGCAGCCACGAGAAATGCGGCGCGAGCCCCGCGCTGAAGATCACGAAGCGCAGATTGACCATCGCGGCGGTCAGGAGAATCGTCCAGAGCGGCAGCTTCGCGGCGAAGAGCGGCAGCACCGCGAGCTGCGACGAGCCCGCGTACACCGCGAACGACATGCCGAGCGCCTGCGGCACGGTGAGCACGGACTTCGTCATCGCGACGCCGGTCACGAGACCCCAGGAAAACGTCGCCAGGACGGCGGGAGAAAAGGTACGCACGCCCTCGAAAAACGCGCGGCGATTGGTGTCGGACAGCCGGTCAAGCATGAGCGAATGCGAGGCGATGAAGACCACCCGTGATGCCAATGCGCGGCCTCGAGCGATTGCGCGATGGATCGGGAAAAACCGGGAAAATCGGGAATGGCGGGCTTCGCCGTTTCGTCCCGCTGTTTTCAGCGGACGGCGAAAGGCAAATTATAGCGTCGTGAAAGGCGCTCCAAGATCGGTTTCGTCGCGAAAAGACGCTAAAATGACGGTCTTTCACAGCCTTTGCGCCTCCGATGCGCGCGTTCGCCGGCAATCGCCGATGCACGAACGCGGCGCGAGATGCGCGAGCGCCGCCGCCCGGAAGTCTTTGGCGGCCTGCCCGAACTCACTTGAACGAGACAGCTAGGAGAACCGTATGTCAATGGCCGACCGCGACGGCAAGATCTGGATGGATGGCAAGCTGATCGACTGGCGTGATGCCAAGATCCACGTTCTGACCCACACGTTGCACTACGGCATGGGTGTCTTCGAAGGCGTGCGCGCGTACAAGACCGCGCAGGGCACGGCCATTTTCCGCCTGAAGGAACACACGAAGCGCCTGCTCAACTCGGCGAAGATCTTCCAGATGGACGTCCCGTTCGATGCCGCGACGCTCGAAGCCGCGCAACTCGAAGTCGTGAAGGCGAACGCGCTCGAGTCGTGCTACATCCGCCCGATCATCTGGGTCGGCTCGGAAAAGCTCGGCGTGTCGGCGAAGGGCAACACCATCCATGTTGCGATCGCCGCGTGGCCGTGGGGCGCGTATCTCGGTGAAGACGGGCTCGCCAAGGGCATCCGCGTGAAGACGTCGTCGTTCACGCGCCATCATGTGAACGTGTCGATGGTCCGCGCGAAGGCGTCCGGCTGGTACGTGAACTCGATTCTCGCCAACCAGGAAGCCGTCGCCGACGGCTACGACGAAGCGCTGCTGCTCGACGTCGACGGCTACGTGTCGGAAGGCTCCGGCGAAAACTTCTTCCTCGTGAACAACGGCAAGATCTACACGCCGGATCTGGCTTCGTGCCTCGACGGCATCACGCGCGACACAGTCATCACGCTGGCGCGCGATTTCGGCATCCCGGTGATCGAAAAGCGCATCACCCGCGACGAGGTCTACACCTGCGACGAAGCGTTCTTCACCGGCACCGCCGCCGAAGTCACGCCGATCCGCGAGCTGGACAACCGCACCATCGGTTCGGGCGCGCGCGGTCCGATCACGGAAAAGCTGCAAAGCGCGTTCTTCGACGTCGTCGGCGGCAAGAACGAGAAGTACGCGAGCTGGCTCGCGAAGGTTTAAACAATCTCATGCGACGCGGCGGGCCGTTCGCTCGCCGCGCGACGTACATCACGAAAAGAGATAGCAATGAGCGACCTGAAGGAAATGCCGCTGGTGGAATTGTCGGCGAAGGATCTGCCCGCCTTCTGCCCGAACCCGAAGATGCAGCGCTGGAGCACGCATCCGCGCGTGTTCATCGACGTGACGCACGGCGAGGCGCGCTGCCCGTATTGCGGCACGCGCTACAAGCTGAAAGACGGCGAAGTGCTCAAGGGCGGTCACTGAAGCCCGCGGGGCGCTGGCCGCGCCCCGGCTCACGCGCGCCGTACGCGGCGCGAAACATACCCACGACAATCGACGGCTCGCCCCAAGGCGGCGGGCCGCGTTCATTTTGAGATCGGATAACAACAGATGCGCCGCGCGCTGGTTATAGCACCGAACTGGATCGGTGACGCATTGATGGCGCAGCCGCTCTTCACGCTCTTGCGCAAGCTTCATCCGCGTATCGCGATCGACGCCGTCGCGCCCACCTGGGTCGCACCCGTGCTCGAGCGCATGCCGGAAATCCGCGATGTCTACGCGACCGACCTCGCCCACGGCAAGCTGCAACTGCTGCGCCGCTGGCAGCTCGCGAGTGATTTGCGCGATGTCGGTTACGACGCCGCCTACGTGTTGCCCAACTCCGTCAAATCCGCGCTGATTCCGTGGATGGCGGGCATCAACCTGCGCATCGGCTACAAGGGCGAGAGCCGCTACGGGCTCTTGAACGTGCGCCACGCGAATCCGCCGAAAACCGACCGTCCGCCGATGACCGCGCATTACGCGGCGCTCGCCTATGCGCCGGGCGCGAAGCTGCCGTTCGTCGACCGGTTCGCGCAGCCGGAAGCCGCCGCGCTTCCCGACGCGCAGACGCTGCCCGTGCCGCGCCTCGAAGCCGATCCGAACGAAGCCGCGCGCGTCTCGACGCGCTTCAACCTCGACACGCGCGCGCCGCTCGTCGTGTTCTGCCCCGGCGCGGAATACGGTCCGGCCAAGCGCTGGCCGCCGGAGCATTTCGCTTCGCTCGCCCAGTTCATCGCGCAGTCGTTTCCGTATGCGCGCATGATCGCGCTCGGTTCGAAGAAGGATGCGCCGATCGCGCAGGCCATCGCGGAGCGCGCGCCGATGGTGCGCAACCTGTGCGGCCAGACTTCGCTCGGTGAGGCGTGCGCGCTGATTTCGCGGGCGAGCGCCGTCGTCACGAACGATTCGGGGCTGATGCACGTCGCGGCCGCCTCGCGCCGGCCGCTCGTCGCGGTCTACGGCTCGACCGATCCGCGCCACACGCCGCCCTTGTCCGATCTCGCAAAGGTACAATGGCTGCATCTTGAATGCAGTCCGTGCTTTGCCCGCGAGTGTCCGCTCGGCCATCTGAACTGCCTTCGCGAACTCTCGGCCGAACAGGTCTTCGCCGATGTGCGCGGCATGCTGCTCGCGCATCGTTGATGTTGCGCTCACGCGTCGAAACGCGTGTTCGTACCGGCGGTTTCCGGCCGTGTGTGCGGGTGCGGACACGCGAATGTCTCCGAACGGGGGCATGCTTTGACCAATGACCGTTGCAGCGCGCCGTTTCGTTGGCGTGAAGCATCGAATGCCAGAGACCCACGAGCCATGCCACGTTTCGCCCGCCTCTTCGAAGCCGCCGCCGATACCCTCAACGCTTACTATCAGGCAGTCGCGGACAACAGCATCGACACGGTGATGTCGTTGTGGATCGACGAGGAGTTCGCCACCTGCGTGTGCGCGGACGGCACGCATCTGCACGGGCTGGAAAGCATCCGCGCGGGTCTCGCGAAGCAGTTCGAGACGCAGCCCGTGACCGTCGAGCCGCTCGATATTCGCGTGTACGACAGCCTGGGCACGGTCGTCTATGCGATCGCCGAGGCGCATCAGCCGGCCGAGCCAGCCAGCGCGCCGCGCATGATCTACACGACGTATGTGATGGTTCACGAACGCGGCGAGTGGCGCATCGCGCATATTCACGCAAGCGAGATGCCGATCGAAACCGCGGGCCAGTTCGCCGCGAAGCTGCGTCACGGTCAGGGACCGCTGCACTAAGAAATTCGAAGAAGACGTCTGTCGGGAGGGGCCATGAAGCGCGATCCGTTGTTGAAGCACGATTCGTCGTTCGTGGACAAAGCGCCCGCCGTGGCACTGAAGGAAACCGCGCGCCTGCTTTCGCCGGGCGCCGCCGAATGGCTCTACAGCGCGCCGCGCTGGCTGCCCACGAGCCATGCGCAAACCATCGTCCCGGCGCTCTTCGGCCGCAAGCCCGACGTGCGTTACCGGCGCGAGCGCTGGAATACGCCCGACGGCGATTTCATCGATCTCGACTTTCTCGCGCACGATCCCGCCGATCCCGCCGATCAACCCGCCGCGAACGCCCCGCTCTTCGTGCTCTTCCACGGCCTCGAAGGCAGTTCCGATTCGCACTACGCTCGCACGATGATGGCCGCCGCCCGGGCGCGCGGCTGGCACGGCGTCGTGCCGCATTTCCGCAGTTGCAGCGGCCCGCTCAATCTGCTGCCGCGCTTCTACCATCTCGCGGACAGCGCCGAAGTCGACTGGATTCTGCGGCGGCTCGCGCAAGTGCATCGCGGGCCGATCGTCGCGGCGGGCGTGTCGCTCGGCGGCAACGTGCTGCTGCACTGGCTGTGCCAGCGCGGCACGGACGCGTCGATCATTAGCGCGGCGGCGTCCATTTCCGCGCCGCTCGACGTCCACGCGGGCGGCCTCGCGATCTCGCAAGGCTTCGGCATGGTCTATACGCGCAGCTTCCTGAAGTCGCTCAAAAAGAAGGCGCTCGCGAAGCTCGGGCAGTATCCCGGTCTCTACGACCGCAACGCCGTGCTCGCCGCGCGCACGCTGTACGAGTTCGACAACGTCGTCACCGCGCCGCTGCACGGCTTTCGCGACACCAATCACTACTGGTCGACGGCGACGATCCGCGCGCATCTGAAGCACATCGAAGTGCCCGCGCTGCTGCTGAACGCGCGCAACGATCCGTTCCTGCCCGAGTTCGCGTTGCCGTCGACGGCGGAAGTATCGGCGCGCGTGACGCTCGATCAGCCGAACCACGGCGGGCACGTCGGCTTCATGACGGGACCGTTTCCGGGCCGGATCGACTGGCTGTCGCAGCGCGTGTTCGGTTATCTGGAGAACTTCGTTTCGTGAACCGTCATGGATGACATCGTCAAGCAGGCGCTCGCCAAATGGCCCAACGTTCCGCACTGCACGGGCTGGCTGCTGCTCGACCGGCGCGGTCAGTGGCGCATGCGCGACGACGCCGCGCAAGCCGCCGGCGAACTCGGCACGCCGATCCGGCATGAGGCGCTGCTGGGCTTCATCAACCGCAACTACGAAAGCGATGCCGACGGCCAGTGGTTCTTTCAGAACGGTCCGCAGCGCGTGTATGTTGAGCTCGTGTACACGCCGTGGATCGTGCGTCTGCATGCGGCGGACGGCGCATTGCGGCTGATCGATCAGGGCGGCGCGCCGTTCGAGCCGGCGCATGTCTGGATCGACGACGCAGGCGGCATTCTCCTTTCCGATGACGCCTCGCCCGCACGCATCGCCGCCCTTCACGATCACGATCTCGAACTGTTCGCGGACCACGCGTCGCTCGACGATGCCGGCACACGCGGCGTGTTCCACTGGCGCGACGGCGTCGATCTGACCGTGCAGCCGATCGCCCGCGCCGATGTCGCCGCGCGCTTTGGCTTCGTCGCGAGTCCGGCCGAACGCGCCGCCGCGAAGAAAGACTGAGCTAGCTAGCCGTTCTTCTCCATCTCGCGCTCTTCCTTGTAGCGCGTCTCGAAATCGCGCAGCCGGGCGGAAATCGTCGAAAGATCGTAGAAACTCGCGGTCTTGACGTCGCGCGCTTCCTTCAGTTGCCGGATCGCGGATGCCCACGCGCCATCGAGCGCGAACTTTTCCGCCATCGCCTGATGCTGTTGCAGCGGATCGTTGAGACCCGCGCTTGCCTGCGCGAGATAGAACCACCAGTCGGGGCGCGTCGGCTCGGCGCGTGTTTCGCGGCGCGCGAGCGTCTGGGCGTCGGCGAAGCGGCGCGCGGAAAGCAGCGTCTGCAGATGCACGTCGATGGCGGCGTGCGACGCCGGCCAGCGCTTTTGCGCGAGGTCCGCGAGGCGGATCGCATCGTCGTTGCGACCGGCGCGGCGCGCGATGTCGGCGGCGAGCACGTCGAGGCTCGGCGTGCTGCGCAGCGCCGGCGGTGCGGATTGAGGTTTCGCCGGCGGAGCCGATCGGGCTTCGACGCGAACCGGTGGAAGCACGATGTCGCTCTTCGCGCGCAATGCATTGCCGTTGCCGGAGTCTCCGAGATTGAGCGGCGTGCGCGCGTTGTCGAGCGGCGTCGCGATCGTCGACGCATCCGCGTTGCGCAGCGACGGCTCGCCGCTCTTCTTGCGCGGAGCCGGCTGCGTTTGACCAACCGCGCGATCCTCCTTTTGCACTTGCGCCGATGCCGCCGCCGCGCTCGCCTCCTCGCCCTCGAATAGCGCGCGCGCCTTCGCGAGCGCGTCGCTGGCCGCGTCGTGATTGCCCAGCAGCGATTGCGCGAGCGCGATGCCGTACCAGTTGGACGCGGGATTGAGCGCCGTCTGATCCTCGATTTCCGATTTGAGCCGGCTCGCGACCTCGCGATAATCACTCGCGTAATTCACCTGCAGCACGCGCGCCCGGGCGCGCACGAACGCATATTCGGCCGACTGACGCGGCTGCCGGTACGGCACGCGCCGCGCGCGGCCTTCCATGTCGGCGATGCGGTCGATCGTGAGCGGATGCGTGCGCACGTACGGCGGCACGCCGTTATCGGCCATCGACGCGCGATCGAGACGCTCGAAGAACGCTGCCATCGCGTAAGGATCGTAGCCGGCGGCCGCGAGCATCTGGAAACCGACGCGGTCGGCCTCGTGCTCGGCCGCGCGCGAGAAGCGCAACTGATTGTCGACGGCGAACGCCTGGCCGCCCATCGCGATGCCCATGCCGAGATCGCCGCTATGGGCGAGCAGGCCCGCGAGCAGGCCGGCGAGCATCCCGGCGAGTGCGGCGTAGGAACTCTTTTCCTGCGTGCTGAGCATCCGCGCGATGTGCCGCTGAAGGACGTGCCCCATTTCATGGCCGATGACCGACGCCAGCTCCGATTCCGTTTGCGTCGCGGCAATCAGCCCCGTGTTCACGCCGATAAAGCCGCCCGGCATCGAAAACGCGTTGATCTGCGCGTCGCGCACGGCGAAGAGATCGAAATCCGGCCGATAGCCGCCGAGATACTGCGTCGCCGCCGCCGCTGAAAGCTTCGACGAGATCGAGTCGAGATAGTCGCGCAGCAGCCAGTCGTCGAGATAATCGGGATCGGCGCGCACTTCGCGCATCATCTTCTCGCCGACCTTGCGCTCGGCCTGCGGCGTGAGGGAGCCGCCGGAGCCGTCGCCGAGATCCGGAAGCTGCACCGACGACAGCGGCGCGCGCAAACCGGACATCGTCCCGGGGCGGTTCGCGAAACGGCTTTCCGCGCCGCCGTAGACGCCGAACACGCCTTCCGCGATGTTGCCCGGCACGTCGCCGCTGGCGCTTTCCTGCGACGCGCGCAGTTGCGCGGCCGCGAGCGTGCCGGTCGAGCCCGCGGAAGGCGAACTGGATTGCGCCAGCGCCGCGGGCGGCATGGCGAGGGCGACGCAAAGGAGGGAGGCGAGCGCGCGGCTCGGACGTGTGAAATGCATGGCGCGAAGCGCCGATAGTCGGCTCGAGAATCGAAACGGGCTTATCGTATCAAGTGTTGCGCGCGGCGCGTCTCAGGTCGGCGGTGCGTCGCGCCGGACCGTGGCGTTCTGCGGAAAATCGCGCGGATTCACGCTGGTATGATAGGCGCCCATTCGAAGGAGACGCTATGTCCGGACTCACCCATTTCGATGCCGCCGGCGAGGCGCATATGGTCGATGTCGGCGCGAAAAACGAAACGCGCCGCGTGGCCGTTGCACGCGGCTCGATCGCGATGCTCGCGCCCACGCTCGCGCTGATCCGCGAAGGCCGAGCGAAAAAAGGCGATGTGCTGGGCGTCGCGCGCATCGCCGCGATTCAGGGTGCGAAGCGCACGGCCGATCTGATTCCGCTGTGTCATCCGCTGGCGCTGACGCGCGTCGCGGTGGATTTCACGATCGATGAAGCGCTACCCGGCGTGCACTGTGAAGTGCGCGTGGAGACGGTCGGGCGCACGGGCGTGGAAATGGAAGCGCTGACCGCCGTGCAGGTCGGATTGCTCACGATCTACGACATGTGCAAGGCGGTGGATCGGGGGATGACCATCACCAATGTGAAAGTGATGGAAAAGCACGGTGGGAAGTCGGGGGATTGGGTGGCGGACGACCAGCCGTCGCCCGCGCCCTGACCGCTCACTCTTCTTCCTCATCCTCCGAAGGCTCCTGATTCGGCAGCGGCACACCATACAGCTTCACCAGATCCGCCTTGAACGACGCCAGCGGCTTGCCCGCTTCGTCCGCCAGATCGTAGACGGCCAAAAGCTGCTTCGGCCAGTCGTGCAACTGCGTCGCGAAGATCTTCAGGCGCGCCATCGTGTCGAGCGCCTCGGCCTTCTGCCCGGCGAGCGCCTGCAACACCGCGTAGCGGCGCAGCACGGTCTCGCCCGGCAACAGCGCAATCGCCTTCCGATGCGCCGCGAGTTTCTCCTCGACGTTCTGCGCGTTGATCGGCAGCAAGGTCGCCGCACCGTATTCGCCCCACGCCGTGAACAGGAAAGACGGATTTTCACGATACTGCTCGGCCGGGCGCGAGCCGTAGTACAGCACTTCCGCGCGGTTGTAGTCGCGTAAGGTCGGATACAACGCCGCGAGCCCGCCGAGCACCAGCACGACATATACGCCATAAGAGAGCGGACGCGGAACCAGCCGCAAGGGACGCGTCTCCAGAAGGCCGATGACGAGCATCGCCGGCATCAGAAAGAACATGTACTGCTGCGGATACTCGACGAGCGCATGCATCATCAGGACGCCGAGCAGCGACAATCCGAAAATGCGCGCCGGCGTCTGCGGCGCGCGCAGCACGCGAATCAGCCAGAAGACGACGCTCGCGACCAGAATCGCGACGCCGAGCGCACCGGTTTTCGCGAGCAGATCGATGAAGATGTCGTGCGCGTTGTTCGCGATCTCGACGCCGCCCAGATCGCGCACGAGGTCGAACTGATAGCGCGGAAACTCGCCCCATCCGACGCCCAGCAGCGGATGCGTCTTGAACATCGTCCAGCCGTACTTCCAGAGCGCGAGCCGCGGCGCGATCTGACTCGCTTCCTGCATGCGCTCCGCCGCCGATTGCGCGAGCCCGAAATCGAAGCGCACGTTCGCCCAACGCACGGCCGCGTTCACCGCGAAAAAGACGATCGCGAGCAGAATCGGGACGATCCACGCGCGCGTATCGCGGCGGCCGGGGCCGTCGAAGCCTTCCGACGCTACCGGCCGCCCAAGCACGAACGCCATCCAGAAGCCGGCGACGACGATCACCGCCGTCTGCAGCCACGGCCCGCGCGATACGGTCAACGCGAGCCCGAGCGAGTAGATCGCCGACAAGATCAGCCACAGAACGAGCGGCAGCCGACGCGCCTGCACGAAATAAAGCGCGCCCGCCAGCGCGAACGCGATCACGGTCGCGAGGTGATTCGCCTGCGCCATGTTGCCGAACGGGCGCCGTTCGATCATCACGTTGTACGCGACCACGAACGGCGTGAATTTCACTTCGAGATGCAGCAACTGCACGATCTGGCAGAAGACCGCGAACAGTCCGCCGACCATCAGCGCAGCCGCGCCGATACGCAGCGTCTTCTCGCCGAGCCCCGCCCGCACGAGACCGAAGCCCGTATGCACCGCGAGAAACGAAGCGAGCAGAAACGCGCCGCCGAGCCAGTTCATCGATGGCTGCGCGATCGGCAACAGCACCGTCTGCGCGACGAGCAACACGCCGAACGCAAGCGGCATCAATGCGACGACCGGCGATGCGAACGGCACCTTCGGCTCGGAGACGCGCACGAGGAGCGCAACCGTCGCACCGAGCGCCAGATAAAGCGCGAGCGCGCTGTATTCGGCGTAGAAGGTCGGAATCGGATACGTGTGGTTGACGACCGCGAAGGGAAACGTCAACGCAAGGCACAGAACGGCGAAGCAGAGAAAGCGCGCGTATTGGGAAGGCATGAGGAACTGGGAACGTCGGCGACCGGCGCACTATACAAAACTTTGCCCCCGCTGTCCGTCGAACGGCCGGTTTTGCTACCAAATCGCCAACTTTCGCGCAAAAACGACGGCGCGACGGCGCGGCGGCGACGTAAATCCTCCCGCCGCGCTTCGCGTCAGTGCTTACGCGCGGCACTCCGGCGGTGCGAGATTGCCTGGCAATGTCGGCGCCTGCGCAGGCGTCGGACCGGCGCCCGGCGCGGGCAGCGACGACTCGGTCTTCTTGCCCGCGAAGCATTCCCACGTCACCGACCCCGATTGCACGGAACCGCGGCTGAGCGACACGCGCGCCGTAGGTGTATCGGCGTTGTCGGGTGTCGAAGGCACGAGCACGAGCGTGTTCGAACCCGCCGGCGCGACGCGCGTCGTATAGGCGATCGTGATCTGCCCGTTGTCGCTGTCGACGTGAATCGACTCGACGTTGCGCGTGCCCGGCGGCGACGCGAATCCGCCCGCCAGATCCGCGCCGCTCGCCGCGTTCTCCGCCACTGCGAGGCGCGCGGCCGCCGCGAGCGTCATGCCCTCGCCCACGCGGCTTCGGGCAAGATAATCCTGATACGCCGGTATCGCATACGCCGCGACCACGCCGACGATCGCAAGCACGATCATCAGTTCGATCAGTGTGAAGCCGCGTGTCAGCGCATCTTTCGTGCGCCCGAACCACCATGCGCGCCGTTCGCGCGGCACGTCCAAAACCGAAGCCTTCGTCGTCATTGCTACTCCCTGAAAAACAGAAATGCGCCCTTCCGCGCAATGCGGTCAGGACGCTTCGATCGTATTCAGGGAGCCGCTCCGGCGGCAGTCAGCCGAACGGCCTAGGAGAAATCAACCCGCCGCGCGATTGCCGTCGGCGAGCGCGCGCCGCTTGAGCAGCCAGCCCAACGCGACGACAAGCAACGCGCCCGCCAGACGCGCCGCATATCCGACGAGTTCGGTATTGAGCGCGGGCCATCGGTCGATGAACGGATCGTCGATGATGAGGCCGCCCGCGATCCAGCCGAGCAGACCCGCGCCGAGCAGCACGACGGCGGGCAAGCGGTCGAGCAGCTTCAGCACCAGCGTGCTGCCCCAGACGATAAGCGGAATGCTCACGACCAGGCCGAAGATCACCAGCGTGAGCCTATGACGCGGATCGGCGGCTTCGGCCGCGCCCGCGATCGCGATGACGTTGTCGAGGCTCATGACGGCATCGGCGACGATGATCGTCTTCACCGCCGCCCACAGCCGGTCGGATGCGTCGATCTGATGATCGTCGTGGTCCGGCTGCATCAGCTTTACGCCGATCCACAGCAGCAGCAAGCCGCCGAGAAACTTGAGAAACGGAATGTCGAGCAGAAAGACCGCGAACGCGATGAGCACGACGCGCAGGATGATTGCGCCGAGCGTGCCGAACACGATGCCGCGCGTGCGCTGCCGATCCGGCAGATTGCGGCAGGCGAGCGCGATCACGACGGCGTTGTCGCCGCCGAGCAGAATGTCGATCACGATGATCTGAACGACCGCGCCCCAATGGAGCGTCGAAAAGAATTCAAGCATGAGGCTGAAATGAAAAAAGCGAGGAAGCAGCGCTCCCTCGCTTTTCAATGGCTTTTACGAAAGGAATCAGTAAGAGTACCAAACCCTCGCGTAATTTGCCTGCTTCGATCAGAGAACCGACTTCAGCAGACGTGCCATCTCCGACGGATTCTTCGTGACCTTGATGCCGCACGCGTCCATGATTTCGAGCTTGGCGTCAGCCGTGTCCGCACCGCCCGAGATCAGCGCGCCTGCGTGGCCCATGCGCTTGCCCGGAGGCGCCGTCACGCCCGCGATGAAGCCGACGACCGGCTTCTTCATGTTGTCCTTGATCCAGTAAGCGGCGTTCGCTTCGTCCGGACCGCCGATCTCGCCGATCATGATGACGGCGTCCGTTTCCGGATCGTCGTTGAACATCTTCATCACGTCGATGTGCTTCAGACCGTTGATCGGATCGCCGCCGATACCGACCGCCGACGACTGGCCGAGGCCCAGCGCCGTCAACTGGCCGACCGCTTCATACGTCAGCGTGCCCGAACGCGACACGACGCCGATGCGGCCCTTCTTGTGGATGTGACCCGGCATGATGCCGATCTTCAGCTCGTCCGGCGTGATCGTGCCGGGGCAGTTCGGTCCGAGCAGCAGCGTCTTGCGATTTTCGCGGCGCATGCGGTCCTTGATTTCGAGCATGTCGCGAACCGGAATGCCTTCCGTGATGCAGATCGCGAGATCGAGATCGGCCTCGACGGCTTCCCAGATCGCGGCGGCAGCGCCCGCGGGCGGCACGTAGATGACCGAAACGGTCGCGCCGGTTTCGGCCTTCGCTTCCTTCACGGACGCGTAAATGGGAATGCCTTCGAAGTCTTCGCCGGCCTTCTTCGGGTTCACGCCCGCGACGTACGCTTCGCGGCCGTTCGCGTATTCGCGGCAGGCGCGCGTGTGGAACTGGCCGGTCTTGCCGGTGATGCCCTGCGTGATGACCTTCGTGTCTTTGTTGATCAGAATCGACATGTAGTGACCTCTGTTCGTTTGGCGTCGCCATGCAAAAAGCCAGGCGCCGCCATTCGTATCTGGTGGAACGCTCTCTTAAGGCAACAAGCGAACGCGCTTACTTGCCTTCGGCCGCCGCGACGACCTTCTGCGCGGCTTCTTCCATGCTGTCCGCCGAGATGATCGGCAGGCCCGAGTCGGCCAGCATCTTCTTGCCGAGGTCTTCGTTCGTGCCCTTCATGCGCACGACGAGCGGCACCTTCAGGTCCACGGCCTTCGACGCAGCGATCACGCCTTCGGCGATCACGTCGCAACGCATGATGCCGCCGAAGATGTTCACGAGGATCGCCTTCAGGTTCGGGTTCTTCAGCATCAGCTTGAACGCTTCGGTCACTTTCTCGGTCGTCGCACCGCCGCCGACGTCGAGGAAGTTCGCCGGCTCGCCGCCGAACAGCTTGATGGTGTCCATCGTGGCCATCGCGAGGCCTGCGCCGTTCACGAGACAGCCGATGTTGCCGTCGAGCGAGATGTATGCGAGGTCGAACTTCGACGCTTCGACTTCAGCCGGATCTTCTTCGTCCAGATCGCGGTACGCGACGATTTCCGGATGACGGAACAGCGCGTTCGAATCGAAGTTGAACTTGGCGTCGAGCGCGATGACCTTGCCTTCGCCGGTCACGATCAGCGGGTTGATTTCCGCGAGCGATGCGTCGGTTTCGAAGAACGCCTTGTACAGGCCTTGCAGGATCGCGCGCGCTTGCGGGATCGATGCATCGGGAATGCCGATCTTGCGTGCGAGATCATCGGCGTCCGCGTCTTGCAGACCGGTCGACGGCTCGACGGCGAACTTGTGCAGCAGTTCCGGCGTCTTTTCCGCGACTTCTTCGATGTCCATGCCGCCTTCGCTCGACGCCATCACGACGATCTTCTGCGAAACGCGGTCGAGCACGAGGCCGACGTACAGTTCCTTCTTGATGTCCGCGCCTTCTTCGATCAGCAGGCGATTGACCTTCTGGCCTTCGGGGCCGGTCTGGTGCGTGACGAGCTGCATGCCGAGGATCTGGTTCGCGTATTCGCGGACCTGTTCGATCGACTTCGCGACCTTCACGCCGCCGCCCTTACCGCGGCCGCCGGCGTGAATCTGCGCCTTGACGACCCAAACCGGGCCGCCCAGCTCTTCCGCGGCCTTGACCGCATCATCCACCGAGAACACGGGTTTGCCGCGCGGGACCGCGACGCCGAATTTCCGCAGGATTTCCTTACCCTGGTACTCGTGAATCTTCATGCGTGATTCCTTCAGTCTGAGAGTTGGAGTGAACTTCTGTTTGCTTGAACCGCTGATTCTTTTCTTGTTTGAATTCCGTGCGTGAGCGCGAGCGCTGCTTGCGCGCTACGAGGCGGACTTTGTCTCCGGCCTGTCTTGCACCGTTGTTCCGGATCTGGATGGTTCGCCGGGGGCGTGGCCGAACCAGCGCGGGTAGTGTTCCCTGACCGCGGGTCCGTCGAAACGCAGCGCGTGGCATCGGCCGAGCTGAAACGGCGGCTCGTCGCGCTGCGCGTTGGCGTCGGCTTGCTTGAATGGATTGCCGTCCTCGATCTTCCAGACGTCGCCCGCGAATGCCTGAATGGCTGCGGTCGGCAAGACCCCGCACAACTCGGTGAGATGCGTGCAGCCGGCAGTGCCGCGCAGCAGCGTGTTGGCTTCGCGGCGAAAATTCTGGAGGAGATTGAGCCCGATGAGCTTGCGATAGACCGCATTGGACTCGGCGCACAAACCGCCATACGGCGCCCAGTCGGACGACGCTTCGACGTCGACGATGCTGAGTGTGCGATCGATGGTGATGCGCAGCCAGAGTTCATGGATCGGCAGGCCGTGCGGCCGGACGCCCGTCGCGAGCTGGAAGTCGCGCGGCTTCTCATCGGTTAGACAGGCTTCGATATCCCACAGGCCGTCGTCGCGTTCGAACGCTTCCACTCGAATCGCGCGGCTATGACGCAATTGTCGGGGAGCGGGAGGCGAGAGAGGCATGCTGGAGTGAGCCGGTACGGGGAAAACCGTGGAATTTTAGCATATCGGGTATTTCGAGCCGGGCATGTGCCTGACGAATGGAACGCGCGTGCGGATCAAGCCGAACGGGCGCTCAGTCGTCGACGATTTCCTCGCTCCAATCTTCGTCACCGCCCTTCAATATCTTGCCGATCGTACCGCTCGAAAAACCGCGCGCAGCCAGAAAGCGCGCCTGCTTGGCGCGCTCGGCGGGCGTCTCCGGCGGCACGCCGTATTTCTTTTCCCACACCGCCCTGGCGCGCGCGGTTTCGGACTGCGCGAGCTTGTCGGCGGTTTCGCTGATGAGCGTTTCGCCGACGGCATGCCGCTTCAGCTCGCTGATGATCCTGCTGCCGCCCATGCGCGACGCCCGCCGATGCACGACGCTCTCGACGAAGCGCTCGTTCGACAGCCAGCCATCGCGCTCGAGACTGTCCAACAGGGATTCGAGCGGAGCGGCTTCTTCGACGTACGGACGCAGCTTGCGCGACAACTCCGCGCGGCTGTACTCGCGACGCGACAGGAACGCGAGCGCGCGGCCCTTCAACGAGCGTTGCGGACGTTTGGGATTGTTGACTTCGTTTGCCGATGTCTTGCGGGTGCGCTGGCTGGAGCGGCTATAAACCGTTTCGCCGGAAACGGCTGGCGATGGCTCGGAAGGCACGCATTGTTCGAAGGGCTCGAATGGATCGGCGTCTTCGAATGGGTCCGGCGGGTTAGCGGACGGCGGGCTGCGATCGGCGGGAGGCGCCTTCGGCTGCGCTGTCGCCTGCTTCAGTAAGGCGCGAGCTTGTTCCAGGCGGGCCGCGCGATCATTCGCGTCTACGCTGCTTTCATCCCTTTTAACAGGCTCGAAAACGCGATGCGCCGACGCGAATGACTTCGCGCCGGCGCGTTCCTTGTTGCTGCGCCTGAAGCCGCCTGACTTCGACGATGCACCGCGCCGCTCGCTGCTTCGCTCGTAGCGATCGACGGAATCGGAATCGTCGCCGGTTCCGTTATCCGCCGGGTCTGCCTTGGATCCGAGCCGGCGCGTCTGCATCTTCCTTCAGGCTCGATGCTTACTCGTCGTCGGCCGCTGCGGCGCTTGCGACGACAGCTTCGCCCAATGCAGCGACGCCCAGCGATTCGCGGATCTTGTTCTCGATCTCGCGCGCGATGTCCGGATTTTCGCGCAGGAATTCCCGCGCGTTGTCCTTGCCCTGACCGATGCGATCGCCGTTGTAGCTGTACCAGGCCCCCGCCTTGTCGACCAGCTTCGCCTGCACGCCCAGATCGATGATTTCACCCTGACGCGAAATGCCTTCGCCATAAAGAATGTCGAAGATGGCTTCGCGGAACGGCGGCGAGACCTTGTTCTTCACAACCTTCACGCGCGTCTCGTTGCCGATGACTTCGTCGTTCTTCTTGATCGAACCGATACGGCGGATATCCAGACGCACCGACGAGTAGAACTTGAGCGCGTTGCCGCCCGTGGTGGTTTCCGGGTTGCCGAACATCACGCCGATCTTCATGCGGATCTGGTTGATGAAGATGACGAGGCAGTTCGTGCGCTTGATCGTGCCGGTGAGCTTGCGCAGCGCCTGCGACATCAGACGCGCTTGCAGACCCGGCAGCGAGTCGCCCATTTCGCCTTCGATTTCCGCCTTCGGCACGAGCGCCGCGACCGAGTCGATCACGATCATGTCGATGGAGCCGGAGCGCACCAGCGCGTCCGCGATTTCGAGCGCCTGCTCGCCCGTGTCCGGCTGCGAGATCAGCAGTTCGGGCACGTTCACGCCGAGCTTGCCGGCGTACTGCACGTCGAGCGCGTGTTCCGCGTCGATGAACGCCGCCGTGCCGCCGAGCTTCTGCATCTCCGCGATCACCTGCAGCGTGAGCGTGGTTTTACCCGACGACTCCGGACCGTAGATTTCCACGACACGACCGCGCGGCAAGCCGCCGACGCCGAGCGCGATGTCCAGCCCGAGCGAACCGGTGGAAACCACTTGAATGTCTTCGACCGCCTCACCTGCGCCGAGCCGCATGATCGACCCTTTGCCGAATTGCTTTTCGATCTGCGAGAGCGCGGCGGCCAGGGCCTTGCTCTTCTCCGCAGTCATGCCAGCGGGGCCTTTCTTGCTTTCTTCCATGAATCGTCCTTTGCTATGATGAACGGCGTCTGAGGCAGTGTTCACGGGGTTTTTCGCCGCTCGATCGAGCATACGAAACCGCCCTTCCCACTCACGCAGACACTGTATAAAAAAACAGTGGTTTTTGCAAGCCTGTCGCGGCGTGGCGCAGCTTTTTTTCCACGTCGCCCAAGCACGCAAGAACCACGAACACCTGGAGACCGCCGCGCCGGGCGACACACGGTGCCGGCAATGCCGATGCGCTTGATCGCGCATGCATGGCGTACAAAGGCGCACACGACGATGCGAATCCTCATTGCCGAAGACGACAGCATACTCGCGGACGGGCTCGTCCGATCACTCCGCCAATCGGGATACGCCGTCGACCATGTGAAGCATGGCGTCGAAGCGGACACCGCCCTTTCCCTGCAAACTTTCGACCTGCTGATCCTCGATCTCGGCCTGCCGCTGATGCCCGGTCTCGAGGTGCTGCGCCGCCTGCGCGCGCGCAATTCGCAGATGCCCGTGCTGATCCTCACCGCCGCCGATTCCGTCGACGAGCGCGTGAAAGGTCTCGATCTCGGCGCGGACGATTACATGGCGAAGCCCTTCGCGCTCAACGAACTCGAAGCGCGCGTCCGTGCGCTCACGCGCCGCGGCGCGGGCGGCGGTCCGACCGTCGTCCGGCACGGCTCGCTCGCCTTCGATCAGATCGGGCGCATTGCGACCATCGGCGATCAGGTCATCGATCTTTCGGCGCGCGAACTCGGCGTGCTCGAAGTGCTGCTGCAGCGAACCGGCCGGCTCGTATCGAAGGAGCAGCTCGTCAATCACCTGTGCGAGTGGGGCGAGGAAGTCAGCAATAACGCGATCGAGGTCTACGTGCATCGGCTACGGAAGAAGATCGAGCCGAGCGGCGCGAAGATCATCACGGTACGCGGTCTCGGTTACACGCTGGAGAAAGCGGCCGCCACGACGAACGGCGCGGGCGGGCCGCACGCCGGCGAGTCCGCCAGCCATCACTATAAGTAGGCCGCATGGCGTCGCCCGTTTCCCACGAAACTCAGCGAAACGCACAAGCGAACGACGACTCCGACGCGCTGCGCGACGCGCGCTACGCGAATCCGTTCGCGCCGCCCGACGAGCTCGAGCCCGACGCCGAAACGCATCCACGCTCGCTCTTCGGCGAGATTCTCGACTGGATGCTGGCGCCGCTGCTGCTGCTCTGGCCGATGAGCATCGCGGTGACGTATCTGGTCGCGAAATCGATCGCGAACGGGCCGTTCGACCGCGCGCTCGAAGCCGACGCCTACGTGCTCGCGCGCCAGATTCAGCCGGTAAACGGCGTCGCGGAACTCCGTCTGCCCGACGCGACGCGCGATTTCCTGCGCGCCGATAACGTCGACAGCGTGTTTTTCCAGGTGCTCGGCACGCGCGGCGAACTCGTCGGCGGCGATCGCGACATGCCCTTGCCGCACGACGACGATCGTCCGCAGCCGGGCATCGTCGAGTTTCGCGACGATGTGCTGCGCGGCAACGATATCCGCGTCGCATACACGACGGTCGATCTGCCCGGCCTCGCGCCCGGGCGCGATCCGCACAGCGCACAGCCGGTGCTCGTGCAGGTTGCGGAGACCCTCGACAAGCGCAGCCAGCTCGCCAACGACATCATCAAGGGCGTGATCCTGCCGCAGTTCGTGATCCTGCCGCTCGCGATCATCCTCGTATGGTTCGGGCTTTCGCGCGGGCTCGCGCCGCTGCACGCGCTGCAGTCGAACATCCGCGCGCGCCGCCCCGACGATCTGTCGCCGCTGCAGGCCGGCAGCGCGCCGCCGGAGATCGCGCCGCTCGTCGCGTCGTTCAACGACCTGCTCACGCGCCTCGAACAGAACATGGAGTTCCAGAAGCGCTTCATCGCCGATGCCGCGCATCAGATGAAAACGCCGCTCGCGGGCCTGCGCATGCAGGCGGAACTCGCGATGCGCCAGGACGTCTCGACGGAAGTGCAGCGCTCGCTAGAACAGATCGCGATGAGTTCCGAGCATGCCGCGCGTCTCGTCACGCAATTGCTCGCGCTCGCGCGCGCCGAGAATCGCGCGACGGGGCAGATATTCACGCGCATCGTCCTGACCGATCTCGCGCGGCTCGCGGTGCGCGACTGGGTTCAGGCGGCGCTCGCGAAACGCATGGATCTCGGTTACGAGGAGCCGCCGTTTGCGGTCGAAGTGGAAGGCAATGTCGTGATGCTGCGCGAGATGCTGTCGAACCTGATCGACAACGCGATCCGCTACACGCCGGCGGGCGGGCGCATCACCGTACGCGTGCGGACCGACGACGACGATCTCGATCTCGTGCATCTGGAAGTGGAAGACACGGGACTCGGCATTCCGGCGGCGGAGCGCGAGCGCGTGGTCGAGCGCTTCTATCGCATTCTCGGGCGCGACGGCGACGGCAGCGGACTCGGTCTTGCCATCGTCAAGGAGATCGCGGCGATGCACGGCGGCGCGCTCGCCATCGAGGATCACGTGTATCAGGACAGCCCGCGACTCGCCGGAACGCTTGTCCGCGTCAGTCTTCAGCGGGTTTTTCCTGCCCGGGACAAACCCTGAGCGCGAGCGCGGCAGATTCGCATTTCGCGCGCACGAAGCACGAGCATAGACGAATTTAGACGGTCGTTCGCATCACATATGCGCGGCTTCGGCGCAAATCCTCGTTTCGGACGTCACTCGCGTCCGGACACGCCGCGTCAGAACGCCGTAAGTTTTCGTTCCAATAATCCTTTGCACCGGGAGCCGCCTTATCGCGGACCGATGTAATCGAAAATCAGAACAGGAGACGATGCATGGCTACGGTCGAAGGGCGCGTGTCACACGCACCGATGACGGCGGAGGAGAAGAAGGTCATCTTCGCTTCGTCGCTCGGCACGGTGTTCGAATGGTATGACTTCTATCTGGCGGGCTCGCTCGCCGTCTATATCAGCAAGACCTTCTTCTCGGGCGTCAATCCGACGGCCGGCTTCATCTTCACCTTGCTGGGCTTCGCGGCGGGCTTCGCGGTGCGTCCGTTCGGCGCGATCGTGTTCGGGCGGCTCGGCGACATGGTCGGGCGCAAGTACACGTTCCTCGTGACGATCGTCATCATGGGTCTGTCGACGTTCCTGATCGGCTTCCTGCCGGGATACGCGACCATAGGCATCGCGGCGCCGATCATCTTCATCGCAATGCGGTTGTTGCAAGGCCTCGCGCTCGGCGGCGAATACGGCGGCGCGGCGACGTATGTCGCGGAACATGCGCCGTCGAACAAGCGCGGCGCGTGGACGGCGTGGATCCAGACCACGGCGACGCTCGGCCTCTTCATCTCGCTGATCGTGATTCTCGCGGTCCGCACGATCATGGGCGAAGAGCAGTTCGGCGCTTGGGGCTGGCGCATTCCGTTCCTCGTATCGATCCTGCTGCTCGCGATCTCGGTGTGGATTCGGATGAAACTGCATGAATCGCCGGTGTTCGAGCGCATCAAGGCGGAAGGCAAGACCTCGAAGGCGCCGCTCAAGGAAGCGTTCGGCGAGTGGAAGAACCTGAAGATCGTGCTGCTCGCGCTCTTCGGTCTGACGGCGGGACAGGCGGTCGTGTGGTACACGGGCCAGTTCTACTCGCTCTTCTTCCTCACGCAGACGCTCAAGGTCGATGGCACCAGCGCGAACATCATGGTCGCGGTGGCGCTGCTGATCGGTACGCCATTCTTCGTGTTCTTCGGGTCGCTGTCGGATCGTATCGGCCGCAAGCCGATCATCATGGCGGGCTGCCTGATTGCCGCGCTCTCCTTCTTCCCGCTCTTCAAGGCGCTCGCGCACTACACGAATCCGACGCTCGAAGCCGCGACGCAGAAGTCGCCGATCGTCGTCATCGCCGATCCGGGCGAGTGCTCGTTCCAGTTCAATCCGGTGGGCACGGCGAAGTTCACGAGCTCGTGCGATATCGCGAAGAGCGCGCTGTCGAAGGCCGGTCTCAACTATGAGAACGTGGCGGCGCCGGCGGGCACGCAGGCGCAGATCAAGGTCGGCGAAACGGTGGTGAACACGTACGACGGCAAGGCCGCCGACGCGAAGACGCAAGGCGCGGCGTTCGACAAGACGCTCGCCGGCACGCTGAAGAGCGCGGGTTATCCGGCAAAGGCCGATCCGGCGCTGATCAACTGGCCGATGGCGATCGTGGTGCTGACGATCCTCGTGATCTTCGTGACGATGGTCTACGGCCCGATCGCGGCGATGCTGGTCGAGATGTTCCCGGCGCGCATCCGCTATACGTCGATGTCGCTGCCGTATCACATCGGCAATGGCTGGTTCGGCGGCTTCCTGCCGGCGACCGCGTTCGCGATCGTCGCCGCGAAGGGCGATATCTACTCGGGCTTGTGGTATCCGATCGTGATCGCGTTGATCACCTTCGTGATCGGCATGCTGTTCGTGAAGGACACGCGCAAGTCGAATGTCTATCACGAGGATTAATCGACGGGCTTCTGCGCGATTTGTTAAATAAATCGCGCAGAAGGGGTTGACACCCGCTTCGACGCTCGCCATAATCTCGTCTTCTTTCGGCGAATTAGCTCAGTCGGTTAGAGCGACGGAATCATAATCCGCAGGTCCGGGGTTCGAGTCCCTGATTCGCCACCAGCTTCAAGAAAAAGCCGCTGTTCCACAAGGACAGCGGCTTTTTTGTTTTCTGCGCGCGACCGCTCTCCACGTCGCGCTCATGCTTAAATAGCGCGTCCGCTTCCTCAAGCATCCAGAACGTGCCCACCTTCGACCAACTCGCGGCGACGATCCGCGACCGCTTCCCCGATCTGAGCCCGCAATTCCAGGCCGGCGCCGCCTTCCTTCTCGACTATCCCGACGAAGTCGCCGTCCTCTCGATGCGCAAGGTCGCCGAGCGCGCCAAGGTCCAGCCCGCCGCGATGGTCCGTCTCTCCCAGCAACTCGGCTTCCCCGGCTGGAACGAGTTGCGCGAAATTTTCGTGAGCCGCGTACGCACGCGCCCCGAACCGCTGACGACGCGCGCCCGTTCGCTCGTCAAAGGCGGCGCCGACAATCACCTGAGCCGCGATCTCGCACACGCGCAATCGCACAATCTCGAACTCACGCTCGCGCAAAACGCGCAGAGCGTCGTCGATACGGCGAAGACGCTCAAGAAAGCGCCGCATGTGCACGTCGCGGGCTTTCGGTCGTGCTATCCCGTCGCGTTCGGCCTGCTTTATGGATATCGCCTGTTTCGGCCGTCGGTGAGTTTGATCAGCGGCGAAGCGGGCACGCTCGAAATGCAACTGCGCGGCATCGAGAAAAAGCACGCAGTGGTCGTCGTCAGCTTTGCGCCGTATTCCGTCGAAGCCGTGCGCGTCGCGCAGGCGGCGATCGAGCGCGGCGCGAAACTCATCGCGCTCACTGACAGCGCCGTGTCGCCCATCGCGCTGAACGCCGATCACACGCTGATCTTCGCGCACGAATCGCCGTCGTTCTTTCCGTCGCTCGTCGCGGCGTCGGCGCTGGCGGAGATGCTCGTCGCGCATCTGCTCGCGCTCGAAGGCAAGGACGCCGTCGCACATCTCGAACAGGCCGAAGCCGCGCTGCACGCGCACGGCGCCTACGCGGCGAGCTAATCGGCCGAGCGTTGCGTCACACGCGATATTGACAACATATGTTGTTATCACGCTAGAATGCCACATCGCGTGTTGCACGCGCATTCCGCATTCGAAAGGCAGGCACCATGACCACGGTATTTCATCGCGCGCCGCGCGCCACGCTTCCGGTCGCCGTCCGCGGCGACGGCATCGAGATCGTCGATTCGACCGGCAAACGCTACATCGATGCATGCGGCGGCGCAGCCGTCTCGTGTCTCGGACACAGCCATCCGCGCGTGATCGAAGCCATCCAGCGGCAAGTGCAGCAGTTGCCGTACGCGCACACGTCGTTCTTCACGACCGAGCCCGCCGAAGAACTCGCCGACCGGCTCATCGATGCCGCGCCGAAAAATCTCGGCCACGTCTACTTCGTGTCCGGCGGCTCCGAAGCGATGGAAGCCGCGCTCAAGCTCGCGCGCCAGTATTTCGTCGAGAAAGGCGAACCCGCGCGCCGGCATTTCGTCGCGCGCCGGCAGAGCTATCACGGCAACACGCTCGGCGCGCTCGCGATCGGCGGCAACGCGTGGCGGCGCGAGCCCTTCCTGCCGATGCTGATCGAAGCGCATCACGTCACGCCCTGCTTCGCGTATCGCGAACAGCGGGCGGGCGAAACCGACGAAGCCTTCGCGCAACGTCTCGCGGATGAACTCGAAGCGAAGATTCTCGAACTCGGAGCCGAATCGGTGGCGGCGTTCGTCGCGGAAACGGTCGTCGGCGCGACGGCGGGCGCGGTGCCGCCTGTGCGCGAATACTTCCGCAAGATCCGCGCGGTCTGCGACAAATACGGCGTGCTGCTGATCCTCGATGAAGTGATGTCGGGCATGGGCCGCACGGGTCATCTGTTCGCGTGCGAGGAAGACGGCGTGTCGCCCGATATTCTCGCGATCGCGAAGGGTCTCGGCGCGGGCTATCAGCCGATCGGCGCGACGCTCGTCAGCAACGCGATCTTCGATACGATCGTCGGCGGCTCGGGCTTCTTTCAGCACGGCCACACGTATATCGGTCACGCGACGGCGTGCGCCGCGGCGCTCGAAGTGCAGAAAGTCATCGCCGAAGACAAACTGCTCGACAACGTGAAGGCGCGCGGCGAACAACTGCGCGCGTTGCTGCGCGAGCGGCATGCGGATCATCCGTTCATCGGCGATGTGCGCGGCCGCGGCCTGTTCACCGGCGTCGAACTGGTTCAGGATCGCGCGGGCAAGATGCCGTTCGATCCGAAGCACAGGCTGCACGCGCTCATCAAGAGCGAGGCGATGAAGCGCGGCCTCATGGTGTATCCGATGGGCGGCACCGTCGACGGCCGCATCGGCGATCACGTGCTCATCGCGCCGCCGTTCATCACGACGAGCGCGCAAATCGAGACGATCGTCGAGCGGCTCTCCGATTCAATCGATGGCGCGCTTTCCGTCATCCAGTGAGAACAAACATGAAGAAGCGACTTCCCGATTTCGACATCGCGCAGGCTTCCGATGCGCAAAGAGCCGTGTTGCAGGACATCGTGAGGGGACCGCGCGGCAATCTGAACGGGCCGTTTCTCGGTTGGATCTTCAGCCCGGAACTCGCGCAGCACGCGCAAAAACTCGGCGCGTTCTGCCGCTACGAGACCGGCCTGCCGCTGCGCCTTTCCGAGCTTGCGATTCTCGTGACCGCGGCGCGCTGGCGCTCGCAGGCGGAATGGCACATTCATCATCCGATCGCGCTCGATGCCGGCCTGCCCGCCGATCTCGCCGAAGCGCTGCGCACGGGAAAGACGCCGACATTCGCCGATGCCGACGACAAGCTCATCTTCGATTTCGCCAGCGAACTCTACGACACGAAGCGCGTGAGCGATGCGACCTATGACGCCGCCGTCGCGCGCTTCGGGCACACGGTCGTCGTGAATCTCGTCGGCTTGCTGGGCTATTACGCGCTCGTCGCGATGACCCTCAACACGTTCGCGATGCGCGCCGAAGGGCAGACGGATCTGCCCTTCGCGGAATGACGCGCGCGCCGTCGCGCTATTCGAACGCCTTGTCGTTCGGTTCGGCGTAGAGCTTCTGCATCGCTTCGCTCATCGGAAAATCGAAGTTGATGTTCTTCGGCGGCACCGGCTTCATGAACCACTTGTCGTACATCGTCTTGATCTCGGGGCTTTTCATCACCTGACTCATGGCGTCGTCGACGAGCTTTTTGAACTCGGGATCGTCGCGACGCATCATGAAGCCGTACGCCTCCGACGACTGCGGCGTACCGACGAGCACCCAGTCCGACGGCTTCGCCGTCAGCGAGCGCGTGCCGGCGAGCAGCACGTCGTCCATCATGTAGGCCACCGCGCGGCCGGTTTCGAGCGTCGCGCGCCCTTCGCCGTAATCCTTCGCGCTGATGATGCTCATGTTCATCTTCTTCTCTTCGTTCATCTTGCGAAGAATGCGCTCGGACGTCGTGCCCTGATTCGTCACGACGGTCTTGCCCGCGAGATCGGGAAAGTCCTTGATGCCGGAATCCTTTTTCGTCAGCAGACGCGTCGTCGCGACGAAGAACGTGTCCGAAAACGCGACCTGATTCTGCCGCGACGTGAGATTCGTCGTCACGCCGCATTCGAGATCGACCGTGCCGTTCTGCACGAGCGAAATCCGATTCTGCGATGTCACCGGAATGAAGCGCACGCGTAGATCCGGATGCTTCGTTTTCGCCTTGACCGCATCGATCACCTTGTTGCACAAGTCCTGCGAAAAGCCGATGACGTCGTTGTTCGCATCGACGTACGAAAACGGCACCGACGTCTCGCGATGCCCGATCGCGATGAGATTGGCGCTCTGGACCTTGGCAATCGTGGATTGGCCGTAGCTTGCGCCCGCAACCAGAGATAACGCGACAGTCGATGTGAGCAACGACGCAAATTTCATGACGTCCTCTTTGAGAGTGGAATGATACGTATGTTGCCATCGACAAAATTAACGCAACATATGTATTCACCCTAGGCCACATCGCACGGCGGCCTCTTGCGACTTTTACTTACAAATGTCACAGCACATGCGTCCACCGTCGTCGTCGCGCGGCGTTATAGCTGGCAGGCATCCGGCGGTTACGCGCCTTAAGACACAGCTAATTTTCCGGTGCGATGATGCTTCCAACGTCAAACGCATCCAAACGCATCCAACGCATTCGCGTCCCGGCGCGACAGACAGCACCGGCGTTAGGCGAACACCTTTTTCGGGAGCACTGCCGTGAAGAAGAAATCGACGAACATGAAATCCGCCCGTCCCGCGATGTCGCCGCTTCTGCGCGCGCTGACCTACAGCCGCGCCGCCCGCGAACCGATGATCGACGCGATGCTGCTGCGCTGCTATGTGGCGCTCGACGCGTTTCATCGCGGACACGGATCGCAGCCGCTCTTCATGACGCTATGCCGTCACATGTTGGTCGCGGAAGAGTTGTGCCAGTTGGGCCACGCGGCGGAATGCGACCACGACATCACGCTTGCGCACGAAGCGCTCGTCGAACTGGACGCGCGTCATTCGGACGAAGGCGTCTGGACGCTCGATGCCGGTCAGCACGCACGTCTGTGCACGGCGCTCGCCGTTTTCGCGGCGCAACTGGAAGAAGCGACGCTCGAGCACATCGCGCAGGCGGAAGCGCGCATGGTCACGCAATCGCTCGTCGCGGCGAACATGCGTTCGGGTATCGGGCGTGTGGAAACGGTGTCGTCGGCCGACTGAAGATCGCTTCGCGGATCGGGACTTCCCCCGCAGATGCTTATCAATTTGCGAATGTGTTTGCGAGCGTACATTCTTAGGAATGGCCATTTGCAATACTTTTTCCAGCGCACGGGGGGCAGCAGCAAAACGCGCTGAGAGACCGACAAACAGGATGGGCGGCACTCGATCA
Organism: Caballeronia sp. LZ008; assembly: GCF_031451435.1. NCBI lineage: Bacteria > Pseudomonadati > Pseudomonadota > Betaproteobacteria > Burkholderiales > Burkholderiaceae > Caballeronia > Caballeronia sp. LZ008. Next base: position 433,780 of record NZ_JARUXK010000001.1, on the reverse strand, counting down.
GGTCGTGGGTAAAAGCAAAGCGCGAGAATAAAAAAGCAAAGCGCGAGTTTTTGCCAACGGCGCGACGAGTCGCAGGCGAAAGAGGCCAGCGCCCCGACAAAGAAGCTCAAAAGCCGGCATTCGCCGGCTTTTTCTTTGATGCCGTTGGATCGGTCAGCGGACGGCCGCGAACACGGTGCGCGCGCACTCGCTGCACCAATGGCGCGACACCGCATCGGGAGTCGCATCCCAAACGTGACCGTACGCGCATCGCCAGCTCAAGGGCGTCGCGGCATCGACATAGCGGTGCGAAAGCAGCGCGCCGCCGCGCGCTTGCGCGATGTCCTGCAGACGCTTCGTCTCCAATTCGCGCCGCTCGGTCGCGCAATTCATGCAGCGCACGTTCTGCGCGATGTCGAGCGTCTTGTCCCAGCGATGCCCGCGCCCGCAATCCCAGAGCACAAGCTGCTTTGCGCCGGCCTGGCGCGACGCCTGATCGCGATAGCGCGACGCTTCGTCCATCAGGCGAAGGCGCGTGTCGTATGTCACCGAATCACTCATCGTCGTCATGCCCGGAATCAGCGTTGACCGCCGCGGATCGCTTCGGAACGCGACGTCGTCACCACGGTGCCATCCGGTCCGAAGTGCACGTTGAACATGGCGTCCTGATTCACGCCGTCTTCGAGCCAGTGCCAGCTCCAGACGCGCTCCTTCTTCAGCCGATACTCCGCGATTTCGGTCGGCTTGCCGAGCAGTCTGCGCACTTCGTCCATCGTCATGCCGAGGCGCACTCTCGCGAAGTTCTCGGCGGTCAGCACCTGCGTCACGGAAACGAAATGCCCGCGGGGGTCGAGATCGACCATGTAGGTGTTCGTGCCCGCCGGGCCGCGCGGATATTCGAGGCGCTTGCTTCCGTCGGTGAACGTGCGCTCCGTCTCGGGTTCGCCCATTTGGTCGCGGATCTGCGCCTCGGTCGTCACGCCGGGCTGCAGGTTCTTGAGCAGCAAGTTGTCCGGCTTCACTGCATTGAAAAATGCCTTGAGCTTGTTCAACGCTTCCTCGCTCTGCTGCTGCTCGCAGCCGGAAAGCAGCGACGTCAGCGACGCCGCGGTCAGCGCGGCGATCATGATCTTCTTCACCTTTCGGCTCCCTTCCCGCCCGGCCAGGAATCAGCCGCCGGCCGCGCCGAGCAACGGCATCGGATCGACCGCGGTGCCCGACTTTCTCACTTCGAAATGCAGCGCGGGCGTGCCGCCCGGGCCGGTGCCCATGTCGGCGATGGTCGCGCCCTGCTTGACGGAATCGCCTTCCTTCACGAGCAGCTTCTCGTTGTACGCGTAGGCGGTCAGATAATCGTTGCCGTGCTTGACGATGATCATGCGCCCGTAGGAACGCAAGCCGCTTCCCGCATACACGACCTTGCCCGACGCCGCTGCCTTGACTGGCTGCCCGACCTTGCCTTCGATGTCGATGCCCTTGTTGCCGCTCGCGCCGAACTTGCGCACGACGTCGCCGTGCGCGGGCCAGACGAAGGTGCCCTTGGATGCAGTCGCGGTGACTGCGGATTGATGTTCTTCGCTGGCCGCAGCGGCGGGCTTTTCCGCCGCTGGCTTCTGCGCCACCGATTTCTCCGGCGTCGGCAGAAGCGGCGGCTGCGCCATCTTCGATCCGGCGGTCGCCGAACTCACCGTCGTTGACGACGCACCCGGCGGCATCACGCGCAACACCTGCCCGACGTTCACCTGCCTGCTTTCCGGCAACGTGTTCCACTTGGCCAGATCAGCGGGCTTCTGCTTGAAGGTGCGCGAAATGCCGTAAAGCGTGTCGCCCGGCTTAACGCGATAAAAGCCCGGTTCGACGGGCGCGGGTGTCGTCGGCCCGAGCGGCACGACTGGCGCGGGCGTCACGATCGGCGACCCGCTCTGCACCACCGGCGGCGCGCTCAGCGCGGAACTTTCGACGATCGGCGCGGGCTCGCGCGGCGTCGATGAACATCCCGTCAATCCGGCAGCCAACCCCGCTGCGAGCGCCACGCCCGCGATCGCCCCGCGCGGGCCCGATCCGAAACCTTCCTTGTGCATCACCACCAGCTTTCTCATGCTTGTCGTCTTGAACTTTTTCAACCAATTCCGCCAGCATAAAACATTACAGATACAAATTCGCCTCAGTGACCTAAACGACACACTTCGCCCAAGCGCCGACCGAACCTTTTGGCAATCCAAATTTTTGACGTATTTTGCCCCGGCCATGTGTCATCTGTCGTCCGCGCTGTTTGCCGACGCTGCATCGACAATCCTTGACAGTTGACAATCCCCCGCCACGGTCATTTCCGCTACATTGCCCGCGCCCGATTGCAGGTCCCGCCTGCGTCCCGCATCTCTCAATTCGACTGGAGTCTCAACGCATGCAAATCATGCAACACGGAATCATCCTCAGCCTCATCATCGGCGGCGTGGCGGGCTGGCTCGCCGGCCTCATCATGAACGGCGGCGGCTTCGGCGTGATCGTCGACATTCTCGTCGGCATCGTCGGCGGTGTGATCGGCGGATGGCTCTTCAGCACGCTCGGCATCTCATTCGGCGGCGGCATCCTCGGCACGCTGATCACCGCGGTGATCGGCGCGGTCGTGCTGCTTTTCGTGATCCGCCTGTTCCGGCGCCGTTAAGCGGTTTCGCGGCGTGAGCGAGGCCGGCATCCGACGGCCTCGCGCACCCCGCTTTTCCTCAAGCCTTCGAATTGCGACGGCTCATCTTCCATAGCGCGCCGATCGCCACCGGCACGATGGCCGCGCCGATCCCCACCAGCACGATCACGTTCAGATACTGCTTGATGAACGGAATGTTGCCGAAGAAATAGCCGAGCAACACGAGCAACAGCACCCAGATGAGCGCGCCCAGAATATTGAAGAGCTGGAAGCGCCCGTGACTCATCGACGACACGCCCGCGACGAACGGCGCGAACGTCCGCACCACCGGCACGAAACGCGCGATCACGATCGTCTTGCCGCCGTGCTTCTCGTAGAAGTTGTGGGTCTTCTGCAGCGCGGCGCGGTCCAGAAATCGTTCGAGCACGGGAATGTTCGTATCGAAAACTTTCGGCCCGATGGCGCGGCCGATCCAGTAATTCACCGTGTTGCCGGTCACGGCCGCGATGAGCAGCAGCGCGATCAGCGCGAAGAGATCCATTTCGTGCGACGCGGCGAACGCGCCGCCGATGAACAGCAGCGAATCGCCCGGCAGGAACGGAAACACGACGAGCCCGGTTTCGCAGAACACGATCAGGAACAACACCGCGTACACCCAGGCGCCGTAATTCTGGATGAAGACACCGAGCGACTTGTCGATGTGAAGGATGAGTCCCAGGAATTGCAGCAACGTGTCCAAAAATCTTTCCTCAAAAAGTAAGCCGGCGCCGGAAAAGCGGCGCATCGGCAACAAATGCGGGAGTCGCGCCATGATACCGAAGTGGCGCGGCGCCGGGCTCGCTCACACGAATGTTCACCCGGAAGCGCGCGCAACCCGGGCGCCCGAAAGCCCCACAGGAAAGATCAGGCTCCGGCCGGGTCGCTAAATTGGCAGCGCCTTGTTATAGGCCGCGATTTTCCCAAAAAATTCCTCCAGCCACTCGAGCGTCGTGCTGCCGACCGGCTGCACGATGCCGATATGATCCACGCCGGCGATCGGAGGATGAACGTACCAGACGCCCTTCTTCGGCGGATGAGCGGGGTTGTCCCCGACGAACTCGTGCGCGTGCCCGATCGGGTACTGCGCCGACGGAACCGGGACGCAACCGTCATTGGGACGCCAGTTCAGGAATCCGCCCGCAAGATCCCTTTCATTGAGGCCGAGCGCCGCGCCGCCGCCGAGGAGCAACGGGTTCATGTTCGACATCGGAACACGCGTGTCGGCGAGGCCGGGCACCGTTCCATCGGCGCAATACGACGCGTAATAAGTGTGCGGCGACGTCTTTACCCAGATGTTCTGCAGTCGGGCCGCGGCGAAGGAAAGATCGTAGATTGCGCTGTCAGTCGTCTTCCAGGCCTTGCTGAGCATGATCTTTTTGGCGTATTCGACCAGATCCTCGCCCTTCTCGCGGTGGATGCCCCACTGCTTCAAGTCGAAGTCGAAAAGCAGATCGCGGTTATCGGCGCCGCACAGGCTCGCCAGGCTCAATAGCAGGTCGGACATCGGCTCGCCGAGATCGTCTGCGACCGGGGTGCCGTTGTTGACGCCAGCGATGGACGTGATGCTATGTACCCATTGCTTGCCGCCCTTGAAGAGTTCGGAGGTGCCGGCTTCCCGCGAACTCGGCGCGAAGGCAATTTCATCCGGATCGCCATGTTCCAGCAATTGCACGAGAGTGCGGATGGTCGGACCGCCCATGCTGTGCCCGATCAGATGAACCTTGTGTTCTTCGCTCCATTCGGGAAATACGCCGGGATACGAACGTCCATAACGTTCGTGGCCGTAACGCGCCGAATGTACCGCGCCGTAATCCACCACGCCGCCCTTCAAGAAATAATAAAGCTCGCAGGCCCGGTCCCAGTTGCTGGATAACGGTCCGACCGCAGCGGTGAAAGTCTGGTAACCCCTATTATTGAGATATTCCTGAATATCGCCTGTGCCGCCGAAATAGCGATAAATCTTGCTCGTCAGCGTTTCGCGACCCCAACCGCAAAACCCATGCACGAGCACATTCGGAAAGTTGTTTCCGCTTTTACCGTTTGCCGCCACACGACTTTTCTGAGTTTTTGCTTCCGCGTTCTTATGACTGGAATGCGCGCCTGCCTGCTGGCCTTTCGTCGGCGGCGCTTCGGTCACGGCATGATTTCCAGTCGGTTTCTTTTTTTCTGAAGCGATACGGTACATGAATTATCCTTTTTCTGAAGTTTCGAAAACATAACCCAATACATTTGGCCTCCGGCGGAATCCCGTGGCTGAATCGCTCTGCATTTGCGGATAACCGGCATGATCAAAATCGTCGCGGCCATACGAAAACTCTGAAACAATTAATGCCCGAAATGATTATTAGGCCGTGACGATTACCCGATTCAACAGTCGCGAACGCGGCATTCGAAACACAAACGAATTCATACTCAGCAGGAATCGCCGCCTCGATGGCAAACAAATTGGCGGTGCGAGCGAAATATTGCGTGAGTGAGATCGACGGATTGATTGCGCGCGGCCTGGCAGAACTCTCTTGCGGCGGCGTAATGCATTGTACGCGTCGACCCGAAAAAAACTCAGTAATGCAAATAAATTGCGGCGCAAGAAAGTCCCGCTCTGGCCCGCGCTCTTGGATACGTGCGCGCCCGGACCGATGCAGCCGGCCACCCGAAGCCCGAACGTTGCGAATCGTTATAATTTCGCCATGTCCGACCTAAACGAAACCTCCGCTGGCGCTTCGACAGCCGATGCCGGGCGCCGTCCGCGCGCCATCGCCCCGCTGCCCGATCAGCTCATCAGCCAGATTGCCGCTGGCGAAGTGGTGGAGCGGCCTGCGTCGGTCGTCAAGGAACTGCTGGAAAACGCACTCGACGCCGGCGCGACGACACTGCGCATCACGCTCGACGAAGGCGGCGTGAAACGCATCGTGATCGCCGACGACGGCTGCGGCATTCCGCCGAACGAGCTTCCGCTCGCGCTGATGCGCCACGCGACCAGCAAGATCCGCTCGCTCGCGGAACTCGAAGCCGTTGCGACGCTCGGGTTTCGCGGCGAGGCGATTGCGTCGATCGCGTCGGTTGCGGAACTGTTCATCACGAGCCGCACCGAAAGCTGCCCGCACGCGACGCGCATCGACGCGCAAACCGGCGCCATCTCGCCCGCCGCGGGCACCGTCGGCACGACAATGGAAGTGCGCGAGCTGTATTTCAACACGCCCGCGCGCCGCAAATTCCTGAAGAGCGAGCAGACCGAGCTCGGGCATTGCCTCGACGTGATTCGCCGCACGGCGCTCGCACGGCCCGACGTCGCGATTTCAGTGATGCACAACGGCAAAGCCGTCGAGCACTGGAACGCGAGCGATCCGCAGACGCGCGTCGCGAAGATTCTCGGCGAGGTGTTCGAAACCGCGCATCTGCCGCTCGACGAACGCGCCGGGCCGCTTGCGGTCTACGGCTGCGCCGGTTTGCCGACCGCGAGCCGCGGGCGCGCCGATCAGCAATATTTCTTCGTGAACGGCCGCTTCGTGCGCGACAAGCTGCTCACGCACGCCGTGCGCGCCGCGTATGAAGATGTGCTGCACGGCAATCGCTATCCGGCGTACGTGCTGTTTCTCGATTTGCCGCCCGAATCCGTCGATGTGAACGTGCATCCGTCGAAGATCGAAGTGCGCTTTCGCGATTCGCGCTCGATTCATCAATACGTCTTTCACGCCGTGCAGCGCGCGCTGGCGCGGCATGCGGGCGCGTCGCCGGAAACGACGGCGGGCGGACACGCGGCGCAATTGCAGCCGACCGGCCCGGCTTCGTTCAGCGCAAAGCCTTTCGCCGGCACGCCGGATTCGCTCACGCTGAAAAGCGAGAACGGCACGAACTGGATGCGCCAGTCGCGCATGACGCAGGGCACGCTGCCCGTCGCGCAGCCGCTCGCGCTTTACGACGCGCTGTTCGGTCGCAAGGACATCGGCGCGGGTACGTCAGGCGCGACGACGACCATCGACACGCCGTATCCGTCGATGAACGAGCGCCCTCCCGCGCCGCTGATCGCCAGTGACAGTGCGGACAGTGCGCTCGATCACGCCGATGAACAGCCGCTCGGTTTCGCCGTCGGCCAGATTCACGGCATCTATGTTTTGGCGCAGAACGCGCGCGGCCTCGTGATCGTCGACATGCATGCCGCGCACGAGCGCATTCTTTACGAGCAATTCAAGCACGCGCTCGCCGATCGCGCGATCGCGGTGCAGCCCCTGCTGATTCCCGTGTCGATGACAGCGGAGCCGGTCGAGATCGGCATCGTCGAGGAAGAGCGCGCGACGCTCGATGCGCTCGGCTTCGATCTCGCGGTGTTGTCGCCGACGTCGATCGCGATCCGCGCCGTGCCCGCGTTGCTGAAGGACGCCGACCTGCAATCGCTCGCGCGCGCCGTGCTCGCCGATCTGCACGCCTATGGCGGCTCGCGCGTGCTCACCGAACGTCAGCACGAATTGCTCGGCACGCTCGCGTGTCATAACGCGGTGCGCGCGAATCGCCGGCTCACGCTCGACGAGATGAACGCGCTCCTGCGCCAGATGGAAGCGACCGAGCGCGCCGATCAGTGCAATCACGGCCGTCCGACGTGGTATCAGCTCACGCTCGCCGATCTCGACCGACTCTTCATGCGCGGACAATGAGCGCTTCCGCCTTGCCTGTTGCGTGTCTTCTCGGGCCGACGGCGTCGGGAAAGACCGCGGCCGCGCTGGCGTTCGCGGCGCTGCATCCGGTGGAAATCGTCAGCGTGGATTCGGCGCTCGTCTATCGCGAGATGGATATCGGCACGGCCAAGCCGAACGCCGAGGAGCGCGCGGCGGCGCCGCATCATCTGATCGATATCATCGATCCCGCCGAAACGTATTCCGCCGCGCAGTTTCGTGCGGATGCGCTGCGGCTCGTCGGCGAGATCGTCGCGCGCGGCAACGTGCCGTTGCTGGTCGGCGGGACGATGCTGTACTACAAGGCGCTGACGCAAGGTCTGAACGATCTGCCGACCGCCGATGCCGACGTGCGCGCCGCCCTCGACGCCGACGCCGCCCGCGATGGCTGGCCCGCGCTGCATGCGCGGCTCGCGGCGGTCGATCCGCAAACCGCCGCGCGGCTTGCGCCGAACGACTCCCAGCGCATCCAGCGCGCGCTCGAAATCTTCATGCTGTCCGGCCAGCCGATGTCCGCGCTGCTCGCCGCGCCGCGCGTTCAGGATGCGGATGCGCCGTATCGCTTCGTGCCGGTCGCGCTGGAGCCGTCGGATCGCGCGGTGCTGCATGCGCGCATCGCCGCACGTTTCGATGCGATGCTCGCGCACGGCTTCATCGACGAAGTGCGCGCGTTGCGTGCGCGCGGCGATCTGGATCTTTCGATGCCGTCGATGCGCTGTGTCGGCTATCGGCAAGCGTGGGACTATCTCGACGGCACGACGGGTTACGACGAGATGCGCGACAAGGGCATTTTCGCGACGCGGCAGTTGTGCAAGCGGCAGTTGACGTGGCTGCGCGCGATGCCGGAGCGAGTCGTGGTGGATTGCTGCGCGGGGGACGCGACGGAGCGGGCGGTAGCAGCGATTAGGAAAACTTCGAAAGTCTGAAAAGTCATACTGAAATTTTGCACACGATCGTTCTATAAGCTCAGTATCAAAAGGCTTCGCTGAGCGGCGCCACTGCGCCACGGGCTTGCCAATGTCAGACAGTCACGGCCGCGGCCGAAAGCTTCCAAGGCAGGAAGGACACTTTAACGCTCCTGATGCCGCGGCTGTCGTTTCCGTCCGGCGATACAGCGTTGATGCCACCTGGCTCGAAGATGTACGTGCCGCGCTACGAGGCGCTTACGACGTTCCTTCGGGTCGATCTATCCGAAAAATACAGCGACCCACGCACGCTCGATCAATTGAGCGCGTGGTACAAGCGAGAAATCCAATCGTTTGGCGGCCATCGCTACATGTGGGTGCAGGGGACCTCTATCGGGCTGCTCACGGAGAGCGCGAACTGGATCGTCGAATACAACGGCGCGTTGTACAAGGGCGAGTTGCTTACACCCGGATTGCGCCCGCCTTACCTGCCCAACGGCGTTTCGCACGTCGATCCAAGACCGGCCTATAACAAGACAGCTATGGACTTCCTCCTCACGCAACTGGGGCCGAATCCGCAGCAAATTCGGTCGCCTTACATGCGGCCGATGTAATCCCCAAACAAAAAACCCTCGCACTCCGCGAGGGTCTTTCTTATCAGCGCGACAACGGCACTATCAAACCACCACCGTCTGCGCCTCACCTTCCTTGCTCTCGCGCACGACGCCGATCTTCCACACCTGCTCGCCCGCGCCCGACAACAGGCCGGTTGCCGCATCGGCATCTTCCGCCGCAACGATCACCGCCATGCCGATACCGCAGTTGAACACGCGATGCATCTCCGCATCCGCGACGCCGCCGTGCTTCTGCAGCCACGCGAACAGCGGCGGCAGCGGCCACGCGCGATGATCCAGCTCCGCCGTCAGCCCATCGCGCAGCACGCGCGGAATATTCTCGACGAGACCGCCGCCTGTGATATGCGCCATGCCCTTCACCGTGACGCTTTGCATCGCCGACAAGAGCGGCTTCACGTAGATGCGCGTGGGCGCCATCAGCGCGTCGGCAAGCGTTCGGCCGTCGAAATCGGCGTTGAGATCCGGATTCGCGCGCTCGATGATCTTGCGCACCAGCGAATAACCGTTCGAGTGGATGCCGCTCGATGCCAGGCCCAGCACGACATCGCCCGGCTTGATCGTGCTGCCGTCGATGATCTTGCTCTTTTCCACCGCGCCGACCGCGAAGCCCGCGAGGTCGTATTCGCCGTCCGGATACATGCCCGGCATTTCCGCCGTCTCGCCGCCGATCAGCGCGCAGCCCGCCAGCTCGCAGCCCGTGGCGATGCCCTTCACGACGTCCGCCGCGGTGTCGACATCCAGCTTGCCGCACGCGAAGTAATCGAGGAAGAAGAGCGGCTCGGCGCCCTGCACGAGAATGTCGTTGACGCTCATCGCGACGAGATCCTGGCCGACCGTGTCATGCCGGTTCAGCGTGAACGCGAGGCGCAGCTTCGTGCCGACGCCGTCCGTGCCCGATACGAGCACCGGCTCCTTGTACTTCTTCGGCACCTCGAAGAGCGCGCCGAATCCGCCGATGCCGCCCAGCACGCCGTCGCGCAACGTTTTCTTGGCAAACGGCTTGATCCGGTCGACGAGCGCGTCGCCCGCGTCGATGTCCACGCCCGCGTCGCGATACGACAAACCTTGGGCGTCCGGTGCGGATTTCGGTTGATTCATGGAGGGAGGAGCAAGAAGGTCGGTAAAATGCGATTTTACCCGATGATGACCCGTCGACGGTCGGCCAGCCGGATTTTCCCGCGCACGCCAGAATCCGCGAAGGCGCTTTTTTCGAGATCGCAGACAATCTCAGAAGCGCCCGAGCCATTGGCGCGCAAGGCCGTCCGCCGCGGCTTTGCGCGTATACCCGCAGCTCATCCGGCAGTTTTCAAGATTCGCCCGACTCAAGGCCCGACGATACCGATCTCCCGTGCAACGCCAACTGACGCTCGATCTGGGCACGCCGCCGCCCGCCACCTTCGATAACTTTTTCGCCGCCGGCAATCACGAACTGATCGCGCGGCTGCGCGAACTCGAAGGCGCGCTCGCGGCCGGGCCGGTCGCCGACCGCACGTTCTACGTGTGGGGCGAGCCGGGCAGCGGCCGCAGCCACCTGCTGCAGGCGCTCACGCACGAGGCGAACGGCCATGCGCGCTATCTCGGCCCGCAGAGCGCGCTCAACGCATTCGGGTTCGATCCGCGCGTGACGCTTTACGCCGTCGACGATTGCGACCGCCTTTCCCCCGCGCAGCAGATCGCCCTTTTCAATCTCTTCAACGAAGTGCGCGCATATCCGGCGAGCGCGCTCGTGGCCACCGGCAACGACGCGCCGCTCGCGCTCACGGTCCGCGAAGACCTGCGCACGCGGCTCGGCTGGGGCCTCGTGTTCCATCTTCAGCCGCTTTCCGACGAAGCGAAGGCATCGGTGCTGAAGCACGCGGCGCGCGAACGCGGCATCGTGCTCGCCGACGACGTGCCCGCCTATCTGCTCACGCACTTTCGCCGCGACATGCCGAGTCTCATGGCCCTGCTCGACGAACTCGACCGCTTCTCCCTGGAACAAAAGCGCGCGGTGACGCGAGCGCTGCTGCGCACGATGCTCCAGCAAACCGGCCGGGCCGCGCTCCTCGTTCCCGTATCGGCGCCGGAAGAAACGCCCGCCGATCCGAACGGCCCCGAATCCGGCCCCGCCGCGCCGGACAACGATCCGACCCGCTTCAAGTAGAATGCGCTCCCATGAACCTTGCCCTCTTTGATCTCGATCACACGCTCATTCCCACCGACAGCGACCACGAATGGGGCCGCTTCATGGTGAAGCTCGGCATCGTCGAGGCGGAATCCTTCGCGCGTCAGAACGACGCCTTCTACGCCGATTACAAGGCGGGCGTGCTCGACATCAACGCGTATCTGCACGCGATGCTGGCCCCGCTCGCAAAATACTCGCGCGAACAGCTCACCGACTGGCACGCGCAATTCATGCGCGAAGTGATCAACCCGCGCATCGTGCCGGCCGCCGTCACGCTCGTGCGCGAGCATCAGGACGAAGGCGATCTCTGCTGCCTCGTCACCGCGACGAACGCGTTCATCACCGCGCCGATCGCCGAAGCCTTCGGCATCGAAACGCTGATCGCCTGCGAAGTCGAAACGGTCGACGATCATCCGCTCGGCGCGCTCACCGGCCGGCCGATGGGCACGCCGAGTTATCGCGAAGGCAAGATCGTGCGCGTCGAGCAATGGCTCGCGACGCTCGGCAAGACGCTCGACGACTTCAAGCACAGCTATTTCTACAGCGACTCGCACAACGACATCCCGCTGCTCGAGCGCGTCACGGATCCGGTCGCGACCAATCCCGACGACACCCTGCGCGCGCACGCGCAAGCCAAAGGCTGGCGCATCCTGAACCTGTTCGACACTCGTGATTAAAAAACTCATCCGCAAGCTGTTCGGGCAAGAAACCGCCTCTGCCGACGAAGGCCACGACGTCCCCGCCGCTGCTTCCGAAGCCGCGCCGAAACCCGCTCGCAAGAGCATGCGCAAGAAAGCCGCCGCGCCCGTGAAGCGCGATCCGAACGTGCCGGTCATCCTGTCGTCGGAGATTCACGGCATCGATCCTTCGCTGATCTCGAAGAACGCGATACGCGTGACCGACGGCCTGCAGCAGGCCGGGCATCGCGCGTTCATCGTCGGCGGCGCGGTGCGCGACCTGCTGCTCGGCGTCGCGCCGAAAGACTTCGACGTCGCCACCGACGCCACGCCCGATCAGGTGCAGAAGCTCTTTCGCCGCGCGCGCATCATCGGCCGGCGCTTCCAGATCGTGCATGTGCAGTTCGGGCAGGAGATCATCGAGACATCGACGTTCCGCGCGCTCATGGACGCGCCGCCGGAGCCTTCCGCCGAACCGCCGCGACGCCTCAAGCGCGGCGAGCTCGATGCGCGCACGCACGCCGTCGATGCGAGCGGCCGCGTGCTGCGCGACAACGTCTGGGGCGAGCAGCACGAAGACGCCACGCGCCGCGACTTCACCATCAACGCGATGTACTACGATCCGGCCACGCAAACGGTGCTGGATTATCACGACGGCATGGCCGACATCCGCGCGCGCCTGTTGCGCATGATCGGCGATCCGGCCACGCGTTATCGCGAAGATCCGGTACGCATGCTGCGCGTCGTGCGTTTCGCGGCGAAGCTCGGCTTCGAGATCGATGAAGCCACGCGCGCGCCGATCAAGGATCTCGCCGACCTGATGAACAACGTGCCGGCCGCGCGTCTCTTCGACGAGATGCTGAAGCTGCTCTTGTCCGGCCATGCGCTCGCGTGTCTCACGCGGCTGCGTCAGGAAGGGCTGCATCACGGCGTGTTGCCTCTGCTCGATGTCGTGCTCGAACAGCCGCACGGCGAGAAGTTCGTCACGCTCGCGCTCACCAGCACCGACGAGCGCGTGCGCGCCGGCAAGGGCGTGTCGCCGGGCTTTCTCTTCGCGACGCTCCTGTGGCACGACGTGCAGACGCGCTGGCAGCAATACACCGCGAACGGCGACTATCCGGTGCCCGCATTGCATCGCGCGATGGACGATGTCCTCGATATGCAGACGGAGAAACTCGCGATCCACAAGCGCTACTCGTCCGACATGCGCGAGATCTGGGGTCTTCAGCATCGGCTGGAAAAACGCGGCCGCAGCGCGCTGAAGCTGCTGGAACACCAAAGATTCAGAGCGGGGTATGATTTCCTGCTGTTGCGTTGCGAATCGGGCGAGCTCGATGCGGCCATCGGCCAATGGTGGAGCGACTTCATCGACGGCGATCACGCCGAGCGCGAAGCACTCCTGTCGCAAGGCGGCAAGGATCGCAACGCACCGAAGAAGCGCCGGCGCCGCAGCAACGCGAAGCGTCGCTCGGGCGAACCCGGCGCGCAGGACGAGCAAGCCGCGCAGGCAGGCAATGACGACGCGGTATCGAGTGCGGCGAACAGGCGCGAAGCCGCCGACGACGAGTAACGCCGGATTTGGTTACAGTAGCGAAGAGCGATCCTGTTCTCCCGCTTTCCGCTGTGACCCACGCGTAGGACTTCTGCCATGACGATTGCTTATCTGGGCCTGGGGGCGAATCTCGGCGATGCGCGCCAGACCCTGAAAGACGCAGTCGTGTGTCTCGCCCAGCAGCACACGATCACCGTGCTCGCGAAATCGAGCGTCTATCGCACCGCGCCGATCGATTCATCGGGCGACGATTACTTCAATTGCGTCGTCAAGCTCGAAACGAGCCTGCCCGCGCGATCGCTGCTGCGCCTGTGTCATCACATCGAGTTGCAGTTCGGGCGCGAGCGGCCGTATCGCAATGCGCCGCGCACGCTCGATCTCGACATCCTGCTGTACGGCGCATCGAGCATCGACGAAGCCGATCTCGTCGTGCCGCATCCGCGCATGACCGAGCGCGCCTTCGTGCTCGTGCCGCTCGTCGAGCTCGAGCCGGATCTCATCCTTCCTCAACGCGGTCGCGCCGATGCGTTCATCGACGGCGTCGCCGATCAGCGCATCGAGAAAGTCGCGACGTGTCAGTGCATGGTCGCGACGCAACCGCGCGGCTCCAACGCAACCGACTCCCCTTCCACGAAGACAGACTGCCGATGAGCGTTCCGCCACTCACCGTCACCGCGCCTCAACTGCGGCCGCCGCATCGTTACATGGCGATCGAAGGGCCGATCGGCGTCGGCAAGACCACGCTCGCGACGCTGCTCGCCGAACGGTGGTCGATGCGCACGCTGTTCGAGCGCCCGCAGGACAATCCGTTTCTCGAGCGCTTCTATCGCGACACCACGCGGCACGCGCTCGCCACGCAGTTGAGCTTCGCGTTGCAGCGCGCATCGCAGACGCAGGAAGCCGCCGATATCGTCACGAGCGGCGCCGCGCTGATGACCGACTTTCTCACGCAGAAGAGCGAGCTCTTCGCGCGCCTCACCCTGCCCGACGACGAGTTCCAGCTCTACAAGGACATCGCCTCGCGCATTCATGCGAGCGCGCCCGCACCCGATCTCGTCGTCTATCTGCAGGCGAGTCCGGAAGTGCTTTTTTCGCGCATCCAGAAGCGCGCGCTGCCGATGGAGCTGCAAATTTCCGATTCGTATCTGCGCGCGCTCTGCGATGCTTATAACGACTTCTTCTATCACTACGACGCGACGCCGTTGCTCACGGTGAACGCGGAGCACCTGAACCCGCTCGCCTCGGATGACGACCTCGCGCTTCTGATCGAGCGCATCGGCGCCATGCGCGGGCGCAAGGAATTCTTTGTCAAAGGCGTATCGGTCTGAATTCGCAGCCCGGCCACGCTCTCTTCAGTGAAACGACCATGACGTATCTGCAGGAAACGAATCGCGCGACGATCACCGTCCCCAAGCTCCAGACCATGCGCGAAAACGGCGAGCGCATCGCGATGCTCACGTGTTACGACGCGAGCTTCAGCGCGCTGCTCGAACGCGCGGGCGTCGATGTCATGCTGATCGGCGACTCGCTCGGCAATGTGCTGCAAGGCCACAACACGACACTGCCAGTGACGCTCGCGGACATCGCGTATCACACGGCGTCGGTCGCGCGCGGCAATCGCAGCGCGCTGATCGTCGCGGACATGCCGTTCGGCACCATCGGCTCGAAGGAAGACGCCTATGCGAACGCCGTGCAACTGATGCGCGCGGGCGCGCAGATGGTGAAGATCGAAGGCGGCGAATGGCTCGCGGATACCGTGCGCTTTCTCGTCGAGCGCTCGATTCCGGTGTGCGGGCACGTCGGTCTCACGCCGCAATCGGTGCACGCATTCGGCGGCTTCAAGGTGCAGGGCAAGTCCGAAGCGGCGGCCGAGCAGATGAAGCGCGACGCCATCGCGCTGCAGGAAGCCGGCGCGCAACTGCTCGTGATCGAAGCCGTGCCGACGTTGCTCGCGCGCGAAGTGACCGCAGCGCTCGCGATTCCGACGATCGGCATCGGCGCGGGCGTCGACTGTTCCGGACAAGTGCTCGTGCTGCACGACATGCTCGGCATCTTTCACGGCAAGCGGCCGCGCTTCGTCAAGGATTTCATGCAGGGTCAGCCGAACATTTTCGCCGCCGTCGAAGCCTATGTGCGCGCGGTGAAGGACGGCAGTTTTCCCGGGCCGGAGCACACGTTCTGAGCGAATGCGGCCCCGCGCGGGCCGCGCTTCACGATCTGCGTTTTCTCGTACATACTGGCGAGCTTCTTGCGCATACGCTGCCGATAGTCACCAAAAAAGCGAGAACAATCATGTGGCAGGTCCTTCCCGATGAATACGTCCGTGCCCAGCTCGCGGTCGGCTCGCTCGTCGCGCTGGGCGTGGCGCGCGTGGTGGCCGCGGGAATCGGGGCGCAGCGCGGCTGGCGCATCGCGGCCGTGACGCGCTGGTTCATCGGTGCGGCGGTCGTGTTCTGCCTGCCGCAACTGGTCGAAGTGATCTTCGTCGGCGGTTCGCATACGGCGTTCGTCGAGTTGCAGGGCAAGATCATCGGCTGCGCGGTCGCGCTGTTTTGCGCGCCGATCGTCAGTCACAGGCTCGGCTACGAGTAACGCCGCGCGTCGCCGTTTTCATCCCGCGAGCGACGAACCCGGCACGCTGTGCGACAGCACCGCCGCCGCCACGAACACACCCGCCATCATCAGCGCTTCGACGCGCATCACGTTGATGACCGTATGCGCGTCCATCGTCGATGCCGAGCGCGACAGGCGCGGCAACGCCGACCAGCGGTTGAGCGCGCCGAACGCGAGCGCCGCCGCTACCAGCAGCATCTTCACGATCAACGCATGACCCCACGCGCTCGCGGTCAGCACCGCGGCCGATCCGCCGATGCCGCGCCACGCGTTGAACACGCCCGTCAGCACGACGAACGCGACCGCGATCGACGCCGCTCGCGACATGCGCGCGACCGTGCGGATCAGATATGCGCGCGCAAGCGATGTATCGAGCGCCGGCAACACGAACGCACCCGCGATCACAATGCCGCCCCACGCCGCCGTCGCGAGCAGATGCAGCGTCTGAACCGCTTCGGCGAGCGAGAACGCGCCGGCATCGGCGGCATGGCCGATCGCCGATTTGCCCGCCGCGACGATCAGCGCGGCAACGAGCGCCATGCCGATCCGCGTACCGGAAAGCGCGCCGCCGCCCGCCGACGCGAGCAGCAACAGCACGCTGCCCGCCAGTGCCACCGACCAGCCGATGCCCGCGTGCGTGCCCGTCGCGACGAGCCACAACGCGCCGCCCGCCTGCACGATCGGCGCGCCGCTCATCGCCGCCGCCTGCAGCCACAGCGAAGCGAAGTTGCACAGAACGAGCGCGATGGCTGCGATCGGACCGCCGCGCGCCGCCCGCAACCAGCCGCGCCGCGCGGGCGATACGGTCGCGAACGCCTGTTCGCGCGACAGCCACACGTTCAGCAGCAGCGCGCCGAGTACGCAGGCGAAGGCCAGATCGGCGAGCGCGGCGAAGGCCGTCTGCGCGAGCGAGAGAGGATCGTCGTTCATCATGCGGAACCCGGCGCGGCGTGAACGCGCATTGCTAAAGGGAAGGTCATCGAAGGAATTTTGCGGAGTCTGAATGAAGGTCCACGGTGCAGCACAGCATCGAACACGAGCGAAACGCCTTGAATTTTTGCCGGACGCTTCCGAAACTGCATGAAGCACGTCGATCGGGCGTCTCGCATCGAGTCGAATATTTGTCGAGAGGCAATGAACCACACGCGCCTAGGAAGTTCGTCGCGGGTGGTCAATAGCCGCGCGGCATATTGTCGCGAATGCGCTGCAGCGGGACTTAGAGCGAGATTGTGTCAAATAGTCATCATCATGCATCGATGATAGAATGCCGCGTCGCATCAGAGGCTCGTCGAGCCGCTGTGGCCGTGGTCCGCCACCCACCGCCCCCTGCGTGGCCGTGGTTCGCCACCTTCGCACCGAGCCGCACGAAGCTCGGCAGGTCCCCGAATTTCATGGAGTGTCGCGTGTTTTCAAGACGCATTTTTCGTCCGCTGCTCGCTATGGCTTTTGCCTCGGCTCTGGTAGGCAGCGCTGGCGTTTTCAGCTCCGCCGCGCAGGCGCAGAACCAGCCGATCGCACCGGACACGATGGCCGCGCGCGTGCAAGGCTGTACCGCGTGCCACGGCGTTCACGGTGAAGGCACGGACAACGATTACTTCCCGCGTCTTGCCGGCAAGCCCGCCGACTATCTGTACAACCAGCTCCAGAATTTCCGCGAAGGGCGGCGCAAGTACCCGCCGATGAACTACCTCGTCACGTATCTCTCGGACGATTACCTTCATCAGATCGCGACGTACTTCTCGAACCAGCGCCCGCCGTATCCGACGCCCGTGAAGTCGAACGTGTCGGCCACGACGCTCGCGCACGGCCAGCAGCTCGTGCTGAACGGCGATGCATCGAAGAACATTCCCGCGTGCGCGGCCTGCCACGGCAAGGGTCTGACCGGCATGCAGCCGGCCATCCCGGGTCTCGTCGGCCTGCATTCGGACTACATCAGCGCGCAAGTCGGCGCATGGAAGTCGGGCACGCGTCACGCGAAGGCGCCCGATTGCATGCAGCAGATCGCCTCGCGCCTGACGGACGACGACGTGACCGCCGTCGCCGCATGGCTCTCTACGCAAACCGCACCCGCCAACCCGGTGCCCGCGCCCGCTGGCTCGTTGAAGATGCCGCTCAAGTGCGGCAGCGAACCGCAATAAGGCGTCTGGAGCGACAACACAATGAAACGCAAGTCCCTGTTCGCACTTTCCTCGGCTGTCGTGGTGGCAGCCGTCGCAGCCGGCGCCGTCCTCTGGTCGGGCGGCGACAACCTGCATTCGGGCGGCGCCATCGCGGCGACGCCTGCCGACAAAGCCGCGCTCATCAAACAAGGTGAGTACCTCGCCCGCGCCGGCGACTGTATCGCGTGCCACACGGTTCGCGGCGGCAAGGAATTCGGCGGCGGCCTGCCGATGGCCACGCCGTTCGGCACGATGTTCACGCCGAACATCACGCCGGACGATCAATACGGCATCGGCAAGTGGACCTCCGACGACTTCTATCGCGCGATGCACACGGGCCGCTCGAAAGACGGTTCGCTGCTCTATCCGGGCTTCCCGTTCACGAGCTACACGAAGGTCACGCGCGCGGACTCGGACGCGATCTACGCGTATCTGCGCTCGGTGCCGCCGGTTTCCGAACCGAGCCGTCCGCATGAACTGCGCTTCCCGTTCAACAACCGCAACCTGCTGATCGGCTGGCGCACGCTGTTCTTCTCGGAAGGCGAGTACAAGCCGGATCCGACCAAGTCGGTCGAATGGAACCGCGGCGCGTATCTCGTCGAAGGCCTCGGTCACTGCGGCATGTGCCACACGTCGATCAACGCGATGGGCGGCCCGGTCAGCTCGGCGGCCTTCGCCGGCGGCCTCATCCCGCTGCAGAACTGGTACGCGCCGTCGCTGACGTCGAACAAGGAGGCCGGTCTGGGCGACTGGGACCTGAAGGACATCAACGATCTGCTGAAGACCGGCGTGTCGCAGCGCGGCGCGGTGTTCGGCCCGATGGCGGAAGTGGTTCACAACAGCCTGCAGTACATGACCGACGCGGACATCAACGCGATCTCCACGTATCTCAAGTCGATTCCGCAAAAGAAGGAAGCGCCGGAAGTCATGCAGTTGGAGACGTCCGAGAAGTTCGGCGGCGAACTGCTCACGCTCGGCAAGAAGGTCTACACCGAAAACTGCGCGAAGTGCCACGCGGAGAACGGTCTCGGCAAGCCGCCTGCATACCCGCCGCTCGCGAACAACCAGTCGATCCAGATGCAATCGGCCGTCAATCCGATCCGTATGACGCTGAACGGCGGTTATCCGCCGAGTACGGAAGGCAACCCGATGCCGCACGGTATGCCGCCGTTCGCACAGTCGCTGTCGGATACGGAAGTCGCCGCAGTCGTGACGTACATCCGTATGTCGTGGGGCAACCACGGCACGCCGGTGTCGCCGCAGCAGGTGAGCAACCTGCGTTCGGCGCCGCTCGACTGATGGCTTCATAGGTCCTTCGCCGGGACAGCGTACAATACGCATATGGGGCGCAGCCTTCGTGGCCGCGCCCCTTGTCTTTTGGTGAATTCGATATGCATGTCGGCGAGCGTTTCAACAGCATCAGCCATTTGATCGGCGCGCTGCTGTCGGTTGCGGGTCTGGCTGCGCTCGTCACGATGGGCGCGCTCGACGGTGACGCGTACAAGGTCGTGAGCTTCGCGGTGTACGGCGCGATGCTCTGCGCGCTCTACGTGATCTCCACGCTGTATCACTGCGCGCGCTCGCCGCGCATGAAAGCGATACTGCAGAAGTGCGATCACTCGGCCATCTACTTGTTGATAGCCGGCAGCTACACGCCGTATACACTAGTGACCTTGCGCGGTCCCTGGGGCTGGTCGCTCTTCGGCGTGAGCTGGGGGCTCGCCGCGCTCGGGATCGTGCAGGAACTCACGCTCGGGCGGCGAACCCGCAGCGTTTCGATGGTGCTGTACGTGTTGATGGGATGGCTCGCGCTCGTAGCCATTCATCCGCTCGTGACGGCGCTGCCGCCCGCGGGAACCGCGTGGCTGGTGGCGGGCGGCGTCGTGTACACCGCGGGCATCTGGTTTTTCATCAACGACGAGCGCATCCGGCACGGACATGGCATCTGGCATCTGTTCGTGCTCGCAGGCAGCCTGTGCCAGTTCGTGAGCGTCGCGCGCTATGTCGCGTGA
Organism: Caballeronia sp. LZ008; assembly: GCF_031451435.1. NCBI lineage: Bacteria > Pseudomonadati > Pseudomonadota > Betaproteobacteria > Burkholderiales > Burkholderiaceae > Caballeronia > Caballeronia sp. LZ008. The sequence continues at coordinate 413,734 of NZ_JARUXK010000001.1, read as the reverse complement.
GCGCCGGCTGGAACGGGTGCCGCAGCGTCGAAGTGTCCATCGATGCAACTAAGCGCCAGATAACGTGTCTTGATAGCACGTCGAACCTCGCGGCAACGCCCGGCGATCGCTGATCGCCAACTGGCCCGCCGCCCGATTTTCCTTCGAGCGATGCACATGCGCTCTGCCGGCCGAAACTTTTCGCCGTGGCCCATTCGCATGCGCGCCGTTCGACACAACGAATAAGCATCCAATTTATGTCCTTTGATTCACTCGGCCTGTCCGAACCTCTGCTTCGCGCCGTCAACGAACTCGGCTATTCCAGTCCCACTCCGATCCAGCTTCAGGCGATTCCTGCCGTTCTGAAAGGCGGCGATCTGCTCGCGGGCGCGCAGACGGGCACCGGCAAGACCGCCGGCTTCACGCTGCCTATCCTGCAGCGCCTGTCGCAACTCGCGCCCGTCACGGGTGGCGCCAAGCGTCCGGTGCGCGCGCTCATCCTCACGCCCACGCGCGAACTCGCCGCGCAGGTCGAAGAAAGCGTGCGCGCGTACGGCAAATATCTGAAGCTCAAGTCGACGGTGATGTTCGGCGGCGTCGGCATCAATCCGCAGATCGACGCGTTGAAGCGCGGCGTCGATATCGTCGTGGCGACGCCGGGACGTCTGCTCGATCACATGCAGCAAAAGACGATCGACGTTTCGCAGCTCGAAATTCTCGTGCTCGATGAAGCCGACCGCATGCTCGACATGGGCTTCATCCACGACATCAAGCGCGTGCTCGCGCGCCTGCCGGCGAAGCGCCAGAACCTGCTGTTCTCGGCGACTTTCTCCGACGAGATCAAGGCGCTCGCCGACAGCCTGCTCGATTCGCCCGCGCTGATCGAAGTCGCGCGCCGCAATACGACGGCTGAGACCGTCGATCAGAAGATCCATCCGGTCGATCGCGATCGCAAGCGCGAGTTGCTCACGCATCTGATCCGCGGCAACAACTGGTTCCAGGTGCTCGTGTTCACGCGCACGAAGCACGGCGCGAACCGGCTCGCCGAGCAGCTCACGAAAGACGGCATCAGCGCGCTCGCGATTCACGGCAACAAGAGCCAGTCGGCCCGCACGCGCGCGCTCAGCGAATTCAAGGCCGAGACGCTGCAGGTGCTCGTCGCCACCGATATCGCGGCGCGCGGCATCGACATCGATCAGTTGCCTCACGTCGTCAACTTCGATTTGCCGAACGTGCCGGAAGACTATGTGCATCGCATCGGCCGCACGGGTCGCGCGGGCGCGGAAGGCGAAGCGGTGTCGCTGGTGTGCGTGGACGAGCATCAACTGCTGAAGGACATCGAGCGCCTCATCAAGCGGCCGATTCCGCGCGAAGTGATTCCCGGCTTCGAGCCGGATCCGAACGCGAAGCCGGAGCCGATCCAGCGCCGCAGTCAAGGACGCGGCCAGGGACAAGGTCAAGGTCAGGGACGCCAGAATCCGCGTAACGGCGAGGGACGTTCGAGTGGCGAAGCACGCCGCGAAGGCGGCCGTCCGAACGGCGATGCACGCGGCGCGCGTCCGGCGAAGCCGAACAACGGCGGCGCGCAGCCTTCGCGCGATGCGCGCACTCACAGCAAGCCGAACGTGAACGCGGGTTCCGCGCCGCGTCGTCAGGAGCCGGTTCAGGCCGGTCAGGTCGCGAACTCGCGCAAGCCTGGCGGCAATCCCGGCGCATTGCTCGGCGGACGGCGCGACGCATTGCGATCGGGCGATCGCAGCCGTTAATGCATCTGTCGTGATTCAGGCGGCGACGCTCGCCGCCCGCTTCAGCCAGTCGAGTTGCTCGCGCCAGCGCGCGAGCGCCGATTGCGCTTCGGTCAGTTCGAAGGCGATTCCGTTCGTGAGTCGCGCATATCCCACCCGTTGAACCTCACCGCTCTCGATCGTGCCGACGAAGCACGCGAGCGGCACATCGTCGAGCGGCACGCGACGCACGTCCAGATGCACTTGATAAAACGCCTCATCGGATACGAAGGCGAGTGTCGCGCGTCCGCTCGCGGTGACAGCCTGCGCCGTCCGCGACGACGGCCACAACGCGAACGCGAGTCTGCGCGCATCCGGCGCGTACAGCTCACCGGCGCTCAACAAAGCGGTTCGCACGCGATGAGCCTCGTCCGCCGCGCATAGCGAAACGGTGAAGCCGTCGTCGGCGCGAGCGAGCGCGCCGTCGAAGCGCGCGCGCAGCTCGGGCGGCCATTCATCGAAAACGGATTGCGACGAAAGCGACGGTCGGGGCGTGTTGTGATCGGTCATGAAAAGATGCCGGCTTTGCGCCGGCATCGTCGAACAAGGTTAGCGGAAGAATAACTGCGTCATCTTCGACAGCGGATAGTGCACGCCGGGTTGAATGCGCGCGGGCAGATCGAGCGGCTTGAGCAGCATCTTGATGGCCTGATCCGCCGACAGATTGCGCCGCACGAGCGCATTCACTCGCGCGGAGAGCTCGCGGTTGTACTCGACATCCTGCGCGCGCTCCGGGTAACGAATCGCGAAGACGTGCCGCAGCGCGATCTCCGAATCCTCGCTTTTCAGTTCCACGACGCGCCGCACGAGCGCGCCGAGCACGGCCATGCGGCCATTGCCCTCGATCTTGTTCCACTTCTTGAAGAAATGGAAAAAGTGCTTGTAATGCCGCACTTCGTCCGTGCGGATGTTGTCGGTGATTTCCTTCAGCACCGGTTCATCCGAACAATCGTTGATCGCGCGATAAAGCGTGGCCGTTCCCGTCTCGACGACGCAGCGCGCAACCATCTCGAGCGCGCGCTTCTTCTCGAACTCCTCGTATGAACAAGTGAGCGAGTATTCGTCGAAGAAATTCCTGAACGCAGTGTCCCAGTCGAACTCGGGCCACACGTGGTTGATGTAGGTCTTGAGCGCCCTGCCGTGCTGCATCTCTTCGGGCTCCCATTCGTTGTTGAGCCACGCCGAGATTTCGGGATCGTCGTGAAAATACTTGCTGAGATTGCTCGTATAGAGGTCCGTCCCGCTCTCGATGAACGAGCAGGCGCACAACAACAAGAGAAGATGCTCGTTGGATGCCGCCTTCTGACGATCGATTCGCGTGAGATCGATGTCTTCGATGCGCCAAGGCATCACATGTGTACTGTCCGTATGCATATATCGCGCTCCCTGGCTGGACTGAACGCGCCATCGGCCGATGAGAAACGGCCGAGGTTCAGGCGACGCCGTGATTGGATCGACCCCGGCGCTGTTGACTTCAAGTGTCAGCGGCTTGTTTTCATCTTAGCCGCCCTGCAATGAGTTTGCAGACATGGGGACAGACTCACCCGCGGCCCGCCAGTTCCATGCGTTCCAAATTCTTACGATCCGGCGCGGTCGAGTCGTCGGTGCGCTGCAGCATTATTCATGCCGGTCGGCTCTGTATATGGTTGCGTCGTGTTCGAACTGCAAAAGGCGGCCGAAGCCGCCTCGATTGTTTCGCGCGATGCCGTCGCGCAGCGCGCCGTTACGTTGCGCGTCGTGCCGCGCGCATGCGCCAGGCGACGATCGCCAGCGAGATTCCCGACAAGACGGCGGCCAGCAATACGTAGTAACTCGGCGCGAGCTTGTCCCCCGTGACATGGATGAAGGCTTCCACGATGGTCGGCGCAAAACCGCCAAACAGCGTGACGCCGAGCGCGTAGCCGATGGAAAGACCCGTCGAACGCACGCGAGTCGGGAAGATTTCGGACATAAGCGCGGGCATTGGACCGGAATACGCGGCCTTGAGAATGCCCGCGACCGATTGGAGAACGACCAGCGACGCGACTGTCGGATGCGCTTGCAGCCACGCAAACATCGGATAAATCGTGACGCCCATGAAAATCGATGTACCGAGCATGATGCGGATGCGCCCGAGCCGGTCGGAGAGCGCGCCCATCAACGGAGAGAAGATGAACTGAAGTCCGCCATTGAGCACCACGACGGCGAACGATGCGGTCGCCGGCAGGTGCAACTGCTTGACTGCGTACAGCGGCATATAGAGTTGCAGGACGTACACGCCGACCGTCGATTGCGCGACGATGCCCACGGCCAGCAAAAGATTCAGCCATTGATTCGCGAACGACACGCCTGGCGCGCTCGCCTTCTGCGCGGAGCGCGTCGCGAGAAACTCCGGCGTTTCGTCCAGATGCGAGCGGATGTAATAGCCAACCGGCCCGACGAGCAGACCGAAGACAAACGGAATGCGCCAGCCCCAGCTTTCGAGTTGCGGCTGCGGCAGCCAGGCGCTGAGTACCGAGCCGAACGCCGCGGCCATGATCGCGGCAAGCCCTTGGCTCGCGAACTGCCAGCTCGCGTAGTAGCCGCGCCGCGCTTCGCTGTGCTCGACCATGAACGCGGTCGCGCTGCCGAACTCGCCGCCGACCGCGAAGCCCTGCACGAGACGCGCGAGCAAGATCAAAAGCGGCGCGGCGATTCCGATGTGCTGATACGAAGGCATCACGGCCATGGTGAGCGTGCCGACCATCATCAGCAGAATGGCGAGCGTGAGCGCGGCCTTGCGCCCTTTGCGGTCGCCGTAGATGCCGAGCACGATCGCGCCGAGCGGGCGCATCAGGAACGAGATGCCGAACGTGCCGATGGCAAGCATCGTCGAGAGCCATTCGTCATTCGACGGGAAGAACGCCTTCGCGATGACCGTCGCGAAATAGCCATAGACGAGAAAGTCGAACCACTCGAGCGCGTTGCCGATCGACGACGAGAACACGATGCGGCGGATCATCGCCTTGGATGGCGCCGGGCGCGGCGCGGGCGTTTGCGCCTGCGTCGGAGCAGCGCCTTGATACACGCGTTCGTTCATGATTTCTCCTATCCCGCTTCCATGTCGTGATGTCGGACCGAGGCCACGAGGCGCGGGCGCGCGGCCCCCTCGCCTGCACAATTGCGGCGATCGGATGCGTGGTTTTTTATCGACGGAGACCGGCCGACGGCGCGGCCTCCGATGGCAGCCTCAGAAGCCTGCGGCGAGTCCGTCGCGCCGGCTGTCGCTCGCCGCGACATAGCCGCGCTCCGGATCATTGCGATCCAGCTTCCAGATGTACTGGCCGGAGCCGAAGTCCATGTAGGGATCGTCGATGGACTTGATCGTGTGGCCGAGACCCTCGAGCGCGCGCGCGGTTTCGAGATCGAGCGTGGCTTCGATGTCGATCGTGAAGTCGCGGTTCACCTTCCAGCGCGGCGCGTCGCACGCGGCCTGCGGCTGCTGGCCGTAGTCGAGCATGCGTACGATGGATTGCAGATGGCCTTGCGGCTGCATGTCGCCGCCCATCACGCCGAAGCTCATGACGGCTTCCTGCCTGCCGTCGACCTGCTGAGTGAGGAAAGCCGGAATGATGGTATGGAACGGACGCTTGCCGCCTTCCACGACGTTCGCGGACTTCGGATCCATCGAAAAGCCGCAACCGCGGTTCTGCAGCGCGATGCCTGTGTCGGGAACGACCACGCCCGAACCGAAGCCCATGTAATTCGACTGGATGAAGCTCACCATCATGCCGCGCTCATCGGCGACGGACATATAGATGGTGCCGCCCGCCTTGGGCATGCCGAAGTCGAAGTGCGTCGCCTTTTTCGGATCGATGAGCTTCGCGCGTTCGGTCAGATAGGCGTCGTCGAGCATCTGTTCCGGCGTGACTTCCATCGAGCGCGGATCGGCAACGTAGCGATAGACATCCGCGAAGGCGAGCTTCATCGCCTCGATTTGCAGATGCTGCGACTCGATGCGATCGACGTTCAAAGCGCTCACGTCGAACTTGTCGAGAATGCCGAGCGCGATGAGCGCCGCGATGCCCTGTCCGTTCGGCGGAATCTCGTGCACCGTGTAGCCGCGATAATCCTTGCTGATCGGCTCGACCCAGTCCGCGCGATAGTTGCGCAGGTCGTCCATCGTCAACGCCGCGCCGCCCGCGCGCGCGAACGCGGCGATGCGCTCGGCGATCTCGCCTTCGTAGAACGCGCGCGGACCTTGCTGCGCGAGCAGGCGCAGCGTTTTCGCGTGGCCGGGAAAGCGCACGAGTTCGCTCACGTCAGGCGCGCGGCCGTGCGGCATGAATACATCGGCGAAACCCGGCATGTCCTTGAGCTCCGGCACCGCCGCCGCCCACTTGTAGGCGACGATGCTCGCCACCGCATGACCGCGCTCGGCGATTTCGATGGCTGGCTCCATCAGATCCGCGAAGGGCAGCGTGCCGAACTTCGCATGCAACGCTTCCCACCCGGCGATGACACCCGGCACCGTCACGGCGTCCCAGCCGCGCTTGGGCTGGCGCGCGAGACCGTTTTCCTCGCCGTACTTGCGCCGGAAATAATCGACGTTCCACGCCGCCGGCGATACGCCCGAAGCATTCAGCCCGTGCAGCTTCCGACCGTCCCAGACGAGCGCGAAAGCGTCGCCGCCCAGCCCGCATGACACGGGTTCCACCACGGTAATGGCCGCCGCGGCCGCGATGGCTGCATCGACCGCATTGCCCCCCTTCCATAGCATGCGCAGACCGGCCTGCGCGGCGAGCGGATGAGATGTCGAAACGATATTGCGGGCGAACACCGGAAGGCGCGGGGTGGGATACGGGTTTTGCCAGTTGAAGCGAGTCATTGAATGAAGTCCGAAATTCCAGCGGGCAGAACGTGCCGGCCGACCTTGTGGCCAATCCGGGCAAAGGGGGAATATTGCATTGTCCGCTTAATCCAAAACAAATTCATTTATCGTATAAATTAATGCGGATTGCGCATTAACCGGGCGATCAGGCGTCGCTGATTGCGTGTGCTCGCATGCCGATCCTTGTGTGCGCCGCCGCACGAACCTCAAGTGGATTCTTCGAATTCGCGTGAGCGATGAACCGCTTCCGCATTGATAAAAAGTCAAAGCCAAAATTTTCTCGGCAAATTTGGCACTTGTCAGACGCTTGCCTACAATCCCAATTCCCGGCATCCGCAGCACAAAATCGACGCGTTTGCCCGGCAATTTTTCAGTTTTCCCGTACAACGTTTCGAAGCAAAAAGACCCGGCTTACAAAGCCGGTTGCTTATGCCGTTCGGTCGTCATGGAGAACACAATGCTGAGTCCGCACGAATTCGCCACGCTGCTATTGGTTCAGGAAGCGCCTAATCAGGTCGACATGGAACGCGAAGAGCTCGACGCCCTGCTCGAACGTCAGCTCGTCCAACTCGAAAATCTCGCATCGGGACGTCAGCAATGGCGCCTCACCGCCACCGGCGACTCCACAGTCAAGGCTTTCAAGCGTTACTCGTAGCACGCGGCAGGACTCGGGACGCGGTGCAAGGCCGCGTCCGCTTCACTTTCCCTTCACCTAGCGTCAAGTCGCGTCAGCCGGCCCGCAGTGTCGGGTCCACTGCCGCGCGCCAGCTCAGCGCCTGCGCGCGCTGCTCCAGGAAGAACTTCGCCCACGCGCTTTGCGCTTCGGGGCCGGGATTCGCGCGATAAGCACGATACCGTTCTGCAATCGCCGCCTGGAACGCGCAGAAGCGCTCCTTCTGCAACCCGCCGCGCCGTTCGGCCACATAGGCATCGTAGAAGGCTGAATAGACCGATTGCGCGTCCGCGCCGTAGTCGACGGGCGAGGTCCCGCACATGTCCTGCAGCGCGCTGAACGACGGCGCGCCCAATGAGCCGTCCAGGCTGGGCGTGCCCACGCAGCCCGTCAGAAGCGCCGCGCCCAGCACGCTGGAAATCAACAGCATACGCATCGCACTCACCCTTCAATCGGTTTCGTGCCGCCAGTATCGGACGAACACGAACGCCGCGCCACTCGGCCGAATGGCATAGGCCAAATCCGCATTCGAGCGGTCGATGTCGCGCGGCTTATGCCGTTCGGCCAGCTTGTCCGCGTCGCCTCGCTCCGATAGATTGCGCAAACGGACAGCGCCTTTGCTGCCCGAAACGTCGATGTCCGTTCGAACCGGAGGAGACCATGCAGGATCAGTACGTTCTCGCGCTCGATCAGGGCACCACCAGCTCACGGGCCATGCTGTTCGACCGGAACGGCAACATCGTGTCCTTGGCGCAGAAGGAATTCCAGCAGATTTATCCCGAGGCGGGCTGGGTCGAACATGATCCGCGCGAAATCTGGTCGACGCAGGCAGGCGTCGCCGCGGAAGCCGTCACGCGCGCCGGCGCGAGCGCTGCTTCGATCGCGGCAGTCGGCATAGCGAACCAGCGCGAGACTACGATCGTCTGGGATCGCGAGACGGGCGCGCCGGTCTATAACGCGATTGTCTGGCAGGACCGCCGCACGGCCGGCTTCTGTGACGAGCTCAAGTCGCGCGGCCTCGAAGCGATGGTGCGCGCGAAAACCGGTTTGCCTATCGACGCATACTTTTCGGCGACGAAAATCCGCTGGATTCTCGATAATGTAGAAGGTGCGCGCGACAAGGCGAAGCAAGGGCGGCTCGCGTTCGGCACCGTCGATAGCTGGCTCGTGTGGAATTTCACGCGTCACGGCTTGCATGTCACCGACGTCACGAACGCCTCGCGCACGATGCTCTTCAACATTCACGAACGCCGCTGGGACGACGAACTGCTCGACGCGCTCGACATTCCCCGCAGCATGCTTCCCGAAGTGCGGACGTCGTCGGAACGTTATGGCACGGCGCGAGGCACCGTGTTCAACGCCGATGTCCCGCTTGCAGCGCTTGCCGGCGATCAGCACGCCGCGCTCTTCGGCCAGATGTGCACGGATTCCGGCATGGTGAAGAACACCTACGGTACCGGCTGCTTTCTCGTCATGAACACGGGCGACAAGCCCATCGAGTCGCGCAACAACCTCGTCACCACGATTGCCTGGCAGATCGGCGATCACGTCAGCTATGCGCTCGAAGGCAGCATCTTCATCGCGGGCGCGGTCGTTCAATGGCTGCGCGACGGCCTCGGCCTCATCCGGCGCGCGAGCGAAATCGAGACGCTCGCGCGCGGCGTGCCGCACAGCGACGGCGTCTATCTCGTGCCTGCGTTCGCCGGGCTCGGCGCGCCGCACTGGAACGCGCGCGCACGCGGCACGCTCTTCGGCGTCACGCGCGGAACGACATCGAGTCATGTCGCGCGGGCGGCGCTCGATTCGATCGCCTATCAGTCCCTCGACGTCTTGAAAGCCATGGAAGCGGACTCGGGCATCCGCATCGGTGAATTGCGTGTCGATGGCGGCGCCTGCGCGAACGATCTGCTGATGCAATTCCAGGCCGACATTCTCGGCGTCGATGTCGCGCGTCCGCGCATCGCGGAGACGACGGCGCTCGGCGCGGCTTATCTCGCGGGGCTCGCGGTCGGCTACTGGAAGGACGTCGACGAACTCAAGGCGCAATGGCAACTGGAGCGCCGCTTCACGCCGTCGATGCCGAAACCGGAGATCGATTCCTGCCTCGCCGGGTGGCGCCGCGCGGTCAACGCGGCGAAGGCATGGGCGGACAGCTAACGGCTATGCATGGCGTATCGCACCCTTTCGCGTCATGCGGCGGTGCAAAAACCGCCGGCGTGCGGTATCCTAAAAAAGCTCGCGAGCCTTGCGGCTTGCCGGCATCGAGTACGTCTTCAGGGCGGGGTGCAATTCCCCACCGGCGGTATGTGGCGAGGCTTCGCGGCCGGACCACGAGCCCGCGAGCGCCCGCGCAGGATTCACGCGCGGGGTCAGCAGATCTGGTGAGATGCCAGAGCCGACGGTCATAGTCCGGATGAGAGAAGATGTGCAGATGGTCATGTCCGTCCCCTTGGCGATTTCCGCATCGTGCCGAACCGGACGCCGCCGCGCCTCTTGGCGCGTCGCCGTGGGGTGCCGTTCTGTCTGTTTGCAATGCCCTGAAACGTTTTTCGCTTACATTTCCTGCGAGAGCGTTTCACATGTCCCAGTCCCAAGCTGCCAGCCTGTCCTTCGCCACACCGGCCGTCATCGCCGATGACGCTTCTGCCGACCTTCCCCAGCTCGCTTCGTTCGACGTTCCGCCGCGCATCGCCGCCGCGCTCGACGCCATGCGCGAAGGCCGTCCGGTCGTGCTTCAGGACGACGACGATCGCGAGAACGAAGCCGATCTGATCGTCGCCGCCGAAAAACTCACCGACGCCACCATGGCCCTTCTGATCCGCGAATGCAGCGGCATCGTGTGCCTGTGTCTGCCCGACGACAAAGTACGCGCGCTCGAACTCCCGCCGATGGCCGCCGCGAACGGCAGCCGCTACGGCACGGCGTTCACCGTATCGATCGAAGCGCGTGAAGGCGTGACGACGGGCGTATCGGCGGCGGATCGCGTGACGACGATCCGCGCGGCGATCGCCGAAAACGCGAAGCCGGCGGACATCGTGCGGCCCGGCCACGTCTTTCCGCTGCGCGCGATGCCCGGCGGCGTGCTCGCGCGGCGTGGTCACACCGAAGGCACGGTCGACCTGGCGATCCTCGCCGGCCTCAAGCCTGCCGGCGTACTCTGCGAACTGATGAACGCCGACGGCACCATGACGCGCGGCGCGCAAGTCGAGCGTTTCGCGCAGGAGCGCGGCCTGCCGATGCTGACCATCGCGGAACTGGTGGAATTCCGCGCGGCGCTGGCCGCCGCGCGTGAATCCGTCGAGGAAGCGGCGTAAGGATCAGGAGAGCACGTCGCCGAAATCCCCGCGCACGCCCGCCGCGACGAGCGCGGGCAGCTCGTCCATGTGCTCCATGATTCGCGTGATGCCGGTTTCGCGCAGCACTTGCGCGTAGCCGGACGGAATATGGCTCGCGCCGACGAACGCGATGGTCTTCATGCCCGCCGCGCGCGCCGCCGTCAGTCCGGCGACGCTGTCCTCGACGACGAGGCAGCGCTCGGGCGCGACATCGAGCGTGCGCGCCGCGAGCAGATACACGTCGGGATAAGGCTTCGGCCGCTCGACTTGCTGCGCGCTGAACACGCGCGCGCCGACGATCTCGGAAAGCCCCGCCCGCCGCACCGACGCGCGCACGCGCTCCATCCGGCTGTTCGACACGACCGCCACCGGCAGGGCGCAGCCTTCCAGCGCGGCGCGCACGCCGGCGATCGGTCCGACCGAGCGCGCGAGTTCCACCGAGACGCGCGCCTCGATCGTATCGACGAAATCGGGCGGCATCACGATGCCGAACTTCGTCTCCAGATGAGTCAGGAAGCGCGAGGTCTGCTGTCCGAAAGCCGTCTTGACGACCGGTCTGAAGTCGATGCCGGGAAACGTCTCGGTGAGCACGTCCAGCATCACGCGATCCGCGATGACTTCGCTATCGACGAGCACGCCGTCGCAATCGCAGATGAGATGATCGATCATGTTGGCTCGAATTACGTTGAGCCAACATGATAAGCGCTCAGCAAGCGTCGGCTGCTTTTATGTCCGAGGTAACGCGCGGGACATCCAGGCGCGCGGCGAACCACGTCACCGCGAGCGCGGCCAGCGCGACCGCCGCCGCGGCCCACGGAAGCGCGTCGAGACCGTGACCGTGCGTCAGCACCGCGCCGCCGAGCCACGCGCCGCCCGCATTGCCGACGTTGAACGCGCCGATATTGAGCGTCGAAGCGAGATTCGGCGCGTCCTTCGCTTTCTCGACGACGCGCGTCTGCAACGGCGGCACCGTCGCGAACGCCGCGATGCCCCAGACGAAAATCGTCAGGATCGCGCCGGTCTGGCTGTGGCTCGTCTTCGCGAACACCGCCATCACGACGGCGAGCGCGAACAGAATGCCCATCAGCGACGGCATCAGCGCGCGGTCCGCGAGCTTGCCGCCGATCGTGTTGCCGATCGTCAGCCCGACGCCGAACAGCACCAGGACCAGCGTGACGGCGCGCGGCGAGAAGCCGCCCACCTGTTCGAGAATCGGCGCGATGTACGTGAACACGACGAACACGCCGCCGAAACCGAGCACCGTCATCGTGAGCGCGAGCCAGACCTGGCCGTCGCGCAGCACGCGCAGTTCCCGGCCGAGCGTGCTCGGCGCGGCGTCGTGGCGGTTCGGCACGAGCGCGGTCACGCCGAGCGCGGACAATACGCCCAAGCCCGCGACGATCCAGAACGTCGCGCGCCAGCCGAGCTCCTGCCCGATGAACGTCCCGAACGGCACGCCCAGCACGTTCGCGAGCGTGAGCCCGGTGAACATCAGCGCGATGGCGCTCGCGCGCTTTTCCGCCGGGACGAGCGACGCGGCCACGACCGCGCCGATGCCGAAGAACGAGCCGTGCGCGAACGAGGTCACGACGCGCGCGACCATCAGCAGGCCATAGCCCGGCGCGAGCGCGCACAGCACGTTGCCGACGATGAACACGAGCATCAGCAACTGCAGCGCGAGCTTGCGCGGCAGCTTGCTCGTCAGCACGGCGAGCAGCGGCGCGCCGACCGCGACACCGAGCGCGTAGCCCGTGACGAGCAGCCCCGCCGATGGAATCGTCACAGAGAGATCGTGCGCCACGTTGGGCAAGAGGCCCATGATGACGAACTCCGTCGTGCCGATGGCGAATGCGCTGATCGCAAGCGCGAGAAGTGGAAGAGGCATGATGAGATGGAAGGGTTTACACGTAGCGCATTGTGCAAGCCACGCAGCGATTTGAGAATTGGCCTACCCTTTGAATTATTCTCAAACCGGATTTGAAAATGACGATGGATCGGCTCGGCGACATGCGCCTGTTCGTGGAAGCTGCGTCGGCGGGAAGCCTGTCGGCGGCGGGCCGCAAGCTGGGCCTGTCGCCGGCGGCGGCGAGCGCGCGGCTCATCAAGCTGGAAAAAGCGCTGCACACGCGGCTCTTCGAGCGCACGACGCGCCAATTGCGCGTAACCGACGAAGGCCGCGTGTATTTGCAGCATTGCCGGATCGCGCTGCAGGCGATCGACGATGCCGAAGCCGCGCTGCAGGCCGGCCAGAACGTCGTGCGCGGCAAGGTTCGCATTTCGGCGACATCGAATTTCGGTCGCTCGATGCTGAACGGCTGGCTCGACGAATTCAGCGCGCTGCATCCGGACGTGAAATTCGCGCTCACACTATCGGATTCGGTGTCGAATCTTTTGCTGGAAGAGATCGATCTCGCGATCCGCTTCGGCGCCCCGCCCGACAGCGGCCTCGCCGCCCGCGCGCTCGCGCCGAATCGCCGCGTGCTGTGCGCGTCGCCCGCGTATCTCGCGCGCATGGGCGTGCCCGAAACGCCCGCCGATCTGACCGGGCATGACTTCCTCGTCGTCGTTACGGCGAACGGGCCGCTCAACGAGCTCGTCTTCGTGCGCGGCGACGAGCGTTACACGTACACGATTCCGCTCGCCGACGCCTGGGAAACCAACGACGGCGCGCTGCTGCGCGAATGGGCGCTCGCGGGCCACGGCATCGCGCATAAATCGATCTGGGATATCGCCGCCGACGTGCGCGCCGGCACGCTGCAGATGGTGTTGCCCGACTGGTGTACGCACGAAGCCGCCGTGCACGCGCTTTTTCACGCCAATCGCTACATGGCGCCGCGCGTGCGGGTGCTGCTGGACTTTCTCGTCGAGCGTTTCGAAAAAACGACGAACGACCTGCTCGGCGACCTGGCGTATCCGCCCGACGCGCGCGGGAAGCGTCGGGAATGGCGGCCAGAGCTATAATATTGGACCAAATACAGTAAAAAGCGGTGCAGATCAGTGTAATTGCGCCGCAAATTCCCTCTTTAATCTCTTTTACAGCGCCCCCAGGTTAACCACTGCGACCGGCGACGATTCATGACCAAGAAAGTTTATGTAAAGACCTTCGGCTGCCAGATGAACGAGTACGACTCCGACAAGATGGTCGACGTGCTCGGCGCGGCGGAAGGACTCATCAAGACGGATACGCCCGAAGACGCGGACGTCATTCTGTTCAATACGTGCTCGGTGCGCGAAAAAGCCCAGGAGAAGGTGTTCTCCGATCTCGGCCGTGTGCGCGAGCTGAAGGAAGCGAACCCGAATCTGCTGATCGGCGTCGGCGGTTGCGTCGCGAGTCAGGAAGGCGCGTCGATCGTCGCGCGTGCGCCGTATGTCGATCTCGTGTTCGGTCCGCAGACGCTGCATCGTCTGCCCGCGATGATCGATCAGCGCCGCGCGACCGGCCGCGCGCAGGTCGACATCACGTTTCCGGAAATCGAGAAGTTCGATCATCTGCCGCCGGCGCGCGTCGATGGCCCGAGCGCGTTCGTGTCGATCATGGAAGGCTGCTCGAAATACTGCAGCTACTGCGTCGTGCCGTACACGCGCGGCGAGGAAGTGTCTCGCCCGCTCGACGACGTGCTCACCGAAGTCGCCGGTCTCGCGGACCAGGGCGTGCGCGAAGTCACGCTGCTCGGCCAGAACGTGAACGCTTATCGCGGCGCGCTGACGCTCGGTTCGAGCGAGATCGCGGATTTCGCGACGCTCATCGAATACGTCGCGGACATTCCGGGCATCGAACGCATCCGCTATACGACGTCGCATCCGAAGGAATTCACGCAGCGCCTGATCGACACTTACGCGAAAGTGCCGAAGCTCGTCTCGCATCTGCATTTGCCGGTGCAGCACGGCTCGGATCGCATTCTGATGGCGATGAAGCGCGGCTACAGCGTGCTCGAATACAAGTCGGTCATCCGCAAGTTGCGCGCGATCCGCCCGGATCTGTCGCTGTCGACGGATTTCATCGTCGGCTTTCCCGGCGAGACCGAAGACGATTTCAACAAGATGATGGCGCTCGTCGACGAGATGAGCTACGACACGAGCTTCTCGTTCATCTACAGCCCGCGCCCCGGCACGCCGGCAGCGAATCTGCACGACGACACGCCGCGCGAAGTCAAGCTGAAGCGTCTGCAGCATTTGCAGGCGACGATCGAGGAAAACGTGCAGCGCATCAGCGAATCGATGGTCGGCAAGGTCGAGCGCATTCTGGTCGAACGCCCGGCGCGCAAGGATCCGAACGAACTCGCGGGACGCACGCAGAACAACCGCGTCGTCAATTTCCCGGCGCCGGCAGAATCGCACGCGCGGCTCATCGGCCAGATGATCGACGTGAAGATCGTGCATGCCTATCCGCACTCGCTGCGCGGCGAACTGGTCATGGCGCCCGAGCTTGCGCACTAAAGACAGGAACTCAAGTTCACTTTGAAGAACGCTCCCACGCAGCATCTGGAATTCACCGCTCCGCGCGACGACAACGCGCGGCTCGCCAACCTCTGCGGCCCGCTCGACGAAAACCTGCGGCAGATCGAGCAGGCGCTCGATGTGACGCTTTCGCGACGCGGCCACAAGATCGCGATTCGTGGTCGTGGCGCCAAAGTCGCGCTCGCGGCGCTCGAAAACTTCTACAACCGCGCGCGGGATCCGATTTCCGTCGACGACATTCAGCTCGCGCTCGTCGAAGCGCGTCATGCGACGCGTCGCGCGAAGGATGCGCGCGAAGCTAACGGCGAAGAAGGCGAAATCGATCCGCGTTTTCGTGGCGATCCCGATCATCCGTTCGATGAACCGAGCGCGACGATCGATCTCGGCGAAGACGAAGACCACGGTCCGAAGCTCTACACGCGACGCGCCGATCTGCGCGGACGCACGCCCGCGCAGCGCGAGTATCTGAAGCAGATCATCGCGCACGACGTGACCTTCGGTATCGGGCCGGCGGGCACGGGCAAGACGTATCTCGCGGTCGCGTGCGCGGTCGATGCGCTCGAGCGCGATCAGGTCAAGCGCATCGTGCTGACGCGCCCCGCCGTCGAAGCGGGCGAGCGGCTCGGTTTTCTGCCGGGCGATCTCGCGCAGAAGGTCGATCCGTATCTGCGTCCGCTTTACGACGCGCTTTACGATCTGCTCGGCTTCGACAAGACCGCGAAGATGTTCGAGCGCCAGATGATCGAAATCGCGCCGCTCGCGTACATGCGCGGGCGCACGCTGAATCACGCGTTCATCATCCTCGACGAAGCGCAGAACACCACGCCCGAGCAGATGAAGATGTTCCTGACGCGGATCGGCTTCGGCTCGAAGGCGGTCGTCACCGGCGATACGACGCAGGTCGACTTGCCGCGCGGCCACAAGAGCGGCCTGATCGAGGCGCAGCATGTGCTGTCGGAAGTGCGCGGCATCGCGATCACGCATTTCACGTCGGCGGACGTGGTGCGGCATCCGCTCGTCGCGCGCATCGTCGAGGCTTACGACGCGCAATCGCAGAAAGACGCCGCGCTCGCCGAGGCCGCGCGCGCTGCGCAACAGCAAGCGCAGAAGCCCGAATAATGCCGCGCCTCACGTTGACCCTGCAGTTTCCAGCGGCGAAGGCGTATCCGTCGCACAAGGCGATCCTGCCGCGCGCGACGGTCGCGCGCTGGATCAAGGCGTCGCTGTTCGCGGACGCCGAACTGACCGTGCGCTTCGTCGACGAAGAAGAAGGCCGGATGCTCAACCGCACGTATCGGCAGAAGGATTACGCGACGAACGTGCTGACTTTCGCGTATGCAGAATCGGAGGACGATCCGGTCGCGGGCGATCTGATTCTGTGCTGCCCGGTCGTCGAGCGCGAGGCGGCCGAACAGGGCAAGCCGCTCGCCGCGCATTACGCGCATCTGATCGTCCACGGCACGCTCCATGCGCAGGGCTACGACCATGAAGTCGAGAGCGAAGCGCAAGAGATGGAATCCATCGAGACGGATATCATGCAGTCTCTGGGATTTTCCGATCCTTACGTGCCTTCGACCTGAAGCCGGTCCGATGTCCCCGATGTTCCCAACGCGCCGTGAACGACAAGCTGCCCGAACCCACGCATCCCGAGTCACTTCCTGACATCGCGCCCGAGCCGTGCGCCGGCTATCCGCCCGCGCTCGGCGAATCCGCATTGTGGACGGATGCCGAACTTGCGGCATCGCGCGAGGCGGCGTTCGCGCATTGGGACGGCGAGTCGGACGTGTGGCTCTTCGGCTACGGTTCGCTGATCTGGAACCCCGGGCTGCCGACAGTCGAAGCGGTGCGCAGCAAAGTGCATGGCTATCATCGCGGGCTTTATCTGTGGTCGCGCGTGAATCGCGGCACGCCGGAGCAGCCGGGTCTCGTGCTCGCGCTCGATCGCGGCGGCTCGTGCACCGGCATGGCGTTCCGGCTCGCGGGCGTCGGAGCGATCGAGCATCTCGACGTGCTGTGGCGCCGCGAAATGGCGATGGGTTCGTACCGCCCCGCGTGGCTGCCCTGTACGCTCGCGGACGGACGGCGCGTCGATGCGCTCGCGTTCGTCATGCGGCGCGATGCGGCGTCTTATACCGGCAAGCTCGCCGATCCGGTCGTGCGAACGGTGCTCGGCTGCGCGAGCGGCCGATATGGGACGACGCTGGATTACGTCAGCCGGACGGTGGAGGCGCTGCGCGAGAGCGGCATGCCGGATCGGGCGCTGGAGGCGTTGTTGAAGCGTTGCCAGGCGCAGGGCGGACGCTGACGTTGGCGCTTTTTGCCTCCATATGATTTTCGCGCCTGATATCGTCCATTCGGCCAACGCTTTCCGCTGGACATACTTCTCGCACATTTATCGGCTAGCATGGCTGAAGTCATGCGCGCCGCGCCACGCAGCCCGCTTTTTGCCTTGGTGTATGCTTAACTTTCCGCTAACCTGCGCCCGGGAACTCCCGGGCGCTCCGCTATGAACGATCCCTATCCCAGTCGACGCCACACCGACAAACCGCAAGAAAAGCGCTCGCTCCTCGAACGCCTGACCGATTTCATCTCGCACGAGCCGGAATCGCGCGACGAACTTCTCGAAGTGCTTCAGGACGCGCACGAGCGCAACCTGCTCGACGCCGACTCGCTCTCGATGATCGAAGGCGTCTTTCAGGTGTCCGACCTCTGCGCGCGCGACATCATGGTGCCGCGCGCCCAGATGGACGCCATCAACATCGCGGAAACGCCCGCGGAATTCATCCCCTTCGTGCTCGAAAAAGCACACTCGCGCTATCCGGTGTACGAAGGCAATCGCGACAACGTCATCGGCGTGCTGCTCGCGAAAGACCTGCTGCGCTACTACGCCGAAGAAGAATTCGACGTGCGCGGCATGCTGCGCCCCGCCGTCTTCATCCCCGAATCGAAGCGTCTGAACGTACTGCTGCACGACTTTCGCGTGAACCGCAATCACATCGCGATCGTCGTCGATGAATACGGCGGCGTCGCCGGCCTCATCACGATCGAGGACGTGCTCGAACAGATCGTCGGCGACATCGAGGACGAATACGACTTCGACGAGGAAGCCGGCAATATCATCGCGACGCCCGACGGCAAGTATCGCGTGCGCGCGCTCACCGGCATCGAGCAATTCAACGAGGAATTCGGCACCGATTTCTCCGACGAAGAAGTCGATACCATCGGCGGACTCGTCACGCATCGCTTCGGGCGCGTGCCGCATCGCGGCGAAAAAGTACGCATCGACGATTTCGTGTTCGAGATCCTGCGCGGCGACGCCCGCCAGATTCACGTTCTTCTCGTGCGGCGCGTGCCGAATCTCGCGCAGCAACATCACCACGCGGGCGACGACGAAGACGAACTGCGCGACTAAGCGCTTCGCGGGCGCCGCAGCCGAACGGCGCCCGCTGTCAGTCCTACACTCGCTTTTGCCGTTTCATCTCGACCGTCATCAATGGCCGATTCATCGTTTCGCTTTCTCTCCCGTCAACGCGACGTCTCCGTGACACCCGATACGCGTCGCGCATTGCCGTTCTGGCATTACCTCGTCGCGGCCGTGCTCGGCGCGATCAATACGCTCTCCTTCGCGCCGACGCCGCACGGCGGATGGATCGAGCTCGCCGTGTTCGCGTTGTTCTTCTCGTGGCTCTCGCGCACGAACGGCTGGAAAAGCGCCGCCGCGACCGGCTGGGCATTCGGCTTCGGCAACTTCGTGACGGGCGTGTGGTGGCTCTACATCAGCATGCATGTCTACGGCGGCATGGCCGCGCCGCTCGCCGCCGCCGCCGTCGCACTGTTCTCGCTGTATCTCGCGATCTATCCGGCGTTGTCGAGCGTGGTCTGGTCGTTCGTCGCGGGGCGCGCGCGCTTCGGCGATGAAGACGCCGCCACCGCACGCGACATCGAAGCATCGCCGCGCTATGCGCCGACATGGCACGGCGCGTTCGCGTTCGCGAGCGCCTGGGCGCTCGGCGAATGGCTGCGCGGCCTCGTGTTCACCGGCTTTCCCTGGCTCGCGAGCGGTTATGCGCAAGTCGACGGTCCGCTCAAGGGCTTCAGCGCGATCGTCGGCGTGTACGGCGTCGGCTGGGTGCTCGCGCTCGTCGCCGCGCTGATCGTGCAGGCCGTCTATCACTTGCGCAAGACGCGGCGGCTCGCGTTCGCGCCGGGCGTCGTCGCGGTTGCGCTGATCGTCGCGGGCATGCTGCTGTCGCTCGTCCAATGGACGACGCCCGCCAACGCACCGCTCGACGTGCGTCTCTTGCAAGGCAACGTGAAGCAGGAAATGAAGTTCGAGCAGTCGGGCGTCGATGACTCGCTCGCGCTCTACAAGCGCCTCATCACCGAGAAGCCCGCTGATCTGATCGTCACGCCGGAAACCGCGCTGCCGGTGCTGTCGGTGCAGATTCCGCAGGATTTCGCCGTCGCGATCCGCAATTTCGCCGACGACACGAACTCGTCGATTCTCTTCGGCGCGATCGGCGTCACGATTCTGCCCGATGGCCGCGCAACCGATTTCACCAACAGTCTCTTCGGCGTCACGCCGCATGTGAACGGCGTGTATCGCTACGACAAGCATCATCTCGTGCCCTTCGGCGAATTCGTGCCGCCCGGCTTTCACTGGTTCGTGCGCATGATGGGCATTCCGCTCGGCGATCTCGCGCGCGGGCCGATCGCGCAGAAGGCATTCGTCGTGCACAACCAGCCGGTCGCCGTCGATATCTGCTACGAGGACATCTTCGGCGAAGAGATCGCGCGCACGATCCGCGAGCAGGAAACGCCCGCGGGCATTCTCATCAACTCGACGAATCTCGCGTGGTTCGGCAATACCATCGCGCTCGATCAGCACTTGCAGATCGCACGGATGCGGTCGATGGAAACCGGCCGGCCGATGCTGCGCGCGACCAACACCGGCATGACGGCGGCGATCGCGGCCAACGGCGATGTCATCTCGAAGCTGCCGACGTTCGCCACGGGCGTGCTCGAAGCGCGCGTGCAAGGCACGTCGGGCAGCACGCCGTATGTGACGAGCGGGAACATGACGGTGATCGCGGTATCGCTGATTCTGCTGGCGTTCGCGTTTGCATTCGCGCCGAATCGGAAACGTTCGGGCGAGCGTTGAACATCGGCT
Source organism: Caballeronia sp. LZ008 (assembly GCF_031451435.1). NCBI lineage: Bacteria > Pseudomonadati > Pseudomonadota > Betaproteobacteria > Burkholderiales > Burkholderiaceae > Caballeronia > Caballeronia sp. LZ008. The sequence continues at coordinate 393,486 of NZ_JARUXK010000001.1, read as the reverse complement.
GAAACAAAGCCGCGTCGCGCGATGCGACGCGGCCCGCCTTCTCCCAAAAAGCCGCACCCGCCCGTCCGTTCGGCTAAAATTCTCCGTTTAAGTACTTCGGCCGAGCCTCCGAGTCGCGTCGTCACGACGATGGCCGCGCCGCGTTCGCCCGCAAAAGGCAATCATGCTCACTTTCCAGCAAATCATTCTGACGCTGCAGTCCTACTGGAACGAAAAGGGCTGCGCGCTCCTCCAGCCGATCGACATGGAAGTCGGCGCAGGCACCTCGCACGTCCACACGTTCCTGCGCGCGATCGGCCCGGAGCCGTGGCGCGCGGCCTACGTTCAACCGTCGCGCCGCCCGAAGGACGGCCGCTATGGCGAGAATCCCAACCGCCTGCAGCACTACTATCAGTATCAGGTCGTGCTGAAGCCCGCGCCGGAAAACATCCTCGATTTGTACCTCGGCTCGCTCGAAGCGCTCGGCTTCGATCTGAAGCAGAACGACGTGCGCTTCGTCGAGGACGACTGGGAGAACCCGACGCTCGGCGCCTGGGGACTCGGCTGGGAAGTGTGGCTCAACGGCATGGAAGTGACGCAGTTCACGTACTTCCAGCAAGCGGGCGGCATCGACTGCAAGCCCGTGCTCGGCGAAATCACCTACGGTCTCGAACGCCTCGCCATGTACCTGCAGAAGGTCGAGAACGTGTACGACCTCATCTGGACCGAATGGGAAGAAGACGGCCCGAACGGCCGCGAACTGCGCCGCCTCACCTACGGCGACGTGTATCACCAGAACGAGGTCGAGCAGTCCACGTACAACTTCGAGCACGCGAACGTCGATCTGCTGTTCACGTTCTTCAAGAGCTACGAAGAAGAAGCGAAGAAGATGATCGATGCGAAGCTCGCGCTACCCGCGTATGAGCTCGTGCTGAAGGCCGGCCATACGTTCAATCTGCTCGATGCGCGCGGCGCCATTTCCGTGACTGAGCGCGCGGCGTATATCGGCCGCATCCGTGCGTTGTCGCGCCTCGTGGCGCAGGCTTATTACGATTCGCGCGAAGCGCTCGGCTTCCCGATGCTCGGCAATCCGGTCAAGGGCGATCGCGATCTCGTCAGCGACGAGCAGGAAGCGCAGCGTCCGGCATGGGCGCCGCCGCTCAAGGTGGAAAGCACGCCGCCGGGCGAACCCAGCAACAACGAACAGGCTTGACGAGGCTCGCTAGAACAATGACGCAATCCAACCACGCTTCGCTCCTCGTCGAGCTGCTCACCGAAGAACTGCCGCCGAAAGCGCTTGCGCGTCTCGGCACCGCTTTCGCCGATGGCATCGTCGAGCGTCTCGCCGCGCGCGATCTCATCGACGGCGCGCCTTCGTTCGAAAAGTACGCGACGCCGCGCCGCCTCGCCGTGCTCATCCGCAATGTGCGCGATGTCGCGCCGGAAAAGCAGGTGCGCGAGAAAGTCTTGCCGGTAACGGTCGCGCTCGATAAGGAAGGCAATCCCACGCCGCCGCTCGCGAAGAAACTCGCGGCGCTCGGCTTCCCCGACTTTCCCATCGCCGAACTCGAACGCGCGCAGGACGGCAAGGCCGAAGCCTTCTTCCTGCGCTACGCCGCGCCCGGCGCGACGCTCGCCGACGGCCTGCAAGCCGCGCTCGACGAAACCCTCGGCAAGCTGCCCATTCCGAAGGTCATGACGTATCAGCGTCCGGACGGCACCAGCGTGCAGTTCGTGCGTCCGGTGCAGCGCCTGATCGCGATGCACGGCCGCGACGTCGTGCCGGTCAGCGCGCTTGGCGTCGATGCGGGCGATACGACCATCGGGCATCGCTTCATGTCGGAAGGCTTCGTCGCGATCGCTCATGCCGACGACTACGCCGACACCCTGCTCGACAAAGGCCGCGTCGTCGCGAACTTCGACGATCGCCGCGAATCGATCCGCACGCAACTGCAGGCGTTTGCGGGCGAAGATCGCGTCGTGATGCCCGAAGCGCTGCTCGATGAAGTGAACGCGCTCGTCGAATGGCCGGTCGTCTACGAATGCCGCTTCGACGAGGAATTCCTGCAGGTGCCGCAGGAATGTCTGATCCTCACGATGCAGACGAACCAGAAATACTTCGCGCTCACGGACCAGAACGGCAAGCTGCGCTCGCGTTTTCTGATCGTGTCGAATATCGATACGAAGACGCCCGGCGAGATCGTCGAAGGCAACGAGCGCGTCGTGCGCCCGCGCCTCGCCGACGCAAAGTTCTTCTTTACGCAGGACAAGAAGAAGCGCCTCGAAGATCGCGTGCCGCTGCTCGCGAACGTCGTCTATCACAACAAGCTCGGCTCGACGCTGCAGCGCGTCGAGCGTCTCGAAGCGCTCGCGGGCGAAATCGCGCCGATGGTCGGGGTCGATCCCGCGCTGACGCGCCGCGCCGCGCGTCTCGCGAAGGCGGATCTGCTGACCGACATGGTCGGTGAATTCCCCGAGCTGCAAGGCACGATGGGCACGTACTACGCGCGTCACGACGGCGAGCCGGAAGAAGTCGCGCTCGCCTGCTCGGAGCACTATCAGCCGCGCTTCTCGGGCGACGAAACGCCGTCGACGGGCGTCGGTGCCGCGGTCGCGCTCGCGGACAAGCTCGAAACGATCGTCGGCATCTGGGGCATCGGGCTCGCGCCGACGGGCGAGAAAGATCCGTTCGCGCTGCGCCGTCACGCGCTGGGCGTGCTGCGCATCCTGCTCGAAAAGAAGCTGCCGGTCGATCTGCGCGATCTCGTCGGCGCGGCGCAACGTCAGTTCGCGGGCATGCCGCAAGTCGCCGATTCGACCGAAGCGGTCTACGCCTTCTTCCTCGATCGTCTGCGCGGACTGTTGCGCGAGCGCGGCTTCGAAGCGAACGATATCGAAGCGGTCCTGAGCCTGAACCCGACGCGCCTCGACGACATCGTCGCGCGCCTCGACGCCGTGCGCGAATTCGCGGCGCTGCCGGAAGCCGCGGCGCTCGCGGCGGCCAACAAGCGCATCTCGAACATTCTGAAGAAGTCGGAGCAAGGCGCGCCTTCGGTGGTCGACAAGGAACTGCTCGTCGAAGCGGCCGAGAAGGATCTGTACACGCAGATCGAGCAGGTGACGCCGCGCGTGCAAAGCCAGCTCGCCGCGCGCAACTATACGGAGGCGCTCACCGCGCTCGCCGCGTTGCGCGAATCCGTCGATACGTTCTTCAACGACGTGATGGTGAACGCGGAAGACCCGGCGCTGCGCAACAATCGTCTTGCGCTGCTCAACGCGCTGCATCAGCAGATGAACTGCGTCGCCGACATCTCGAAGCTCGCTGCTTAAGAAACGCCGCCCATGGTCATGAACCGCAAACTGGTCATCCTCGATCGCGACGGCGTCATCAACGTCGATTCGGATGCCTTCATCAAGTCGCCGGACGAATGGGTCGCCATTCCCGGCAGTCTCGAAGCGATCGCGCGGCTGAACCAGTCGGGCTATCGCGTGGCGATCGCGTCGAATCAGTCGGGCATCGGGCGCGGTCTATTCGACATGGCCGCACTCAACGCAATGCATCAGAAGATGAATCGCGCGGTCGCGGCCGTCGGCGGGCGCATCGACGCGGTGTTTTTCTGCCCGCACACGGCCGAAGATCAGTGCGATTGCAGAAAGCCCCGGCCCGGCATGCTGCAACAGATCATCGACCGCTTCGAGATCGATCCGGAAGATACGCCGGTCGTCGGCGATTCTTTGCGCGATCTCCAGGCGGGCGCGGCGCTCGGCTTTCCCACGCATCTCGTGCTGACCGGCAAAGGCGAAAAGACGCTCAAGGAAGGCCAGTTGCCCGAAGGCACCCTCGTTCACAAGGACTTGCGCGCATTCGCGCTCGATTTCCTCGCGCGGCATCAGGATCGCGCCGCGGCTCAGTAACAGACATTCCATGCGCTTCATCCGTTCGTTGCTGTTGATGCTTTACTTCGTCGTGTACACGGTGCCGTACGCGATCGCCTGCTTCATCGCGTTTCCGTTCATGCGCGCAGACAAGCGCTACTGGATGGCCGCCGGCTGGTGCAAGTCGACGATCGTCGTGCTGCGGCATCTGATCGGCATTCGCTACACGATCGAAGGCATGGAGAACCTGCCGAATGGTCCGGCCGTGCTGCTGTCGAAGCATCAGTCCGCGTGGGAGACGCTCGCGTTTCCCGCGCTGATGCCGCGGCCGCTCTGCTACGTGTTCAAGCGCGAGCTACTCTATGTGCCGTTCTTCGGCTGGGCGCTCGGACTCCTGAAGATGGTGCACATCGATCGCAAGCAGGGCCGCGACGCCTTCGTCTCCGTCACCAGACAAGGCCGCGCGCGCATGGACGAAGGCGCGTGGATCATCATGTTCCCCGAAGGCACGCGCACACGCGTCGGCAGCCAGGGCAAGTACAAGACCGGCGGCGCACGCTTCGCGGTTGCAACCGGCGCGCCGGTCGTGCCCATCGCGCACAACGCCGGTCACGTGTGGCCACGCAATTCGTTCATCAAATATCCGGGTATAGTCACGGTGTCGGTCGGCAAGCCGATCGATACGGCCGGTCTCACGCCCGAGGAAGTGAACGCGCGCGTCGAAAGCTGGATCGAGACGGAAATGCGCCGCATCGATCCGCACGCTTACGCCGTGCCGAACGCGCAGCCGGCCAAAGCCGGCGCTGCGGGCGCGGGCCGCTGACGCGGCGGCGTTCGATTCGAGCCGAGGCGTGCCCTACTCTTTCTTCTCGTCATTCCTGCGCCGTGAGCGCAAAGCGGAGCCGATGCAGAAAGCCCCTTCGCGACAGCGCCCCGCCGTCGCGCTCGATACCCTGCAACTCGATCTGCCGTTCGAGCATGCGCCGGCTTACTCCGGCGCGCCGCCCGCGAACGGACCGGCTCCGCTGCGCGGCGATGTCCCCCCCGCCGATCCCGTTCCCGTCCTCACGCCCGCTGCACCGAACGCGGCCACCGCACCGCTGCCCGATGGCGTGCGCCTGCGTCGCATCGTGCTCAAAGCGGGCGCGCTCGAATACCGGTTGCGTCGTTCGTCGCGGCGCACGATCGGCTTTTGCATCGACGGAACCGGGCTCGCGATCACCGCGCCGCGCTGGGTGACGATCGCCGATATCGAAAGCGCGATTCTCGACAAGCAGAACTGGATCGTCAGGAAGCTCACCGAATGGCAGACGCGCGTGGAGCAGCGCGCGCTGCCGCGCATCGAATGGAAGGACGGCGCGCAGTTTCCGTTTCTCGGCAAGACGATCAGCGTGTCGCTCAACTCTGCGAGCGCGCTTTCGTTCGATGACGAAACCAGCGTGCTCACGCTTCCGCTGCCAGCATCCGCCGACGCGCAGCAGATCAAGGATCGCGTGCAAGGCTGGCTGCAAAGCGAAGCGAAGCGCATCTTCGGTGCGCGGCTCGCGGTCTATGCGGCGAAGCTCGGCGTCGAGTTCCGCGCGTATGCGCTGTCGTCGGCGGCGACGCGCTGGGGCAGTTGCTCCAGCGACGGCAAGATTCGCCTCAACTGGCGGCTCATCCATTTTCCGATGTCGATCATCGATTACGTCGTCGCGCACGAGCTGGCGCATCTGCGCGAGATGAATCACAGCCCGCGTTTCTGGCAGACGGTGGAATCGATCTTCCCCGAGTTCCGCGAGGCGCGGCATACGCTCAAGCATCATCCGCCGGACTTGCTGCCGGCACTGTGAGCGCGGTCAGCGCGTAAAAAGCGCCGACGGTACAATTTCATTCCTGTCCCCGCAAACCTACAAACAGGAATCCCACCATGCGACTCCTCCACACGATGCTGCGCGTCGGCGACCTGCAGCGTTCCATCGATTTCTACACGCGCATTCTCGGCATGCATGTGCTGCGTCAAAGCGAAAACACCGAGTACAAGTACACGCTCGCGTTCGTCGGCTACGGCCCGGAAAGCGAGAACAGCGTGCTCGAACTGACCTACAACTGGGGCACCGACAAGTACGATCTCGGCACGGCTTACGGTCATATCGCGCTCGAAGTCGATAACGCCGCCGATGCGTGCGAGCGCATCCGTCAGGCGGGCGGCAAGGTGACGCGCGAAGCCGGTCCGGTGAAGGGCGGCACGACGGTCATCGCTTTCGTCGAAGATCCGGACGGCTACAAGGTCGAACTGATCGAAAAGCATTCCTGAACCGCGCTCAATCCACGCTTTCAAAGCGCGCGCCGCACGCTCGTCGCGGCGCGCAATCTCCACGGGCTCGTCCCGACCTTTCGTTCATCGCAGCGGTTCGCTGGCACAATCGACGCTCCAGATCAGTGCACGCTTAACCGACAGCCGATGAGCTCGCCATCCCTCTCCCTGCGCCGCGCCCCCGACGCCACCGCCGTCATCGTGATGATCGCCCTCTGCGGCGCGTGGGGATTCCAGCAAGTCGCGATCAAGGAAGCCAACGCCTCGATTCCGCCGATGCTGCAGGCCGGCATCCGCTCGCTGATCGCGACATTGCTCGTATGGGTCTGGACGCGCACGCGCGGCGTGCCGCTCTTTCAGCGCGACGACACGCTGCCCGCCGGACTGCTCGCGGGCGTGCTGTTCGGCGGCGAATTCGTCTGCATCTTCTTCGGCCTGAGTCTCACGACGGCCACACGCATGGCCGTGTTTCTCTACACCGCGCCCTGTTTCACCGCGCTCGGGCTGCACTGGTTCGTCGCGGGCGAGCGGCTTTCGCGCACGCAGTGGAGCGGCATCGTGCTCGCGTTCTGCGGCATCGCGCTCGCGTTCGCGGACGGCTTTCTGCACGGCAATCCGAATAGCGCATCGACGTTGCAAGGCATCGCTGGCGATGCGCTCGGCATCATGGCCGGCATCTTCTGGGCCGCGACGACGGTCGTCGTGCGCGCGTCCGCGCTCTCCCATGCGAGCGCGAGCAAGACGCTGTTCTATCAGCTGGCGGTATCGGCGGTTCTGCTGCTCGTGCTCGCGGCGGGCATCGGGCAGACGCACGTCGAAGCCGTGTCGCCGATAGCGATCGCGAGTCTCGCGTATCAGGCGATCGTCGTCGCGTTCATCAGCTATCTGACGTGGTTCTGGCTGCTCACGCGCTACATGGCGTCGCGGCTTTCCGTGTTCTCGTTTCTCACGCCGATCTTCGGCGTCACCTTCGGCGTGCTCTTGCTCGGCGAGCATTTCACCGCGCGCTTCATGGTCGCCGCCGCGATGGTCCTCGCGGGCATCGCGCTCGTGAACCGGCCGGCGCGCCGCAGCTAGGGTCGGCTCATTCCGGCGCGGTCGCGCGGATCGTCACCATATCGTGATCGATGTCGTCGTGATCGGCGGGCGCGCGCAAGTGCTCGGGCGGAATCGGCTCGATCGGATAGCCGTGCTTTTCCCACGCATCGAGCCCGCCCTTCAGCGGCCGCACGTGTCTGAAGCCCTTCGCCCGCAATTGACGCGCGATGGTCTTCGCCGTCGCCTCGTTCGGACACACGCAATACACGACGACCTCGTGCTCCGCATACAACTGATCGACGCGATCCGGCGAATCGAGATCGAGCGCGATCGCGCCCGCGATGCGATACGGCTCGCGACGGCGAATGTCCGCCGGACGCGCGTCGTAGATCACGGGTGGCGTGTCGGAGTGCATCATCGCGTCGAGCTGATCGGGCGTGATGTGATACTTCGCGAGCCACTGACGAAACTGCTCGCGCCGGATCCATCGATACAGCACGAAGCCGAGCGCGATGATCACGAGCACGTCGATCAGCGTCGTGCCGTTCGCGCGCACCAGTTCGATGAGCCGGCCGATCTGCGCCTCGAGCGCCGCGCCGCCGAGCATCCAGAAGCTCGCCCACGCCGTCGCGCCGATCAGATCCCACAACACGAAGACGCGCACTTCGATCTGCGTGGTGCCGAGCAGCGGCGCCGACACGAGCCCGAGCCCCGGCACGAACTTCGACAGCGCGAGCAGCGGCACGCCGAAGCGCTCGAACCATCGGCGCGCGGTGCGCAGCGTGGTATCGATCGACAGTGAGAAGCGCACGAGCGAATTGAGAAAGGTGCGGCCGTAGAGACGGCCCGCGGTGAACCACAAGGAATCGGCGATGAGCACCGCGAGCACTGCGGCCACCAGCATTTGCCAGAACGGCACGTTGCCGGCGGCGACGAGCGTGCCGGCGAGAATGAGCATCGGCGCGGCGGGGACCGGGACGCCGAGCTGCGTCGCGAGGACGCTGACGAACACGGCCCACGCGCCCCAGGACGACGCGAGCGCGGTCGGGACGTGCGACATTCAAACCTCTCGATGGAGCTTTCGCGAAGACGAAGGCCGGCGCATCGATGCCCGGCGCAAAGGGTTACACTGTATCGCGATCCTGACAAACACGCCCAATCCATCCGGGCCGCAAAAGCACAGGATCGCGTGACGCACCGGGGGAATCAACGTGCAAGCGATCATTCAGCCCTTCTTCGACATCAACACCGGCACGATGACGTACGTCGTCTACGAAGCGCCCGGCTCCGCCGCGGCTATCGTCGATCCGGTGCTCGACTACGATCCCAAAGCCGCGCGCACATCGACGAAATCCGCCGATGCGGTCGTCGCGTTCGTGCGGGACCAGCGGCTTTCCGTCGAATGGATTCTGGAGACGCACGCGCACGCCGATCATCTCTCGGCGGCGCCGTATCTGAAACGCACGCTCGGCGGGAAGATCGGAATTGGCGAGTCGATACGCACGGTGCAGGGCGTGTTCAAGAAGATCTTCGATCTCGAACCCGAGTTCCAGCTCGATGGCTCGCAGTTCGATCATCTGTTCGCCGACGGCGACCGGTTCATGATCGGCGCGCTCGAAGCAACCGCGCTCTTCGTGCCGGGACATACGCCCGCCGACATGGCGTATCGCGTCGGCGATGCGGTGTTCGTCGGCGACACGCTCTTCATGCCGGATCTGGGCACCGCGCGCTGCGATTTCCCGGGCGGCGACGCCCGCGCGATGTATCGATCGATTCAGCGCCTGCTCGCGCTCGATCCCGACACGCGGCTTTTCGTGTGTCACGACTATCCGCCGGAGACGCGCGCTCCGAAATGGCAAGCCACGGTGCGCGAGCAGCGTGAGAAGAACATCCACGTCGGCGGCGGCAAGACCGAGGACGAGTTCGTCGCAATGCGCGAGGCGCGCGACGCGACGCTCGGCATGCCGACGCTCATCTTGCCCGCCATTCAGGTCAATATCCGCGCGGGCCACTTTCCCGACGCGGCGAGCAACGGCACGACCTATCTGAAGATTCCGCTGAACGCGTTCTAGCCTTCAATCCGGCCGCGTGTCACGCCAAGCAGACCGGCCATCGCGCGGCGCGCGCCGTTCGAATCGCGCGCGATGATCGCTTCGAAAACCGCCGTATGTTCCGCGAGCGACGCGTTGTAGACGTCGGCGCGCTTCGCGTTCAGGCGCAACTGGCCTTCGAGCGTGCGCTCGATCAGCGCGCCGAGCGGAATCAGCAATTCGTTGCTGCACGCGGCGAGCACGCCCAGATGGAAGTCGAGATCGGCGCGCACCCATTCATCGACGTTCTGCGCGTCCGCCATCGCCTGATGCGCGCGCGTGAGTCGTTCGCGCGTGCGTTCTTCGTGGTTGTCGGCGGCGAGCGCGGCGGCGTACGGCTCGATCATCTCGCGCATTTCCTGAAGCTTGAGTGCGAATTGCAGCGGCGGCGCGACGCGCGAGTACCAGTCGAGCATGTCGGCATCGAGCAGATTCCACGCGTCTTGCGCGCGCACGCGCGTACCGACTTTCGGCCGCGACTCGATCAATCCTTTCGATGTCAGCGTGCGCAACGACTCGCGCAACACCGTGCGGCTCACGCCGAAGCGCTCCATCAGTTCCGCTTCGCGCGGCAATGGCGAACCCGGCGCAAAGTCGCCGCGCAGGATCGCCATGCCCAGTTCATGCGTCACACGGCCATGCAGATCGCGGTAAATGATGGTCTCCCTTCATATTTTGAGCACGATTATCGGGCATTCGACTGATGTTTCGTAAGTCCCAATCTTTACGCGAATAATACTATTAATATGCCCAGACATCGCCTTTTTGCTACCATGTAAAACCCTTCAGGAGACGCTCAATGAAAATCACGAAACTCGAGACCTTCATCGTTCCGCCGCGCTGGTGCTTCCTCAAGATCGAAACCGACGAGGGCATCACGGGCTGGGGCGAGCCGGTTGTGGAAGGCCGCGCGCATACGGTCGCCGCAGCCGTCGATGAACTCGCCGACTATCTCGTCGGCAAGGACCCGCGCCATATCGAAGACTTGTGGCAGGTCATGTACCGCGCGGGCTTCTATCGCGGCGGGCCGATCGGCATGAGCGCGATCGCGGGCGTCGATCAGGCATTGTGGGACATTCTCGGCAAGCATCACGGCGTGCCGGTGCACGCGCTGCTCGGCGGCCAGGTGCGCGACAAGATCAAGGTGTATTCGTGGATCGGCGGCGACCGTCCGAGCGACGTCGCGAACAACGCGCGGGCGGTGGTCGAGCGCGGCTTCAAGGCCGTGAAGATGAACGGCTCGGAAGAGCTGCAGATCATCGATACCTTCGACAAGGTTCAGGGCGTGATCGACAACGTGCAAGCGGTGCGCGAAGCGGTCGGGCCGAACGTGGGCATCGGCGTCGACTTTCACGGACGCGTGCACAAGCCGATGGCGAAAGTACTCGCGAAGGAGCTCGATCCGTTCAAGCTGATGTTCATCGAAGAGCCGGTGCTTTCGGAAAACGTCGAGGCGCTGCGCGATATCGTCAACCAGACAAGCACGCCGATCGCGCTCGGCGAGCGGCTCTACTCGCGCTGGGATTTCAAGCACATTCTGGCGGGCGGTTACGTCGACATCATTCAGCCGGACGCGTCGCACGCGGGCGGTCTCACCGAATGCCGCAAGATCGCGACGATGGCCGAAGCCTACGATGTCGCGCTCGCGCTGCACTGCCCGCTCGGTCCGATCGCGCTCGCAACCTGTCTGCAGATCGATGCGGTCAGCTATAACGCGTTCATCCAGGAACAGAGCCTCGGCATTCACTACAACAAGGGCAATGACCTGCTCGATTACATCAGGAATCCGGAAGTCTTCAAGTACGAAGACGGGATGGTGTCGATTCCGCAAGGGCCGGGCTTGGGAATCGAGGTGAACGAGGAGAAAGTGCGCGAAATGGCGAAGGTCGGCCATCGCTGGCGCAATCCGGTGTGGCGTCACGCGGATGGCAGCGTCGCCGAGTGGTGATTCTGGCTAACGCTTGAGGCGCGCTTCGACCGCGCCGCGCAGGGCGTTGCTGATCAGCAGGCTCTGCGCGTTGTCGAGTTCGTTCGGCGTAAGCGCGCGTTCGCGCGCGCCGAGTTCTTCCATCAACACCGCGCGCATCACGCCCGGCAGCACGCCGGCATCGATGGGCGGCGTGAACCACTCGCCGTCGAGCTTCACGAACACGCTCGAGCGGCCGCCCTCGGTCAACTCGCCGCGCTCGTTGACGAACAACATGTCGAACGCGCCTTCGGCTTCGGCGGCTTTCCACGCACGATCGTAATCCGCGCGACGCGTCGTCTTGTGTCTGAGCAGCGGATCGGCCGAGCTATGCGGCGCGAATCCGCGCTCCGAAGCGAGCAGCACGTTCACCGTATCCGATGGCAACGGCGCAAGCGGCGCGCTCGTCATCGTGATGCGCCCGGTCTTGGCCAGCGCGATACGCATTCGATACGGTTTCTGGCCTTCGAAGTCCGCGATATGTTGCGCGGTCTGCTCATGCAACGAAGCTTCGTCGAACGTGAAACCGAGATACGCCGCGCTCGCCTTCAACCGCGCGACGTGGCGCGCGTAATGGCGCACGCCTTCATCGCGTGTCGCGTATGTCGTCTCGAACAGTTCGAAGCCGGGATCCGCGCCCGTCAGAAAACGCGCTTTCAACAGACACTCCTCGTATTCGTCGGCGGCGACACTATCGAGCACGATGCCCGCGCCGATGCCGAGCACGCCGTGCCGCGCGGCCGCATCGATGACGAGCGTACGAATCGCCACCGACATGCAGAAGTCGCCGCTCGCATCGAGCCAGCCGATCGCGCCGGTGTAAAGCCCGCGCGGCGTGCTCTCGATTTCGTCGATCAGTTGCATCGTCCGATACTTCGGCGCGCCGGTGATCGAGCCGCACGGAAAGAGCGCGCGCACGATGTCCGCGAACGACGTGCCCGGAATGACGCGCGCTTCGATCGTCGACGTCATCTGCCACACCGATGCGTACGGCTCGACCGAGAACAGCGCGGGTACGTTGACCGAACCCGTGACCGCCACGCGCGACATGTCGTTGCGCAACAAGTCGACGATCATCACGTTCTCGGCGCGATTCTTCGGGTCGAGGCGCAGCGATTCGGGATCGGCATCCCGCGGCGCGGTGCCTTTCATCGGCCGCGCGCGCAACAGATCGCCATGTTTCTCGACGAACAATTCCGGCGAGCACGACACGACCGACCTGCCGTCCGGCAACGCGATGAACGCGCCGAAATGCACGGCTTGCCGCTCGCGCAATCGCCGATACAGCGCGAGCGGCGTGCCGAATACATCGAAATTCAGCCGATACGTGTAGTTGATCTGATACGACTCGCCTTCCTTCAACGCCTCCTGAACCGTGGCGATGGCCTTGTCGAACTCGTCGCGGGTGACGCTCGGCGCAATGCCCGCGACGCCTGCAACCTCGTCATCGGCGAGCCAGGCGCTCACTTCCTTACGCGACAGAAACACGCACGAGCGAAACATCAGCACGCGAAGCGCCTGATCTTCACCACGCCCGATTTCACCGAACTGGAGATTGCGTCCGAACTCGTAATCGGCGACGACAAGCGCATGCAGGCCGCTCTGCAGATCGCGCTCGATTTCGGCGCAAACGGCATCGAGATCGCGCGCGTCCACGCACACGCGTTCGCGCACGAAGTCCGTGTACAAACGACTCGACCGCCTTTCGGCGGTCGCATCGCAATCGTCGAGCAGCGCGAACACCGCGCTGCGCTCTTCGGTTTTCATCGTCATACCTGCCCGACGTACGACGCACTCGACCGCATCAATCGAAGAAGCTCTTCACGCGGTCGAACCAGCTCTTGCTTTGCGGACTATGCCGCGCGCCACCCTCGACGAGCGACTTCTCGAACTGCTTGAGCAAATCGCGCTGCGCGTCGGTGAGCTTGACCGGCGTTTCGACCTGGACATGCACATACAGATCGCCGGCGATGCTCGAACGCAAGCCCTTGATGCCCTTGCCGCGCAAACGGAACGTCTTGCCCGACTGCGTGCCTTCCGGCACCGTGAAGCTCGCGCGGCCCGCGAGCGTCGGCACTTCGATCTCGCCGCCGAGCGCCGCCGTCGTGAACGGAATCGGCATCTGGCAATGCAGGTCGTCGCCGTCACGCTCGAACACCGAATGCTGCTTGATGTGGATTTCCACATACAAGTCGCCGGCCGGACCACCGTTGATGCCCGGCTCGCCATTGCCCGCCGAGCGGATTCGCATTCCGTCGTCGATGCCCGCCGGAATCTTCACTTCCAGCGTCTTCGTTTCCTTCACCTTGCCCGCGCCGTGGCAGTTCGCGCACGGATCGGGGATGTAGCTGCCGCTGCCGTGACACTTCGGGCACGTCTGCTGGATGCTGAAAAACCCTTGCGACATGCGTACCTGGCCCTGACCATGACAGGTCGGGCAGGTTTCGGGCTTCGTGCCCGGCTTCGCACCGGAGCCGTGGCAGACGTTGCAGTTCACCCAGCTCGGCACGCGAATCTGCGTGTCGTAGCCGTGCGCCGCCTGCTCCAGCGTGATTTCCATGCTGTAGCGCAAGTCCGCGCCGCGATACACCTGCGGACCGCTGCGGCCGCGCGCGCCGGCGCCACCCGCCGTCTGTCCGAAGATGTCGCCGAAGATATCGCCGAAGGCATCGGCGAAACCGCCGAAACCTTGCGCGCCCGCGCCCGCCATGTTCGGATCCACGCCCGCGTGGCCGTACTGATCGTAGGCGGCCCGCTTCTGCTGGTCGGAGAGCATTTCGTAGGCTTCCTTCGCCTCCTTGAAATTCTCTTCCGCCTTCTTGTTGTCCGGGTTGCGGTCAGGGTGATACTTCATCGCGAGCTTGCGATACGCCTTCTTGATCTCGTCGTCGCTCGCATTTTTCGCGACGCCCAGAACGTCGTAGTAATCCCGTTTCGCCATGTCGGTTCGATGCCGCCGCGCTTGAGCGCCGCGGTTCCTGTCAGATGCTGCGAGATGCTGCGGATGTCGCTCGCAACCCGCGCGTAAAACTTTTTGCGCCTCGCCAGAAGCAACGCGCCTCTAAAAACAACGTGCCCGGAGAGCCGAAAGGCTCGCCAGGCGCGCTCCACGTCAGACGCCAACGCGTCCCGGTGATACCACCGAAAAGCGCGTGAATGTCGCCACTCACGCGCCCGATTCGGCGTTAGTCCTTCTTCACTTCCTTGAAGTCGGCGTCGACGACGTCATCGTGATGCTGGCTCGCGCCCGCATCCGCCGACGCGCCCGCGCCTGCCGCACCCGCGGCCGCGCTCGCCGCGCCTTGCTGCGCCTGCATGTCGGCGTACATCTTTTCGCCGAGCTTCTGCGAAGCCTGAGCCAGCGCCTCGACCTTTGCTTCGATCGTGGCCTTGTCGCTCGAGCTGCTCTTCAGCGCCTCTTCGAGGTCCTTCAGCGCCGCTTCGATCTTTTCCTTCTCCGAAGCGTCGACCTTGTCACCGTACTCCGCGACCGCCTTCTTCGTGCTGTGAACCAGCGCATCGCCCTGGTTGCGCGCGTCGGCCAGCTCACGCAGCTTGTGATCTTCCTCGGCGTTGGCTTCGGCGTCCTTCACCATCTTGTCGATTTCCGCGTCCGTCAGACCCGAGTTCGCCTTGATGGTGATCTTGTTTTCCTTGCCCGTCGCCTTGTCCTTCGCGCCAACGTGCAGAATGCCGTTCGCGTCGATGTCGAAGGTCACTTCGATCTGCGGCACGCCGCGCGGTGCGGGCGGAATGCCTTCGAGGTTGAACTCGCCGAGCAGCTTGTTGCCGACGGCCATTTCGCGCTCGCCCTGGAACACCTTGATCGTCACGGCGCCCTGGTTGTCGTCCGCCGTCGAATACACTTGCGAGTGCTTCGTCGGGATGGTCGTGTTCTTGTTGATCATCTTCGTCATCACACCGCCGAGCGTCTCGATGCCGAGCGACAGAGGCGTCACGTCGAGCAGCAGCACGTCCTTGCGGTCGCCCGACAGAACCTGGCCTTGAATCGCGGCGCCCACGGCGACGGCTTCGTCCGGGTTCACGTCACGGCGCGGATCCTTGCCGAAGAACTCCTTCACCTTCTCCTGCACCTTCGGCATACGCGTCATGCCGCCGACGAGAATCACGTCGTCGATGTCGCCGACCTTCACGCCCGCATCCTTGATCGCGATGCGGCACGGTTCGATCGTGCGCTCGATGAGCTCTTCGACGAGCGCTTCGAGCTTGGCACGCGTGAACTTGAGGTTCAGGTGCTTCGGACCGGACGCGTCCGCCGTGATGTACGGCAGGTTGATGTCGGTCTGAGCCGTCGACGACAGTTCGATCTTCGCCTTTTCAGCGGCTTCCTTCAGGCGTTGCAGCGCGAGCACGTCCTTGGACAGGTCGACGCCCTGCTCTTTCTTGAACTCGCCGATGATGTAATCGATGATGCGCTGGTCGAAGTCTTCACCGCCGAGGAACGTATCGCCGTTCGTCGACAGCACTTCGAACTGCATTTCGCCGTCCACGTCCGCGATCTCGATGATCGAGATGTCGAACGTGCCGCCGCCCAAGTCGAACACGGCGATCTTGCGGTCGCCCTTTTCGGCCTTGTCGAGACCGAACGCGAGCGCGGCCGCGGTCGGCTCGTTGATGATGCGCTTCACTTCCAGACCGGCGATGCGGCCCGCGTCCTTCGTTGCCTGACGCTGGCTGTCGTTGAAGTACGCCGGAACCGTGATGACGGCTTCCGTCACCGGCTCGCCGAGGTAGTCTTCAGCGGTCTTCTTCATCTTGCGCAGGACTTCAGCCGAAACCTGCGACGGCGCGAGGTTCTTGCCGTGCGCTTCGACCCATGCATCGCCGTTGTCGTGCTTGACGATCTTGTAGGGCATCAGGTTGATGTCCTTCTGCACTTCCTTCTCGTCGAAGCGGCGGCCGATCAGGCGCTTGACCGCGTACAGCGTGTTCTTCGGATTGGTGACCGACTGGCGCTTCGCAGGCGCGCCGACGAGGATCTCGTTGTCATCCATGTACGCGATGATCGACGGCGTGGTGCGCGCGCCTTCCGAGTTCTCGATGACCTTGACCTGATTGCCTTCCATCAGCGCCACGCACGAGTTCGTGGTGCCGAGGTCGATACCGATGATTCTGCCCATTTTTTATCCTCTCCTAGCTTTGATCGCAGTGGCGTTGCGGCCGGCCTTTCGATGCCGGCTTTTGCCGATTTACCGGGCCGAACGCCCAAAATTCATACCTGTACGCAAGATAAGAGCGTCAGTTTCGATTTCAAGACCCTGCAAACGATGCGGTCTATAAGTTTTTTTGTGCGGCGACCGACACGGCCGGCACGTACGCCGCGAGACCGATTACTTCGGCGCGGCGACGGTCACGAGCGCCGGACGCAGCACGCGGTCGGCGATGACGTAGCCCTTCTGCAGCACCGTGACGACAGTATTCGGGTCTTGTTCCGCCGGAACCATCGAGATGGCCTGATGGCGATGCGGATCGAATTTTTCGCCGACCGGGTTCACCGCGATCACGCGGCCTTTCTCCAACGCGCCCGTCAGTTGACGCAGCGTCAGTTCGACGCCTTCGCGAACCTTGGCGACATCCGTCGACTGGTCGGCGAGCGCGGCTTCCAGGCTGTCGAGCACCGGAAGCAGGTTCTCCGCAAAATTTTCGATGGCGAATTTATGCGCCTTCGCGACATCTTCCTGACTGCGGCGGCGCACGTTCTCGGTTTCGGCCTTCGCGCGCAGGAAGTCTTCCTTGAGCGCGGCGATGGTGGCCTGCGCTTCGGCGAGCGCAGCTTCGGCCTCATTCGGCGCGGCTTGCGGCGCGGCGGCGGCATCAGCCGGTGCGCCTTGGGACGCGGGAGCCGCCGCGCTGGTCGGGTCGGCGGACTGGCGCGCGTTATCGTCGGCGGGCGTTGCGTTCTGGCTCGCTGGATTCTCTTGCGTGTTTTCCATGTCGCTGAATATGTATTGCAGTGAGTTGAATCGGCTGCGAAAGCGGCCAGACCGAAAGTCGGACGCATTTTTCGCACTAACGGCCGAAATGAGGGCGCCGAAAGCTTTTTCAAGCCTTCGAAACGGTTTTTCGGACAAATCTCGACAGCAAGGTGGCGCCGCAATGGCTCGTAATACACACTTCGCCGCGGCGCGCGATTTTCGGATTGAGGGAAAGCCCTGAGTCGCCTACACTTCAAAAAAGCAGCGCAGGACGCACGTTAACCCTAATCCTACGAATTGCTTCAAACCGCTTTCAGCCCTTGCCCGTTTCCTGATCCGGCCGCCTTCTGACCGGGCAACCCGCTTCCCGGGGATACCATGAAACTGACCTTTGCTATCGCGGTGGTCGCCCTGGTACTCGTCGCGGGAACGACCACCATCTGCATGTCCGGCGTCGTGACCGAACGTACCACCGAGTACGGCGGCGTTCACGCGACCATCGAAAGCTACTTCAATCCGAACGAGAAAATTTGTCGATAGTGCGCCGGTCGCGCTTCGTCGGCCTTCCCTGCAGTTCCGCTGCGGGCTCGCGGAAATTCTTGCGGCGCTCGGCCTCGGCCATGCGTTTCGCACGGCCTTCCCCGGTTTCGGCATAGAGCGTCTGGGCGACCGGCGCCGGGCCGCGCACATCGCATATCCCGAGCACTTCAACCTGCCACACCAGCCGTTCGATATCGATCTCGACGATATCGCCGACGCGCACGTCCTTAGACGGCTTCACATTCGCCCCGCCGATCTTCACGCGGCCTTTCTCGACCGCATCGCTCGCGAGCGAACGCGTCTTGAAGAAACGCGCTGCCCAAAGCCACTTATCGATGCGCAAACGCGCGCCAGGTTCCGTCGAAATCTTGTAGTTCATGGGTAAATGCCTGAAAAAGCCGCGCTCAGGCCACTGCGGTGAGCGGCTGCACAGTCTGCACGGGCCATCCCTGAAGATGTTGCGCGGCGATCTCGCCCAGTGCCTTGATCCACGCGGGCGCTGAGTTCAGGCAGGCAATCCGGTGAAAATGCTTGCCGCCCGCCTTCAGAAATTCGTCGCGCACCTCGATGCCGATTTCCTCGATCGTCTCGAGACAATCCGCCGTGAAGCCGGGACAGAACACGTCCACACGAGAAACGCCGCCCGCGCCGAGCTCCGCGACCGTCGGCGCGGTGTACGGCTGAAGCCACTCCGCCCGCCCAAAGCGCGACTGGAACGTCACGCGGCATTCAACCGGCGTAAGCCCGAGCGCGGCCATGAGCAACGAACCGGTCAGCTGGCACTGGTCGTGATACGGATCGCCGAGATCCATCGTGCGCTTCGGCACGCCGTGGAAGCTCAGCACGAGCTTGTCGCCCGCGGCGAAATCCGGCTGGCCGTGATGCCGCCAATAGTCGCGCACCTGCTCCGCGAGCGCCGCGATATACGCCGGATGATCGGCGTAATGGCGGATCGTGCGGATTTCCGGCTGATTGCGCACGCGCTTGAGCGCGGCGAACGCGTCATCGAACGCGGTGGCCGTCGTGGACGACGAGTATTGCGGATACATCGGCAACAGGAGAATGCGGTCGGCGCCTTCGAGCTTCAGCTGATTGAGCATCGCGCCGATGCCCGGCGTGCCGTAGCGCATCGCATAGTCGACGATGACGTGATAGTCGTTCGCCGCGAAGAGCCGCCGCAAGCCGTCGACCTGCTTTTCCGTATGCACGCGCAGCGGCGAGCCTTCGGGCATCCACACTTGCGCGTACTTCTTCGCCGATGCGCGCCCGCGAAACGGCAGGATCAGGCCGCGCAGAATGAATTGCCACACGAATGACGGAATTTCGACGACGCGCGGATCGGACAGGAATTGCGCCAGATACTTGCGCACCGCCCGCGGCGTGGGCGCGTCCGGCGTGCCGAGATTGATCAGCAGCACCGCGACGCGATGCGAAGCGCTGGGCTGCGAGGGCAACTCGAGGTCGAAACGCATAAGGGAAGCGAGCCTGAAGATGGTCGTCGGAAAAGTTGAGGACCATTATAGCGGCGCGTTTCCGGACGCATCATTGGCCGAACGGCCTAGTGGCGCGCTCTTTCGCGGCGCGCCAAGATGGCGTCACTGATGACTGAGCGACATCGACAGCAAACGCGCGGTGATATCGACGATCGGAATCACGCGGTTGTACGCCATGCGCGTCGGGCCGATCACGCCGAGCGTGCCGACGATCTTCCCGTTGACCTCGTATGGCGCCGTCACGACGCTCATTTCCTCGATCGGCACGAGATTGCTTTCTCCGCCGATGAAAATCTGCACGCCTTGCGCGTGACTCGATACATCCAGCAATTGCAGGAGGCTCGTCTTTTGGTCGAACAAATCGAAAAGCTTGCGCAGCCGCGCCATGTCGGACGAAAGGTCCGCCACTTCGAGCAGGTTGCGCTCGCCGGAAATCAGCACGGTGTCAGTGGGGTCCGTCTCGGCGGTGCTCGCGACCACGGCCGCCTGCATGAGCGCGGTCATGTCGCCGCGCAACTGGTCGATTTCCTCGCGCAAACGGCGGCGTACTTCGTCGAAGGACAGGCCCGCGAAATGCGCGTTGATGTAATTGGAGGCTTCTACAAGTTGCGAAGGCGAATAGTCGCGTTGCGTGGCCATCATGCGGTTCTGCACGTCGCCTTCGGGCGTCACGATGATGAGCAGAATGCGCTTGTCCGACAGCCGCATGAACTCGATCTGCTTGAACATGTGGCTCCGGCGCGGCGTGAGCACGACGCCCGCGAACGAAGACAGATTGGACAGCACGCTCGCCGCCGCCGCGACGATCTTCTGCGGCTCCTCGCCTTGCAGGCGAGTCTTGACCGCGGTGGTCATGGCCTCGTCTTGCGGTGCTTCTACAGTCAGCATCGTGTCGACGAAGAGCCGGTAGCCGCGCGGCGTGGGAATGCGTCCCGCCGACGTATGCGGGCTCGCGACCAGCCCGAGGTCTTCGAGATCCGACATGACGTTGCGGATGGTCGCGGGGCTCAGTTCGAGGCCGGAATGACGTGATAACGTGCGCGAACCGACCGGCTGACCTTCGGCGATGTAGCGCTCGATCAACGTTTTGAGGAGGGTTTGTGCACGTGGGTCTAGCATGGGGAAATTTTAGCTCAACGTGTCGGATAGCGGCGAGCCGCGCCGGGTGGTCGGCATTCAACGTCCGCTCCATTCTAGCGACAAACGGCGAGCCTGCCCGCGTCATGCCGCACGGTCTCGTCGCGGCGCGCCCGGCGGCCATCGCCCACGGTTCTTTTCGCTCTCTGACTATGGTGTAATGCCGGCATGGAAATTGGCCAATTCAAGACCGTCGCCCTCGTGGGGCGCACCAACACGCCGGGCATCGAGGCGCCGCTGAGATCGCTCGCCGATCTCCTCAGGAGCCAGGGCTTCGAGGTCGTCTTCGAGGCGGGCACCGCGAAGGACGTCGGCGTGACGGAGTTCCCGGCGCTCTCCATCGCGGAGATGGGCGCGCGCGCGGACGTTGCAATCGTGCTCGGCGGCGACGGCACGATGCTCGGCATCGGACGGCAGCTCGCGCCGTATAAAACACCGCTCATCGGCGTGAATCATGGCCGGCTCGGCTTCATCACCGACATTCCGCTCAAGGCGATGCAGGAAATCGTCCCGCAAATGCTCGCCGGCCAGTTCGAGCGCGAGGAACGCAGCCTGCTCGAAGCGCGCATCGTGCGCAACGACAAGCCGATCTACCACGCGCTCGCGTTCAACGACGTCGTGGTGAATCGCAGCGGCTTCTCCGGCATGGCGGAGCTGCGCGTGTCGGTGGACGGCCACTTCATGTACAACCAGCGTTCCGACGGACTGATCGTCGCGACGCCGACCGGCTCGACCGCCTACGCGCTGTCGTCGGCGGGGCCGATCCTGCATCCGCAATTGCAGGGCTTCGTGCTCGTGCCGATCGCGCCGCATTCGCTGTCGAACCGGCCGATCGTGCTGCCCGACGATTCGAAAGTGACCATTCAGATCATCGGCGGTCGCGACGTCAACGTGAACTTCGACATGCAGTCGTTCACCGCCGTCGAACTGAACGACGCGATTGAAGTGCGGCGCTCGAAGCATACGGTGCCGGTGCTGCATCCGGTCGGCTACAGCACGTACGCCACGCTGCGCAAGAAGCTGCACTGGAACGAGCATCCGTCGCAGGATTCGTCCGCTCTCTGATCTGCCAGAACTTCCTTCCCCGAAGCGTCCATGCTCCGTCATCTTTCCATTCGAGATTTCGTCATCGTCGCCACGCTGGATATCGATTTCGATCCAGGCTTCACGGTCTTTTCGGGTGAAACCGGCGCGGGCAAGTCGATCCTCATCGACGCCCTCGCGCTCACGCTCGGCGCGCGCGGCGACGCGAGCGTCGTGCGCGCCGGTCAGGCGCGCGCCGACATCACCGCCGAATTTTCGACGCATCCGCTCGTCGTGCGCTGGCTGGACGAACACGCGCTCACGCAGGACGCCGATTCGGTCATGCTGCGGCGGGTGATCGATTCGGGCGGCCGCTCGCGAGCGTTCATCAATGGCACGCCCGCGACGCTCGCGCAGTTGCGCGAAGTCGGCGAAATGCTCGTCGATATCCACGGCCAGCACGCGCATCAATTGTTGATGCGACCGGACGCGCAACGCGAACTCTTCGACACGCACGCGCAGTTGCTCGACACGGCCGGCGCGGTGAATCGTGCGTGGCGAGCGATGCGCGACGCGCAGCAAGCCGTCGAGACCGCCCAGAATCGCGACCGCGAGCTGCAACTGGAACGCGAGCGTCTCGCGTGGCAACTGAGCGAGTTCGACAAGCTCGCGCCGCAGCCCGGCGAATGGGAAGAAGTGAGCGCGGAGCATCATCGGCTGTCGCATTCGGCGAGTCTCATCGACGGCGTGCAGGGTGCGCTCGGCGCGCTCTCCGAATCCGACGAAGCGATGATCTCGCAGCTCGGCGCCATCATCTCGAAGCTGCGCGGCCTGTCCGATATCGATCCCGCGTTGAACGACGTGCTCGCGTCGCTCGAACCGGCGGAAATCCAGTTGCAGGAAGCGTCGTATTCGCTATCGCACTACGCGCAGCGGCTGGAGCTCGATCCTGACCGGCTCGCGCAAGTCGAAAGACGCATGGAGCAACTGCACTCGACCGCGCGCAAGTTCCGCCTTCAACCCGAAACGCTGCCGGAAGAACACGACGCGCGCCGCCGCCAGCTCGCCGAACTCGATGCCGCCGCCGATCTCGATGCGCTCAACGCCGCCGCCGAGAAAGCGAAGAGCGAATATCTCGCGCAAGCCAAGGTGCTGTCCAAGGCGCGCGCGAAGGCCGCGAAAAATCTGTCGAAAGCGGTCACGGAAGGCATGCAGGAACTGTCGATGGCAGGCGGCAGCTTCGAGGTCGCGCTCGTGCCGCTCGCCGAAGGCGGCGCGAACGGGCTGGAGCAGATCGAATTCCGCGTCGCGGGACACGCGGGCGTCGCGCTGCGGCCGCTCGCGAAAGTCGCGTCGGGCGGCGAACTGGCGCGCATCAGTCTTGCGCTCGCCGTCATCGCGAGCACGGCGAGTCCGACGCCCACGCTCATCTTCGACGAAGTGGACACGGGCATCGGCGGCGGCGTCGCGGAAGTGGTCGGGCGTCTGTTGCATCAGCTCGGCCGCGACCGTCAGGTGCTGTGCGTCACGCACTTGCCGCAAGTGGCCGCGCGTGGCGATCAGCATTTCCAGGTCGCGAAATCGTCGGACGATGCGGGCGGCACGGTGAGCACGGTAAAGCAACTCGATCGCGCAAAACGCGTGGAAGAAGTCGCGCGCATGCTCGGCGGTCTCGAAATCACCGCGACCACCCGCAAGCACGCGAAGGAAATGCTGGCGGCTTAAGCATCCGCGTCAGCCCGCCGACGCCACTGCGAACACGCGGTCCCACAGCGCCGTCACCGCGTCGCGTTCGGTCTGAACCGTGGCCGGATCGACGCGCGCCTTTTCCATACCGTCGAGCCGCAGCGTGTGCTGCAGCTTGCGGTACTGGCGATACGCCGCGCCGATCGCATCGGCTTCTGCTTCGGCGATCAATCCGCTTTTCGCGGCGATCTTCAACAGCGTGATATTCCCCGCGTTGCGCAGAAACTCGCGATGCTCGCGCGCGTGCAGCAACACCCAGTACTGAACGATGAACTCGATATCGACCATGCCGCCGCGATCGTGCTTCAGATCGAACAGGTCGCTGCGATTCGGATGGCCATCGGCGACGCGCTGGCGCATCGACACGATCTCGCGCGCGAGCGCGGCCGCGTCGCGTTCCATGACGAGCACGTCGGCGCGAATCTGCTCGAACTCCGCGCCGATTTCGGCATCGCCCGCGCTGTAGCGTGCGCGCGAAAGCGCCTGATGCTCCCAGACCCACGCCGTGTTCGCCGCGTCGCCCTCGCGAATCTGATAGCGGCGAAACGATGCGAGGTCGGTCACGAGCAGGCCCGATTCGCCATTCGGCCGCAGACGCAAGTCGACGTCGAAGAGCGTGCCCGCGCCCGTCGCCGACGTGAGCCACGTAATGAGGCGGCGCGTGAACATCGCGTAGATGTCGGAGGCCGCGTCGTCGGGATCGTCGTACAGAAAGATGAGGTCGAGGTCCGACGCGTAGCCCAGTTCCTTGCCGCCGAGCTTTCCGTACGCGATGACCGCAAAGCGCGGCGTCTCGCGATGCCGCTTCGGGAACTGCTTCCACACGGTCTGCACGGTGACGTCGAGCACGGCGTCGGCGAGTTCGGAGAGACGGTCGCTCACGTGCTCGACGCTCAGATGCCCGGCGAGATCGATCAGCAGAATGCGAAATACTTCGGCCTGATGCGCGTGACGCAGCAGATCCATTTGATGTTCCGCGTCCTCGGCGGCATCGAGCCGTGCAATCAGCGAGCGTTTGAACGCGGCCCAGTCGAACGGGCTGGCGATGGCTTCGTCGTCTAGCAATTCATCGAGCAATTGCGGATGGCGGATCAGATAGCCCGCCGCCCAGCGCGACCCCGACAGCACCGAGAGCACGCGCGCGAGCGCCGCCGGATATTCGGTCAGCAGCGCGAGATACGCGCCGCGCTTGGCCGTCGCTTCGAGCAGATCGAAAAGCCGCATGATGGTGTCGGCGCGGCGCGGCGCATCGATCGACTGCACGGCTTCTATCGAGCGTTGAGCGACGATATCGAAGCGTTCGCGGCTCTGCGACGGCAAGCCGGCGTAACGCGCCGAATTCCACACGCCCGTCAGACGTGCGAGCACCGGCGCCGGGTCCGCGAAGCCGAGTTCCATGAGGCGCGCGGCGAGCTCTTCCTGCGCGGAATCGTCGGCGAGCGCGCCGCTCCAGATCCACGACGCCACCGAATCCTCCGCGACGCCGCAGCCGCCCTGCCCGCTCACCTTGTCGGCGAAGATCGCGTCGAACTGCTGCTCGACGAGCTCGCGATGCGCGTCGAGTGTTTCCATCAGCGCGGCGTAGTCCGCGAAGCCGAGCGATTTCGCGAGCAACGCGCGCTCGTCGTCGGCGACGGGCATCGCGTGCGTCTGTGCATCGTTGCGGTATTGCAGCCGATGCTCGACCGTGCGCAAAAAGAGATAAGCGTCGGACAGCGCCTTGCACACCTGCGGCGCGAGCAGGCCATGCGCAGCGGCGCGTTCGAGCACCGCGAGCGTCGGACGAATGCGGAAATCCGCTGCCTGTCCGCCGCGAATCAACTGAAATACTTGCGCGCTGAATTCGATCTCGCGAATGCCGCCGCGCCCGAGCTTGATGTCGTCGGCCTTGTCGGGGCGCATCGACGCGCGCCGCCGCGCTTCCTGCCGAATCTGCTGATGCAGCGAGCGGATCGCGGCGATCACGCCGTAATCGAGATAGCGCCGGTAGATGAAGGGCGTCGCGATGGCTTCGAGCTGCTTCGCGAGACGCTTCGCCGAATCGCTCTTCGTCTCCGAGATGAGCCGGCCCTTGATCCACGCGTAGCGCTCCCATTCGCGGCCCTGCACGTAGAAATACTCTTCGAGCATGCCGAGACTGCACACGAGCGGGCCGGAGTCGCCGTTGGGACGCAGCCGCATGTCGACGCGAAAGACGTAGCCGTCTTGCGTCATTTCCGCGAGCGCGCCGATCAGCCGCCGGCCGAGCCGTGTGAAGAATTCCTGCGTCGGGAGTGCCGAGCGCGTGCCGCCCGAGGTTTCGCCGTCCTCTTCGTAGACGAAGATCAGATCGATATCCGACGATGCGTTCAGCTCGCGCCCGCCCAGCTTGCCCATGCCGACGACGCCGAGCGTGAGCCGCTCGCCGTCCGGTCCGCGCGGCTCGCCGAAGAGCGCTTCGAGATCGGCCGACAGCACCGCCAGCGCGCGCTGCACCGTGACTTCGGCGAGATCGGTCATCGCGCCGGTGACTTCGGCGACATCGGCGGTGCCCGCGAGATCGCGCTCCATCACCGTGCAGAAGACTTCGGTCCGCAAGCGGCGCAACGCGGTCTTGAGCGCGGCTTCATCGAGCACGCCGCTTTCGGTGCAAGGCGTGCAGTGCGCGTCCAGCCGCGCTTCGATCCACCCACGCGTGATGCGCGTCTGCGCCCATTGCGCGACATTCGACGCCAGTTCGGGACGCGCCGAGTACGCGCGCGCCGCATAGTTGGAATAATCGGAACTGAGAAGAGTTGCGTCGGTCATGAAAGGTTAGGTTCGCTCATTGCTTCCGGAAAGGCATCGCGGTATAACACCGCGCCGCAAGTCTTGCCGGGCGCGGCTCAGCGAGCCTCCACGAGTGCGCAGGCAGCGGCCGTCGCCGCAATGCCCGTGTTACATTTCAGCGTCAAACACGCAAAACTACCATATCGCCGAACAGCAGCAGCATGTCCGACAGCAGACGATCCGTCGACCCGACCGAAGTTGGACAAGCCAGGCCCAGCGGCAACGCCGAGCGCGTGCTTGCGCGCGTCTTCAAATTCCTTCTCGTCATTGCGGCCATCGCGTATTTCGCGGTGGCGGGCGTGTATGTCGGCCTGCGCTATATCGTCATGCCGCAGGTCGATTCGTTCCGGCCGCGGATCGAGCAACTCGTCTCATCGCAGATTCACGCCCAGTTGCGCATCGGCAGGATTTCCGCGCGATGGTCCGGGCTCTCGCCGACGATCGATATCGACAACCTGCGCATCGACGCCGCCGATGGCTCGCCGGGCCTCGCCGTGCCGCACGCGAGCGCGAGCATCGCGTGGGGATCGCTGCTGCATCTGCGGCCCAAGCTCGCCGATCTGACCGTCGACGGACCCGATGTCATCATCGCGCGCAACGCCGATGGCGCGGTTACTGTCGCGGGCGTGCCGATTCCCACGCATCGCACCGGTTCGAACGCATTCACGACCTGGCTGCTCGGCCAGGACCGCATTCTTCTGCGCGATGGCACGCTGCGCTGGCGCGACGCGCAGCGCGCCGCGCCCGAGATCGCGTTCAAGCGCCTGCACCTCGCGATCGTCAACGACGGCGCGCGTCATCGGCTTGCGCTCAAGGCGCCCGCCGATGGCGACGTGCTGCACGGCCCGCTCGATTTCCGCGCGGACTTCGGTCATCAACCCTTCTCGGCGATGGGCGCGCCCGCGAACTGGACCGGCCGTCTCTACGTTTCGACCGGTCCCGTCGATCTGCCGACGCTCGCGCGCTACGTGAAGCTGCCGTTCCAGATGTACAGCGGCCGCATCAACAACCAGATCTGGCTGAACTTCGCGGGCGGCCAATTGCAGAACGCGACCGGCGACCTGACCGGCGCGAACGTCGCGCTGCGCACGCGCCCGACGCAGCCGCGCCTCGATCTTCCGATCGCCAGCTTCAACTGGAACATCGACAAAAGCGACAACGCGTACACGCTCGATCTGCGCGACCTGCACGCGGAGTTCGGCCAGTTGCCGCTCGACGACGGCACGCCGGTCGCGCGTCTGCTCGTGTCGCGCGCGCTGACGGCCACGTACCGGCTGCCTTCGGTCGGCAAGGGGCAATTGCTGCGGCTGACGGGCGATAGCGTCGATATCGGCATCCTCGCGGAATTCGCGCGTGCGCTGCCGCTGCCGGCGAAGATCCTCAACGAGCTCGTGCGCTTCAATCCGCGCGGCCAGGTGTCCGATTACACGATCTACACCGAGCGCGCCGCGCCGAAGACCGAGGAAGAAGCGCAGCAGCAGCGCAAGAAAGGCGACGCGCCGCTTCTGCACTACGCGTTCAAGGGCGATCTCAACGGCCTGAGCGTGCAGGCGCAGGAGCCGCCGCCCGGGCTCACGATCAACAACCATCCGCGCGCCGGCATTCCGGGCGTCGAGAATCTGTGGGGCAGCGTCGACGCGAACGAGAAAGGCGGCCACATCACGATCGACACGAAGAACGTCGCCGTCACCGTTCCCGGCGCGTTCGACGATCCGCGCCTCGTCTTCGATTCGCTGCAAGGCCGCGCGCGCTGGACCGTCGCCGATGCGATCGCGCCCGGCGAACTGCGCCGCGCGTTCACGCTGCATCTGGAGACGCTGCGCGTGAAGAACGCGCATGCCGAAGGCGAGGCCACCGCGGACTACTGGAATCAGGGCCACGGGCGCGGCAATCTCGATCTGAAGGCGAAGGTCTCGCATCTGAAAGTGACGAGTCTCGTGCGCTATCTGCCGACGAGCCTCAACGAGCGCGTGCGCGTCTATCTCGGCCATGCGCTGCAGGCGGGCGTCGCGAAGAACGGGACGATCGAAGTGCACGGCGATCTCACGCGCTTTCCGTACGCGAAATTTCCCGATGCGGGCATCTTCCGCATCGAGGCGCCGTTCACCGGCGGCAAGTTCGATCCCACGCCCTTCCCGCCGCGCAAGATGGCCAACGGCCTGCCTAACTTCTGGCCGGCGTTCGAGGGTATCGACGGGACGTTCACGCTCGCGCAGAACAAGCTCGGCTTCGATATCGGCCGCGGGCATTATCGTGGCGTGAAGGTCTCGAAGGTCGTCGGGCGCATCGACGATACGGGCAATCGCGAAACCAAGCTGTGGATCGACGGCAAGGCGCGCGGCCCGCTCGCCGACATGCTGAAGTACGTCGACGACAGCTCGCTCGGCCTGATGGCGAAGCACGCGACCCGCAAGATCGACGCAAAAGGCAACGCGGATCTCGCGCTCACGCTCGGCATTCCGCGCTATCGGCCGCCCGCGCCGCAGCCGCCGATCAAGCCGGAGTACAAAGGCTCGCTCACCTTCGCCGACAACGAAGTCAGGTACGCCAATCTGCCGCCGCTCTCGCATCTGCGCGGCCGTGCCGATTTCGCCGCGAAAACCGTCACGCTCAATGGCCTCTCGGCGCAATTGCTCGGCGGCGATGTGCACGCCAAGGGCGGCGTGCAGGCAGACGGCAGCTATGCGTTCGACGTGAACGGACGCATCGGCGCGGATGCCGCGGGCCGCCTCAACAAGCCGATGACGCCGCAAGTCGCGGCTTTCATGAAGCGCATCGACGGCGCCGCGCCTTACGAGATGCACGTTCACGGCGTCAAGAACGCGCTGCCGGTCGTGCAGGCGAGTTCGGATCTGACCGGACTCGGCATCGATCTGCCCGCGCCGTTCGGCAAGGCGAAAGGCGCGCCGATGCCGCTCACCTTCAGCTTCCAGCCATCATCGGGCGGCGCGCCGGATCTGCATGACGCGCAGTTGAACGTCGGCCCGGTGGCCGCGCATTACGTGTTCCGACAGATCGGCAAGGCTCAGGTCAAGATCGATCCGCAGAACGTCGCCGAGCCGATGAACATGCGCGCGCGCGTGAAGGTCGTGCGCGGCGCGATCGGCCTGAACAAGCCGGCGGATTTGCCGGCCGAAGGCGTGAGCGCGACCGCCGATCTGAACGAATTCGATGCCGATGCCTGGCGCAAGACTTTCGCCGAACTCAGCGCCGCGATGCCTGACTCGCCCGCCGACTCGCCCGCCGACGCGAACGCGCCGCGCGCACCGATGAGCGAGAACGTGAAGCAATTCATCCCAACGCGCGCCGCCATCCATTTCACGACGCTCAATCTGCTCGACCGGCGCTGGGAGAACGTCGCGATTGCCGCGAGTGAAAGCGAGACCGATCGCACATGGCAAGCGAACATCGCGTCGAATCAGATGTCGGGCGATGTCTCGTGGACGCCCGGCGCGAAGAAGGAAAGCCCCGGCGCGTTGCAGGCGCGCTTCGCGAAGATCGTGATTCCGGAGAAGAAGGAGCACGATGCGGCCGGCAAGCTCGTGATGAAGCCGCCGCGCAACATGCCGACGATCGATCTCATCGTGAACGAGATCGTGTTCCGCGACCACGACCTCGGCCGGCTCGAAGTCGACGCACATAACGAAGTCATCGCCGATGAGCCGATCTGGACGCTCGACAAACTCGAACTCGCGAACCCCGACGCGACGCTCACCGCGAACGCGACGTGGCGCACGCTGCCGGGCGGCGTCGTGCAGGCCGCCGCGCAACCGGACGCGATGCGCAGTCAGGCCGATGACGTCACTCCGCGCCGCACGTCGCTCAACTTCAAGCTCGACGTGAAGAACGGCGGCCAGTTGATCGACCGTTTCGGCGCGCCGCACGTGGTCGGTTCGGGCAGCGGAACCGTGTCGGGTCACGCGGCGTGGAACGGCGGGCCGACGGCCGTCGACGTGAACACGCTCGATGGCAACGTCGCCGTCGATCTGCGTCACGGGCAGATTCTGCGTGCGCCGGGCTCGGCGAAGTGGCTCGGCGTCTTCAGCCTGCGCAGTCTCGCGAGCCTGTTGACGCTGCATTTCGAGGATGTCGTCGGCAAGGGCCTGCCGTTCGAGAAGATCACCGGCAACGCGACGATCGTCGATGGCATCAGCCGCACGGACGACTTCCTGATGGTCACGTCGCCGGCGCGCGTGCAGATGCAGGGCATCGTCGATATGCCGAAGCAGACGCAAGACCTCCACGTCAAGGTGATTCCGACCGTCGGCGCCGGCGCGGTCGCACTGGGCGCGGCGGTCATCAATCCGCTGCTCGGCCTCGGCGCGCTCGCCGCCGATCTCGCGCTGTCGGCGTCGATTCAGAAAGCGTTCGCGCTCGACTATTCGATCACCGGCTCGTGGAGCAAACCCGTCGTTAAGCGGCTCACTGGCGATCAGGGTAAGATCGAAACACCCCCCGCCGCCGTGGCTCCGGCCGCTGCCCGCTGAAACGGGCGTTCGGCGGCGCGGTTTTCGTCCCCTTTTTAGACAGCGCACCCAAGACATGAGCGAAAGATCGAGCGAAAGCGCGGCCCCGTTTCAGGTCGCCGCGCTGCAGATGGTCAGCGCGCCGGACCGCGACCGGAATCTCGCGGACGCCGGACGGCTTATCGCCCAGGCTGCGCGAAGCGGCGCGCAACTGGTGCTCCTGCCCGAATATTTCTGCTACATGGGTTTCAAGGACACCGATAAGCTCGCGATCCGCGAAACGCCGGGCGACGGACCGATCCAGCGGTTCCTTTCCGACGCGGCGCGCGAACACGGCGTATGGATCATCGGCGGGACGTTGCCGTTGCAGTCGCCGGAACCGGATCGCGTGATGAACACGACGCTCGTCTTCGATCCGCGCGGACAGCAGGTCGCGCGCTACGACAAGATTCATCTGTTCAATTTCGAAAAGGGCGAGGAATCGTTCGACGAAGCGCGCACGATCTTTCCGGGGAACGAAGTACGCTCATTCGACGCGCCGTTCGGACGCGTGGGATTGTCGGTGTGCTACGACCTGCGCTTTCCGGAGTTGTATCGAAAGCTCGGCGATTGCGCGCTGATGGTCGTGCCATCCGCGTTCACTTACACGACCGGCCGCGCGCACTGGCAGACGCTGCTCACGGCGCGCGCCGTCGAGAATCAGTGTTACGTGCTCGCGGCGGCGCAAGGCGGCAATCACGAGAACGGAAGGCGCACGTGGGGTCACAGCATGCTGATCGATCCGTGGGGCGAAATCGTCGATGTGAAGGATGAAGGACCGGGCGTCGTGATCGGCGGCATCGATCTGAAGCGCATCGCCGCCGTGCGACAGAGTTTGCCGGCTTACCGGCATCGCGTGCTCCGTTGAAGCACGCGCGAACTTGAAGACGCGGGTTTCTCCCCGCACATGATGTGAGCGAATCGGAACGTAGAATAGGCTGCAAATCGTCTGCAAATATCATCGAACTCGTCACAGAACACGCAATAGGCACCGCATGAATATCATCGAACCCGGCATTCGTAACCTGGTCACGGCGAAGGACGTTTTGCTCACGCCCTACGGCCTCGACGAAGGCCTGATCACCCGCACGCTGGCGGAAATCTTCACGCATCGCGTCGATTACGCGGATCTCTATTTCCAGTCCACGCGCAGCGAAGCGTGGAGTCTCGAAGAAGGCATCGTCAAATCGGGCAGTTTCAGCATCGATCAGGGCGTCGGCGTGCGCGCCGTGTCGGGCGAGCGCACCGCGTTCGCGTATTCCGATGACCTCTCGCCCGAATCCATCCGTCAGGCCGCGATCGCCACGCGCGCGATCGCCAAGGCGGGCGGCGGCAAGCACAAGATCAAGCCGGCGAGCACGCTTACGGGCGTGTCGGGCCGCGATCTTTATCTCGCCGCCGATCCGCTGCATTCGCTCGACGCCACCGCCAAGGTGAAATTGCTGGAACGCGTCGAGCAAATGGCGCGGGCGAAAGATCCGCGCATTACGCAAGTGATGGCCGGCATGGCCGGCGAATACGATGTCGTGCTGGTCGCGCGCAGCGACGGCGCGCTCGCGGCGGATGTGCGCCCGCTCGTGCGCGTCTCCGTGACGGTGATTGCCGAGCAGAACGGCCGGCGCGAAATCGGCACCGGCGGCGGCGGCGGACGTTTCGACTACGGCTATTTCACCGACGCGATCCTGCAGAAGTACGTCGACGACGCCGTGCATGCCGCGCTCGTCAATCTCGAAGCGCGCCCTGCTCCGGCCGGCGCGATGACCGTCGTGCTCGGGCCGGGCTGGCCCGGCGTGTTGCTGCACGAGGCGGTCGGACACGGCCTGGAGGGCGATTTCAACCGCAAGGGCTCGTCGGCGTTCGCGGGACGCATCGGCGAGCAGGTCGCGGCGAAGGGCGTCACCGTCGTCGATGACGGCACGCTGCCGAATCGGCGCGGCTCGCTCAATATCGACGACGAAGGCAATCCGACGCAGTGCACGACGCTGATCGAAGACGGCATTCTCAAGGGCTACATTCAGGATTCGCTGAACGCGCGCCTGATGAAGATGCCGGTGACGGGCAACGCGCGCCGCGAATCGTACGCCGCGCTGCCGATGCCGCGCATGACCAACACGTACATGCTCAACGGCGACAAGGATCCGCAGGAGATTCTGGCGTCGGTGAAGAACGGCCTGTATGCGGTGAACTTCGGCGGCGGTCAGGTCGATATCACCAACGGCAAGTTCGTGTTCTCGGCGTCCGAGGCGTACATGATCGAGAACGGCAAGATCACGTATCCGGTGAAGGGCGCAACGCTGATCGGCAGCGGGCCTGAGTCGCTCAAGTACGTGACGATGATCGGCAACGACATGTCGCTGGATAGCGGCGTCGGCGTCTGCGGCAAGGAAGGACAGAGCGTGCCGGTGGGCGTCGGTCAGCCGACGTTGCGTATCGAGAAGATGACGGTCGGCGGCACGGTCTGATGGTTCATGCGGGATTTCCGCATCGGATGCGTGTCTTTGCTGTGTCGCCGCATGATCCGATGCGGATTGTCCGCGTTCTCGTAGCTGCGGGGTTGTCAACGCCGTGCGTTTGAGGTTATAAAAGCAGTCACAACTTTTTTGACACGCCTTCGATCCATCATGTCCGCCAAGTTTTATTTTTATTTTTTTTGGCATCTCAGACCGCTGGCGGATCGAGAGGGTGAGTCGTACACAGGTTGAAAGACCGAATTCCCGAGAAAACCGCCAGCGAGCCTGGCGGTTTTTTTTCGTCTGATAGTTTGATTAGAACGCTGCCGTTGGAGAACCGACATGCCCCCGCACAATACCGATGACGTTCGTATCCGTGAACTGAAAGAGCTGACCCCGCCCGCGCATCTGATCCGCGAATTCCCCTGCGCCGAGCCGGTTTCGGAGCTGATCTATAACGCGCGGCAGTCGATGCACCGCATTCTTCATGGGATGGATGACCGGTTGATCGTCATCATCGGACCTTGCTCGATTCATGATCCGAAGGCCGCTATGGAATATGCGGGGAAGTTGATCGAGCAGCGTCGTCGCTTTGCGGGTGAGCTTGAGATCGTGATGCGCGTGTACTTCGAAAAGCCGCGTACCACCGTTGGATGGAAGGGGCTCATCAACGATCCGTATATGGATAACAGCTTCAAGATTAATGATGGGTTGAGGGCTGCGCGGGAATTGCTCATGCATGTCAATGAGCTTGGGCTGCCGGCTGGGACCGAATACCTCGACATGATTAGCCCGCAGTACATCGCCGATTTGATTTCGTGGGGAGCGATTGGGGCTAGGACGACGGAATCGCAGGTTCATCGGGAATTGGCTTCGGGGCTGTCCTGTCCTGTTGGGTTCAAGAACGGTACTGATGGGAACGTGAAGATCGCCGTCGACGCGATTAAGGCGGCTTCGCAGCCGCATCATTTTCTTTCAGTGACCAAGGGCGGGCATTCGGCGATCGTTTCTACCGCGGGGAATGAGGATTGCCATATCATTTTGCGCGGAGGGAAAGCGCCTAATTATGATGCTGCGAGTGTGGATGCGGCTTGCTCGGATATCGGGAAGGCGGGGTTGGCGGCGTGGTTAATGATCGATGCGAGTCATGCTAATAGCTCGAAGAAGCATGAAAATCAGATTCCGGTTTGTGAGGATATTGGTAAGCAGCTTGCGGCTGGAGATGAGCGGATTGTCGGCGTGATGGTGGAATCGCATCTCGTTGCCGGGCGGCAGGATTTGAAGGAAGGGTGCGAGTTGACGTATGGGCAGAGTATTACCGATGCCTGTATCGGGTGGGATGAGAGTGTCGGCGTGCTTGAAGGACTGGCGGAAGCGGTGAAGCAGCGGCGGGTTGTGAGGGGTGGAGGCAATTAACTGATTTGCTCGGCATTGTGCGGGCTTGCCGACGCACAATGCCGATTTGTTCCGACTCCAGCATTTCCAAACCACATACTACGACTATGATTGCGTAGGTCAGGTCGATATTGGCCCTTCGTCGTCCGCTGTCTCCCCGTTCTGCGTTGCATTCCAAAAGGGGAGGAAGACAAGCTTCAGGCAGAACCACCAGGCGTAGATGGAACCTGCAGAAAAGCAGTCATCCTCGTTCAGTAAGCCATGAGCGAGTTCGTTGCGGATATTCCACCCCAACGGATCGCAGAAGAGCGCGCGCATTTCGAACGCGAGGTCGTTACCAAAAACCTGCTCTAACTCTGGCAATTCCAGGAGTGTACTCAGCCCATTCTCATTCTCAACGCCGTTTCTAGCAACATTCGTCGTCTTAGCGCCTGCCGCTTTGAGTTGGTATCGAACTACGTGCTCGACTTGAGGTACCAACAGATGTAAAGCGGCAGCAAAGTCATTATCGAATCCGGCATACAAACCTCGTCCAAACATTTCGGCTCGATCCGCCGGAACGATCGGTGACTTATATGCCAGCGCTGCGAAGTCGGCGCGACGCAGTCGATGCTCAAGCCTTATCATGTCGAGTGCCGGTAAAATGAGCGCTTGCGTTACCAGACCTAATTGCATTCTGTACTCGCGCATCATCTCAGCATGGACCGCCGCATCATGATCATCTGAGCCGTGGTCTCGTGGCCCAGCACCGGGCCGCTTTGCGATTACTCTACCGTCGCGCGAGTAATAAACCGCGGCAAAAAGCGACAACAACGGGAATTCTTTGAGGCTTTGCTCGGATCGTTTACGCAGCTGTTCAGCACCTATCCCTCGTGTAACGTTCACAAACGCATTTAACGCATCCAGCGGCGCCTTTCCTTTCACGAGATCTGTTGCACGGTCGATTATCTCCGTAACATCAATCGGGTCCGAGCGAAGCACGTGCATCTCACCTAATGCCCCAGCGCCCGCTCTAGTCAACTTTTCGTGCACTTCGGCGATCCGCTTCTCGACAGCGTGTTGACCCCTAAGCGCGCCGGGGATTCGGCGATACGATTGTATAGCCTTCTCATAAAAATCTGCCGCGACCATGTTGCTGGGTACATATGACGATAGTGCTGCATCCGCTTCAGCCTCCCATGCTTTGGCGAGATTCGCGAGCATTTGCGCCGAGCTATTTTTATCCCCCATCGCCGAGAACCAATGCTCCGCTTCTTCAAAATATGTCCGGCTTGCATGAAACTCGTTTTTCTCTCCAAGGACGAACGCAATTGCCCCCGGACTCTCGGAAATAGCATAAGCAGCAGCTGTCCCAAATCGATTTTGCCTCATAAACTCTGCCAGCCAGAAGGCCATGAATCCATCGCTCGCATCGAGTTGGAGAAAACGCGCCAGGGCAGCCGACTCAATAGCTTGCAGATCCTTCTCCGCGGTTCGCCTAAGCATCCTCGCCAAGCTTACGGCGCGACGCCAGCAGTCATCTCCACCAGCAATCCAAGTTTCAAGCCTCAACGGAATCGTTACGTAGGCGTTGATGGCCATCAACGCAAACTTCGGATTCGGCGGCCTCAACGTGAGCCAAGCGAGGTCCGATAACCTTGCTCTTAGCCAAGGGTTGTCTACGAAGTCAACGAAGCTAGCGAGTAGGCTCAGGTCTTCGATCGAAAAGTCCGACGGAAGCGCGGAACGCCTTCCATCGGTTAGCGACAACATCGGCCTGAATGGCTCATTGATGCTCATCGGTGCGAGCATCATCGAAGTCGCATGGGCTAGAAGCCTCAAGCACTCACCCTTTCTTAAGTCTTTCTCTCCAACTGCGGACGTGGCGGCGTTCGAAAAATCTTGGAAAAGACCGGTATAACCTTTGCAAAGGTTATTTTTTACGATTAACTCCCATCCGCAGCCTCTCATCTCCGCGAGCGTCATTGCCGGAGCATTTTCGCTGTGCATGATGTAGTCGCGCCCTCAGTGTTGTATTGGTTATCAATGACCACAGAGTACTCCGATTTTCTAGTCGGAGTGGCGACAAAATCGCACAGGAAATAATTTCAGAGAATACCGAATCGACGTCTAAACTCAACGCAAAAGGGCTCAGCGTGGAGAATCATGGTTATTCTCTTTGGAAAACTACAAAAGGCTTCAATAAGCAACACGGCGTGACGTATATGCCAATATGGCCGCCTTCACATAGGTGATTTGATGTGAATCCAGAGGATGTCCTCGCCGCCATCCGCGCGATTAAGTACTCGCGCAAGAACAAATAAAAGATCGGATAGTCGATTCACATACCTCCGCGGCGCCTCATTAACCCCAGCTGTTTCAATGCGCCCCAACGCGACAATAGCCCTCTCTGCCCGACGGCAGACAGTGCGCGCGACATGCGCCAGCGCCGCCGCCCTTGACCCACCCGGCAAAATAAATTCCTTGAGCGGCGGCAATGTCGCGTTGTACTCCTCCAGCCACGCGTCTAATTGAGCGAGATGCGATTCCTGAATCATCGAATGCCCCGGAATCGACAACTCGCCGCCGAGATCGAACAAATCGTTCTGAATCTGAGTAAGCGCATCCCGAACATCTGAAGGCATCGGCTCACAAAGCAAAACGCCGATACACGAATTCAACTCATCCACATCCCCGATTGCAGCAATCCTCGCATCGTCCTTGGAAACGCGGCTTCCATCGCCCAGCCCGGTCGTTCCATCATCGCCGGTACGCGTGGCGATCTTGCTCAAGCGGTGACCCATCATCGACTCCTGAAAAGCGGACAAAAACCCCGACCCATTATAGGCACGCGCCTCCGCGCGAAGCCCGCGGCGCCGACCGGCTCCCCGACGGCGTAAAATGAGATACAAAGCCACGCCCAGAACAGAAACCAAAGCCGCACCGCCCGGAGACACGCACGTGAATCACCCGACCGAACATCAGGCGCTTCAGAAACGCCCCTTCCCCGCCGCGCTTCTCGATGCCCTGAAGCAGCAATTCGCCGACCGCGTCTCCACTGCGCAAGCGGTGCGCGAACACCACGGCCGCGACGAATCGCCGTTCGATCCGCAACTTCCCGATGCCG
Source organism: Caballeronia sp. LZ008 (assembly GCF_031451435.1). Taxonomy (NCBI): domain Bacteria; kingdom Pseudomonadati; phylum Pseudomonadota; class Betaproteobacteria; order Burkholderiales; family Burkholderiaceae; genus Caballeronia; species Caballeronia sp. LZ008. The sequence goes on along the minus strand of NZ_JARUXK010000001.1, from coordinate 356,102 downwards.
TCGTCTTCGCGCGCAGCACCGACGAAGTGCAAGCCATCGTCAAGCTCTGCGCCGAACACGACGTCCCGATCATCCCCTACGGCAACGGCTCGTCGCTCGAAGGCCATCTCCTCGCGGTGCAAGGCGGCGTCTCCATCGATTTGTCGGAGATGAACCAGGTCGTCTCGATCAACGCCGAAGACCTCACCGTCACCGTGCAGCCCGGCATCTCGCGCAAGCAACTGAACGAAGCGCTCAAAGACACCGGCCTCTTCTTTCCGATCGATCCGGGCGCGGACGCGAGCATCGGCGGCATGTCCGCGACGCGCGCCTCCGGCACCAACGCCGTGCGCTACGGCTCGATGCGCGAGAACGTCCTCGCGCTCACCGTCGTCCTCGCCGATGGCCGCGTCATCAAAACCGGCACGCGCGCGCGCAAATCGTCGGCGGGCTATGACCTCACGCGTCTTTTCGTCGGCTCGGAAGGCACGCTCGGCGTCATCACCGAAATCACCGTGCGCCTCTATCCACAACCCGAAGCGATTTCGGCGGCCGTGTGCGCGTTTCCGTCGATGGGCGACGCCGTGCGCGCCGTCATCGAAACCATTCAGATGGGCGTGCCGATCGCGCGCGTCGAATTCGTCGACAAGCTCGCCGTGCGCGCCATCAACAAGCATTCGAATCTGACGCTGCGCGAATCGCCGATGCTGTTCTTCGAATTCCACGGCACCGAATCCGGCGTCGCGGAACAGGCGCAAACGGTGCAGGACATCGTCGCGGAAAACAAAGGCGAGGACTTCGAGTGGGCGACGCGCCCCGAAGATCGCAGCCGTCTCTGGAACGCGCGCCATTCCGCCTACTTCGCGATGCTGCAACTGAAGCCCGGCTGCCGCGCCGTCACGACCGACGTCTGCGTGCCAATCTCGCGCCTCGCCGAATGCGTCGAGGAAACGGAGAAGGACCTGCAAGGCTCGTACTTGCCGAGTCCGATCGTCGGGCATGTGGGCGACGGCAATTTCCACGTCGCGATGCTGCTCAATCCGGCCAAGCCCGAAGAGCTCGAAGAAGCCGAGCGCATCAATCGGCTCATCGTCGGACGCGCGCTGAGGATGGGCGGCACCTGCACCGGCGAACACGGCGTCGGGCTGCACAAGATGGGCTTTCTGATCGACGAACACGGCGAGGACGCCGTCGACACGATGCGTGCCATCAAGCAGGCGCTCGATCCGAAGAATCTGATGAATCCGGGGAAAATCTTCGCTTTCGAAGGCTGACGAAGTCGCGCAAGATGCACGCATGAAGACGCGGCGCCGACCGCGCGGTCATCGAACAAGGAGGAGACGTGAACGCACCCGACGAGCTCAAAGCCGAGCAGATGTCGCCGAATCTGCCGCACGAAGACGCGCCGGCGCTGACCGAAGATCAGCTCGCCGCGCGTCAGCGTGAAGTCGTGCAGGCGCTGATGGCCGTGCTGCCGACGCACTGTCTGCTCTTTCGCGAGGAAGACACGGCCGCGTACGAATGCGACGGCCTCGCCGCGTATCGGCGTTTGCCGCTCGCCGTCGCGCTGCCTGAAACTGAAGCGCAGGTGCAGCGCGTCGTGCAGATCTGCGCGCGTCTCGCCGTGCCGATCGTTCCGCGCGGCGCGGGCACCGGCCTCTCCGGCGGCGCGATGCCGATCCGCCACGGCATCGTGCTGTCGCTCGCGCGCTTCCGGAAGATCATCGAGGTCGATCCGTACGCGCGCACGGCGACCGTGCAACCGGGCGTCCGCAATCTCGCCATTTCGGAAGCCGCCGCGCCGTTCGGCCTTTACTACGCGCCCGATCCGTCGTCGCAGATTGCGTGCACGATCGGCGGCAACGTCTCCGAAAACTCGGGCGGCGTGCACTGCCTGAAATACGGGCTCACGGTTCACAACGTCCTGCGCGTGCGCGCGGTGACGATGGACGGCGATGTCATCGAATTCGGCTCGCTCGGCCCCGATGCGCCCGGCCTCGATCTGCTCGCGGTGATGATCGGCAGTGAAGGCATGTTCGCGATCGTCACGGAGATCACCGTCAAGCTGATTCCGAAGCCGCAGACCGCGCAAGTCATCATGGCGAGCTTCGACGATGTCGTGAAAGGCGGCAACGCGGTTGCCGCGATCATCGCGGCGGGCATCATCCCGGCCGGACTCGAAATGATGGACAAGCCCGCGACGCGCGCCGTCGAGGAATTCGTCAACGCGGGCTACGATCTCGACGCCGCCGCGATCCTGCTATGCGAATCCGACGGCACGCACGATGAAGTCGCCGAGGAAATCGTCCGCATGACGGCGGTGCTGCGCGAACACGGCGCATCGCGCATCCAGATCTCGCGTTCAGAAGCCGAGCGCCTCAAGTTCTGGTCGGGCCGCAAGAACGCGTTTCCGGCGGCCGGCCGCATCTCGCCGGACTATTACTGCATGGACGGCACCGTGCCGCGCCGCGCGATCGGGCCGCTGCTCGCGCGCATCGAAGAGATGGAGAAGAAGTACGCGCTGCGTTGCATCAATGTGTTCCATGCGGGCGACGGCAACATGCATCCGCTGATTCTCTTCAACGGCAACGATCTCGACGAGTGGCATCGCGCGGAAGCGTTCGGCTGCGACATCCTGGAGGCGTGCGTCGAACTCGGCGGCACGGTGACGGGCGAGCATGGCGTCGGCATCGAGAAGATCAATTCGATGTGCGTGCAATTCTCGCCCGAAGAGCGCGACGCGTTCTTCGCCGTGAAGCGCGCGTTCGATCCGCCGGGTCTGCTCAACCCCGACAAGGGCATTCCGACGCGCGCGCGCTGCGCCGAATACGGCAAGATGCACGTGCGCGGCGGCCTGTTGCCGCACCCCGAGTTGCCGCGCTTCTAGCCGGGAGAACGCGTTCCGCTATCCACGTTTCCCCGCGTGTGGCGCCGTTAAGCGGCCGGTACAATCGACCGGACTGCCATAGAAAACCAGAATTCGAGAGCGGAACACCCATGGAACAGGACGACGTCGTCGCCGGCTGGTCGGAGAGGATCGCCCGCGCCACAGAAACCGGCACGCTGCTGCGTATCCGCGGCGGCGGCACGAAGGACTGGTACGGTCAGACGCTCCAGGGAGAGATCCTCGACACGCGGGCGTATCGCGGCATCATCGCGTACGATCCGGCGGAGCTCGTCATCACCGCTCGAAGCGGCACGCCGCTCGCCGAAATCGAAGCCGCGCTGCGTGAGCACAATCAGATGCTGCCGTTCGAGCCGCCGCATTTCGGGCGCAACGCGACGCTCGGCGGCTGCATCGCCGCGGGGCTTGCGGGCCCGCGACGCGCATGGACCGGCGCGCCGCGCGACTTCGTGCTCGGCGCGGTCGTCATGAACGGCCACGGACAAGTGCTGCACTTCGGCGGGCAAGTCGTGAAGAATGTCGCGGGCTATGACGTGTCGCGCCTGCTCGCCGGATCGCTCGGCACGCTTGGCCTGATTCTCGAACTGTCGATCAAGGTGCTGCCGCGCCCCGTCGCCGAAGCCACGCTGAAATTCGACATGCACGCGACAGACGGCGTGCGCAAGCTCAACGAATGGGGCGGGCATCCGCTGCCGATCTGCGGCAGCGCGTGGCGCGACGGCACGCTCGCGCTGCGTCTCGCGGGCGCCGAAGCAGCCGTGAAAACCGCGCGCAACACGCTCGGCGGCGAGGTCGTCGATGCGGTCGAAGCCGACCGATTCTGGATCGGCATGCGCGAACAGACCGATCCGTTCTTCGCTGTCATCGAACCGCGTTCGGCGCTGTGGCGGCTCGCTTTGCCGTCGATCGCCGAGCCGCTGCATCTGCCGGGCGCGCAACTGATGGAATGGGGCGGCGCGCAACGCTGGTGGATCACCGACACCGATCCGCAAACCGTGCGCATCAGCGCGAAACAGGCGGGCGGCCACGCGACGATCTTCCGCGCCGGCTCCGCCTACGATCGCAATGCAGGCGTTTTCACGCCGCTGCCGGCGCCGCTCATGAAAATTCACCGTGGATTGAAAGTTGCGTTCGATCCGGCGCGCATCTTCAATCGCGCGCGTTTGTATCCAGACTTCTAGGCGCATCGATGCAAACCAATCTCGCCGATTTCATCCGCGGCACGGCCGATGGCGACGAAGCCGACGCCATTCTGCGCAAGTGCGTGCACTGCGGCTTCTGCACGGCGACCTGCCCGACGTATCAGTTGCTCGGCGACGAGCTCGACGGGCCGCGCGGGCGCATCTATCTGATGAAGCAGATGTTCGAAGGCGCGCCCGTCACGCGCAGCACGCAACTGCATCTGGACCGCTGCCTCACCTGCCGCAATTGCGAAAGCACGTGTCCGTCCGGCGTGCAATACGGCAAGCTCGTCGAGATCGGGCGCAAGGTCGTCGAAGAAAAGGTCGAGCGGCCGATGCGTCAGCGTCTGCAACGGCGTCTGCTCGCAAGCTTCCTGCCGAACAGCACGCTCTTCACGCCCGCGATGAAGCTCGGTCAGCAGTTCCGCGGCATTCTTCCGCGCAAGCTGCGCGCGAAGATTCCGCTGCCCGAGCGCCCGCTCGCCGCGCCGACCAACAAGCACGAACGCAAGATGCTGATGCTCGCCGGATGCGTCCAGCCGGCGATGATGCCCAACGTCAACACGGCGACGGCGCGCGTATTCGACGCGCTCGGCATCGAGATCGTCACGGCGCCGGGCGCGGGCTGCTGCGGCGCGATCCGCCTGCATCTCGGCTACAACGACGACGCGCTCGACGACGTGCGCAACAACATCGACGCATGGTGGCCGTATGTCGAAAACGGCGTCGAGGCGATCGTGATGAACGCGTCGGGCTGCGGCGCGACCGTCAAGGAATACGCGCATCTGCTGCGCAACGATCCGGCGTACTCGGCGAAGGCGCAAAAGATCGTCGATCTCACGCGCGATCTCGCCGAAATCCTGCCGATGTACGAAGAAGAGCTGGTCGCGCTCGCGCGGCGGCGCGGCGTGCATACGGTCGCATTTCATCCGCCGTGCACGCTGCAGCACGGGCAGCAGATTCGCGGACGCGTCGAGCATCTGCTGACCGCGCTCGGCCTCGAAGTGCGCCTGCCTGCGGACAGCCATCTGTGCTGCGGATCGGCTGGCACGTATTCGGTCTTGCAGCCGAAGCTCTCGTACACGCTGCGCAATCAGAAGCTCGACCGGCTGGAAAAGCTGGAACCGCAGATGATCGTGTCGGCGAATGTCGGCTGCATCGCGCATCTGCAAAGCGGCACGTCGACGCCCGTCACGCACTGGATTCAACTGCTGGAACATCTGCTGTACGGTTGAGGCCGCTTCGTATAATGAGCGGCTCGACCGTCCCGAGCCTCAAGCATGTCCATCGCCCAACATCTCGAAGAAGTCCGGCAACGCATCGCGAAGGCGGCGCACGAAGCGTCGCGCGATGCGGATTCCGTCAAGCTGCTCGCCGTGTCCAAGACCTTTCCCGCCGACGACGTGCGCGCCGCCTTCGAAGCCGGCCAGCGCGCGTTCGGCGAGAACTACGTGCAGGAAGGCATCGCGAAGATCGCCGAGCTCGCGGATCTGCGCGGCGAAATCGAATGGCATTTCATCGGGCCGCTGCAATCGAACAAGACGAAGGTCGTCGCCGAGCAGTTCGACTGGGTGCATTCCATCGATCGCATGAAGATCGCCGAACGTCTTTCCGCACAACGTCCGCCAAGCGCGCCCGCGCTCAACGTATGCGTGCAGGTGAACGTGAGCGGCGAGGCATCGAAGAGCGGCGTCGAACCGGATGAGGCCGCCGCGCTCGCGCATGCGGTCGCCGCCCTGCCGGGCTTGCGTCTGCGCGGCCTGATGGCGATTCCCGAACCCGCCGAAACACTCGACGCGCAACGCGAACCGCACGCGCGCCTGCGCGAACTGATGAACGCGCTGCGCGCCGACGGCCTCGATCTCGACACGCTCTCGATGGGCATGTCCGCCGATCTCGAAGCGGCCGTGCTCGAAGGCGCGACGATGGTCCGCATCGGCACCGCGATTTTCGGCGCGCGCAATTACACCAACTGACTTCACCATCAACCATGAAAATTGCATTCATCGGCGGCGGCAACATGGCCGCGGCGCTCATCGGCGGTCTCATCAAGCGCGGCACGGCGCCCGCTGACATCTATGCCATCGACATCAACGACGAAGCGCGCGCGCGCACGGCGAAGCAGTTCGGCATCGCGACGGGCGCGGCTGTCGACGAAGCGCTCGCCGGCTACGACGCGATCGTGCTCGCGGTGAAGCCGCAAGTGCTCAAGAGCGTGGCCGAAGCGCTCGCGCCGCATCTGTCGAAGCAGACGATCATCAGCATCGCGGCCGGCATTCGCGCGACGGATCTTTCGCGCTGGCTGAACGGCTACGCGCAGATCGTGCGCACGATGCCGAACACGCCCGCGCTGATCGGCATGGGCGTGACGGGGCTCGCCGCGCTGCCTGGCGTCACCGATGCGGCGAAGGCGCTCGCGTCGCAAGTGCTGGAAGCGGTCGGCACGGCCGTCTGGTTCGACGACGAAGCGAAGCTCGACGCCGTCACCGCGATCTCCGGCAGCGGCCCGGCCTACGTGTTCTATTTCATCGAAGCGATGCAGGAAGCCGCGCGCCAGCTCGGTATGGATGAGGAGCAAGGGCGCGCGCTCGCGGTCGCGACCTTCACCGGCGCGGCGCAACTGGCCGCGCAATCGGGCGAGCCGGCGAGCGTGCTGCGCGAGCGCGTGACGTCGAAGGGCGGCACGACGGCGGCGGCGCTCGCATCGTTCGAGGCGCAAGGCGTGAAGGATGCGATCGTGCGCGGCGCGCTCGCGGCAGAAGCGCGGGCGAGAGAGATGGGGGATGAGTTGGGCGGGGCTTGAGGGCGCCGCGCTCTCAAAGTTTCTGCACGACGAATTCTATGCCGCATTCCGAGAATGCGGTGCGCGTCTGATCGTAGCGCTCCATGCCGTGCAGGAAACTGTGATCCAGAAGCTCGACCTTCTTGATGCTGACTTCGCGCTCGAAACTGCGCAGCAAATCCACAACGTTGATCGAAACGGGCGACCAGCTTTCCCGCTTGTATAGGGTGAACGTGTGCTTGTGGTCGCCGTTGAACGTCGACGGCCACATGCCCTGCTCGTAGAGATCCTCGTCCGGCACGGTGATGACGAGATGGCCGCCCGGCTTGAGCACGCGCAACCAGTGGCGCATCGCGACACGCGGGTCGATCATGTGTTCGAGGCAGTGCCCGGAATAGACGAAATCGAAGCTGTCGTCCTGAACGTTCTCGAGATATTGCGCGTCGCCCTGCTCCCACTCGTAGACCGTCACCCTGTCGATACGCGGAAACAACGATCGATACAGCGCGATGCTGTCATTGCCGCCGCCGATATCGAGCCCATTGCCCACGAGCCAGCGATTGCTGAAACGAGCGTCGAGCAAGCGGCGGTTGAGCGAGATGCACGTCGTGCCGGGAACGCCTAGGGTGAGCGCGAACGGCTGCGTCTGGTCGCCGGGCAGCACCCATTTTTTCAGCGCGTATTCGCCCCAAGCGCGCGGCCACAGGACCGCGTAGCCCGTATCCTCGGAATGCCAGTGCAGCGTGTGCGAGGAGTCGAACGACGCCAGCAGTTCGAGGAACGCCGCTTCCTGATCGAAGCCGTTTTCGGCCCAATCCGGAAGCGTCCCGGAGCTTGTCTGAAACTCGCGCCGGTAGATGCGTACATCGTCCAGCACGATAAGCGCGTCACTGGCCCGCCCGCGCATGAGTTCAAGTTCCGCGAGCAACGGCAGGCGCTCGGTCGGAGAGTGTTCCTGACTCATGTAACTCTTGCCGCCATGGTCCGCGCCCGGATAGTGTGCGTCGAGAAACACGAGGCAGCGCTGTTCGGCGAGCACGCCGGTCACCGAATCGGAGCGCAGGAAGGTGAGACTGTCCGCGTTCACCACATTGAGCCGCTCGCTTTGTTCCGCTTCGGCGAAGAGCGGTTCGAAGATTTCGCAGGACAGCGCTTTCGCGAAACCCGCGCCCAAGGCGGCACGGCACGAGTCGCCTCGTCCATAGCCGGTCTCGATGAGATACGTGACTCCGTTTCGGGATGCGAGTCCGGCTAGATCGAAGCGAGCGAGAAAACCCATGACTGACACATTGGAAGTAAAGCAAACGAACGAATGCAGCCGCGCGGAAATACCCCGCGGCGTTCGGTTGGCTTGTCGAAGGAAGGCCGGCGCGTTCGCAATCGAATTGCCGGGCGGTGTATAACGCGTCTTTCAGACGCGCCCAAAGGATTAGCTAGTTGCCTAACTTGGCGAACTTATCAAAAGATAAGACCGCGAGACTTCAATGTGAACAAATTTGTCGTTCTCAGACCATTTCGCAGGCCGGAATAAAACAGCGGGCGGCGCGATGTCGCAACGTGCGTTGCACACGTTGCGGCACCCGATCCACGCGAACGGGATCAGTTCGACAGTGCATACTGCAACGCAATCCCCGCAAACAACATCCCGCCGAGCCAGTTGTTATGCCTGAACGCGGCGAAGCACGCCATGCGCTCACGATTGCGGATCAGCCCATAGTGATAAACCGCGCAGCCCGCCGCTGCGAGCCAGCCGAGCCAGTAGGGCCAGCGGAAGCCCAGCGCGACGCCGATGCCCACGTAAATCGCGAGCGTTATCGCGTAGCAGAGCATGACGGCAAGCACGTCGTATCGCCCGAAGGTGAGCGCGGACGTGCGAATGCCGATCTTGATGTCGTCGTCGCGATCGACCATCGCGTATTCGGTGTCGTACGCGACCGACCAAAACACGTTCGCCGCGAGCATGATCCACGCGAGCATCGGCACCTGGTTCTGCACGGCGGCGAAGGCCATCGGAATGCCGAAGCCGAACGCGATGCCCAGATACGCCTGCGGGATCGCGAAGAAACGCTTGGTGAACGGATACGAACCCGCCACGAACAGCGCGAACACCGACAGTTCCTTCGTGAGCGTGTTGAGCGGCAGGATCAGCAGGAACGCGACGAGCGAGAGCGCCGCCGCGAGCGCCACGGCTTCCCACGCCTTGATCTTGCCCGATGTGATCGGCCGCTCCGCCGTGCGCTTCACGTAGCGGTCGAAATCGCGATCCGCGTAGTCGTTTATCGCGCAGCCCGCCGAGCGCATCAATATCGTGCCGACGATGAAAATGACGAGCAGCATCGGCGACGGATGGCCGCTCGACGCGATCCACAACGCATTGAGCGTCGGCCACAAGAGCAGCAGGCTGCCGATAGGCTTGTCGAGGCGCACGAGGCGCATGTAGAGCGGAAAACGGGCGAACATGGCGGACCCTGGGAGCGAGATTCACGACGAGCTATTTTAGATCAGCCCGAAAAGCAAAAACCCCGCGTGAAAGCGGGGTTTCGTCATGTCGAGGCCGAGCGCTTCAGGCCAGCATCGCGCGCAGCATCCACGCGGTCTTCTCGTGCGTCTGCATGCGTTGCGTGAGCAGGTCGGCGGTCGGCTCGTCGTTCGCGGCTTCCGTCGCCGGGAAGATCTCGCGCGCGGTGCGGACGACGGCTTCCTGGCCTTCCACGAGTTGGCGGATCATGTCTTCGGCGGCCGGCACGCCGTCCGCTTCCGGAATCGACGACAGCTTCGCGAAGTCCTTGTAGCTGCCCGGCGCGTGCACGCCCAGTGCGCGAATGCGTTCGGCGATCGAATCGACGGCGAGCGCCAGTTCGTTGTACTGGGTCTCGAACATCAGATGCAGCGTGTTGAACATCGGACCCGTGACGTTCCAGTGAAAGTTGTGGGTCTTCAGATACAGCGTGTACGTGTCGGCCAGCAGGCGGGACAGCCCGTCGGCGATCTTCTTGCGGTCTTTGTCGCTGATGCCGATATTGACGGCGGGTGCAATGCCTTTCTTCGCCATGATGACTCCGAGAGAGAGTTGATTCGAAAGGTGCGAACGCCGCGCGCAAGAGCTTGCCGCGCGGCGTTTCGAGCGTTCGACAGTTTATCGTATAAACGGGGAACGATTCATTGCACGGCGACGCTATCACGCGCCCGCGACACCGCCCGCGACGATCAGCCCGTATCCCGCCGCGACGATCCCGAACGCGATCGCGACGCGCACGCCGCGCGATGCCCGAACGCTCGTTGCGTCGATCTGCTCGACGGCCTGTGCGATGTGATGCAACGCCTGAGACATGATGTGTTCTCCCGTGTTTCCGAAAGCGCCGCCGTCAGACGGCTGCGGTGTCCTGCTCTTCGATCGTCTGCCCGAGCGTCGCGAGCGCATCGATCACGCCTTGCGCATACGCCGGATCGATACGGCGGAAATGCCCGATCTGCCGCGCGACGATCTCGTTCGGCACGCCATGAATGTGCCGCGCGATGTTGCCGAAGAAGCGTTCGCGCTGGGCTTCGTCGAAGAGTCTGAAAAGCGCTGCCGGCTGGCTGTAGTAATCGTCGTCCTCGCGATGGTCGTAGCGATGCACCATCCCGCCCGCTTGCGGCGGCTCGTTTGCGTTCACGTCCTGCGCGAATTCGCCGTAACGGTTCGGCTCGTAGTTCACGCGGCCGCCGAGGTTGCCGTCGGTCCGCATCGCGCCATCGCGATGAAACGTGTTCGCGACCGAGGTACGCGGCGCATTCACCGGAATCTGATGATGGTTGACGCCGAGCCGATAGCGCTGCGTGTCGCCATAGGAGAAAAGACGCCCCTGCAACAGCCGGTCCGGCGAGAAGCCAATGCCCGGCACCACGTTCGCCGGCGTGAAGGCGGCCTGCTCGACGTCCGCGAAGTAGTTCTGCGCATTGCGATTCAGCTCGATCACGCCGACGTCGATCAGCGGATAGTCCTTGTGCGACCACACTTTCGTGATGTCGAACGGATTCACCTTCGACTTCGCAGCCTCGTCTTCCGTCATCACCTGAATGCGGAAATTCCAGCGCGGGAAATTGCCTTTGTCGATGTTGTCGACGAGATCGCGCTGCGCGCTCTCGCGATCGGCGGCGATCACGGCGGCGGCTTCGGCGTCGGTATAGTTCTCGAGCGGCTGCTGCGACTTGAAATGGAACTTCACATAGAAGCGCTCACCGTCGGCATTGATGAACGAGAACGTGTGCGATCCGAAGCCGTGCATTTGACGGTAGTTCTTCGGGATGCCGCGGTCGCTCATGAGAATCGTCACCTGATGCAGCGATTCCGGATGACGCGACCAGAAGTCCCACGCCGCGACATTGCTGCGCATATTCGTGTACGGATCGCGCTTTTGCGTGTGGATGAAGTCGGGAAACTTCAGCGGATCGCGGATGAAAAACACCGGCGTGTTGTTGCCGACGACGTCCCAGTTGCCCTCTTCCGTGTAGAACTTGATCGAGAAGCCGCGCACGTCGCGTTCGGCGTCCGCGGCGCCGCGCTCGCCCGCGACCGTGGAAAAGCGCATGAAGATCGGCGTTTCCTTACCGATGTCGGCGAACAGCTTCGCCTTCGTGTAGCGCGAGATATCGTGGGTGACGCGGAACGTGCCGAAAGCGCCCGAGCCCTTCGCGTGCACGCGGCGCTCGGGAATCACTTCGCGGTCGAAGTGCGCGAGCTTTTCGACGAGCCAGAAGTCTTGCAGCGTGACCGGGCCGCGCGGACCTGCGGTCTGCGAGTTCTGGTTGTCGCCGACGGGTGCGCCTGCTGCGGTCGTGAGTCGTTGAGTCGTCATCGTGATGCTCCTGTTTTTGAGGTTTGGCGTGAGATGAATGCGGATCGGCCGCGCGTCATGCGGCGCTTGCGAAATCGGCGAGGATCGAGACCGCCATCTGGCGAAGGTCACTCCAGCGGTCGAAGAAGGTCGCGGCGGTCATGAAATCCTCTCTGTGTCGTCATCTGAGAAGGATCGTAACGCAAGCTATCGGTTTTTATAATTCGATTAAATTTATATATGCGATAGATCAAGCGAAGTGCCGGTTTCGCTTGCGCGCGCTACCGCAAAAAAGAAAACGCCGCGCTCCGTTGCCAGAGCGCGGCGTTTCGTGGGGACAGCCGAGTCAGTTCACGGCGACCGGCATATCGAGCTTTTTCACGCCCGGCAGATCGCAATTGGCGATTGCGTCGCAGATGGCGTCGATCGCGGGCATGCGCGTGAAGCTCTTGCGCCACGCGAGCACGACGCGCCGGTCCGGCACGGGCTCGTCGAACGGTACGTAGCTGAGCAGACCAGAATCGATGCCCGCCGCGTGCGGCTTCACCTCGCTCACCGACATGCGCGGCAACACGGTAATGCCGACGCCGCTCGCGACCATATGGCGGATCGTTTCCAGCGACGAGCCTTCGAACGTCTTCTGGATGCCGTCCGCGTTCTGCGAGAAGCGCATCAGTTCCGGGCACACGCCGAGGACGTGATCGCGGAAGCAATGGCCGCTGCCGAGCAGCAGCATGGTTTCCTGCTTGAGATCGTCCGGATCGATCTTCGCACGGTTCTCCCACGCGTGCCCCGACGGCATCGCGACGACGAACGGCTCGTCGTAGAGCGCGCGCACCATCAGGCCGGTTTCAGGGAACGGCAGCGCCATGATCGCGACATCGATTTCGCCTTGCTTCAGGAGCTCGATCAGTTTGAGCGTGTAGTTCTCCTGGAGCATGAGCGGCATCTGCGGAACCGACTTGATCATCTGCTTGACGAGCGTCGGCAGAAGGTACGGTCCGATCGTATAGATCACGCCCAGACGCAGCGGTCCGACGAGCGGATCCTTGCCCTGCTTGGCGATTTCCTTGATGGCGAGCGTCTGTTCGAGCACGCGCTGCGCCTGCGTCACGATCTGCTCGCCGATCGGCGTTACGCTGACTTCGCTCGTGCCGCGCTCGAAGATCTGCACGTTCAGTTCGTCTTCGAGCTTCTTGATTGCCACCGACAAGGTCGGCTGGCTGACGAAGCACGCCTCGGCCGCGCGGCCGAAATGCCGTTCACGCGCGACCGCGACGATGTACTTCAATTCGGTGAGGGTCATTGGAGGCCAATGAAATACATTGATTCGATAGGTTTGAGTTATACACCCGCCGGCTGCCGTTCGACAACTTTTGCCGATTCGCCGGTCCGCGCAGGTTAAATAGGGACCGACATGGCCCGCGCGAGTTCAGTCAAGCCTTCAAATAGTGCTCCCGCGCGCCGAGCCAGCGCGCCAGATGGCGCGTGACGGCGTCGGGAAACTGCGCAAGCATCTGATCGGCGGCGGCGCGCGCCGGTTCGATCAGCCAGCCGTCGTTTTCAAGACTCGCGAATCGCAGCATCGCTTCGCCCGATTGCCGCGCGCCGAGAAACTCGCCGGGACCGCGAATTTCCAGGTCGCGCCGGGCGATCTCGAAGCCATCGGTCGTTTCGCGCATCGTTTGCAGCCGCGCACGCGCCGTCTGCGACAACGGATTCGAGTACATCAGCACGCAGATGGACGCCGCGCTGCCCCGCCCCACGCGTCCGCGCAACTGATGCAACTGCGCGAGGCCGAAGCGCTCGGCATGCTCGATCACCATCAGCGATGCGTTCGGCACGTCCACGCCGACTTCGATCACCGTCGTCGCGACGAGCAATTGCACTTCGTTGCGCGAGAACGCGTCCATCACGGCGGCTTTTTCGGCGGGTGCGAGCCGGCCATGAACCAGCCCGACGCGCAGTTCCGGCAGCGCGGCGACGAGCGTCTCGTAAGTTTCAACGGCCGTCTGAAGCTGAAGTGTCTCGCTTTCTTCGATCAGCGGACAGACCCAATACACTTGCCTTCCGGTCAGCGCCGCCTCGCGCACGCGGCCGATGATCTCGTCGCGCCGTCCGTCGGATACTACTTTGGTGAGTATCGGCGTGCGGCCGGGCGGCAGTTCGTCGATGGTCGAGACATCGAGATCGGCGTAGTACGTCATGGCGAGCGTGCGCGGGATCGGCGTCGCGGACATCATCAGTTGATGCGGCTGGAAATCGGCTTTTCCGTCAGCCGCGTTCAGCGCCTTCGCGCGCAACGCGAGCCGCTGCGCGACGCCGAAGCGATGCTGCTCGTCGACGATCACGAGCCCGAGCCGCGCGAATTCGACCGCGTCCTGAATGATCGCGTGCGTGCCGATGACGAGTTTCGCCGTGCCGAGCGCCGCTGCTTCGAGCGCGGAACGCTTGTCCTTCGCCTTGAGACTGCCCGCGAGCCGCGCGACCGTGACCCCGAGCGGCTCTAGCCAGCCGCGCAGCTTGCGCGCGTGCTGCTCCGCGAGAATTTCGGTCGGCGCCATGAGCGCGGCCTGATAACCCGCGTCGACGGCCTGCGCCGCCGCGAGTGCCGCGACGATCGTCTTGCCGCTGCCGACATCGCCCTGAAGCAGACGCTGCATCGGATGCGCGAGCGTCAGTTCGCCCGCGATTTCCGCGACCACGCGCTGCTGCGCGCCAGTCAGCGCGAACGGCAGCGCGCGCAACAGACGCACGACGAGCGACGCGTCGTCGTCCGGCGCACGGCGCGGCATCGCGGGCGCGGCGCGCGTGCGGCGCTCTTCATGCGCGCGCTTGAGCGACAACTGCTGCGCGAGCAGTTCCTCGAACTTGATGCGCGTCCACGCCGGATGCGTGCCGTCGATCAGCGCGGTTTCGTCGGAATCGGCGCGCGGATGATGGAGCGTCTTCACGGCGTCGAGCAGACCGGGCACGTTGAGCGGCTGCAAATGCGCCTTCGCGATCGGCGCCGGCAGCAGTTCGGGCAGATCGACCCGCGTGATCGCGTTGTCGATCGCCTTGCGCAAATACGCCTGCGAAATTCCCGCCGTCGACGGATAAACCGGCGTCAGCGCTTGCGGCAGCGGCGTGTCGTCATCGACGGGACGTACCGCCGGATGCACCATCTCCAGCCCGAAAAAGCCGCCGCGCACATCGCCGCGTACGCGCAGACGCACGCCGATCGCCATTTGCTTGACCTGCGAGCCGTAGAAGTTGAGAAAGCGCAGCGTGAGTTCATCGCCGGAATCGTCGTGGATTTTCACGAGCAACTGACGGCGCGGCCGATACGCGATCTCGTTGTCGAAAACGACGCCTTCGGTCTGCGCGATGTCGCCCGGAATCAGCTCGCCGATGGGCGTGATCTGCGTTTCGTCCTCATAGCGCATTGGCAGATGAAGGACGAGATCGATGTCGGATTTCAGGCCGAGCTTGGCGAGCTTGTCCGCCGTCTTGACGACGGTTTTCGGCTTTTCGTCCGCTTTCGCCTTCTTTTTCGCCGGCGCGGCGGCACGCGGCGCGTCCCTTTCCTCCAGGGTCAGCGGATCGGTCGTGGCGGCGGCGCGGCGGTCGGACAAGGGCATTGACTCTCTTCGCAAGTACAATATGAGGTTTGTTCGGCGCGATTGCACTTCGTTCGCGCCCGTTCGCGCTACGTTCAAGCCATGTTCACGCTTTCCGATTTCGATTTTAATCTGCCGCCCGAGCTGATCGCGCAGAACGCGCTCGCCGAGCGCAGCGCGAGCCGTCTGCTCGAGGTGTCCGATGGCGCGCTCGTCGACCGCCGATTCTCCGAGCTGCCGAACCTGCTCGCACCCGGCGATCTGCTGGTGTTCAACGATACCAAAGTCCTGAAGGCGCGCTTTCCCGGCCAGAAGGCCAGCGGCGGGCGCGTCGAGGTGCTGGTCGAGCGGCTGACCGGCGCGACCACGGCGCTCGCGCAGATCCGCGCGAGCAAGAGCCCGGCCGAAGGCACGACGATCCGCCTCGCGGATGCGTTCGACGTGACCGTCGGCGAACGCGTCGAGCCGTTCTACACGCTGCACTTCCCTGCCGAATGCCTGACGCTCATCGAGCAATACGGGCGCTTGCCGCTGCCGCCGTACATCGAGCACGACGCCGACGCCTACGACGAAACGCGCTATCAGACCGTTTATGCGGCAAATCCGGGCGCGGTCGCCGCGCCGACCGCCGGCCTGCACTTCGACGACGCGCTGTTCGCCGAACTCGAAAAGCGCGGCGTCGAGCGCGCGACGCTGACGCTGCACGTCGGCGCGGGCACGTTCCAGCCGGTGCGCGTCGAGAACATCGCAGAGCACAAGATGCATAGCGAGTGGTACGACCTGCCGCAATCGCTCGTCGATCGCATCGCGGCGGTGAAGGCGCGCGGCAACAAGGTGATCGCGGTCGGCACGACGTCGATGCGCGCGCTCGAAGCCGCCGCGCGCGACGCCGCGCAAGCGAACCGCCCGCTCTCGGCGACGCAGGCCGAAACCGATATCTTCATCACGCCGGGCTACGCGTTTCGCGTCGTCGACCGGCTCGTGACGAATTTCCATCTGCCGAAGTCGACGCTGCTGATGCTCGTCTCCGCGTTCGCCGGCATGGATACGATTCGCGATGCATATCGTCACGCAATCGAGCAAAAGTACCGTTTCTTCAGCTACGGCGACGCAATGCTTCTGACTCGCCGCGACTAGTTTTCTCAACCGATGCGCTGGACTGTTTTCCAGTGGCAGGAACTCAAATGACCGCAACCCACACTCCGCCCGACAACGGGCTCAAGTTCGAACTGCTGACGACCGATGGCCAGGCGCGCCGTGGCCGTCTGACGCTCAATCACGGCGTCGTCGAAACGCCGATCTTCATGCCGGTCGGCACTTACGGCACCGTCAAGGCAATCCAGCCGCGCGAACTCGAAGAGATCCGCGCGCAGATCATCCTCGGCAACACATTCCATTTGTGGCTGCGTCCCGGTCTCGAAGTGATCGGCGCGCACGGCGGCCTGCACAAGTTCATGGGATGGAACCGGCCGATCTTGACTGACTCCGGCGGCTTCCAGGTATTTTCGCTCGGCGATCTGCGCAAGATCACCGAAGATGGCGTCACGTTCGCGTCGCCGATCAATGGCGACAAACTCTTCCTGTCGCCGGAAGTATCGATGCAGATTCAGAAGGTGCTGAACTCCGACATCGTCATGCAGTTCGACGAATGCACGCCCTACTCGACCAACGGCATTCCCACCTCGCACAAGGACGCCGCCGATTCCATGCGCATGTCGATGCGCTGGGCGAAGCGCTCCATCGACGAGTTCAACCGGCTAGGCAATCCGAACGCGCTCTTCGGCATCGTGCAGGGCGGCATGTTCGAAGACCTGCGCGACGAATCGCTCGCGGGCCTCTCGGACATCGGTTTCCACGGCCTCGCGATCGGCGGGCTGTCGGTCGGCGAGCCGAAGGAAGACATGATGCGCGTGCTGAATCACATCGGCCCGAAGCTGCCCGCCGACAAGCCGCATTACCTGATGGGCGTCGGCACGCCGGAGGATCTCGTCGCGGGCGTCGCGGCGGGCGTCGACATGTTCGACTGCGTGATGCCCACGCGCAACGCGCGCAACGGCTGGCTCTTCACGCGTTTCGGCGATCTGAAGATCAAGAACGCGACGCACAAGAACTCGATGAAGCCGCTCGACGAATCCTGCGGCTGCTACACGTGCCGGAACTTCACGCGCGGCTATCTGCATCATCTGCATCGCGTCGGCGAGATTCTCGGCGCGCAATTGAACACGATTCACAACCTGCACTATTACCTGCAACTCATTGGCGAAGTGCGCGAATCGATCGAAAATCATACGTTCGAGGCGTTTCGCAAGACGTTCGCGGAGAATCGCGCGCGCGGCGTGGATTGAAAACGCGCGGCTTCGTTGCGCCAAGCTTTACAATCTGCTTTCTACTGCTTGCGATAAGGCCCGCGAATCGTCCGTAACGGCTTGATGGCAAAGCGCATTCGGGCATTTTCGGGCAGGTGCGGGTGGTAGAATGCCGGGCTGACTTCCAGTCAATTATTTCGATGTAACAACGGAGAGACCAACGTGTCGTTCATTTCCAATGCCTTTGCACAAGGCGCAACCGGTGGCGCGGAATCGAGCCTGATGAGCTTCCTGCCGCTGATCCTGATGTTCGCGGTGCTGTACTTCATCATGATCCGTCCGCAGATGAAGCGTCAGAAGGAGCATCGCAACATGCTCGCCGCCATGGCCAAGGGCGACGAAGTGGTGACGAATGGCGGCATCGTCGGCAAGATCACGAAGGTGACGGACGCTTACGTCGGCGTGGAAATCGCCGAAGGCACGGAAATCACCATCCAGAAGGCGGCAGTGACGACCATTCTCCCGAAGGGCACGATCAAGTCGCTGTAAGGCCACTCGTTCCACCGCGTCCGGCGCGGCCTCGCTCACCGAGCCATCCGGGTCTTCAGACCGGCTCGTCGCGCATATCGCCGGACGCCCTCTCCTCCGAAGCCAACTTTCCGGTCGGCCATTCCCATGAATCGTTATCCCCTCTGGAAGTATGTCGTGATGCTGGTGGCGCTCGTCATCGGCCTCGTGTACACGCTCCCCAACTTCTTCGGCGAAGCGCCCGCAGTTCAGGTATCGAGCGGCAAGGCGACGGTCAAGCTCGACTCGACCACGCTTTCGAACGTCGAAGCCGCGCTCGCCGCGAGCAGCATCAAGGCCGACGAAGTCACCTTCGACAATTCGCAGCTGAACGCGAACATCCGCGTGCGTCTGAAAGACACGGACACGCAGCTGCATGTGAAGGATCTGCTTTCGAAGGCGCTGAACACCGATCCGAGCGATCCGCAGTACATCGTCGCGCTGAATCTGCAGAGCGCCTCGCCGCGCTGGCTGACGGCCCTGCACGCACTGCCGATGTACCTCGGTCTCGATCTGCGCGGCGGCGTGCACTTCCTGCTGCAGGTCGACATGGCCGGCGCGCTCAACAAGAAGCTCGACTCCGACGCCGCCGATGCGCGCACCTATCTGCGCGACCGCAATATCCGCGATGGCGGCGTGAACCGGGTCGGGCAATCGGTCGTCGTGAGTTTCTCGGATCAGGCGGGCGCGGACAACGCGCGCACGCTGCTCCAGACGGGCGTGTCCGAACTGCAATGGACGACGCGCCAGGGCGGTGATGGCTTTCAGGTCGTCGGCACGTTCTCGCCCGCCGCGCAGAAAGTCGTCGAGGACAGCGCGCTCAAGCAGAACATCACCACGCTGCATAACCGCGTGAACGAACTCGGCGTCGCGGAGCCGGTGATCCAGCAGCAAGGCTCCGACCGCATCGTGGTCGAGCTGCCGGGCGTGCAGGACACGGCGAAGGCGAAGGACATCATCGGCCGCACGGCGACGCTCGAAGCGCGTCTCGCGGATCCGGTCAACACCTATATCGGCCCGAACGACGCGGTGCCGCCCGGCGACGAAGCGTTCAAGCAGGGCGATCGCATCGTGCTGCTGCGCAAGCAGGTGATCTTCACCGGCGACCGCATCATCGACGCGTCCGCGGGCTTCGACGACCATCAACGACCTTCGGTCAATATCCGTCTGGATTCTGCGGGCGGACGCGCGGTGTCGTCCGTGTCGCGCGACAACATCGGCAAGCCGATGGCGATGGTGCTGTTCGAAAAGGGCAAGGGCGAAGTGCTGACGGTCGCGACCATTCAGTCCGAACTCGGCGACCGCTTCTCGATCACCGGCCAGCCGACGCCGCAAGCCGCAACCGATCTCGCGCTGCTCCTGCGCGCGGGTTCGCTCGCCGCGCCGATGGACATCATCGAGGAACGCACGGTCGGCCCGAGCCTCGGCGCGGACAACATCAAGAAGGGCTTCGATTCGGTCACGTACGGTTTCGCCGCGATCGCCGTCTTCATGATCGCGTACTACCTGCTCTTCGGCGTGTTCTCCATGCTGGCGCTGTCGGTGAACCTGCTGCTGCTCGTCGCCGTGCTGTCGTTGCTTCAGGCGACGCTGACCTTGCCGGGTATCGCGGCTATCGCGCTCGCGCTCGGTATGGCGATCGACGCGAACGTGCTGATCAACGAACGTATCCGCGAGGAACTGCGTAACGGCGCGCCGCCGCAGACCGCGATTCAGGAAGGCTTCAAGCACGCGTGGGCGACGATTCTCGACTCGAACGTCACGACACTGATCGCCGGCCTCGCGCTGCTCGCGTTCGGTTCGGGTCCGGTGCGCGGCTTCGCGGTGGTGCACTGTATCGGCATTCTGACGTCGATGTTCTCGGCGGTGTTCTTCTCGCGCGGCCTCGTGAACCTGTGGTACGGCGGCAAGAAGAAGCTGAAGTCGCTCGCGATCGGTCAGGTGTGGCGTCCGGAAGGCACGAATGCCGAAGCGGCCGCGGCGGCTTATCTCGCGGCGCAACGCGGCGATGAATCGCCCGTCGACGAAATCGTGAAAACGGCCAAGGGCAAGACGAAGACCGCAGTGGCCGCGCCGCGCCAGACCGAACAAGCGCCGGCGCGCACGGGCAAGCCGACGGTGCGCCGTCGCTCGGGCCCCGGCATCGATCAACAGAAACCGGGCGAGTCCCGCTGAATCCGCTGAGTCCGGAGCAATAGACAATGGAATTCTTCCGCATTCGCCGCGATTTGCCGTTCATGGAGCGCGCGTTGATTTTCAACGTGATTTCGCTCGTGACATTCCTCGTGGCCGTATTTTTCCTCGTGCATCGCGGGCTGCATCTGTCGGTGGAATTCACCGGCGGCACGGTCGTCGAGGTGCAGTATCCGCAAGCCGCGCAACTCGAACCGGTGCGCGCGTCGATGTCGAAGCTCGGCTATCCCGACGCGCAGGTGCAGAACTTCGGCACGTCGCAGGACGTGTTGATCCGTCTGCCGCTCAAGCAGGGTTTGACGTCCGCGCAGCAGAGCGATCAGGTGATGACCGCGCTCAAGGCCGACAACGCTGCCGTGAAGCTGCAGCGCGTCGAGTTCGTCGGTCCGCAGGTCGGCAAGGAACTCGTGACGAACGGCCTGCTCGCGCTCGCGTGCGTGGTCATCGGCATCGTGATTTACCTGTCGTTCCGCTTCGAGTGGAAGTACGCGGTCGCGGGCATCATCGCGAACCTGCACGACGTGGTCATCATTCTCGGCTTCTTCGCCTATTTCCAGTGGGAGTTCTCGCTGTCCGTTCTGGCGGCGATTCTCGCGGTGCTCGGCTATTCGGTGAACGAGTCGGTGGTTATCTTCGACCGGATCCGCGAAACGTTCCGCAAGCAACGCAAGATGAGCGTGAAGGAAGTGATCGACCACGCGATCACGAGCACGATGTCGCGAACCATCATCACCCACGGCTGTACGGAAATGATGGTGCTGTCGATGTTCTTCTTCGGCGGCCCGACGCTGCATTACTTCGCGCTGGCGCTGACCGTCGGTATTCTGTTCGGCATTTACTCGTCGGTGTTCGTCGCGGCGGCGCTCGCGATGTGGTTCGGCGTGAAGCGCGAGGATCTCGTGAAGGACAAGAAAGACAAGTACGATCCGAACGATCCGAATGCGGGTGCGCAGGTTTGAGCGTTGCGGCGCACTGAAAGCTGAAACCAAAACGGGCCAGTCATCGTGACTGGCCCGTTTGCTTTTCCGGCTCCCGAATTTCATCAAATTTCGACGCAAGAACAAAAGACAACCTCGACTTCGACTAGGCTCGAATCCGCACGCAATGCGCTGCCGAGCAAATCAGTCCGTTAACCGTACGTTATGTCGTCCTCACAGAAAAACAAAATCGGGATTTTCATCCCGACTTACAATCGCCCGGAATTGCTACGGAGTTGTGTCCTGCAACTGCTCGCCCAAACGCGACGCCCGGATATCATTTGCGTGCATCAGAACGGAGCCGGAGACAACTACGCATGGTGCGTCATGGATCTCGGCGCACCCGTAGTATGGATGTACACGCCCCAGAGCATTCCCCAAAACGACTGGTATCGGATTCCGTTGAATCATCTCATCCAGGAGGACTGCACTCATTTTTTCTGGATGGATCACGACGACATCTATCTCACCAATCACATCGAAACCTGCGTCGCCGAACTCGATAGCGGCTACGACTTCAGGATCTCAAAACATTGCGGCATCCTTATTTCCCGTTCGGAGAAATACGAGTACCTACCGCATGCTTTATTCAAGGACATTCACGCCACGGGCGGAATGAGCGCTTCGATGGCGTTCACCATGCCGTTCGCGACGGCGCTGTCCGCCGACCTGAGCAATCCCGAGTTCAACCACGTCTTTTCGGACGAAGTTCTAGCGCGCCATACCATGCCGCGTTTCCGCTGCCTGCAGTCGACAGAGAGAACAACCATTTACTTTTCTCATGCGATGTCGCTGTCGTCCGCACATTGGGTTCGTGAGGAAACGTCTTTCCCCGAGTATCGAAGCGATGCGTGAAATACGTCGAGCCGATAAGAACGACCGGGCCTGTCTTCGCGGACAGGCCCGTTTTCATTCAGGCGATGAAGCGCTCAGGAGCCTCCGCCCATCGCGCCGCCTCGCGCAATCGATCTTCGCAAAATGAGATGCACAGTTGCGACACCGCGGCGGAAAAGCCGCAGTCAGTCAACGTATCCCTGATATGTTCCGCGCTTACCGTCTCCCGCATGCGGGCATACAGGATCTGCGCCGTCGCGACGTTCTGGGTGCCAACATAGTTGCCATATAGCGCGATCATGGCCCGCCCCGAAATCGTGCTCGGATGCGCGATCTGAAGCAGTTCGATCAATTCCGCCTCGCTGATATAGCGGTGCATATTGTGTGGCGAGTGAAAACCGAATGTCGGTCCGCTCGGCTGGGTGTTTTCGTATGAGAATCGATCGGCGACGTTGCCAAACCCAAAACTCGATCCACAAAAAAGGCTTCGCGCATGACACGCGAAGCCTTCTCTAAGCAGCAATGGAGCGCGAGTTACTGCTTCACGCCCTCAGCCTGAATATGCAGCACCGTCGTCAGGCTGAAACCATACGACTTGCCGTAATCCATCCCGAAGTCGCCGCGATCGAAGGTCGCCGTCGCTTCGACGCCGCACACTTCCTTCTTCATCATCGGGTTCATGAAGCACTTGAAGCTCTCGATCTTCAGGTTCATCGGCTTCGTCACGCCGTGCATCGTCAACGTGCCGATCACTTCGGAAGGCTTGTCGCCGTCGAATTTGATCGACGTGCCCTTGTACTCGGCTGTCGGATATTTCGCGACGTCGAAGAACTCGGCCTTTTGCAGATGCTCGTCCAGCTTCGCATTGCCGGTGTTGACCGAAGCGATGTCGATCGTCACGTTCACCGTGCCCGTCTTCGCCGCGCGGTCGAGCGTGACTTCACCGCTGCTCTTGTTGAACTTGCCGCGCCACGTCGACACGCCACCGAAGTGGTCCGCCTCGAAGCTCGGATAAGTGTGGTTCGGGTCGAGCTTGTACGTGTCGGCGGCGAATGCGCTCACCGAGGCGCCGAACGACAGTCCCAATGCGAGCGCGCTCGCGGCAATGATCGAAAGCTTTTTCAAGTTCTTCTCCTGACTAACCAGATACGCCGACTATGCGTCGTGTGTGACAAAAACGCCGCTCACTTCTTCGCGGCAACGATGTGAAACTTGATGACGACGTCGTCCGCGACGATCGACGTATCTTTCCATTCGCCCGTTCCGACATCGAACTGGGTGCGCTTGATCGGCAGCGCGCCGTCGAAGGTTTCCGTCGCGCCCTGCTGCGTGACCGTCACCGGCACCGTGACCGTCTGCGACTTGCCCTTGATCGTGATCTTGCCGGTCACGTTGTACTTGTTGCCGCCCGCCGGGGCGATCGCGCTGGAGACGAACGTCGCGCTCGGATACTTGCCCGCGTCGAACCATTCCGCGCCGCGCACCTGCTTGTTGTAATCGTCGTCGCCGAGGTCGTAGCTGCCGGTGTCGATCGTGATGTTCGCCGAGCCCGCCGTCGGCTTCGCCGGATCGAACGCAATCTGCGCGCTGAACTTGTTGAACTTGCCGTCGGTGGGCACGTTCATCTGCTTCGACGTGGCTGTCACCGTGCTCTTGCTCATGTCTACCTGCGCATGCGCGCCCGCGATCATCGCGAACGAAGCAGCGGCTGCCATCCAACGGTTGAGTTTCACTTTCATGTGTGCCCTATTCAAACGGTTCGAACGAACAAACCGGTATTGGAAATCATAAGTACGCGATCACAATCAGCCGCCGGGAAACGCCTTGCCAACGGCGAGGAAACAATGACACGCGTTCATCTGAGAAACGGCAGCATGCGGCCGAGCAGGCCGTCGCGATCGACGAAATGATGCTTCAGCGCAGCCAGAACGTGCATCACGACGAAGAACAGCAACGTGTAGTTCAACGCGATGTGCACGATGCGCAGCGTCGCCTTCAGCGCCTTGTCCGGCCCGATGATCGTCGGCAGCGGCAGCACGCCGAGATACACGACCTGAATGCCGGCCGCCGAGCTGTACAGATAACCCGACACGGGAATGACGAGCATCAGCGCGTAAAGCAGAATATGCGTGAGATGCGCCGCGCCCTGTTGCCAGCGCGGCATGCCATCGGGCATCGACGGCGCCTGGTGCGTGGCGCGCCAGACGACGCGCAGCAGCGCGAGCGCGAACACCGTTACGCCGATCCACTTGTGCCACGAGAAGTATTTGAGCTTCGTCGGCGTGAAGCCCGGAATGTCCGTCATGATCCAGCCGAGCCAGAAGCCGCCCACGATCAACAACGCGATCAGCCAGTGCAGGCCGATCGCCGTGGCGCTGTATCGTTGCGCCGGCGCGCTCGCCGTGATGCCAGCGGTGCTTTCCATATTGCTCTCACCCAAGTGTTCGATGTCGCACGGCCTGCCGCCGCCTGACGACAAGTGTTCAAGGCCGCCATGCTACCTCAACGATAACGAATTGCCAGCGCGCGCAAAAAGCCCGCGCCGAACCGGCAAACCCAGTCCCGACGCGGCTTTGCGGGCTTTCGAGCCGGCTCGGCGAGCCTCGTGTGCCGCCCATGCAACGAACTATTCCATGCGTGCAACGGTCGATGAAGGCGCGAACCGCGACCGATTCCGGCATCGATGTATTAACGGGCGGCCTGGCAGTTTAATTCCGCTTGTAAAGAAGCGTTCTGTCCAAATTCGCCCGCCCCGCGCCATTTGATACCATGCTGCTACCAATCTCGCTGGCCCGCCGTTTGCTATGCCCGGTCGGAGCCGGTCTCGCGGCGCCCGACCAATACGCTCGACAAGCCTCGGGCCTCGACCATGAACGCGAATGAACGCGAACGAATCCGATGACCTGATCGCGTGTCACGAATGCGACGCGCTCTTCCATAAACGTGCATTGCCTCGACGCACCTCGGCGAAATGCCCTCGCTGCGGATCGCTGCTCTATCGAAGCATCTCGTCGAACCTCGACAAGATCTCGGCGATGACGCTCGCCGCGCTCTTCACGTTCCTGATCGCGCAAGGCTTTCCCATCGTCGAGCTGGAGGCGAACGGCCTCACGTCGGAGACGACGCTCATCGGCGCGATCGTCGCGTTGTGGAACGAGCAGATGGAAATCATGGCGGTGCTCGTCTTCTGCTCGACCATCCTGTTTCCGTTGTGCGAACTCGTTGCCCTGCTCTACGTGCTGCTTCCGCTGCGTTCCGGTTACGTGCCGCCTGGCTTCAACGCAATCCTGCGGGGCATTCAGCTCGTGCGTCCGTGGGGCATGATCGAAGTCTTCATGCTCGGCGTGCTCGTCACGCTCGTGAAGATGGTGAGCATCGCGCGCGTGATTCCCGAAGCGGCGCTCTTCGCGTTCGGCGCGCTGACGCTCATGTTCGCCGTCGTCGTGAGCTTCGATCCGCGCGCGTTGTGGGACATCGCGGCAAGGCTCCGTCCGCTCGAATCGAAGCGCGTCACAACCACGGCGAGGCAAAAATCGTGAGCGATTCCATCGATCCGAAAACCGGCGAAGCGGCGCGCGAAACGCAGTTCATCACGGCGTCGCGCGCGAATGTCGTGTCGTGTCATGCGTGCGGACTCGTGCAGCCGCTCGCGCACACCGTCGAGAAACAGCGCTGCACGCGCTGCGACGCCGTCGTGCACCGGCGTCATCCGGACAGCATCGCGCGTACGTGGGCACTGCTCATCAGCGCGGCGATTCTCTACATTCCGGCGAACCTCTTTCCGATCATGCATACGTCGTCGATTCTCGGTTCCGAGGACGACACCATCATGAGCGGTGTCGCGCTCTTCTGGAACGACGGCGACTATCCGCTCGCGGCGGTGATTTTCATCGCCAGCATTCTCGTGCCGATGCTCAAGCTCGTCACGCTCGCCTTTCTTACCATCAGCGTGCAGCGGCGCTCCACATGGCAGCCGCGTCAGCGCACGACGCTCTTTCGCATCGTCGAGGGCATCGGGCGCTGGTCGATGCTCGACGTCTTCGTCATCACGCTCACCATCGCGCTCGTGCGCTTCAAGTCGCTCGCCGTCATCACGCCGGGTCCGGGCGCGCTCGCGTTCGCGTCGGTGGTCGTGCTGACGATGATCGCGTCCATGCAATTCGACCCGCGCCTCATGTGGGACAACATCGAACCGTCAGGAAAGAAACATGACTAGTGCCCAAGGTCCGAACGACCCGAAGCAGCCCGCGCCGCCCGCCAGCAACGCCGGCAGCGGTAACGGGGACAAGGGCGGCCTCCCGCCGAACCTCCCCGAACCCGTGATCGAGCCGCGCAGCCGCTGGCTGCCCTCGCTCGTGTGGGTGATTCCGCTCGTCGCGGCGCTGATCGGCGTGATTCTCGTCGTGAAGACGGTGTCGAGCCGCGGACCGACCGTGACGATCAGCTTCGTTTCCGCGGAAGGCCTCGAGCCCGGCAAGACGAAAGTGAAGTTCAAGGACGTGGATATCGGCACGGTGAAGACGATCACGCTGTCGAAGGATCACGCGCGCGTGCTCGTCGAAGTGCAGCTCACCAAGGAAGCCACCGATTTCGCCGTCAAGGACACGCGCTTCTGGATCGTGCGTCCGCGCGTTGCGGCAAGCGGCGTGACCGGCCTGTCGACGCTTTTGTCCGGCGCGTATATCGGCGTCGATGCGGGCAAGTCGACCGACGATGAGACTTATTTCGTCGGGCTCGAAACGCCACCCGCCGTCACCGGCGATCAGAAAGGCCATACCTTCACGCTGCACGGCGAATCGCTCGGCTCGCTCGATATCGGCTCGCCCGTCTATTACCGGCGCGTGCAGGTCGGCCAGGTCGTCGCGTTCTCGCTCGACAAGGACGGCACCGGCGTCACGCTGCAGGTATTCGTCACCGCGCCTTACGATCAGTACGTCGGCACCAACTCGCGCTGGTGGCATGCGAGCGGCGTCGATCTGCGGCTCGATTCGAGCGGCTTCACGCTCAACACGCAATCGCTCGCAACGGTCGTGCTCGGCGGCATCGCGTTCCAGACGCCGCCGAACCAGCAATCCGGCCCGCAGGCGCAAAACAACGCGACCTTCCGCCTGGCCGGCGATCAGTCCGACGCGATGCGCGATCCGGACGGCGAGGCCGTGCACGTCGTGATGAACTTCAATCAGTCGCTGCGCGGCCTGTCGGTCGGCGCGCCGGTCGATTTCCGCGGCATCGTGCTGGGGCAGGTCACGGGGATCGGCGTGCAATACGATCAGAAGTCGCATTCGTTCATGATGCCGGTCACGATCGACCTCTACCCGGATCGCCTCGGCAAGCGCGCGCGTCAGGCGCTGCCGGAGCAAGGTTCGGTGGCGAGCCAGGACATGCTGCAACTGCTCGTGAAGCGCGGGCTGCGCGGACAGTTGCGCACCGGCAACCTGCTGACGAGCCAGTTGTATGTCGCGCTCGACTTCTTCCCGAAAGCGCCGCCCGCGAAGGTCAGCGTTGGCAACGATCCGATCGAACTGCCGACCGTGCCGAACACGCTCGACGAGCTGCAGCTGCAGATCGCCGACATCGCGCGCAAGATCGACAAGATTCCGTTCGACGAGATCGGCACGAATCTGAACGGCTCGCTCAAGAACGCCAACGCGCTCTTCGACAAGATGGACAAGGAAGTCCTGCCGGAAATGCGCGACACGCTCACGCAGGCCAAGCAGACGTTCGGTCAGGCGCAATCGACGTTGCAGTCGGATTCGCCGCTTCAGTCGGACGTGCATCAGGCGCTGCAGGAACTCACGCGCACGCTGCAATCGCTCAACTCGCTCGCGGATTATCTGGAGCGCCATCCGGAATCGCTCTTGCGCGGAAAATCGGGAGATAAACCATGAAGTTCGGCTCGTTGATGTTGACTCTGAGCGCAGCGGCGATGCTCGCTGCCTGCGCCTCGCCGACGAGCCGTTTCTACACGCTCGGCGGCGGCGACGCGCGGCCCGTGCCGTCGACGCAGGCTTCGTTCTATTTCGAGCTTGCGCCCGTCGACATGCCGCAGCAGGTCGCGAAGAATCAGTTGGTGGTGCAGACGAGTCCCGCGCAGGTGCGCGTGCTCGAAGAGGAGCGCTGGGCATCGCTGCCGGGCGACGAAGTGCGGCGCGCACTCTCCGCCGATCTCACGCAGCAGCTCGGTGCGATCGACGTCTACGGCACGCCGCATCCGGAATCGGTGCCGGTGTATCGCGTGAAGGTGAACGTGCAGCGCTTCGAATCGTGGCCGGGCGCGCAAGCGGTGATCGACGCCGTGTGGAGCGTGCGCGCCGCCGGATCCGATACGGTGCTGACATGCCGGACGCTCGCGCAGGAACGCGTCGGCTCCGGTTACGACGCGCTCGTCGACGGCCATCGCAAGGCGGTCGACGAACTCGCCGCCGCGATCTCCGCAGGTGTGCGCAGCCTCGGTTCCTTGCCGCACGCGACGGCGAGCGCGCCTTCGGCATCCGCGAAGGGCAAGAGCGGCGCCAGTTCCAAACCCGCCGCGGCGCCGGTGCTGCCGTGTCCGCCAATGGGCGCGGCAACCACTGCCAGCGCGCAGTGATCCATGACGCCCGGCGCGCGCCGGGCGCGCTTCATGTTGTCGGCAGGCGACATTGTCGGCCGCCGCTATCTCTAATTCGCCGATGGTTCGCGCGCGCCGGTTAAGATCGTCGACGCCCGCATTTCGAATCAACGTGAAAATTAGATGATGAAACTGATCGGTTCGCACCCCAGCCCATTCGTCCGCAAGGTGCGGATCGTCATGGCGGAAAAGAAGATCGACTGCGAACTGGTGCTCGAAGACGTCTGGGCATCCGATTCGAAGATCCACGACTACAACCCGCTCGGTAAAGTGCCGTGCCTCATTCTCGACGACGGCGAAGCGGTATTCGATTCGCGCGTCATCTGCGAGTTCGTGGACACGCTCACGCCGGTCGGCAAGCTGCTGCCGCAGGAGCGGCGCGAGCGCACCGAAGTGCGCTGCTGGGAAGCGCTCGCCGACGGCATGCTCGACGCCGCCGTGCTGATCCGTCTCGAAGGCGTGTTGCGCCAAGAGGAACATCGCAGCGACAAATGGATCGCGCGGCAACGTCACAAGATCGAAGACGGCTTGCGCGCGATGGCGCGCGGCATCGGCTCGAAGCAATGGTGCTCGGCGAATCGCTTCACGCTTGCGGATATCGCCTGCGGCTGCGCACTGGGCTATCTCGATTTCCGTATGCCCGATCTGAACTGGCGCGACGCACATCCGAATCTCGACAAGTATTACGCGCGTATTTCGCAGCGTCAGTCGTTCGTGGATACCGCGCCGGTCTGATTCCTTTCTTGGACCAAGCTCCCGCGCGCGGCGGGAGCTTCCGGCGCACTCGGAAGCGCAAAGTGAGATCGAAGATTATCTACTGCTAGATAGATCACCGGCGAAGGGCGCGATCGACCGATTCTCTCCCAAACCCCTTTTCTTCCTGAAACCATCGGTCCGCGTGCGGCGACATGGTTCGAACGACGAATCGGGTCAGAGAAATGCTCTATTCCGCCAAAATCTATCTACTCAACGGTAGATAATCAACGCCCAGTTCAGGGGTTTTTCACAAGGTTATCCACAGGCTTATCTACCGCCGAAATGCGTCTGCGACCTCTTCAAGCCGCGACCGCGTCTGAAACAGGCGGCATGCAAGCAAACTCCCCTGAAACGCTGCATACAAGGTGCGTGCCGCCGCTTCAGGCTTTCCGCCAGCGTCGAGCGTGTCTTGCGCTTCGCCTTCGGCCAGAACTTTCGCCAGCCAGGTTTCATTCGCCTTGTAGAACGATTGCACCGCGTGCCGTACTTTCTCCGGCAGCGACTCGATATCCGACGCAAGCATGCCGCACAGACAAATCTGATTGCCGTCGCCGATGATCCTTCCAAATAGCTTCGTATAGCGGTCGAGTTTCTTGTCGGCCGGGGCGGAGCTGTCGATCGCGTAGATCGTCGACATCACGTCGGCGCTATACGCATTCACCGCTTCGAGCGCGAGATCTTCCTTGGTCGGGAAATAATAGTGAATGCTCGACGTTTTCACGCCGACCAGTTCGGACAAATCCCGAAAACTGAAGCCGTTATAGCCGCGCGTCATCAACAGCGTCTGAGCGTGATCCAGTAGAGCGTCGCGTACCGTGTTCTTGTCCATTTCGCGTATCTCTGCAATTGTCCCTGCATTCGGTGTGCGTTAATTATCTACTACTAGATAGACGATCAAGCGACTGTTTCAAAAAAGTTTTTATCGGATCGATAGGAAAAAGCCCCGACCGAAGTCGGAGCTGATCGCTCGTTTGCCGCCGGAGATGCTCAACGCGCCGCAGCGAGCGCCGCAACTTGCGGCGACTCGTGCCCAGCCGCCGCGTGTTCGATGATTCCGCCACCCAGACACACGTCTTCCTGATACAGCACGGCGGATTGTCCCGGCGTCACGGCCCACTGTGCGTCGTCGAAATGAAGCGCGAAACGGCCATCGTCCGCGTTGGCGAAGCGGCACGCCGCATCCTGCTGCCGATAGCGCGTCTTCGCGCCGCACGCCGCGCCCTCTTCCGGCGCGAAACCCGCGACCCAGCTCGTGTTTCCGGCCACGAGCGTCGGCGACAGCAGCCACGGATGATCGTGCCCCTGCACGACATAGAGCGTGTTCGACGCCATGTCCTTGCCCGCGACGAACCACGGTTCGCCGCTGCCGTCTTTCGCGCCGCCGATGCCGATGCCCTTTCTCTGCCCGAATGTGTAGAACGCAAGCCCGATATGCTCGCCGACGATCTTGCCTTCGGCCGTCTTCATGGGGCCGGGCTTTGTCGGCAGATAGCGGTTCAGGAATTCGCGGAACGGCCGCTCGCCGATGAAGCAGATGCCGGTCGAGTCCTTCTTTTTGGCGTTCGGCAGGCCGATTTGCGCGGCGATCTCGCGCACTTTCGTCTTCGGGATTTCGCCGAGCGGAAAGAGCGTCTTCGACAGTTGCGCCTGATTCAGTCGATGCAAAAAGTACGACTGATCCTTCGTCGAATCCGTTGCCTTGAGCAACTGGAAAAGTCCATCGCGCTCGCGCACGCGCGCGTAATGTCCCGTCGCGATGGTTTCCGCGCCGAGCGACATCGCGTGATCGAGGAACGCCTTGAACTTGATTTCGGCGTTGCAAAGCACGTCCGGATTGGGCGTGCGGCCGGCCGAATATTCGCGCAGAAACTCGGCGAACACGCGGTCCTTGTATTCGGCGGCGAAGTTGACCGCTTCGACGTCGATGCCGATCAAATCCGCGACGGAAACGACGTCGATCCAGTCCTGACGGGTCGAACAGTATTCGCCGTCGTCGTCGTCTTCCCAGTTCTTCATGAAGAGGCCGACGACGTCGTAACCCTGTTCCTTGAGAAGCCATGCCGTTACGGACGAATCCACGCCGCCCGACATGCCCACCACTACTCGTTTCTTGCTCATAGGGATATCACGCCCGCACCACCGGCGCGACCGAATGCGTATGGATGAAATCGAGCGGGACGCGCCGCCCGGATAAATAATCGTCGACACACTTCATCACGAGCGGCGTCCGATGCCGGTCGACCGATGCGCGCAATTCGTCCGCGCTGAGCCACATCGCGCGCACGATGCCTTCGTCGAGCGCGCGGCCTGCTTCTTCGCCGAGCGACTTGCCGCAAAACGTGAAACGCAAATACGTGACGTCGCGCCCCGGCCGCGCGAAGTGCGTCATATACGCGCCGACGATTGCCTCCGGCTCGAAGCGATGCGCCGTTTCTTCGAGCGCCTCGCGGACCACGGCATCGACGAGCGTTTCGCCCGCTTCGAGATGACCGGCCGGTTGGTTGATTCGCAGCCCTGCCGACGTGTGCTCCTCGATGACGAGGAAACGACCATCCTTTTCGATGATGGCAGCCACCGTAACGTGGGGGGCCCAAGTGTCTGATTTCATGGTGAGATATTTTACCGTCCTCGCACAGATCTCGCGCACGCGGACTAAGGGAAAGCGCTGACTGTGGCAAAACGGAACGGGTGCCGGATCGGATTCTTGCGCGTGCAATCTTCGGTTACAGTTGAGATAGCCGTCAGTTCCAGCATTTGAAATAAAACTCAGCCTTAAGCCTTCCTAAGCCTTGCCCGGGCGAAAAAGGCAACAAAGACAGGAGGATTACAAGATGCACATTGGAGTGCCTGCTGAAACGCGGGCGAACGAGGCGCGCGTCGCCGCCACGCCCGAAACGGTCAAAAAGCTCGTCACGCAAGGACATCGTGTTTCTGTCCAGAGCGGCGCGGGCTTGCCGGCAAGCTATATCGACGATGCGTTCGCGCAAGCAGGCGCGGACCTTGTCGATGCCGCCACGGCCTTTTCCGCCGAGATCGTCCTCAAGGTGCAATCGCCGAGCGAAAGCGAACTGGCGATGCTCAAGCCGGGCGCCGTGCTCATCGGCATGCTCGATCCCTTCAATACAGAGAACACCGCGCGGCTCGCGTCGGCGGGCGTCACTGCGTTCGCGCTCGAAGCCGCGCCACGCACGACGCGCGCGCAGAGTCTCGACGTGCTCTCTTCGCAGGCGAACATCGCCGGATACAAGGCCGTGCTGATGGCCTGCCAGTATTACCAGCGCTTCATGCCGATGCTGATGACCGCCGCCGGCACCGTGAAAGCGGCGCGCGTGCTCGTGCTCGGCGCAGGCGTCGCGGGCTTGCAGGCAATCGCGACGGCCAAGCGTCTGGGCGCGGTCGTCGAAGCATCCGATGTGCGTCCGGCGGTGAAGGAGCAGATCGAATCGCTCGGCGCGAAGTTCGTCGACGTGCCGTTTGAAACCGATGAGGAACGGGAAGCGGCGGAAGGCGTGGGCGGCTACGCGCGCCCGATGCCCGCAAGCTGGCTCGCGCGTCAATCGGCGCAGGTTCACGAACGTGCGAAGGCGGCGGACATTGTCATCTCGACGGCGCTGATTCCCGGCCGCCCCGCCCCGACGCTGATTTCCGTCGAAACCGTCAAGCACATGAAGCCGGGCAGCGTGATCGTCGATCTCGCCGCCGGACGCGGTCCCGAGTTCGAGGGCAGGAAAGGCGGCAACTGTCCGCTCACCGAAGTCGACACGGTGGTGATGAAGCACGGCGTGCATATCGTCGGCCACACGAATCTCGCTTCGATGGTCGGCGCCGATGCCTCCGCGCTCTACGCCCGCAATCTTCTCGACTTCCTGAAGCTGATCATCACGAAGGAAGGCACGCTCAACATCGATCTCGCGGACGATATCGTCGCGGCCACGCTCCAGTGCCGCGACGGACAACTCGCCCGCGCCACGGCCTGAACGGAGACGCACATGGATGTCATCAATCACACGGTGATCAACCTCATCATCTTCGTGCTGGCCATTTACGTCGGCTACCACGTCGTGTGGAACGTCACGCCCGCGCTGCATACGCCGCTCATGGCCGTGACCAACGCGATTTCGGCGATCGTCATCGTCGGCGCGATGCTGGCTGTCGGCCTGACGGTCGGCGCGGCGGGCAAGTTCTTCGGCACGCTCGCGGTGCTGCTCGCGGCCGTGAACGTGTTCGGCGGCTTTCTCGTCACACGGCGAATGCTCGAGATGTTCAAGAAGAAAGAGCCCAAGAAGATCACGAGCAAGGAGGGCGCGTAAATGAGCCTTAACGTCGTTACTCTCCTGTATCTCATCGCCTCGGTGTGCTTCATTCAGGCGTTGAAGGGCTTGTCGAATCCGAAGACCGCGCGCATCGGCAATACGTTCGGCATGGCGGGCATGGCGATCGCCATTCTCACCACGCTCGCGCTGATCGTGAAGCAGGCCGCGTTTCTCGAAGCGAATCTCGCGCTCGGGCTGTCGCTGCTGTTCGTCGCGCTGATCATCGGCGGCGGCGCGGGCGCGTACATCGCGGCAAAAGTCGAGATGACGAAGATGCCCGAGCTCGTCGCGGCGATGCACTCGCTGATCGGTCTCGCGGCTGTCTGCATCGCCTATGGTGTCGTGGCGGAGCCCGCCGCGTTCGGGCTCGCACCGCTCGGCGAGCCGATTCCGTATGGCAATCGGGTCGAGTTGTTCATCGGCACGTTTGTCGGCGCGATCACGTTCTCGGGCTCGGTCATCGCGTTCGGGAAGCTCTCGGGCAAGTACAAGTTCCGGCTCTTTCAGGGCGCGCCGGTCACGTACTCGGGACAGCATCTGATCAACCTGCTGCTCGCCATCGCGATGATCGGCTTCGGCGTGATCTTCATGCTCACCGAATCGTGGCTGCCGTTCATCATCATGACGATCATCGCGTTCGCGCTGGGCGTGCTCATCATCATTCCGATCGGCGGCGCGGACATGCCCGTGGTCGTGTCGATGCTGAACTCGTACTCGGGCTGGGCGGCGGCGGGCATCGGCTTCTCGCTGAACAATCCGATGCTGATCATCGCGGGTTCGCTCGTCGGCTCGTCGGGTGCGATTCTGTCGTACATCATGTGCAAGGCAATGAACCGCTCGTTCTTCAACGTGATTCTCGGCGGCTTCGGCGGCGAGGCGGGCGGTGCGGCGGCGGGCGGATCGACGGAGCAGCGCCCCGTCAAATCCGGTTCCGCGGATGACGCCGCGTTCATGCTCGGCAACGCGGAAAGCGTGGTGATCGTGCCGGGTTACGGCCTCGCGGTCGCGCGCGCGCAGCACGCGTTGAAGGAGCTGACCGACAAGCTCGTCGAGAAAGGCATCGATGTGCGGTACGCGATTCACCCCGTCGCGGGGCGGATGCCGGGGCACATGAACGTGCTGCTGGCGGAAGCCGAAGTGCCGTACGAGATGGTTCAGGAGATGGAGGACATCAATAGCGAGTTCGGTCAGACGGACGTGGTGCTCGTGCTCGGCGCGAACGACGTCGTCAACCCGGCCGCGAAGACCGATCCGAAATCGCCGATCGCGGGGATGCCGATTCTCGAAGCGTACAAGGCTCGGACGATCATCGTGAACAAACGGTCGATGGCGGCAGGTTACGCCGGCCTCGACAACGAACTGTTCTATATGGACAAGACGATGATGGTGTTCGGGGACGCGAAGAAGGTGGTCGAGGAGATGATGAAGGCGGTGGATTAGGCGCCAAGCCGGTTCGAATCCCCCGAACCGATCGCGCCAGCTTCCGCATTCGAGGAAGCTGGCGCTTTCTTTTTCCGGCAACGAAACCGCACCGCATGCCAGCTGTAACACCCCGCGTACAATACCGCCTTTACACGTCCGAAAAAGCACCACATGGCCTCCCCCCTCTTCGACTGGTTCGTCCCCTGCCCGCGCGGTCTCGAAGCACCGCTTGCCGCCGAGTTGGCGGAGATCGGGGAAAGGCACGTGGCCGACGCGCCCCTTTCCGGCGGCGGATCGCTGATCGTCGGCACGCAAGTGCCCGGCGGCGTGCACTTTCGGGGCGGCTGGGTCGCGGGCATGGCGGCGAATCTGCATTCGCGCATCGCGAGCCGCGTGCTTCTCAAAGTCGCGCAAGGCCCCTATCGCAACGAGCAAGACATCTACGAACTCACGCATCGCCAGCGCTGGGAGCAATGGTTCACGCCCAGCCAGACGATGCGCGTCGATCTCACCGCAATCAAATCGCCGGTGAAAAGCCTCGAATTCACGACGCTGCGCGTGAAGGACGCCGTCTGCGATCGCCTGCGCGACGTGGCCGGCGCGCGCCCGAGCATCGACACCGCCCAGCCCGACGTCCGCGTGTTCGCGTTCCTCACGCTGAACGAGTGCACGCTCTATCTCGATACCTCCGGCGAGCCGCTCTTCAAACGCGGCTGGCGCCTGGACAAGGGCGCCGCGCCGCTGCGCGAGAATCTCGCCGCGGGCATTCTGCGCCTGACCGGATGGACGCCCGGCACGCCGCTCTTCGACCCGATGTGCGGCAGCGGCACCTTCCTCGCCGAAGCCGCACAAACGGCGCTCAACATCGCGCCGGGCAACGATCGGCGCTTCGGCTTCGAAAAGCTGAAGCCGTTCCATCCCGGCATGTGGCAGAAGCTCAAGACGGCCGCGCTCGAACAACGCCGCGCCGCGCGTGCGTCGCAAGCCGAGTTGAGCATCTTCGGCAGCGACATTTCCGGCGATATGCTCGAAAAAGCGCGCGCGAACCTGACCCGCGCGGGCATCACCGACCTTTCGCTCAAGCAAGTCGATGCCCGCAATATGGTCCCGCCGACCGACGCGCCCGGCATTCTGATCGCGAATCCGCCGTACGGCGAGCGTATCGAAGTGCGCGGACGCGGCCCGCGCGGCGAAATTCGCGATACGGCGCGCTCCCGCCGCGAAGACGAGGACGCCTTCGCCCGCGCGCAACCCGATCCGGCCGACACCGAGTTCTTCGTCTCCTTCGGCAACGCGCTCAAACAGCGCTTTCCGGGATGGCGCGCCTACGTGCTCACGTCCGACCGCAAGTTGCCGGGCTTGCTGCGGCTGCGCGAATCGACGAAAACGCCGCTTTTCAACGGCGCGCTCGAATGCCGCCTGTTTCGCTTCGATCTGATCGCGGGCAGCGTGCGCAATCGTCCCGCTGGCGAATGAGTATGCGGCGCGGTCACTCGCCGCGCCACTAGGCCGAATGGCATAGGCAAATTCACGCGTCGCCGTCGTTTTGGCCTATGTCGAATGGCCGAGTGCGCGCATCGTGAAGCCGGCGCTACAATCGGCGCATGAACTCATCGACCGAACTCGCCAGCCCCATCGCCGTCGACATTTACCGTGCGCGTCGCGAGCGCGTGCTCGCCGCGTTGCGTGCACGCGGCGGCGGCGTCGCCATCGTGCCGACCGCGCCGGAAGTCCTGCGCAACCGCGACACGGACTACCCTTTCCGTCACGACAGCTACTTCTACTATCTGACGGGCTTCAACGAACCCGAAGCGACGCTCGTGCTGAACGCGAGCGCGCAGGACGGCGAGCCCGTGTCGATCCTTTTTTGTCGCGAGAAGAACGCGGAGCGCGAAACCTGGGAAGGCTTCCGCTTCGGCCCCGACGCCGCGCGCGACGCTTTCGGCTTCGACGCCGCGTTTGCCATCGATTCGATCGACCAGGAGATGCCGCGCCTGATCGCCGACAAGCCCGCGCTTCACTACGCGCTCGGCACATCGGCGGAACTGGATGCCCGGGTGCGCGCCTGGCTCGCCGCCGTGCGCGCGCAAAGCCGCACCGGCGTGCGCGCTCCCGCCCGCGCGGAGAACCTGCTGCCGGTTCTCGACGAGATGCGGCTCGTGAAAGACGCGCACGAAATCTCGATCATGCGCCGCGCGGCATCGATCTCCGCCGAAGCGCACCGTCGCGCGATGCGCGCGTGCCGCCCGGGCATGCGCGAGTACGAAATCGAAGCCGAATTGCTGTACACGTTCCGCCGCCACGGCGCGCAGTCGCCGGCGTATGGATCGATCGTCGCGGCGGGCGCGAACGCCTGCGTGCTGCACTATCCGGCTGGCAACGCGATCGCGCGCGACGGCGACCTGATTCTCATCGACGCCGCGTGCGAGCTGGACGGCTACGCATCCGACATCACGCGCACGTTCCCCGCTAGCGGCCGTTTCACTCCGGCGCAGCGCGAACTGTACGAAATCGTGCTCGCCGCGCAAGCCGCGGCCATCGAGGCCACACGCGCCGGCGTCAGCTTCGACGCGCCGCATCAGGCTGCGTTGAAAGTGCTGTCGCAAGGCTTGCTCGATACCGGCATCCTCGACAAGGCGAAGTTCGGCAGCGTCGACGACGTCCTCGCGCAACGTGCCTACGCGCGCTTCTATATGCATCGCACGGGACACTGGATCGGCATGGACGTGCACGACGCGGGCGAATACCGCGAAGCCGACGGCCCGCTCGACGAGCAAGGCGCACGACCATGGCGCGCGCTCGCGCCCGGCATGGCGCTCACGATCGAGCCGGGTCTCTACGTGCGCGCCGCCGAAGACGTGCCGGAACAATATTGGAATATCGGCATTCGCATCGAGGACGACGCCATCGTCACCGAAAACGGCTGCGAGTTGCTCACGCGCGAAGTGCCCGTCGCCGCCGACGAAATCGAAGCGCTGATGCGCGAATCAAACGCAAATTGACCATGAGCGACGTTCAAGGCATCGAACCGCATTTCGATTACGACATCGCCATCGTCGGCGCGGGGCCGGTCGGGCTCGCGCTCGCCGGCTGGCTTGCCCGGCGCAGCGCGACGTCACGGCTGTCCATCGCGCTGATCGATGCGCGCACGCCCGCAGCCGCCGCCAACGATCCGCGCGCGCTCGCGCTTTCGCACGGAAGCCGCGTGATGCTGCAGCCGCTCGGCTTTCCGGGCGATGCCACGCCGATCCGCCGCATCCATGTCTCGCAGCGCGGGCATTTCGGCCGCACGTTGATCGAGCACGACGAGCACGAGTTGCCCGAACTGGGCTACGTGGTGCGCTACGGTTCGCTCGTCGGCGCGCTCGCCGATGCGGTCCGCGCAACGAAGGTCGACTGGCTCACCGACACGTCCGCGCTCGCGCCGCTGCAGGACAACGACGGCGTCACCTTGCCGCTGCAATCGGCGCAAGGCGAGCGCTCCATCCGCGTGAAAGTGCTCGTGAACGCGGAAGGCGGTCTTTATCAGAAAGGCGAGTCATCCGATGAGCGCCGCGCGCGCGATTACGGGCAAACGGCCATCGTGGGCACGGTAAGCGTGTCCGATCCGCGCGCGAATGTCGCGTGGGAGCGCTTCACGCCGGAAGGGCCGATCGCGCTTTTGCCGTGCGGCGGCCAGCGTCACGCGGATTATTCGCTCGTTTGGTGCTGCTCGCCCGACGAAGCCGCGCGCCGCATGCAGCTCGACGACGACACTTTCCTCGCCGAACTCGGCGCTGCGTTCGGCACGCGCATGGGCCGTTTCACGCGCATCGCGTCACGCGCGGCGTTTCCGCTCGGGCTGACCGCGCTCGACGTGCTCGTCGACCGGCGCACCGTCGCGATCGGCAATGCCGCGCAGACGCTGCATCCGGTTGCCGGACAGGGCCTGAATCTCGGCCTGCGCGACGCGCTCGCGCTCACCGACGCGCTGTCCGCCGACGGTCCCCGGCCGCTCGCGCTCGCCCGTTTCGCGCAGCGCCGTGCGCTGGACCGGCGCCTGACGATCGGCGCCACCGATACGCTCGCGCGCATCTTCACAGTCGATTTCCCGCCGTTTGCGGCGATGCGCGGCCTCGCGCTGACCGCTCTCGAATTCCTTCCGCCGGTAAAAACGGCCCTCGCCCGTCAGATGATGTTCGGTCAAAGGCGCTGATCTAGCACGAAAAAAGGGCAATCGTCCAGGCGAAGTCCGGGAACTTATCCTCTATGGCCGGCCGTTCTTTCATAGAAGATTTAATGACTTGCACGCGATTGCTCTTAATTTCAGCACGCTCTTCGCGTTAAAATAGCTGTTTCCCCTTCAGCAACGTTGCATCCGCCTGACGCGGCTTCTCGCCGGCATCGACAGCGCGGATCGTTTAGCCTTCATGCCCACAATCGGTTCACACGTCCTGCGCAATAACCTGTTCGTCGCACCGATGGCAGGCGTCACCGACCGCCCGTTCCGGCAGCTCTGCAAGCGCATGGGCGCGGGCTACGCGGTGTCGGAGATGGTCGCGTCGAACGCGCAGTTGTGGAAGAGCGAGAAGACCATGCGCCGCGCCAACCATGCGGGCGAGGTCGAGCCGATTTCCGTGCAGATCGCGGGCGCGGATCCGCAGATGCTCGCCGAGGCCGCGCGCCACAACGTCGCGAACGGCGCGCAGATCATCGACATCAATATGGGCTGCCCGGCGAAGAAGGTCTGCAACGTGGCCGCGGGTTCCGCGCTGCTGCAGAACGAGCCGCTGGTCGCGCGCATCGTGGAGGCCGTCGTCCAGGCGGTCGGCGTGGGGCCGGACGCGGTGCCGGTCACGCTCAAGATTCGCACGGGCTGGAATCGCGAGAACAAGAACGCGCTGACCATCGCGCGGATCGCGCAGGAAGCCGGCATTTCGATGCTCACCGTCCACGGCCGCACGCGCGCCGATCTCTACAAGGGCGACGCGGAGTACGAAACCATCGCGGCAGTGAAGGCGTCGGTGAAGATTCCGGTGGTCGCGAACGGCGACATCACCACGCCCGAAAAAGCCCGCGACGTGCTCGCCGCCACGCACGCCGACGCCATCATGATCGGCCGCGCGGCGCAGGGCCGTCCGTGGCTCTTTCGCGAGATCGAACACTTTCTGAATACCGGCGAGCGCCTGCCGCCGCCGCGCATCGACGAGATCCAGCAGGTGATGAACGAGCACCTCGAAGATCACTACGCCTTTTATGGGGAATTCACGGGCGTTCGGACTGCGCGCAAGCATATCGGCTGGTACACTCGCGGCCTTTCCGGCGCCAACACCTTCCGGCACCGGATGAATACGCTGGACACGACCAAAGAACAATTGCTCGCTGTCAACGAATTCTTTGACGCGCAAAAGGCGTTGTCGGACCGTCTCGTCTATGTGGACGAGGCCGGTGACGCCGAGGACGCGGACGGGGAAGAATCGTGCGGCGGGCTCAACAACACGACAGACCGACTGATTGCCGCATGAGCAGACATAA
The DNA here is from genome assembly GCF_031451435.1 of Caballeronia sp. LZ008. Taxonomy (NCBI): domain Bacteria; kingdom Pseudomonadati; phylum Pseudomonadota; class Betaproteobacteria; order Burkholderiales; family Burkholderiaceae; genus Caballeronia; species Caballeronia sp. LZ008. The sequence continues at coordinate 315,344 of NZ_JARUXK010000001.1, read as the reverse complement.
CATCGAACAATGCGTCCGCCAGAGCCTCGACAACTATTTTCAGGACCTGGACGGCTCCAACCCGCACGACGTGTACGACATGGTGATTTCGTGCGTGGAAAAACCGATGCTCGAAGTGGTGCTCGAGCAGGCGGGCGGAAACCAATCGCTCGCGGCCGAGTATCTCGGCATCAACCGCAACACCTTACGCAAGAAGCTTCAGCAGCACGGATTGATTTGATTCATCGGACTGAGGCGCGCGCCTTGGTCCGGCCTGGTTTCCCTTTTCGGTTTCAGTGTTCATCATGATCAAGCAAGCGCTCCTCTCCGTTTCCGACAAATCCGGCATCGTCGATTTCGCCAAATCGCTGTCGGCGCTTGGCGTCAAGCTCCTCTCGACCGGCGGCACGGCGAAACTGCTCGCCGACGCGGGCCTGCCCGTGACCGAAGTCGCCGATTACACCGGCTTTCCGGAAATGCTCGACGGGCGCGTGAAGACGCTGCATCCGAAGGTTCACGGCGGCATTCTCGCGCGCCGCGACCTGCCCGAGCACATGGCCGCGCTGGAAAAGCACGACATTCCGACCATCGATCTGCTGGTGGTGAATCTGTATCCGTTCGTGCAGACGGTCTCGAAGGAAGAGTGCTCGCTGGAAGACGCGATCGAGAACATCGACATCGGCGGTCCGACGATGCTGCGCTCGGCGGCGAAGAATCATCGCGACGTGACGGTCGTCGTCGATCCGGCCGATTACTCCGCCGTCCTCGACGAGATGCGCGCAAACGGCAACAACGTCGGCTACCAGACGAATTTCCGTCTCGCGACGAAAGTCTTCGCGCACACTGCGCAGTACGACGGCGCGATCACGAACTATCTGACGAGCCTGACCGAAGAGCTGCAGCATTCGAGCCGCAATACGTATCCGGCGACTTTCAACCTCGCGTTCGAGAAAGCGCAGGATTTGCGTTACGGCGAGAATCCGCATCAGAACGCGGCCTTTTATCGCGATCTGAGCGTGCCGGCCGGCGCGCTCGCGAACTACGAGCAGTTGCAGGGCAAGGAACTGTCGTACAACAACATCGCAGATTCGGACGCCGCGTGGGAATGCGTGAAGACGTTCGACGCGCCGGCGTGCGTCATCATCAAGCACGCGAATCCGTGCGGCGTGGCGCTCGGCGCGAATGCGGCCGAAGCGTATTCGAAGGCGTTCCAGACGGACCCGACTTCGGCGTTCGGCGGCATCATCGCGTTCAATCGTGAAGTGGACGAAGCGGCGGCGCAGGCTGTCGCGAAGCAGTTCGTCGAAGTGCTGATCTCGCCGTCGTTCAGCGAGGCGGCGCGCGCCGTGTTCGCGGCGAAGCAGAACGTGCGTCTCTTGCAGATCGCGCTCGGCGACGGCCACAACGCGTTCGATCTGAAGCGCGTCGGCGGCGGTCTGCTCGTGCAATCGCTCGATGCGAAGAACGTGCAGCCGCACGAGTTGCGCGTCGTGACGAAGCGTCATCCGACGCCGAAGGAAATGGACGATCTGATGTTCGCGTGGCGCGTCGCGAAGTTCGTGAAGTCGAACGCCATCGTGTTCTGCGCGAACGGCATGACGATGGGCGTCGGCGCAGGCCAGATGAGCCGCGTGGATTCGGCGCGCATCGCGGGCATCAAGGCGCAGAACGCCGGCCTGACGCTGAACGGCTCGGCGGTGGCATCGGATGCGTTCTTCCCGTTCCGCGACGGCCTCGATGTCGTCGTGAACGCGGGCGCGACCTGCGTGATCCAGCCAGGCGGATCGATGCGCGATGACGAAGTGATCGCCGCCGCCGACGAGCACAACATCACGATGATTTTCACGGGCACGCGGCATTTCCGCCATTGATCGCGGCCGCTTCATTTAAGATTGGCCTGTTTGCGCTTCGAACGGCGCAAACAGGCCTTTTTAGTTTCAACGAGCCGCGAAACGCGAACGAATGAGAATCCTTGGCATCGACCCCGGCCTGCGCGTGACGGGCTTCGGCATCATCGAGAAGACGGGGCACACGCTCAACTACGTGACGAGCGGCGTCATCAAGACGGCCGAGGCGGATCTGCCTTCGCGTCTCAACACCATTTTCAGCGGCATCTCGACGCTCATCGCGCAGCACAATCCGGATCAGGCGGCGATCGAAAAAGTCTTCGTCAACGTGAATCCGCAGTCGACGCTGCTCCTCGGGCAGGCGCGCGGCGCGGCCATCTGCGGGCTCGTCGCGAGCGGCGTGCCGGTTGCCGAATACACGGCGCTGCAACTGAAGCAGGCGGTCGTCGGCTACGGACGCGCGACCAAGGAACAGATGCAGCAGATGGTCGTGCGTCTGCTGTCGCTTTCCGGCGTGCCCGGCACCGACGCCGCCGATGCGCTCGGCATGGCGATCTGTCACGCGCACGGCGGCACCGGCCTCGCGGCCCTGGGCGGCATCGCGCCGGGGCTGGCCAAGAAGGGCTTGCGCGTGCGGCGCGGTCGTCTCATCGGCTAATTTCCTCTACGAATACCAAACATGATCGGTCGCATCGCCGGCGTTCTGCTGGAAAAAAATCCGCCGCATTTGCTCGTCGATTGCAACGGCGTCGGCTACGAAATCGACGTGCCGATGAGCACGTTCTACAACCTGCCGAATGCCGGCGAGAAGGTCGTGCTGCTCACGCAGTTGATCGTGCGCGAGGACGCGCATCTGCTGTACGGTTTTCTCACCGCGCAGGAGCGTTCGACGTTCCGCGAGTTGCTGAAGATCAGCGGGATCGGCGCGCGCATGGCGCTCGCGGTGCTTTCGGGCATGAGCGTGCACGAGCTCTCGCAAACCGTGACGACGCAGGACGCCGCGCGCCTCACGCGCGTGCCGGGCATCGGCAAGAAGACGGCGGAGCGCCTGCTGCTCGAACTGAAAGGCAAGCTCGGCGCGGATCTCGGCGCGATCGCGGGCACGGTTTCGCAGTCCGATCACGCGTCCGACATTCTCAACGCACTGCTCGCGCTCGGCTATTCGGAGAAGGAAGCGCTCGCCGCGGTCAAGAACGTGCCGGCCGGAACGGGCGTGTCCGAGGGCATCAAGCTGGCGTTGAAGGCGCTTTCGAAGGGCTGATAGCCTAGGCCATTCGGCCAGCTTCGTCGCGCAAAAGCTCGCTGTACAATCGAAAAATGATCGAAACCGACAAACTCGCCGCCGAACGCGTCATCTCGGCCTCGCCCGTCTCGCCGAACGAGGAAGCGTTCGAGCGCGCACTGCGTCCGCACAAGCTCGATGAATACATCGGGCAGGAAAAGGCGCGCGGCCAGCTCGAAATCTTCATCGAGGCGGCGAAGCGCCGTTCCGAAGCGCTCGATCACGTGCTGCTGTTCGGGCCGCCGGGTCTCGGCAAGACGACGCTCGCGCACATCATCGCGCGGGAAATGGGCGTGAATCTGCGGCAGACGTCGGGACCGGTGCTCGAGCGCGCGGGCGATCTCGCCGCGCTGCTCACGAATCTCGAAGCGAACGACGTGCTGTTCATCGACGAAATTCATCGGCTTTCGCCGGTCGTCGAGGAAATCCTGTATCCGGCGCTCGAGGATTATCAGATCGACATCATGATCGGCGAAGGGCCGGCCGCACGCAGCGTGAAACTGGATCTGCAGCCGTTCACGCTAGTCGGCGCGACCACGCGCGCGGGCATGCTGACGAACCCGCTGCGCGACCGCTTCGGCATCGTGTCGCGGCTGGAGTTCTATAACGCGAGCGAACTGGCGCGCATCGTGTCGCGATCCGCGTCGTTGTTGAAGGCGGAGATCGTGCCGGAAGGCGCGCTGGAAATCGCAAAGCGCTCGCGCGGCACGCCGCGTATCGCGAACCGGCTGCTGCGCCGCGTGCGCGATTACGCCGAAGTAAAGGCGAACGGCATGATCACCGCCGACGTCGCCGACAAAGCGCTGAAAATGCTCGACGTCGATCCCGTCGGCTTCGATCTGATGGACCGCAAGCTGCTCGAAGCCATCCTGCACAAGTTCGATGGCGGGCCGGTCGGCGTGGATAACCTCGCTGCGGCTATCGGCGAGGAGCGCGACACGATCGAGGACGTGCTGGAGCCGTATCTGATTCAGCAGGGCTTTTTGCAGCGCACGCCACGCGGACGGGTCGCGACGATGCTCACGTATCGGCACTTCGGTCTTGCTGCGCCGGATGCGGGGCCGATTCGGGATCTTTGGGATACGAACAACGGCTAGGCCCGCTTGCGCAGATTGTCGTCGTCCGTGTCCGTCGACAGATGCGCGATATCGCCCCACGACGCGACCTTCGCGCCGCCATCGGCATAGTCCACCACGTTCACGCTGCAATTGAGCAGCGGCCAGTTGCGCGGCTCCTGCAACGGCAGGTTCATCGCGAACCTGTACACACAATCGAGCACGCCGCCATGCGCGACGACCGCGATGCGCCCGCCCGCGTGCGCCGCGACGATCGGTTCAATCGCATGCACGATGCGGTGATAAAACACGCGCTGCGATTCACCGTCGCCGGGTGGCGAGAAGCCGGGGTCGCGCGTCTGCCATTCGATATATTCGGCGGGAAACTTGTCGTTGATCTCGTCGCTGTCGTGGCCTTGGAACGCGCCATAGAAACGCTCGCGCAAGTTCTCCGATAACCGCACGTCGAGCCCGAGCGCATCCGCGAAAGGACGCGCCGTCTGCTGCGCGCGTTGCAGATCGCTCGAATAGACCGCGTCGATGCGCCCGTCGTGCGCCAGACGCCGGCCGAGCTGTTCCGCCTGCAGAAAGCCATGTTCGGACAACGGGATGTCGATATGCCCTTGAATGCGCTTGATGCGGTTCCAGTCGGTTTCGCCGTGTCGAATAAAGAGAACCTGAGTCGTCATGGTCGTACCTGAAGCCAGAAAGTGACTGGCCCGTCGTTCACGAGCGACACCTGCATTTCCGCGCCGAACTCGCCCGTTTCGACGACGGGATGCTTCGCGCGCGCTTGCGTCACGAAATAATTGAAGAGCCGCTTGCCTTCGTCGGGCGGCGCGGCGGGCGTGAAGCTCGGGCGCAAGCCGCTGTTCGTGTCGGCGGCAAGCGTGAACTGCGAGACGAGCAGCAAGCCGCCGGCAACGCCTTGCACCGAGAGATTCATCTTGCCCGCTGCATCGCTGAACACGCGGTAGCCGAGCATCTTCGCGAGCAGCTTGTCGGCGGCGGCTTCGCTGTCGCCGCGCTCGGCGCAGACCAGCGCGAGCAGGCCCGCGTCGATCGCGCCGGTCACGCGCTCGCCCACGCGCACATCGGCGCGCTTCACACGCTGAATGAGCGCGATCATCGGCTTACGCCGTCAGCGTGACGCGCGCGAAGCGGCGCTTGCCCACCTGCACGACGAACTCGCCCGCTTCGACCTTCAGCCCCTTGTCGGAGACCGTCGCGCCGTCGATCTTCACGCCGCCCTGCTCGATGTTGCGCAGCGCTTCGCTCGTCGACGGCACGAGTCCCGCCTGCTTGAGCAGCTGGCCGATCGCGACCGGCGCGCCTGCGAGCGTGACAGTCGGAATGTCGTCGGGCACGCCGCCCTTCGCGCGATGATTGAAGTCTTCGAGCGCACGCTCCGCATCCGCCGGCGAGTGAAAGCGCGCGACGATTTCCTGCGCCAGCATCACCTTGAAGTCGCGCGGATTGCGGCCGCCTTCGGCTTCGCGCTTGTAGCCTTCGATTTCGCTCATCGGGCGGAAAGACAGCAGTTCGAAGTAACGCCACATGAGCACGTCCGAAATGCTCATCAGCTTGCCGAACATCTCGGTCGGCTTCTCGCTGATGCCGACGTAGTTGTTCTTCGACTTCGACATCTTTTCGACGCCGTCGAGACCTTCGAGCAGCGGCATCGTCAGAATGCACTGCTGTTCCTGGCCGTACTGCTTCTGCAACTCGCGGCCGACGAGCAGATTGAACTTCTGGTCCGTGCCGCCGAGTTCGAGATCCGCGTTGAGCGCGACGGAATCGTAGCCCTGCATCAGCGGATAGAGGAATTCGTGGATCGAAATGGGCACGCCGCCCTGGAAGCGCTTCGTGAAGTCCTCGCGCTCAAGAATGCGCGCGACCGTGTAGCGCGATGCGAGCTTGATCATGCCGTCGGCGCCGAGCGGCATCGACCATTCGCTGTTGTAGCGGATTTCGGTCTTTTCGCGATCCAGCACGAGCGCCGCCTGCTCGAAGTACGTCTTCGCGTTCATCTCGATCTGCTCGCGCGTGAGCGGCGGGCGCGTCGCGTTGCGGCCAGACGGATCGCCGATCAGCGACGTGAAATCGCCGATCAGAAAAATGACCTGGTGGCCGAGATCCTGCAACTGGCGCATCTTGTTCAGCACGACCGTATGGCCGATGTGAATGTCGGGCGCGGTCGGATCGAGGCCGAGCTTGATACGCAGCGGCTTGCCCGTCGCGGCGCTTCGCGCGAGCTTCTGCGCGAATTCGTCTTCGATCAGCAGTTCGTCGCAGCCGCGCTTGGCGATGGCGAGCGCGCTTTTGACATCTTCGGTGATCGGGAAGCTGGGCGCGTTGGAATCAGTGGTCATGCTTGCGGCTTGTGAAGTCAAAAGGGTTCGATGACCGGCGATGCGGTGGCGTGGCCTGCGCAGATGCCGCGTCGAGAAGTGGGGCGCGGAAAATGACGAAATCGCGCGCAATTGCTTGTTCAGGCTCACGATTTTACGCGATGACGCGGGCATTCGCGCCCTTTCGTGTCTGATCGCGCGGTTTTGCGCGGCATTCGGCGCTCAGGAGTGTGGAATCGCGTCTTAACGATTCGCCCCGTAACGCGGATAATCGCCGCTGATTGGCAACATCGGCATCGACGAGGAGATCAGCGTGGGAAAGAAAACCGAAGCAATCGAAACCGGCAAGGCGGACGGCGTGTACTTCGGTTTGATGTCCGGAACCAGCATGGACGGCGTCGATGGTGTCGCGGTCCAGTTCGCGACGGGCAAGCCGCCCGTCGTGCTCGGCGAGGCGCATGTCTCCTTTTCCAAAGGCTTGCGCGATGCGCTGTTCGAACTGCAGTCGCCCGGCGACAACGAACTCGAACGCGAAGCGCTCGCCGCGAATGCGCTCGCGACACGCTATGCCGTCTGCTGCCACGAACTGCAGAGCATGAGCGGATGCTCGGCGACGAAGGTGCGCGCGATCGGCGTGCACGGCCAGACGGTGCGGCATCGGCCTGACAAAGGCTACACACGGCAGATCAACAATCCGGCGTTGCTCGCGGAGATGACCAGCATCGACGTGGTCGCCGATTTCCGCAGCCGCGATGTCGCCGCGGGCGGCCAGGGCGCGCCGCTCGTGCCGGCGTTCCACACGACCGTGTTCGGCGAAAAGAACGAGACGCGCGTCGTGTGCAACCTCGGCGGCATCAGCAACATCACGATTCTCGCGGCGAACGGAGACGTGCGCGGCTTCGATTGCGGCCCGGCCAACGCGCTGATCGACGAATGGGCTTTGCGCCACACACAGCGCGCCTATGACGACGGCGGGCAGTTCGCAGCCAAAGGCCGAATCGATCAATCGCTTCTCGACGCGCTACTCGACGAACCGTTTTTCGACCTCGCGCCGCCGAAGAGCACAGGGCGCGATCTGTTCAATCCGGCGTGGATGGACGCGAAGCTCGCAGCCTTCGCGAACCTCGCTCCCGCCGATGTCCAGGCGACGCTCACGGCCCTCACCGCGACGACCGTCGCGCGCGAGATCGCGCGACACGCGCCGGACACGCGCGCCGTGTACGTGTGCGGCGGCGGCGCACGCAATCCTGTGTTGATGAAGATGCTCCAGCAGGCGCTCGAAGGCAGCAAAATCGCAGGCGTTCCCGTGATGACGACCGAGGCGCTCGGCGTGCCGCCGCAACAAGTGGAAGCGCTTGCTTTCGCGTGGCTCGCGATGCGCTGTGTCGCGCGCGAGCCGGGCAATCTGCCCGCGGTGACGGGCGCGGCGGGCGAGCGCGTGCTCGGCGCGATTTATCCGCGTTAACAAAAAACGGAGCCGCTGAGGCTCCGTTTTCTTCAGCGTCAGAAATGCACGCTTAGACCGAGAACGACGAACCGCAACCGCAAGTCGTCGTGGCGTTCGGATTCTTGATGACGAACTGGGCGCCGTTGATGTCGTCCTTATAGTCGATCTCCGCACCGACGAGATACTGATAGCTCATCGAATCGACGAGCAACTGCACGCCAGCCTTGTCCATGACGGTGTCGTCTTCGTTCACTTCTTCGTCGAACGTGAAACCGTACTGGAAACCCGAGCAGCCGCCGCCTTGCACGAACACGCGCAGCTTCAGATCCGGATTGCCTTCTTCATCGATCAATGACTTGACCTTTTCCGCGGCCGCGTCGGTGAAGACGAACGGCATCGGCATTTCGGTCGTGGGGGTGTCGCTGACAGCGCTCATTCGAATTCTCCAATTAAGCTTCTAGCCGCTATTGTAGGGCTGATCTCAATATCGTGCCGAATGTCCATGGAATCAATGGGCTATATGAAAATTCGACATGGTCCAGCCCAAACGCGCCAAAACGAAAAAAGCCGCCTGCACAGGGCGTGCGGGCGGCTTTTGCAGCTTCGCCGGAACCCGTCCGGCAAGAAACGCTTAACGCTTCGAGAACTGCTTGCGGCGGCGTGCCTTGTGGAAACCGACCTTCTTACGTTCCACTTCACGCGCGTCACGCGTGACGAAGCCTGCGTTCGACAGTTGCGACTTGAGCGTAGCGTCGTAGTCCATCAGCGCGCGGGTGATGCCGTGGCGAACCGCACCGGCTTGACCCGTCTCGCCGCCACCGTTGACGTTGACCTTGATGTCGAACGTGGTGGCGTGGTTCGTGAGTTCGAGCGGCTGGCGCACGATCATCAGCGACGTTTCACGCGAGAAGTAGTCGGCGATGGGCTTGCCATTGACGATGATTTCGCCCTTGCCCGACTTGATGAAGACACGAGCGACGGCGCTCTTGCGGCGGCCCGTACCGTAGTTCCAGTTACCGATCATGTGGGCTCCCCTTAGATCTCGAGCGCTTTAGGCTGTTGAGCCGTATGCGGATGCGTTGCTTCGGCGTAGACCTTCAGCTTCTTGATCATCGCGTAGCCGAGCGGACCCTTCGGAAGCATGCCCTTGACAGCCTTCTCGAGCGCGCGGCCCGGGAAACGCTCTTGCATCTTGCCGAACGTCGTTTCGTAGATGCCGCCCGGGTAGCCCGAGTGACGATAGTACTTCTTGTCCGTGGTCTTGTTGCCGGTGACCTTCAACTTGCCGGCATTGACGACGATGATGAAATCACCGGTGTCGACGTGCGGAGTGAATTCAGGCTTGTGCTTGCCGCGAAGACGGCGTGCCACTTCGCTGGCGACACGGCCGAGAACCTTATCCGTCGCGTCAATCACGTACCATTCGCGCGTCACCTCTTCGGCTTTTGCGGAAAACGTCTTCATGATCGATCCAAAAAATTGATCTGCCCTTGAACTGTGTCTTGTTCGGCCCTGCTTATATGAGTGCGCTCAGGTCGAAACCGGGCGCGTGCAGGCTCTCACAAGCCTCTCTCCGCGGGCGTGTGGCGAAGAGAACTTTGAATTATAAAGGGAATTTGGTCGCCGCGTCAAAAGAATGCTTCGACAGGCGCGAGGACGAAAAAAAGCCCGAGCAGCTTGGCTCGGGCTTAATCCACCAAAGGAGGAGGTGGAGGAGACAGAAACGAGTATAGGCACGGTCATGCTGCAAAGCAAGAAGATTTGCATGGTGGAATATGATTTCATAATCTGGAATCTGAGCACAATGGACATGTCCCCCGAAAGCCCTTTATTTTCAGATGTTTACGGGCCGCGACTGCCTGGACGCCGTCGCGATGAGCCTTTAGAGCCCGTCCTCGACTGGCGCGCTCACGGCCGGCATCAGAATCGCCGCGCCGATTTACGCTTCGTCAACCGGTAGATGCTCGTAAGCAGCGACCGGTGGAAAAATTCCGAACCGCTACAATGTAGCCTCTGTAACGACGCGCTGAACAGCTGGAGCCTGAGCATGGAATGCAAAGTTAGCTGGATGGGACAAGACGGCATGGCCTTCGCCGCCGAGACGGGAAGCGGCCATCTCGTAAACATGGACGGCGCACCGGAAGGCGGCGGCCGCAATCTCGCGCCGCGCCCGATGGAAATGGTGCTGCTCGGCACCGGCGGATGCACCGCCTACGACGTCGTGATGATCCTGAAAAAGAGCCGTCAGGAAATCCAGGGCTGCTCGGTCACGCTGAAGGCCGACCGCGCGAGCGAAGACCCGAAAGTCTTCACGAAGATCCACTTTCACTTCACCGTGACGGGCAAGAACCTGAACCCGGCGACCGTCGAGCGCGCGATCAACCTGTCGCACGACAAATATTGCTCGGCGTCGATCATGCTGGCGAAATCGGCGGAGCTGACGCATTCGTTCGAGATCGTCGAAGCGTAAGTTTCATCGGAAGCAAAAACGAAAAGAGCCGACGTCGCGAGACGCCGGCTCTTCTCTTTTGAATGACGACAAAGCGGGCCGATAAGCCGGATTCTGTGCACGCGCCGCCCGAAAGCGACGCGCGTGGCAATCATTCCTCTAGACGCGTCATTACTGACGCGCTCAAGCTTCCTACCCGCAGACGAACGGGGGCCCCGTCCTGCATCGCGAAGATGCGCGCCTGCCTATTTGGAATTGCTCCGGGTGGAGGTTACCGTGCCGGAACGTCTCGCGACGTCCGCGGTGCGCTCTTACCGCACCGTTTCACCCTTACCTGATCTCCGGACTTGCGCCCGGAGCCATCGGCGGTTTGCTTTCTGTTGCCCTGTTCCGCGTGTCGCCACGGATGGCCGTTAGCCATCACCCTGCCCTGTGGAGTCCGGACTTTCCTCGCCCTCTTCGGCTTTCACCTCGGAGGCCGCGATTGCCTGGCCCGCTTTGCAACTCGTCATTTTAGCATCCGCGCGATCGGCGGCCCGGTCGAAAGACGGAAACGTCGTCGTAGAAATCGGGCGATGCATTCGCGTCCCACCAGCCCGGCACGCCCAGCACCGGCAGCGGCGCGAACGCGCGGCTGTCGATCGGCGCGGCGTTCAGCCGTTCGGACACGCATCCGTCGATGAACGCGCGGCGCGCGGCATCGTCGAGCGAAAAATAGTCGGCGGGAACATCGACGATCCACGCGTGCCCCGTGCACGCCTTGTACGGCGCGACGAGCTTTTCCAGCAACGCGTGCCCGAAAATGCGCGCCTCGCAGCGCGTGCCCCACGCCGCGCGCTCGCCGACGAAGAGCGTGCGCCAGCCGAAACCGCGCAGCGCGCGTCCAAGCGATGCATCGGCGCAGGCGAAGAACACCGCGTTTTCATCGAAGAGCGTGAGCGCGTCGCGCACGCCGCCGCGCGTCGGTCCGATGCCGAGCGTATCGATCTGCTCGGCCTGCCGCGCGTTGAGCGCCGCCTTGATGCGCGGATACGCGAACCACATCGAGGCGTTGAAGAAATCGTGGAGATTGTGGCGCGTCGGCACGCAGCCGGTCTGCGCGATGTGACCTTCGTACGACGCACCCGAAGGCAGCGCTTCCTGCGCGATGAATGCAAGCGGCTTGCCGCGGCCCGTGACCTGCGCGGCGGCCGTGGCGTCGTCGTTCAATGTCGCGAGATAGTTGTCGTAACCCGCGAGCGCCGCCGTCTGCCAGCGCCTGCCGCGCGCTTCGATGGACGCGAGCCAAGGCCGCGCCCAGTCGATATCGGCGAAACCCGCGCTCACGTCGGCGTGCTTACTGCGCGTCCACGAAACGCCAGCCGATCGATTCGCCGCCACGCAGCGGCACGACGGTCGAATCGCCGGCGGTGAATTCGGCGGGCAACGTCCACGAACCGCGCTCGATCGTCACCGATTCCTTGCTGCGCGGCAGACCGTAGAAGTCCGCGCCGTGGAAGCTCGCGAAGCCTTCGAGCTTGTCGAGCGCGCCGGCTTTGTCGAAAGTTTCCGCATAGAGTTCGAGCGCGTGCAGCGCCGTGTAGCAACCCGCGCAACCGCACGCGTGCTCCTTCAAGCCCTTCGGATGCGGCGCGCTGTCCGTGCCGAGGAAAAAGCGCGGATTGCCCGACGTCGCCGCTTCGACGAGCGCCACGCGATGCGTCTCGCGCTTCAGCACCGGCAGGCAGTAGTAATGCGGACGCATGCCGCCGACCAGCATGATGTTGCGGTTGTACAGCAGGTGATGCGCGGTGATCGTCGCGCCGATCTCGCCGTCCGCGTCGCGCACGTAATCGGCGGCGTCCTTCGTCGTGATGTGCTCGAACACGACTTTCAGCGCGGGAAAATCGCGGCGCAGCGGCGTCATCACGCGGTCGATGAACACTTTCTCGCGATCGAACACGTCGATGTCGCTATCGGTCACTTCGCCGTGAGTCAGCAAGGGCATGCCGACTTCCTGCATCGCTTCGAGCGTTTTCGCGCATTTGCCGAGCAGATCGGTCACGCCTGCGTCGGAATTGGTCGTCGCGCCCGCCGGATACAGCTTCACGCCATGCACGAAGCCGCTTTCCTTCGCGCGGCGGATTTCGTCGGGCGGCGTGTTGTCGGTGAGATAGAGCGTCATCAACGGCTCGAAGCGCGCGCCCTTCGGAAGCGCCGCCAGAATGCGCTCGCGATAGGCCGCGGCCATTTCCGTCGTCGTCACGGGCGGCTTCAGATTCGGCATGATGATTGCGCGGCCGAACTGGCGCGCCGTGTGCGGCAGGACGGCCGCGAGCGTCGCGCCGTCGCGCACGTGCAGATGCCAGTCGTCGGGACGCGCGATCGTGAGCGAATTGGGCGAGGATGAAGTAGCGGACATGGCGAGATGACGGGGAACGTTGGAATGGCGCAAGTCCACGCAAGGACCGGAAAAAATCGCCGTGGAATTTCCACAACGCGCGCATCGACGAGCGTTTGCGCGTTTTTTTCGATTCGGTCTCGGTGATATGCTTGTCGGACGTATTGTAACAACAGGCCAAAAGCCGACCGCCTCAGCATCATGTGCCAACTTCTCGGAATGAACTGCGCCGAACCGACCGACGTGACGTTCTCGTTCACCGGTTTCGCGGCGCGCGGCGGCGTCACCGATCATCATGCCGACGGCTGGGGCATCGCGTTTTTCGAGGACAAGGCCTGCCGGCTTTTCATCGATCATCAGTCGTCCGCCAGTTCGCCGCTCGCGGACATGGTGAAGCGCTATCCGATCAAGTCGAAGAACACGATCGCGCATATCCGCAAGGCGACGCAGGGGCATATCCTGCTCGAGAACTGCCATCCGTTCATGCGCGAACTGTGGGGCCGGCACTGGATCTTCGCGCACAACGGCGACCTCAAAGGCCACGCACCCGAACTCACCGGCGTATATCAGCCGGTCGGCACGACGGACAGCGAGCTTGCCTTCTGCGCGCTGCTGCAAGGCTTGCGGCGCGCGTTTCCGTGCTCGCAGCCGCCGCTCGACGAACTGTTCGACGCGCTCGCCGAACTCACCCGCGACATCACGCAATACGGCGTCTTCAACTTTCTGATGTCGAACGGGCAGGCGCTCTTCTCGCACTGCTCGACGCATTTGTACTACCTGGTGCGTAGCTGGCCGTTCTCGACCGCGCATCTGATCGATGCCGACATGTCGATCGATTTCGCCAAGTACACGACGCCGGAAGACCGCGTCGCCGTGATCGCGACGTCGCCGCTCACCGACAACGAAATCTGGACGCGCTTCGCCCCCGGCGATCTCGCGATGTTCCAGTGCGGCGATCTCGCCCGCGCGACGAATATTCCGGTGCCGGAGGAAGTGGCGAGGAAAGCGGCCGAGCCGCTCGCGAAGGCGTGCATCGGATCCGCGCTGAAGATCGACGAGATACGGACGACAGCGGCGATGGAATCGGAACTCGGGATCGAATAAAAAACGGCGCTTCTTTTCGGAAGCGCCGTTTTGCTTTGCCGAGCCGAGACTCAGTGCAGGATCTTCGCGAGGAAATCCTTCGCACGATCCGACTTCGGATTCGCGAAGAACGCTTCCTTCTGATCGTCCTCGACGATGAGCCCGCGATCCATGAAGATCACGCGATTCGCCACCTTCTTCGCAAAGCCCATTTCGTGCGTCACGCACATCATGGTCATGCCTTCCTGCGCGAGTTCGACCATCACGTCGAGCACTTCGTTGATCATCTCCGGATCGAGCGCGGACGTCGGCTCGTCGAAGAGCATCGCGATCGGGTCCATCGACAGCGCGCGCGCAATCGCCACGCGCTGCTGCTGACCGCCGGACAACTGGCCCGGAAACTTGTCCGCATGCGCGCGCAGGCCGACGCGATCCAGCAGCTTCATGCCCTTCTGCGTGGCTTCGTCGCTCGAACGGCCGAGCACCTTGATCTGCGCGAGCGTCAGGTTCTGCGTGATCGTCAGATGCGGAAACAGCTCGAAGTGCTGGAACACCATGCCGACCTTCGAACGCAGCTTCGACAGATTCGTCTTCTTGTCCGTCAGCGACTGGCCGTTGATCGTGATTTCGCCCTTCTGGAACGGCTCCAGGCCGTTCACGGTCTTGATGAGCGTCGACTTGCCCGAACCCGACGGGCCGCACACCACGACGACCTCGCCCTTCTTCACTTCGGTCGTGCAGTCGGTGAGCACCTGGAACTGCCCGTACCACTTGGAAACATTCTTGATAGAGATCATCTTGCGACCTTTTTCTGAAGACTTTTGACGAGCGCCGACGCCACCACGCAAATCACGAAATAGCACGCGCCCGCGAACAGAACCATTTCGACGGACGTGCCGTCTCGATCCCCGATGTTCGTCGCCGTGCGGAAGAAGTCCGCGAGACTGATGACGTAGACGAGCGACGTATCCTGAAACAGGACGATCGCCTGCGTGAGCAAGAGCGGCACCATCGCGCGGAAGGCCTGCGGCAGCACGACGAGCTTCATCGCCTGGCCGTAGGTCATGCCGAGCGCGAACGCCGCGTTCACCTGACCGCGCGGCACCGCTTGAATGCCGGCGCGGATGATTTCCGAATAGTACGCGGCTTCGAAGAGCGAGAACGCGACCATCGCCGAGGCAAGACGGATGTCGATGTCGGCCGACAGTCCGAGCACGTTTTGCAACAGCTGCGGCACGATCAGGAAGAACCACAGCAGCACCATCACGAGCGGAATCGAGCGGAACAGCGTGACGTACGCGCTCGCGAACCATTGCAGCGGCTTCACGCCCGAAAGGCGGAACAGCGCGAGGATCGTGCCCCAGATGATGCCGACCACGATGGCGAGCACGGTGATCTGCAGCGTGATCTTCGCGCCCGTCATCAGCGTGGGCCACGACGCGAGCACACCGCTCCAGTTGAACTGATGCATTTATTTGCCTCCGATGTAGCCAGGCAACCGCGTCTTCGCCTCGACCCAGCGCATCAGTTGCATCACGACGAGGTTGATGAGCATGTAGGCGATCGTCACCGCGATGAACGATTCATACGTCTGCGCCGTGTAATCGACGAGCTGGCGCGCCTGAGCGGACAGATCCAGCAGACCGATGGTCGACGCGACCGCCGAGTTCTTGAACACGTTGAGGAACTCGGACGTGAGCGGCGGCACGATGATGCGGTACGCGACCGGCATCAGCACGTAGCGATACGTCTGCCATTGCGTGAAGCCCATCGCGAGACCCGCGTTGCGCTGTCCGCGCGGCAGCGCGTTGATGCCCGAGCGGACCTGCTCGCACACGCGTGCGCCAGTGAAAAGCCCGAGACAGATGATCGACGACGAAAAGAACTGCGCGGTGGGCGGCAGTTGCTTGAACCAGTTGCCGATGGAAGGCGGCAGCAATTCCGGTATCACGAGATACCAGACGAAGAACTGCACGATCAGCGGAATGTTGCGGAAGATCGCGACGTAGACGGTGCCGATGCCCGCCAGCGTGCGATTCGGGACCGTGCGCAAGATGCCGAACAACGAGCCGACCACGAGCGCGATCACCCAGGCCGCGAGCGACACGGTGATCGTCACCCAGAAGCCGGAAATCAGCCAGCCGAGATAGGTGGTGGGCTCGCCGGTCGAAACCGGACTCAGCAGGATGCCCCAGTTCCAGTGATAAGACATGGACTCACTCCAAAAAGAAACGGAAGAAGCAAGCTCCTTCCGTTTCGTCTGTTCGATTACCGAACCGGTTAGTCGATTGCCTTGTCATTCGGGCTCTTGTAGAGAGCCTTCATGTCTTCACTTTCGGGGAAGTTGAGGTTGAGACCCTTCGGCGGAATCGGGCTTTCGAACCACTTCTTGTAGATCTTGTCCGCTTCGCCCGAGGTTTCGACCTTGGCGATCGCGTCGTCGACGACCTTCTTGAACTCCGGATCGTTCTTGCGGATCATGCAGCCGTACGCTTCATGCGATTGCGGCGCACCGACGATCACGAAATCGTTCGGGTTGTTCGACTTCGCGCGCTCGCCCGCGAGCAGCGCATCGTCCATCATGAACGCGACGGCGCGGCCGGTCGACAGCGTCAGGAACGACTCGCCGTGATCCTTCGCGCTGATGATGTTCATGCCCATGTTCTTGTCCTGATTCATCTTGCGAAGCAGGCGCTCGGACGTGGTGCCGGCGGTCGTCACGACGGTCTTGCCCTTCAGGTCGGCCCAGTCCTTCACGCCCGAATCCTTCTTGGTCATGAGGCGCGTGCCGATCACGAAGATCGTGTTCGAGAAGGAAACTTGCTGCTGACGCTCGGCGTTGTTCGTCGTCGAGCCGCACTCGATATCGACGGTGCCGTTCTGCACGAGCGGAATGCGGTTCTGCGAAGTGATCGGCGTGAGCTTCACCTTCAGGTCGGACATGCCGAGCTTCTGCTTGACCGCGTCCACGACCTTCAGCGCGAACTCATGCGAGTAGCCGACGACTTGCTGCTTGTCGTCATAGTAGGAAAACGGAATGGACGATTCGCGATGCCCCAGCGAGATCACGCCCGTGTCCTTGATTTTCTTCAGCGTGCCGGCGTCTTGAGCGTATGCGCCGGTGGCGAGAAACCCGAGCGCGGCGACGAGCAGCGCAGCCTTTTTAACCTTCATGTGTTCGATCTCCTGTGGCGAAAAACCGGGGCAAGTTTAGCAGGGTAATTATTCTGAAAGAATGATTGTTAACCCACGACCGTCTTATTTCTGAGACGCTGTCGCCGTAAGGGTGCAACCCGGTGCGACCGCGCATATTACTGGCGTTTTTGTGACCATGCTTGACCGAATGCAGCGAGTCGGCCGACTTGTCGCTTTCATGCAAATGCGGGCGGCATTCCGAATGAAATGCCGCCCGCAATCAATTAAAGGGCACGACCGCCTGACACCGAATCAGGGATACAGCCCGCGCATCTCGCGCGCCTGCAGAATGCGCGTACACGCGACGATGAACGCCGCCGTGCGCACCGATACCTTGTGCTCGCTCGCGACCTGCCACACGCCCGCGAACGCTTCGCGCATCACGCGCTCGAGACGCTGATTGATCTCGTCCTCGGTCCAGAAGAAGCTCGAGAAGTCCTGCACCCATTCGAAGTACGACACGGTCACGCCGCCCGCATTCGCGATCACGTCCGGGATCACGAGGATACCCTTGTCGTTGAGGATGTCGTCGGCCGCGGTCGTGGTCGGGCCGTTCGCGCCTTCGACGACGATCTTCGTGCGGATCTTCGACGCGTTCTTCTCGGTGATCTGGTTTTCCAGCGCGGCCGGAATGAGGATGTCGCTTTCGATCATCCAGAATTCTTCCGCCTGTACCGGATCCGCGCCCGCGAAGCCGCCCACGCCGCCGTTCTTCGCGACGTGATCGAGCAGCGCGACGGTATCGATGCCCTTCGAGTTATGAATCGTTCCCGTGTGATCCTGCACGGCGATGACCTTCGCGCCCGCTTCCTGGAACAGCTTGGCCGCGATGCCGCCGACGTTGCCGAAGCCCTGCACCGCGATGCGCGCGCCTTCGATCTCCATGCCGATGCGCCGCGCCGCTTCCGTGCCGACGACGAACACGCCGCGCCCCGTCGCTTCCTTGCGGCCGAGCGAGCCGCCGAGCGAAATCGGCTTGCCGGTCACGACGCCGGTTGCCGTCTGGCCCTGGTTCATGGAGTAGGTGTCCATCATCCACGCCATGATCTGCTCGTTCGTGTTCACGTCCGGCGCGGGAATGTCCGTGTTCGGCCCGATGATGATGCCGATCTCGCTCGTATAGCGACGCGTCACGCGTTCCAGTTCGCCACGCGACAGCGTGCGCGGATCGACACGAATGCCGCCCTTCGCGCCGCCGTACGGCACGTTTACCGCCGCGTTCTTCACCGACATCCACGCGGACAGCGCCATCACTTCGGAGAGCGTCACGTCCTGGTGGTAACGCACGCCACCCTTGCCGGGACCGCGCGACGTGTTGTGCTGCACGCGATAACCCTCGAAATGCGCGACGGTGCCGTTATCCAGCTCGATCGGGCAATCGACGACGAGAATGCGCTTCGGGCGCTTGAGGGTTTCGAGCCAGCGGGAGAGAGAACCGAGATACGGGGCAACGCGATCGACCTGTTGCAGATAGTTTCCCCAGGGACCGAGATCATCGGCATGGAGATACGACGGGATGGCGTGTTTTGCGTCCGGCGCTTGCACAGGTTGCTTCGAGGCAGACATTGATGCTCCAGCGGTGAAGGAATTCGCTCATTGTCGAAAAACGTCGTTTCCAAATCCAATGCCGTTTCCTTATCCCGTCATGCAAAACTTGCATAACGTCGCGGAGCCTTATGCCGCGGGCTTCTCAGGCTGCGCCTTCAGCAATTCCTCACCGACCGCGTCCCATAGCGCGCGCATCAATGCCTGTCGCGGCTCTTCGCCCTGCGCTGCGAGCTTGTCGCGATAAAGGCGGATTTCCATCGTCAGCGTGAACTGGCCGGCGGGCGTGCCGCGCGTGCCGCGATCGAGGCGCACGAGCCGCCCTTCTTCCACTGCATCCTCGACAGCGCTGTGCGGCAGGAACGCGACGCCATGACCGGCGAGCGCCATCGCTTTCAGACCTTCGGCCATGTCGGTTTCATAGACCTTGTCGAGATAGAGGCGCGTCGGCGCGGTCGCGATGATGACTTCCGTCATGCGCCCGAGGTACGCATTAGGCGTGTACGACAGATACGGCACCGGCGATTCGGCCGTCGCGGGCAGCGTGAAGCGCGCGCGTCCGCCTTTGGTCACGGCGGAAAACGGGCTGATCGGTTCGGCGCCGAGCGTGAGCATGTCGTAGCGCGCGGGATCGAGCGCAACCGGATGACTCGGATGGTGATAGCCCATCACGAGATCGACACCGCCTTCGACGAGCGACAGCACCGCATCGTGCACATTGAGCGCGCGCAGCCGCGTGCGGATGCGTCCGAGCCGCGCCTCGATGTGTTCGAGCCAGCGCGGAAAATACGTGAGCGAAAGCGTGTGCGGCACGGCGAATTCGATGGTCGCCGACGGCACGCCGCCTTGTCCGCGCAATAGCGTGCGCGCTTCGTGGAACTGCGAGAGCATCGCGAGCGCCTGCTCGTAGAACACGTTGCCGGCTTGCGTGAGGCGCGTCGGATACACCGACCGGTCGATGAGTTCCGTGCCGAGCCACGCTTCGAGCGCCTGAATGCGTCGCGAGAACGCGGGCTGCGTGATGTGCCGAAGCTCGGCGGATCGACTGAAGCTGCGCGTCTCCGCGAGCGACACGAAGTCTTCCAGCCATTTCAGTTCCATGCGTTTCTCGGGCGCGCGCGGCGCTTCCTTGGCAAAGAACGCATTCTAGCCGGCGCATGAGCCGTGCGAAGGCGCGGCGCACCATTCGCATGCGGTCACGCACGGACGCGGTGCTGTCGGTTTGCGGGACGCGGAACCTCACGCGTGCTCTGATCCCTCGCCGACCCTTGCGCTACCCGGCGCATCGGTAAATATGCATTCCATTGGCATGATGCTTGCAATTTTCGGGGCCGTCGCGTGCTCATTCGGCAGTACGCGCATATACGGAACCCGCAATGTCCAATCTGATCGCATCGCTCAAGAGCGGCAACTGGCGCTCGCTCCTCGCCTGCTTCCTCTACTTCGATACGGGCTTTACCGTTTGGGTACTGTATGGGCCGCTCGCGCCGTTCATCGGACGCGACGTGACGATGTCCGCCGCGCAGCAAGGCTTTCTCGTCGCGGTGCCGGTGCTGGCCGCCGCCATTCTGCGCGTGACGCTCGGCAACCTCTATCAATCGACCGATGGACGGCGCGTCGCGCTGATGGGCGTCCTGCTCTCGTCGATTCCGTCGATCGTGCTGCCGCTCATGCCCGGCGTGCCGTCGTATGCGGTGTTGCTTGTGCTCGGCGTGTTCCTCGGCATGGGCGGCGCGAGCTTCGCCGTCGCGTTGCCGATGGCTGGCAGCAACTATCCGCCGAAGGTGCAGGGCCTCGTGCTCGGACTCGCCGCGGCAGGCAACATCGGCGCGGTGCTCGACGGCTTCCTGTTCCCGCATCTCGCCGATGCCTTCGGCTGGCAGATGTCGACCGCCGCCGCGCTGCCGCTGCTCG
Organism: Caballeronia sp. LZ008; assembly: GCF_031451435.1. Taxonomy (NCBI): domain Bacteria; kingdom Pseudomonadati; phylum Pseudomonadota; class Betaproteobacteria; order Burkholderiales; family Burkholderiaceae; genus Caballeronia; species Caballeronia sp. LZ008. The sequence continues at coordinate 294,817 of NZ_JARUXK010000001.1, read as the reverse complement.
CGATTACGGGCATCGCGCTCTTCGCATGGGCGTCCGATGCCGGCGTGAAAACCGGCAGCACGATGCGCGCGCTGTCGAGCTTCGCGGTGACGCTCGTGAGCCTGATCGTGCTGGTGCTCGCGGTCAACGCGGGCGTGTTCGGCGGCGGCAAGGCGGGCGTGCTGCTCTTGCCGGTGATCGGCGCGCTCATTGCGATCGCGGTGCTGCCGCGGCATTATCGGTCGGTGCTCGGCGAGCGCGATACGTGGGTCATCATGCTCATTTACAGCATCACGTTCGGCGGTTTCGTCGGCATGTCGTCGTATGTGACGCTGCTGCTTACCTCGCTTTATCAGATGCCGAAGCTCGAAGCCGGCCTCTTCATGTCGCTGCTCGCGTTTCTCGGCGCGATCGTGCGTCCGTTCGGCGGTTATGTCGCCGATCGCGTGACCGGCGTGCGTGCGCTGCTCGTGCTGCTCGCGGCCATCGCCATCGGCGACTTCGCGTTCGCGATCTGGATGCCGCCGGTCGCGGGCGGTCTCGCGATTCTCATCTGCCTGTATATCGCGTTCGGCCTGGGCAACGGCTCGACGTTCCAGCTCGTGCCGCATCGCTGGAAGGGCAAGACGGGATTGCTGTCGGGAATCGTCGGCGCAGCGGGCGGTATCGGCGGGTTCTATCTGCCGGTCATCATGGGCATCGCGAAGGAAAGCACGGGCAGCTATCAAATGGGCTTCGCCACGTTCGGCGTGCTCGCAACGTGCGCGTTCGGCGCGCTCTTCGCGCTGCGCGGTCAGTGGCTGCGCTGGTCGTCGACGGCTTCGCAATCGCACGATGGCGTCGCCATCGGCGGCGCGCACGCGATGGAGTGAGGACAGCGCGTCATTCGCCCAGTGTCGCCAGCGCCGCCTCTCCTTCGCCGGAGCTGGCGGCGCGCTGTTGCTGAAGCGCCCACATCTGCGCGAACAGCCCGCCCGCACGCAGCAACTCCGCATGCGTGCCGCGCTCGACGATGCGCCCGTGATCCATCACGATGATCTGCTGCGCATGCACGACCGTCGATAGCCGATGCGCGATGATGAGGGTCGTCCGCTCGCGCGCGATCGAGTCGAGTTCGTGCTGAATCGCGCGCTCGGACTTCGAATCGAGCGCGGACGTGGCTTCGTCGAAGATCAAAATCGGCGGATTCTTGAGCAGCGTGCGCGCGATCGCGACGCGCTGCTTCTCGCCACCCGACAGCTTCAATCCACGCTCGCCGACGGCCGTGTCATAGCCCGCCGGCAACGCCTCGATGAAATCGTGGATATGCGCCGCGCGCGCCGCCGCGATCACTTCGTCGCGGCTCGCCGAAGGACGCCCGTACGCGATGTTGTAATAGATCGAATCGTTGAAGAGCACGGTGTCCTGCGGCACGATGCCGATCGCCGCGCGCAACGAATCCTGTGTGACGTCGCGAATGTCCTGCCCGTCGATGCGAATGCTGCCGCCCTGCGCGCGATCGAGATCGTAGAAGCGAAAGAGCAGCCGGCCGAGCGTCGATTTGCCCGAGCCGCTGTGTCCGACGACCGCCGTCGTCGTGCCCGCGGGAATCGTGAAATCGACGCCATGCAGGATCGGCCGCGCCTTCTCATACGCGAAGCTCACGTTCTCGAAGCGCACTTCGCCGCCGCGCACGGCAAGCGCGGGCGCGTTCGGCGCATCGGGCACTTCGCGGCCCGCGCCGAGCAGCGTGAACATGCGATCCATGTCGGTCAGCGCCTGCTTCAGTTCGCGATACACGACGCCGAGAAAATTCAGCGGAATGTACAACTGCAACACGAAGGTGTTGATGAGCACGAGATCGCCGAGCGTCAGACGCCCCGCCATCACGCCCTGCGTCGCGCGCCAGAGGATGAAAACGAGCCCCACGCCGATGATCGTCTGCTGCCCGAAGTTCAGCATCGACAGCGAGCGCTGCGACTTGATCGCGGCCGCGCGATAGCGCTGAAGATTTTCATCGTAACGGCGCGTTTCCCACTCTTCGTTGCCGAAGTATTTCACGGTCTCGTAGTTGAGCAGCGAATCGATCGCGCGCGAATTCGCTTTCGAATCGAGATCGTTCATCGTGCGGCGAAAGTGCGTGCGCCACTCCGTCACCTTCACCGTGAACACGATATACGTGACGAGCGCGATGAACGTGACGATCGCGTAATACGCCTCGTACTTCGTCACGAAGAACGCGAGCACGAGCCCGACCTCGACGAGCGTCGGCAGAATGCTGTAGAGCGAATACGAAACGAGCTGCTGGATGCCGCGCGTGCCGCGTTCGATATCGCGCGACATGCCGCCCGTCTGTCGCTCCAGATGAAAGCGCAGCGACAGCGAATGCAGATGCCGGAACACTTGCAGCGCGAGTTGCCGCACGGCGCTTTCCGTGACCTTGGCGAAGAGCAGTTCGCGCAACTCGGTGAAGAGCGACGTAGAAAGCCGCGCGGCCGCATACGCGACGACGAGCAGCCCGATTCCGCCGATCAGCACGATGCCCGGCGAATCGTTCGCGCGTCCGAGCGCGGTGAGATGCTGCACGGAAGCGAGGCCGTCGACGATGCGCTTCATCACGATCGGCACGCCGAGGTTCGCAACCTTCGCGCCGATGAGGCACGTCAGCGCGAACGCGACGCGCCATTTGTACGTCGTGAGATAAGGCAGCAGCGAGCGGATCGTCTGCCAGTCGTTGCGCGGGCCTTGCTGCGCGGGCCCGGGCTCTGCGTTCGGGAAGCGGCGCATGAGTTCGTATCGTTCGAGCGCGTCGCGCGAATGGAGTCGGGCGCGGCGTGGGGAAGGTTTTTATCGTCGAAACGGGCGCAACTTCGTCTGGATGCTTTCCCGTACAATTTGCTGCAAGCCCCTGGCGCGACGTCGCGCGCAATCGGGCTCATTCATAAATAGGCATTGTCGCAGAAGGTTCAAGAGGCCGCTCACGCGCGCCAGCCTTCGCGCCGCCTTGCAAACCGGAACGCCTCCCATGACCGACCATCCCAATCTTCCTGAGAAACACGTCGCGCTGCGCGTCGTGCCGCAGCCCGCCGACGCCAACGTCCACGGCGACGTGTTCGGCGGATGGATCATGGCGCAGGTCGATATCGCCGGCTCCATTCCGGCGAGCCGCCGCGCGAACGGCCGCGTCGCGACCGTCGCCGTGAATTCGTTCCTGTTCAAGCACCCGGTTTTCGTCGGCGATCTGCTGAGCTTTTACGCCGACATCGTCAAGACGGGCAACACGTCCATCACGGTGTCGGTCGAAGTCTGGGCGCAGCGCATGAGCCTCGCCGAAGAAGTCGTCAAGGTGACGGAAGCGACGCTCACCTACGTCGCGACTGACCGCGATCGCCGCCCGCGCGTGCTGCCGTCGCTGGACTGATAAAAATCGATCAGTGGGGCAGCACGCCCTGCTGCAAAAGGCCCGGAATCGCCTCGTGCGGCATCGGGCGCGAGAAAAGGTAGCCCTGCATTTCGTCGCAATCGCGCTCGCGCAGGAAATCGTGCTGCGCGTGCGTTTCGACGCCCTCCGCGATCACCTGCATCTCGAGCGAATGCGCGAGCGCGATGATCGCCGACGTGATGGTTTCATCGTCGCCCGACGAGCCGATATCCGCGACGAACGAGCGATCGATCTTCAGCCGATGCACCGGAAAGCGCTTGAGATACGACAGGCTCGAATAGCCGGTGCCGAAGTCGTCGATTGCAATACCGATGCCGAGCGCCGATAGCTCCGAGAGCATCGTGATCGCTTCCTCGGCGTTGCGCATGATCGCGCTTTCGGTGAGTTCGAGTTCGAGATAGCGCGGCGCAAGGCCCGTCTCTTCGAGCACCGAAGTCACGAGCCGGGCGATGTCGCGCTGCTGGAAATGCCGCGCCGACAAGTTCACCGACACGCGCGCCGGCGGCAGCCCCGCATCCTGCCACGCCTTGTTCTGCCGGCACGCTTCGCGCAGCACCCATTCGGAAAGCGGTCCGATCAGCCCGCTCTCCTCCGCCACCGGAATGAACGACGCCGGCGACACGAGCCCTTGCTCGGGGTCGTGCCAGCGCACGAGCGCTTCGATGCCGACGAACAGACGCGTCGACATGTCGACCTGCGGCTGATAGTGCAGCAGGAATTCGCCGTCGCGCAGCGCGCGCCGCAAGCGCCGTTCGAGATTCATGCGCGCGCCGACGCTCGCGTTCATCTCCGGCTGATAAAACTGATAGTTGTTGCGGCCCATGTCCTTCGCGCGATACATCGCGAGGTCGGCCTTCTTCATCACGGTTTCGGCGTCGTCGCCGTCTTGCGGATAAAGACTCGCGCCCATGCTGCAGCCGACATACAGCTCGGTGTCGTCGATCCACACCGGTTCGGAGATCGCCGCGCGCGTGCGCTCCATCCACACGATGAGACCGGCTTCGTCGGTGATGTCCGGCAGCACGACGACGAACTCGTCGCCGCCGTGACGCGCGACCGTATCGCTCGTACGCGCCGAGCGCGCGAGCCGCTCCGCGATCACCGCAAGCAGACGGTCGCCGACGCTGTGGCCGAGACTGTCGTTGACGTTCTTGAAGCCGTCGAGATCCATGAACACGACCGCGATCTTCGCATCGCGCCGCCGCGCCGTTTCTATCGCGTGCTGCAGGCGATCTTTCAGCAGATTGCGATTCGGCAGGCGCGTGAGCGTGTCGTAATTCGCCTGATATTCGAGCTCTTCCTGATAGCGCATCAGATCGGTCACGTCGTTGATGATGCCGATGTGATGCGTGGTCATGCCCTGCGCGTTCGGCACCGGCGCGACGAAGAGCTGGTTCCAGAAGAGCGCGCCGTCCTTGCGATAGTTGCGCACGACGACGCTCGCTTCCATGTTCGCGTCGAGCGCGCGGCGGATCGACGTGAGCCCTTCCTGATCTCCGTCCGGGCCGTGCAAAAAGCGGCAATCCTGGCCGATGACCTCGCTCGGGTCATAACCCGTGATGCGCTTGAACGCCGGATTCGCATACTCGATCACGTTCGCGCCATCGACGACGCCGGTGATCAGAATCGCGTTCACGCTCGCGTCCAGCGCGCGGCTTTGCAGACGCAGCGCGAGTTCGGCGCGCTTGTGATCGGTGACGTCGTGATACGAACCGAGCACGCCGATGGTCTGCCCTTCGCCGTCGAGCAACGGCAGCTTGCTCGAAACGACGGTGCGCAACTGGTCGCCCATCACGATGTCGCGCTCGTGATGCATCTTCGGCACGGTCGTGACGATGACCTCTTCGTCGTCCGCGCGCACCAGATCCGCGAGCGCGCTCCACGGCAAGTCGAAATCCGTCTTGCCGATGACCTGCTCGTTGTACGCGAGACCCGCATCGCGCGCGAACGCATTGTTGCAGCCGAGATAGCGCAGTTCGCGGTCCTTCCAGAACACGCGCTGCGGAATGTTGTCGATGACCGCTTCGAGCATCTCGTTCGAGCGGCGCGCTTCGGCTTCCGCGTTGATGCGGTCGGTCACGTCGTTCGCCAGCATGAAGATGCCCGGCCGGCTCGAGTAGATGAGCGAGTGATGCGACACGTCCGCGCCCACGATCGATCCGTCCTTGCAGCGATAGCGCCAGACGCCCGCCGAACCTCGTCCCGACTGAGCGCGCTCGCCCCGCTCGCCGCCTTCGCCGCCGCTGCGCGCAAGACGCGCGGCGAAGCTGTCGAAGTCGTCCGCATGATGCAGATCGCGCAGCGTCATGTCCATGAACTCCGGCTCGTTGAAGCCGAAGTGTTCGATCGCGGCCTGATTCACGGCAACGAAGCGCATCGTCTCGCTATCGACGATCCACATCGGCACCGGATGCGCCTCGAACATGCCGCGAAAGCGCTCGTTGCTGCGCTGTCGCGCGCGCGCCGCGCCGAGCTTCTCGCGCGATTGCCGCTCGCGACTCGCGAAGAGCCAGATCAGCACGGCGCTGCCCGCGAGCATCGTGAAGACGAGCAGCAGCATGGCGCCGCTCGACGCCCGCGCGGACTGATCGAGCGCGCCGATCGTCGCGTTGTCGATGCGCGAGCGCACCGCCGCGAGCTCGTCGTCGACGCCTTGCTGATCCTCGCCGAGCGTAACGAACGCCGCATCGGCCCATGCACGGGACGCGTCGGGGCTCGCGTTCTTCGCGCGCTGGAAGGCGACGTCGGCGTCGTGCCGCATGACGGCGGCGCGGGCGGCGAGCGCATCGAATGCGCCCATCATGCCGGGCTCCATCTCGAACTGCGCGCGCAGGCCGCTTTCGAGCGCGTCGAGATGCGCCACGCGTTCCTGATGGCCCGCTGCGGTTTCCGCGATGCCGGTCGCTTCGAAGCGGCTCAGTTGCGTCAGCGATTCGCCGAGCGTGCTGCGATAGTTCGCGAGGTCGCGCAGCAGGCTCATCGAGCGCAAGGTGCGCGCGTCGCTTTCACGCAGACCGCCGATCCGCTCGCAGGCGACGAACGCGTTGGCGCCGAGCGCGGCCAGCACGACGGCAATGTTGACGAGCAAACCTCTGGAGAGGAATCGAGTCATGAAGAGCGGGCTAATCCCTTTGATGCGCGCACATCGAACGCAATGCGCGGCGTGGCGAACGGCTCCACGCCCGATTAATGGATAACGTCCATTAACGGCGCCTCTCGCCCGACATTTAGGGCTCACCCGCAAATAATCTGATTAAAGCGGCTGCTTAACGTTTGCGAGCCGCGTGCTCACTCCGTGAGACCGAACTCTTTCATCGCGGGCAGGAAATCGTGATTGACCTTGTCGGTGTTGCGCGAGAGTTTCGCGAGCGCGTAACGCTGGAAACGATCGAGTTGGCCCCAGCGATCGAGACTCGGCGCGCTGATCCCGGAGAGGCTGCTTTGACGGATCACGGTTTCCGGCACGGCATCGGCGTGCATCCACACCGGATCGGGATCGCGTTCGATCTTTTCGGGCGCGGCATTGGCGTGCGTCTTCAGCATCTCTTCAAGCGCGAGGTCGAAGTTCTTCTCGAGCTCGGCCTCTTCTTCGATCGGAAAGCGCGCCAGCAACGCGCGATCTTCGTAAGGAAGCTGCTGCCATTGGTCAAGCGAGATGCGCATGCCGAAGCGGTCGAGATTGAAGCGCACGGCAAGCGGAATGAAGCGCAGATTGTCAGAGGATTCGACTTCGAATCCGAAGAGACGCGCGGCGTCGTAAAGTCCCATAGCGAAGCCTCGTTGGATTGAAGCGGGCGGCGCGGCGCGCGATGCCCGCTTAAGTTATTGTAGGGCCTTGGATCTGGCTGGAACCATTGCAATCTAGCCGCTGTTCGCGTCGCGATGCGTGCGGACAGCAACTTTTGGCAGCAAGTCACATACCCGACTTTACTCGAAGTGAGCGGTCAGGAGCATTGAAGTGGAACAACTCGAAACCGACGACCAACCCGGCTTCGTCGAGCGCCAGGTGCGCAGGCATCGCAAGAACGAAGTTGCGATCGCCGCTGACAACGTCGGTCAGGAATGGCCCGTCGCGCTGGTTTTCAACGGCATTTCGCACGCGGTGATGATGTGCACGCCACGCGATCTCGAAGCGTTCGCAGTGGGCTTTTCGATGACGGAAGGCATAGTTGAGCGCGGCAGCGATATCCACGATATCGAGGTTTATTTGCGGGATGACGGCGTCGCGTTGCCGCATGCGGAAGTGCATCTGCAGGTCGTGCAGCAGGCTTTCGCGTCGCTGAAGGACAAGCGGCGCGCGCTCGCCGGGCGCACCGGATGCGGCGTGTGCGGCATCGAAAGCATCGACTTGCTCGATCTTCAGCCGGAACGCGTGCCGGAGACCGGCTTTCTGAATCGTCTCGCGCCCGATGCGATCGAACGCGCCGCGCGCGAATTGCCCGCGCATCAGCAATTGACGAAGCTGACGGGCGGTCTGCACGCCGCCGCGTGGTGCGACGAAAACGGCGCGGTGCGCTACGCCTTCGAGGACGTCGGGCGGCATAACGCGCTCGACAAGCTCATCGGCCAGTTGATCCTGCGCCGCGAGGACACGACGCAAGGTTTCGTGTACCTGTCGAGCCGCGCGAGCTATGAACTCGTGCGCAAATCGGCGCGCGTCGGCGTGCCGATGATCGCGACGATTTCCGCGCCGACCTCGCTCGCCATTTCGATCGCGAAGCAGGCGGGCCTGCGGCTCGTCAGCTTCGCGCGCGAGAACAGCTTCGTCGAATACGATGTCGAGTGAAGCGCGCTATTCGAACTATCCGAGCTATTCGAACTTGCTGAAGTCCGGCTTGCGCTTCTCGAAGAACGCCTGAAACGCCTCGCGCGCTTCGGGCGCGACGAGCATCCGCGAGAAATGCGCGGCTTCGTCTTCCATGCGCGCGGTCACTTCGTGCGCGTGCGCGCCTTTCATCAGCGACTTGGTCACGCGCAGCGACGACGCCGGCAGGAGCGCGAGCCGCTTCGCCTTGTCGAACGCGTAGGCGTCGAGTTCGGCGGCATCGATCGCGCCGTTGAGGAAGCCCATGCCGATCGCTTCGTTCACGTCGAACGCTTCGCCCAGCAAGAGCTTTTCCGCCGCGCGCTGATAACCCGCCGTGCGCGGCAGCAGCAGGCTCGACGCCGCTTCCGGACACAGCCCCAGTTGCGAAAACGGCAGCGAGAACTTCGCGTTCGGGCTCGCGTAGACGATGTCGCAATGCAGGAGCATCGTGGTGCCGATGCCGACCGCCGTGCCCGCGACCGCCGCGACGATCGGCTTCGGAAAGCCGGCGATGCGCCGCAGGAACTGGAAGACGGGCGCGTCGAGTCCCTTCGGCGGATCGTTCAGGAAGTCATCGAGGTCGTTGCCGGCGGAGAACGTCGTGCCGTTCGCGCGGATCAGCACCGCGCGCACGGTCGGGTCCATCTCGGCTTCGTAGAGGCCGTCGGCCATTTCCTGATACATCGCCGCGGTGATCGCGTTCTTCTTTTCCGGACGATTGAGCACGATGCTCAGCACGCCGTCCGCGCGTTCGATCTGAATCTCCATCCGCTGTCTCCTTTGTCGGTCCGCGAGCTTTCGGCACTCGCGGACCGTTTGCGTCAAAGCCGCTCGATGATGCCCGCCGCGCCCATGCCGGTGCCGACGCACATCGTCACCATGCCGTACTTCAGGTTGCGGCGACGCAGGCCGTGCACGACCGTCGACGCGCGGATCGCGCCCGTCGCGCCGAGCGGATGGCCGAGCGCGATCGCGCCGCCGAGCGGATTGACCTTGGACGTATCGAGTCCGAGATCGCCGATCACCGCGAGCGCCTGCGCCGCGAACGCTTCGTTCAGCTCGATCCAGTCGAGATCGTCCTGCTTCAGGCCCGCCGCCTTCAACGCGGCCGGAATCGCTTCCTTCGGCCCGATGCCCATGATCTCGGGCGGCACGCCGCGCACCGCGAAGCTCACGAAGCGCGCGAGCGGCGTGAGGTTGAACTGCTTCAGGATCTTTTCCGACACGACGATCAGCGCGCCGGCGCCGTCCGACGTCTGCGAGCTGTTGCCCGCCGTCACCGAGCCTTTGTTCGCGAACACGGGACGCAGCTTCGCGAGACCTTCGACCGACGTATCCGCGCGCGGACCTTCGTCGAGCGCGATCTCGCGCGCGTTCACGCGAACTTCGCCCGATGCGAGATCGGGGAAGCGCTCGTTCAACGTGTATGCGGCGATTTCATCGGCGAATTCGCCCGCTTGCTGCGCGGCCAACGCCTTGCGATGCGACTCCGCGGCGAACGCGTCCTGCGCCTCGCGGCTCACCTTCCAGCGTTCCGCGACGCGCTCCGCCGTCAGCCCCATGCCGTACGCGATGCCGACATCTTCGTTGCGATCGAAGATATGCGGCGACAGCGAAGGCTTGTTGCCCATCATCGGCACCATGCTCATCGACTCGCAGCCGCCGGCGATCATCGCATCGGCTTCGCCGACGCGGATGCGGTCCGCCGCCATCGCGAGCGCCGTCAGGCCCGACGCGCAGAAGCGGTTCACCGTGACGCCGCCGACGGTATTCGGCAAGCCCGCGAGCAACGCGCCCATGCGCGCGACGTTCAGTCCTTGCTCGGCCTCGGGAATCGCGCAGCCGACGATCGCGTCCTCGATCACGTTCGTATCGAGCCCCGGCACCTGCGCGACGGCCGACCTGATCGCGTGGACGAGCAGCTCGTCCGGGCGCGTGTTCCTGAACACGCCGCGCGGCGCCTTGCCGATCGGCGTGCGGCTCGCGGCGACGATGTATGCGTCTTGAAGTTGTTTGCTCATCTTATGCAGCTCCGCTTAGTTACGCACCGGCTTGCCGGTCTGCAACATGCCCATGATTCGCTCTTGCGTCTTTTGCGTGCCGAGCAGCTCGACGAACGCGCGGCGCTCCAGCGCCAGCAGCCATTCTTCGTCGACGAGACTGCCCGCTTCGACATCGCCGCCGCACACGGCTTCGGCGATACGGCTCGCGATCAGATAGTCGTGATCGCTGATGAAGCGGCCGTCGCGCATGTTGACGAGCGACGCCTTGATCGTCGAGATCGCCGAGCGGCCCGCGACCGGCACCTGCTTCACGCGCAACGGCGGACGATAGCCCGATGCGCTCAATGCGCGCGCTTCCTTCTTCGCGATGTCGAGCAGTTCGTGCACGTTGAAGACGATCGTGTCGGACGGCTTCAGATAGCCCATCGCGCGGGCATCGAATGCGGAGGACGACACTTTCGCCATCACCGCGTTTTCGAAGGACTTCTGCAGGAACTTGAGCAGATCGCTGGTCGCGTTAACGGCGCTCGCCGCTTCCGCCGCGCGGAGTGCCGCTTCCTTGAGACCGCCGCCCGCCGGCACGAGACCGACGCCCACTTCGACGAGACCGATATAACTCTCGACATGCGCGACGCGCTTCGCCGAATGCAGCAGCAGCTCGCAACCGCCGCCGAGCGCAATGCCCGAAACCGCCGACACGACCGGCACGTTCGCGTATTTCACGCGCATCATGCCTTGCTGGAACTTTTTCACGAACGGCTCGATGCCCTTCGCGCCGCCCATCATGAACGCGGGCATCGCTTCTTCGAGATTCGCGCCCGCCGAGAACGGACCGCCCGGCGCGCCGAGTTGCAGCGAAGTCGGCTGCCAGATCACGACCCCACGGTATTCCTTCTCCGCGAGTTCGATGGCTTGCGTGAGGCCGTCGATCACGCCCGGACCGATGGTGTTCATCTTCGACTTGAACGACACGATCACGACATCGCTTTGATCGTCGTCGAGCCACGCGCGCACGTTTTCGGTTTCGAAGAGCGTCTTGCCGTAGGTCTTCGGATCGGCGCCCGTCTCACCGACGAGCGGCGCGCGGAACACCTGCTTCTCGTACACGGGCAGCCTCGAGCGCGGCTCGAAACGGCGCGCGGCGGGCGACCACGAACCTTCGTCCGTGTGCACGCCGTTCTTCTCGGCGACGGGACCATCGAGCACCCACGCGGGCAGCGGCGCGTTCGAGAGCGCCTTGCCTGCATCGATGTCTTCCTGGACCCACTTCGCGATCTGCTGCCAGCCCGCGGCTTGCCAGCTTTCGAACGGTCCCTGGTTCCAGCCGAAGCCCCAGCGGATCGCGAGATCGACGTCGCGCGCGTTGTCCGCGATCGATTCCAGATGGACCGCGATGTAGTGGAACACGTCGCGGAAGATCGCCCAGAGGAACTGCGCCTGCTTGTTGTCGGTTTCGCGCAAGAGCTTGAAACGCTCGGCTGGCGGACGCTTCAGAATGCGGCCGATGAGTTCGTCGGCTTTCGCCCCGCCATCGACATAAGAAGCCGTCTTCGGATCGAGAACCTTGATCGCCTTGCCTTCCTTGCGATAGAAACCCGCGCCCGTCTTCTGGCCGAGCGCGCCGTTCTTGACGAGCGCGTCGAGCACGGGCGGCGTCTTGTAGACGGCGAAGAACGGATCGTCGGGCAGGTTGTCCTGCATCGTCTTGATGACGTGCGCCATCGTGTCGAGACCGACGACATCGGCTGTGCGGAACGTCGCGGACTTCGCGCGGCCGAGGCGCGAGCCGGTGAGATCGTCGACTTCGTCGAAGCGCAGGCCGAACTTTTCGGCTTCGGCGATGACCGCGAGAATCGAGAACACACCGACGCGATTCGCGATGAAGTTCGGCGTGTCTTTTGCGCGCACGACGCCCTTGCCGATCACGCTCGTCAGGAACGTTTCGAGTTGATCGAGGATCTCGGGCTTCGTGGATGCGGTCGGGATCAGCTCGACCAGATGCATGTAGCGCGGCGGATTGAAGAAGTGCACGCCGCAGAAGCGCGATTTGAGTTCATCGGAGAAGCCGTTCGACAGCTCCGTGATCGACAGGCCCGACGTGTTGCTCGCGAAGATCGCGTGCGGCGCGATGTGCGGTGCGACCTTCTTGTAGAGATCGTGCTTCCAGTCCATGCGCTCGGCGATGGCTTCGATCACGAGATCGCATTCTTTCAGTTTCTCGATGTCGTCGTCGTAGTTCGCGGGTTCGATGTACTGAGCGTCGTCTTTCACGCCGAACGGGGCGGGCGACAGCTTCTTCAGATTCTCGATGGCCTTCAGCGCAATGGCGTTCTTCGGGCCTTCCTTGGCCGGAAGGTCGAAGAGCATGACCGGGACGCGGGCGTTGATCAGATGGGCGGCGATCTGCGCGCCCATCACGCCCGCGCCGAGCACGGCGACTTTTTTGACGTTCACGGTGGGGTCACTCCGGGGTTCGTGAATGTTTGGGGTTTCGTCTTGCTGCGGCTTTCGCTTTTTTGTTCGCTTTCGCTTTCGCTCGGGTTCGCTTCCGCCTTCGTGCAATCCTGTTTTCGCGTCGGTCCATTAGCACTGCCGCCCCGCACAGGGGCAGAGCTAATAGACCGACACGAAAACGGGATCCCCCGAAAGCGAAAGCAGAAGCGAAAGCAAAAACATCAAAACAACGCTTCGTCGTAATCCATCATAGGCTTGGCACCGGCCCGAGCAGCGCGAATCGTAGAAGCGGTCTCAGGCAGCAGCTTGGCGAAATAGAACCGCGCGGTGGCCAGCTTGGCCTTATAGAAAGCATCACCGCCAGAGGCACGATCGAGCGCAACCCTCGCCATCCGCGCCCAGAAATAAGAAAACACGAGATGCCCGACAGTGCGCAGGTAGGGCACAGCAGCAGCCCCGACCTCATCGGGATTCTGCATGGCCTTCATGCCGATCTCCATCGTGAGCTTCTGCACCTTCTCGCCGATATCCGCGAGCGGATTGATGAACTCCTGCATCTCCGGCTTCACGCCTTCCTGCTCGACGAAGTCCGCAACCAGCTTGCCGAAGCGCTTCAGCTTCGCGCCCATGTCGCCGAGAATCTTGCGGCCCAGCAGGTCCAGCGCCTGAATGGAATTCGTGCCCTCGTAGATCATGTTGATGCGCGCATCGCGGACGTATTGCTCCATGCCCCATTCGGAGATGAAGCCATGTCCGCCGTAGATCTGCATCGCCATGTTCGTGCCTTCGAACGCGTTATCGGTCAGGAAAGCCTTGATGACCGGCGTCAGCAGCGCGACAAAATCGGCGGCTTCGGCGCGCACGGCTTCATCCGCATGCGACAGTTCCTTGTCGATATTCAACGCCGCCCAGTACGTGAACGCGCGGCCCGCCTCGGCATAGGCCTTCTGCGTGAGCAGCATGCGACGCACATCCGGATGCACGATGATCGGATCGGCGGCCTTCTCCGGCGCCTTCGGGCCGGTCAGCGAGCGCATCTGCAGACGCTCTTTCGCGTACACGAGCGAGTTCTGATACGCGACTTCAGTCAGCCCGAGACCCTGCATGCCAACGCCCAGACGCGCTGCGTTCATCATCACGAACATCGCGTTCAAGCCCTTGTTCGACTCGCCGACGAGCCAGCCCTTCGCGCCGTCGAGGTTCATCACGCAGGTCGCGTTGCCATGAATGCCCATCTTGTGCTCGATCGAGCCGCACTTGATGTCGTTGCGCGCACCGACCGCACCGTTCGCGTCCGGTACGAACTTCGGCACGATGAAAAGCGAGATGCCCTTGGTGCCCATCGGCGCGCCGGGCAGACGCGCGAGCACCAGATGAACGATGTTCTCGGCCATGTCGTGCTCGCCGCTCGAAATGAAGATCTTCGTGCCGGTGAGCGCGTACGAGCCGTCGGGATTCGGCTCGGCCTTCGTGCGCAGAATGCCGAGGTCCGTTCCGCAATGCGGTTCCGTGAGGCACATCGTGCCGGTCCACTCGCCCGAGACGAGCTTCGAGAGATACGTCGACTTCTGCTCCGGCGTGCCGTGCGCATGCAGGCATTCGTAGGCGCCGTGCGACAGGCCCGGATACATCGTCCAGGCCTGATTCGCCGAGTTGAGCATTTCGTAAAGCGCGTTGTTCACGAACGCGGGCAAGCCCTGGCCGCCGTACTCGGGATCGCATCCGAGCGCGGGCCAGCCTGCATCGATGTACTGCCGATAAGCTTCCTTGAAGCCGGCAGGCGTCTTCACGACGCCATCGCCCTCGTAAGTGCAGCCTTCGCGGTCGCCGCTCTGATTGAGCGGGAACACGACTTCGGAGCAGAACTTCCCGGCTTCCTCGAGCACCTGATTGATGGTGTCGGCGTCGAGGTCGGCATGCTTCGGCATGCTCTTCAATTCGGCTTCCACGTTCAGCACTTCGTGCAGCACGAACTGCATGTCGCGAAGGGGGGCGGCGTACTGTCCCATGAGTCTCTCCAGTTTCTTCAAGCGTCTGGTTGCGCGCCGCCGAACCCTTTGTCGATTCGAACGGCGCCGCTAACGGCTGTCGGTCTGTTGCGATGTCAGATTCGTGGCCGGGATCGGAGTCGGCTGCGCAACGCTTCCATTCGCGCCCGCACTCGACGTCTGATACGACTGAATCGTCTTTTCCAGCGCGTCCCGCGTCAGTTGCACGGCTTCCGGCAGATGCAGGAAGCGCGCGTCGTGATGCAGGCCGAGCGTAAAGCTGTACAGCTCGAACAGCATCAGATGCGGATCGGTTTCCGCCTTCAGATGCCCTTCGTCCTTCGACTGGCGGATCGCGCGCAGCAGCGCCTCGCGCCACATGCTCACGCTATGCACGAGCTGCTCGCGCACGGCGCTCGCGGCGCGGTCGTCGTACTCCACCGCTCCGCTGATATAGATACAACCCGTGGTCACTTCCTGGATGCGTTTCTCCATCCAGCGATTCATCATCGCGCGCAATCGCGGCAGGCCTCGCACCTCACGCAGGCTCGGAAAGAACACCTCATCTTCGAAGCGCCTGTGGTACTCGCGCACTACTTCCACCTGCAAGTCCTCGCGCGACCCGAAATGCGCAAACACACCGCTCTTGCTCATTTGCATCCGTTCGGCCAACAGGCCGATCGTCAGCCCTTCCAGCCCGTCCCGACTTGCCAACTCCAGCGCTGCGTCGAGAATCGCGGCCCGCGTCTGTTCGCCTTTTCGCATGATGTCCCTACCGTTCTTATGTGACCCGTAAAATCGAACGGCCGTTCTATTATTATGGCCGAACGTTGGTGATACAAGCAGATTTTTAGACACGCATTTCTAAAACGCCAAGCCTTGTCTATAGGATAAATCTCAACAATGTCCGGGTTCATTGTCGCGTTTTATGTACGGACTGCCTGTAAGTGACTGCCCGAATTTCCCGATTCGTGGGAAGCCTTCTGCAGCGCTGCTTGTCGGTATGTATTTTTGCGCAATCGCTGCTAAAAGGCAGGTTAATCGTACTGCCCGATGGTGATCACCTTCATCATCAGCCGGTACGTGTTATAAGCCAGCCAATTAAGCGTGCGCTCCGTAACGGGCCGCGCCGCATAGTGTTTTTCATCGATGGGGCGGCCTTCGTCAAAAGCCTGAAGAATGGCGTCGTGCAACCCCGCGATCTCGGAATGATTGACGAGCACCATGTTGGCCTCGTTGTTGAGCACGAGCGAAAGCGCATCGAGATTGGATGAGCCGATGGTCGCCCAGTCCGCGTCCACTACCGCGACCTTGCCGTGAAGCATCGTCTTCTCATACTCGGCGATCCTCACGCCATGCTTGAGCAGATTGCCGTAGAGAAACGGCGTCGCGTAATCGAGCGCGACGAACTCCTTACGACCAATGACGAGGGACACGCGCACGCCGCGCTCCGCCGCGTTGACAAGCGCGCGCCGCAGCTTGCGACCCGGCATGAAGTAAGGATTCGCCAGCAGGACTTCGCTCTCGGCGTTCGCGATCGCCCGCAGATACGCCTTTTCGATCGCGCGCCGGTTGAGCAAATTGTCGCGCGCGACGAACGCGACGCACGGGCGATCGACCGCGTGAATCTCGCCGAGACGCGCGCGCCGGCGTGCCAGCATGGCGCGACGGGCGTTCCATCGGCCGGGCGCGCGATCGCTCTCTTGCGTTTCACAACCCGGCTGCGACGGCTGACGCGGCTTCACGCCGAGCCGGATGCGCTGCCATTGGAGATCGAACGCTTCGCGCACGTCCTTGACGACGGGGCCTTGCGCCTCCATCGCGAAATCCCAGCGCGGACGCTCCAGACGCGTGCCGTTCTGGTCGTAGTCGTCGACGATATTGATGCCGCCGCAAAACGCAAAGGTCTCGTCGATCAGCGCGAGCTTGCGATGCGTGCGCGACCAGCCTTGCGGACCGAACAGCAGATGCGGATTATAGATGCGATGCTCGACGCCGCGCGCCTTCCAGAGCTCGAACATCGGCAGATTGCTTTCCGTGCCGATGCCATCCGTGATCACGCGTACCGTGACGCCACGCTCGGCGGCGCGCACGAGCGCATCGGAGACGGCGCGACCGATGTCGTCGTTGGCGAAGATGTAGGTTTCGAGCGACACCGATTTGCGCGCGTTGTCGATCCGCTCGATCAACGCCGGGAAGAACTGCACGCCACCTTTGAAGAGCCTGACGTGATTGCCCGTCGTAAAGCATAAGCGCGGCGGCCGGCGGCCGGAGAACAGCGCCTGGCGCAGCCGCTTGAAACTGCGCCGGGGACGCAGTCCGATCATCGGTTATGCGCCGCGAGGCGCTCGGGCAATTGCAGGATCGCTTCCCGGTTCGACCACGAGAAGCATCGGTCGGCGGCCTCGCGAAACGGCAGCCAGAGATGCGCGGTGTGTTCGCGCGGCGCGAGCGTCACTTCGAGACAATGTGGCACGAGCAGGCTGAACTGATGCTCAGTGTTGCGCATGATCCCTTCCGCGTAGCGATGCCGCCATTGCGGATAAATCTCGTACTGAATGCTGTGATGCCAGTCGAGCAGCGCGTTCTCGGGCACGAGCGCGCTGCCTATCACGATGCCCGTCTCTTCCTGCACCTCGCGCGCGGCGGTCTCGATGAGCGGCTCGTCGATGTGATCCTTCGAGCCCGTCACCGATTGCCAGAAGCCCTTGTGATCCGCGCGTTCGATGATGAGCACGTCGAGCTCGGGCGTATGAATGACGACGAGGACGGATTCGGGAATTTTGGGCGGCTTCTGCATGAGCTTTTGAACGCGCGTTTCTTTATCTGTTTATGCCCAAAGACTGTAACGCAAAAAACGAAAAAGGCGCACCCGGCGCCTTTTTCATCACATCGACAACGAAAGCTGCTTATTGCGCTTTCTGCTCCGGCTGACGCAGACGGATGTGCAACTCGCGCAACTGGCGCTCGTCCACTTCGCTCGGGGCCTGCGTGAGCAGATCCTGCGCGCGCTGCGTCTTCGGGAACGCGATCGTGTCGCGGATCGAATCGGCGCCGGACATCAGCGTGACGATGCGGTCCAGACCGAACGCGATGCCGCCATGCGGCGGCGCGCCGTACTGCAGCGCGTCGAGCAAAAAGCCAAACTTCAGGCGGGCTTCTTCAGCGCCGATCTTCAGCGCGCGGAACACCTTGCTCTGCACGTCTTCCTGGAAGATACGCACGGAACCGCCGCCGATTTCCCAGCCGTTCAGCACCATGTCGTACGCCTTCGCAAGGCAGCGGCCCGGGTCCGTTTCCAGATACTCGAGGTGCTCGTCCTTCGGGCTCGTGAACGGGTGATGCGCGGCCACGTAGCGGTTCTCTTCCTCGTCGTACTCGAACATCGGGAAGTCGATGACCCACAGCGGCTTCCAGCCGGTTTCCAGCAGGCCGTTCGCCTTGCCGAATTCCGAATGACCGATCTTGAGACGCAGCGCGCCGAGGCTGTCATTCACGACCTTCGCGCGATCCGCCGCGAAGAAGATGATGTCGCCGTCTTCCGCCGCCGTGCGCTCCATGATCGCCGCGAGCGCCGCGTCATGCAGATTCTTGACGATCGGGCTTTGCAGGCCGTCGCGGCCCTTGGTCTTGTCGTTGACCTTGATCCACGCGAGCCCCTTCGCACCGTAGATGCGCACGAATTCCGTGTAGCCGTCGATGTCGCCGCGCGACAACTCGCCGCCCTTCGGCACGCGCAGCGCCGCGACGCGGCCGTCCTTCGAGTTGGCCGGCATGCTGAACACCTTGAAGTCGACGTCCTTCACGGCATCCGTCAGGTCGGCGAATTCGAGCTTCACGCGCAGATCCGGCTTGTCGGAGCCGAAGCGGCGCATCGCTTCCGAGTACAGCATGACCGGGAATTTCTCGGGCAGCGCGACTTCCATCGTCTCCTTGAAGACGTGGCGGATCATGTTCTCGAACAGATCGCGGATTTCCTGCTCGGTGAGGAACGAGGTTTCGCAGTCGATCTGCGTGAATTCCGGCTGACGGTCGGCGCGCAGGTCTTCGTCGCGGAAGCACTTGGTGATCTGGTAGTAACGGTCGAAGTTCGCGACCATCAACAATTGCTTGAACAATTGCGGCGACTGCGGCAGCGCGAAGAACTGGCCCGCGTTCACGCGCGACGGCACGAGGTAGTCGCGCGCGCCTTCCGGTGTGCTCTTGGTCAGCATCGGCGTTTCGATGTCGATGAAGCCCTGCGCGTCGAGATACTTGCGCACTTCCATCGCGACGCGATAGCGCAGGCGCAGATTCTTCTGCATCTGCGGACGGCGCAGGTCGAGCACGCGATGCGTGAGGCGCGTGGTCTCCGACAGGTTGTCGTCGTCGAGCTGGAACGGCGGCGTCACCGATGCGTTCAGCACCACGAGTTCGTGGCACAGCACTTCGATCTTGCCGCTCGTGAGGTTCGCATTGACGGTGCCTTCCGGACGGTTGCGCACGACGCCCTTCACCTGCACGCAGAACTCGTTGCGCACGCCTTCGGCCACCTTGAACATCTCGGCGCGGTCCGGGTCGCAGACGACTTGAACGAGGCCTTCGCGGTCGCGCAAGTCGATGAAGATAACGCCGCCGTGATCGCGCCGGCGATGCACCCATCCGCACAGCGAGACGGTTTCGCCCAGTCGGGCCTCGGTCACCAGACCGCAGTATTCAGATCGCATCGACATGATGTTGTGTCTTTCGTTGTTCGTTAATCAACGGCTCGCGCGCTCGGGTCATGCTCTCTCGCGGCTGACTCTCGCTGCGCGCGCGCCGGCATTACATCGGCGGCTCGGTGGGGCGGCGGGCTGGCGCGACCGGTGTCGGTGCGCTCGGCGAAGGGGCCACCACGCCCATCGAGACGATGTACTTCAGTGCGGCATCGACGGTCATGTCCAGTTCGACGACTTCGCTTTTCGGCATCATCAGGAAGAAGCCGGACGTCGGGTTCGGCGTCGTCGGCACATAGACGCTCACGTGCTCTTCATCGAGATGATTCAGCACGTCGCCGCCCGGAATGCCCGTGAGAAATCCGATGGTGTACGAGCCTTTGCGCGGATACTCGATCAGGAGCGCCTTGCGAAACGCGTTGCCGCTCGAAGACAGCAACGTGTCCGACACCTGTTTCACGCTCGTGTACAACGGGCCGACGACCGGAATGTGACGAAGGATGGCGTCCCACCATTTCACGAGCTTCTGGCCGACGAAGTTCTGCGTCAACAGCCCGACGATGAAAATGAACGCAAGCGTCAGCACCGCGCCCACGCCCGGCAGATGAAAACCGACGATCCGCTCGGGCTGCCACGATTGCGGCAGCAGAAGCAGCGTCTGGTCCATCGTTCCGATCACGAGCCCGAGCACCCACAAGGTGATGGCGAGCGGCACCAGCACGAGCAGGCCGGTGAGGAACACGGTTTTCAGCGTAGTCTTTTTCGTGGTCATTTACACGGGGCGAAGGCTGCGCCGGCTCTCGAGTGCGTCGGAGATTCGGCTTGGCAGGCGGGTCGCGCTCGGCTGAGCGCGGTCTACGAGGTCATCGGCGCGGCATGTGGCCGGCCGCGCCGGCCGTCTGGCGCTCAGGCGGCGCTCGACGATGCGGACGCGCCCGCGGCGGGTTTGGCGGCATCCGAGGATGATGGCGTGCTCGCCGGCGTCGCGCTATCGCTCGAATTCGAGTTGCCGGAACCGGCCGAAGCGGCATCGTCCGATTTCGCCGCCGATGCGTCAGACGCGGCCGCGTTGCTCTTGTTGCCGGCATTGCTGTTTCCGCCACGGAAGTCGGTGACATACCAGCCTGAACCCTTCAACTGGAATCCGGCGGCGGTCACCTGCTTCGAAAAAGTGTCCTTCCCGCAGGCGGGACACTGCGTGAGCGGCGCATCGCTCAGTTTCTGAAGCACGTCTTTTTCGTGGCCGCAGTCGGCGCAACGGTACGCGTAAATCGGCATGGCACTCTTCCTACAATGATCTGTCGACGCTTGCAAAGCCTTGAATTATAGCCGCAAACCGATATTGGCCCGCGCTTTTCGGGACCGCGGGCGCAAGATTAACCGCGCAATATTTCAGGGCGTCGGCGGCGAATTTCAAGCCGGCTGGCTCAGATTCGCCGCCACGTCATCCAGCGCTCGCGGCCGGCGAATACGGGTATCGAGTGGCTCACCTCGCGGTCTTCGATCAATTCGAAGTGCGGCGACAGTAGCGCATCCAGTTCGGCGCGCTCGATTCCGAAAGGCGGCCCTTTCGGCGTCGCTCCGATGAAAAAGAAGCCCGCCAGCAGCGCGCCGGGCGCAAGCAACGCCGCCATCCGGCTGGCGTAATCCTGCCAGCGGGTCTTCGGCAGCGCGCAGAGAAACGCGCGCTCGTAGATCCAATCCGGCGAAAACGGCGGCACATACGCAAAAAAATCCGCCTCTTCGACGACGCCCGCATGCGCGCCGAGTTGCGCGCGCGCCGCCTCGACAGCGGCCGGCGAGAAGTCGATTGCGCGGACCGGCCAGCCGCGTTCGGCAAGATGGAGCGCTTCGTACGCGCTGCCACAGCCCGGAATCAGCACACTCTGCGCACTGCGCGACGCGACGAAACTCTTGAACATCTCCGGAACGCCGGCCTGATCCCACGGCGTGAAGTGCTGACCGAAACGTTCATCCCAGAAACCCGGAGAGTTCGGATCGCGGTTTTCGAAATCGGGAACGTTTGAGTTCGTCGGATCGCTCATGCTGCGCGCCTTCAGGGATGGAGCCAGAACTGCGCGATTACGAAGCCCGCGCCCGCCATCGCGACGACACCGGCAACGAGCACCGCGACGAGCAGGCGGTTCGTGCGCTTCTGCTCCGCAAGGAGCATTCGCATCAGTTCGTCGCTGCCGCTTTTCGGCGCGTCGTGGCGCTCCGCCAGAATATGGTGAATCAACCGCGGCAGCTGCGGAATCGTCTTGCTCCACTGCGGCGCTTCCATTTGAAGGCGCTCGTACCAGCCGCGCCAGCCGATCTGCTCGTTCATCCAGCGCTCGAGATACGGCTTGGCCGTTTTCCACAGATCCAGCTCCGGATCGAGCGAGCGCCCGAGTCCTTCGACGTTGAGCATCGTCTTTTGCAGAAGCACGAGTTGAGGCTGAATCTCGACATTGAAGCGTCGCGACGTCGAGAAAAGGCGCATCAGCACCTGCCCGAGCGAGATGTCCTTCAGCGCGCGATCGAAATAGGGCTCGCAGACCGCGCGGATCGCGCTTTCCAGTTCCTCGACGCGCGTGCTCGGCGGCACCCAGCCGGATTCGAGGTGCAGCGTCGCGACGCGGTGATAGTCGCGCTTGAAGAAGGCGAGGAAGTTCTGCGCGAGGTAGTTCTTGTCGAAGTCCGAAAGCGCCCCGACGATGCCGAAATCCAGCGCGATATAGCGCCCGAACGTCGCCGGATCGAGGCTCACCTGAATGTTGCCGGGATGCATGTCGGCGTGAAAGAAGCCGTCGCGGAACACTTGTGTGAAGAAAATCTCGACGCCTTCGCGCGCCAGCTTGGGAATATCGACGCCCGCGGCGCGCAAGGTCTCCACCTGGCTGATCGGCACGCCGACCATGCGCTCCATGACGAGCACCGTCGGCGCGGACAAGTCCCAGTACATCTCCGGCACGAGCAGCAGATCGAGCCCCTGGAAATTGCGGCGCAACTGGCTGCCGTTGGCGGCCTCGCGCATCAGATCGAGCTCGTCGTGCAGATATTTGTCGAACTCCGCGACCACTTCGCGGGGTTTCAGACGCCGGCCGTCCGCCCAGAGGCGCTCGGCCCACGTCGCGATGTCGCGCAGCAGGGCGAGGTCGGAGTCGATCACGGGCAGCATGCCCGGGCGCAACACCTTCACCGCGACGGCCTTTCCCGCGTGCTCGCCGTTCCTGATCTTCGCGAAATGCACCTGCGCGATGGACGCGCTCGCCACCGGCACGCGCTCGAAATCGTCGAACAATTCGTCGATGGGCGCACCGAGCGATTTCTCGATGATCGACACGGCCACCGCCGAATCGAACGGCGGCACCTGATCCTGAAGCTTGGCGAGCTCGTCGGCGACATCGACGGGCAGAAGATCGCGCCGCGTCGACAGCACTTGCCCGAACTTCACGAAGATGGGCCCGAGGCTTTCCAGCGCGAGCCGCAAGCGGATGCCGCGCTCGACGTCGAACCTGCGGCCGAACGTCGTGATACGCATGAGGTAGCGCACGCGACGATCGTCGATGCCGCTCATCACCAGCTCATCGAGACCGAATCGGACGATCGTGAAAAAAATCTTGAGGAAACGCAGAAAACGCATGGTTCGAATTTGCTTCAGCTCGTTATTCGTGCGAGTCGCGCACAGACTCGCCGCCGGATCGCGCTGAGGCGCCGCTCGCCGGCCGGGATTGTTCGGTTTGCCGTTCGATTCTTTCGATGCGCTTTTCGACGCGCGCCAGTGCATCGCGCGCTTTCGAAAGCTCGGCATTGAATGCGTCGAGCGCGCTCTTGCGCACGAGTTGCGGGCGCTCGTCGAGGAAATACTCGGTGAAGGTGTCAAGAAGATTGCGCCCGGTGCGCTGCGCCTGCTCCTGCACCGCCCGCGCGATGATGCCAACGCGATGCGCGGGCGCGTCGCCGATTACGCGCGCCAGATCCTCTTCCGGATCCCAGCGCAGATGTTCGGCCAGCTTGGCGAGCGTCGTCGCGAATTCGGCGTCGCCCTCGATGCGAACGTGTTTCATCACCGCCGCCTGGCCGCCTTGCACGAACGCGGGCAGCGCGTCGAGCGGCACGGCGATCGTCACGTCGAATGCGCCCGCTTCCGCTTCCGTGGTTGCCGCGAAGAGACCGTCCGGCTGCACGACGAGCGCGATCGAAACCGGCCCGCACGACAGCTTCACGCGCTTGCCTGCATAAGGCTTGAGCCGCTCGAGCGCCCAGGGCTCGCGCACGAGCAGATGGTTCACGGCGGCCGCGAATCCACTGGACGCGGTCTTCAAGGCGGGATTTGCTGCGGGACGGGCGGATTCGTCTGCGTTCGTCATCGGCTGTGAGATGAAAAAACCCGCGCGGGACACTTCTCGCGCGGGTTTCTATTCTACCTTCGCAACCGGCCATCACACCGACGGTTGCCGGCGCCCTGGCCATTCGGCCAAGGGCATGGTCAAGCTCAACTGACCTGCTGAATGCCCGCCAGCAGCCAGCCTTCGTTGCCCGACTTCTGCTTCGACAGGTTCCAGACCTCGACGAACGGTTCCGCCGCCGCCCCTTCCGACTCGCGGATCAGGCCGTGGAAGCGCACGCTCGCGAGATACTCGGACGCGCGGTCCTCGACACCGAGCACATCGGCGTTGAGCTGAACCACGTCGGTACGGTTCGGCGCGCTGCCGCGTGCGTCGACGTCGAGTTTCACCTCGGCGAACATCTCGGGCGTCGTGAACTCGCGGATGTCGTTGACGTTGCCGCGATCCCACGCGTCCTGCAAACGCACGAAGTAGACCTTCGCGTTACGCACGAATGCTTCGGTGTCGAAGCCCGCCGGCACGTTGGGATTCGCGACCGCTTGCGTCGCCGGCGATTCGATGTAGTTGGCACCGAAACCGGTCGGCTGCTGCGGCATTTGCGGCGGTTCCTGATTCAGGCTCTGGCGCGCGGCCGCGCCGTACGGCGAACCCGAAGCAGATCCGGCACCCGCGTATGCCGGCGTGTTGTTGCCCTGACGCTTGCGCATGATGAAGCGGAACAGCATGACGGCCGCCAGCACGATCAACGCGATCATGATCATGTTGGCCATCGCGCCGGCGAACGCCTCGCCCAGCCCGAAGTGCGACAGGAGCGCCGCGATGCCGAGACCCGCCGCGAGACCGGCGATCGGCCCGAGCCAGCGATTGCGCGCGGGTTGCGCCGCGGCGGGTGCGGCCGGCGCGGCCGGCGCGCGTTGTGCCTGCGCTGCGTTGTTCTGCTGCATCGATTGAGACTGCGAAGGCGGCGTCGCCTGATGCTGCTGCGTTGCCGTGGCCGACTGACGGCCCATGCTGCGGCCGCCGCCCATACGCTTGGCTTCCGCCGTTTCCGCGAAGATTGCGCCGGCCGCAATAACGCCAGCCAGCGCCAAGATTCCGGCCTTCCTGAAGAAGAGGTTCAGGAAACCCCGGGATTGGGGTTTGCGCGAATCGAACATATCGAATCCTTAAGAGAGTGGAACATCAAAATTTGGTCCCGACGTGTAACGCTACCACGCCACCTGACAAATTGTAATATTCGACTCGATCCAGGCCCGCTTGTTCCATCATTGTTTTGAGAGTTTCCTGGTCCGGGTGCATGCGGATGGACTCGGCCAAGTACCGATAGCTATCCGCATCTTTAGCCACTTTTTCGCCAAGCCACGGCAAAATCTTGAAACTGTAGACATCGTACGGCTTCTTTAGCGGCTCCCATACTTTCGAAAATTCCAGCACGAGCAGCTTTCCACCGGGTTTCAACACGCGCGTCATTTCGGCCAACGCGCGATCCTTATGCGTCATGTTACGAAGACCGAAGGCAACTGTAACCACATTGAAATAATTGACCGGGAACGGAATCTTTTCGGCGTCGCAGAGCAGCGCGGGCGTCAGCACGCCTTTGTCGATCAGCCGGTCGCGGCCCACGCGCAGCATCGATTCGTTGATGTCCGTGTGCCAGACTTCGCCGGTCTCGCCGGCCTGCTTGGCAAACGCCATGGCGAGATCGCCCGTGCCGCCGGCGATGTCCAGCACCTTGTAGCCCGGCCGCACCTTGGCCTGCCCGATCGTGAAGTGTTTCCAGATCCGATGCAGTCCGCCGGACATCAGGTCGTTCATCAAGTCGTAGTTGCCCGCGACGGAATGAAACACGCCCGCCACTTTCTTCGCCTTGTCCTGCTCTTCGACCGTTTCGTATCCGAAGTGGGTCTTGCTCATCGCGCGTTTTCCTCGCCTGTTGTTCGTTCTATGTCTGCGCAAAACTCGCGCCGGCTATGCGGCGTTATGCCGCAGCCCTATTGCTCAGTGACAGTGTCCGCCGGATGGTTTTGCGGCCATCGGCGCGTCTCGGTCCACGCCGGCGGCTTCCAGCTTCGCCAGATACTCGCGCCACAGTTCGTCCTGACGCGTCGCCAGGTCGTGCAGGATGTCCCAGGAATAGATGCCGGTATTGTGACCGTCCGAAAAATTGAGTTGCAGCGCATAGTGCCCGACCGGATCGACGCCGATGATCGTCACCTCGCGCTTGCCGGTTTGCAGCGTTTCCTGTCCGGGGCCGTGGCCCTGCACTTCGGCGGACGGCGAATAGACGCGCAGAAGCTCGAACGGCACGCGATACGACTCGTCGCCGTATTGCAGCTCCAGCACGCGCGATTTCGAATGCACGACGACGCCGGTGGGAATCGGCGTCGTGGAAGTGAGTCCGCTCATGATCTCGTCTTATTGATGGCCGAAGGCCTGGTTCAGCTCGTTGCGCACCTGTTCGCGCAAAAGCGTGGCCTGCGCGCGGCGCTTCGATAGCTGCGATTCGGACACCGTGCGCTGGCGCGGCGCCCAGATCGGCAGAGGAAAGCGGGAATCGTTGGAAAAGCGTGGAATGACGTGCCAGTGGACGTGCGGCACCTGATTGCCGAGACTTGCCAGATTGATCTTTTCCGGCACGAGCACGCGGCGCATCGCGCGCTCGACGCCGTTGACGGCGGTCATCACGCGCACGCGGTCGGCATCCGGCAAATCGGACATTTCGGCGACGTGCGCGCCCCAGATCACGCGACACAAGCCCGGCCAGTCGGGCTCATCGGCAAGGACGACGCGCAACGTGTCGTCCGACCACAGCACTTCGCCGCCGTCTTCACGGCAAAACACACAGTCCATCTCATACCTCTAGCGAATCAAACCTCGATTTCGCTATTACACCAGCACGCGCTCGATACCGCCATTGTTCGCGCGTTCGACGTACTGTTCCATCCAGTTTTCGCCGAGCACCTTGCGCGCCATTTCCACGACGATATAGTCCGCCTCGACGTTGGCGTCCTCGTTGTAGCGCGACAGACCTTGCAGGCACGACGGACAGCTCGTCAGGATTTTCACGTCCGTGCCGTTGGTCTGCGCGCCATCGCCTGCGGAGAGCACCGAACCGGGCGCCGCGCCGGCCGAGCCCGCAGACGCGTTCATCGGATTGATCGCGTTCGAGCCCGCTTCCGCGACGAGCGGAATGCCGCGCAACTTGGCCGCGCCCTTGCGAATCTCTTCTTCCTTGCGGAAGCGCACTTGCGTCGAGATGTCCGGACGCGTGACCGCGAGCGTGCCCGATTCGCCGCAGCATCGATCGCTCTTCTCGATCTTGTAGCCGTCGTTCTGCGAACCCATCAGATCGTTGACGAGCTTGACCGGGTCCATCGTCTTGATCGGCGAGTGACACGGATCGTGATACATGTAGCGCGTGCCGGTCACGCCGTCGAGCTTCATGTTCTTCTCGAGCAGGAACTCGTGAATGTCGATGATCCGGCAGCCCGGGAAGATCTTCTCGAATTCATAGCCCGCGAGCTGGTCGTAGCACGTTCCGCACGACACGACCACGGTCTTGATATCGAGATAGTTCAGCGTATTCGCGACGCGATGGAACAGCACGCGATTGTCGGTGACGATCTTCTCGGCCTTGTCGTACTGGCCGGAACCGCGCTGCGGATAGCCGCAGCACAGATAGCCCGGCGGCAGCACGGTCTGAACGCCCGCTTCCCACAACATCGCTTGCGTCGCGAGCCCGACTTGCGAGAAGAGACGTTCCGAGCCGCAGCCGGGGAAATAGAACACGGCTTCCGAATCGACGGTGGTCGTCTGCGGATTGCGGATGATCGGAACGATCTTGTTGTCCTCGATATCCAGCAGCGCGCGCGCCGTCTTCTTCGGCAAATTGCCCGGCATCTTCTTGTTGACGAAGTGGATCACCTGCGTCACGACCGGCGGCTTGCCGACCGTCGCGGGCGGCTGCGCCGTCTGCTTCTTGACGATCTTCTTCAGCACATCGTTGCCGAAACGCTGCGCCTTGTAGCCGAAGTCCATCATCACGTTGCGCGCGAGATTGATGGTCTGCGGATTCGTCGCGTTCAGGAAGAACATGCCCGCCGCGTTGCCCGCGTTGAACTTCTTCTTGCCCATCTTGCGCAGCAGATTGCGCATGTTCATCGACACGTCGCCGAAATCGATCTTCACCGGACACGGCGTCACGCACTTGTGACAGACCGTGCAGTGATCGGCGACGTCGTTGAACTCGTCCCAGTGCTTGATCGACACGCCGCGGCGCGTCTGCTCTTCGTACAGAAACGCTTCGACGAGCAGCGACGTCGCGAGAATCTTGTTGCGCGGGCTGTAGAGCAGGTTCGCGCGCGGCACGTGCGTCGCGCAGACCGGCTTGCACTTGCCGCAGCGCAGGCAGTCCTTGATCGACTCGGAAATCGCGCCGATATCCGACTGCTGCATGATGATCGACTCGTAGCCCATCAGCCCGAACGACGGCGTGTAGGCGTTGCGCAGATCGGCGCCGTCGAACAGCTTGCCCTTGTTGAAGCGGCCATGCGGATCGACGCGCTGCTTGTACGCGCGGAAATCGCCGATTTCGTCTTCGGTCAGGAATTCCAGCTTCGTGATGCCGATGCCGTGCTCGCCCGAGATCACGCCGTCGAGCGAACGCGCGAGCTTCATGATGCGCGCGACCGCGTGATGCGCGTCCTGCAGCATCGCGTAGTTGTCGGAGTTGACGGGAATGTTCGTGTGCACGTTGCCATCGCCCGCATGCATGTGCAGCGCGACGAAGACGCGCCCGCGCAGCACTTGCTTGTGGATGGCCTGCGCTTCGTCGAGGATCGGCTTGAACTCGCCGCCGTTGAAGATCTTGCGCAGTTCCGCGCGGATTTCCTGCTTCCACGACACGCGCACCGTACGGTCCTGCGCGACATGGAACACGTTGGCGTCAGGCTGAATGTCGACGCGATCCGCGAACTTTTCCGCGAGCGCTTCGTAGCCCAGATTGACGAGATAGTGCTGCGCCTCGCGCAAGGACATGTCGAGCTTGTCGCCGACGAACGTCCAGCGCTCACGCACGCGCTTCAGCAGATCGAGCGCCTGCTGCACGCGGTCTTCGAGCAGTTCGGCGCTCGGAATTTCGTTCGCGTCGTCGGACTTGCCGAGCGGCAGCTTGCCGTTGCGGAAGAACGCTTCGAGCGCGTCGACGAGTTGCAGCTTGTTCTTCAGCGACAACTCGATGTTGATGCGCTCGATGCCGTCCGTGTACTCGCCCATGCGATTGAGCGGAATCACGACGTCTTCGTTGATCTTGAACGCGTTCGTGTGCTTCGCGATGGCGGCCGTGCGCGAGCGGTCGAGCCAGAAACGCTTGCGCGCCTCGGCGTTCACCGCGACGAAGCCTTCGCCGCTCTTGCCGTTCGCCATGCGCACGACTTCCGATGTGGCGGCGGCGACGGCATCGGCGTCATTGCCGACGATATCGCCGATCAGCACCATCTTCGGAAACGCGTTGCGCTTGCTCTTGGTCGCGTAGCCGACCGCGCGCAGATAGCGTTCGTCGAGATGTTCGAGGCCGGCGAGGATCGCGCCGCCCTGCTTCGACGTCTCGAACAGATAGTCCTTGATTTCGACGATGCTCGGAATCGCATCGCGCGCCTGGCCGAAGAATTCGAGGCAGACGGTGCGCGTATGCGCGGGCATCTTGTGCAAAATCCAGCGCGCGGACGTAATGAGACCGTCGCAGCCTTCCTTCTGCACGCCGGGCAGCCCGGCGAGGAATTTATCGGTGACGTCCTTGCCGAGCCCTTCCTTGCGGAACGTGCGCCCGGCGATGTCGAGGCTTTCGGTGCGCAGCAGCTTCTCGCCCGGCGGACGATTGCCGTCGAACCAGTCGAGCCGGAAACGCGCCACTTCGACGTCGTGAATCTTGCCGCAGTTGTGATCGAGACGCGTGACTTCGAGCCAGTTGCCTTCCGGATCGACCATGCGCCACCACGCGAGGTTGTCGAGTGCCGTGCCCCACAACACCGCCTTCTTGCCGCCCGCGTTCATCGCGACATTGCCGCCGACGCACGACGCATCGAGCGAAGTCGGATCGACGGCGAACACGAAGCCCGCCTGCTCCGCCGCTTCGGTGACGCGCCGCGTGACCACGCCCGCGCCGGAGAAAATCGTCGCGACCTTGTGATCGACGCCCGGCAGATCCGTCATTTCGACGGGACCGAGCTGTTCCAGCTTTTCCGTGTTGATGACCGCCGAAAACGGCGTGAGCGGAATCGCGCCGCCGGTGTAGCCGGTGCCGCCGCCGCGCGGAATAACGGTAAGCCCGAGTTCGAAGCACGCCTTGATGAGTCCGGCGATTTCGGCTTCGGTGTCCGGCGTCAGCACGACGAACGGGTATTCGACGCGCCAGTCGGTCGCATCGGTGACGTGCGCGACGCGCGACAGGCCGTCGAACTTGATGTTGTCCTTCTGCGTTTCCTTGCCCAGAACACGCGACGCGCGGCGGCGCAAGTCGGCCATGCGGCCGAACTCGGCGGCGAAATCATCGACGGCGCGGCGCGCGGCGGCGACCAGCAACTGCACGCGCTCGGCGCGTTCGCGGCTGCCGGCTTCGTCGCTATGCGCGGTGAGATCGGCGCTGCGGCGCTTTTCGATTTCGGCGAGACGGTGATTCAGCGCTTCGACGAGCAGCGCCCGGCGTTTCGGATTGTCGAGCAGGTCATCCTGCAGATACGGATTGCGCCGCACGACCCAGATGTCGCCGAGCACTTCGTACAGCATGCGCGCCGAACGGCCGGTGCGGCGCTCGTTGCGCAGTTCGTCGAGCACGGCCCAGGCTTCGTCGCCGAGGAGCCGCATGACGATTTCACGATCGGAAAACGACGTGTAGTTATAGGGAATTTCGCGGAGACGCGGCTCGATATCGAGCGCCAAGGCGGCATGGGCGCCGTTCGGATCGAAGGCTTGAGGTGCGTTCATGTTCGACGGTTCGGTGTGCCGGCGCTCGCGCTAGAAAAGCGGAAATGCCGGCGATGCGCGTGGGGGCGCAAATTTTCGAATGAAACTTCTCTTGGCGAAGGCCGCCGGGCTCGTCACAGCGCCTTCGGTGTGCCCTGGATCAACGCCACGATCGCGCGTGGCGCGCATGCCTTTCCGCCGCGGGATGCGACTCGCGGGAAACATGCGCCAGAAAATCGATCCGAAGCTGCCGGTGCATCTGCCGATCCTGATTGCTGATTCGTAAAAGGAAATTCTAACCCATCGGGCAAACGCGCGTTTGCGGGCGCTAGCAGCGAGAAGGGGCTTTTGCGTGCGGATTCGCGACGCGTTCATGTCATTTTCGACGCTTTTTTACACGACCGTCCGGACGGTCGAAGCACACGGCGCGCCCGGAACGCGCGCGGATGGCGCTATCATTGATGCTTTCGCTCTCAAAAACCTGCGCGCATCGCGGCCGCCTGACGATTTCTCGCATGACACATCCCGACTACCTGAAAAAAGTGCTGACCGCGCGCGTGTACGACGTCGCGCGTGAAAGCGAGCTCGAACCCGCGCGCAACCTGTCCGCGCGCCTGCGCAACTCCGTGTTCCTCAAGCGCGAGGACAATCAGCCGGTTTTCTCGTTCAAGATTCGGGGCGCCTATAACAAGATGGCGCAGCTCCCGGCAGATGTGCTCGCACGCGGCGTGATTACGGCGTCGGCGGGCAACCACGCGCAGGGCGTGGCGCTGTCGGCGGCGCGGCTCGGCTGCCGCGCGGTGATCGCCGTGCCGACGACGACGCCTCAAGTGAAGATCGACGCGATTCGCGCGCACGGCGGACCGACGGTCGAAATCGTGCTCGCGGGCGAGTCGTACAGCGACGCCTACGCGCGCGCCGTGCAGCTTCAGGAAGAGCGCGGCCTGACCTTCGTGCATCCGTTCGACGATCCGGACGTGATCGCCGGACAAGGCACGGTGGCGATGGAAATCCTGCGCCAGCATCAGGGTCCGATCCACGCGATCTTCTGCCCGATCGGCGGCGGCGGGCTGGCTGCGGGCGTCGCGGCGTACATCAAGGCGGTGCGCCCGGAGATCAAGGTGATCGGCGTGCAGACCGAGGATTCCTGCGCGATGGCGCAGTCGATCAAGGCGGGCGAGCGCGTGACGCTCTCCGAAGTCGGCCTGTTTTCGGACGGCACGGCGGTGAAGCTCGTCGGCGAGGAAACGTTCCGGCTGTGCAACGAGTTGCTCGATGAAGTCATCACCGTCGATACCGATGCCCTTTGCGCCGCGATCAAGGATGTCTTCCAGGACACGCGGAGCGTGCTCGAACCCGCCGGCTCGCTCGCGGTCGCGGGCGCGAAGCTGTACGCGGAGCGCGAGGGCATCGAGGGCAAGACGCTCATCGCGGTGACGTCGGGCGCGAACATGAACTTCGACCGCATGCGCTTCGTCGCGGAGCGCGCGGAAGTCGGCGAGGCGCGCGAGGCCGTGTTCGCCGTGACGATTCCCGAAGAGCGCGGCAGCTTCCGGCGCTTCTGCGAGCTCGTCGGCACACGCAGCGTGACCGAGTTCAATTACCGCATCGCCGATGAAAGAGCCGCGCATATCTTCGTCGGCGTGCAGATCAAGTCGCGCAAGGAAACCGCGCAGATGATGTCGTCGTTCATCGAGCATGGTTTCGCGACCGTCGACCTTTCGCACGATGAGCTCTCGAAGCAGCACATTCGCTACATGGTCGGCGGACATTCGCCGCTCGCGCGCGACGAACGTCTGTTGCGCTTCGAGTTTCCGGAACGTCCGGGCGCGCTGATGAAGTTCCTTTCGTCGATGGCGCCCGACTGGAACATCAGCCTGTTCCATTACCGGAATCAGGGCGCGGATTACAGCTCGATTCTCGTCGGCATTCAGGTGCCGCAGTCGGACAACGCGGAGTTCGAGCGCTTCCTCGCGACGCTCGGCTATCCGTGGTGGGACGAAGGCGCGAATCCGGTCTACAAGCTGTTTCTGGCGTAAATCGAAATGCCGAAGTTCACGCTCGAAGACAAGCTCGTCGTCGCGATTTCGTCGCGCGCGCTGTTCGATTTCGAGGAAGAGAACCGCGTCTTCGAGACCGGCGATCTCGCGCAATACGAAGCGCTGCAACGCTCGCGGCTCGACACGCCCGCGAAACCCGGCGTCGCGTTCGGGCTGATCCGCAAGCTGCTCGCGCTGAACGCGGATGAACAGCGCGTCGAAGTGGTGATCCTGTCGCGCAGCGATCCGATCAGCGGGCTGCGCGCGTTTCATTCGTGCCGCGAACACGGACTTGCGATCGAGCGCGGCGTGTTCACGCGCGGCCGTTCGCCGTTTGCGTATCTGAAACCGTTGCGGGCGTCGCTGTTTCTATCGGCGAATCCGGACGATGTGCGCGACGCGCTCGCCGCCGGCTTTCCCGCCGCGCGCGTGCTGCCGGAAACGCCGCGCGCCGCGAGCCGTTACGCGGACGAAATCCGCATCGCGTTCGATGGCGACGCCGTGCTCTTTTCCGACGAAGCCGAGCGCGTGTTTCAAAGCGATGGTTTGCATGCGTTCGTCGGGCATGAATTGGACAAACGCGAGTCGCCGCTGCCGGACGGTCCGCTTAAGCCGCTGCTCGCCGCGCTCAACAAATTGCAGCGCATCGCCGACGATCACGACGATCAGCCGATGCACATCCGCACGGCGCTCGTCACCGCGCGGTCCGCGCCGGCGCACGAGCGCGCGATCCGCACGCTGATGGCGTGGAACATCGAAATCGACGAAGCGATGTTTCTCGGCGGACTCGACAAGGGCGAATTCCTGCGCGAATTCGAGCCCGACTTTTTCTTCGACGATCAAATTCGCCACTGCGAATCGGCTCGCGTCGTCACCGCGACGGGGCACGTTCTCAGCGGCATAGCGAACGCATCATGACACCCGATCAATCTCCGCTCGGCAAGCCCGTCCATTACACCGAACAGTACGATGCGTCGCTGCTGTTTCCGATCGACCGCAAGCGCGCGCGCGATGCGATCGCCGTGCCCGCGCGTCTGCCGTTCTTCGGCACGGATATCTGGAACGCGTATGAGTTGTCGTGGCTGAACAAGCGCGGCAAGCCGCAGATCGCGGTCGCGACGTTCTTCGTGCCGGCGGATTCGCCGAACATCGTGGAATCGAAGTCGTTCAAGCTGTATCTCGGCTCGTTCGCGCAGACGCAATTCGATTCGATCGACGACGTGCGCGCGGCAATCAAGCGCGATGTGTCCGCCGTCTGCGGCGCGACGGTTTCGGTGCAACTCGCCGCGCCGGCCGATTTCGGCAAGCTCACGATGGAAGAGTTCGATGGTTTGTCGCTCGACCGGCTCGATCTCGATTGCGATGTTTTCTCGCCGGATCCTTCGTTATTGAAGGCCGCGCACGATGAAGCGCCCGTCGACGAGACGTTGTTTTCGAACCTGTTGAAATCGAATTGCCCGGTTACGGGACAGCCGGACTGGGGCAGCGTGCAGATCCGCTATTACGGCGGGCAGATCGATCACGCGGGATTGCTGCGGTATATCGTGTCTTACCGCGAACATACGGGGTTTCATGAGCAATGCGTCGAGCGCATCTTCATGGACATCATGCGGGAGTGCAAACCGGAACGGCTCGCGGTGTATGCGCGTTATACGAGGCGCGGCGGGCTGGATATCAATCCGTTCAGAACGAATTTCAACTTGCCGATGCCGGATAATGCGCGGCTGGCGCGGCAGTGAATAACGACGCGGCTCTGCTTCACAGGAATCAGAGCCGCGATCGCATGTTCGCCTTCTTACGCCTTCTTATAAGCCACGCAATCCACCTCGACCTTGCAGTCGATCACCATCGACGACACCACGCAAGCCCGCGCCGGCGGATTCGCGCCGAAGTACTCCTTGAACACCTTGTTGAACGACGCGAAATCGCGCGGATCGTCCAGCCACACGCCGCAGCGCACGACGTGCTCGGTGCCGTAACCCGCCTCCTTCAGAATCGCGATGACGTTCTGAATCGCCTTGTGCGATTGCTCGACGATGCCGCCGTTGATCACTTCGCCATCTTCCATCGGCGTCTGGCCCGACACGAACAGCCAGCCATCGGCCTCGACCGCGCGTGCGAACGGCATATGCGCGCCGCCTTGTCCCTTGCCACCTTCCACGCCATAACGCTTCATCTTTCAGACTCCTTTTCCTGACTCGAACCAGTGCTCAAAACGCGCCGGCCGCATCCAGCTTGGATGCCGAACCGCGCGCCACGAAACGTCCCGCTCGCGCGCCGGTCACGGCCTGCTCGCGATACGTCAAAACGCCATTCACCCACACCGCGTCGATGCCGTCCGCCGCCTGCTGCGGATTCGCGAACGTCGCCGAATCGATCACGCGCTCCGGATCGAACACGACCAGATCCGCGTGATAGCCGACCTTCACTTCGCCGCGCTCCGCGATGCTGAAACGCCGCGCCGACAGGCTCGTCATCTTGCGCACGGCTTCTTCGAGCGTCAGCACGCCTTCGTCGCGCGCATAGTGGCCGAGCACGCGCGGAAACGCGCCCCACAAACGCGGATGCGGCAGCGGATCGTTCGGCAAGCCGTCCGAACCGACCATCGTCGCGGGATGCGAAAGAATGCGCCGCACGTCGTCTTCCGACATGTTGTGATACACCGCTCCCGCCGGCTGCAAGCGCTTCGCCGCTTCCTGCTGCGTCACCTTCCATTCGTCGGCGACTTCGCGGATCAGCTTGCCGGCCATCTCCGGATGCGGCGTCGACCAGGTGATCGTGATGTCGATATCGCCCGTCACCTGCTTCAAGTCCAGCGTCGATGAACTGCGGTTATACGGATAACAATCGCATCCGACCGGCTGCCCGTCGCGCGTCGCTTCGATCGACTTGAGCACTTCCGCGCTGCGTCCCCAGTTCGACGGCCCCGCGCACTTCAGATGCGAAATCACCACCGGCACGCGTGCATGACGCCCGACGCGATACGCCTCGTCCATCGCGTCGAGAATGGCGTCGAACTCGGTTCGCATGTGCGTCGTGTAGAGCGCGCCCGCTTTCGCGAGCGGCTCGGCGAGCGCCTGCACTTCCTCGGGCGGCGCGCTGAACGCCGAGCCATACGCCAATCCGCTCGACAATCCGAGCGCGCCATTACCCAGCGCTTCTTCGAGCTGCGCGCGCATCGCGGCGACTTCATCGGCGGACGCGCCGCGATCCAGCCGGTCCATATGATTGTTGCGCAGCGCCGTATGGCCGATGAGCGCGCCGACATTCACCGTCGGGCGCGCGGCATTCACGGCATCGACGTAAGACGCGAAAGTCGGGTACGCGAACGCGGCGGCGTCACCGAGCAGGTTCATCGGATCGGGAGGATCGCCCTTCAGCGTCACCGGCGACGCGCTGATCCCGCAATTGCCGACGATCACCGTCGTCACGCCCTGCGTGATCTTCGGCATCATCTGCGGCGAGCGGATCACGTGCGTGTCGTCGTGCGTGTGGACGTCGATGAAACCGGGCGCGAGCACTTTGCCTTGCGCGTCGAACACGTCGTCGGCGGTCCAGTCCGCGAGACCGCCCGGCGCCTCGATCGCAACGATGCGTCCGTCGCGCACGGCGACATCGCGTTCGACGGCGGGCGCGCCCGTGCCGTCGATCACGCGCGCGCCGACGATCAGCGTGTCGGCCTTCAACGATTCCATGATCAGTCTCCCAAGGGTTGACGCTCGCCGCCGCCGCGATGCGAATCGAGCGCGTGCTTCATGCGCCGCAACAGTTCGCGGCTGTGATCGGCCTGCTTGACGGCCAGTTCGGTGACGAGCAAATCGAGCGCCATCATCATCGCGTAACGCGACGACGAGGGCTTGTAGATGAAATCCGTTTCGATCGCGATGACCGGAATCAGCCAGTCCGCGAGCGCGCCGAGCGGCGATGCGGGCGCGGTCAGCGCGATCACGCGCGCGCCGTACTGCTTCGCCAGCGCGCAGCTTTCGACGATCTCGGGCGTCTGCCCCGTCACCGAAAGCGCGACGACCACATGTTCCTTCGATAACGTCGACGCCACCATGCGCTGCAACAGCCCGTCCTGATACGACGCGACCGGCCGCCCGAGCCGCACGAGGCGAAAGCGCATTTCGTCGGCGAGCGCCGTGGAGCCGCCGCCCATGCCGAACACGTAGATCATCGACGCGGCCGCGAGCGCATCCGCGGCTTCGGCGATCGGCGCGGCGGCGAGCGCGCCCTGATTCTGCGCGAGCGTCGCCTGCACTTCCTCGAAGATGCGCGCGGCGAGCGAATCGGGCACGGCGTCCGCGTCGCGCCGGAAGAAACGCTGTCCGACGCCCGCCGCCTGCGCGAGCCGCAGCTTCAGTTCGCGCACGTCCTCGCAACCGACGGCTTTCGCGAAACGCGTCACCGTCGCGACGCTGACCTCGGCCTTGTCCGCCAGCGCGCCGATGCTCGCGCGCGACGCGCTCACGATGTCGTCGAGAATCAGCGCGGCGACCTTGCGCTCGGCCCCGCGCAACTCGGGCGCCCGCTCCGCGATGCGTGCGACGATGTCGAAACTGAGCGTGTCGGCGTGGCCGTTCATGGTTTACGATGAGCCCGTGTTACTAAATAACATTTCCTTCCCGGATGCTACTTTGGTTAACATGGCACCGTCAACCTTGACGCACATCGCACTGCGCGCGGGGTTTATTTAAACGGACGATGGAGTGGCAGCACATGAAAGTTACAAACTATCAGAACGCGACGATCGACCCGTTCGGCAAGGGCCTCGGCATGGTGCCCGGCACGGGCATCCAATTGAACGACGCGTCGCGCCTGCAATGGAATCTGCTCGAAGAGGACGTGAGCCTGCCCGCCGCCGTCCTCTATTCGGATCGCATCGAACACAATCTGAAGTGGATGCAGGATTTTGTCGGCGAATACGGTGTGAAGCTCGCGCCGCACGGCAAGACGACGATGGCGCCGCAACTTTTCCGCCGTCAGCTCGACACCGGCGCGTGGGGCATTACGCTCGCAACCGCGCATCAGGTGCGCGCGGCGTATCGCGGCGGCGTGCATCGCGTCCTGATGGCGAATCAGCTCGTCGGCAAACGCAACATGGGCATGATCGCCGAATTGCTCACGGACGCGAGTTTCGAGTTCTTCTGTCTCGTCGATTCAGCCGATGGCGTCGATCAGCTCGGCGAATTTTTCAGCTCGGTGCGCAAGAAGCTGAACGTGCTGATCGAACTCGGGGTGCCGGGCGGACGCACCGGCGTGCGCGATGACGCGCAGCGCGATGCCGTCCTCGCCGCGATCGCGCGCTGGAACGGCACGATCGAACTCGCGGGCATCGAGTTGTATGAAGGCGTGCTGCAGGACGAAACCAAGGTGCGCGAGTTTCTGAAGAGCGCGGTCGATGTCACGCGCAAGCTGATCGGCGAAGGCAAGATCGCGCGCAAGCCGGCGATTCTGTCGGGCGCGGGATCGGCGTGGTACGACGTCGTCGCCGACGAGTTCGCGAAGGCCAACAGCGATGCGATCGAGGTCGTGCTGCGGCCGGGCTGCTATCTGACGCACGACGTCGGCATCTACAAGAAAGCGCAGAACGAGATTTTCGCGCGCAATCCTATCGCGAAGAAGATGGGCCAAGGTCTGAAGCCGGCGCTGCAACTATGGGCGTACGTGCAGTCGATTCCGGAACCGGACCGCGCGATCATCGGTCTGGGCAAGCGCGATTCCGCGTTCGATGCGGGCATGCCGGAGCCGGCGAAGCATTATCGTCCGGGCAACGAAGCGCCGCGTGACGTATCGCCCGACGAAGGCTGGGAGATTTTCGGCCTGATGGATCAGCACGCGTACTTGCGCATCAAGCCGGGCGACGACGTGAAAGTCGGCGACATGATCGCGTTCGATATCTCGCATCCGTGCCTGACGTTCGACAAGTGGCGTCAGATTCTGGTCGTCGACCCGAAGTATCGCGTCACCGAAGTGATCGAAACGTTCTTCTAAGCCTTTTCTTCTAGCGCGGCCGCCGATGCGGCATTCGCGGCCGCCACTTCCTGAAGGCGTCCCTCGAACATGTGCAGCGCGCTCGACAAGGCCTCGATGGCCTCGTCGGGCAGCGAAGCCATCGTGTCGTGAAGGAACGCATTGCGTCGCGGCAAACCATCTTCCGCGATGGCGCGTCCTTGCGCCGTCAGCGCGACATTCGACACGCGATTGTCGCGTGCATCGACGCTGCGCACGATCCAGCCGAGTCCTTCCAGCGTCTTTAGCTGACGCGTCAGCGCGCCCGGGTCCACTTTCAGATGCTCGACGAGCCGCTTCTG
The DNA here is from genome assembly GCF_031451435.1 of Caballeronia sp. LZ008. NCBI lineage: Bacteria > Pseudomonadati > Pseudomonadota > Betaproteobacteria > Burkholderiales > Burkholderiaceae > Caballeronia > Caballeronia sp. LZ008. Next base: position 255,824 of record NZ_JARUXK010000001.1, on the reverse strand, counting down.
CGACAGCACGCCCGCGTGCTCGTGCAACGCGAGCAGAATGCGCCAGCGTGGCATCGGCTGGCCGACGGCCGTCTCGAACGCCGACATGAACGCGCGATATGTGCGCCCGAATTGCTGCACCACGGCGATACGGTCCTGTTCATTCATGCTCTTTCTCTATCATTCGGCGAGGATGACCGGCTCTTGCGGCCCTTTCAGTCGCACCGGCGGAACGCGGCGCGACTGCCACAACGACACCACCGCGATCACCGCCGCGAGCGCGAGACCAATGTGGATCGCGGCGACGAGCGCTTCGCGCGCGGCTTCGAGCAGCATCGCGCCGTTATGCCCCGCCGCGCTCAGTTGCGCAAGCAGCGTCTCCTGACCTTCGCGATTGATGAGGATTTGCGGATCGGAGAGATCAGCGGCCCAATGCATCGCGTGATCTTTTTCCAGCGCGAGATTCACGCCGCTCGCATAGAGATGCGCGACGAGCGTGCCGGTGAGCGCGGTGCCGATCATCCCGCCGATCATGCGCAGCGACTGCAAAAGCGCCGTCGCGATGCCCAGATGCGCGCGGCCCGCGGTCTGTTGCGCGAACACGGTGAGATTCGGCATGACGAAGCCAAGGCCGAGTCCGCCGAGCAGCATGACGACGAGCAGCAGCGAACGCGGCATGTTGTGCGTCGCGACGACGGTGCCGAGACACGACACCGCGAGCAGCGCGAAACCGACGTACAGCATCAGATTGGCGTTCTTCAGGCGCGTGACGATGCGCCCGTTCACGATGCTGCCGATCGTGATGAACACGACGAGCGGCGTAATCATCATGCCCGCGTCCCTCGGCGACATGCCGAAGCCGCCCTGGAACAGCAGCGGCGCATAGAAGAGCAGCGAGAACATCGTGAAACCGCCGAGAATCGCGAGCGTGAAGAGCGCGGCGAGCGCCTTGTTGCGAAACATGTCGATGGGCAGGATCGCGTAATCGCAGCGCATTTCCCACTTCCACAGCGCGAAGCCGGCGGCGACGCTCATCGCGAGCAGCGCGACGGATTCCGCGCCGAAGCCGTGTTTCGGCAGCATTTCGACGAACAATTGCAGCGCGCCGAGCGCCACCGCGATCAGCGCGGCGCCCGGCCAGTCGAGGCGCATCTTGCCTTCATGCGCGACGTGCCGCAGATGCGGCAGGAAGCGCCACACGAAAAAGAGCGACACGATGCCCACCGGCAGATTGACGTAGAAGACCGAACGCCAGCCGTAATACTGCGTGAGGAAGCCGCCGAGCGACGGCCCGACCGCGTTCGCGATGCCGAACGCGGAACTCATCAGCACTTGCCAGCGCAGGCGCACGACGTTATCGGGGAAAAGATCGGCGATGCACGCGAACGCCGTGCCGACGAGCATCCCGCCGCCGATGCCTTGCAAGCCGCGCGCGAGCACGAGGAACATCATGCTGTTGGCGAGCCCGCACAGCACGGAGGCGACGGTGAACACGACGATCGACGCGATCACGAACGGCTTGCGGCCGTAGTAATCGCCGAGGCGTCCGAAAATTGGCACGGTGATGACGGAAGTCAGAAGATACGACGTGGCGACCCACGCGTAGAGATCGAAGCCTTTAAGCTCCGCGACGATCGTCGGCAGCGCGGTGCCGACCACAGTCTGATCGAGCGCGACGAGCATCGTGACGAACGAAACGCCCAGCATCGCCATGAGGGATTCGCGAAAAGGCAGCACCTGCCCGCTGGAATGATGCGCGGCTGTATGAACGGCCATCTTTGTAAGCGCAATGATTGACTAGTCAACGGAAATGGAATCATAGCACGGGCGCGCACTCTAATTCTGCATGTCAACTTACCTTTTCCCGGATAGAACCCTCGCATGGAACCGACGCCGATCATCACCTCGCCGCTTACGACCGAAGATTTCGCGGCCCTTGCCCGCGCGAAGGAATTGCTGGAAAGCCCGTCGCTGACGATGAAGCTGGCGAGTGTCGTCGGCGCGCCCATCGAAAAGCTGATGGGCCGCTTGCCGGCCGCCGCGCAGGAAAAAGTCGACGACGCGACGCAGCTCGCGCTGAAGAAATGCCTTCAGGTCGCGCTGCGCACGCTCGGCAAGAGCGCGCCCTCCGATTCGCTACTCGCGCCGCCGCCCGACAAGCCGCACAACCTGATGCACAAACTCGCCGTCGCGACGACCGGCGCGGCGGGCGGCGCATTCGGACTGTTCGCGTTGCCTGTCGAGTTGCCCGTTACGACGACGCTGATGTTCCGCTCGATCTGCGATATCGCGCGCAGCGAAGGCGAGGACGTGCATCGAGTCGAGGCGCAATTGCAATGCATGATGGTGCTCGGAATGGGCGGCACCAAAACCGACGACGACAACGCCGATCTCGGCTATTTCATCGTGCGCGGCGCGCTTGCGCAGTCGGTCTCGCGCGCGACAAACGAGATCGCTGCCAAGGGTCTGAGCAGTCACGGATCGACGGCGCTGCTCAAGTTCCTGCAGACGGTCGCATCGCGGTTTTCGGTGCAGGTCAGCGAGCAGGTCGCGGCGAAGTCGATTCCGGCGATCGGCGCGGTGCTCGGCGCGATGGTCAACACCGTGTTCATCGACCATTTCCAGCAGATGGCGCATGGGCACTTCACCGTGCGCAGGCTCGAGCGTCGATACGGCGCGTCGGCGGTCGAGCGCGCGTATCAGACGATCGAGGTCATGGGCGGGCGATGAGGATTCGTCGCCGCCGCCGTCGATTCGATGAATGCGGCGGCGTGCGCGAGCGCCTCGCGCGCCTCGGGCATGAACGGCGCCCAGATCTGGAAGATGTGCGGCACGCCGCGCCAGATTTCCATTTCGACGCGCACGCCCGCCGCGCGCGCTTTGGCTGCGACGCGGGTGGCGTCGTCGAGGAGCAATTCCGTATCGCCGGCCTGGACGAAGAGCGGCGGCAAGCCTTCGTAATCCCCGAAAACGGGCGACGCGTAAGGATTGCGCGCGTCCGCCGCGCCGAGATATTGCTCGGCAACTTTGGGAAACGCCGACGCGTGATACATCGGGTCGCGGCCGTCGTTGGTTCGCATCGACTGGCCGCTGGACGTCAGATCCGTCCACGGTGAAAACAGCACGGCTGCGGCCGGAAGCGGATCGCCTGCGTCGCGCAGCGAGAGAAGCGTCGCGAGCGCGAGGCCGCCGCCCGCGGAATCGCCCGCGATGACGATCGATTGCGCCGGCACCCCGTTTTCGAGCAACCGACGATAGGCCGCGACGCTATCGTCGAGCGCCGCTGGAAAGCGATGTTCCGGCGCAAGACGATAATCAAGCGAGAAAACGCTGGCATTCGCGCGGGTCGCCAATCCGAACGTAATCGCTCGATGACTGCGGGGCGAGCAAAAGTAATAACCGCCGCCGTGCAGATAAAGAATCGTTGCGCGCGGCGTTGTCGGCGGGATGAGCCATTGGCCGCGCAGCGGTGCATCGCCGATTGTCTCGCGGATGTCGAGCCGCCATCCTTTCGGCACGCGCGGCGACCAGAGCCGGCGCGACGCGTAGTCGCGCGCGAGTTCGACGTCGAGCGTGGGATGCGCGCTGTGCGGACGCACGCGTTTCGCTACGACCCAGCACGCGAAGGCGCTTTGCCAACTCATCGTCGCCGAGCGTCAATCGGCAGGCACCACCTGACCGCGTATCTCGCCGGTCGGGTTCTCCTGCGTGTGAATATTGAAATACCACTGACCCGCCATGAGATCGGTGACTTGCGGGTCCGTCAGCGTCGCTTGTCCTTTCATCGGGCTCGCGAGCGCTTTCTTGTCGACGGGCACTTGCACCTTCGCGTTCTGCCCGACCGGCGCGGGGCCGTGGAAATGCGCCATCGTCACCGGACCCGATAGCTCCGCATAAGTCGCGGTCCAAGTCAGCACTTTGGTGTCGGTGTCGAAAGTGGCGTCGAGGATGCCGTGGCCTTTGCTCACGCGCGGCGGAACTTCGCTCGAAGGCTGGAGGTTCGCTTTTAGCGCGACGGAGTCGGCGTGAGCGGGGCTCGCGGCGAGCGTCGCGAGCAGCAGAATGGGTATCCAGCGGACATGTGGTCGGCATGTCGAGATCATCATTGCTCTCCTGGTCGCGGTCAGTGCGCGTTTTGCTGGTAGGACCGCATCGCCATGGTAGATCAATTCAAATGCGTGACGCATTTCTCTTCGGTGAAAGCGGGCGCGCCAATGCGAAAAGGGCGCCTCGCGGCGCCCTTCTCTAGCTAGCTACAACAGCTTGGTACTGCTCAAACCGCTTTAGAAGCGGTGACGGATACCCGTCGTCAGGAGAACCTGACGGCTGCTCGAGGAAGCGTCGCCTGCGCCGCTGATAGCAGCGCGCGGGTACACGCCGTCTCCACCGCCGCTCGCGATCTGCACAACGCCTTCAGCATAGATGTCGGTGCGCTTGGACAATGCATAGTCCGTCTGCAAACCGAACTGGTGACGGCGAACGCGCCTGGACTCCTCCAGCGGATCTTCGGTCTTGGCGTACGTGAAGGTGTAAGCCGCACCAACCGACAGTGCCGGGCTAAGTGCGTAGCGGCCGTTGATTTCGTAGTTATTGGTAATCGACGAAGAATCAAGCGCGGCGTTGCTATTGTTGTCGAGGCGGATCTGCGTCCAAACCAGACCGAACGTCATAGCACCGGTCGTGAAACTACCGCCCGCACCGAACGTACGCACGCGTGCTGTGTCTTGATCGGCCGGAGTGAACAGCGTTACCGGAACCTCCGTGATCGCGCCGACGTTGTTCGAGTTGTAACCGTTCGCTTGCGTGTATGCCGCGCCGAACTTGAACGGACCATTCGCATAGCCCGCACCGAGGCTGTATGCACGGTTTGCGGCGAAGCTGCCCGCGGTGTTCGAGAAGCCGTATGCGCCAGCGAACGACAGGCCGGAATAGTTCGCACTCACGAACTTGATGGAGTTGTTAATGCGGAAAGCGTTACCGTCCAGATTGTCCAGATCGCCCGGGTGCGCGAAGTACGTGCCGCCCCACGAACCGGTCGCGCTCAACGGGCCGAGATAGTCAGCAACAGCGTCGTTCTGACGACCGAGCGTCAGAGTACCCGCTTGCGCCATCGACAGACCGACGTAAGCCTGACGGCCGAACTGGCGACCATCGCTGGTGCCGTTCGCGATGTTGAAACCGTTTTCCAACGTGAAGACGGCTTTCATGCCACCGCCGAGGTCTTCAGCGCCGCGCAAGCCCCAACGGCTGTTCTGCAGATTGCCGCTGGTCACGCCCCACGCGCTTGCCTTTTCGTAGCCTGCGCCGAACGGAGCTTGCACGTTGTTGACGTACGTCAGGCCCGCATCGACCAGACCATACAGCGTGACGCTGCTTTGCGCGCTTGCAGCAGTTGCGAACGAACCGGCCAGAGCGGCAACGGCCGTTACGATCAGAGTCTTTTTCATGTGTATTCCTTTGAGTCTTGAGACTCGATGGGTTGCTTCAGGCCAAACGCCTGTCGAGTTCGGACTCCCGTCTTCGCTCGTCTTGTTCAGCACCGATATTCGGCACGGCAAAGTTTATTGCCCGCTATTTTTGAGAAACCGCCAAAGGAATCACAAAAACCTTTTCGAATAATTCGAAAAGTTCAATTTCGGGATGGGTTAACGCTTAGGCCGCATGGACTTACGCGTCATCCGATTAGCGCCGTGCGAACGCGCCTATGGACACGAGTTGCGTTCATGCCACAGTGGTCGCATTGAGACATTCGTCTCCGATCAGAACACTCCGATTCCCCAGCATGTCATCGCGCTCTAACATCGCGCACGCGAGGCCGCGCTTTAGCCGCCGGCATTTATCGGCATACTCGAAGCGTTCGAAATGCGCTTCTCACATCGATCGCTCAATGAATCAACTCCAGGCGATGCGCGTCTTCCTGAAAGTGGCGGAAACCGAATCGTTCGGCCGTGCCGCCAACGCGCTCGATCTATCCAACGCCGTGATAACGCGCTACGTCTCGTTGCTCGAGGCGCATCTCAACACGCGCTTGCTGAACCGCACGACGCGCAGCGTGTCGCTAACCGAGGCCGGTCGCGCCTATGCGGACGGCTGCCGTGCAGTGATCGAACAGATCGAGACGATCGAAGCATCAGTGGGGAACAGTTCGGTCGACTCTTCGGGCACGCTCAAGCTCGTCGCGTCGGCATCATTCTCATTGCTCGGACTCACGCCAATGCTGCGCGGATTCCGCGAGCGATACCCGAACGTGAAGTTGCGCCTGACGCTGCTGCATCGTCCGGTCGATCTCGTCGCGGAGGGCTTCGACGTCGGCATCGTCGTGCCGCATCTCGTGAACAGCGGCATGCTGATCAACCGCCCGTTGGTGAGAGTCGCGGCGGTGCTCGTCGCCGCACCGGCTTATCTGGCGCAACGCCGCGCGCCCGTCGGGCCGGCATCGCTGGCGTCACATGAGTTTCTCGCGCCGTCTTCGGATATCCATGGATCGACGTGGTCCTTCATCGGACCGTCGGGAGAGACGGAAAGCGTCGAACTCGATCCGGCATACAGCGTGAACAGTTCGCACATGCTGCGGCAGGCGGCGCTTTCCGGAATGGGAATCGCGGTGCTCCCGGAGAGCTACGTGGCGCAGGATATCGAGGTGGGTTCGCTCGTGCGACTGCTGCCCGGCCATACGCTCAAGGACGCTGACAAGGAAGTGTCTATCGTCTACCCGGGACGCCGGCACGTTTCGGCCAAGACACGCGCGTTCGTCGATTTCGCGCTCGCCTATTTCCGCGATGGCGAACTCGCCGATGCGAGTCCCTGCACACCTACGGAATAAGAAAGCGCCCGGTCAGAGAATTGCGGCGCCTTGCGCGTGGATACGGTCCACGAGCTGCTCGCATCGCGCGATCAACGCAAGTCCCTCGCGACGGCGCACGTCGCGCGATTTCACATGCAGATCGCGACGAAACTCCTCCAGCGCGCCGAGCAGCGGCCGATACTGCAACACGCTCGCCGCCCCGACGACGCGATGATGCCAGTCCCGCAGATCATCGACCGTGCCGCGATCGAGCAATTGCCGAAGCGCCACGAGATCCTCGCGGAACGACGACACGAACGCATCGAGCAACGCCTTGACGGTCGCTTCGCTGCCCCATAGTTGCGCCATGGCGCTCAGATCGAGTTCGTCATCGTAGCGGGCCGGCACATCGGTTCCCTGAGCGGAATGTGTCTCGGCTTCGGGCGTGCGTTCATTCGTGATCCACCATCGGTTCAGATGCTCCCGCAAGGTAGCGAGCCGGGTCGGCTTCACGAGACAGTGGTCCATGCCCGCCTCACGGCACTTGCGCAATTCGTCGGGCGCCGTGCTCGCCGTGACGCCGAGGATCGGCAAGCGACGCGACGCGCCGGCTTCATCCGAACGGATGCGTCGAGCCAGTTCGTAGCCCGTCATGTTCGGCATGTGACAATCGGTAATCAGGAATCCGTATCGGGTGTCAGCGAGGGCAGCGTATGCCTCGGCGCCGTCGTGCACGACATCGCACGCGAAACCCAGCAGGGTAAGCTGATTTCGGATCAGCTCCTGATTCACCGGATGATCTTCGGCGACGAGCACGAGCCTGCCGCTGCGCAGCGCGTCTTCCCGGTCGGGCGCCACCATCTTCGCTTCGTGCGAATGCGTGACGCCCGATGCGACCTGCGGCATGCCTGTCAATGCGGCGACGCAGGCCGCGCCGAGGCCGTGCCACGAAATCGGATTGACGCTCACGCGGATGTCGTCTTCGAGAATGCGGTATCCCGTCGGCTTCGGCTTTTCGGTTACGTGGATCACACGCGAAGCGGATGGCGAAGCGTGCTTGTGCGTATCGCTCAGAAAGACGATCTCGATGTCTTCGAGCAACTCGTGTTCTGATCGCGCGAGTTCGTCGGGCGTGTAGCGCAGCAATTGCAGACCAAGCGCCTCGCCATAGTGCACGAGGGCCGCCGCGACGCGATCGTCGTCGATCGCCACGATGCCTCGCTTGCCGCGCAATCCGTCGATCTGATAATGCAAGGTCTCGACGGGCATCGTGAGACGAACGGTCATTGCCGTGCCGACGCCCAGCGCGCTTTCAAGGCTCATCGCGCCGCCCATCAGCGCGACGAGACGATTGCAGATCGTCAGGCCGAGCCCGGTGCCGCCGAAGCGCCGCGTCGTGGAGGTTTCAGCTTGCACGAACGGCTCGAACAGGCTTCGCTGCGCGTCCGGAGCGATCCCGATGCCCGTGTCTTTCACGCACAGTTCGATCACCTGCGCCGACTCGGTGTGCTCGACCGCGCGAACGTGCAGCGCGACATCGCCCTTGATCGTGAACTTGATCGCGTTGCTCATAAGATTGAAGAGAACCTGCCTGAGCCGCACGCTGTCGCCCCTGACCGCCGCGGCCACTTCGGGCGCCACGTCGACGCGCACGCGCAGGCCCTTTTCGTGCGCTCTTGCGGCGAGCAGGCCCACCGCACTATCGACGAGTTCGCGCAAATCGATCGGCGTGGACTCGATCGTCAGCCTGCCGGCCTCGATCTTCGAATAGTCGAGGAGATCGTCGAGAATCTGCAGGAGCGCGCTCGCCGAATCCTGAATCATGCCGAGCATTTGCGACTGGTCGGGGTTCAGACGCGTATTTTCGAGCACTTCGACGAGCCCGAGCACGCCGTTCATCGGCGTACGGATTTCATGACTCATCATCGCGAGGAAGTCGTCCTTCGCGCGCGATGCGGCTTCGGCGGCGTCGCGCGCGCGGGCGAGTTCGTCGGCGCGGGCGTGCTCGACACTCGCGTCGGCCCAATAGCCGCTCCAGACCACGGCGCCGTCGTCTTCGCGGTGCGCGACGAGATCCGCGCGAATCCAGCGGTGCACGCCTTCCACCGTCGAACGAAACTCGGTGTGCAGCGGCTCGAGTGTCCGCGCCGAAGTTTCGATTTCCGCGAGAAGCCGGGCGCTGTCTTCGTCGTGGACGTGCGTCAGCGCGTGAATCGGATCGTCGGCCAGAGCGGCGACGTCCAGACCGAGCAACTGACGCGTATCGCCATCGATATAAGGAAGGCTGTACGTGCCGTCGCTCGCGCGGCGCAACTGGAACACGACCGCCGGCAGCGATCGCGTCACGTCGTGAAGACGCCGCTCGGTTTGCCGCGCGCGCGTTTCGGCGTCGCGAATATCGGTGATGTCGATCATCGTGCCGACGACGCCCGCTCGCTCCCCGTTCGACGCATTGAACGCGCCCGTCCAGAAAAGCCCGCAGCGCGAGTGATTGCTGTTGTCGGCAAATTCCGCTTCGACTTCCTGACGTTGACCCGTTTTGAGCGTCGTGCTGGTCAACTCGTGAAGCACGCGGCTGTGCGCGTCTCCCCACGCCGTGACTTCGACGCTCGTGCGTCCGAGAACGTCTCCGCGTCGAACGCCGAGCGCTTCTTCGAAGGCACGATTCACCGCGATGTAGCGATTCTGCATGTCCTTCGCGACGAGGGGATACGGCACCACCTCCATCATGGTCTGCTGGAAACTGAGTTGCGTAGCCAGACGCTGCTCAGTCTCCATGCGCCGTCCCATTTCCTGCTGCAATCGGACGAAAGCGCGCAGCGTCACGAACAAGACGGCTGCGATGCCGATGAGCGCAGGCAGCAAGCGCAACGCGGAGATATGCGTGGTCGCGGATGCCGCCTGCCTGGCGACGGCTTGCGTCTCGGCTTGCCTGAACGCCCGCTTGATCAACAGGTCGAGCGGCTGCAACTCGGAATGCATCGCGTAGTTCAAGGTTCCGGGCGGGCTCGGTGCGACGATCATTTCGATTTCGCCGCGTTGAAACGCCGATGCGGCCGTGGGCCAGTCGTTGAATCGCTTCGGCTCGAACGTGACGCCGAGGGACTGTTCGATTTTGGCGAGCGCGACTTCCGGCGGCTGAAGCGGCTGATCCGGACGACCGCGTGACGCTTCTATCAAGCCGACGGCGATCGGATTCAGCGTGCGCAAGTAACCGCGCTCGGGCTCATCGAGTTGGACGCTGGCCGTTGCGTCGTTTGTATTTTTTCGAAGTCCAGAAGTCGGCTGGGAAGCGTAGGCATGCGGGTCGGCCGCATTGCCGAACGATGGCGCGATCAGGCTGAAAAGGAGCAAACAACGCGCGAACAGAAATCTCAATTCGAATCCTTCGGATGCGGGCCGGCGCGGCAAGGACCGTTGCTGCGCCGTCTGAGCAAGAACTCGATGACGCCGATTCACGGCTTTTGACCGCTACGAGTCGCCGCGCTTCGTGCTTGCCTGTCGAGTGCAAATGTCTTGAGTCTGAGCCGCTGCGTATCAGGATCGAATCAGAACCGTCCCAATTTGCTCCTAAACCGGGCATCGGCGACGGCTACACCACTTCAGACCAGGCCGACTTGCTGAAAGTAGGCGACCAGCTCCTCCTCGCTATCGAGTCCCAGCTTGCGCATGCCGGCACGCTTCTGCGTCGCGATCGTCTTGCGGCTTCGTCCGAAGTGCTCAGCGATCTCATGGACCAGAAGACCGCGAGCGTAGAGCTGGAAAACCTCCCATTCGCGTCGGCTCAGTACGCCCACGCGCGCCGGCGATGTCGCGGGCAAATGGCGCACGGCCGCCTCCACGGTTGGGGAGAGGAAACAGCCGCCGGCTTCGGCGACGGATATCGCGTCGTGCAGGCATTCGAGTCCGTCGCGCTTGTCGATCACGCCGTCTACGCCGAGCTGAACGAGCCCGGCCAGCATTCGCGTTTGGCAGATCATCGTGAGCACGATGATCTTCGGCCGCTTTTCCTGCCAGGTCAGACGCCTGAGGAAGGTGATCGAGCTGCTTTCCCCGTCGATACCGCGCATACCGATGTCGGAGAAGATGAAGTCACACGGCGTGGTATCGATTGCTTCGGCAAGTTCCAGCGTGTCGCACGCGGTGGCGACCACGCGCACCGCGCCATCTCGCTCGAGCAGGGTTTGAATACCCTTGATGACGACCGGATGGTCATCCGCAACGATGGCGCGTTTCGGCGTTCTTGTTCTCATTCTGTTATGCGTTCTTGCTGGCCTCAGGGCTTGCGCGGCGTGCGCGCTATGCGATGCGTCTAGATCAAGCCACTGTCCGCGATAAATCGATACAAATCTGCGTCTGTCGATAAATCGAGCTTTCGCATGGCCGCGCATTTTTGGGCGCTGATCGTCTTCACGCTGCGATCGAGTTCCTTCGCGATCTCGGTGACATTCGCGCCGCGTGCATAGCGCTCGATCACTTCCAGTTCGCGGCTCGTGAGCCGCTGACGAATGAAACGCGCGTGGCTTTCGGAATCCGCGAGCGCGAGCGTGCGGCGTATTGCGGGCCCAAGATAGGTTTCATTGGCGATGACCGAAACAATCGCGACGTAGATCAGTTCGAGCCGGTCTTCCTTGCTTAGAAACGCGTGGGCTCCCGCTTCCAGCGCCTGCTTGACGAGCGCGGCGTCGCCGCTGCGCGACATGACGACGATCCTGACCTCCGGATACTGGTTCGCCACATGCTGAATCAGCTCGACGCCGTCGCCGTAACGTCCGCCCGGCATGAAATAGTCGATGACGACGACGTCGCACTCGCCGCGAGCAAGCGACTCTTCGAGTTGGGTCGAATTAGCGTGACGACTTACCACCTCTACATTGGGAAAATTCCCAGCGAGTCGCTCGACGGCGAGGATGACGAGAGGATGATCATCCGCTATTGCGAGCCTTATCCGTTTAGCGTGCGAGAACACCTGGTTCCCGTTCCAGAACTCCATTGCCTCAAACCCCTTCTAGTCCTGCGGACCAGAATTCACATCCAAAAAAAGAGAAGGTCGATCATCCGGCATCGAAAAATTTAGATACATAAGATGCATCCGAAACCATTTCAGTGCGCCAAAAACTCATCCTAATCCGCGTGCGCGCACAAACGCGAATAACCCGGGATCGTTTCTTACGCCTAGCTTATTCATCGCATCACGTTTCTGACGGCTGATCGTGCGAACATCGCGATCGAGTTCTTTTGCTATTTCGGTAATCGAATGGCCTTTGGCAAACAGGCGGACGACTTCGATCTCTCGCACGGACAGGCGCGGCTCCTCCGGCGAAAATTCGGTCTCCGTGCCCGCTTCCGCAAGCGCCGCGACAAACGAGGCGCTCACGAAACGGCGTCCGACGCTCGCATGCCGCACGGCCGTCACCACGAGTTCGATGGGTTCGGCCTTGTTAACGAGGCTCATCGCGCCGGCATTCAGGATGGAGCGCAAAATCGCGACGTTGCTCACGCTTGTGAGCACGACGATGCAGAGGTCGGGGAAATCCTGGCGCACCTTGCGAATGAGACGGAGACCGTCATTTGCATCCGCTCCCGGCTCGGGCATGGCGAAGTCCGTGACCAGCACATCGCACGGCTTGACCGCGAGTTCTGCCAACAAAGTGCTCGCATTATTTGCCTCGCCGACGACCTCTAATCCGTCTGCGGCGGCGAAGATGGCCTTCATCCCAAGGAGAACGAAAGGATGATCGTCAGCCAGTACTATTCGAAGCTTCAAGAGGCCCCCGGTTATTCTTGGTCTCGGTGAAAATGCTTGTGGGCTGCAACGGCGCGCAACGGATTAATCCACGCGGCACGATTAAGCACGGCTTTCCGATTCGCGTTTACCAGAAACAGATAAACCGCAAACCTTCAAAAACCTCAATTAGATGACGACAAGCAAATAAAGATTGCGTTTATTTTCTCGGATAATCGCCTCAAAAATAGAATGTGACCAATTTGCAGGCCATAGGATAAATCCGATTAGACTGCGGAATAGTTGGTGTGCACTTGATGGCGTACGAGCGCGACTATCAGGCGCCGAGCGCTTAATAGGCTCCGGCGCGAGCAATAGATCACACCGCAATCAGGAAGCGCCTCGCCGACTAAAAAAAAAATGGGCCTCAGGCTGTTTCAGCCAGAGGCCCATCTTCCGATGCGCGAATTGCCGGTGATTCTTTAGAACGGGATATCGTCGTCCATGTCGTCGAAGCCGCCGCCTGCCGGCGCGCTCGGGCGGCTGGAACCGCCGCCTGCTGAGCCGCCGCTCGCACGACCGCCTGCGGGCGCGCGTCCGCCGCCGCCGCCGCCACCGCCCGAACGATCCATCGGCGCGCTGCGGCTGTAGCCGCCATCATCGCCGGCACCGGCGCCGCCGCGACCGCCGAGCATCTGCATCTGATCCGCGACGATTTCGGTCGAATAGCGCTCCTGGCCCGATTGATCGGTCCATTTGCGCGTGCGAATACGCCCTTCGATGTAAACCGACGACCCCTTCTTCAGATATTCGTTGACGATTTCGGCGAGCCGGCCGAAGAACGCCACGCGATGCCACTCCGTGAGTTCCTTGAATTCGCCGGAGGCCTTGTCCTTGTAGCGGTCCGTCGTCGCGAGACGAATATTGGCCACGGCGTCGCCGCTCGGGAGGTAGCGGGTTTCCGGGTCGGCGCCCAGATTGCCCACGAGAATGACCTTGTTGACTGATGCCATGATTTCTCCGGTAGATTCCTTGCTAACTGTCAGCCGAAAGATGCGATTGGACCGATCTCGTCTTCAGACGTGGATTCGGTTGCACCCTGTCGGCTCGATTCGATGATTCCAATTTCTCTCAGGCCGCGCGCTCTGTTCTGCGCGGTGGCGGCTTCATCCATGCAGCGACGATGAGCCACGCCAACACCAGCGCCGAACACGCGAAGAAAACCGCGCTCGGCCCGTCGAGCTTCAGCAGCCAGCCGCCGATCACCCCGCCGAGGGCAAGGCCGATCGACTGCGTCGTGTTGTACACGCCCGCCGCCGCGCCCTTTCTCGTGCCCGGCGCAAGCTTCGACACCAGAGACGGCTGCGACGCCTCCAGCACGTTGAAGCCGAGAAAGTACACGAACAGAATGGCTGCCACGGACCACAGCGTATGGGGAGCCGCGCCCAATAACAACTGGCCGATCAGGATAAGCCCGATCGCACTCAGCATCACGCTCTTCATTTTTCCACGTTTCTCGGCGGCGATGATGGCCGGCACCATGAGCACGAACGCGAGCGCCATCACGGGCAGGTAAATCTTCCAGTGCGATGCGACCGGCAACCCGCCGTCCACCAGAATGCGCGGCACGACGAGGAAAAGCGCGGTCTGCGTCGCGTGGAGCACGAGCACGCCGAAGTTCAAGCGCAACAACTCGACGTTGTGCAGCACTTCCGCGAACGGCGCCTTGACGTGAACCGGATGCGCGGGCGGATCGGGCACGATCCAGAACACCACGCCCACCGCGAGGATCGACAGGACGCCGATCACCGTGAAAAGCCCGCTCATGCCGACCCAGTGGAACACGATCGGCGCGCCGACGATCGCCACCGCGAACGACACGCCGATGCTGCCGCCGACCATCGCCATCGCCTTCGTGCGGTTTTCCTCGTGCGTGAGATCGGCAATGAACGCGATCACCGCGGACGAAACGGCGCCCATGCCCTGGATCACGCGCCCGGCGATGATCCACGTCATCGAATGCCCGGCGGCCGCGACGAAGCTGCCCACCGCGAAGACGAGCAAGCCGAACGCGATGACCGGCTTGCGCCCGAGCTTGTCGGAAATCCAGCCGTAGAAGATGTAGAGCATCGACTGCGTGACGCCGTAGGCGCCAAGCGCAATGCCGACGAGCAGCACGTTGTCGCCGCCGGGGATGGTTTTCGCGTACACCGAAAACACCGGCATGATCATGAAAAGACCGAGCATGCGCAGCGCGAAGATGGCAGCGAGCGACACGGTCGCGCGCAACTCCGGCGCAGACAGACGTGTGGACGTGGCAGACGGATTGGACATCAGAAACGGGAAAAGGATGAGGGTCGCGTCTGGCCTGGCCTGCGGCGCAGCCAGGCGCGGCCGCCTTGTTCTTGCTCGAAACGGCACTATATGGAATCGCACGGCTAAAAGCGCGCCGCTCGATGCGTCGGCGCTCTCCCGTACTTGGCCGGCAAGTCCCCGCGCCGGCCGATCGACGCGCATCCGGCCCTTGGGCTCGGGCGCTGCGCCCTTTAAAAGTCGTTATAGTAGCAGGTTTGGCCCCCTCTCTTTCCGCCCGGCAATGGCTTCGTGGCCCGTCCGGACAGATGAAAGCGCCGCTGAAAACATCCGAAAGCACCCGAAAAACGCCGGAACGAACTCGTGGAAGAAATTCGTATTCGTGGGGCTCGCACCCACAATCTGAAGAACGTCAATCTCGACTTGCCGCGCCATAAGTTGATCGTGATCACGGGGCTGTCGGGGTCGGGCAAGTCGTCGCTCGCGTTCGACACGCTCTATGCGGAAGGCCAGCGCCGTTACGTGGAAAGCCTCTCGGCGTATGCGCGGCAATTTTTGCAGCTGATGGAAAAGCCGGACGTCGATCTGATCGAAGGTTTGTCGCCGGCCATTTCGATCGAGCAGAAGGCCACGTCGCACAATCCACGCTCGACGGTCGGCACCGTCACTGAAATTCACGATTACCTGCGTCTTTTGTACGCGCGCGTCGGCACGCCGTATTGCCCGGATCATCTGATTCCGCTGGAGGCGCAAAGCGTCTCGCAAATGGTCGACGCCGCACTCGCGCTGCCTGAAGAAACCAAGCTGATGATCCTCGCGCCGGTCGTCGCGGATCGGAAGGGCGAGCACGTCGAGCTGTTCGAGGAAATGCAGGCGCAGGGTTTCATCCGCTTTCGCATCCGCTCGGGCGGCGGCACGGCGAACGAAGGCGTCGCGAAAATCTACGAAGTCGATTCGCTGCCGAAGCTCAAGAAGAACGACAAGCACACGATCGACGTCGTGATCGACCGTCTCAAAGTGCGGCCGGACATGAAGCAGCGCCTCGCGGAATCGTTCGAAACCGCGCTGCGTCTCGCCGACGGCCGCGCGATCGCGCTCGAAATGGACACCGAAAAGGAGAAGCTCTTCAGCTCGAAATTCGCGTGTCCGATCTGCTCGTATTCGCTGCCGGAACTGGAGCCGCGTCTTTTCTCGTTCAATAATCCGATGGGCGCGTGCCCGGAATGCGACGGTCTCGGACAGATCACGTTCTTCGATCCGAAGCGCGTGGTCGCGCATCCGTCGCTGTCGCTCGCGGCGGGCGCGGTAAAGGGCTGGGACCGGCGCAATCAGTTCTATTTCCAGATGCTGCAGAGCCTCGCGGCATTCTACGAATTCGAAATCGACGCGCCGTTCGAGGATCTGCCCGAGAAAGTGCGCAAGATTCTTCTGTACGGCTCGGGCAAGCAGGCGATTCCGTTTTCGTACATTAACGAGCGCGGGCGCGCGTCGGTCCGCGAGCATGCGTTCGAAGGCATCATCCCGAATCTGGAGCGGCGCTATCGCGAGACCGATTCGGCGGCGGTGCGCGAAGAACTCGCGAAATACCAGAACAATCAGCCGTGCCCGGCGTGCGAAGGCACGCGTCTGCGGCGCGAAGCGCGCTTCGTGAAAGTCGGCGCAGAAGAACAGGCGCGCGGCATCTATGAAATCAGCGGCTGGCCGCTACGCGATGCGCTCGGCTATTTCCAGACGCTGCGTCTGGAGGGCGCGAAGGGCGAAATCGCCGACAAGGTCATCAAGGAAATCGTCGCGCGGCTCTCGTTCCTGAACAACGTCGGGCTGGATTATCTGTCGCTGGAACGCAGCGCGGAGACGCTTTCCGGCGGCGAGGCGCAGCGCATCCGGCTCGCGTCGCAGATCGGCTCCGGCCTTACGGGCGTGATGTACGTGCTCGACGAGCCGTCGATCGGCCTGCATCAGCGCGACAACGACCGGCTGATCGACACGCTCAAGCATCTGCGCGATATCGGCAATTCGGTGATCGTCGTCGAGCACGATGAGGACATGATCCGCATGGCCGATTACGTCGTCGACATGGGACCGGGCGCGGGCGAGCACGGCGGCGTGATCGTCGCGCAAGGCACGCCGGTGCAGGTGCAAAAGGACGGGAATTCCATTACCGGGCAGTATCTGTCCGGCAAGCGCACGATCAGCTATCCCGCCGAGCGCACCGCGCCGGACGAGCGCATGCTGCGCATCGTCGAGGCGTACGGCAACAATCTGAAGCGCGTGACGCTCGATTTGCCCGTCGGACTTCTGACCTGCGTGACGGGCGTGTCCGGCTCGGGCAAGTCGACGCTCATCAACGACACGCTGCAGCACGCGGTCGCGCAGCATCTGTACGGCTCGGCGACGGAGCCCGCACCGTACGAGTCGATCGAAGGTCTCGAACACTTCGACAAAGTGATCGCCGTCGATCAGTCGCCGATCGGCCGCACGCCGCGCAGCAATCCGGCCACTTACACCGGACTGTTCACGCCCATCCGCGAACTGTTCGCAGGCGTGCCGGCGGCGAAGGAGCGCGGCTACGACCCCGGCCGCTTCTCGTTCAACGTGAAGGGCGGCCGCTGCGAAGCCTGTCAGGGCGACGGCGTTCTGAAGGTAGAAATGCACTTTTTGCCGGATGTCTACGTGCCCTGCGACGTGTGTCACGGCAAGCGCTACAACCGCGAGACGCTGGAAGTCCAGTACAAGGGCAAGAACATCAGCGAAGTGCTGGACCTGACGGTCGAGGCCGCGCACGAGTTCTTCAAGGCGGTGCCGGTGGTGGCGCGCAAGCTGAAAACGCTGCTCGACGTCGGTCTCGGCTATATCCGGCTCGGCCAGTCCGCGACGACGCTATCGGGCGGCGAGGCCCAGCGCGTCAAGCTTTCGCTGGAACTGAGCAAGCGCGATACCGGTCGGACGCTATATATCCTCGACGAGCCGACGACCGGTTTGCACTTCCACGACATCGCGCTTTTGCTCGAAGTGATTCATCGATTGCGCGATCAGGGTAATACTGTCGTAATCATCGAGCATAATCTCGACGTAATCAAAACCGCCGACTGGGTCATCGATCTCGGTCCGGAAGGCGGCGCCGGCGGCGGGCAGATCATCGCCCAAGGGACGCCGGAGCAGGTTGCGAAGTCGAAGGCGAGCTTTACCGGCAGATATCTGGCACCCTTGTTGCAACGAGCCAAATCGGCGGCCTGATTCACGGCGCCGGTCTGGCTGCCGAAGCGCTGTCAGCCGGACCGTCGAAATGCGCCGCGCGCGCCGCGGCACGAATAACCGTCGTACGCAGCAGGGGAAAAGGAACGCAGTCATGGCGAAGCGCAACGAAGCGGCCAACGAGGAAGCGCGTGTACGGGACCTGCCCACGCGCCACGTCAGGCTGACGAGCGACATGAGCTTGCCGAAGCTGTCGGCGGTGGAGATCGGCAGCTACGTCCTTGCGCTGCTGGCGCTGTATCTCACGCTCAGGCTGCAATTGCTCGGCGGCCTGCTCGCCGGCATGCTGGTTTTTCAGCTTACGCACATGATCGCGCCGCTGATCGAGCGCCATGTGGTCAGCCGGGGCGCGCGTCTCATCGCGGTCGGGCTGATTTCGGCGATCATCGTCGGCGGGCTGACGGGCGCGACCATCGCCACCATCGAACATTTCGAGCGCGACTTCCCGAGCGTCCAGAAATTGCTCGATCAGCTGATGAGCATCACGTCGAGCGCGCGGCTGTCCGTGCCCGACTGGCTCGCGAATTACCTGCCCGTGGACACCGTGCAGATGAAGGACAAAGCCACCGAGCTGATGCACAAGCACGCCGAGATGCTCCAGCAAGGCGGCAAGGAGATGGCGCGCGGCTTCGGTCATATTGTAATCGGCATGATCGTCGGCGCGATTATCGCGGTGAGCGCGCCGCGGGCGACGCACCATCGGCTGCCGCTTTCCACCGCGCTCGTCGCGCGCGTGTCGCGCTTCTCCGATGCCTTCCGCCGCATCGTGTTCGCGCAAATCAAGATTTCAGCGATCAACGCAGTCTTCACCGCGCTGTATCTTCTCGTCGCACTGCCGCTCTTTCACGAACGGCTGCCGCTTTCGAAAACGCTCGTGCTCGTCACGTTCATCGTCGGGCTGCTGCCGGTGATCGGCAATCTCATTTCGAACACGATCATCGTCGGCATTTCGCTGTCGGTGTCGTTCGGCACGGCGGTCGCGTCGCTCGCGTTCCTGATCCTGATCCACAAGCTCGAATACTTCCTGAACGCGCGCATCATCGGCGGGCAGATCGAGGCGCGCGCGTGGGAACTGCTACTCGCGATGCTCGCAATGGAAGCCGCGTTCGGCATTCCCGGCGTCATCGCCGCGCCGATTTTCTACGGATATATCAAGCGCGAGCTGATTTATCTGCGGCTCGTTTGAGCGTAAAAAAGCCCGCCTGAACCGGCGGGCTTTGTCTTTCCGAAAGCGCGATCTAGCGGAACACGACCGTCTTGTGTCCGTTGAGCAGAATGCGATGCTCGGCATGCCACTTCACCGCGCGCGCGAGCGTCACGCATTCGACGTCGCGGCCGATCGCCGTCAGTTGATCCGGCGTCATGTTGTGATCGACGCGCTCCACTTCCTGCTCGATGATCGGGCCTTCGTCGAGATCGGACGTGACGTAGTGCGCGGTCGCGCCGATCAGCTTCACGCCGCGATCGAACGCCTGATAGTACGGCTTCGCGCCCTTGAAGCTCGGCAGGAACGAGTGATGAATGTTGATCGCGCGTCCCGACAGCTTCGCGCACAAATCCGGCGACAGAATCTGCATGTAGCGCGCGAGCACGACGAGATCGGTGTCGTGCTGATCGACGATTTCCATTACGCGCGCTTCCTGCGCGGCCTTCGCTTCGGACGTCGCGTTGAGCAGCGGAAGATGATGGAACGGGATGTCATAGCTCGCCGCGAGCTGATAAAAATCCTTGTGATTCGAGATGATCGCCGGAATCTCGATCTGCAATTGCCCGGTGCGATAGCGGAACAGCAGATCGTTCAGGCAATGGCCAATCTTCGACACCATGATGACGACGCGCGGCTTGACCGATGCGTCGTGCAGTTCCCAGCGCATGCCGAATTCATCGGCGAGATCGCTGAACGACTTGCGCAGCGCGTCGAGGCCCGGATCGCCGCCGACTTGCTGGAAATGCACGCGCATGAAGAACTCGCCGGTGCGGCTGTCGCCGAACTGCGCGGAATCGAGGATATTGGCGCCGAGATTGAACAGGAAGCCCGACACGGCATGCACGATTCCCGGCCGGTCCGGGCACGACAACTTCAGATAAAAACTATGTTCGGTCGACATGACCTTTCCTCGTTCGGTTCTTTCAAATTTGCGGCGCTTCGAACAGCACGTCGATGCCTTCGCACGCGTCTTCGTCGATCCACTGATGACGCAGCATGCAATCGAGCGTCGCGAGACTCGCATCGACGGTGAGCTTGCCCTCTTCGATCCAGCGCGCGACGTCCTCGATGCGCGCAAGGCGATGCTCGCCGACTTCGCCGTCCTGATTGTGCGGCGCGAAATCGGGCGGCAGGGAGACGTCGTACACGAAGATCTGCTCGGCCTGCGTGCCTTCCGGAAGCGACTGAAGCACATGAAACGTGCGGCCGGGCGTCGCCGTCGAAGCGAGTTCGGCGCTCATGCCCGCCTCTTCCCAGCATTCCTTCACGAGCGTCGGCATGAGTGCGAAACCCCAGCCGATGCCGCCCGCGACGACGTTGTCGAGCATGCCGGGATCGGTCGCCTTGGTGTCGCTGCGGCGCGCGATCCACAACTGCGGCGCCTTATCCCGGTATTTTACGATGCCGTTCAGATGCACCGCGTAGGTCATCGTGCCGAAGAAGCGCGACGCCGCACGCTCGATGAACGCGAGCGGCGCGGCGTCGAAGCCGTTGCGGATCGCGTAGGTTTCGTCGCGCCAACCGGGAATCTTGCCTTCGGCGAAAAGCGCGCCGATGACCGCGCCGAGCGCGGCGCTGCGCGCGTTCACATCGGCGAGCGCCGCGTGCAGGCGAACCGAAGCGGCGTCGATCACGAAGACGTCCGGCCAGCGGCGCAGCGCGTCGACGTCGGATCGGCGAATCCAGCCGACGCGTTCATCGCCGATAAAGAACGGTAGGTGCGCGGCGGCGTCGAAGCGGCGTGCGGCAACGATCGAAGCGAGCGGCATCTCTCAGTCCTTGAGCGCGACGCGAATGCCGAGCGCGATGAACGTGACACCCGCGAGCCGGTCGAGCCACACGCCCACGCGCGGACGGCGCTTCAGCCACGCGCCGATCATTCCCGCGCCGATGCCGAAAAGCGAAAACACGACGACCGTCTGCAGCATGAAGAGCGCGCCGAGTTCGAACATCTGCAGCATCACGCTTTGCGCGCCGTGCGGATCGACGAACTGCGGCAGGAACACGATGAAGAACAGCGTCACTTTCGGATTCAACATGTTGCCGATCACGCTCTGGCGGAACACGGTCGTAAGCGGCTGGCTCGGGCGCGCGTGCGCGGTCGCGAGGCCGTGGCTGCGCAGCGCCTTGATGCCGATCCACACGAGATACGCCGCGCCCGCCAGTTTCACCGCCTGAAACGCCATCGGCGACGAACGCAGCAGTGCTGCAACCCCGAGCGCCGCGAGCGTCGTATGGAAGATCACGCCGAATGCGAACCCGCACGCCGCGACCACGCCCGCGAGCCGTCCTTGCGAAATGCCGCGCGCGAGCACCTGAAGATTGTCCGGCCCCGGCGCGACGGTGATCGCGACGGAAGCCGCGAGAAAGAGCAGAAAGTTGGGCATGTCAATGTCCGGCGAATTCGCACACGGTATAAAGCGGCACGCCATTTTCGCGCAGCAGCTTCGAGCCGCCGAGATCCGGCAGATCGATGATCGCCGCCGCCTCGACTACTTGCGCGCCGAGCCGCTCCAGCAGAATCTTGCCGGCCATCATGGTGCCGCCGGTCGCGACGAGATCGTCGACGATCACGACGCGGTCGCCCGGCTTGCACGCATCCTCGTGAATCTCGACGGTCGCGCGGCCGTATTCCAGCTCGTACGACTGTTCGAGCGTCTTGTACGGCAGCTTGCCCTTCTTGCGGATCGGCACGAAACCGAGGCTCAGCTCGTACGCGAGAATCGGCCCGATGATGAAGCCGCGCGCGTCCATGCCGGCGATCACGTTCACGTTTTCGTCGATATAGCGCTGCACGAACAGGTCAATCAGCATGCGCAGCGCCTTGCGGTCTTGCAGGATGGTCGTGATATCGCGGAACTGCACGCCGGGTTGCGGCCAGTTATCGACGGTGCGCACGCGCTCCTTGATGAAACGCGCGGCGTCGAGCTGGGCGTGCGAGGGGGTAATGGACATGACTTCTCCGGAGTCCGCGCCGTGAGGCCGCGCGTTCGCCTTGGTGACAAAAGAGGGAAGCTAGGCTGCCCGGCGATTGCGCGAGAGCCGTTCCTCGGCTTGCGCCAGCACTTCGGGCAGGCCGCGCAGCACGACGATATCGTTCGCGCGCAGCTTGGTTTCGGGGTCCGGTGCGACGCCCCGGATGCCGTGGCGCCGGATCGCGGTCACTTCGACACCGTTGCCGACGAGTCCGAGATCGTCGAGCGAATGCCCGACGGCTTCGGAATTTGCGTCGATGGGTACGGATTGTAGCCGGACCTGCTCGTGGCCATCGTCGTCGTCGACGTCGTCGGCGCCGTGGAAATAGCCGCGCAGCAGGCTGTAGCGCGCATCGCGCATTTCCTCCACGCGCCGCACGACGCGGCGCATCGGCACGCCCATCAGGACGAGCGTGTGCGATGCGAGCATCAGGCTGCCCTCGACGATCTCCGGAATCACTTCCGTCGCGCCCGCCGCGGTGAGCTTTTCGAGATCGGCGTCGTCGACGGTGCGCACGATCACCGGCAAAGTCGGCGCGAGTTCGTGGATGTTGTGCAACACGCGCATCGCGGACGGCGTGTTCGCGTACGTGATCGCGACCGTCGCCGCGCGATGCAGGCCCGCCGCGAGCAGCGATTCGCGCCGTCCGGCATCGCCGAACACGACCGATTCGCCCGCCGCCGCTGCCGCCGCCACGCGATCCGGGTCGAGATCGAGCGCGACATACGAAATGCCCTCTTGCTCCAGCATGCGCGCGAGGTTCTGTCCGGCGCGGCCGTATCCGCAGATGATGACGTGGCCGCTCTGCTTCAGGCTCTGCGTCGCGATTTTCGTCATTTGCAGCGATTGCAGCATCCATTCCGTCGACGAGAGCCGCAGCACGATCCGGTCCGCGTTCTGGATGATGAACGGGGCGGCGAGCATCGAGAGCAGCATCGCGGAAAGAATGGCTTGCAGGATCGTGGAATCGACGAGATGCGAATCCAGAATCAGATTCAGCAGCACGAAGCCGAACTCGCCCGCCTGCGCGAGACCGAGGCCCGTACGCATCGCGACGCCCGGCGTCGCACCGAACGCGCGCGCGAGACCGGTGATCATCACCGCCTTGAGCAGGATCGGCACGACGAAAAAGCCGAGCACGAGAAACGGATGCTCCCAGATCACGCGCGGATTCAGCAGCATGCCGGTCGTCACGAAGAACAGACCGAGCAGCACGTCGCGGAAAGGCTTGATGTCCTCTTCCACCTGATGCCGATACGGCGTCTCCGCGATCAGCATGCCCGCGATGAACGCGCCGAGCGCAAGCGACAGACCGAACTTGTCGGTGATGAACGCCGCGCCCAGCGTCACGAGCAGCAGGTTCAGCATGAACAGCTCTTGCGAGCGGCGCCGCGCGACGAGGTCGAACCAGCGCGTCATGAACTTCTGGCCGATGAAAAGCAGCACCGTCAACGCGATGACGATCTTCACCGCGGCGATGCCGAGCCACATCGCGAGCTGCGACGACTGGCCGTTGCCGAACGCCGCGATGATGATGAGCAGCGGCACGACCGCCAGATCCTGAAACAGCAGCACGCCGAAGATGTTGCGGCCGTGCTCGGATTCGAGCTCGAGCCGCTCGGCGAGCAGCTTGCTGACGATGGCGGTCGAGGACATGGACATCGCGCCGCCGAGCGCGAAGCTCGCCTGCCACGACATGCCGATCCAGAAATTGGCGATCCAGCCGAAGATCATCGCGAGCGCGATGGTCGCGCCGACCTGGCTCGCGCCAAGTCCGAACACGATGCGCCGCATCGAGCGCAGCTTCGAGAGCGAAAACTCGAGCCCGATGGAGAACATCAGGAACACGACGCCAAATTCGGCGAGATGCTGCGCGCGGTCGGTGTCCGGCGCGATGCCCGCCGCGTGCGGCCCGACGATGATGCCGACCGTCAAATAGCCGAGCATCGGCGGCAGGTTGAAATAGCGAAATACGACGACGCCTGCCACGGAGCAGAGCAGCAGCAACAGCGTCATTTCGAGCGGAGAAATCGGCATCCGACTAGCGTCCTCGTTCGTCAGCGTTCCGAGGCGCGTGAATCGGGCGCTCCGGCATCTTAAAAAGGCCCCTGACGACAGGGCTTGCGGGGGCGGATAGACGGCGGCGCACCGGGCTCCGTACGGGGCGGCCCGGAATCGCCTTTGCTATACTCCGCGCATGATAGCGAAAATCAATGGCGACCGGGCGCTGGCGCTGGCTCGCAACGTAATTCAGATCGAAGCCGACGCCGTTCGCGGGCTCTCCGAACTCCTCGACGACAACTTCACGAACGCGGTCGAAACGCTGCTCGGCTGCCGCGGCCGCGTGGTCGTCTCGGGCATCGGCAAGTCGGGCCACGTCGCGCGCAAGTTCGCCGCGACGCTCGCCTCCACCGGCACGCCGGCGTTCTTCGTGCATCCGGCCGAAGCGAGCCACGGCGACCTCGGCATGGTCACCGCCGACGACATCTTCATCGCGCTGTCGAACTCGGGCGAAACCGAGGAGCTCGTCGCCATTCTGCCGCTCATCAAGCGGCTTGGGGCAAAGCTGATCGCGATCACCGGCCGTCCCGAATCGAGTCTCGCGCAACTGGCGGACATGCATCTGAATGCACGCGTCGAAAAGGAAGCGTGTCCGATGAATCTCGCGCCGACGGCCAGCACGACCGCCGCCATGGCGCTCGGCGATGCGCTCGCCGTAGCCGTGCTCGACGCGCGCGGCTTCGGTCCCGACGACTTCGCGCGCTCGCATCCGGGCGGCGCGCTCGGGCGGCGCCTGCTCACCTATGTGCGCGACGTGATGCGCGTAGGCGACGAAGTGCCGGTCGTTTCGCTCGACGCAACCGTTGCGGACGCGCTCTTCCAGATCACCGACAAGCGCATGGGCATGACCGCGGTCATCGACGAAAATCGTCACGTCCACGGCATTTTCACCGATGGCGACCTGCGCCGCATCCTGCAGCGCGACGGCGATTTCCGCGCGTTGAAACTCGCCGATGTCATGACCCGTAATCCGCGCACGATTGCGCCGGATCATCTCGCGGTCGAAGCCGTGGAACTGATGGAGCGCTTTCGCATCAATCAGATGCTGGTCGTGGACGCCGATGCGACGCTGATCGGCGCACTGAACATGCACGACCTCTTCTCCAAGAAGGTAATCTGATGGCGCAGAAGCCTCTCACCGCCGCCGAACGCGCGAGCCGTCTGAAGCTGATGGTGTTCGACGTCGACGGCGTTTTCACCGACGGCAGTCTCTATTTCACCGCCGAAGGCGACGCGATGAAGTCGTTCAATTCGCTCGACGGCCACGGCGTGAAGATGCTGCAGTCGGTCGGCGTGCAGACGGCGATCATCACGGGACGGCAATCGGGCATCGTCGCGGCGCGCGCGCGCGAACTGGGCATCACGCATCTCTATCAGGGCGTCGGCGATAAAACCGTCGCGCTCGCCGAACTTCTCGAAGCCACCGGCATCCCGGCCGACGAATGCGGCTACATGGGCGACGACTGGCCGGATCTCGCGGTGATGCGCCGCTGCGGCTTTGCGGCCGCGCCCGCGAACGCGCATCCCGAAGTAATTCAGCGCGTGCACTGGGTCGCGGAAGCGCGCGGCGGCCACGGCGCCGTGCGCGAAGTCTGCGACGCGATCCTGCGCGCGCAACATCGCTACGACGAACTGCTCGCCGCAGCGCTCGGAGGCTGAGGCCATGCCGCGCCCCGGAAAGCTCGCCTCGCTCCTGCCGCTTCTCGCGGTGGCGGCGCTGGCCGGCATCACCTACTGGCTGCTGCAGGCCACGCTGCCTCCAGCACAGCAGGCGCCCGCGCCCGAGAAGCGCCACACGCCCGACTACTTCGCCAACAACTTTTCGGTTTCCGAGCTCGACGCCACTGGCACGACGCAATATCGTCTGACGGCGAAGTCGATGGTGCATTACGAAGACGACGAGATCAGCGAGCTCACGCTGCCCGCGATGCGAATGTTCCAGCCGATGAAGCCGACCGTCACGGCGACGGCCCAGCGCGGCACGGTCAATGGCGACGTCTCGATCGTCGATCTCTACGACGACGCGCGCATCGTGCGCGCGGCCGGTTACGGAGATCCGCAGATGCAGGCGGATTCCCAGCATTTTCGCGTGCTGGTGAACGACGATGTCATCGAAACGGAAAAACCGGTTAGACTTCAGCGCGGCCCGTCGGTGATGACGGCCTCTGGCATGAACTACAACAACGTGACCCGGGTGATGAAGCTGTTCGGTAACGTGCGCGGCGCGATCGCAGCCACGGATATCAACGGCGGTTCGTCCAAGTAATCCCGGCACTCCCATCCGAATTGTGACTGCATGAACGAAAGGTTCCCTCGTCCCGATGGCGGCCCTGCGCGCGCAATGCTCGCGCGCCGTGCCACGCACGCCGTGCGGGCCGGGCTCGCTGCCGCCCTGACCATCGCGGTCGCGCTGGCCGCGCTGCCGGCGCACGCCGAAAAGGCCGACCGCGACAAGCCGCTCAACATCGAAGCGGACAACATGTCGTACGACGATCTCAATCAGAAGAACATCTTCACCGGTCACGTAGTCGCGACGAAAGGCACGATCGTGATCAAGGCCGACCGCGTCGAGGTGACGCAAGACCCGCAGGGTTATCAGTACGCGACCGGCACGTCGACCGGCAACAATCTCTCATATTTCCGTCAGAAGCGTGACGGTCTGAACGAGTACATCGACGGCAACGCGGTGCGAATCGATTACGACGGCAAGAACGACTTCACGAAGCTCACGACGCGCGCCGTCGTGCGCCGCCTGCAAGGCCTGACGACCGTGCAGGACGAAGTGCACGGCAGCGTGATCACCTATGACGGCCAGAAGGACTTCTACACGGCGAGCGCGGGCAAGGACCAGGCCGGACCCGGCAATCCGAGCGGCCGCGTGCGCGCGATGCTCGCGCCGCGTTCAGGCGGCGCCGCGCCGCTGAACGGTTCGCCTGCCACGCTTTCTCCGTCGAATACCATTCAAGGAACGCCGCAGCAGTGAATTCGCCCGCCATGCCCCACCGTAAGCCGGAAGGCGAGTCGAGTTCGCTCGTCGTCCGCAATCTGAAGAAGCGTTACGGCTCGCGCACCGTGGTGAAGGACGTGTCGCTCGATGTGAAGAGCGGCGAAGTGGTCGGGTTGCTCGGCCCTAACGGCGCGGGCAAGACCACGTCGTTCTATATGATCGTCGGCCTCGTGCCGCTCGATGCCGGCGAAATCGATCTCGACGGCAACTCGATCAGCCTTCTGCCGATCCACCAGCGCGCGCACCTCGGCCTGTCGTATCTGCCGCAGGAAGCATCGGTGTTTCGCAAGCTCACTGTCGAGCAGAACATCCGCGCGGTGCTGGAACTGCAAACCGATGCGTCGGGCAAACGCCTGTCAAAAGACGCCATAACACAGCGCGCCGAAGCCTTGCTCGACGAGTTGCAGATCGCGCATCTTCGCGAGAATCCGGCGCTGTCGCTGTCGGGCGGAGAGCGCCGTCGCGTCGAGATCGCGCGGGCGCTCGCGACCAACCCGAGCTTCATCCTGCTCGACGAACCCTTCGCGGGCGTCGATCCGATCGCGGTGCTGGAAATTCAGAAAATCGTGAAGTTTCTGAAGCAGCGCAACATCGGCGTTTTGATTACCGACCATAACGTGCGCGAGACGCTCGGCATTTGCGATCACGCCTACATCATCAGCGACGGCACCGTGCTCGCGGCGGGCGCGCCGAGCGAAATCATCGAGAACGAAAGCGTGCGCCGCGTCTATCTCGGCGAGCATTTCCGCATGTGAGCGCACCGTCGCAAAGGCCGCATTGATAGTGCGCCGCATCATGCGAAAGTTGCAAAACTTACGTGCCGCCCCCGTGGGCGGCATGCGCTTTTTTGGAATCCCCGCGAGGTTTCGCGCGCGTGGCAAACTCTCTACAATGATTAAAACTTTGCCATGAAAGCCAGCCTCCAACTCCGCCTCTCGCAGCATCTTGCGCTGACCCCGCAACTTCAGCAGTCGATCCGGCTGCTGCAGTTGTCGACGCTCGAACTGCAGCAGGAAGTCGCGATGGCCATCGCTCAGAATCCGCTGCTCGAGAACGACGACGACTGGATTGCGAGCCCTTTGCGCGTCGCCGCGGACGGTTCGCTGATCGCGGCGCCGGCCACATCGAGCGCGCCGCCCGATTCGATGATGAGCAACGGCTCCACGTCGAGCAGTTCCAGTTCCGAGCGTTCGGAAAACAGCGAGCCGCAAGGCGTCGACGAGTACAACGGCCTGGGCTCCGACAGCGGTCAGGACTCGAGTTCATGGAATCTGGAAGACTACGGCCGTTCTAACAATGCTTCCGACGACGACGATCTGCCGCCGCTGCAAATCCACGAATCGACCACGACGCTGCGCGACCATCTGACGGCGCAGTTGCGCATGACCGCGGCGAATCAGCGCGATCGGGCGCTCGTCACGTTTCTGATCGAGTCGCTGGACGAGGACGGGTATCTCACGGCATCGCTCGACGAAGTCCAAACCGATCTTCCCGAAGAACTCGAAGTCGATCTCGACGAACTGAGCGCGGCACTCGCGTTGCTGCAGAGTTTCGATCCGCCCGGCGTGGGCGGACGCTCGGCATCGGAATGCTTGAAACTGCAGTTGCTGCGGCTCGATGGCTCGCCAACGCGCACGCTGGCGCTCGAGATCGTCACGAATCATCTGGAATTGCTCGCCGCGCGCGACTTCACGCGCCTGCGCAAACAGTTGAAGGCAAGCGACGACGCCCTCCGGGACGCACATTTGCTCATCAAGTCGCTGGAGCCGTTTCCGGGCGCGGCGTATGGCAAGAGCGAAGCAGACTACGTCGTTCCGGACATTCTCGTGCGCAAGACGTCGGGCGGCTGGACGGCTGAACTCAACCCGGAGATCGTGCCGAAGCTGCGCATCAACCATTTGTACGCGAACATCCTGCGCAACAATCGCGGCGATCCGGGCAGCGGTTCGTTGCGTCAGCAGCTTCAGGAAGCGCGCTGGCTCATCAAGAACATTCAGCAGAGGTTTGAGACGATCCTGCGTGTCGCGCAGGCAATTGTCGAGCGTCAGAAGAACTTTTTTGCACATGGCGAAATCGCCATGCGCCCCTTGGTTTTGCGGGAGATTGCTGATACGCTGGGTTTACACGAGTCGACGGTTTCTCGTGTGACCACAGGCAAGTACATGCTCACCCCATTCGGGACGCTTGAATTTAAGTACTTCTTTGGATCGCACGTTTCGACCGACACAGGAGGCGCGGCATCGTCAACGGCGATCCGGGCCCTCATCAAGCAACTGATAGGAGCGGAAGACCCCAAAACTCCTCTTTCAGACAGCCGCATCGCCGAACTGCTGGCGGAACAAGGATTCGTGGTAGCGCGGCGCACCGTAGCCAAGTACCGCGAAGCCCTCAAGATCCCGGCAGTGAATCTGCGCAAGTCTCTATGACCCGTCTCTGTAGTCCATCGCGTGTTGCGATGGGCGTTTACCGGCCGCAACGCGAAAGCGCGGACGTGCCGGCCGATGCGCCCCGTTTGTCAAGCGCGCCAGGATGACGCGCCGGCGGGACACATTGCCGACCGGTATCGGACGAGCCGACGTGGCCTAGCGGCCATTAGCTTGGAGAGCAACTATGAATCTGAAGATCAGTGGACACCACCTCGAATTGACGCCTGCGTTGCGCGAGTATGTGATCACGAAACTGGACAGGGTGCTCCGTCATTTCGATCAAGTGATCGACGGCAACGTGGTCCTCTCGGTCGACAATCATAGGGAAAAGGAAAAGAGGCAGAAGGCGGAAATCAACCTGCACCTGAAGGGCAAGGACATTTTCATCGAGAGTTGTGACGCTGATATGTACGCGGCCATCGACCTGATGGTCGACAAGCTGGATCGGCAGGTCATCAAGCACAAGGACAAGATCCAGGGCCACGCCCATGAATCCGTGAAGTACCGCGGCGAGTCGCATGAGATGGAAGCGCCGTCGCCGTGAGCATGAAGCACGGCATGCACGAAGTCTGATCGCCGGATGACAGCAAAACCCGCCGCCACAGGACGGCGGGACTGATTGGAGGGAGTCCTCGAATATCCGGAAACGATGGATCGGCGCATGCACCGAACCGAAGCCGCCCCGACTGGCGGCTTTTTTGTTGGATTTCTGCCGCTAGGTGATACAAGCCATTGATTTTCAGGGCTTTGTCCTGCACATTGAATTGAAAACCGTGCCATTGCGCGGCGCACCATCGGGCAGTGCCCTGTTCTATAATGGTCCGGTAATTTTCGGGGTCGCACGACAGGCACGCTGCAGGCAACGCCGCCAGCGCACTTTCCGTTTCACCATCGCCGTGAGCGCTTTCAGACAGCGGCCACGATGAGGAGCTATCAGGCCACGCTTTCGCCTGCCAACATGAATCGTTTAGCCAAATTTCTTCCCATCGAGAACGTGGTTCTCGGACTGTCCGTTACCAGCAAGAAACGCGTATTCGAGCAAGCGGGCCTGATTTTCGAGAACCAGAACGGCATCGCTCGCAGCACCGTCACCGACAATCTCTTCGCGCGTGAGCGCCTCGGCTCGACCGGCCTCGGCGAAGGCGTCGCCATTCCGCACGGCCGCATCAAGGGGCTGAAGCAACCGCTCGCCGCCTTCGTGCGTCTCGCCGAACCCGTCGCGTTCGAATCCCCCGACGGCCAGCCGGTCTCTCTGCTCATCTTCCTGCTTGTGCCCGAACAGGCGACGCAGCAGCATCTTGAAATTCTGTCGGAGATCGCCCAACTGCTCTCCGACACCGAGGCGCGCGAGCGTCTGCACAAGGAAGAAGATCGTGACGCGCTCTATCAGGTGCTCACGCAATGGCAACCGTAATAGCCACCCGAACATAGCGTTGCGCGTCCGTGCCGCCTCCGCGCCGGACGCGCCTCGCTTACGCAAGGCTTCTGGGGCACAATCGGTCAAACGCAGCGCCATGCAGCGTATCGAAGCGACCCGCTTCGTCGTGACGCAAAGGCTGCTCCCGGCTTCCAACGGAGTTCCGGTCTCATGGATACGTCCAGCATCAACGCCCAAAGCATTTTCGACGACAACGCCGCCGCTCTTAAGCTCAGCTGGCTCACCGGGCATGAAGGCTGGGAACGCGGCTTTTCGAGCGAGACGGTCGCCAACGCGACGTCGAGCGCCGACCTCGTCGGTCACCTGAACCTGATTCACCCGAACCGTATCCAGGTGCTCGGCGACGCCGAGATCAACTACTACCAGCGCCAGTCCGACGAAGACCGATCGCGCCACATGGCCGAGCTGATCGCGCTCGAGCCGCCGTTTCTAGTCGTCGCGGGCGAAGTGGGCGCGCCGCCGGAGCTCGTTCTGCGCTGCACGCGCTCGTCGACGCCGCTCTTCACGACGCGCATGTCGGCGGCGGCCGTTATCGACAGCCTGCGCGCGTACATGTCGCGCATTCTCGCGCCGCGCGCGACGCTGCACGGCGTGTTCATCGACATCCTCGGGATGGGCGTGCTGCTCACCGGCGACTCCGGTCTCGGCAAGAGCGAGCTCGGTCTGGAGCTCATCAGCCGCGGCCACGGACTCGTCGCCGACGACGCCGTCGATTTCGTGCGCCTCGGCCCCGATTTCGTCGAAGGCCGCTGTCCGCCGCTGCTGCAAAATCTGCTCGAAGTGCGCGGCCTCGGACTGCTCGACATCAAGACGATCTTCGGTGAAACCGCCGTGCGCCGGAAGATGAAGCTCAAGTTGATCGTGCAACTCGTGCGCCGGCCGGACGGCGAATTCCAGCGCCTGCCGCTGGAAAGCCAGACCGTCGACGTGCTCGGCCTGCCGATCAGCAAGGTGACGATTCAGGTCGCCGCGGGCCGCAACCTCGCCGTGCTGGTCGAGGCCGCGGTGCGCAACACGATTCTGCAACTGCGCGGCATCGATACCTTGCGCGACTTCATGGATCGCCAACGCCTTGCGATGCAGGATCCCGACAGCCAGTTTCCCGGCAAGCTGATCTGAGCGCGCGCCGAAACGAATCGGGCGCAGGTGCTAAGCTTAGGAAAAGCGAATTTCCCGAGACCCATGCGTATCATCCTGATCACCGGCATCTCCGGTTCCGGCAAGTCCGTTGCGCTGAACGCGCTTGAAGACGGCGGCTACTATTGCGTCGACAACCTGCCGCCGCGCTTTCTGCCCGAACTCGCCGACTATCTCGCGAAAGAAGGCCAGACGCGCCTCGCCGTCGCGATCGACGCGCGTTCGAGTCTCTCGCTCGATGAAGTGCCGTCCATCATCGACAAGCTCTCGAAGGACTTCGATCTGCGCGTGCTGTTCCTCAACGCGAGCACGCAGTCGCTGATCCAGCGTTTCTCCGAGACGCGCCGGCGTCATCCGCTGTCGGGCCCGCCGATGCGCGAAGCCGATGTCGGCGTGCTGAACTCGCTCGCCGAAGCGATCGAACGCGAGCGCGAACTGGTCGCGGGCCTCGCGGAATACGGCCATCAGATCGACACGAGCAATTTGCGCGCGAACGTTCTGCGCGCGTGGGTCAAGCGCTTCGTCGAAACCGACGCCGCCGACCTCACGCTGATGTTCGAATCGTTCGGCTTCAAGCGCGGCGTGCCGCTCGACGCCGATCTCGTCTTCGACGTCCGGACGCTGCCCAATCCGTACTACGACCGCGAATTGCGCCCGTTCACGGGCCTCGACAAACCGATCATCGATTTCCTCACCGCGCAGCCGCTGGTCGGCGAGATGATCGACGATATCGGCGCGTTCGTCGGCAAATGGCTGCCGCGTTTTCGCGACGACAACCGCAGCTATCTCACTGTCGCGATCGGCTGCACGGGCGGCCAGCATCGCTCGGTGTTCATCGCGGAGGCGCTCGCCGCGCGCTTTTGCGAGACGGCAAATGTGATCGTGCGGCATCGTGACGCGCCCATCCCCGCCGGGTAGCGCGATCCACACGCGAACCTGATCGCCGCGCCGGCGGTCCATCCTGGAGGGACGCGATGTCCGCGAATCCTGTTCTGGCCGACTTGCCGCTGTTTCCGCTTCACACCGTGCTTTTTCCCGGCGGCCTGCTGCCGCTCAAGATATTCGAGGCACGCTATCTGGACATGGCGCGCGAGTGTCTGCGCGAGCAGACGCCGTTCGGCGTGTGCCTGCTCAAGAGCGGGCACGAAGTCGCCTCGCCGGGCGATCCGTCGGTGCCGGAAAGCATCGGCTGCCTGGCCGAAATCGCGGAATGCGATGTCGATACCTTCGGTCTCCTTCTCGTGCAGGCACGCGGAACCGATCGTTTCCGGCTCACCGATCATCGTGTCGAGCCGAGCAATCTGATCGTCGGCACGGCCGAGTTGCTGGGTGAAGATCAGCCGCTGCAGGGCGCCGAGGCGCTCGCGAAATTCGGCGCGTGCGCAGAAGTGCTGGAGCGCATCATCGACACGATCAAGGAACGCGAGCCGCAGAATCTGCCCTTCGTCGAGCCCTTTCTATACGACGATCCCACCTGGGTCTCCAACCGCCTCGCCGAAATCCTGCCGATCCCGATGCGCGCACGCCAGAAGCTCATGGAGTTGATGGACGCCGGCGCGCGCATCGACGTCGTGCATCACTACATGCAGCATCATCAACTGCTTTAGAGGAGCGTGCCTGTCAGCGCGTCGAGCAGCTTGCGCACTGGCGCGGGCACGCCATAGGCGTCGATCTTCGCGAGCGACGCCCAGACGGTTTCGAGGTCCATCAAGTCGCGCGGCGCCTGGCGCGCCTCGCCGAGCCGCGGCTCGATATCCAGCTTGAAGTGCGTGAATGCGTGCGACATCGGCGCGAGTCGCTGCAGATGTTCATCGGCGCCGAGACGCTGCGCGACTTGCGCTAGCGCGGCTTCGTCCGCCGCTTCGGGCAGGCTCCACAATCCGCCCCATATTCCGATCGACGGACGCTTCTGCAGCAGGATCGAATCGCCGTCCCTCAGGACCAGCATCCATGTCTTGCGCGTCGGCACGGCTTTCTTCGGGCGCGCGGCGGGCAACTCGCGCTGACGCCCTTCGACCTTCGCCACGCAATCCGATGCGAACGGACAGCGCGCGCAGTCCGGCTTGCCGCGCACGCACAGCGTCGCGCCGAGGTCCATCAGGCCTTGCGTGTAAGCGGTCACATCGTTGTTGTTCGCGGCTTCCGGCAAGAGCGATTCCGCGAGCGTCCACATCGCCTTCTCGACTTTCTTCTCGCCCGGAAAACCTTCGACGCCGAATACGCGCGCGAGCACGCGCTTCACATTGCCGTCGAGGATCGTCGCGCGTGCGCCGAACGCGAACGACGCGATCGCCGCTGCCGTCGATCGTCCGATGCCCGGCAGCAGCGCGAGTTCGTCGACGGTCTGCGGAAACGCGCCACCGTGCTCGTACGCGACGGCCTGCGCGCAGCGGTGCAGATTGCGCGCGCGCGAGTAGTAACCGAGCCCGGCCCAGAGCGCCATGACGTCGTCGATGGGCGCATCGGCGAGCGCCGATACCGTCGGAAAGCGTTCGAGAAATCGCGCGTAGTACGGAATGACGGTGGAAACCTGCGTCTGCTGCAGCATGATCTCCGACAGCCAGATGCGGTAAGCATCGCGCGTGTTCTGCCACGGCAGGTCGTGACGGCCGTGAATGCGTTGCCACGCGATGAGGCGCGACGAAAAATCGGTGAGAGCGAGCATCGGATATTAGCGTTGGCAGCGCGGGCAGAAGTACGTCGAGCGCTGTCCCTGGACGATTTGCCTGATCGCCGTGCCGCAGACGTGGCACGGCAGGCCCGCGCGATCATAGACGAAATAGTCGAGCTGGAAGTAGCCCGACTCGCCGTTGCTGCCGACGAAATCGCGCAGCGTGCTGCCGCCCTTGTCGATGGCGGCGGCGAGCGTCACGCGCACGGCGTCCGCGAGCAGGTCATAGCGCACGAGAGAGATGCGCCCGGCGGCGGTCGTCGGCCGGATGCCCGCGCGAAAGAGGCTCTCCGACGCATAGATATTGCCGACGCCCACCACGATCCCGCCCGCGAGCAGCGCCTGTTTCACCGACACCTTGCGCCCGCGCGTCTCGCGGAACAGCAGCGCGCCCGAAAACTCCGGCGAAAACGGCTCGACGCCGAGGCTCGCGAGCAGCGGATGATCGAGCACGTCGCCGTCCGAGCGCGGATGCCAGAGAATCGCACCGAATCGGCGCGGATCGCGAAAACGGAGAATGAAATCGTCGAACACGATATCGACGTGATCGTGCTTCGCCGCCTCGGGCGGCTGCGGCACATGCCGCAGCACCCGCAGCGTGCCGGTCATGCCGAGATGGACGATCAGCCAGCCTTCGACGGTTTCGA
The DNA here is from genome assembly GCF_031451435.1 of Caballeronia sp. LZ008. Lineage (NCBI taxonomy): Bacteria > Pseudomonadati > Pseudomonadota > Betaproteobacteria > Burkholderiales > Burkholderiaceae > Caballeronia > Caballeronia sp. LZ008. Next base: position 220,198 of record NZ_JARUXK010000001.1, on the reverse strand, counting down.
ACAGCAGATACTTCCCGCGCCGCTCTACTTTGTCGATTTTCAGATGGCCGAGCGTCTTCGGAAGATGCTTCGGGATGGGCCAGCGCAGCGCGGGCGTACGCACGTCGACGTGCTCGACGCGCCGTCCGGCGACATAGGGTTCGATTCCGCGGCGAGTGACTTCGACTTCCGGCAGTTCGGGCATTTTTCTGGAGAGAGACTTGCTCTGGCGTTTGTGCCGGTATTTTAGCGACCGCGTTACAATCGACTGAAACATCGTCTGGATTTCCATGAACTCGTTCGTCATGAAGCTGTTTGCGAAGCGTCAGTCCAGTTCGACGCATTCGTTCGCCATGCCAATGTCGCGAATCGCCGGCGCCGTTGCGCTCGCGATGGCCGCGCTCGCGTTCGCGCCCGCGCACGCCCAGGCGCAGAACGCCACGCCCGTTCCGAGCGCCGACGATCAGGCCGACGCGCAAAACGCCGCCGATCTGCTGACCGCGCCCGTCAGCGGCGCGGAGACACAGGATCTGCCGAATGTGACAATGTCGAGCCAGATCGTGTTCCAGGTTCTGGCGGCCGAAGTCGCATTGCAGCGCGGCCAGCCCGCGCCCGCATTCCAGACCTATCTCGCGCTGGCCCGCGACACGCACGATCCGCGTTTCGCGCAGCGCGCGACTGAAATCGCGATCGCCGCGCAAAGCCCGAACGACGCGCTCACGTCGGCGCAGCTCTGGCAGCAGTTCGCGCCGCATTCCGATCGCGCGGCGCAGTTGAGCGCATCGCTGCTAATCGTCGGCGGCAAGCCCGAAGACGCGAAGCCGACGCTCGAACGCGAACTCGCGAAGGTGGCGCCGGACCAGCGCGGCGACGCCATACTTTCTCTTCAGACCTTACTCGCGCGCGGGCCGAATCGTGTCGGTGGCCTGAACGTGCTCAAGGACCTGACGCAAAACGATCAGAACCGGCCCGAAGCGCAACTCGCGCTCGCACGTCAGCAGCTCGTCGCGGATGATCCGCCGGGCGCGAAGGCATCGCTCGAAAAGGCGTTGCAACTCAAGCCGGACTACCTGCCCGCCGCGCTGACGCTTGCGCGCATGGGCCCGGAAGAGCGCAAGGAAGGCATCGCGTCGTTCGAGAAATACGTCGACAAGAATCCGAAATCGCATGACGCGCGGCTCGCGCTCGCGCAGTTGTATCTGTCCGCCGACAGGCTCGACGACGCGCAGAAGCAGTTCGAGATCATGCGCAAGAACGACCCGAAGGACCTGACGCCGTTGATGGCGCTCGCGCTCATCAACATCCAGAAAAAGCAGTTCGACAAGGCGCAGGACTTCTTGAACCAATACGCGAAGGCGGCGGAAAACACGCCGGGCGCGGATCCTGGTCAGGCCTATATCTATCTCGCGCAACTGGCGCTGGAACAAAAGAACGACGACGCCGCGAGCCAGTGGCTCGACAAGATTCCGCGCACGAGCCAGCAGTATTTGCCTGCGCAGATCACGCGCGCGCAACTGCTCGCGAAGCAAGGCAAGGTCGACGATGCACGCGCGCTGATCGGCAATCTGCAAAGCTCGGATCCGCGCGATCTGGCGCTGCTCGCACGCACCGATTCGGCGATTCTTTTCGAGGCGCATCGCTACAAGGAAGCGGAGGCGAATCTCGCGAAGGCGGTCGCCGCGTTCCCCGACGATCCCGATCTGACGTACGACTACGCAATGGCCGCCGAGAAGAACGGTCACTACGACGTCATGGAAACGCAGCTTCGCACTTTGATGCGGACGCAGCCGAACAACCCGCAAGCGTACAACGCGCTCGGCTATTCGCTCGTCGATCGCAATCAGCGGCTCGACGAAGCGGTGAAGCTGATCGAACGAGCGGTTTCGCTCGCCCCGAACGACGCGTTCATCATGGATAGTCTCGGCTGGGCGCGCTTCCGTCAGGGCAATGCGGCCGAGGCGGAGAAGATCCTCAAGAACGCCTACAACCTTCAGCCGAACGCCGAAATCGGCGCGCATCTGGGCGAGGTGCAGTGGAAGTCAGGGCAGCAGGATCAGGCGCGCGCCACATGGCGGCAAGCGCAGAAGCTCGAACCTGACAACGACACGCTCGTCAAAACGCTGAAACGACTTCAGGTGAACGACCTTTGATCGCATTCGATTCATTCGCCGGCGCATCGCTTCGACGTGGCGCGCTCGGCATCGCGGCGGCCGCCGCGCTGGTAATGTCCGGTTGCGCGCTGGAACCGCGCGTTCCCACGACGACGAACGCATCCACGTCGCTCGCGACGCAGACGAGCCGCATGTATCACGGACGCTTCGCCGTGCAGTACAACGACCAGAACGGCACGCCGCGCAACGCCTACGGCAATTTCGACTGGCAGGAGACGGGCGACACCGTCACGCTGCAGTTGCGCAATCCGCTCGGCCAGACGATGGCGATCGTGACTTCATCGCCCTCGCTCGCGACGCTCGAATTGCCGAACCGGCAACCCGTCAGCGCCGACAACGTATCTCAACTCATGCAGAACACGCTCGGCTTCGCGCTGCCGGTCGAAGGGTTGCGCTACTGGCTCCAGCCGTCGGCCGCGCCTAGCTCGCGTGCACAGACCACGCTCGATCCGGGCGCGGACAACGGCCGTCCGAAAGAAATCAAGCAGGACGGATGGACGATCGACTATCTCGCCTATGCCGACGCGCCGGGAACCGGCGTGAAGCGCGTGAATCTCACGCGCAGCGAACCGCCGCTCGACATCAAGCTCGTGCTCGATCAATAACTCAGCCGCTTTCGGTTCAAAGCATCACGCATGTCCTCATCGAACGAAACGCTTCGTGACTGCCTCGCGCCAGCGAAGCTGAATCTTTTCCTGCACATCACGGGCCGCCGTCCGGATGGCTACCATTCGCTGCAGACCGTTTTCCAGTTGCTCGACTGGGGCGACCATCTGCACTTCAGGCGTCGCGACGACGGCGTCATCATGCGCAAGACCGACGTGCCGGGCGTGCCCGAAGAACACGATCTCGTCGTGCGGGCCGCACGTTTGCTCCAGCATCACACGCGGACGAAGTTCGGCGCGGAGATCGAGATCGACAAGCGTTTGCCAATGGGTGCGGGCCTCGGCGGAGGCAGTTCCGACGCGGCGACAACTCTTTTAGCGTTAAATCGTCTCTGGGGTGTTGATCTTTCGCGTGAGATTCTGCAGAATCTCGGCCTGCAACTCGGCGCGGACGTGCCGTTTTTTGTCTTCGGGCAAAATGCTTTCGCAGAAGGTGTAGGTGAGGCGCTCCAGGCAGTCGATCTGCCGAAACGTTTCTTCCTCGTAGTAACGCCTGATGCTCACGTCCCCACCGCGGCGATTTTCTCCGAAAAAAGCTTGACACGGGATACGAAAGTCGTCACAATGATGGACTTTCTTGCACAGCAAAGGTCAGACACAAACTGGCCAGACAGCTTCGGTCGAAACGACATGCAGGCTGTGGTTGCAGGAAAGTACGCGGAAGTTGCAAAGGTGCTCGAGTGGTTTTCCAATCTCGCACCGGCGCGAATGACCGGATCTGGAGCAAGCGTGTTTGCCGCTTTCGCCAGCCGAGCCGAAGCAGAAATGGCGCAAGCCAAATTGCCGGCAAGCTGGAAGAGTGTGGTAACGGCAAGTCTGGATTCTCATCCTCTCTTCGCTTTCGCGTCATAGGTTTCGTTTTGCCGGGTATGTCCTACACTTCCCGGCGAGACTCAGAGTTGTGTAGGGGAGTCGCCAAGTTGGTCAAGGCACCGGATTTTGATTCCGGCATGCGAGGGTTCGAGTCCTTCCTCCCCTGCCATTCCTTTTCTCGCGTTTTTCCTCTCGCCTCCAGCCGCAGACAGGTGCACGATGAGCAGTGACGGCCTGATGGTTTTTACTGGCAACGCTAATCCCGCGCTTGCACAGGAAGTCGTCAAAATCCTTGGTATTCCTCTCGGCAAAGCGATGGTCAGCCGCTTCTCAGACGGCGAGATCATGGTCGAGATTCAGGAAAACGTTCGGGGCAAAGACGTATTCGTTCTGCAGTCCACCTGCGCTCCCACGAACGACAACCTGATGGAACTGATGATCATGGTCGATGCGCTCAAGCGCGCATCCGCAGGCCGGATCACCGCAGCCATCCCCTACTTCGGCTATGCGCGCCAGGACCGCCGTCCGCGTTCCGCGCGAGTGGCCATCTCGGCGAAGGTCGTCGCGAACATGCTGGAAATTGCCGGCGTCGATCGCGTGATCACCATGGACCTTCACGCCGACCAGATTCAAGGCTTCTTCGACATCCCCGTCGACAACATCTACGCAACACCCGTTCTTCTCGGCGATCTGCGCAAGCAGAACCATGACCATCTGCTGGTCGTGTCGCCGGACGTCGGCGGCGTGGTGCGCGCGCGTGCGCTCGCCAAGCAGTTGAACACGGACCTCGCGATCATCGACAAGCGCCGTCCGAAGGCGAATGTCGCTGAAGTGATGAACATCATCGGTGAAGTGGAAGGCCGCACCTGCGTCATCATGGATGACATGGTCGACACCGCCGGCACGCTGTGCAAGGCCGCGCAAGTATTGAAGGATCGTGGCGCGAAACAGGTTTTCGCATACGCGACGCACCCCGTTCTGTCGGGCGGCGCGGCGGCGCGCATCACGGCGTCGGAGCTGGACGAACTCGTCGTCACGGACACGATTCCCCTTTCGGCCGAATCGCTCGCGTGCGCGAAGATCCGTCCGCTGTCGAGCGCGGGTTTGCTCGCGGAGACGTTCTCCCGAATCCGGCGCGGCGACTCGGTGATGTCGCTCTTCGCCGAAGGTTAATCAGAATCGAGCAAGGAACGCGAAGCAGAGGCTTCGCGTTTTTGCATGATCGGCGCGAACGGACGAAGGTTCGCGTCGCTTGTTGTGGGATCACACGTTTTCGATGATCCCGGTTTCCCTGCCTGGTCGCGGGCAGATATAGGAGTCGAATATGAAAGTCGTCGCTTTCGAGCGTAGCAAGCAAGGTACGGGTGCGAGCCGCCGCCTGCGTAACTCGGGCAAGACCCCGGGTATCGTGTACGGCGGTGAAACGGACGTTCAACTGGTCGAACTCGACCACAACGCCCTGTGGCACGCCCTGAAGAAAGAAGTTTTCCACTCGTCGATTCTCGACCTGGAAGTGGCCGGCAAGTCGCAACAAGTTCTGCTGCGCGACGTGCAATACCACCCGTTCAAGCAGCTCGTGCTGCACGTGGACTTCCAGCGCGTCGACGCGAAGAAGAAGCTGCACACCAAGGTGCCGCTGCATTTCATGAACCAGGAAACCAACCCGGCCGTGAAGCTGTCGGGCGCGGTGATCTCGCACGTCGTGACGGAACTGGAAGTGGAATGCCTGCCGGCAGACCTGCCTGAGTTCCTGGAAATCGATCTGGCGAAGATCGAAGCCGGCCAGACGATGCACGCGAAGGACATCCCGCTGCCGAAGGGCGTGAGCCTGACGATCTCCGTCGAGGCGGAAAATCCGGTGGTGGCTTCGGCGACCATTCCGGCTGCCGTCGTGTCGGAAGGGACTGGCGAAGCTGAAGGCGACAAGCCGGCAGCCGAGTAAGCACGCGGAATATCGCTATCCTCTCGATCCGTTCGCAAGAACGGTCGACGTGACCCGCCGGCGCGCAAGCCCCGGCGGGTTTTTTTTCGTTCTACAAGACTCGACATGATCAAGCTGATCGTCGGCCTGGGCAATCCGGGCGCCGAATACACGGCGACGCGGCATAACGCGGGCTTCTGGTTCGTCGACCAGTTCGCACGCGACGCCGGCGCCACGTTGCGCGAAGAGCGCCGTTTCCACGGTTTCTACGGCAAGGGACGTCTGCACGGCCACGAAGTGCATCTGCTCGAACCGCAGACGTTCATGAATCGCTCAGGGCAATCGGTCGTTGCGCTCGCGCAGTTCTTCAAGATTCTCCCCGACGAAATTCTCGTCGCGCACGACGAACTCGATCTTCCGCCCGGCACCGTCAAGATGAAGCTCGGCGGCGGCAGCGGCGGACACAACGGCCTCAAGGACATCTCCGCGCATCTTTCGTCGCAGCAGTACTGGCGGCTGCGCATCGGGATCGGGCATCCGCGTGATCTGATTCCCGAAGGCGCGCGCGTGGGCGCGAAACCCGATGTCGCGAACTTCGTCCTCAAGCCGCCGCGCCGCGAGGAACAGGACGTGATCGATCAGTCGATCGAGCGCGCGCTCGCCGTGATGCCGTTCGTCGTCGCAGGCGAAACCGAGCGTGCGATGATGAACCTGCACCGCAATTCTTGATTTGGAGCCGACAGTGAGCCGTTTCTGGAGCGATATCGTCCATCGTCTGACGCCGTATGTGCCGGGCGAGCAGCCCGCGCTGGCGCATCCCGTCAAGCTGAACACCAACGAGAATCCGTATCCGCCGTCGCCGCGCGTCGTCGATGCAATCCGCCACGAGCTCGGCGCGGACGGCGCGTCGCTGCGCAAATATCCGGATCCGACCGCGCGTGCATTGCGCGAGGCCGTCGCGAACCATCACGGATTGCGCATCGAGCAGGTTTTCGCGGGCAACGGTTCGGACGAAGTGCTCGCGCACGCGTTCCAGGCGCTGCTCAAGCACGACAAGCCGATCCGCTTTCCCGACATAACCTACAGCTTTTATCCCGTGTACGCGCAGCTTTACGGCGTCGAATACGAGACCGTGCCGCTGAACGCCGATTTCGCCATCGATGTCGACGATTACCGCGCGCCATGCGGCGGCGTGCTGCTGCCGAATCCGAATGCGCCCACGGGCCGCGCCCTGCCGCTGTCGGAAATCGAAGTGCTGCTGAAGGCGAATCCGGATGCACCCGTCATCATCGATGAAGCGTATGTGGACTTCGGCGCGGAATCGGCCGTGAATCTGATCGACGCCCATCCGAACCTGCTCGTCGTGCAGACGACGTCGAAAGCACGTTCGCTGGCGGGTATGCGCGTCGGCTTTGCGTTCGGCGATCCGGCGCTCATCGAGGCGCTCACGCGCGTGAAGGACAGCTTCAATTCGTATCCGCTCGACCGCCTCGCGCAAGTCGCGGCAATCGCGTCGTACGAAGATCAGGCGTGGTTCGAGGAAGGTTGCGCGAAGGTGATCGCGAGCCGCGAGAAGTTGAGCGCGCAGCTACAGACGCTTGGATTCGATGTCGTTCCGTCCGCAACCAACTTCGTCTTCGCGAAACATCCCGCGCACGATGCCGCGACGCTCGCCGCGGCGCTAAAGTCGAAGGAAATTTTCGTGCGCCACTTCAAACTGCCGCGCATCGATCAGCATCTGCGCATTTCCATCGGCACGCCGGCCGAATGCGATGCGCTCGTCGCTGCATTGACGGAGATCGTCGCTTAGGAATTGCCCTTCGCGGCCATCAGCGCGTGGTACTTGGCCATCAACTGTTCGGGCGATTCGGCGTGCGCCGGATCGCGCGGAATGCATTCCACCGGGCACACTTGCTGGCACTGCGGCTCGTCGAAATGGCCGACGCATTCCGTGCATTTGTTCGGGTCGATGACGTAAATCTCGGGACCCATCGAAATTGCGTCGTTCGGGCACTCGGGCTCGCAAACGTCGCAGTTGATGCACTCGTCGGTAATGATCAGGGACATGCTTCACTCTCTTCTTGCCGGATGGCTTCCGGCATAAACCCGCGCACCTTCGCAGATAAGTGCGCGGGCCCGGCGTCTCAAGGCGCCGCCGGATCTTTCTGCGTCTGCTCGCCGACCTTGTCCATCAACCGCTTTTCCACCGACGGGAACACGAACTTGCTCACGTCGCCGCCAAGCTGCGCGATCTCGCGCACGATGGTGCCGGAGATGAACTGATATTGATCGGACGGCGTCATGAACATCGTCTCGACATCGGGCAGCAGATAGCGGTTCATCCCGGCCATCTGGAATTCATACTCGAAATCGGAGACGGCGCGCAATCCGCGCACGATCACGCGCGCGTTGTTCTTACGCACGAAATCCTTCAATAGCCCGGTGAAACTGCTCACCTGCACGTTCGGATAATGCCCGAGGACCTCGTGCGCGATATCGAGCCGTTCCTGCAGCGAGAAAAACGGCTTCTTCGCGCGGCTGTCCGCGACGCCCACGACGAGCTGATCGAAAATGCTCGATGCGCGCCGCACGATGTCTTCATGCCCGCGGGTGAGCGGGTCGAACGTACCCGGATACACGGCGACAACCATGAGCTTCTCCTCTTCTATTTACACTGGGCCGCGTGGCTGCGACGACCAGCTCTGCCTCGTTTCCCGCGAAATCGGCTGCGTCGAAATCGGGAACGCGCATTATTCCTCATTTTCGCGGCGCAGCAAATGATAGCGGACGGCGCCCGCCTTGCCCTCGCGCACGACGCTCCAGCCGGCGAGCGCATCGATGCCGGACATGTCCAGCGCATCGCCGCATTCGACGTAAATCGCGCCATCGGGCGAAGCGAGCGGCGCCGTCAGCTCGAGCGCCCGCAATAGCAACGCGTGATCGCCGAAAGGCGGATCGAGAAAGATCACGTCGAACGAACCGGGCGCGAGGCTCGCGACGAGCCGCAGCGCATCGGCCTCCGCGATCTCGATGTTGCGCGCGCCGAGCTTGGCTTGATTTGCGCGGATCTGAGCGGCCGCCTTCGCGCTTCGTTCGATCATCAGCACGCGCGCCGCGCCGCGCGACGCGGCTTCGAAACCGAGCGCGCCGCTACCGGCGAACATGTCGAGACAACGCTGTCCGGAGAGATCCTGGCCGAGCCAGTTGAAGAGGGTCTCACGCACGCGATCCGGCGTGGGCCGAAGGCCATCGAGATCGAGCACGGGCAGCGGCGTGCGCTTCCAGTCTCCGCCGATGATGCGGATCGTGTGCGGTTTGCCGCCGCGCGATGGCGTGTGGCTGGTCAGGGCGGAGCGGGTAGCGGACGAGCGAGGCATAAAAGGAAGGTGGGAGTCGGGCGCGCCGGGCGTGTTTTTGCTTGAGATCGGATGGCGCGAGCAATGAAAGCCAACGTTACCACACGCACGCCATGACGGGAGCCGCACGGGCGCGCACGGCAGCGCCTGATAAAATATGCCGCTTCCATCCCATCGCGCGGGCCTCGCGCAAAAACGACTCGAAAGCGCGCACAGGGCCATCGGATCACGCGCGCATCATCGTCACACATCCATGTTCAGCTTCTTCAAGAAATTCAAAAAGCCGGCTGATGCGCCGCTCGACGCGCCTCAGGACGAATCCGTCGAGGCGGCCGAAGACGAAGAAATCTCCGACGCCGAGCTGGAACGTCAGGCGCTTTCCGCCGAAACGCCGTCGGAGGAAGTGCAGCCGGAGGAACCGGCGCCCGCGGAACCCGTCGCTCCCGCTGCGCCCACGCCGCCCGCCGCACCGCCCTCGGAGGAATCGAAGGAATACTGGCAAGGGCGCACGCAATCGCAATGGGCGCGCGGCCCAGAGACGGATCAGGCGAGCGAGGAAGTCGTGCCGCCACCGACGCTCGATGCGGCCGCGAAAAAATCGTGGATCTCGCGTCTGCGGCACGGTCTTTCGAAGACGAGCTCGAATCTGACGGGGATTTTCGTCAGCGCGAAGATCGACGAGGATCTCTACGAAGAGCTCGAAACCGCGCTGCTCATGTCCGACGCCGGCGTCGATGCAACGGAATTCCTGCTCGAATCACTGCGCGAGAAGGTGCGCGCGGAACGCCTGACGGACGCCTCGCAGGTCAAGAAGGCGCTGCGCGAACTGCTCGTCGATCTGCTGCGCCCGCTCGAGAAATCGCTGATGCTCGGACGCGCGCAACCGCTCGTCATCATGATCGCGGGCGTGAACGGCGTCGGCAAGACGACGAGCATCGGCAAGCTGGCGAAGCATTTGCAGCGCTTCAATCAGTCGGTGATGCTCGCCGCCGGCGACACGTTCCGCGCCGCCGCGCGCGAACAGCTGACGGTCTGGGGCGAGCGCAACAACGTGACGGTGATCGCGCAGGAAAGCGGCGACGCCGCCGCCGTGATCTACGACGCGGTCGGCGCGGCGCGCGCACGCAAGATCGACGTGATGATGGCCGACACCGCCGGACGTCTGCCGACGCAATTGCATCTGATGGAAGAGCTGCGCAAGGTGCGCCGCGTGATCGCGAAGGCAATGCCCGATGCGCCGCACGAAGTGCTGCTCGTCATCGACGCGAACACGGGTCAGAACGCGCTCGCGCAGGTCAAGGCGTTCGACGACGCGCTCGGTCTCACCGGCCTCGTCGTCACGAAACTCGACGGCACCGCGAAGGGCGGCATTCTCGCGGCCATCGCGCGTCAGCGGCCGGTGCCGGTGTATTTCATCGGCGTGGGAGAGAAAGTCGAGGACTTGCAGCCGTTCAGCGCCGAAGAATTCGCCGACGCGTTGCTCGGCTGAACGTGAAACGAGCGCCCGCGTGGCGCTCTTTTTTATCGCGCGAAGAGCAAGGAAGCCGCGATCCACCACATCACGCAGCCGACGATCACATCGAGCACGCGCCACGACACGTCTTTCTCGAACCACGGTTCCAGAAGACGCGCGCCGTAGCCGAGCGCCGTGAACCAGACGATCGACGAAGACATCGCGCCGGCCGCGAACCACGCGTCGCCCGGCCAGCCGCGTTGCGCGCCGATGCCGCCGAGCAGCACGACGGTATCGAGATAAACGTGCGGATTGAGCAGCGACAAGGCGAGCACCGTGGATGCCGCGCCCACCGCCGTCTGCGAATCGCCATCCGATGCGTCCAGATGCCCCGGCCCGCGCCACGCCGCGATGAACGCGCGCAATCCGTACAGGAACACGAAGATCGCGCCGGCCCAGCGGATCACGTCGAGCAGGACGGGCGCACGCGAAATGAGCGCCCCCATGCCGCCGACGCCGAGCCCGATCAACATCACGTCGATGAACGCGCAGATCGACACGACGATTCCTACGTGACGTCGCTTCAAACCCTGCCGCAACACGAAGGCGTTCTGCGCGCCGATCGCGACGATCAGGCTCGCGCCCAATCCCGCCCCCGACAGAAAGCTCGGGAAATCCGCCGTCATTCGGCGTCCGGTTGCTGCGCGGGAGCGGCCCGCGCGAAGGCGTCGATCGTGCTGGCGTGATCGGCGATGCGCGAAATCGTCGGATAAGCGCTCACGTCGATGCCGAAGCGCCGCGCGTTGAACACCTGCGGCACGATGCACAGATCGGCAACGGTCGGCGTGTCGCCGAACGTGAGCGCGCCGACGCGCCTGTCGGCGGCCAGCCGCGTTTCGAGCGACGTGAAACCCATCTCGACCCAATGCCGATACCACGCGTCCTTCACGTCATCCGGCACCTTCACCTGATGCTTCAGGTACTTGAGCACGCGCAAATTGTCGAGCGGATGAATCTCGCACGCGACCTGCATCGCGACCGAACGCACGAAGGCGCGATCGGACGGATTCTTCGGCAGGAGCGCCGGCTCGGGATGCGTCTCCTCGAGATACTCGATGATCGCGAGCGACTGCGTGAGAACGTCGTCGCCATCGACGAGCGCCGGCACAATGCCGTCCGGATTCACCGCGCGATATTCGGGCTTTAACTGCTGGCCGCCGTCGCGCAGCAAATGCACGCCCTCGTACTCGTAATCGAGCCCCTTCAGATTCAGCGCGATACGCACGCGATACGCCGCCGAGCTGCGGAAATAGCTGTAGAGCTTCATGGTCGCGGACTCAGACGACGCGCACGGAGAATTCGCCGATGCCGTCGACGCCGCCCTTCAGCACGTCCCCCTTCACGACCGCGCCGACGCCTTCGGGCGTGCCGGTGAAGATGAGATCGCCGGGGAAGAGTTCGAAGAGCGTCGACAGATACGCGACCGTCTCGCCGACCGACCAGATCAGTTGCGAGATGTCCGAGCGCTGCTTTTCCTCGCCGTTGACCGTCAGCCAGATCGCGCTCTTTTCCAGATGCCCGACCTTCGATACGGGATGAATCGGGCCGATCGGCGCGGAGCGGTCGAAACCCTTCGCCGTGTCCCACGGACGGCCGAGCTTCTTCGCTTCGGCTTGCAGGTCACGGCGCGTCATGTCGAGCCCGAGCGCGTAGCCGTAGACGTAATCCAGCGCCTTATCGGCGGGGATGTCCTTGCCCTGCTTGCCGATCGCGGCGACGAGTTCCATCTCGAAGTGCAGATTCTTCGTCTGCGACGGATACGGGAATTCCGCCGTCGAGCCCGGCGCAACGTTCAGCACGGCATCGGCGGGCTTGCTGAAGAAGAACGGCGGCTCGCGATCCGGATCGTGGCCCATTTCGCGCGCATGGGCTTCGTAGTTTCGCCCGACGCAGTAGATGCGGCGCACGGGAAACTGTTCGTTCGAACCATCGACGGGCACGGCTGCTGCCGGCGCCGGAGGAAACACATAACTCATCCCGCTCTCCTGATGCTGTTTTGATTTGCAGATTTCCGGACGAATGCGTCGGCGTTCACGGCCGGCGAGAACAAGGAGTGTAACGTGCGCGCACAAATCGTGGCGAAGCTTGTCGGGCTTGGCTCTGCGAGCTTTCGACCGGCCTTCGGAGCGGCGGCTGGCGCGGTGGTTTTAGTAAGCATCGGCGGAAAAGCGCGCGAAACGTTCGATGGGCAAACCTTGCCAGCGCTCCTCAAATGCGGTACTCAATAGCATTCCTGCACCTTAAAAAGCGCAACGGCATCGCTCAGATTACGGAATTGAGCGCCCGATCGCGCACCTCTCCGATGACCGACTCCGCTTCCCCCACTTTCGCCTGCGCACGCTACATCAAGGAAATCGGCCGCGGGCCGAATGGCGCGCGCGCACTTTCGCACGAGGATACTTACGCGCTCTACGAAGCGATGCTCGACGATCGCGTGCCCGAACTCGAACTGGGCGCGGTGCTGCTGGCCTATCGCGTCAAGGGCGAAACCGCCGCCGAGCTTGCCGCGATGCTTTCCGCCGCGCATCGCTCGTTCGAGCCGCTGCATGTCCAGGATGGCCGCGAGCACGCACGGCCCGTCTCGATCCCGAGCTACAACGGCGCACGCAAGACGCCCAATCTCGTGCCGCTCCTGTCGCTGCTGCTCGCGCGCGAAGGCGTACCGGTCCTGGTGCACGGTGTCACCGGCGATCCCGGCCGCGTGACGAGCGCCGAAATCTTCGCGGAACTGGGCATCGCGCACGCGGCTTCGCACGATGAAATCGAAGACAGCCTCGCCTCGCGCCGCCTCTCCTTCGCGCCGATCACCGTGCTCGCGCCGAAGCTCGCGCGATTGCTCGCGCTCAGACGCCGCATGGGCGTGCGCAATTCGACACATACGCTCGTGAAGATCCTTCAACCGTTCGCGGACCCGGGCCTGCGGCTCGTCAACTACACGCATCCCGAATATCGCGAGAGTCTCACCGGGCTTTTCACCGCGCATCCGGACGCGGCGGCGGGCGGCGCACTGCTCGCGCGCGGCACGGAAGGCGAAGCCGTCGCGGACACGCGCCGCCAGGTGCAGGTCGACTGGTTTCACGACGGCCACGCCGAAACGCTGATCGCGCCCGAGCATTCGCAGCCGGACGCCCCGCGTGTCGAGCTGCCCGAGACGCTCGACGCCGCGACCACCGCGCGCTGGATCGAATCCGTGCTGCGCGGCGATGTGCCGGTGCCGCCCGCGGTCGCGCGCCAGGTTGAAGTCATCGCCAATGTGGTGCGCAAGCCGGTCGCCGGTCAGGAAAATCCCGTTTGACACACTATTCAACGCTGGTTTAAAGTCGAACGCATGCGCTTGACTCAGTTTTCCTCCCTCCGAATTATTTCGGGCCGCCTAGCGCGGCCCCTATCGCTACGTCTAGCGTAAGTCGCCAGACGTAGCGCCGTGCGTTCGCAAGTCGCGCGGTCCTCCAGAAGTTTCCCGCAGTACCTTTTCTTACCAACCTGTAGTCGTCAGCTTTTCGTTCGCGCATCCCGCGAAACGGAAACGCGAGGGTCACATGCACGCTGCTTCGCGCACGTTCACGTTGGTCGCAGGCGTCACCATCGCCGGTGATTCGTGTGAACGCGCGCGCCGCCCGGTCTTACGTGCATGCCGCCACGCCCGGCCAGCCGCCGGACACGGCCTCTCTCGCAGACGCTACGCAAACCGTCCGAAGAGAGATCGACGATCATGATGCCGAACCCCGCCGAGAAATACCGTCCGTTTCCGCAAGTCCGTCTGAATGGCCGCCGCTGGCCGAACCGCACGATCGAAAAAGCGCCCGTCTGGATGAGCACCGATCTGCGCGACGGCAACCAGTCGCTCATCGAGCCGATGAGCATCGCAGCGAAGCTCGAGTTCTTCGAGATGCTGGTGAAAATCGGGTTCAAGGAAATCGAGGTGGGCTTCCCGTCGGCATCGCAGACGGATTTCGACTTCGTGCGCAAGCTGATCGACGAAAAGCGCATTCCGGACGACGTGACCATCGAAGTGCTCGTGCAGTCGCGCCGCGAACTGATCGAGCGCACGTTCGAAGCGGTGGAAGGTGCGAGCAAGGTGATCGTGCATCTCTATAACGCGATCGCGCCGTCGTTCCGCAAGATCGTGTTCAACCAGTCGAAGGACGAAGTGAAGGCGCTGGCGGTCGAAGGCACGCGCATCATCAAGGAATGCGCGGCGGCGCGGCCGGACACGCACTGGATCTATCAGTACTCGCCCGAAACCTTCAGCATGACGGAGCTGTCGTTCGCGCGCGAAGTCTGCGATGCCGTCGCGCAAATGTGGCGTCCGACGCCCGATCACAAAATGATCGTGAATCTGCCCGCGACCGTCGAAGCGGCAACGCCCAACGTCTTCGCCGATCAGATCGAGTGGATGGACCGCAACATGGGCTTTCGCGACAGCATCGTGCTGTCGGTGCATCCGCATAACGATCGCGGCACGGCCGTCGCGGCGGCGGAAATGGCGTTGCTGGCTGGCGCGGATCGCATCGAAGGCTGCCTCTTCGGCAACGGCGAGCGCACCGGCAATGTCGATCTCGTGACGCTCGCGATGAATCTCTACACGCAAGGCGTCGATCCGGGCCTCGATTTTTCCGATATCGACGCCGTGCGCCGCGTCGTCGAGCGCTGCAATCAGATTCCGGTGCATCCACGCCATCCGTACGCGGGCGATCTCGTGTTCACGGCGTTTTCGGGTTCGCATCAGGACGCGATCCGCAAGGGCTTCGCGCAGCGCGTGCCGGGCACGGTGTGGGAAGTGCCCTATCTGCCGATCGATCCGGCCGATCTCGGCCGCAGCTACGACGCCGTGATCCGCGTGAACAGCCAGTCCGGAAAGGGCGGTTCGACGTATCTGCTCGAACGCGGTCTCGGCTTCACGCCGCCGCGCCGCGTGCAGATCGAATTCAGCCACGCCGTCCAGAAAGTCACCGATGCATCCGGCGCGGAAATCAGCGGCGAAGCGATCTGCGAGCTCTTCAAGCGCGAGTATTTCGATGCGGGCGGGCCGGTATCGCGCATCGACGTTTCGACGCTTACGGTATTCGAAAGGCGCGTCGCATTACCGGCCGTAGTGGCTGCGACGAGCGGCGACGCTCACGCGCAGGCGGTCGCCGCCGCGCTCGGCGTGGACGCGAGCGTGAACTGGTTCGAGACGTCCGTGACGGCGAACGGCGACACGGCGGCGTTCGTCGGCTGTCGTGTCGGAGACGGGCCGACGCGCTTCGGCGTCGCGGTGCATGCGAATCCGGCGCTCGCGGTCGCCGATGCCGTCGTGAGCGCGGTCAACCGCTCCGGGCGCGTCGTGGACAACCTGCGGCAAGACGAAGCCGTGGAAGCGTGATGGGCGGCGCGCGTGGCTATTCGAGCGCCACGCGCGTCGCCTGCAGGGCGAGCAGCTGCCATTGGCCTTCGGTCTGCACATGGACGGCGGTGTAGGCGATCGGAAACAGCAGCGCGCCGTTCTTCGATTCCATCTCGATCAGCGCACGGCCGGACACGAGGCACGTATCGCGGCCGGCGGGCAGCACATCCTGCGACTGAATTTCGATCTGCCGATAGCGGCGGCGGCCCGCGGTGATCGCGTCGATGAACTGGCGCTTCGTCTCCCGCTTGCCGTTCGTGTGGACGTAGCTGACGTTCTCGGCCAGCAGCGCGTCCAGCGCCGGGCCGTCGCCCTCGACCATGGCACGGAAGCGATCGCGCTCGAGGCCGCGGATGGCCTCAATGGTTTTTGCCGGCATCTGTCGATTCCCCTTGTGTCGAGGAACCGATGCGCCGGCGCCTCGTCAGAAGTTGTATTGCAGATATAGCTGGCTGAAATTTATACCAGGATTCGGCTCTTTGATACCGCCGTTCGACAGATGCTGAAAGCGAAATCCCGCTTGATAGCTCTGCTTCGACCCGAAGATCATGCCGACGCCCACCATGTCCGCGAACTGGAACGCCGACCCGACGCTGAAATCCTCGGTGATGCGCGTGTGCGAGAGCAGCCGCACGCCGACGCCCGCCTCGATGAACGGCCGGAAGTAGCCCGAGCTCTTCACGAAGCGCAGCACTGGCGTAATGCCGAATTCCCATATGTTCGGATGCACGGCGTTGTCCTCGGTCGTGTGCCAGTAGGACACGTGACCTTCGCCGATGAGCGTGAAGTGAAAACCGCCGATCTCCCACCAGGTGAGGCCCGGATCCCAGGACAGGCCGAGATCGGCCTTCTTGATGTCGTGGTCGGCGACGCCGCCGGCGATCTGGACACCGAATCGGTCGGCATGAGCCGCCGCCGACGCGAGACCCAATGCAGTACAAACCGCCACGCGCACTAGCGGGCGGGGCCACGAACTCTTGTTTTTATGCATTTGCACCCCAATTTGCTCGGATAGCGGGTGTGTTTCGTAAATTGCTGTCGCTTGGCGATTCTAGTGACGTTTTAAAACATTTGCAGAAATCGCATCAGCGCGCCCCCGTTCGTAGAATTTCTGATCGCGACAGTGGGCAAGTAAGGTAAATCATGCGAAAACGTTTCAGCCTCCGGTAGTTTCTTCCGCTGCTCGCGCAACAGTCCGTCCTATTGAACCCGCAAATTCGATAGTTTTTGTGGGAACTCCCACATTCCCCTCTGCTCTAACACTTAGCACTCGATGGACTGGAGTGCTAATATCGTGTCTGACTTGCCGCGGTCGTTAAGCGGCACGTGAATTGTTGATAAGGAGCTTATGAGCGTGACCAATGCGATGACCCTTCCGAATGTTGTGAGCTCGGCACCTGCCAAGGCATCTTCGGCAGGCGCGCTGACGTACGCACAGTCGTCGATGCTGACCGGCCAGATCGGCAACATCGATTCATACATACAAGCAGTGAACCGTATTCCGATGCTTTCGCAGGCGGAGGAACGACAGTACGCCACCGAATTCCGCGAGCAGGGCAACCTGAACGCCGCGCGCCAGCTGGTGCTTTCGCACCTGCGCCTCGTCGTGTCGATCGCCCGTAACTATCTCGGTTACGGCTTGCCGCACGCCGACCTGATCCAGGAAGGCAACATCGGTCTGATGAAAGCGGTGAAGCGCTTCGACCCAGAGCAAAACGTGCGCCTGGTGTCGTATGCGATGCACTGGATCAAGGCCGAGATTCACGAGTACATCCTGCGCAACTGGCGCATGGTGAAGGTCGCGACGACCAAGGCGCAGCGCAAGCTGTTCTTCAATCTGCGCAGCCACAAGACCAGCCATTCGGCGTTCACGCCGGACGAGATCGAAGGTCTCGCGAGCGAGCTGAACGTAAAGCGCGAGGAAGTCGCGGAGATGGAAACGCGCTTGTCGGGCGGCGATATCGCGCTCGAAGGCCAGGTCGAGGATGGCGAGGAAGCGTACGCGCCCATCGCCTATCTGGCCGACTCGCACAACGAGCCGACTAACGTCATCGCCGCGCGGCAGCACGACAGGCTGCAAAGCGACGGCCTCGCCGATGCACTCGAATCGCTCGACGAACGCAGCCGCCGCATCATCAAGGCGCGCTGGCTCGACGTGCAGGACGACGGCTCGGGCGGCAAGACGCTGCATGAACTGGCTGACGAGTTCGGCGTCTCGGCGGAGCGCATTCGCCAGATCGAGGCGAGCGCGATGAAGAAGATGCGCTCGGCGTTGCATGACTACGCGTAACAATTGACTGTGCCATTGCAGAAATTGCAAAGCCCGCCGTCGACGAGACGGCGGGCTTTTTCTTTGGCACTTCGCTGAAAACACAAACGGCGCCCGCGGGCGCCGTTTGTTATCGAGCTTCGATTACCGCTTCAGGCAGGCATCGGTGCAGCGCCGCCGCCGTTGCCGGACAAGCGCGTGGACAGTTGCGCCGCATAGCGCTGCGCCGCCGCGCCCACGACGATGTGGAACGTATCCGCCGACACCCACGCCACATCCAGCGACGACAAACGCTGACGATCCACCGACGACGGATCGCGCACGACCACGCGCAGGCGCGTCTGCGCAACCGCGTCGAGCGATACCACGTTGGTCGCGCCGCCGAACACCGCGAGCCAGCGGAACGGGTCCGGATCGAGCGGGCCGGGCGTCTGGTCGCCGCTCACCGCTGCCGCGACCGGTTGCGCCGGCGTCGACGATGCGGGCGTTGCGCCGCGCGTCGACGAATGTTCGAGTTCGCTGCGGATTTCATCGGCGATCAGATCGGCTTCCGGCCCGATGATCACCTGGACGTTGGTCGCGCCGCGCTTCAACACGCCGCGCGCGCCGATGCTCTTCAACTGCGGCTCCGACACCTTCTCCGAATCCACGACCGACAGACGCAGACGCGTCGTGCAGGCATCGACGAGCGTCAGATTCGATGCGCCGCCGAGCGCCGCGACGTACTTCGCAGCGCGCGTGTTCGACACGGCTGCTGCCGCGCCGGGCACGGGCGGAATCAGGCCGCCATCGACGGTTTGGGCCACGTCGGTTTCGGCGTCGGTCGTGGCCGGCTCGCGGCCCGGTGTCGCCATGTTGAACTTGCGGATAAAGAAGCGGAACAGGCCGTAATAGATGACGAAGTACACCGCACCGACCACGAGCGCCAGCCAGCCGCGCTGCGACAGACCGTAGTTCAGCACGTAGTCGATCGCGCCCGCCGAGAACGTGAAGCCCAGATGGATGCCGAGCGCCGAGCAGATGGCGAGCGACAGGCCCGTCAGCACTGCGTGGATGCCGTAGAGCACCGGAGCCAGGAACATGAACGAGTATTCGATCGGCTCGGTCACGCCCGTCAGGAATGCGGTCAGGGCCATGGAGAACAGCAGGCCGCCGACGATCGCGCGGCGCTCCTTCGGCGCTTCATGGAACATCGCGAGGCACGCGGCCGGGAGACCGAACATCATCACCGGGAAGAAGCCCGTCATGAAGCCGCCCGCCGTCTTGTCGCCCGCGAAGAAGCGATGCAGGTCGCCGTGCACGATCGCGCCGCCGTCGGGCGGCGTGAACGAGCCGAACACGAACCACGCGAGCGAGTTGATGATGTGATGCAGACCCGTAACCAGCAGGATGCGGTTCAGCACGCCGAACACGAAGGTGCCGAGCGCGCCGGCGGTCGTCAGCCAGTTGCCCGCGCCGTCGATGGCCGCCTGCACCGGCTGCCAGATGTAGCCGAAGACGATGCCGAGCACCAGACACGCGACGCCTGTCACGATCGGCACGAAGCGCTTGCCGCCGAAGAATGCCAGATACTCGGGCAGCTTGATGTCCTTGTATCGGTTATACAGATAGCCGGCCACCATACCGGCGATGATCCCCGACAGCACGCCCATGTTGAGCTTGTCGTTGATGTCCTTCATCACGGCCACTTCGATGAGGTAGCCGATCGCGCCGGCGAGACCCGCCGTGCCGTTGTTGTCCTTCGCGAAGCCCACCGCCACGCCGATCGCGAACAAGAGCGGCAGATTGGTGAAGATCGCGTCGCCGGCGTCGGCGATCATCTTGATGTTGAAGACATCGGGCTGGCCGAGACGCAAAAGCAGGCCGGCCACCGGTAGTACGGCGATCGGCAGCATCAGCGCGCGGCCTAGTCGCTGCATCTTTGCAAACGGGTTGGCGTCCATCGGGTTCTCCAAAAAATATAGGTCTTGTCTTTGCTGCTTCGGGGATTGCTGAAAAGGCATCCGTGAAGCTGGCTGCAGGGAAGACGTTCAGTCCTGCGGCCAGATTTCGCGGCTTGCCGCTCTTACTGCCTGAGCCGATTCGAGCGCGAGGCAATCCTCGGCGCGCTGACGGCACAGTTGGTAATCGAGATTGCGCACGCGTGCCTTGATGCCGGGCACCGACACCGGATCGACCGACAATTCCGTCACGCCGAGTCCGATGAGCAAGGGCGCCGCGACCGGATCGCCGCCGAGCGCGCCGCACACGCCGACCCACTTGCCGTGCTTCTCCGCGCCCTGCACCGCCGCCTTGATGAGACGCAGCACGGCCGGATGCAGGCCGTCGGATTGCGCGGCGAGATCGGGCTGGCAACGGTCCATCGCGAGCGTGTACTGCGTGAGATCGTTGGTGCCGATCGAGAGGAAATCGGCGTATTTCGCCAGTTGGTCGGCAAGCAGCGCCGCCGACGGCACTTCGATCATCACGCCCACTTCGACCGGATCGGTGCGGCCCGCTTCGCGCGCCAGTTCGTCGATGCGCGCACGCAAGCGCTGCAGTTCGCCGGAATCGGTGACCATCGGCAACAGGATTCGCAGCGCGCCCGCCGGCTTCACGGCGAGCAGGCCGCGCAACTGGTCATCGAGCAGATCGGGGCGCACTTGCGCGAGCCGGATGCCGCGCAGCCCGAGCGCCGGATTTTCCTCGGGCGGCAGCGTCAGATAATCGACTTCCTTGTCCGCGCCGACATCGAGCGTGCGGATGATCGCGGTGCGGCCCTGCAAGGCATCGACGATGCCCTGATAGCTTTGCGCGTGCTCCGCGACCGTCGGCGCCGACTGGCGATGAATGAACAGCAGTTCGGTGCGCAACAGGCCGACCGCATCGGCGCCGTTTTCGACGGCGGCTTTGGCGTCGTCGAGCGTCGCGATGTTCGCGGCGACTTCGATCGCGCGGCCATCCTTCGTCGATGCCGCTTCGCGCGACAGCTTGCGGTTCGCTTCACGCACGCCCGCGAGCCGCTCGCGCTCGTTGCGTGCGCGCTCGACGTCGAGCGCGGTCGGCGCATGCTCGATGCGTCCCGCCGATGCATCGACGACGACTTGCGTGCCTTCGGGAATCGCGTGCAGCGCATCGCCGATCGCGACGAGCGCCGGAATGCCGATCTGCCGCGCGATGATCGCCGCGTGCGAGGTCGCGCCGCCGCGCGCCATCACGAGCGCGGTGACGCGGGTGCGGTCGAGCGACGACAGATCCGACGGCGTGAATTCCGTGGCGGCGAGCACGGCTTCCTGAGGCAACTCGAGCGCCGCCGTGTTGTTGAGGCCGAGCGCGCGCAACACGCGCTTTTCGATGTCGCGAAGATCGGCCGCGCGCTCGGCGAGCAGTTCGTCCTGCACGTTCGAGAGCAGCGCGATCTGCGCGCGGATCGCCTCGCGCCATGCGAAGCCCGCGCTCTTGCCGAGGCTGATGAGATCGCGCGCGGCGTCGAGAAGCGTCGGATCTTCGAGCAGCACGCGATGCACCGCGAAAATGCCCGCTTCGCCGACCGCGCCGCGCTGCGACGCGGTACGCACGGTTTCGCCGAGTTCGGCATCGACCTGGGCGATGGCTTTATCGAGCGCGCGGCTTTCCGCCGCCGACGCGCCGCTCGCCTGTTCCGGCGGCACGATTTCCTGATCGTCCCAGCGCACCAGCTTGCCGATCGCGATGCCCGGCGCCGCGCACACGCCCGCGAGCGTGTTCGGCGGCAACGGCTCGCCCGTTCGCGTGGCTTGCACGACCGGCGCGGGCGACTTCTCGCGCGCGGGCGATTCTTCGACTTCGCCTTGCGCCGCGCGCAGCAATTCCACCGCAACCGCTTCGACCGCCTGTTGCGCCTGCACGCCGATGCCGACGAGCTCGATGGTCGCGCCCTCGCCCGCACCGAGGCCGAGCAGGCCGACGACGCTTTCCACCGGCGCCTTCTTGCCTTCGTAGCGCACTTCGACCTTCGCGTCGAAACCGCGGGAAGCTTCGCGTGCCCGCGCCGCCGGACGCGCATGGAGGCCGCCCGCATGGGAGAGCGTCAGGCTGCGGCGCGCTTCGTCGAGAACGACCGCGCCCGCGCGCGCCGTCTCGGCTTTCTCGCCGTCCTTGGCGCGCAGAACCAGCAGGCGCGAGCCCGCTTTCAGCACGCCGCGGCCGGCGCGATCGATGACATCGAAGGCATCGCCGTTGGCGATCGCGATTACCGAAACGAGGCTCGGCGCGTGCTGCGCGACGAAATCCGCATCGAACTCGATCAGCGGCTCGCCCGCGCGCACCGTCGCGCCTTGCTGGATCTTCGGCGTGAAGCCCTTGCCGCCCAGCTCGACCGTGTCGATGCCGATATGCACGAGAATCTCGGCGCCTTCCTTCGTGCGCAGCGTCACGGCGTGATGCGTGCGCGCCAGATGCGTGATGGTGCCGTCGCAGGGCGAGACGAGCACGTTATCGAGCGGATCGATGCCGATGCCGTCGCCGAACATGCCCTCGGCGAACACGGGATCCGGCACGTCGGCGAGCGGCACGACGGGACCGGTGAACGGCGCGAGCAGCACGACGTCGTTCGGGTTATCGATGGAATGGTTCAACAGTGACTCCTCGGCACGGCGCATCGGCTATCTCACTCAATGGGTTTCGGTGACCTTGTTCAGGTGGCGCGGCGCGTCGGGATTGCGCCCGCGCGCGGCGGCCAGACCCGCGGCCATCACGTAGAACGAAAGAATCGCGGCGATCGGATCGAGCGCGGGATGGTCCGTGGCGACGAGCGGCAGTTCGGCTTCGGCGACGTCGGCTGGGGCTGCGAGCAGCACGCGCGCGCCGCGGGCACGCATATCGGCGGCAAGCTGGATGAGACCCGCCTGCTCCGGCCCGCGCGGCGCGAACACGAGCAGCGGATAGTCGCGGTCGATGATCTCCATCGGACCGTGACGCACTTCCGCGCTGGAAAACGCTTCGGCCTGAATGCCCGACGTTTCCTTCAGCTTGAGCGCGGCTTCCTGCGCGATGGCGAGGCCGAGGCCGCGCCCGATCACGATCATGCGATCGACGCTCTTCAGTTCGTCGACGGCGCGCGTCCAGTCGAGCTTGCCGGCGGCGCGCAGCTTCTCGGGCAGCGAATCGAGCGCCTTCAGCAATTCGACGTCGCGCTGAACGTGCGCGATCACGATCGCGGAAAGCGACAGCATCGCGATATAGCTCTTGGTCGCGGCAACCGACAGTTCGGGACCGGCGAGCAGCGGCAGGAAGTATTCGCACGCGCTTTCGAGCGGCGAACCGGAGACGTTGACGGCCGCGACGGTGAACGCCCCCGCGTCGCGCAGCGCCTGCATGGTGCCGACGAGATCGGGGCTCTTGCCCGACTGCGAGAACGCGACGGCCAGTTGGCCCGAGACACGCAGCGGCGCCTGCTGCAACGTCGCGACGGACATCGGCAGCGATGCGACCGGCACGCCGATGCGGCTCATCGTCAGGCTTGCGAAATAACTGGCGGCGTGGTCGGAACTGCCACGCGCGACCGTGAGCGCGACATTGCGCGGCTGTTCCTTGAGCTTTTCCGCGAGTTCTTCGATGCGCGAGGTATCGGCGAGCTGAGCCGCGACGACGTCGGCGGACTCGAGCGCCTCATTAAGCATATTCGACAATTGATTCTCCTTCGACGTACGTGGCGGTCAGCGCGTGCTCCCGGTCGAGCACGACGAGATCGGCCCAAGCGCCGCGCGCGATGCGGCCGCGGTCTTCGAGTCCGAGATAGTCGGCGGGGAAACGCGACAGGCGATTCGAGACGTCCGCGAGCGGAATGCCCAGCGAGACGAGATTGCGCAGCGCCTGATCCATCGTCAGGGTGCTGCCGGCGAGCGTGCCGTCCGCGAGGCGCACGCCGCCCATGCATTTGGTGACGTGCTGGCTGCCGAGGCGATATTCGCCGTCGGGCATACCGGCCGCCGAGGTGCTGTCGGTCACGACGTAGAGACGCGGAATCGCGCGCATCGCAGCCCGAATCGCGCCCGGATGAACGTGCAGCAGATCAGGAATCAGTTCCGCGTATTCGGCATGCGCGAGCGCCGCGCCGACCATGCCCGGGTCACGGTGATGCAGCGGCGACATTGCGTTGAACAGATGCGTGAAGCCGCGCGCGCCGTGCTTGAGCGCGTTCACGGCGTCGTCGTATGTGCCGAGCGAATGGCCGAGCTGCACACGCACGCCGCGCGCCGCGAGGTCCGAAATAATGTCGAGATGACCGGAGATTTCCGGCGCGATCGTGACGACGCGGATCGGCGCGAGATCGAGATACTTCAGCACTTCGTCGCGCACCGCGACGGCGGCCGCGTCCGGCTGCGCGCCGAGCTTGCCGGGATTGATGTACGGACCTTCCAGGTGCACGCCGAGCATGCGCGCGCCGCCCGCCGCGCGGTGTTTGGCCTGTTCGCCGAGACCCGCGACGACGCTCATGAGTTCGTCGCGCGGCGCGGTCATCGTGGTGGCGAGCAGGCTCGTCGTGCCGTGCTGCGCGTGCTGGCGGGCAACGGTGTCCGCCGCGTCGCCGCCTTCCATGATGTCGCGCCCGCCGCCGCCGTGAACGTGCAGATCGATAAAGCCCGGCAGGATGTAGGGCGCGTCGTTGGCGAGCGGATCGGCGATATGTCCTTCGAGCGCCGTCACGCGGCCGTTCTCGAAGCGGACCGTGCCGTGGATCCAGCCATCGGTCGTGAGTATGTTTCCTTTCAGCATGAATTTCTCTGGAAGTACGCGATGCATGGATGAGGTTCAGTGCCGTCCGCGCCGTGCTGCGAGCAGGCTTTCGTCGCGAAAGAAGCGAACGGCGTCCTTGGGTCCTCTCGTTCTCTGTTTGCTCTCTTGATGCGTCCGGATTAAGCGCGTCTGTGCCGACGCTTATCGATGCAGTTCCGCGACGAAGTCGTAGTAGTCGTCGCGACAGTAGGTGTCCGTCAATTCGATCGCGCGTTGATCCGCCGAATAGCCGATGCGCGTGATCACGAGCAGCGCTGCACGCGGCGCGACGCCCATGAGCCGGGCGATCTCCGCGCCGGCGTTCACCGCGCGAAAGTGCTGCAACGCGCGCACCACCGACAGCCCGCGCGCCTCCAGATACCGGTAGAGCGAAGCGCCGATCGCGAGTGGATCGGGCACCGCGGCGACCGGCAACGTTGAATGCTCGACCGCCATCACGATGCCGTCCGCGCGCCGCAACCGCTTCAGGCTTGCAACAGCCGCGCCCGGCGCCAGACCGAGGCGCACGGTTTCATCGCGATTCGCTGCGCGCAGTCCGCGTTCTAGCCAGATCGAATCGGGCGTGAAGCCGCGCTGCTCCATCTTTCGCGTGAAACCGGTGAGACGGGAAAGCGGATCTTCGACGCGCGGCGTGATGAAACTGCCCGCGCCTCGTACGCGCCGGATCAGACCTTGCTCGACCAGCAGCGCGATGGCCTTTCTCGCGGTGATCCGCGACACGCCCACACCTTCCGACAACGTGCGCTCGGACGGCAGCGCCTCGCCAGCCGACCAGTTGCCCGCGTGGATCGCCGTGGCGAGGCGCGACGCCAACTGAAGATAGAGCGGCGTGTCGCTCCGCGCGTCGGGTGTCAGGTCCTGCCAGCGATGCTCCATCGAAAGCTCTCACCTCAGAAGTGGAGCCCATTATATAACCAACATAATACCAGTCAACGCTAAAGCGGCGTCTCAGGACGAACGTCAAATTTCTCGTTAAATCAAGGAGTTAAAAAATGTTTAGCGGCTCGATTCGGAACATGTCTGCTATCGGGACTTACCCGTACACGTAGTCCACTTGCCGAATTGGTTCCTTAATTGCCTGATAACCCATTTTTCGGGCATTTTCGTATTCGCACGGTCGTTCTTCTTTGGCACAATGCATGTATTAATTCGGATTCACAATTAATTTCAACAAAACGAGAGACTAGAGCGATGGGCAGTTCCGATCCGAGCCGGGCCGTCGAAGCGGTGCGCCGTTTCAACCGTTTTTATGCACGCCATACCGGCGCACTCCACGAGCGGCTCCATAAAAGCTGCTTTTCGTTAACTGAAGTTCGCATCCTGCATGAGTTGGCGCAAGACCGGGCTGCCACGGCGGCCGATTTATCGCGCAACCTTGGACTTGATACGGGCTATCTCAGTCGCCTGATCAACAATTTCCAGAAGAACGGCCTCGTGGTACGGCGAAAGAACGAATCGGACGGCAGAGCGCATCTGCTTCATATCACGCCCGAAGCGAAAGCCCAGGTCGATGAGATCGATCTGCACGTATCGGCCGAGGCCGCCGCGCTGCTCAAGCGGCTGACCGCTGCCGAAATCGATCAGCTCTGCACGGCAATGGCGGACGTCGAGCGTCTGCTCTCGCCGCCGAACGCCGAAGGAGAAACGCGACTGCGCGGCCCGCGCGCCGGAGACTTCGGCTGGATGATCGAGCGCCAGGCGCATCTATATAGCGGCGAGCGGCCGAAGCTGGTCAGCGAGGCATGGGCGGCGAACATGGTCGCGAACTTTCTCGCGAAGATGCAGGCGAACACCCCGCGCATCGCGTGTTGGGTGGCGGAGCAGAACAACGCGACGCGCGTCGGTGCCGCGATACTTACTGCGGACTCCGAAAGCCGCGCACGCATCGACATGTTGTTCGTCGAACCGGGCGCGCGGCGTCGCGGACTCGGCGAGCGGCTCGTCGCGGCGTGCACGAACTTCGCGCACGGCGCTCGCTACGAACAGGTGATCTGCCGGCTGGACGAGCCCTACGAAGATTTCTGCGGACTCTTCATGCGAACCGGTTTCACGCCGGTGCAGGAGGGGAGCACGGGCATTCTTTGGCAGCGGCAGTTGCAGCAGATTTGCGTCGACTGATTGCGCCAAGGAAAACGGCGTCCCGCAGGACGCCGTTTCGAAACTCAAGCGATGACATTCAGAACGAAGGCACGACCGAGCCTTTGAACTCGCTCTTCAGGAACTGGCGGACATCTTCCGACTGGTAAGCCGCAACCAGCTTCTTCACCCACGGCTGATCCTTGTCCTTCGCGCGCACCGCGATCAGGTTCGCGTACGGGCTATGCACGTCTTCGAGCGCGATTGCGTCCTTCGTCGGCTGCAGGCCCGCGGCAAGCGCGAAGTTCGTGTTGATCGCGGCGGCATCGACGTCGGCGAGCGTGCGCGGCAATTGCGCGGCGTCGAGTTCGACGAGCTTGATCTTCTTCGGATTCTCCGCCACGTCGAGCGCCGTCGCGTTGTTGCCGTTCGCGCCCGCGCCCGCCTTCAGCTTGATGACGCCTTGCGCTTGCAGCAGCAACAGCGCGCGATTCTCGTTCGACGGATCGTTCGGCACCGCGACCTTCGCGCCTTGCGGGAGATCCTTGAGCGACTTCAGTTTCTTCGAATAGACCCCGAGCGGCGAGATATACGTCAGCCCCGCGTTGACGATCTTGTAGCCGCGCTGCTTGATCTGACTGTCGAGATACGGCTGATGCTGGAAACTGTTTGCGTCGAGATCGCCGGCGTCGAGCGCTGCGTTCGGCTGCACGTAGTCGTTGAACTCGATCACTTTCACGTTGAGCCCTTCGCGCTTCGCGACCTTCTGCACGACTTGCCAGATTTGCGCGTCAGGGCCGCTGATGGTGCCGACCTTGATCACCTTGTCGTCGGCGTGAGCGGCGAGGCTCGTGAACAACGCGGCGGAGGCCGCGACTGCGGTAATGGCTTTAAGCAAATTTCTGCGCTGCATGGTGTTCCTGTTTCGATGATGCGTGCTTGCTGGATTGCCTGATTCGTCTCCGATCGATGATCAGACCGGGTGACGGATGTTCGCACAGCATTGGTGCGACGTGAAATACAGATTGCTCATGTGAATATCCGCTGCCACGGGGTACGGCTAGAATCGACAACAGAACATCACAAATCTCGCGAGCCGGAGGCGCATCTCACCATGTACGTCATCAATCTTCGCTACACAGGCGCGCTTGCCGAGATCGACGACGCGCTCGACGCGCATCGCGCCTATCTCGAGCGCTATTTCGCGGCGGGCGTCTTCGTGATGGCGGGACCGAAGGTGCCGCGGGATGGCGGCGTCATCGTGGCGTCAGGCATCGAGCGCGATCGGCTAGATGCGATCGTCGCGAAAGATCCGTTCGCGCAGCAAGGGCTCGCGCACTACGACATCATCGAATTCAAGGCGACGCGGCTCGCGCCGGGTCTGAATCTGCCTGAGCCGTCGCTGGACGGCTGATAAAAGAAGTGGCCCGTTCGGGCCACTTTCGCGATCAGTCGATCAAGATCTTCAGGTCGTGAACCCACGGCTCGACGCCCTGCCCGTCGCGCGCGAAGAGACGCAGCTTGCCGTCCTTGTCGAACACGTAGCTCGCGGCGGTGTGATCCATCGTGTAGTCGTCGGGCGTCTTGCCCTGCGACTTCGCATAGTAGACGCGGAAGTCCTTGGCGAGCTTCGCGAGTTGCGCATCGTCGGCGGGCCGCAGACCGACATACGACGAGTTGAACGCCGCCACGTACTGACCGAGCAGATCGGGCGTGTCGCGCGCCGGGTCGACGGTGACCATCAGCACCTGCACGTCTTTCGCTTTGTCGCCGAGTTGCTGCATCGCTTGGGAGAGCTCGGCGAGCGTCGTCGGGCACACGTCGGGGCAATGCGTATAGCCGAAGAACAGCACCACGGCCTTGCCCTTGAAGTCCGCGAGCGTGCGCGTCTTGCCGTGTGTATCGGGCAAGGCGAAATCGCTGCCGAATTGCTTGTTCCCGGTGATGTCGAGATTCTTGAAATCCGGGGCTTTCTCGCACGCCGAAAGCAGCGCCGCGAAAAACAGCAGCGCGAAGATGCGACGAAGAATGGCCGTCATGCGCCGATCACCGTACGCACGTAGTGATCGACGAGCAGCGCGCCGAACAGCAGCGACAGGTACACGATCGAATAGCGGAAGGTCTTGCGCGCGAGCGCATCGGAATAGTCGCGATACATCTTCCACGCGTAGCCGATGAAACCCGCGCCGAGTGCGATCGCGCTCGCCAGATACACGACGCCGCTCATGCCGGAGATATACGGCATCAGCGTCACGGCGAACAGCACGAGCGTGTAGAGGAAGATGTTGAGCAGCGTGTACTTCTCGCCGTGGGTGATCGGCAACATCGGCAGGCCGGCGTTCTCGTAATCCTTGCGGCGATACAGCGCGAGCGCCCAGAAATGCGGCGGCGTCCACACGAAGATGATCAGCACGAGAATCCATGCGTCGCCGGGCACGTGTCCCGTGACCGCGGCCCAGCCGAGCGCCGGCGGCATTGCGCCCGACGCACCGCCGATCACGATGTTCTGCGGCGTGTAAGGCTTGAGCAGCAGCGTGTAGATGACCGCGTAGCCGACGAACGTGGCAATGGTGAGCCACATCGTGAGCGGATTGGTGAACGTGTAGAGCGTCCACATGCCGATGCCGCCGAGCAACGCGGAGAACGTCAAAATCTGCGTGGACGTGATCTGGCCGCGCGCGGACGGTCGCCACGCGGTGCGGCGCATTTTTGCATCGACTTTTTGCTCGACGAGACAATTGATTGCAAATGCCGCGCCGGCCAGCAACCAGATGCCGACGGCGCCGCCGATCAGCTTGTCCCACGGCACCATGCCGGGCGTGGACAGAAACATGCCGATGACGGCACAGAAAACGGCGAGCTGCGTGACGCGCGGCTTGGTCAGCGCGAGATACTGCGATGCGCGGCTGCCGAGTGGGGAGTTGAGTGTCGTGCTATCCATGATGTGGAGTCACGCTGAAACGACGTCGCGCGCGGGAACTGCGGCGCGGCCGGGACGGCTGGAAGAGATTCGAAAGTTTAGCATAACGAGTAGCAGCAACAGGATCGCGGCTCCGCCGTTGTGCGCCACCGCGACCGGCAACGGCCACTGCAGCACGATGTTCGACATGCCCGTCAGGAACTGAAGGACGATCATCAACAATACGCCGTTTGCGGGCTTTCGCAGCGATTCGAAACGTCGCAGTCTCAGCGCGAGCCACAGCAGATAAATCACGACGACGACCGCGAACGTGCGATGCGTCCAGTGAATCGCCACCAACGCGTCCTGCGAGATCACGTCACCGTCGCCGGTCATGCCGAGCGCGCGCCAGAGATGAAAGCCGTGCTCAAAATTCATTGGCGGAACCCACTGGCCGTTGCACAGCGGAAAGTCCGTGCACGCGAGCACCGCGTAATTCGTGCTGACCCAGCCGCCGAGCGCGATCTGCACGACGAGCACCAGCAAGCCGAATGCCGCGGCCGGCATCCAGCGCGCGGCGGCGGCATTCGAAACCGAGTCGAGCGATGGAATCGGCGTCATGCGCGCCGCCAGCCAGCCGAGCACGCCGAGCAGCGCGAGTCCGAGCAGCAGGTGCGTCGTGACGATCACCGGTTGCAGCTTCAGTGTGACGGTCCACGCGCCGAACGCGCCTTGCAGCAGGATAAGCAGCAGAATGCCTGTCGGCCACCACGGCGACACGTGCAGCGGACGCTTCTTGATGCGCGCCGTCCACGCGATGATCACCTGCGCGATGATGAGCACGCCGATCGCCATCGCGAAATAGCGATGCAGCATCTCGATCCACGCCTTCACCATGCTGACGGGACCGGTCGGCATCGCCTGATACGCGGCTGAAATCTGCGCATGGGCGATGAACGGCGACGACGTGCCGTAGCAGCCGGGCCAGTCCGGGCAGCCGAGGCCGGAATCGGTCAGACGCGTGAAGCCGCCGAACATGATGAGATCGAGCGTCAGGAAAGTGGTCAGCCAGACGAGTTTCCTGAACTTGTCGTCATCGGCCTTCACCCATACGTACGAGAGCGGCAGCAGCGCGATGCAGATGCCGATCAGGCCCAGTTGCAATACATAACTCATGTTTAACCTTCAAACCGCGTATTAGCCGCGCTTTAGCCGATGCGCGACCACTTCAGGAGCTTTGCCACATCCCCGTTGATCTTCTTCGGATCGGGATTTTTCGGGAAGCGCATCATCAGATTGCCGTTCGGATCGACGAGAAAGATGTGATCCGTGAGCTTTGTGCCGTCATTCACCGGCAGCCACGCCGCGATCGCCTTCTCGTCGGCGACGAGCATGCGCGTGTCCGGCTGCGGATACGCGGACTTGATGACGTCGGCGACCGGCTTGTCATCGGTGCGCAGCCACACGTTCACGACGCGCTCGCGCTCGGCGTTCTGCAACACGCGCACTTGCCGCATGAAATAGAGGCGCGTCGCGCATTGCTCGTCGCAGTCGCTGCCGTTGACGGTGATCATCAGCCATTTGCCTTCGAGCGACTTGAACGGCAGGGTCTGCCCTTTTTCATCGGTGACGACGAGCTGCGCCGGAATCGGGCGCTGCGGATCGATCAGCGTGCCGTAGCTCGATGTGCCGCCCGCGGGCTTGAACACGTAGTACATCAGATACGACGCGATCACCGGCGCCGCGCACACGAGCGCGAGCAGCAAAAGCATCCAGCGGCCGCTGATCCAGGAGCCTTTCTTCGCGTTTCCTTGCTGCGTGCGTGTCTTGTCGGTGGCAGCGGAGCGTTGTGATTGCATCGGTGAAAATGTGTCTCTGTTCGTCAGTGTTCAGGCGTGATGCTCGGCTTCATCGTCGGATTCGCCGCCTATGTCGGTTGCATCGCGCTTCTTCCCGGCGCGGCGCGCGGCGTACAGGCCAAACCCGATGGCCGCCGCCGCCATGCCCCACCACTGGAACATGTAGCCGTAATTGCGCTCGACGCCGAGCGTCGGCGCGGGCCAGTCGCGCACGAGCCTGTCGCCGGTATCGTTCGTCTGCTGGATCACGAACGGCTGAAACGCCAGCCCGGTTTCGGCCGCGTACGATCTGATATCCAGGTTCTGGCGGATCTCCTTGTGCGCAGCCGATCCGCCGCTGCCCAGTTCGAACGCCTGCGACGCATTCGCGCGCGCGATCCCCTTCACCTCGACCACGCCTTTCGGCGTCTCATACGGCTCGATGCCCGTGCGGTCCGCCATGTTGCGCGGCAGCCATCCGCGATTGACGAGCACATAGCCGCCGCCCTCGAGTTTAAGCGGCATCACGACATAAAAGCCTGGCTGGTCGTTATAGGGACGATTGTCCAGATACACGACGCGCTCTGGCATGAACTCGCCGCGCGCCTCCACGCGATGGAACTCGATCGACTTGAGCGGCATCGGCTCGACGCCGACTTCGCGCGCGGGCGCATTCTCGAACGCGACGATCTGCGCGTTGAGCGCTTCCTTCTGATGCGCGCGGTCGCGCTGCCAGAAGCCGAGGCGCACCGTGATCGCGACGACGATCAGAATCAGGAGCGCGGGCCAGAACCGGATCTTCATGCCGAACGCCTAACCGTCGGCATCCGGCCGGCCGCTACACGCCGGGTTCCGTCGAGTGAGATAATGAGATAGTCCAAATTCATACTGCTCACCGTCGTTCCTGAGCAAAATCGCTGGCTGGTTTCATGCACATCTTCGTTGCTATCGCATTCATCCTTATCATCGGCAGCCTGGGCTCGGCGCTCTATTTCATGATGACCGACCGGGGCAGGACGAAGCGGATGGTGTGGTCGCTCGCCGCGCGCGTCGGGCTGTCCATCTCGCTCTTCCTTTTCATCCTGTTCGCTCACTGGATGGGCTGGATTCAAACGTCGGGCGTTCCCATCGGACGCTGATCGCGACGATACGCGCAACGCGCGCCTCGCCCCGCGAGGCGAATTGTCGCGCGCGGCGCTAAAACGCACCGCCTCTTCAAACGACAACGCCGCCCTTGAGACATCGAGGGCGGCGTGTTGATCACTGCTTCTATGCTCTCGGACCGGCGTCGCCGCCGGCCTTGCATCGCGGGACGGCGCATCGCGCGCGCCCGCGTCGATATTCCTTACAGCCAGTAGACGACGACGTACAGACCCAGCCACACGACGTCGACGAAGTGCCAGTACCACGCGGCGCCCTCGAACGCGAAGTGGTGCTCCGCCGTGAAGTGACCGCGAATCAGCCGGAACATCACCACTGCCAGCATCGTGCCGCCGAGGAACACGTGGAAACCGTGGAAGCCCGTCAGCAGGAAGAACGTCGAGCCGTACACGCCGGAGTTCAGCGTCAGGTTGAGTTCGTTGTACGCGTGGAAATACTCGTAGCCCTGGCAGAACAGGAAGATGATACCGAGCAGAACAGTCGCGCCCAGCCAGATGATCGCCTTCTTGCGATGATCTTCGCGCAGCGCGTGGTGCGCCACCGTCAGCGTCGCGCCGGAAGACAGCAGAAGCGCCGTGTTGATGGTCGGCAGGGGCCACGGCACCATCGCGCGGAAATGCGGCACGAGCGCGGCGGGGCCGTTGTTCGGCCACACGGCGGTGAAGTCCGGCCAGATCAGCTTGTAATCGAGGCTGCCGAGTTCGTGCATCGCGATGGCGCGCGCGTAGAACAGCGCGCCGAAGAACGCCGCGAAGAACATCACTTCGGAGAAGATGAACCAGCTCATGCTCCAGCGGTACGACACATCGACACGCTTGCCGTACATGCCGCCTTCGGATTCGGAGATGGCGTCGCCGAACCAGTGCCACAGCACGAACAGCACGAACAGCAAGCCGATAAACGTGCCGGCGGGCCCGAAGCTATGGCCGTTCACCCACGACGCCAGCGAGGCGAGCATGATCAGCAAGCCAGTTGCAGCCATCACCGGATGCCGCGACGGATGCGGCACGAAATAGTACGGGCTCTCGTTTTGACCGCTCATTGTTGATTCTCCACTTCGATCCAGTTGCTTGAATTTTCTTTTGCCGCCGGCTGCAGCGCTTCGCGCGACGCCCGGCGTTTTCCGTCTATCCCACTACCGCGCGCACGATCAGCAACAACACGACGATGAACAGCACCGCCCCGATGATGCCCGCCGCGATCAGATGCAGCGGATTCAACTGCGCGGCGTCGCTCTCCAGGTCGGCCCGGCGGCGCACGCCGAAAAACGACCAGCACACCGCCTTGATGAGCTTGAAGAAACCGCCCTTTTTCGGCGTATCCGCGCTCATGGCCGTCACGAGCCCTTCGCCACCGACTTCGGCGTGTTCAGCTCGAAGAACGTGTACGACAGCGTGATCGTCTTCACATCCTTCGGCAGCTTCGGATCGACGACGAACACGACCGGCATGCGCTTGGTCTCGTTCGGCGCGAGCGTCTGCTGCGTGAAACAGAAGCATTCGATCTTCTTGAAATACTCGGTGGCCTGCTTCGGCGCATAGCTCGGAATCGCCTGCGCGTTCACCGTGCGATTCTGCTCGTTGGTTACGTCGTACATGACCGTCATCACTTCGCCGGGATGGATGTCCAGCGAGTTCTGCTCCGGCTTGAACTTCAGCGGGCCGCGCGCGTTCGCATCGAATTCGATCGAGATCGAGCGGCTCATGTCCACTTGCGTGTTCTTCGCCTCGCGCGCGCCGACGTCCTTCTGCACGAGGTTGTTGATGCCGGTGATCTGGCAGATCGCGCGGTACATCGGCACGAGCGCAAAGCCGAAGCCGAACATCAGCGCGGCGACGACGAAGAGCTTGACCAGCATCGACCGGTTGAACGACCGGTCGACATGCGAATTTTCCTGCTGAGTGGACACGTTGCTTTCCTACCCTCGCGACAACAGGTATTGCCTGACGACGATACCCAGAAAGAAGACGGCGGCAACCAACACCATGATGATTCCGAGCCGCTTGTTACCCGCGCGTATTTCCTCGGGCGTGCGTCTTTTTTGTGGATTCGGGGCCATGCTTTCTCTTGCTTGCCGGCTGCAAGACTTCCGTGGCGGAAGCCTTGCAAACCTCGATGCTATTTATTCGACCGTCGGCGGATTTTCAAACGTATGGAACGGCGCCGGGCTCGGCACGGTCCATTCGAGGCCTTCCGCGCCATCCCACGGCTTGTCGGATGCCTTCTCCAGCTCGCCGCCGCCACGATACGTCGGCAGCGCGACCGCGAACAGGAAGTACACCTGTGCGAGGCCGAAGCCGAATGCGCCGATCGTCGCGACCTGGTTGAAGTCCGTGAACTGCGCCGGGTAGTCCGCGTAACGGCGCGGCATGCCGGCGAGACCCAGGAAGTGCATCGGGAAGAACGTGATGTTGAAGAAGATCATCGACGCCCAGAAGTGGATCTTCCCGCGCATCTCGTTGTACATCCAGCCGGTCCACTTCGGCGCCCAGTAGTACCAGCCTGCGAACAGCGCGAAGAGCGAACCCGCCACCAGCACGTAGTGGAAGTGCGCCACCACGTAATAGGTGCCGTGCATCTGGATGTCGAGCGGCGCCATCGACAGGATCAGGCCCGTGAAGCCGCCCATCGTGAACACGAACAGGAAGCCGATCGCGAACAGCATCGGGGTTTCGAACGACAGCGCGCCGCGCCACATCGTCGCCACCCAGTTGAACACCTTCACGCCCGTCGGGACCGCGATCAGCATCGTCGCGTACATGAAGAAGAGCTGGCCCGTCACCGGCATGCCGGTCGCGAACATGTGGTGCGCCCACACCATGAACGACAGGATCGCGATCGATGCCGTCGCGTACACCATCGAGCTATAGCCGAACAGCGGCTTGCGCGAGAACGCCGGAATCACCTGCGACACGATCCCGAACGCCGGCAAGATCATGATGTACACCTCGGGGTGACCGAAGAACCAGAAGATGTGCTGGTACATCACCGGATCGCCGCCGCCCGCCGCGTTGAAGAACGACGTGCCGAAGTGACGGTCGAACAGCACCATCGTGATCGCGCCCGCCAGGACCGGCATCACGGCGATCAGCAGGTACGCGGTGATGAGCCACGTCCACGCGAACATCGGCATCTTCATGAGCGTCATGCCCGGCGCGCGCATGTTCAAAATCGTCACGACGATGTTGATGCCGCCCATGATCGACGACGCGCCCATGATGTGGACCGCGAAAATCGCGAAGTCCATGCCGGGGCCCATTTGCGTGGAGAGCGGCGCGTACAGCGTCCAGCCCGCGGCGGTTGCGCCGCCCGGCACGAAGAACGAGCCGACGAGCAGCACCGCGGCGGCCGGCAGCAGCCAGAAGCTGAAGTTGTTCATCCGCGCGAACGCCATGTCCGATGCGCCGATCTGCAGCGGCACCATCCAGTTCGCGAAACCGACGAACGCCGGCATGATCGCGCCGAACACCATGATGAGGCCGTGCATGGTGGTCAGCTGATTGAAGAACTCGGGACGCATGATCTGCAGGCCCGGCTCGAACAGCTCGGCACGGATGCCGAGCGCCATCACGCCTCCGGAGAGGAACATGATGAAGGAGAACAACAGGTACAGCGTACCGATGTCCTTGTGGTTGGTAGCGAAGAGCCACCGGCGCCAGCCATGCGGCGTCTCGTGCGCATGGTCGTGCGCGTGGTCGTGACCTGCGCCTACATCGTGTCCGATGCTAGACATGACAATCATCTCCTAAAGCGAATACTCGGGGCACTTGGCAATGACGCGTGGGACTTTCCGTTGCCGTCCGGCGAAGGAAAGCGCCACGCTCGGCACGTCAAGCAGCCGGACTGATTTCCACGCGACGGGCTTCCTTGTTATCGGCGCCGCCCGTGATGGTTTCCGGTTTCTTCAACACGATGCGGTCTTCCGACACGCCCGCAGCCTTCAGCGCGTCGCGCACGGCTTGCGCGCGGCGCTTGGCGAGATCGGCGTTCTGGTCGGCGTTGCCGGTCG
Source organism: Caballeronia sp. LZ008 (assembly GCF_031451435.1). Lineage (NCBI taxonomy): Bacteria > Pseudomonadati > Pseudomonadota > Betaproteobacteria > Burkholderiales > Burkholderiaceae > Caballeronia > Caballeronia sp. LZ008. Next base: position 183,386 of record NZ_JARUXK010000001.1, on the reverse strand, counting down.
CATCGGTGAATCCCGACAACGCGATCTTCGCGTCCGGATGCGCCTTTGCGTAGGCCGCCGCGGCGTCCACCGCACTCTTCGCGTCGGCGGGCAGCGAATCCTTGCCCGTCTCGAAATAGATGCTGGCGGGCAGACCGGCGGCTTGCGACGCCTGCGCACCCGATGCAGCCGGCGCGCTCGCTTCGGCCGCCGCGGGCGCGGCGCTCGCCGCTTCCGGCGCCGATGCCGCCGCCGCATTGCCGCCGCCTTCGGGCATCTTGCCCGCCTTGGCGTCGATGACCTGCTTCGGTTGCAGCAGATCGCCGGTGTGGTTGCTCCAGCTATTACGCTCGAACGTGACGACCGACGCGATCTCGACGTCGTTCAACACACCTTGCCACGGCGGCATCGCGGCCTTGCCGTGCAGCACGATATTCAGATGCTCGGCGATGGAACCGTTCGCGATCTTCGAGCCGTCGAGCGCCGGGAACTGGCCCGCGCCCTTGCCGGTCGGCTGGTGGCAGACCGCGCAGTTCGACGTGTAAACCTGCTGGCCGCGCGCCATCAGTTCGTCCTTCGTGTACGTCTTGAGCGGATCGTCCTGGCCGGCGGCCATCTTCTTCTTTTGCCCATCGACCCACTTCGCGTAGTCATCGGCCGACAGCACTTCGACGACCACCGGCATGTACGCGTGCTCCTTGCCACACAGTTCCGTACAGAATCCGCGATACGTGCCCACCTTCTCGGCCTTGAACCACGTGTCGCGCACGAAGCCCGGAATCGCATCCTGCTTCACGCCGAATGCCGGGACGTACCACGAGTGAACGACATCGTTCGCCGTCGTGATGATGCGGATCTTCTTGTCGACCGGCACGACGAGCGGGTTGTCGACTTCCTGCAGATACAGCGTCGAGATCGGCTTCTGACCGTTCACTTCGCTGCGCGGCGTGGAGAGCGTCGAGAGGAAGCTGATGCCTTCGCCCGGACCCTTCACGTAGTCGTAGCCCCACTTCCACTGATAGCCCGTGACCTTGACGGTGAGATCGGCGTTGGACGTGTCCTTCATCGCGACGACGGCCTTGGTTGCCGGCAGCGCCATCAGAATGACGATGATGAACGGAACGATCGTCCAGATGATTTCGACCGTGGTGCTTTCGTGGAAGTTGGCCGGCTTGAAGCCTTTCGACTTGCGATGCTTGAAAAGCGAATAGAACATCACCCCGAACACGCCAATGAAGATGACGGTGCAGATGATGAGCATGAAGATATGGAGGCCGTAGAGCTCCTCGGCGATCTTCGTCACAGGCTGCTGGAAGTTGATCTCGTTGACAGCGGGACCGCCTGGACTGTTTTCGACCGCCAGGGCTGCACCGGCGGAAAGCAGTGCGCCTGCCGCCAGCACGCCCGAGAGGGCTCGCTTGATTGTTTTCATAGCATCCTTACCCAAATTTTCCATTCAAACCCTCGACCCCCGTGGCATCGCACCCGCCGGCTCCTCTCATAGACGTCTCAGCGACGCCTGTAACTCGGCAGCAAATTGTTTGCGACGATGCTGTGCAAGGTGTTGTCCGATTTTCACCGATTGACCGCGCGATACGATCGTGAGCGGCTCTCTCGGCGTCGCGCCCGCTTCGACCCGCACCCAACGCGGATTGAACTCGAACTGCGTCAGCTCTTCGGCGTTCATCTGTTCGATCAACAACCGGTTTTGATACAGCCGGATCCGTTCGTAGTCGACCGCATGGCGCGCGTAGATCAGAAACGCGATGCCCACGACCGCCAACTCGATTCCGGTGAACGGCAGCACCAGCCAGGCGCCGTTCAGAAACAGCGGCGTTGCGATTGCCAGCGAAAACAGCGCAAGCGACACATAGAAGCCCACGAACTGACGCGGCGAGACCGAGCAGTTTCGCTTCATCAGCCAGTCCTTGATGACCGGCTCGGACTCCGTCAGCGTCTGGCTGGCTTGCATCGCTGCCTCCATCAATCCGCACGCAATCACACACATTTGCTCGGATTTCGCCCAAATTTGTGTCGGTCCGGGCGACAAACTGACGCATTATAGGCGTCTTGGGTGGCATCCACAAGCAAGGGTCGTAACCTCGCAAAGCCAAGCGCCACAAGCTTCTGCGCCCTTTTGACGCACCTTTTTGCGCGCCTTTCTTGCGCAAATTTCAGACATAACAACTGCGCTCTTTACCGATTCAGCGTTTCGGTTTCGAGCCTCGTCCAATATCTTCGAGACGGACGATGCCGTGCCCGTCCGCCGTCATGCGCGGCACCGCCTTCCACGCATGCCCGTAGATCACTTCGAAGGTCAGCGGGATCGTGCCGTCGTCGCGGCGCAGCGCTTCGAGCGCCTGATGCACCGCGCCGCGCACGGCCTTGGCGTCCGCATGGCCTTCGTCGAACGCGCGCTCGAACGGATACGCGCCCCAGCGCGTCACGTCCGCGAACAGCGATTCAGGCGATTTGTACGTGATCGTCAGCACTTCCTGATCCATCACCGGAATTTCGAAGCCGCTTTCGACGAGCATGTCGCCGAGATCGTGCATGTCGACGAAATCGATCGTATGCGCTTGCGGCGCGAGCCCGAGCGTCCGCTCCGCTTCGCCATACGCGGCGCGAAGCTCGCGCAGCGTATCGGGGCCGAACGTGCTGAACATCAGCAAGCCGTTCACCTTGAGCACGCGCTGCCATTCGGGAAAAACGAGGTCGGGACGCGCATGCCAGTGCAGCGCGAGATTCGACCACAATAGTTCGAACGCGCCCGATGCGAACGGCAGCGCGGAAAAATCCGCCTGCGCGAGTTGCGGGCCGCGTGCGCCGAACGCCTTGGCGAGCGTCGAAGGAAGAAAGCGGCGCCATCCCGCGCCGTTGTCCGCGTCCGTGGCTTCGGCGGCGCGCGCGCGCGCGAGCATCGCGGACGAGATGTCGATGCCGGTCACCGACGCCTCTGCAAAGCGTTCCCGCAAACCGGCCAGGTCCGCCCCGGCGCCGCACGCCGCATCGAGGACGCGCATCGGCGCAACCTTGATGTATTCGAGCCGCTCGCGCATGCGCTCCGCGATCTCGCGTGGCAGGAACGCGACCTCGTCGAAGGCGGCGGCGCGACCGTCGAAGATCGCGCGCAAACGGCGCGGATCATAGGCCGGACGGCTAGTTTTAGGGGATGTCGGGGACATGTCGATCTTTTTGCGGAGAGTGCGAAGTATACTCGGTCGTCTCGAAAACGACCCATGCGAAGTGCTGATACGAGGCATAAACGCTTCGTGAGGCGCAATGAATGCGCGTGTTTAGCGCATCGAGCCGCGATTTTTCCGATTCAGCAGTCATGAAAGCCGACAGCATTCGCCTTCCCTTCCGGACGCCCGTCACGGCACGCGCTCGCGGATTCGCGTCGGCGGCAAAACGGCTCGTCGCGTGCGCGCTGCCGAGCCAGTGCGCGTTATGCGGCAATTTGTCGCAAGCACTGCTGTGCGATGGTTGCGACGCGCAGTACTGGAACGAGCCGCGCTTGCGCTGTGCGACGTGCGCGCTGCCGTTGGCGGCATCCGCGATGCGACGCGAGCGCGAAGACCTGCGCGTGCACTGCGCCGCGTGCCTCGAAGCGCCGCCCGCGTTCAACGACACGCTCGCGCTCGCCGACTATCGCGCGCCCCTCGACACGCTCGCCGTCGAGTTGAAGTTTCGTGCGCGGCTCGCCGCGGGCGAGGCATTCGCGCGGCATCTGCATGCGCGTTTCGAGGACAGCGATCTGCCCGCGCCGGATGTGATCGTGCCGATGCCTCTCTCGCGCGAACGGCTCATCGCGCGTGGCTACAACCAGGCGTGGGCCATCGCGCGTCCGCTCGCACGCATGATGCGCGTGCCCGCCCACGCATCGATGATCGCGCGGGTCCGGCATACGTCGGCGCAATCGCGGCTCGATCGCGAAACGCGCCGCCGCAATGTTGCGAGCGCGTTCGCCGTCTCGGGCGATGTGCGCGGCACGCATGTCGGCGTCGTCGACGATGTGATGACATCGGGCGCGACGCTCGACGCGCTTGCTCGCACGCTGAAGCTCGCCGGCGCGCGGCGTGTCAGCAATTTCGTGGCGCTGCGCACGCCTAAAGATTAATCACCTTTATTAGAAGCAATCCATGTTCAACGTCGTACTCGTCGAACCCGAAATCCCGCCGAACACCGGCAACGTGATCCGCCTGTGCGCGAACACGGGCGCGCGTCTGCATCTGATCGAGCCGCTCGGCTTTCCGCTCGACGACGCGAAGATGCGCCGCGCCGGCCTCGACTATCACGAGTACGCCGAAATGAACGTGCATGCGGACTGGGATGCCTTCATCGCGAAGGAAACACCCGACGCCACGCGCATGTTCGCGTTCACGACGCGCGGCTCGACGCCGTTCTTCGATCACGCGTTCAGGCCGGGCGACTGGTTCGTGTTCGGCGCGGAGACGCGCGGCCTCGCGCCCGAATTGCTGGCGCACTTTGCGACGGAACAGCGCGTGCGCCTGCCGATGCGGCCGGGTAATCGCAGCCTGAATTTGTCGAATACGGTGGCGATCGTGACGTTCGAGGCGTGGCGTCAGGCGGGATTCGAAGGCGGCGCTTGAGCCTTTGCCGCTTCGAGTTCGGCTCGATAGAGCGCGAGCATGTTGTCCTGAAAGCATGCAAAGACGACACGCTGAACGGCGGGCGTGGAAGGCAAGGTGTCGATGACCGTGCGCACCGCGATCTTCACGGCTTCATCATGGGGAAAGTGATAGATGCCGCAACTGATGGCCGGGAACGCAATCGACTCGCAGCCCGCTTCCTGAGCGAGTTCGAGCGAGCGCTGGTAACAGCTCGCGAGCAATTCGGGCTCGTTCTTCTTGCCGCCGCTCCAGCGCGGCCCGACCGCATGAATGACGTGCTTCGCGGGAAGCTCGTAGCCGCGCGTGATTTTCGCGTCGCCGGTTTCGCAGCCGCCGAGCGTCTCGCACTCGCGCAGCAGGCCTTTGCCGGCCTTGCGATGAATCGCCCCGTCTACTCCGCCGCCGCCGAGCAGCGATTTGTTCGCCGCGTTGACGATGGCATCGACTTCGAGCGTGGTGATATCGACTTTCAGCGCTTCGAGCCTGGGCCTACGCACACACGCCTCCGATTACTCTGCTTTTGCGTCCCGACTGAGAAGCGCCTGCACGGCATCGCGCGGCGTCACGTTATCGAAGAGCACGCGGCATACCGCCTGCGTGATCGGCATCTCGATTCCGCGCGAATGCGCGAGCCCGAGCACGGCGCGCGCGCATCGCACGCCTTCCGCGACATGGCCGAGCGCCGCGAGAATCTCCTCGAGCGTGCGTCCGCTGGCGAGTTGCATGCCGACAGTGCGATTGCGCGACAGATCGCCCGTCGCGGTGAGGATGAGATCGCCGAGGCCGGTTAGCCCGGTGAAAGTCTCCGCGCGGCCGCCGAGCGCGACGCCTAAGCGCGACATCTCCGCGAGCCCGCGCGTGATGAGCGCGGCGCGGGCGTTCAGGCCGAGACCGAGGCCGTCGGAAATGCCCGTCGCGATTGCGAGCACGTTTTTCACCGCGCCGCCGACTTCGACGCCGATGACATCGTCGCCGGTATAGATACGCATCGCGCCATGATGGAACGCCGCGACCGTGCGCGCGCCCAGTTCCGCCGATGCGCTCGCGACCGTCAGCGCGACCGGCAAGCCTTGTCCCACTTCGCGCGCGAAGCTCGGTCCGGACAGCGTTCCGTTGCTGCGATGCTCGGGCAATTCGGCCGCGACGACCTCGTTGGGCAGACACTGCGTATCCGCCTCGAAGCCTTTGCACAGCCAGACGATATGCGCCGGTACGACGCCGGCGTCGCGCATCGAACGGCACAGCGCGCGCAGGCCCGCGACCGGCGTCGCGACGACGCACAGCGCGTCATCCGCCGATGCATGCGCGAGCGCCGCGGCGAAATCGGTCTCGAATGCGAGCGCGTGCGGCAGCGTCACGCCTTCGAGATAGCGCGTGTTTTCGTGCGTGCGGGAAAGTGATTCGATGAGCGCGGGGTCGCGCGCCCAGAGCTTCGTGTCGTGCCGGGTCGCGAGGTGGCCCGCGAGCGCGGTGCCCCATGCGCCGGCGCCGAGAACGGCTACTTTCATGCTCGGCTCCGGTCCGGCAGAGTCAGGTCAGTGCGTCGCGCCGTTCGCCGCGCCTTCCTGGGCGCTCGCGAGTTGGGCGATACGCTGCTCGTACAGCGCCTGGAAGTTGATCTCCGCGAGGTGGATCGGCGGGAAACCGGCGCGCGTGATCGCGTCGGCGATGTTCGAGCGCAGGTACGGGAACAGAATGGTCGGGCACGCGATGCCGACGAGCGGATCGATCTGCTCCGCCGGAATGTTGCGGATGTCGAAGATGCCTGCCTGCTTGGCTTCGATCAGGAATGCGACCTTGTCGGTGACTTTCGCCGTGACCGTGCCCGTGACCAGCACTTCGAAGACGCTTTCCGCGAGGCGGTCGGCCTTCACGTCGACTTCGACTTCGACCGACGGCATTTCCTGTTCGAGGAAGATAGCCGGCGAATTCGGCTGCTCCAGCGACATGTCCTTCAAATAGATGCGCTGGATGTTGAAAAACGGCTGGTTGTTCTCGTCAGACATTTTGATTTCCTAGGTAATCCGGTATGCGGCGCGCGTTCGTGTCGAATCGCGCGCCGCGAGTATGCATGTGTCAGGCCGATTCGAGCAGCGGCACGAGGCCGCCCTTTCGATCGAGCGCGGACAGATCGTCGTAGCCGCCGACGTGCGTCTCGCCGATGTACACCTGCGGCACGGTCCGCCGTCCGGTGCGCGTCATCATTTCCTCGCGCCGGCCCGGCTCGCGATCGATCAGGATCTTCTCGATCGTTTCGACGCCGCGGGACTTTAAAAGACGTTCGGCCATCTGGCAATACGGGCACACGACCGTGCTGTACATCACCACTTTTTTCACTTGACTGCTCCTTGTTTCACCACCGGCATGCCGGCTTTTTGCCAGGCGTCCACTCCGCCTTGCAAAACGTGGACCTCGGCGTAACCCGCCTCGGACACGGTGCGGCTCGCACGCTGCGATTCTTGACCGGTTTGGCAAACGAGCACGACCGGATTGCTCTTATTCTTCGCGATCTGGCCGATTTTTGCTTGAAGCTCCGTGGCTTCGATATTTCGTGCAGACGGCAGATGTCCCTTCGCGAATTCCGCGGCGGGCCGCAAATCGACAACCACGGCGTTGCGCCGGTTGATGAGCGTCGTGGCTTCGGCGGCCGAAATGCCGCCGCGCCCGCGCCGCGTGACGGCGGGCCAAAGGAGCAGCGCGCCGGAAACCAGCGCGATGACGATAAGTGCAATATTCGTGTAATCAGTGAAAAACTTCACGTCGAGGGCCGCCGAAATTTAGTAGGAAAGGAAGAAAGGGAAATGGGCGCAATCGGGGCATTATAAAATAACCGTTTCCCGCGATGGCCTCTGCCGTCCGGCCGATGGCGACACCCCGCCCGTTCGGGCAGCATGACGGGGTGCGATCGGCGCACCGCTTTTCCAACTGACCGACCGAAATCATGTACAAGCTAGTGCTCATCCGCCACGGCGAATCGACGTGGAACAAGGAAAACCGCTTCACCGGCTGGGTCGACGTCGACCTGACCGAGCAGGGCAACCGTGAGGCGCGCCAGGCAGGCGTGCTGCTGAAGGAGGCGGGCTACCAGTTCGACATCGCGTATACGTCGGTGTTGAAGCGCGCCATCCGCACGCTGTGGCACGTCCAGGACGAGATGGATCAGATGTATATCCCGGTTGTGCATTCGTGGCGCCTGAACGAACGCCACTACGGCGCGCTCGCGGGCCTGAACAAAGCAGAAACCGCGAAGAAGTACGGCGACGATCAGGTGCTCGTCTGGCGCCGCAGCTACGACACGCCGCCGCCCGCGCTCGAACCGGGCGACGAGCGTGCGTCGTACAACGATCCGCGTTACGCGAAGGTGCCGCGCGAACAGTTGCCGCTCACCGAATGCCTGAAAGACACGGTCGCCCGCGTCCTGCCGATCTGGAACGAATCGATCGCACCCGCCATCAAGTCCGGCAAACAGGTCGTGATTTCGGCGCACGGCAACTCGATCCGCGCGCTGGTCAAGTATCTGGACAACATCTCCGATCAGGACATCGTCGGGCTGAACATCCCGAACGGCGTGCCGCTCGTGTACGAACTCGATGAAAACCTGAAGCCCATCCAGCACTACTATCTGGGCGATCCGGAAGCCATCGCGGCCGCGCAGGCCGCTGTCGCCAAGCAAGGCAAGGCAGGCTGATTCCGGCTGTCCGGCAGATGTTTCGCCTCACGAGGGCGCCATAACGGGCGCCCCTCGCGGCGTTCATGGCGCCCGGCTGACGAACCGCGAGCGGCATCGACAGGATCGCGTCGAAACGTGCGCGAGCCATCGCTTCAACGGATGAAAGCCTCAGGCATTTAAGTTGCGTTTAAGTCGCCAATCAAGGCGAGCGGGTATACTGGCCCGTCACCAACGATGCAGCCCATCCGATTCCGACCGCACTCTCTATGCGAAAGAACCTGAAAAACTTCGGCCTGGTAGCCGTTGGCGTTGCTGCCGGCGCACTCGCCACCCTGCAGATCTCCGCATCCGCACAGCAAGCTGCTTCCTCGCCTCTGCCGCTCGAACAATTGCGGCTTTTCGCCGAAGTTTTCGGTCAGATCAAGCACGAATACGTCGAACCGGTCGACGACAAGAAGCTCCTCACCGCCGCCATCAAGGGCATGGTGTCGAGCCTCGACCCGCACTCGTCCTATCTCGACAAGACCGATTACGAAGAACTGCAGGAACAGACCAAGGGCCGATTCGCGGGCCTCGGCATCGAGATTTCTTCGGAAGACGGCCTCATCAAGGTCATTTCGCCGATCGAAGACACGCCAGCGTTCCGCGCCGGCATTCGTCCGGGCGACCTCATCACGCGCATCAACGACAAGCCGGTGCGCGGCATGACGCTGGATAAAGCCGTGAAGCAGATGCGCGGCGAGCCGGGCACGAAGGTCACGCTCACGATCTTCCGCAAGAGCGACGACCGCACGTTCCCGCTCACCGTGACGCGCGCCGTGATCCGCGTGCAGTCGGTGAAGATGAAGGTGCCGGAGCCTGGCTACGGCTACATCCGCATCACGAGCTTCCAGGAGCGCACGGTGCCGGATCTCGCGTCGAAGCTGCAGGATCTCGCGCGCCAGCAACCGAATCTGAAGGGCCTCGTGCTCGATCTGCGCAACAACGGCGGCGGCTTGCTGCAAAGCGCGGTCGGCGTCGCGGGCGCGTTCCTGCCGGATAACGCGGTCGTCGTGTCGACCAACGGCCAGATCGCGGATGCGAAGCAGACTTTCCGCGACACCTACGACAACTATCGCCTGCCGTCCTTCGATTCCGATCCGCTGAAGAGCGTGCCGGAAATCTTCAAGAAGGTGCCGATGGTCGTGCTGACCAACGCGTATTCGGCGTCGGCCTCCGAGATCGTCGCGGGTGCGCTGCAGGATCATCATCGCGCGCTGATCGTCGGCAAGACCACGTTCGGCAAGGGCTCGGTACAGACCGTGCGTCCGATGACCGCCGACAGCGCCCTGCGCCTGACGACGGCCTATTACTACACGCCGAGCGGCAAGTCGATCCAGAATCAGGGCGTGCGCCCCGACGTGCCGGTCGATCAATACGCGGACGGCGATCCGGACGACGCGCTCGTCACGCGCGAAGTCGATTACTCGAACCACCTCGCGAACACGCAGGATCCGAACGAGAAGAAGGAACAGGAGCAGCGCGAGGCGGATCGTCTGGAGCAACTGCGCATTCTCGAAGAGCAGAACGACAAGAAGACGCCCGAGCAGCGCCGCAAGGACCGCGAGCGCAAGCCGGTCGAGTTCGGCAGCGCGGACGACTTCATGCTCCAGCAAGGTCTGAACAAGCTGGAAGGCAAGCAGGTCGTGGAGTCCAAGTCGTACAGCGAACGCAAGCTCGCGCAGAACAAGCCGGCACGTTCGGCGTCCGCTCCGGTGGTTGCACCGCCTGCGCTGCCGGCCACGCCGGGTTCCGCGCCGGCGTCGGGCGCGCAGCCGGCATCGGCGCCTACCGCGCAGCAGTCGAAGTAACTTTCCCGTAGTCCCCGCAAAGGCTTCGCAGCGTAACGTTGCGAAGCCTTTCTTCTTTTCGCGCTTAGAATGCTTCGTTCGAGCAAGCCGATTCTTTCCGCGATGAACGACGACCAACTCCTTCGCTATTCCCGCCACATCCTCGTCGATGAAATCGGCATCGAGGCGCAGCAGCGCTTTCTCGACGCGCACGCCGTCATCATCGGCGCGGGCGGACTCGGCGCGCCCGCGGCGATGTATCTCGCGGCGTCAGGTGTCGGAAAAATCACGCTCGTCGATGCCGATACTGTCGATCTCACGAATCTCCAGCGGCAGATCGTGCACATGACGCGATCGGTCGGAGCGCCCAAGGTGGAATCGGCACGCGAGACGTTGAGCGCGCTGAATCCGGACATCGACGTCATCGCGGTGAACGCGCGCGCCGACGCCGCGTGGCTCGACATCAACGTGCCCGGTAAAACCGTGGTGCTCGATTGCAGTGACAACTTCGCGACGCGTCACGCGATCAACGCGGCCTGCGTCGCGCATCGCGTGCCGCTCGTGTCGGGCGCGGCGCTGCGTTTCGACGGGCAGATCAGCACCTTCGACTTCCGCGCACCCGATTCGCCCTGCTACGCGTGCGTGTTCCCGCCGGATCAGCCGTTCGAGGAAGTCGCGTGTTCGACAATGGGCGTGTTCGCGCCGACGGTCGGCATCATCGGTGCGATGCAGGCGGCGGAGGCGCTGCGCGTGATCGGCGGTTTCGGCGAGACGCTCGCGGGCCGGCTGATGATGCTCGACTCGCTGCGCATGGAATGGAACACGATGCGAATCGCGCGGCAGCCGGATTGCGCTGTCTGCGGAAACACCGGAAGCCGCGAAGCAGCGCGCTAAATCGGTCGCGTCTTACGCCGTCGACCGGACGGTCCGCTTAAGCTCATCGATTCTTCAATCGCAGGGCGGATCGTTCTTTGAGCGCCATCACTTCGCCGGCGAGCGCGCAACGCGGGCTCACGCAAAGCGCGTTCGCGGCCGTCGCTTCCGCGAATCACCCGCACACGGAGTTCCGCACGCCGTATCGCGTGATCAATTTCCACGCATGCAATAGTTGCTTCAACGACACGACGTGCGACTTCGACAACCGCGATTTTCTGTGGTGTCCGCGCCGGCGCGGCAAGCCAAGCCGCTTTCAATGCACTTCGGCGATCTCACCCGAGCAGGTCATCGCTCGGGTGGATCGACTGATTGCGGATCACGGCTTGGCCTAGACCTTCTGCAACGCCGTGAGCGCGGCCTGCAATTCAGCGGGTTCGTAGGCCGCAAGCACATCCGCGACCGGCTTTTCCAGCGCCTTCAGGTTCGAGCGCAGAATTTCCTGCTTCACGATCAGCAACTGGCTCGGATGCATCGAAAACTCGGTGAGCCCGAGGCCGAGCAACAGGCGCGTGACGGCGGGATCGCCCGCCATTTCCCCGCACACCGACACCGGCACGCCCGCGCGCTTCGCCTCGCGCAACGTGAACGCGATCAGGTTCAGCACCGCCGGATGCAGCGGATCGTAAAGATGCGCGACGCTGTTATCGGCGCGATCGATCGCGAGCGTGTACTGGATCAGATCGTTCGTGCCGATCGACAGAAAATCGAGCCGGCTCAGGAACAGCCGCACGGCGATGGCCGCCGCCGGAATCTCGATCATCGCGCCGACCTGAACCTGACGGTCGTACGCCACGCCTTCGTCGTCGAGTTGACGCTTCGCCTCGCGGATCAGATCGAGCGTCTGGTCGATTTCCTGTGCGTGCGCGAGCATCGGAATGAGAATCTTGGTCGGCCCGAACGCCGACGCCCGCAGAATGGCGCGCAGTTGCGTGATGAACATCTGCGGCTCGGACAGGCTCCAGCGGATCGCGCGCAAGCCCAGCGCGGGATTCGGCGCGGTTTCGTAGCCATCGCTTCCGGTCATGGAATCGAGCGGCTTGTCCGCGCCGACATCGATCGTGCGGATCGTCACCGGCTTGCCGTTCATCAACTCGACGGCGCGCTTGTACGCCTCGAACTGCTCCTCTTCCTCCGGCAACTGGTCCTTGTGATTCATGAAGAGGAATTCGGTGCGGAACAGGCCGACGCCCATCGCGCCCGCTTCGACGGCGACTTGCGCGTCTTCCGGCAACTCGATGTTCGCGCACAGTTCGATCTTCGTACCGCAGAGCGTCTGCGTCGGCGAGAATTTCAGGCGCTGGAGCTTGCGCTGTTCCAGCAGTTTCTCGCTCTGACGATACGAATACTCTTCGAGAACGATCGGCGCCGGATCGACGATCACGATGCCATGATCGCCGTCGACGATGATGAGATCGTTCTGGCGGATCAGCACGCTCGCCTGCTGCACGCCGACGGACGCCGGAATGCCGAGACTGCGCGCGACGATCGCCGTATGCGAGGTGCGGCCGCCGAGGTCGGTGACGAAGCCCTTGAACGCCTGCGTCTTGAACTGAAGCATGTCCGCCGGCGCGATATCGTGGGCGACGACGATCATTTCGTTGTGCCCGTTGCTGGCGGCCGTATGCACGACGAGCGACGCGGCCGTCGGCGCGCCGGCCAACGCTTTCAAAAGACGCTCGACGACCTGCTCGACGTCCGCCTTGCGTTCGCGCAGATATTCGTCTTCGATCTCGTCGAAATAACCGCCGAGGATTTCCAGTTGCTCGGTGAGCGCCCACTCGACGTTGTAGCGGCGCGTGCGAATCAGGTCGATGGTTTCCTGCACGAGCATGGCGTCGTTCAGGATCATCGTATGGACGTTGATGAACGCGCCCATTTCGCTCGGCGCATCGGCGGAAAGGTCTTCGCGCAGCGCTTCGAGTTCGGCGAGGACGGCCGCCTGCGCCGCGTGGAATCGGGCGATTTCCGCGTCGATCTGATCCGGCTCGATCAGATAGTGGTCTACGTCGAGCGCCGCCGGCGCGATCAGATACGCGCGCCCAATGGCGATGCCGCGCGAGACGGGAATTCCATGCAGCGTGAAGGACACGCGCCCTCCTCTAGTTCTTTGAATGTCGCGGTCTGCCAGGCGCCCCCTCGACGGGCACAAACCGCGCGTCCATTATATGTTCGATCGTGCTCACAAGTCCCTGAACACCCGGTGACGACAGGGCCGGAACGGTTGCACGACGTTACGCGAAAGCGTGATGCGGATACGAAAAAGCCGCGTCGATGCGCGGCTTTTCACTGACGGACACTGCGGCGACACGCTTACTGCCCTTCTCCGAATTTATCGGCGATGAGCGCGAGAATGGCTTGCATCGCTTCGGCTTCGTCCGCGCCTTCGGTTTCGATCGTCACCGTGCTGCCGATGCCCGCCGCCAGCATCATCACGCCCATGATGCTTTTCGCGTTGATCCGGCGCCCGTTGCGGCTCATCCAGATCTCGCATTGAAAATTGCCCGCTAGTTGTGTGAGCTTGGCCGAAGCGCGTGCGTGGAGCCCCAGCTTGTTCACGATTGTTGTTTCTTGTTGCAGCATGATGCTCCGAAGCGCTAGATGGATGAAATGAGCGGCGTCAGTGGCTGGCGGCCTTCGCGCTGATGAGATCGGCGCTCGCCGAGCATGCCGGATCGGGCGAGCCGGCGGCCTTCGTCGCGAGGGCGCAGGGGTTGAGCGGCGTGGACGAATCCAGTTCCTGGATGCCCTTCGAGCCGCCCTGAAGAATCTTTTCGGCGAGCGTGTCGAGCGGCGTCGCGCGGTAGCAGACGGCGCGCACGAGCATCGGCAGATTGCAGCCGGCGAGCACGCGCACATCGGTGTCGTGCAGGCTCGCCGCGATGTTCGCGGGCGTCGCGCCGAACACGTCGGTGAGCACGATCGCGCCGTTTTCTTCTTTCAGGCGATCGATTTCGGAGCGCGCGAACGCGCGAACTTCGACCGGATCGCAGTCGGGCATCACGTCGATGACGCCGATGCGCGCCGGCAAGCCACCGTAAATATGTGCGATGCACTCGCGTAGCGCGGTGGCGAAAGGTGCGTGCGCGATGATCAGAATGCCAGCCATGTCAGGAAATTGCCTCAGCGACAAATCAACGACGAAAAATCGGACAAATACGTCGGAGTTCGCTCGAAAGCGCGCGAGCGGCGCGGAACACAACTCTAAAGTGGATGCCGTTACAACGAAATCAACCGCCTTCCAGCTTCATTACCCCAAGCCTGCGCGTCGATGCTTAAGCGAACTTTAAGCGCACTTTTAGACGCGATCGCGCCCCAGAAACGCGGGCGCGGGAAAGTCAATTCTAACAGTCCCGCCGAGGTGAGTTTGGCGCGCTGTCCGCGCGCGTTTCGTTGGCCGGCAGACTCAGTGCGCCGCGCGCTCGAGCGCGTCGATAAACATGCCCGCAACGTCGAAGCCGGTCTGATCCATGATTTCGCGAAAGCACGTCGGACTCGTGACGTTGACTTCGGTGAGATAGTCGCCGATCGCATCCAGCCCGGCGAGCAGCAGGCCGCGCGCCTGCAGCACCGGCCCGAGCGTCTCGGCGATTTCGCGATCGCGCGCCGACAGCGGCTGCGCGCGCCCGAGCCCGCCCGCCGCAAGATTGCCGCGCACTTCGCTGCCCTGCGGAACGCGCGCCAGCGAATACGGCACCGGCTGACCGCCGATGACGAGAATGCGCTTGTCGCCATCCTTGATTTCGGGGATGAACTTCTGCGCCATCACCGTGCGCGCGCCGTCCTCGGACAACATCTCGACAATCGAGCCGAGATTCATCCCGTCCGCCTTCACGCGGAACACGCCCATGCCGCCCATGCCGTCGAGCGGCTTCAGGATCACGTCGCCGTGCTCGGCGTGGAAAGCGCGCAGGCGCGCGGCATCGCGCGTGACGAGCGTCGGCGTGACGAACTGCGGCCATTCCGCGATGGCGAGCTTCTCGGAATGATCGCGGATCGCCTGCGGCTTGTTGAAGATGCGCGCGCCGTTGCGCTCGGCGATCTCCAGCAGCCACGTCGCGTTCACGTATTCCAGATCGAACGGCGGATCCTTGCGCATCAGCACGGCGTCGAAATGCGTGAGCGGCAGATGCTCGGCCTGCTCGGCGGCATACCACGGCCAGCGGTCACTGTTGGCCTCGTCGCCGACGATCGCGATGCGCCGCGCGCTCGCCTCGACCTTCGTTCCGGTCCACGCAAGATGCTGCGGCTCGCACGCATAGAGCACGTGGCCGCGCCGCGCGGCTTCGGCCATCATCGCGTAGGTCGTGTCCTTGTAGATCTTGAAGCGATCGAGCGGGTCGGCGATAAAGAGGATGTTCATGACGATTTGCTAGTTCGGTGCGCGGCCTGCGAGCTTACCGCAAGCCGCGAACTCACACCTGAATGGCTTCAGGATCGGTCTTTTCGAGCTCGACCGATGCCGCCAGCAGCGCCAGCCGCGCCACCACGCCGTACATGTAGAAGCGGTTCGGCGGCGCGGCGCCGGGCTTCGCGTGCGTGTCGGGCAACGCCGTGTGCTCGAAGCCGAGCGGCACGAAATGCATGCCCGGCGCGTTGAGGTTCTGATCGCGCTCGCGCGAATCGTGCACGCGGTAAAACCCGCCGACGACATACCGGTCGATCATGTACACGACCGGCTCCGCGACCGCATTTTCCACGCGCTCGAACGTATGCACGCCTTCCTGCACGATCACGTCGTGAACTTGCAGGCCTTCCTTGGCGTCGTTCATCTTCGTGCGTTCGCGCTTGGTCAGCGCGGCGACTTCGCTCGCGTCGTGGACGGTCATCACGCCCTTTCCGTACGTGCCGGCATCCGCCTTGATGACGACATACGGACGCTCGCTGATGCCGTACTCGCGATACTTCTTCGCGATCTTCTTGAGCACGCCGTCGATGGCTTCCGCGAGCGCTTGTTCGCCCGTGCGCGCTTCGTAATCGACGCCTTCCACATGCGCGAAGTACGGATTCACCATCCACGGATCGATCTCGACGAGCTTCGAGAACTTCTTAGCGACGTCGTCATAGCAGGAGAAATGGGTCGACTTGCGGCGCACCGCCCAGCCGGCGTGCAGCGGCGGCAGCAGATACTGCTCGTGCAGATTTTCCAGCACGGGCGGAATGCCGGCCGAAAGATCGTTGTTGAGCAGGATCGAGCAGGGATCGAAGTTCTTCAGGCCGAGGCGCCGCGGCGTGCGTTCGAGCGGCTCCAGCACGATTTTCTGGCCATCGGCGAGCGCGATGGTCACAGGACCGTGGATATTCTCGTCCAGCGTGCCGAAGCGGATGTTGAGCCCCGCTTGCCGCATGATGAGCGCGAGGCGCGCGACGTTCTCGAGATAGAACGCGTTGCGCGTATGGCGCTCGGGAATGACGAGCAGATTCTTCGCGTCCGGGCAGATTTTTTCGATGGACGCCATCGCTGCCTGCACCGCGAGCGGCAACACTTCCTGCGGCAGATTGTTGAAACCGCCGGGAAAGAGATTGGTGTCGACGGGCGCGAGCTTGAACCCCGCGTTGCGCAGATCGACGGAACAGTAGAACGGCGGCGTGTGCTCCTGCCATTCGAGCCGGAACCAGCGCTCGATGGCGGGCATGGCCTCGAGGATTTTCCGCTCGAGATCGAGCAGCGGGCCACTTAACGCCGTAACAAGGTGCGGAACCATGTATTACTCGCGGAAGAAGACAAAAGATTGTAGAGCAATTGCTTTGCCTAAATGGGTATCAACCGCCAATTGACAAGGTTTTGCGGCCCGCGCCGCGCCGCTTCCACGCACTTTTCCGCCTGTCGCTTCAATAGGTTTGGCCGCCGCCTTCGACGAAACCCGGACGGAAATGGCGCACCAAAAAAAATGCCCGCCATAAGGCGGGCGAAGTCGCTGCGCTCGTTCCTTGCTCGCAGCCTACGCGCTCTCGCGGCGCGCCGGTTGCGGCGTAAGACTTACTCGACGTGCTCGCCGTGCAGCGTGACGTCGAGACCTTCGCGTTCCTGTTCTTCCGTGACGCGCAGGCCCATGGTCATGTCGATGATCTTCAGCAAAACGAAGCTGACGACGCCGCTGTAGACGAGCGTGACGAGCACGCCCTTCGCCTGCACGAGCACGCTGCCGTCGAAGCCGCCGATGTCCTTCACCGCGAACACGCCCGTCAGCAGCGCGCCGATGATCCCGCCCACGCCGTGCACGCCGAACGCGTCGAGCGAGTCGTCGTAGTTGAACTTGTGCTTGAGCCACGTCGCCGACCAGAAGCAGACCACGCCCGCGACAATGCCGATCACGATCGCGCCCGTCACGCCGACGAAGCCCGACGCCGGCGTCACGGCCACCAGACCCGCAACCGCGCCCGAGATGATGCCGAGCACCGACGGCTTGCCCTTCGTGATCCACTCCGCGAACATCCAGCCGAATGCGGCGAACGCGGTGGCGATCTGCGTCGTGAGCATCGCGAAACCGGCACGGCCGTCAGCCGCCACTGCCGAACCCGCGTTGAAGCCGAACCAGCCCACCCACAGCATCGATGCGCCGATCAGCGAGAGCACGAGGTTGTGCGGCGCCATCACTTCGCGGCCATAGCCGACGCGCTTGCCGAGCACGAGACAGCACATCAGACCCGCGATACCGGCGTTGATGTGAACCACCGTGCCGCCCGCGAAGTCGAGCACGCCAGCCGATGCGAGCCAGCCGGTAGGTTCCCAGACCATGTGCGCGATCGGCGAGTAGACGATCAGCGACCACAGCGCCATGAACACGAGCATCGCCGAGAACTTCATGCGATCCGCGAACGCGCCGGTAATGAGCGCCGGGGTGATGATCGCGAACGTCAGCTGGAATGCGAAATAGACCGACTCGGGGATCGTCACGGCCAGATGGCTGACGGTAAGCGTCGTCGCCTTGTCGCCCTTGATGTAGGCCATGCCGTGCAGAAACACGCGCGAGAAGCCGCCGAGGAACGAGCCGCCCGGCGTGAACGCGATGCTGTAGCCGACGACCGTCCAGAGGATCGTCACGAGACAGCAGATCGCGAAGCTCTGCATGACCGTCGCGAGCACGTTCTTCTTGCGGACCATGCCCGCGTAGAAGAGCGCGAGGCCGGGAATCGTCATGAACAGCACGAGCGCCACGGAAGTCAGCATCCACGCGGTGTCGCCGGAGCTGATCTTCGACGAATCGACCATGACCGGCTCGGTCGGTGCGGCCGGCGCGGCATCGGACGCGGCGGATGCGGCTTCTGCCGCCGATGCCGCCTGAGCCGACGACGCCATCGCCGTGTTGGCGCTTTCGGGCGCGCTTGCAGCGGGTGCCGAGGCTGCGGCCGGAGCGGACGCATCCTGGGCGAGAGCGGTGCCGACATTCGCGCCGATCAGCGCGCCCGCCACCAACAGTGACATCAAAAAGTTACGCATTCTTCTGGTTCCTCTTATCGCCAATTTCTTGTTAGAGCGCGTCGGCGCCGGTCTCGCCGGTGCGGATGCGGATCACCTGTTCGATTGAGGTGACGAAGATCTTTCCGTCACCGATTTTTCCCGTGCGTGCGGCGCGTTCGACGGCTTCGATCGCCTGATCGACGATGTCGTCCGAGACGGCCGCCTCGATCTTCACTTTCGGCAGAAAGTCGACGACGTACTCCGCGCCCCGATACAGCTCGGTGTGCCCCTTCTGTCGGCCAAAGCCTTTCACCTCGGTCACGGTGATGCCCGAGACGCCGATGGCCGAGAGCGCTTCACGCGCTTCGTCCAGCTTGAACGGCTTGATGATTGCGGTAATGAGCTTCATGTATCCCTCGCTGTGGTGTGCTGATCCTTCGATGCCGTCCATTGAAGCGTGCAGAAGAGTCGCGCCACTTATGCAACTCGTATGCCATGCGAGCATCCATGCGGCTTTGCGCGATTTCGCGAAACAATCGCACGAAGGGTCGGCCGAACGGCTAACGCGGGCCGCGCGTGCTGGCGTCGGGGTAGGTTCATTGCTAGAGTGGTCCAGAGGTCCCGCAAAAAGGGGCATGGGCGGACAACGCGAGCGCGCGGCGGCGCTAAAATCGCGGCGCCTCAAAGGTGCTTCGACGCGCGTTCGCGCATTCGGCGGCGCGCACCAATATCGAACATTCGATAATTCGGGGCACTGACCTAACAATGAATGCACTTTTTTTGTGCAAGAAGGGAGAAACGATGAAGCAGCCCAACGACGTTTTCAACGATTTGCAGCAGAAGATGAGCGATCTCTTCAAGAATTCGCCCGCGAAAGACGTCGAACGGAATATGAAGGCGATGCTCTCGCAAGGCTTTTCGAAGCTCGATCTCGTGACGCGCGAGGAATTCGACACGCAGACGCAAGTGCTCGTCCGCACGCGCGCTCGTCTCGAAGAACTCGAAAAGCGCGTCGCGCAGCTGGAGCAGCGTCTCGCGGGCGGAAACACGGCCGCGCAAGACTGAGGCGCCAGCACTGCCTATCGCGTACCTCGGCTAGCGAGCCGTGAGTTTCTAGTTTTATTGCCGGCGCGGTCCATGCGCCGTTTCAGGTGAAATCATGTCGCTTGCCGTGGTACGCAGCCGCGCGCCCGCTCCTGGGCGCGCGCCCGAAGTCGTCGTCGAAGTCCATCTCGCCAACGGGTTGCCGTCGTTTTCCATCGTCGGTCTGCCCGATCTCGAAGTCCGCGAAAGCCGCGAGCGCGTGCGCGCCGCGCTGCAGAACTGCGGCTTCGATTTCCCCGTCCGCAGAATCACCGTCAATCTCGCACCCGCCGATCTTCCGAAGGAAAGCGGCCGCTTCGATCTGCCGATCGCGCTCGGCATTCTGGCCGCGAGCGGACAGATTCCGGCCGCAGCGCTCGAACATCGCGAGTTCGCGGGCGAGCTTTCGCTGACCGGCGCGCTGCGTCCGATGCGCGGCGCGTTCGCAATGGTCTGCGGCGCGGCGCGCCACTATGCATCGATGCGCGATGCAGCCCCGCCAATCCCCGAAATCTACGTGCCGCTCGCAAGCGCGGCGGAAGCGGCGCTCGTGCCGGGCATCGAGGTCTTCGGCGCGGCGGACTTGCCCACGCTCTGCGCGCATCTGAACGATGTCCCCGACGCCCGTCTGCGACCCGTGCAAGCCGCTCCGCTTCCCTCGACAGCCGCGCCGTCCGCGGATCTCGCCGATGTCATCGGCCATCCCGCCGCCCGCCGCGCGCTCGAAGTGGCGGCTGCGGGCGGTCATCATCTGCTGATGGTCGGTCCGCCCGGCGCGGGCAAGTCGATGCTCGCCGCGCGCCTGGCCGGCCTGCTCCCGCCGATGAACGACGACGAAGCGCTCACCTCCGCCGCGATCCTTTCGGCGAGTTCGCTCGGCTTTACGCCCGAGCAGTGGCGGCGACGGCCGTTCCGCGCGCCGCATCATTCGGCGAGCGCGGCGGCGCTCGTCGGCGGGCGCAATCCGCCGCAGCCGGGCGAGATCACGCTCGCGCATCTCGGCGTCCTGTTTCTCGACGAGCTGCCCGAATTCGACCGAAAAGTGCTGGAAACCCTGCGTGAGCCGCTCGAAGTCGGCCAGATCACGATTTCGCGCGCCGCACAGCAGGCGGAATTTCCGGCGGCCTGCCAGCTCGTCGCCGCGATGAATCCATGTCCGTGCGGCTGGCGCGGCGACCCGAGCGCGCGCTGCCGCTGCTCGCCCGATGTCGCCGCGCGTTATCTGCGCAAGCTGTCGGGTCCGCTGATGGATCGCATCGACATTCAGATCGAGTTGCCGGCGCTCTCGCCCGCGGAACTGTCGGCGCGCGGCACCGAGCGCGGCGAGTCGAGCGCCGTCGTCGCGGCGCGGGTCGCGGCGGCCCGCGACATACAGACGCAGCGTCAGGGCAAGATCAACCGCGATCTCGACGGCCGCGAAGCCGACGCCGTCTGCCGCCCCGATTCCGCCGGCGAAGCCTTGCTGCGCGCTGCGGGCGAGCGCTTCGGCTGGTCCGCGCGCGCGTACTACCGCGTGCTGAAGGTCGTGCGGACGATCGCGGATCTCGCCGGCGCCGATATACCCGACGCGTCCCATGTCGCGGAAGCCGTTCAGTACCGCCGGGCGCTGTCGATCGCCTGAAGCCAGCGCGGACGCGGGGTGGTCCGCGCGATGCTAAGCGGAAAATTACTTGTCAAGACTTGACTTATGCACACTGAAGCGATCCGCGGCGGTCCTTCGTCTGATCAAACCCCGGTTTTGGCCACATTTCACAGACCATTGATTTTATTGAATTATTTAACTTGCCGCGAACGAAGGCAAACTAACGTAAACCGCATGAGTCGGGCTTTTGAGCGCTACCACACACTGTTTTCCACAAAGTTATCCACAGACATTGTGGATAGCGCAAAAAGTCCATATGAATCCGAGAATTAGCGCGTAAACTTCTGAAGGAACTTCGGCTATTTCCGACACACTAAGACACTTCTTAAGTTAGTGCCTGCAGAATTCGAGGCCTTCCTCTAAAACAGTTTGAAGGACGAAAAGAACTGCTCGGCCTGCTCGGTCGGCGTCGTCTTGTCTGACACGATCGCCAGTTGATAGACGTGCGCGCCGCGTGCCACGAAGCGCGCGTGAATCGTCCGCGACTCGCGCTTGTCCCCCCCTTCGCCCTTCACCTCGATCTCGCTGCCTAACACGCGTCCGCCCGCCGCGAGGTCGATCTGCGTCGCACGCGCCTCGGGCTTCGCATTCACGTTGCGCGCGAGACCTTGCTGGAGGAAATCGAGTGTCGCGCGCTGCAATTGCGGATCGGCGCTCGGCAGCACGACCGTGCCGACGGCGAACACGGCGTCGCCGGCTTCTGCGGTCTGCATACGCATCGTCATCGACCGGCCTGCGATGTCGATCTTGCGCTCCTCGGAACGCGGCTTCGCGGGCAGCGTCACTTCGTAGCCGTCGTCGTTGTTCGTCACGGTGCGCCAGTCATATGAGGGCGTGCACGCGAGCAATGCGCCGCATGTGACAGTTGCGCACATCAGCTTGTTGGCGGAAGCAATATTCGGAAGAAAGCGCGCGGCCGCGCGCCGCAAACGGACAGGAAACACGGGGAAAACTCGTTTCATGAGGAATCGCTGCGTGAAAACCATCATTATCGCGCTGCGATGCCGGGCTTATCGGCGCGTCACGAACGCATCCCGAAATTGGCGCTAAAATACGCAGCAGTCTCCGTTCCGTTCGCCGGAGCGCCATCCGAGGTTCCCATGTCCCAAGCCACGCAAGAAACATCCACGCGCGCGAAGAGTCCGCTGCGTTACATCGTGATGGCGCTCGTCGCGGGCGTGATCGCCTGCACCGGGTATTTCGCCTTCGGCGGCCAGCAGAAAGTGCCGGACGCGACCTTCACGCTGCTTTCGGGACAGAAGATTTCGACGTCGGGCGATCTGAAGGGCAAGGTCTATCTCGTCAATTTTTGGGCGACGAGCTGCGAGACATGCATGAAGGAAATGCCGCAGATGATCGACACGTACAACAAATTCAAGGGCCGCGGCCTGGAGTTCGTCGCGGTCGCGATGAACTACGACGCGCCGATGTACGTCAACAACTACGCGCAGACGCGCAAGTTGCCGTTCAAGGTCGCGATGGACGACGGCAGCGCCGCCAAGCAGTTCGGCAACGTGCAACTGACGCCGACGACCTTTGTCATCGACAAGAACGGGAAGATTTTGAAGCGCTATGTCGGCGAGCCGACGTTCGCGGAACTGGATCAACTGCTCGACAAGGCGCTCGGTTCGGCCTGAACGCCTTTACGCGAAACGCGCAGCCCGCTGGCGACAACCAGCGGGCTTTTTTATCGCTCGGACGAATCGCCTTTCACGACGATTCCGTATCGCTTGATCTTCTCGTACAGCGTCGCCTTGCCGAGCTGCAGCCGATCCGCCGCCACCGCGACCGCGCCGCCGCACTGCTCCAGCGCCTGCCCGATCACCGCGCGCTCGAACTGCTCGGTGCGTTCCTTGAGCGATTGCGTCGATGTGTCGAGCGCCGCCGCCGCACCGCTGTCGTCGAGAATGCCGAGCACCATGCGATCCGCCGCGTTGCGCAACTCGCGCACGTTGCCCGGCCAGTCGCGCTGCATCAGTTCGGCGCGCTGACGATCCGTGATGAGCGGCGCGGGCCGCTCGTAGCGCACGGCCGCATCGAGCAGAAAATGCTCGAAGAGCGGCACGATATCTTCGCGGCGCTCGTTGAGCGGCGGCAGCGTGATCGTCACCACGTTCAGCCGATACAGCAAGTCGCGTCGGAACGTGCCATCGGCGACGAGTTCGTTCATGTCGCCCTTCGCCGCCGCGACGACGCGCAGATTCGCGCGCACCGGCTGATTCGAGCCGAGCCGCTCCAGCACGCCGTCCTGCAATACGCGCAGCAGTTTCACTTGCAATGACAGCGGCATGCTCTCGATTTCATCGAGAAAGAGCGTGCCGCCCGACGCGTGTTCCAGCTTGCCGATACGCCGCTTCTGCGCGCCCGTAAATGCGCCTGCCTCGTAGCCGAACATCTCCGATTCGAACATCTGCTCCGGCAGCGCGCCGCAATTCACCGCGATGAACGGCTTGTCGCGACGCGGCGACATGTCGTGCAGGCTGCGCGCGATGAGTTCCTTGCCCGCGCCCGTATCGCCGTTGATGAGCACGGACGCATCCGTCGGCGCGATGTTCGCGATCAGCCGGCGCACCTGCTCGATCGCGAGACTGCGCCCGATGATGCGGCTCTGCCCCGCGCCCGCCAGCTCGCGCCGCAGCGCCTGATTCTCGAGCACGAGCGTGCGGCGCTCCAGCGCGCGGCGCACCGCTTCGATCAGGCGCTCGGACGCGAACGGCTTTTCGATGAAGTCGTAGGCGCCGTCGCGCATCGCCTGCACGGCCATGGAGATGTCGCCGTGGCCGGTGACGAGAATTACCGGCACTTCGGGCGCACGCTCGCGGCATTGCGCGAGCAGATCGAGGCCGCTCGCGCCGGGCAAGCGGATATCGCTCACGATCACGCCGGGGAAACTCGCGTCGATCGCGCGCGCGGCGGATTCGACGCTGCCGTGCCCGATCACGTCGAAGCCCGCGAGTTGCAGGCTCTGCACGCTCGCGCGGCGCACGAGTTCGTCGTCCTCGATGAAGATCACCTGCAAACCGGTGGTCATGTGTTGCTCCAACTGTGTTTTCAAGCGCGCCGCAAAGTCAGCACGAACTCCGCGCCGTGCGAATGATCGGCGTCCGCCTGCGTGCCGCCTTCGGGACCGTCCGCGACGATCGGCGCCTCGCGATTGCGCGCGACGAGCGTGCCGCCGTAATCGCGCGCGATCGCCGATGAAATCGCAAGCCCGAGGCCCAGTCCCTGCCCCATTTCCTTCGTCGTGAAGAACGGCTCGAAGAGTTTCGGCAGCGCATCGACGGGAATGCCGGGACCATTGTCGCGCACGATGAGCTCGATCGTATCCGCGTGGCCATTCAGTTCGATGACGATGCGCGGCCTGTCGCACGACGCGACCGCATCGAGCGCGTTGCCGATCAGGTTGATGAGCACCTGCTCCAGCCGCAAGTCCTCGCAACGCACGAAGATCGGCGCGCTGCCTTCGGCGAGTTCCGGCGCGATATCGATGACGACGTTCTTCATGCGCGGACGCAGCATCGAGAACACTTGGCGCAGCGCCCGCGCGACGTCGGCGCGCGCATTCTTCGGCCGCGCCTTCGTGACGAACAACTTCAGCTGATTCGTGATGTTGCCCATGCGCTCGGTCAGCGACGCGATCGCTTCGAGATTCTCGCGCGCCGCCGCTTGATCGCCGCGATCGATCAGCACGCGAGTGTTGTCGGAAAAACTGCGCAACGCGGCGAGCGGCTGATTCAGTTCATGCGTGATGCCCGCCGCCATCTGGCCGAGCGCGGCGAGCTTGCTCGCCTGAATGAGCTCGTCGTGCGCGGCGCGCAGATCCTGTTCGGCGCGCGTGCGCTCGTTCACTTCCTTCGTGAGTTGCGCGTTCGCTTCCGATAAATCCGCCGTGCGCTCCGCGACGCGTTGATTCAATTCGGCATACGCGGTCTGCAACATCTCCCGGCTGCGGATCATCTCGCGCACGCGCGCGCGCCGCATGCGCCAGTAGAACGCGAGCAGGCACAGCGAGACGAATACGAGCGCGGTGACGATGACCGCGATCTGCGCGCCGCTCTCGACGGGATCGAGCGCGGCCATCGTGATCAGTTGCCAGTCGGGTTCGCCGATGGAGCGATGCGTCGCGAGAAACGCCGGCGCATGGTGTCCGTCTCGCCCGCCGCCGCCGACGCGCACGATCTGCGCGCCGCCTTCGAGCGTCTTTACGATAGTCATCGGCAGCGGCGTGATCGCCTGTTGCGCGTATTGGCGCGTCGCATAGACGGACGCCTCGACGTTCTGCGGCAGCGGCCGCACCGTGTGATATTTCCACGCGGGCACGGACGAGAGAAAGATGACGCCGTGATCGTCGGTGACGATGAGCGGCTCGGATGCATCCGCGCCTTGCAGCCATTCGAGATTCAGCTTCACGACCGCGACGCCGATGATCTCTTTCGTGCCCTCGCGATAGACCGGTTGCGAGATGTAGTAGCCGGGCTCGGTCGAGATCGTCCCGATGCCGAAGAAACGGCCGGTGCTGCCCTTCATCGCGTCGATGAAATATGGCCGGAAGTTGTAGTCCACGCCGACGAAACTGTCCGTCGCGTTCCAGTTGCTCGCGGCAACCGCGATGCCGTTTGCGCGGATCAGATACGTGACGGTGGCGTGCGAGCGCGCGTTGAGGTCCTCGAGATAACGGTTCGCGCGCTCGACGTTCGCACGATCCGGATGATCGAGCGCGTCCTGCACGACCGGATGCCGCGACAGCAGATAAGGCAGATATTCGTAGCGGTCGAGCGTGCTCTTGAGCGTGTTCGTCGTGCGATCGACGCGCGCGGCGGCGTTGAGCCTCAACTCGTCGATGCCGCTTTGCCACGCGAGATGCCACGTGAGCGCGCAGCACGCCACGAGCGCGGCGAAAAGCGCGAAGAACACGACGATGCGGCGCGACACGTGAGCAGATTCCCGCGAAAGAGGATCTGCCATTGTGTCATAGGCTTGTGGCGAATCAGGCGCCGGAAACGACTGCGGCGAAGCACTCGCGGACTGAGGCTTCGCCGCTTGCATGATCGCTTCCGGCTTCAGTGCGGATTCAGACCGACTTCGCTTCTTCGGCGTCGGTCACGTCGACATCGCGCGACAACGCCGCCTTCAGCTTGCTGCGATCCAGCTCCTTCTCCCATGCCGACACGACGACCGTCGCCACGCCGTTACCGACGATGTTCGTCAGCGCGCGGCATTCCGACATGAAGCGGTCGATGCCGAGAATCAGCACCATGCCCGCGAGCGGAATCGTCGGCACGACGGCGAGCGTCGCGGCCAGTGTGATGAAGCCTGCGCCGGTCACGCCGGAAGCGCCCTTCGACGTGAGCATCGTCACGGCGAGCAGCGTCAGTTGCTGGCCCCACGAGAGATCGGTGTTGGTCGCCTGCGCGATGAACAGCACGGCCATCGTCATGTAGATGTTGGTGCCGTCGAGGTTGAACGAGTAGCCTGTCGGCACGACGAGACCCACGACCGAACGCGAGCAGCCGAGCTTTTCGAGCTTGAGCATCAGTTGCGGCAGCGCGGCTTCCGACGACGACGTGCCGAGCACGATCAGCATTTCTTCCTTGATGTACGCGATGAACTTCAGGATGTTGAAGCCCACCATGCGCGCGATCGCACCGAGCACCACGACGACGAAGACGATCGACGTCAGATAGAACGTGCCGATGAGCTTGAGCATCGGCAGCAGCGAACCGATGCCGTACTTGCCGATGGTAAACGCCATCGCGCCGAACGCACCGATCGGCGCGAGCTTCGTGATGATGCCGACCATGCCGAACAGGATGCTCGACAGACCTTCGATGAACGTCGTCACGACCTTGCCGCGCTCGCCGATATGCGCGAGCACCGCGCCGAACAGGAGCGCGATCAGCAGGATCTGGAGGATTTCGCCCTGCGCGAACGCCGACACCAGCGTGTCCGGGATGATGTGCAGGAAGAAATCGACCGTGCTCTGGCCGTGCGCCTTCGTCGCGAAGGAATCGACGGCCTTGTGGTCGAGCGTCGAAGGATCGACGTTGAAGCCGACGCCCGGCCGCAGGAGGTGCGTCGCGGCGAGACCGAGGATCAGCGCGAACGTCGACACGACTTCGAAGTACAGCAGCGCCTTGCCGCCGACGCGGCCGACCTTCTTCATGTCTTCCATGCCGGCGATGCCGGTCACGACGGTACAGAAGATGATCGGGCCGATGACCATCTTGATGAGTTTGATGAACCCGTCGCCGAGCGGCTTCATGTCGGTGGCGAGCGAGGGATAGAAGTGCCCGAGCGCGATGCCGATGATGATCGCGACGATCACCTGCACGTACAGGACTTTATGGATGGGTTTTTTCACGATGTTTCCAGGCGATAACAAGCAGTTGGCGGAAGTACGGCCAGCGGCGAGCGTTGACGCGGGGCGGGCGTGTGTGGGCACGTCTGAACGCGTCGATGGGCGATAGCCGCTTCGTCGACGGATCAGGGACGTTTGGATGCGAGAGGGGTCATCGGCTTGTCTCCTTGACTTTTATGGGCGGCTCATGGGCCGTGCCGTTTGTATCGCAAGGGCAATGCCAGGTTTAAGTTCCGCTTAAGCCGATGATTCTATGGGAGTTTTCTGAGCGGCTGGCGGCTTCGAATCCGGGATTCCGGAAATCCGGAATGCGGGCGTCCGGGGTTCTGGACGGTTAGCGCCTCGATTACGAGAAACAAAAAACCCACCGTCTCCGGTGGGCTTTCTCTCAGCGCAAGGGCGAAACCGGCGTCAAACCACGCCCGCCCCATGCGCCTGCACATCCGCGTGATAGCTCGAGCGCACCATCGCGCCGACCGCCGCGTGCGTGAAGCCCATCTTGTACGCCTCTTCCTCGTACATCTTGAAGGTATCCGGATGCACGTACGCCCGCACCGGCAGATGATGCTCCGAAGGCTGCAGATACTGCCCGATAGTCAGCATGTCGACGTCGTGGGCGCGCAGGTCGCGCATCACCTGCAGAATTTCCTCTTCCGTTTCACCGAGACCCACCATCAGGCCCGATTTCGTCGCGACTTCCGGATGCAGCGCCTTGAAGTCCTTCAGCAACTTCAGCGAATGGTGATAATCCGAACCCGGGCGCGCTTCCTTGTAGAGACGCGGCACCGTTTCGAGGTTGTGGTTCATCACATCGGGCGGCGCGGCGGTCAGAATGCCGATCGCGCGATCCAGACGCCCGCGGAAGTCCGGCGTCAGAATTTCGATGCGCGTTTCCGGCGAATGCTCGCGAACCTGCCTGATGCACTCGACGAAGTGCGCGGCGCCGCCATCGCGCAGATCGTCGCGATCGACGGACGTGATCACCACGTATTTCAGCTTCAGCGCGCCGATGGTGCGCGCGAGATTCAGCGGCTCGTCGGCGTCCAGCGGATCGGGGCGGCCGTGTCCGACATCGCAGAACGGGCAGCGGCGCGTGCACTTGTCGCCCATGATCATGAACGTCGCGGTGCCCTTGCCGAAGCATTCGCCGATGTTCGGGCAGCTCGCTTCCTCGCAAACCGTATGAAGACTGTGCTCGCGCAGGATCTTCTTGATCTCGTTGAAGCGCGAGTTGCCTGTCGCGGTGCGTACGCGAATCCACTCCGGCTTCTTCAGCTTCTCGATCGGAATGACCTTGATCGGAATGCGCGATGTCTTCGCCTGTGCCTTCTGCTTTGCAGTGGCGTCGTAAGCGGTGGGCGACGAAGCAGAAGCGGCGGTGTCGCCAGCCAGGTTTGCGGTTGCGTCAGTCATTCGGTCGATCCGGTTGTTGCAGCGGCAATTGCGGGGAGGCCGCCGATTTGAAGTGCCAGCCGTTCGGCCAGCACGAGAGCTACGTCGCGCCAGTCGGCCGCGACGCCGAGCGTCGCCATGTCGACCGTTTCGAGCCCCGCGTAGCCGCACGGGTTGATTGCGAGGAACGGCTGCAAGTCCATTCGCACATTGAGGCTCACGCCGTGATAACTGCAGCCGTTGCGAATCTTGAGTCCGAGCGCGGCGATCTTCGCGCCTTCATGCGCCTGCGTACGATCGTTCGCGCCTTGAGGATGCCGCGCCACGTAAATGCCCGGCGCGCCGGCCTTGCGGTCGGTCGCGAGATTATACGTCGCGAGGGTTTCGATCACGGCCTCTTCGATGCGCCGCACCAGCTCGCGCACCATGAGCTTGCGGCGGCGCAGGTCGATCAGCAGATAAGCGACGATCTGCCCCGGCCCGTGATATGTGATCTGTCCGCCCCGATCCACCTTGACGAGCGGAATGCCGCTTTCGGCGAGCAGCAGATGCGCCGGATCGCCCGCGAGACCGAGCGTGAAGACGGGCGGATGCTCGACGAGCCAGATTTCGTCCTGTGTTTCGGGCGTGCGAGCGTCGGTGAAGGTGCGCATCGCGTCGAAGCTCTGGCTGTACGGTTCGAGACCGCGCCAGCGCAACGCGACCGGAAAGTCACCGGAACTGAGCACGGTGGCGGGCGCGTCGTGGATTGCTTGTGGGATGGCGAGCGGTGTAGCGGACATGGTGCCGGTAGTTTACCGAAATAGCCCCATGCCCGCCGATGGTGAATTCGCATGCCTTCGATGGCAAATGCGAATACTTGAGGGTCAGACGGTTCTCCATCCGGAGCGCAACCGCTGCGCGAGACGCTCGATGCGCGTCGAAACCCAGTGCATCGCGCGTTCGTCGCAGCGCGGCAGGATCGTGAAGACGACATAGGCCGGACGGTCGCCCTCGACGGAAAGCCAGAGCCGCTCGCGCTCGCGCAGCTTGAGATTGTCGCCGGGCACGAGCCAGTAATCCTCGATGTCGTTGCTTCGCGTCGCCCAGACGGGACTGCCGTGGACCATGAGACGCGTGCCGCGCGCAATTCTCATCGGCACGGTTTCGCCGGGCTTGATTTCGAAGGTGACGCTTGTTGATATTTCTCGCATGATCCACTCCGCCAAGGGAACGTTTCGATGACTACAATCCTAGGCGTGACAAGGCATCAGGCAAAACGATCAATTTTCACTGCTATGTGAGCTGTATTGACAACGACACCGCCGACAATCCATATGGACCTCCGCCAGCTTCCCGCCCTGAACGCGCTGCGCGCCTTCGAAGCCGCCGCCCGTCACGAGAGCTTTTCCCGCGCCGCCGACGAGCTTTTCGTCACGCACGGCGCGGTCAGTCATCAGATTCGCGCGCTGGAGTCGGAGCTCGGCGTGTCGCTGTTCGCGCGCGACGGCAAACGCGTGCGTCTCACCGATCGCGGCCGGCAGTACGCGGCGGAAGTGCGCTCGGCGCTCGTCGCGCTGGCGGAATCGACGCGCCGCATCCGCTCCGGCGATCGCGACCGGCGGCTGATCGTATCGACGATTCCGTCGTTTTCCGCCCGCTGGCTGACGCCGCGCGTCGGCAGATTCATCGAGCAGCATCCGGATATCGATCTCGAACTGCTGACGACCGCCTCGCTCATCGATTTCAACCGCGACGACGCGGACGTGGCGCTGCGTTTCGGCTACGGCAAGTACGCGGGTCTGCACACCGAGGAATTGCTCGACGAGGTTTTTTTCCCGGCGTGCTCACCGAACTTTCGCGGCGGCGCGCTGCCCCGCGTGCCGCGCGATCTGGAAAAGCTGCCGCTTCTGCGCTCGGACGACGAGCTCTGGCGTCCGTGGTTCGACGCCGCGGGACTCACCGATCTGCCCGAACCGAAGCGCGGCGTCTTGTATGAGGATTCGTCGAATTTGCTGCAGGCGGCGATCGACGGTCAGGGCATCGCGCTCGTGCGCCGTTCGCTCGCGATGCAGGAAATCATCGCGGGACGGCTCGTGCGGCTTTTCAATGTCGAAGGGCCGAGTCCGTGGAAGTATTACTTCGTGTGCCCGACCGCGCTGCTTCAGACGAAGCGCGTCCACGCGTTCAGGGAGTGGGTTTTCGAGGAAGCGGAGCAGTTCAGGCTGCTCTACGAGCGCACGCCGGCGGTGTGCGATGCGCCCGCGGGCAAGATCAAAGCACTACCTTGACCATCGGATGGCCGGTGAGCGCGCGATAGATATCGTCGAGATGCGCGCGATTCTGCGCGCGCACGGTGCAGGTGAGACCGGTGTAGTTGCCGCCCGAAGACGGGCGCGACTCCACACGCGACGCGTCGAAATCCTTGTCGAAAGCCTTGAGCACATCGACGATCGTGTCGTGGAATTCCGGATGCGTCTTGCCCATCACCTTGATCGGGAAATCGCAGGGAAAATCGAACAGCTCGTCGGCGCTGTGCTTGGCGCTGTCGGTCGGATCGGTGGCTTGTGGCTTGTCAGTCATGACTTTCTCCTTCACTTGCCGCGCTTGGCCTCTTCGGCGAACTCGCGCGCTTTGGCCCGCTGGTAGGCGTCGTACAGTGCAGCATAGACCGGACCGGGGCGGCCGTCGCCGACGCTCTTGCCGTCGAGCGTCGTGACCGGCATGACTTCTTTCGTCGCCGAGCTGATCATGACTTCGTCCGCCGAACGCAATTCTGCTTCGGTGATGTCGCGCTCCTCGAACGCGATACCCGCCTCGCGCGCCAGTTCCTCGATGAGCCCGTAGCGGATGCCTTCGAGAATGCGCGGTCCGCGCGGCGCGCCCAGCAGCGTGCCGCCCTTCACGATCCACACATTTGAGGACGAACCCTCGGTAAGCAAGCCGTCGCGCAACTGAATGGTTTCGAGCGCGTCGTTTTCGGCGGCGTGCTGCGCCATCAGCACGTTGCCGAGCAACGACACCGATTTGATGTCGCAATGCAGCCAGCGTTTGTCTTCGGCGGTGACGGCGACCGCGCCACGCGCGCGATCCGCCGCGCTCGGGAACACGAGCTGGCCGAGCATGACGAACACGGTCGGCACGATGCCCGCCGGGAACGCGTGCCCGCGCCGTTTGGCGACGCCGCGCGTCACCTGGATGTAGACGAGCGCATCGCCCGCGCCGGCGTTCTCCGCGATGACGCGATCGATCAGCGCGCGCCAGCCGGCGTCATCGAACGGATTGCCGATGCGAATCTTGCCGAGACTGCGATCGAGCCGCGCCAGATGCTGCTTCAGGCGGAACGGCAGACGCGCGCCGTCGGCTTGCGCGTAGAGCGGCACGACTTCGTACACGCCGTCGCCGAAGATGAAACCGCGATCGAGCACGGGAATGCGCGCTTCGGAAAGCGGTCCCCACTCGCCGTTCAGATAGACCGTCGGATCGAATGCTTCGGCTTGGCTCATCACAGGCTCCTTACTTACGCTTTTGCCACCAGAGCAGCGCCGAATCCCACAGGCGGCCGAAGATGCCCGCTTCCGGCACATCCTGCAACGCGACGAGCGGGAACTGCGCGACTTCCTTGCCATCGGCCATCATCTTGACGCTGCCGATCTGCTGGCCCTTCTTGATCGGCGCGACGATCAGATTGTCGTGCGTGACCGTCGGCTTGACCTTCTCGCCCAGGCCCTTCGGCACGGTGATGTACTGATCCGTCGTGACGCCCGCCTGCACGTTGTCGGCCGCGCCCTTGTACACGCGCGGCGAATCGATCACCTGATTCGCCTTGTACAGACGCAGCGCGTCGTACGCGGTGTAGCCGTAGTTCAGCATCTTCAGGCTGTCCTGCACGCGGTTGTGTTCTTTCGGCTCGCCCATCATCACGGCGACGAGGCGGCGGCTCGCGTCGGGCACGCCGACGAGCGAACGCTTCGCGGTCGCGATCAGGCAGTAGCCGGCGGCCTTCGTGTGGCCGGTCTTGAGGCCGTCGACGGTCGGATCGAGCCACAGCAGGCGATTGCGGTTCGGCTGCTTGATCTTGTTGTACGTGAAGTCCTTCACCGAGAAGATGCTGTAGTACTCGGGGAAGTCGCGGATCAGGCGCGTCGACAGCACGGCGAGATCGCCCGCGGTCGTGTAGTGCTGCGGGTCGGGCATGCCGTTCACATCGGCGAAATTCGTGTGCGTCATGCCGATGCGCTTCGCCGCCGCGTTCATCAGCGTGACGAAGTTGCCTTCGCTGCCGCCGACGAGTTCCGCGAGCGCGATGGCCGCGTCGTTGCCCGACTGCACGATCATGCCGTACACGAGATCGTGCACGGTGACGGGCTTGTTCGCCTCGATGAACATGCGCGACTCGTCGGTGCGCACGCGGCGCACTGCCTCGCTCGGCATGACGGTCTGATCCATGTTGATCTTCTTCGACTTCAACGCATCGAAGACGAGATACGCGGTCATCAGCTTGGTGAGCGATGCCGGCTCGACGCGCTCATCGGGATTGCCCGAGGCGAGCACCTGATTGCTGGTGGCGTCGACGAGCACCCACGAACGGGCCGTCACGTCGGGCGGCGGAACCTGGGCGAAAGCGCTCGCCGCCGCCAGCACGGCGGGCAGAACGAAAACGGCTTTTGCGGAAACGGAAACGGAAGGAAAAGACAGGCCGGAAGGGACAAAGCGCATAGGATCGATCGGCGGAAAAAGCACGCTGCGACGATGACGATCGAGGATCGGATGATCGGCGAAGCACGGGTTGAACAGGCTGACCGTCGCTGTCGGTCGGGCATTTCGCCAGGACAGCGGCACGCGCGGCGCCGCGGCGAAAAGCGCTCGTTCGACAGACGGACGCAAAAACGGTTCTCAGAAGCCGGGGTTTCGACGGCCGCGATACGTCGAATGCAACGTCGCGCGGCCGGAATCCGTGAAAAAATTCTGCGCCATTATACGCGCGGGCCGCTTCCGTTTTCCTTGGAATCTGCGCGGTTGCCGCTCGTTTTAACGTTTTTCAGGCTGCGCTTAGCCGCTTTTGCCGATCGATGACGAGCGATGCGCTCAACGCCACGCGTCGACGATCACGCGCTTCAGGATATGCAGCTTGCGATGGAAGAAATGCTCGCCGCCCGGAATCACGACGACGGGCAGCTCCTGCGGCCGCGCCCAGTCGTAGACGGATTGAATCGGCACGGTGTCGTCGACTTCGCCGTGGATCACGAGCGTCGTGTCGGGCACGGCCGCGACTTCCCAGCGGCTCGCCGCCGTGCCGACGAACACCATGCGCTCGATGTCCTTGCCGGCATCACGCATGCGCTTCGCGACGTGCGACAGCACGAAGGTGCCGAACGAAAAGCCCGCGAGCACGATCGGCACGTCCGCCTGACCCGGCTGCGCGCGCATGTGATCGATCAGCGCGAGCAGATCGTCCTGTTCGCCGATGCCGTTGTCATGCTCGCCGCCCGTCTGCCCGACGCCGCGAAAGTTCGAGCGATACGTCGTGTAGCCGAGCTGGACGAACGTGCGCGCGAGCGTCTGCGCGACCTTGTTGTCCATCGTGCCGCCGAAAAGCGGATGCGGATGCGCGACGAGCGCGATGCCGCGCGGCGCGCTGTCGGTCTTGTCGAGCGCGCATTCGATCTTGCCGACCGGACCGTCGATGAGAAACTTTTCGGTTTGCGCGTTCATGCGGGTTGATCGATCAGAAGACGTTCGACGATTCTGCCGTTGGCGAGATGCGAATCGACGATCTCGTCGATGTCGGTTTCATCGACATACGTGTACCAGGTGCCTTCCGGATACACGACCACGACCGGCCCGAGTTCGCAGCGGTCGAGGCAGCCGGCCTTGTTGATCCGCACGTTGCCTTCGCCCGCGAGACCCAGTTTTTTCACGCGCTTTTTAGCGTATTCCTGCATGGCCTGCGCGTTGCAGTTCGCGCAGCTTGGACGCGCCGCATCGGCTTCGCGCTGGTTCAGGCAGAAGAACACGTGGTACTTGTAGAAGGAATCCATGAGCGGGTGCGATGAGAGTGTCGGTCGATTATAGCCAGCGATGTTCGTGCCCGCCGTATCAGGCCGAGCGCCCCGCCTTGCGCGCGCGCCGCCGCGCGAGCCACGCGCGCTCCGCCGCCGAAGCGAGCCAGCCGAGCGCCGCGTACGGCCACACCCACGCGAGCCAGTGCGCAAGCCCGTTGAAATGCAGATAGCGGCCCTGCCGCCAGTCGGCGAGCACGATGTCGAAATACGGATTCACCGGCAGCAGATTGATGAGCGCGAGCGAGATCACGAGCGCCCCGCCCGCGAGCGCCGCGCGCAAGCCGCGCGGCAACGCGACCGACAGCACGCCCGCGATCGTCGCGATGGCGATGCCTTCCAGGGCGCCGTCCGTCGCCCAGTCGAAGGTCAGGCCCGCGCGCGATTGCAGAAAGCTTGCGCCCGCTTTCGCGAAGATCGTCATCGCGATCAGGCCGAGCATCAGGCGGATGCGTGGCGCGCGCTGCCGCGTGAGCAGCGTCGCGAGCACGAGCGCGGCGAACAGGCTCGTCGATGTGATCAGCGCTTCCCAGGCGTCGTCCGGCAGAAGCGCGCCGAGCCGGTCCGGCCAGCTTTCGATGTCCCACGCGGCGGGCGTCCACGCGAGAATCGCGTCCTGCATCGCCGGGTCGAGCTCGTCCCACAGCACGCGCGGAAGATCGCCGCCGCCGAAGAGATACGGCGCGGGGAACATCGCCGCGAACGGCCAGAGCGCCGTCAGCCCGAGCACATACGCCGCGTCGCGCTCGAACCACGTAAAGCGGATGCGCCGCAACAGGCCGCGATCGAGCAGCGCGCTCGTCGTGGGCGCGATCAGCATGCCGCCGACGAGCGCGCCGAACGCGTTCGCGGCGAGATCGAGGTTCGAGGCGACGCGCGTCGGCAGATACGTCTGGATCGCTTCCATCGCGCCGGAGAGCAGCGCGCCGCCGATGAGCGCCGCGCCGACCGCGAATGTGCCGCGCAGACGCGGATAGAGCGCGAGCACGATCAGCGCGCCGAGCGGCATGTAGCCGAGCACGTTGGTCACGACATCGAAAACGGTCAGATATTGCGGCAGCGGATCGGTGAGATACGCGAACGGGCTCAATCCGAGCGAGCGCCAGCCGGAAAACGGATAAAGCGAACCGTAGACGACGAGCGCCGCATACGCGGCGAGCGCCTGCCGGGAGAACGCCGACGGGCGACGCTGCCATTGCTTGATCGTCATGAGCCGCCCGGACGCTTCGATGCTGGGCGGAAGATCATCGTGACGCGGAGAGCGGCTGCGCGGCGAGCCACGCGGAAAGTTGCGCGATCACATCGTCCGATGCAGCCGCGAGCGCCCGCGCGCCGCCGGGGGCATCGGCGCTCGGCGCGGGCGCGCTCGCGGCGAAGCTGCGCTGGCCGACGACGCGGCCTTGCTGCGTGAGCGTCGCGCGCACCGACACGAGGCCGCGGCTTTGCTCGGGCGCATCGAAGACCTGTTCGAAGCTCGTCAGCTCGACTTCGAGCAGCGGCACGGCGCGCACCGGATCGGCGCCCGACAGAACCGGGCCGCGCGCCGCGAGCGCATCGCGCAGGCGTTGCGTCAGCAACTGCGCGGGCGGCATCGTCCAGTGGCTGTTCGAATAGTTGCCGGTGCGCTGTGCATCGACATAGCTCAGCCGATACGCGAACGAATCGGTTTCGAGACTGCGCGGCGCGCCCACCGCGAGCACTTTGACCGGCGGCATCGGCGCGGCGCTGGCGCTTGCGTTGGCAGCCGGTATCGCGCCGAGGTCGTAATGCGCGTTCGGCATCGCGGTCGACGTCGATCCGCAACCTGCGAGCAACGCGGCGCAGCCGAGCGCGAACGCCGCGACCGCTCCTTTCATGTCGATGTCCGTCATATCTTTTCCCCGATCAATGCGCCGCTTTCGCCGGCCACGCGAAGCCCGGCTCGCCCGGTCCCGGCTCCTTCTGCGGCGCGCCGAAGAGCACGCTGCGCGGATTGGTGCTGAACGCGTCGGCGGCGCGATCGACGGAACGCGCCGCCGCGCTCACGTCGTCGCTGAACGAATAGAAGCGCGGCAACGCCTCGAAACCGACGCGCGCCGTGATGAAACGCAGCGATTCGTTCATGTCCGCGAGCGCCGCGCCCGCGTCTTCGGCGGCCTTGCCCGCCTTGTTCAAGTTGGACACGAGCGGGCCGTCCGGACGATTCAGGTTCTGCACGAGCTGATGCGTCGAGGCGAGCGTCGTGTTGATCTGCCTGAGCGTCTGCGGCAACTGCGCCGTCGCGGGCTGCACCTGGCTCGCAAGCGTCGCGATGCCGTCGGCGGCGGTTTGCAGGCTCTTCGTCGTCGCCATGAGCTGATTGCGCACGTCGTCGGAGAGGAACTTGTCGGCGTCGTCGGAAAGGCGCTCGAACTTCTTCAGGATGATGTCGCCGCGCTGCTGCAACTGCTCGAAGAGACCGGGACGCATCGGCACTTCGGCGACGTGCTGCGGCGACGAAGCCAGCGCGGCCGTATCGGTGCCGGTGTCGTCGAGCTGCACGAACGCGATGCCCGTCACGCCCTGAAAGCCGAGCGTCGCGTACGTGGAATGCGTCATCGGCGCGTTCTTGTCGACGACAATGCGGATGCGGATCTGCCCCGGATGCGACTTGTCGAAGCTGATCGACTGCACCTTGCCGACGCCCAGGCCGCGATAGCGCACGGCCGCGTCCGTGAAGAGGCCGGTCACGTTGGTGCGCGCGATCAGATCGTACGGCACGCGCACGGTGCGATCGACGTTGAAGAAGAACACGGCGAACGCGATGGCCAGCACGAGCACGATCGTGAAAAGCCCGGTCCAGAACGC
The DNA here is from genome assembly GCF_031451435.1 of Caballeronia sp. LZ008. Taxonomy (NCBI): domain Bacteria; kingdom Pseudomonadati; phylum Pseudomonadota; class Betaproteobacteria; order Burkholderiales; family Burkholderiaceae; genus Caballeronia; species Caballeronia sp. LZ008. Next base: position 145,597 of record NZ_JARUXK010000001.1, on the reverse strand, counting down.
GTGTGATTTGTTTTCCATCGGCAGGTTCCTTTGGCGCTCGCTTCGCGCTTACTTGTTCACGGCGATCGGCGCATCTTCGAGCGCGGCCGGCGGCAGCTTCGCGCGGCGCTCGGACGGCAATGCCTGCAACGCGCGGCGGCCGCGTCGCCCCAGAAAGTACTCGCGGATGAACGGATGATCCACCGCGCACGCCTCTTCCACCGGCGCCGCGACGAGCACGCGATGATCCGCCAGCACCGCGACGCGCGTGGACAGCGCGACCATGGTGTCGAGATCGTGCGTGACCATCACGACCGTCAGACCGAGCGCGCGATGCAGCGTCGCGATCAGATCGACGAATTCGTCCGATGCCTTCGGATCGAGACCGGCCGTGGGTTCGTCGAGGAACAGCAGTTCGGGCTCGAGCGCGATCGCCCGCGCGATGCCGACGCGCTTCACCATTCCGCCCGACAACGCGGACGGCATCTTGCTCGCGTGCTTGCACGACAGGCCGACCATTTCGAGCTTCAGCATCACGAATTCGCGGATCAGGTCTTCGGGAATCTTGCCGAGTTCGCGAAACGGCTGCGCGATGTTGTCATATACCGTCAGCGACGAAAACAGCGCGCCTTGCTGAAACATCATGCCGGAGCGCGTGCGCAGCATCTTCGCGGTTTCGTCGTCCATTTGCGCCCATTCCTCGCCGAGCACGCGAATGGTGCCCGATGTCGGCGACTCGAGGCCGAGAATCTGCCGCACGAGCGTGGTCTTGCCCGAGCCCGAACCGCCGAGCAACGCGACGATCTCGCCGCGCCGCACATCCAGATTCAGATGCTCGTGAATCACCGTGCGCCCGTAGCGCTTGGTGAGATCGCGCACTTCGATCACCGGTTCCGCGATGACGGGCGGCGGCTGATGACGAACGGCGGTGGCGAGCGTGGTCGACATGGCGGTCAGAGTCCGACGTTCTGGAACAGGATCGCGAAGACGGCGTCCGCGAGAATGACGATGGTGATCGACGTCACCACGGACGTCGTCGTGCCTTCGCCGAGACTCTGCGAATTCGCCTTGATGCGAAAGCCGAAGTGACACGCGGCGAGCGCAATCAGCATGCCGAACACGACGCCCTTGCCGAGCCCGATCCACAGATTCGCGATCGGCACGACCGACGGCAGCGAGCGAATGAAGAAGTTCATGTCGATGGACAGCACGAGCTTCGCCGCGAGCGCGCCGCCCGTCAGCGCGATGATGTTGGTCCACATGACGAGCAGCGGCATTGCGATGCCGAGCGCGATCACGCGCGGCAGCACGAGGCGCAGGCTATGCGGAATGCCCATGACCTGCATCGCGTCGAGTTCTTCGGTGACGCGCATCACGCCGATCTGCGCGGTGATCGCCGAACCCGAGCGGCCCGCGACGAGAATCGCGGAAAGCACCGGCCCGAGCTCGCGGATCACGGAAAGCCCGAGAATATTGACGATGTACTGGTTCGCCCCGAACGCCTGCAACTGCTGCGCGGACAAGTAGCTCAACACGATGCCGATCAGGAACGCGACGAGCGCGGTGATCGCGAGCGCCTGCGCGCCGGCGCTGTAGATGTTCGCGGAGATTTCCGTCCACGGAATGCGCTGCGGGCGCCGCACCAGCCTGATGAGATCGAGCACGAAGGCGCCGAACATCGCGAGGCCGCCGTACAGGTGATCGAAGAAACCGAAGATGAGCTGGCCGAGCCGCGTGACCGGATCGACGCGATCGACGGCTTCGGGTTCCTCGCGTTCGGCGTCGAGCAGCGCGACGCGCTCGAAGATTTCGCGCTGCGTGTCGGACAGCGCGATGGTCGCGGGCATCTTGCGTCCCCACACGCGCCAGAGCGCCTGGCCGCCGACGTGATCGAGCCGCTCGACGGAAAGCAGATCCCACTGGCTGATCGCCTCGCGCCCGATGGCGCGCAGACGCCGCGTGACGCCGCTCTTCGCGCGATCGCGAGCGAGCGCGAGCGCGGTCCACTGGCCCGATAGCCGGACCACCTTGCCCTGCAGACCGGCTTCCACTCTTAGGCGCGGCGGCGTGTCGAAGTCCAAGGATCGATGGCGCGATGAGACGCGGTTAAAGGGGAGAGGACATTGTAGCGAAGAGTGTCCGGGGGGACGCGGGGATGGTGGCAGGCGGGTTTCGGCTGGAAGGCGCAAGGATCGGAATTTCCGTGTTGCGGTGCACTTGAGTCGCTGACCTATCATGGTTTCGAGAACTCCGGTGCAACCGCAATGGACAAACGACTCGATCCGCTTATTTCCGAACTCGATTCGCTCGAAGAGGCTGAACTGTATGACGCCTGGTTCCGCGCGGAGGTAGAAGCGTCACTTGCGGACCCGGAGCCGTCGATTCCCAACGATCAAGTATTCGCGGAAATGGATGCGCTCGTGGCGGCCAAGCGAAAGGCACGGAATGCTCGTTGATTGGCGGCCGCGCGCACGGAGACAACTCAGGGAAATCTACGAATACATTGAAGAGCGTGATCCGCAAGCGGCCGACAATCTACTTTCGATGAACAGGGAAGCAGTCCGGACGTTAGCGGATGTTCCATACATCTATCGTCACGGAAGGGTCTCGAATACCAGAGAGATGGTGGTTCATCCGAATTACTTGGTGGTTTACCGTGCGACGGACCGCGTCACCGTACTGGACTCGCTGCATGCACGGCGGCGGTATCCGAGCGACAAGACGCGCTGAAGCGGAGTTTCACGGGCTTCGAACACGCATCCCACGGCTACAATACCCGCCATGACCCCCTCTCCTATCGCTCCCTTCGCCCCCGACGCGCCCTGGCGCATCGACCGCTCGCGGCTTGCGACGCTTGCCGAGCGGCCCGCTCGCGACTGGACCATCGACATCGTCGACGAAACGGGCTCCACCAACGCCGACGTTTTGGAGCAGTTGCGCGCCTCGCGACGCGACGGCACGCCTGCACCCGTCGTCCGCGTCGCGTACTCGCAATCCGCCGGTCGCGGGCGGCGCGGGCGCGCGTGGCTCGCCGAACCGGGCAATGCGCTGCTGATGTCGGTCGGCTGCGTGCTGCGGCGGCCGATCGAAGGGCTGTCGGGTCTGAGTCTCGCCATCGGCACCGCCGTCCTCGATGCGCTCGCGCGCCTGCCGCTCACGCCATCCGCGCGTCCTGCGCTGAAATGGCCGAACGACGTCCTGCTCGACGACGGCAAGCTCGCCGGAATTCTCATCGAAACCGCGTGGAACACGCCTGACGCGACCGCGGTCGTGATCGGCATCGGCATGAATCTGCACGGCGCGGAACAACTCGCCGCGCAGGTCGACGAAGCCAACCGGCTCGCCGCGCAATCCGCGCCCGGCGCCGCGCCGGCAGCGCTCGCGCGGGCATGGCCCGACGCCAATCTCACCGACACTCTCGCCGCGCTCCTCAACGCGCTCGACGCAGCGCTGCCGCGCTTCGAAGCCGAGGGCTTCAGGCCGTTCCGCCAGCGCTGGCTCGACGCGCACGCGTGGGCCGGACGTGAAGTCGCGCTGATCGACCAGGGCATGGAAGTGACGCGCGGCATCGCATCGGGCGTCGACGAGGGCGGCCAGTTGCTGATCGACGCGCCCGAAGGCCCGCGCGCCGTCACGACCGGCGAACTCACGCTGCGCCTTGCGAAGGAACGTCCGTGAACGCGTCGGGAACCGAGGCGCCGTATCTGCTCATCGATGCGGGTAACAGCCGCATCAAATGGTCGCTCGTCGATGAAGCCGGCGCGTCGCTCGCGAACGGCGCATTCGAGCACGCGCATCACTCGACCGTCGCCGACGACGCCGCGCTCGACGATTGGTCCGAACTTCCCGCGCCGGCGAGCGCGTGGATTTCGAACGTCGCGGGCATGCCGGTACAGAACCGCATCCAGCGCCTGCTCGACGCGCGCTGGCCGACGCTGCCGCGCACCGTCGTCCGCGCGCGCGCCGAGCAGTGCGGCGTGATCAACACCTATGCCGATCCGGCCCGACTCGGCAGCGACCGCTGGGCCGGCATGATCGCAGCGCGCGCGGCGTATCCGGGCGAGCATCTGCTGGTCGCGACCTTCGGCACGGCGACGACGCTCGAAGCACTGCGCGCCGACGGCGTGTTCACCGGCGGCCTCATCGCGCCCGGCTGGTCGCTGATGATGGAATCGCTCGGCAGCCATACGGCACAATTGCCGACGCTCGACGCGGCATCGGCGCGTGAGGCGCTGAGTCAGACGCGCAGTCTTTTCGCCACCGACACCGCCGCCGCGCTATCCGCCGGATGCCTGCTCGCGCAGGCGAGCCTGATTGAGCGTGCGTGGCGCGACCTCAAGGCCGACTGGCGCGCCGACGTCCGGCTCGTGCTCGGCGGCGGCGCGGCAAATGAAATCGCGGGCGCGCTCGACGTGCCGCACACCCGACACGATTCCCTCGTGCTGTCCGGCCTCGCGCTCATCGCGCGCGACGCGACGGCGCGCCACTCATCCTGACTTTTCTGATTTGATTGACGGACGGAGCCCAAGAATGCTGCGCTGGCTGATCGCCCTTCTGATTCTCGCCAACTTGCTGATGTTCGCGGTCATGCGCGGCATGTTCGGCCCGCTTCCCGCGGCCGGCGTGCGCGAACCGCATCACTTATTGCAGCAGGTTCATCCCGAGGCGCTCGCGACGCGCCCGCTGAGTCCCGAAGAAGCGTTCGATCAGCCGCGCGTCGGCGGACCGGCGCCTGCCGCCAACGTGCAGACCGCGCCGCTCGGGCAGTGATCGCGCGCGTGCGAATCAGCTCTGCGCGCGGACTTTCTTGAGGAGCGCGGTCGTCGATCGATCGTGCTCGAACGCGATGGCGAGCGCCTTGCCGCCCCAGCCGCGCACGAGTGCCGATTCGGCCAGCTTGTCCATGTCGTAGTCGCCGCCCTTCACGAGCACGTCGGGGTGCACGGCTTCGATCAATTGCAGCGGCGTCGTTTCCTCGAACTTCACGACCCAGTCGACGCTCTCCAGCGCGGCGAGCAGCGCCATGCGGTCATCTTCCCGATTGATCGGGCGATCGTCGCCCTTGCCTAGCGTGCGTACCGACGCATCGCTGTTCACGCCGACGATGAGCGTCGCGCCGAGCGCTTTGGCATCAGCGAGATAGGTCACATGGCCGCGATGAAGGATGTCGAAGACGCCGTTGGTGAAAACGACGGGACCGGCGAGCGTCGGACGGCGCGCGGCGAGCGCTTCGCGCGTGATGATCTTGCGTTCGAAAATAGCGGGCATGACGGCGCTCGTTGCGATGTGCTGAAAGCGCGCATTGTGCCACGGCGCTTCGCACGGGAAAAATGCAAAACGGCTCGCCGGTGCTGACCGGCGAGCCGTCCGTTCATCGAAGCCGAAACTCAGGCCGGCTGTTCAGCCCCGCCGCCCGGCGCGGCCTGAAGGCGCTGCGTCACTTCCTTGCGATAGCGATTCAGTTCCTGCGCGGTCACGAACGAACGCTCGAACAGAATCGACAGGTTGTGCAGAATGCGCTCGACGACCTTCTTCTCCCAACTGTCGTCGAAGCGGATCTGGTCGTCCAGCCAGCGCTCGAGCCATTCGGGATCGGGCAAACGCGACTGCACGGTGTCGCGCGGGAAGAGCGCCTGATTCACATGCAGGTTGGTCGGATGCAGCGGCTTTTCCGTACGGCGCGCGGACGCCATGAGCACGCCGATCTTCGCGAACGCCGCACGCGCGGTGTCGCCGGCGTTGACGAGCGCCTTCTTCATGTAACGCAGATACGCGCCGCCGTGACGGGCTTCGTCGCGCGAAATGGTTTCATAAATGTGCTTGATGACGGGTTCCGTGTGCCACTCGGCCGCGCGGCGATACCAGTGATTCAGGCGGATTTCGCCGCAGAAATGCAGCATCAGCGTTTCGAGCGGCGGCGCCGGATCGAACTCGAAGCGCACCGCGTGCAGCTCTTCTTCGCTCGGCACCATGTCGGGCTTGAAGCGCCGCAGATACTCCATCAGCACCAGCGAATGCTTCTGCTCCTCGAAAAACCACACGCTCATGAACGCGGAGAAATCGCTGTCGTGGTGGTTGTCACGCAGGAACATTTCGGTTGCGGGAAGAGCGGACCATTCGGTGATCGCGTTCATCTTGATGGTTTTGGCCTGCTCGTCGGTGAGCAGGGAAGCATCGAATTTGTCCCAGGGAATGTCCTTCTCCATATCCCAGCGGACGGATTCCAGCGATTTATAAAGTTCCGGATAAAGCATGGTGTTCATAGTCCACCCCTGATGCCACTTATGCGACGTTATATCTGTATTGACTTTCGGCCGGAACGTGCAGACATGCCTTGCACGCGCGCAGCCAAGCTTTCAATTTTACGCGGGATTCGGTCGGCCGAAGACGAAATGCGACAACGAAGCGCGACATTCGGCGCTGCGGCAACGCGTCGCGTCCCGCGTAAACACTGCACTCCCCGTGCAAATGTTGCTGTTGTGCGTCTTGTTCTACCGTGGGTGAGGAGCCAAACCTGTGCCTGAGGTATGTTCAAGTGGCGCCGAACTGCCGCCGGAACCGCGCCGGCCGCGCAGTATGACGTGCGCGCATGACAACGATGCGATGCGCGCTTGATGCGGATTTCCGCGCCAATGCCCGACGTTTCGGGCGTCGTCGATCATAGCACGGTGGATTGACGCCAATCCGCGACGGTCTCATCGATCGGGGTCAACCCCGCGATGTGATGCACGCCGTCGTCGAACTTGCGGCGCAGCGCCGGGCTGCTGCCGCCAACCCAGATGCGGACGTGCGGCGGCAGCAGGTTGCGCAGGTCGGTCAGCCCGTTCGAAATGGACTGCGCCGGCAGCACCGCCGTGAACGACAGCGCGACGATATCGATCTTGTGCACCGACACGGCATCGACGATATCGTGCAGCGGCGTCTGCAATCCCAGTTGCACGCATTCGCACTCGGATAGCGTGAACATCGCCTCGGCCATCAGGATGCCGAGGCCGTGACCTTCGCCGGAAAGCGTCGTGAGCAGCACGCGCGGACGGCCGTTGCGCCCGCGCACGGCATCCGAGAGCGGACGTATCAGCGTGCGCAGCGTCGACTGGATCGCCTCGCTGAACAGATGTTCGTGATAGACCTGCAACGTGCCCGCCGCCCACGCATTGCCGATGCGCGCCGACAGCGGCGCCGCGACATCCAGCACGAAGCGTTCGAGGCCGTCGCGCGTTGCGCGCTTCAGCAGGCCGAAGCGGAAATCGTCATAAGCGCCCGCGCGCAGCAGCGAGATCAGATGGTCGAGCTCGGCGTCCGGCGCGTCCTGGCCGACGCCCGAGCTTTCGGCCAGTTGCTGCAGCGCGTCGATGGATTGCCCGAGCACTTTGCTCGGCCGATGTCCCGCGTCGAGCAATCGCTTCACGAGCCGCAGCTTCGTCACCTGTTCCTGCGGATACAGCCGCTCCCCGCCGGAAGTGCGCATCGGCTGCGGAAATCCATACCGGCGCTCCCAGACACGCAAAGTGTCCTTCGTCAGACCAATCTCCTGAGCGATCGCGCCGATGCCTATGCCGGTCGCGCCCGCCGTTGCGGCGCTTGGCGGCACGGGTTCCGGACGCTCGGGGCCATCGGAGATCGAATCCGAATCGAAATCTTGTTCTGATGAGTTTGTCATGGACAGATCGGTTCGAACGAAATATCGCATTCGATGCAGGTTGCGTGCCCAACGCCGATGGATGGACAAAGATTCCGCACCGTCAAGCTTTCATCATAGACAAAATCGAAATGTGCGTCGGTGCTGAGATGCGTTTCGGCTACGGAAATGTGCGCGTCGAGGGGAATTGGCGAGCGCGGCGGCGCTATGCGCGCCGCCGGTCGTAGTGAGGGAAGTGAGCGCGCCGGAACGCGCGTAGTCAGCCGGGTTTCTTGCGCGGCGCCGTCTTGCGCGCGGCCGCCTTCTTCGCGGCCGCCGCGTCGGGCCTTTCATCGGCGTCGTTGGCGGGCTGCTCCGCGGCGCTCTCACCAGCGGCGGCCGGCTGCGCGCCCGCGGCGCCCATCGGGTGGAGCGGGCCGCTCATGCCGGGCTGAATCATCGCGAGATGCGCAAGCTGATTGAACTGCGATTGCAGCACGTTCCACCAGCCGGTCGGATCGAAGCCGGGCGGCGGCGCTGAAGTCTGCCCCGAAGCGTCTTCGCCTTCAGCCGATGCCTCGCTCGCGGGCGCGGCGCCCGACGCTTCCTGCTTCGGGGCATCGGTCTTCGCCGCGCCGCCCATCGGCCATCCGGCTGACGCGGCCTTCGCATTCTCCGCCGCCGCGGTGTGCGCGCTCTCGACGGACGTCTGAGCGAACGCGCCGAACGCGCGCAGCGTCGCGAGCGTCGCGCGCTGCACTTCGAGCGCCTGAATCGCCGATTGCAGCATGTTGAGATTGAGCTTCAGCCAGTGCTCGACGGCGCGCATGTCGGTCACGCGCTTGTCGAGTTCTTCGATGTTGGTGAGCGGAGCGAGCATGTCGGACATCATCGAGAGGGAGGGGCCCATGCCCTGCCCGCCGCCGGGCATCGCGGCGGCGAACGGATTCAGGCGCATCAGTTCCCACATCTTGCCCATCATGTCGGCCTGGCCGAATCCGGGAAAACCGGGAATCGTGTAGGGCGGCGTGCCGCCGGCGTTATCGGTCATTCGACTCTCCTTGTTTTCGTGTGAGGTTCGCGCGGTTCAGAACGGCGCGCCGCCCGGGAAATCCGGCGCGCGCCGTTCGCGCAGCGAGCGCATGCCTTCGTGCACGTCCGGCCCCGCGAAGCCCATGAATTCGAGCGCGAGCGACGTATCGAAAGTCGGCCCCGCCGAGCGCAGCCAGTTGTTGAGCGCGTACTTGGTCCAGCGAATCGCGGTCTGCGAACCTTGCGCCAGACGGTTCGCCACTTCGATTGCCTTCGGCATGAGTTCGTTCTCGTCGACGGCGAGCGACACCAGCCCGATGCGTTCCGCCTCCTCGCCGCTCACCGGCTCGCACAGCAGCAGATAGTACTTGGCCTTCGCCATGCCGCACAGCAGCGGCCAGACGATCGCCGCGTGATCGCCCGCCGCGACGCCGAGCCGCGTATGCCCATCGATGATGCGCGCCGACTTCGACGCGATCGAAATATCGGCGAGCAAGCCCGCGACCAGCCCCGCGCCGACCGCCGGACCGTGCATCGCGGAGACGATCGGCTTGCCGCAGTTGATCACGTTATAGACGAGATCGCGCGCCTCGCGCCACACGCGCGCGCGCACGTCGAAATCGTTCGCCATCTCTTCGACGAGCCCGAGATCGCCGCCCGCCGAAAAGCCCTTGCCTTCGCCGCGAATGAGCGCGACGCGCGTGTCCGGATCGCGATCGATGTCGCGCCAGATATCCGCGAGCTCGCGATGCATGTTGGCGTCGGCGGTGGACAGGCCGCTCTTGTTCGCGCCCGCGCCGGGCATGACGACCTCGAGCACGCCATGCGGATGGCGGCGCAGTTCGAGCGACTTATAGCCCGAATACATGGATAGATCGCTCATGGTCTCGTCGATTGAAGGTTAGCGCGGCTGATAGACCCACTTGCCGTCGCGGATCTCGACCATCACGCGCGCGCGCTGATCGAGGCCGATGTGATCGTTGGGCGACATGTTGACCTGCCCGTTGGTGTCGGAGAAATTCTTCGTGCCTTCGAGCGCATCGCGCAGCGCGGCGCGAAACGCCGGCGTGCCGGGCGCGCCCGCTTTCATCGCGATAGGCACCGCGCGATTGAGCAGCATGCCCGCGTCCCACGCATACGAGCCGAACGCCGACACGGTGCCCGCGCCCTGCTTCGCCTCGTACAGTTTGATGTATTCGAGTGCGAGCCGCTTGGCCGGATGGTCGTCGGGCAACTGCGCGGCGACGAGCACCGGGCTCGCGGGCAGGAACGTGCCGTTGCAATCCGCGCCGCACACGCGCAGGAAGTCGCGGTTGCCGACGCCGTGATTGTGATAGACCTTGCCTTTGAAGCCGCGCTGCGCGAGCGTTTTCGGCGGCAGCGCGGCGGGCGTGCCGGCCGCGCCGACGACCACCGCATCGGGCTTGGCCGCGAGAATCTTCAGGATCTGCCCGGTCACGCTCGGATCGGTGCGATTGAAGCGTTCATTCGCGACCACTTCGATCTTGTGCAGCTGCGCGAACTTCGCGACTTCGGCGTAGAAGGTCTCGCCGAGCGCGTCCGCCTGGCCGATGTACGCAAGCGTCTTCACGCCATGATTGCTCGCATGCGCGATGATCGCGGAGGCCATCATCGCGTCGGTTTGCGGCGTCTTGAAGACCCAGCGGCGCTTGTCGTCGACAGGCTCGATGATCGTCGCCGACGACGCCAGCGAGATCATCGGCGTTTGGCCTTGCGCGACGACATCGATCATCGCGAGCGAGTTCGGCGTGATCGACGAACCGATGATCGCATCGACCTGATCCTCGCTGATGAGCTTCTTCGTGCTTTGCACGGCCTGCGTGGTGTCGGAGGCGTCGTCGAGCACGATGTAGTCGACGGGCTTGCCACCCATTTCCTTCGGCAAGAGCGCGACGGTATCGCGCGCGGGAATGCCGAGCGACGCGGCCGGCCCCGTAAGCGACAGCACGAGACCGATCTTCACGTGCTGCGCCGTCTGCGCGAATGCCGCCGTTGCCACCGTCGCGGCGGCGAGCGCGAATGCCGCGCCCGCCAGAAATTTCCACTTGCCTGCCGCCATCGAAGTCTCCTTTTTTTTTGATCGTTCTTGTGCTGCCCGAAGAGCAGCCCGGCAAAGTGTAAGGCGAGGCTTGGGCGCGCCGCATCGGGCGAAACCCGTTCAATGCTCCGGTTGCACGACCGCCTGATCGATTGCGCCGAAGATCGACTTGCCTTCTTCGTCGAACATTTCGATCTTCACGCTGTCGCCAAATTTCATGAACTCTGTCTGCGGCGCGCCGTGCTCGATCGTCTCCAGACAGCGCTTCTCGGCGATGCAGCAGTAGCCGCGCTTCGTGTCCTTGTTCGAGATCGTGCCCGAGCCGACGATCGAGCCCGCGCGCAGATTGCGCGTCTTCGCCGCGTGCGCGATGAGCTGGCCGAAGTGGAACACCATGTCGGTGCCGCAGTCCGGCTGACCGACTTTCCTGCCGTTCCAGTGCACGATCATCGGGCGATGCACGCGCCCTTCGCGCCACGCGTCGCCGAGTTCGTCGGGCGTCACGGCAACCGGCGAGAACGCGGTCGCGGGCTTGCTCTGGAAAAAGCCGAAGCCCTTCGCAAGTTCGGCGGGAATGAGATTGCGCAGCGACACGTCGTTGACGAGCATCAGCAGGCGCACGCTGCGAAGCGCTTCGTCGGGCATCGCGGCCATGTGTACGTCGGACGTGATGACGGCGACTTCCGCTTCGAAGTCGATGCCATACGATTCCGTCGCGCACACGATGTCGTCCGTCGGGCCGATGAAGTCGTCGCTGCCGCCTTGATACATCAGCGGATCGGTCCAGAATTCGGGCGGCATTTCCGCTTTGCGCGCCTTTCGCACGAGCTCCACGTGATTCACGTACGAGGAGCCGTCCGCCCACTGGAACGCGCGCGGCAACGGCGCCATGCAGGCTTTCGGATCGAACGAAAAGCTGTTGCGCGCGCGGCCGGCGTTCAGCGCTTCGTAGACTTCCATGAGTTGCGGCGCGTAAAAGGTCCAGTCGTCGAGCGCGCGTTGCAGCGTCGAGACGATTCCATCGGCGATTGCGGCCGTGCGCAGGTCGCGCGAGACGACGATCAGCTGGCCGTCGCGCGTGCCGTCCTTCAAGGTTGCAAGTTTCATGGAGCAGTGCCGGGTGAGCGTGGTGACGCGGGTGACGTTAAAGGAAATGTATTTTACGATGGTGAATCCGCCGCCGGCACTCGGCCGAACGGCATAGGCCTTTTCGCACATGCAATCCACCTCTCTCACCGACGACGAAGACACCAGCGACGCCGCCGAAGAAAAAACGCGCTCCGGCATTCAGTCGATCGAAGTCGGCTTCCGGCTGCTCGACGTCCTCACCAACGAGCCGCGCGCGATGATGCTGCGCGATCTCGCCCAACGCGCGGGCATGAGCCCGGCAAAGGCGCATCGTTATCTGGTGAGTTTTTTGCGGCTCGGCGTCGCATCGCAGGATCCGGTTTCCGGGCGCTACGAACTCGGCGGTTTCGCGTTGCAAATGGGCCTCGCGCGGCTTGCGCGCGTCGATGGCGTGCGGCTGGCGCGCATCGCGCTCGCGGAACTGCGCGACCGGCTGGATCAGACGGTCGGCATCGCGGTGTGGGGCAATCAGGGGCCGACCGTCGTGCACTGGATGGAATCGAGCCATCCGGCGAAGGCATCGCTCAAGCTGGGCGACGTGATGCCGCTGCTTTCATCCGCGACGGGTCTGCTTTTCGCCGCGTATCTGCCGCGCAGCAAGACGCAGCCGATGCTCGATCGCGAGCTCGCCGCAATGAAGCAGACGATGGCCGATGTCGAGCCGCTTCTCACCGAGGTGCGCGAGCACGGCGCGGCGCGCGTCGAAGGCATGCTGCTGCCGACGATCCACGCGTTCTGCACGCCGGTCTTCGATTCGACGGGCGAACTCGCGCTCGGTCTCATCGCGCTCGGGCACGAAGGCACGTTCGACACGCGCTGGGGCGGCGAAATCGACTCTGCCTTGCGCGAGTGCGCACGGGGCCTGTCGTACGAATTGGGGCACAAGGCGAGCGAGCGCTGAAAATGTCCGTCGAAGGGGCCAGGAACATCGTTTCCCTCGCGCATGTCTTATGCCTTTCGCCCGATCGTCCGTAACACGCGCTTTTCACGCTTTCCACGATGTCACTGTTTCAATTCCGCCGTCCTCGCCCCGCGTCCGGCGAGCCGCCCGATGCCGCTATCGAATCCGCCGCGCCCCGCCGCTGGGGACGCTGGGTGCTGGCCGTGCTCGTCGTTGCGGGCCTGCATCTGAGCGCGATGCGGTGGATCGAGCACAACCGTCAGCCGGCGAACGCGCCGCCCGAAACGCCGCCCGTGCAGGTGGAATTGCTGACGCCCAAGCCGATCGCGCCGCCCGCGCCGACGCCGCCCGCGCCGCCGAAACCGGCCGCGTCTCCGGAACCCGTCGCGCCTCCGAAGCCCGCCGCGCCTGCGCCGAAGCCTTCGCCCGCTCCGGTGTCGAGCGCTGCGACGCCAGAGCCCGACGCGCCCGCAGCCGCTTCCGCTCCCGCGCAAACGCCGCAGGCTCAAGCGCCGTCGCCCGCTTCGCAGACCGCGCCGCAATCCAACGCTGCATCCGGCGACAAGTTCAGCGTCCCGCCCACGGGCGATTTACGTTACGACACGCTCGTGAACGGCATGATGAATCAGACCGGCACGATCCACTGGAGCAACGACGGCCAGCATTACGAAATGATCGTCTCGATCCCGCTGCCTTTCGTCGGTCCGTATGTGTATTCGAGCAAAGGCCATATCGACGGCTTCGGCATCGCGCCGGAACAGTATTCGGAACAGCGCGGCCGCCGTGCCGCCGATATCGCCATCTTCAATCGCGAAACGAAGCAGATCGTCTACACGAAAACGCCGCAAAGCCAGCCGCTCGCGGACGGCGCGCAGGACCGCTTCAGCGTCGTCATGCAGTTGGCGAGCCTCGTGCGCGGCGCGCCGGACAAGTACAAGCCGGGCGTCACGCGGCAATTCAGCGTCGCGGATAACGACAGCAACGAAATCTGGCCGATAGAAACCGTCGGCGACGAAACCGTGGAGGCGCGCGGCGGCTTTACGACGGCGCGCCACTTCACGCGCCTGCCGCGCAAGGAAGGCGACCGCCGCAAGCTCGATATCTGGCTCGCGCCGTCGATCGGCTGGCTGCCCGTGCGGATTCTGCAAACCGAGCCGAACGGAATGCAAATCGAACTGCTCTGGGCAGGCAAGCTCGCCGCGCCGCCGGCGGCGGCACAGGATGTCACCTCGGGCACGCAAGCTGCGTCTGATGAATCCGCGCCCGCCATGCCGAGCACGCCCGCCGCGGACAAACCGTAACGGGGCCGTCACACTCCGTCATGTCAGGCACGAGCGCATTCTTTACGGAGCCGATATGCAGTTGACGATCAATCGCATCGATACACGCTATGTTCTCGACAACGAAGGCGGCGGTCCCTGGCTCGTCTTCATCCATCAGCTCGCCGGCGATCTTTCGATCTGGGATCAGATGGCCGGCTACTTCCGCGACGACTTCACCGTGTTGCGCTACGACCTGCGCGGACACGGCGAAACGACCGTGTCGCCGGATTCGTTCACGATCGACGATCTCGCCGACGATCTCGCGCAACTGCTCGACAAACTCGGCGCGCCTTCGGCGCATGTGGTCGGGCTGTCGATAGGCGGCATGGTCGCGCAGAAATTCGCGATCAACCATGCCGACAAAGTGGATTCGCTGACGGTCGTGGGCGCGCCCGCCTTTATTCCCGAGGACGCGCGTCCGACATTCGCGCAACGTGCAGCATCCGTGCGCGAACACGGGACAGCGAGTATCGTGGAAGCCACGCTCGAACGCTGGCTCACGCCGGAGTTCCGCAAGGCGCACCCTGAAGTGACCGAGCCGATCGCGGACACGATCGCGCGCACGCCCGTCGAGGGTTTCGCGCGCGCGGCGGAGGCGATCAGCCGTTTCGATGCGCGAGACAAACTGGCTTCCGTGAAGCAGCGCACGCTCGTCGTCGCGGGTGAAAAGGATGTTGGCACGCCGCATGCTGCTTCAAAGGTTGTCGCAGACACGGTGCCGGGCGCACGCTTCGAATTACTTAACGCCGCGCACCTTACACCGGTGGAGGAATCGCAGCGCTTCTCCGCTTTATTGGGGAACTTCTTGCGCGGTTCGAGTTGATTCTTCCTGTTTTTGTTGCAAAAGAAAGCCTCGATACAACCGGCATCACGTCGAGGCCACCCCTTGAATTCCAACCCAATCGCTCCAACTACGATTCAGGATTGCCACGGAGCAAACAAGGAATAAGGAGTGTCGCCATGCAAATGATCTACAACAGCCCCAACTATTGCGTCGTCGAATTTCCGCCGCAAGACAACCACCTCGCCATGAAGGCGGGCGGCTACGAGATCGTCGACAAGAACACGCAGCGGGAGATCTTCATTGACGGCGCGCTCGCGGCGAAGTTTCGCGAGCACGTGCAACAGTTGATCGCTGAAGAGCCGTCGCTCGAGGATGTCGATGAATTCCTCGGCCAGTTCGATATCTTGATGAATCAACCCGTCGTGCTTCACTGATGCATGCACGCGCGCGTGCGGCGCCATGCCGCTCGCGCCCGCCGCCGCCCGGACCAGCGGCACAGGCGACACTCGCCACTTCCCAAAGACCCCGCCCGCGCCAGGCGGGGTTCTTTTTTTGCCCGCCCGGAATCGCGCACGCGCCCGCCCATCGGGAGCGACCGTTGCGCGCTGCGGCTACAATGTCAGGCTATTTCACATTTGG
Source organism: Caballeronia sp. LZ008 (assembly GCF_031451435.1). Lineage (NCBI taxonomy): Bacteria > Pseudomonadati > Pseudomonadota > Betaproteobacteria > Burkholderiales > Burkholderiaceae > Caballeronia > Caballeronia sp. LZ008. The sequence continues at coordinate 130,135 of NZ_JARUXK010000001.1, read as the reverse complement.
TGCAGGCCTCGTCCGTCATGACCCAGAACGCCATTCCGAAAGCCCCCGCGCGCGCCTATACGCGCGGCGCCGCGCTGCCCGCGCTGCTGCAAAAGCGCATCCTGATTCTCGACGGCGCGATGGGCACGATGATCCAGCGCTACAAGCTCGACGAAGCCGCGTATCGCGGCGAGCGCTTCAAGGACTACGGCCGCGACATCAAGGGCAATAACGAACTGCTGTCGATCACGCAGCCGCAGGTGATCCGCGAGATTCATGAGCAGTATCTGGCTGCGGGCGCGGACATCCTCGAAACGAACACGTTCGGCGCGACGCGTGTCGCCCAGGCCGATTACGGCATGGAAGACCTCGCCGCCGAGATGAACATCGAGTCGGCGAAGCTTGCGCGCGAAGCCTGCGACAAATACTCGACGCCCGACAAGCCGCGTTTCGTCGCGGGCGCGATCGGACCGACGCCGAAGACCGCGAGCATTTCGCCCGACGTGAACGATCCGGGCGCGCGCAACGTGACCTTCGACGAACTGCGCGACGCGTACTACGAGCAGGCGAAGGCGCTGCTCGATGCGGGCTGCGATCTGTTCCTCGTCGAAACGATCTTCGACACGCTCAATGCAAAGGCCGCGCTGTTCGCGCTCGATCAACTGTTCGAGGACACCGGCGAACTCGTGCCGATCATGATCTCCGGCACCGTCACCGATGCATCGGGCCGCATTCTCTCCGGGCAAACGGTCGAGGCGTTCTGGAACTCGCTGCGTCACGCGAAGCCGCTCACGTTCGGCCTGAACTGCGCGCTCGGCGCGGCGCTGATGCGTCCGTACATCGCCGAGCTGGCGAAGCTGTGCGATACCTACGTGTCCTGCTACCCGAACGCGGGCCTGCCGAATCCGATGAGCGACACCGGCTTCGACGAGACGCCGGACGTAACGTCCGGATTGCTGAAGGAATTCGCGTCCGCCGGGCTCGTCAACGTCGCGGGCGGCTGCTGCGGCACGACGCCGGAGCACATCGCGGAAATCGCGAAGGCGCTCGCCGAAGTGAAGCCGCGCGCTTTCCCCTCGCAATACCGCGACGCCGCCTGAATCAGAGAAGAGAACAAGACATGACCGATCACACGATGCGTCTTTCCGGCCTCGAGCCGTTCAACGTCACCGACGGCTCGCTTTTCATCAACGTCGGCGAGCGCACGAACGTGACCGGCTCGAAGGCGTTCGCGCGCATGATCCTGAACGGCCAGTTCGACGAAGCGCTCGCCGTCGCGCGCCAGCAGGTCGAGAACGGCGCGCAGGTCATCGACATCAACATGGACGAAGCGATGCTCGATTCGAAAGCCGCGATGGTGCGCTTCCTGAATCTGATCGCGTCGGAGCCGGATATCGCGCGCGTGCCGATCATGATCGACTCGTCGAAGTGGGACGTGATCGAAGCGGGCCTGAAATGCGTGCAAGGCAAGGCGATCGTCAATTCGATCTCGCTGAAGGAAGGCAAGGAGCAGTTCGTTCATCATGCGAAGCTGATTCGCCGCTACGGCGCGGCATCGGTGGTGATGGCCTTCGACGAGCAAGGCCAGGCCGACACGTTTCAGCGCAAGACGGAAATCTGCAAACGCTCTTACGACATTCTCGTGAACGAAGTCGGCTTCGAGCCCGAAGACATCATCTTCGATCCGAACATCTTCGCAATCGCGACGGGCATCGAAGAGCACAACAACTACGCGGTCGATTTCATCGAAGCGACGCGCTGGATCAAGCAGAACCTGCCGCACGCGAAAGTGAGCGGCGGCGTGTCGAACGTGTCGTTCTCGTTTCGCGGCAACGATCCGGTGCGCGAGGCGATTCATACCGTGTTTCTGTATCACGCGATTCAGGCTGGCATGGACATGGGCATCGTCAACGCGGGCCAGCTCGGCGTGTATGCCGATCTCGACGCCGAGTTGCGCGAGCGCGTGGAAGACGTCGTGCTGAATCGTCGTGAGGACGGCACCGACCGTCTGCTCGAAATCGCGGACAAGTTCAAGACCGGCGCCGCGAAGAAGGAAGAAAACCTCGAATGGCGCAATCAGCCGGTCGAGGCGCGTCTGTCGCATGCGCTCGTGCACGGCATCACGAACTTCATCGTCGAAGATACGGAAGAAGTGCGGCAGAAGATCGACAAGGCCGGCGGTCGTCCGATCAACGTGATCGAAGGCCCGCTGATGGACGGCATGAACATCGTCGGCGACCTGTTCGGCGCGGGCAAGATGTTCCTGCCGCAAGTCGTGAAGTCGGCGCGCGTGATGAAGCAGGCGGTCGCGCACCTGATCCCGTTCATCGAAGAAGAGAAGAAGCGTCTCGCCGATGCCGGCGCGGACGTGCGGCCGAAGGGCAAGATCGTCATCGCGACCGTGAAGGGCGATGTGCACGACATCGGCAAGAACATCGTGTCGGTCGTGCTCCAGTGCAACAACTTCGAAGTGGTCAACATGGGCGTGATGGTGCCCTGCGCGACCATCCTGCAGAAGGCGAAGGAAGAAGGCGCGGACATCATCGGGCTGTCGGGACTGATCACGCCGAGCCTCGAAGAGATGGCTTATGTCGCGTCCGAAATGCAGCGCGACGAATACTTCCGCGGCAAGCAGACGCCGCTGCTCATCGGCGGCGCGACGACTTCGCGCGTGCATACCGCCGTGAAGATCGCGCCGCATTACGAAGGGCCGGTCGTGTACGTGCCGGATGCGTCGCGTTCGGTGTCGGTGGCGTCGAGCCTGTTGTCGGACGAAGGCGCGGCGAAGTATCTCGACGAACTCAAGAGCGACTACGAGCGCATCCGCACGCAGCACGCGAACCGCAAAGCGCAGCCGATGGTCACGTACGACGAAGCGCGCGCCAACAAGACGAAGATCGACTGGAGCGCCTACGCGCCGAAGAAGCCGAGCTTCATCGGGCGGCGCGTGTTCAAGAACTACGACCTCGCGGAACTGGCGAATTACATCGACTGGGGTCCGTTCTTTCAGACGTGGGATCTCGCCGGTCCCTATCCCGCGATTCTCAATGACGAGATCGTCGGCGAGTCGGCGCGGCGCGTGTTCTCCGACGGCAAGTCGATGCTCTCGCGCCTCATTCAGGGCCGCTGGCTGACGGCGAACGGCGTCATCACGCTTTTACCCGCCAACACCGTGAACGACGACGACATCGAGATCTACACGGACGAATCGCGCTCGCAAGTGGCGATGACGTGGCGCAATCTGCGTCAACAAAGCGTGCGTCCGGTCGTCGATGGCGTGATGCGCCCGAACCGCTCGCTCGCCGATTTCATCGCGCCGAAGGATTCGGGCGTGAAGGACTACATCGGCATGTTCGCGGTGACGGCGGGCATCGGCGTCGATAAAAAGGAACAACAGTTCGAAGCCGATCACGACGACTACAGCGCGATCATGCTGAAGGCGCTCGCCGACCGTTTCGCGGAAGCCTTCGCCGAAGCGCTCCATGCGCGCGTGCGCCGCGAATTGTGGGGCTACGCCGCGAACGAGACGCTCGACAACGATGCGCTGATCGCGGAGAAGTATGTCGGCATTCGTCCGGCGCCGGGTTATCCGGCGTGCCCGGATCACCTCGTCAAGCGCGACATGTTCGAAGTGCTTCAGGCGAACGAGATCGGCATGAGCGTGACCGAATCGCTCGCGATGCTGCCGGCCGCGAGCGTCTCGGGCTTCTATATCGCGCATCCGGACAGCACGTACTTTTCGGTGGGCAAGATCGGCGACGATCAGCTCGCGAGCTACGCCGAACGCATGGCGATCTCGACCTCCGACGCGGAACGCGCGCTCGCGCCGTTGCGCTAAGGCATCGTGAAAACGACATATCGCGCAAGTGATAGCCGGAATATGCACGGAACAGGCGGGAAATTTTTGAATTCCGTAGACTTGTCAGCGCGATAAGCCGTCGACATGACGGCCAACGCATTCTTTTCGTCAACGGAGAAAGTCGCATGAAGAAGATGACGTCCGCCGTAACCGTAGCGATCACCGCGGCTTTGCTCGCCGCGTCGAGTACCGCCGCTTTCGCGCAGGCGAGCAGCACCGAGGCTTCGTCGTACTCGCCGCCGCAAACCGAGCACAAGAAGAAACCGAAGAAGCCGAAGAAGCAACATCCGCCCGCGAAACCCGCCGGGCCGGAAGGCGGCCAGTCGCAGTAACACGCCGCAGCGCGACTGAAGCCGTCAGACGTTTCGTCGGAAGAAAAAAACCCGCATCGGAAACGATGCGGGTTTTTCTTTGTGTCGCTGCGAATCGCGCGCCTCAGACGCCCCAGAGAATGTCCTTGTCGTGCTTTTGCGCTAGGCGAAGCATGTCGAGGAAAGGAAACGCGCGCTGCGCGAGCCCGATGGGAAGCTCGTGCGGCTCATGTCCTTCTTCGCCTTCATGAAAACGGCCGTCGTGCTCGGCGCGCTCTCTCTTGTCGGTGACGACCGCCGCTTCGAGCTTCTGAATGGCGGCGGGAATTTCATCGTGCGTGATGACGCCCCGCGCCGTGAGCTGCTTGCCGATGATGCCGAGCAAGTACTCCGCGAGGTTCTCGAGCATGATGACATCCGGTGCGGCCGGGGATTTGAATGTGATCAGCATGGCATGGTCCTTTTGTTTATGTTGGGTCATAGGCGGTTTGCAAACGAAACGCGCAGACGAGCCGGTCTCCCTGACAACATGACGACACCCTGATTCGACATATTAGCACCTGCTAAAATCCCCACTTTATGTGGTGGCCGGTTCCGTTCGCCTGCCAACACCACATGCGGGGCCAACGCGTCGCGAAGACGTCCTTCCGAGCCGGCATGCACGCCGGAACGCGCCCCGTCAGCCCTCGCTCCACTGGATCACATTCAGCATGCTGCCCGCACATAAACACACTCTCGAAACGCTCATCACCGACGCGGTCAAGCAGGTCGCGCAAGCCACGCAAGGCGCCAGCGAAGCGGCCTTCGTCACGCCCACGATCGTCCTCGAACGACCGAAGGTCGCGGCGCACGGCGACGTGGCGTCGAATGTCGCGATGCAACTCGCCAAGCCGCTGCGCGCGAATCCGCGTCAGCTCGCGCAGCAGATCGTCGATGCGGTGCTCGGCCTGCCGGCCGCGAAGGGTCTCGTCGAGAGCGCCGAAGTGGCGGGTCCGGGCTTCATCAATCTGCGTCTTTCGGCGACGGCCAAGCAAGACGTGATCCCGGCCGTGCTCGGCGAAGCCGCCGCGTTCGGCCGTTCGACGCGCGACGCCGGCAGGCACGTGCTCGTCGAATTCGTATCGGCGAACCCGACGGGCCCGCTGCATGTCGGCCACGGCCGTCAGGCGGCGCTCGGCGATGCGCTCTCGAACCTGCTCGAAACGCAGGGCTACGACGTGCATCGCGAGTTCTACTACAACGACGCGGGCGTGCAGATCGGCAATCTCGCCACGTCCACGCAACTGCGCGCGCGCGGCCTCAAGCCGGGCGACGAGCAGTGGCCGGAAGCGGCGTACAACGGCGAGTACATCGCCGATATCGCGCGCGACTACATGGCGGGCGAAACCGTCGCGGCGAAGGACGGCGAACCGGTGAAGGGCAAAGGCGACGTCGAGGACCTCGAAGCCATCCGTCATTTCGCGGTCGCGTATCTGCGTCACGAGCAGGACATGGATCTCACCGCGTTCGGCGTGAAGTTCGACCAGTTCTATCTGGAGTCGTCGCTGTACAAGGAAGGCCGTGTCGAGAAGACGGTCGCGGCGCTCGTCGATGCCGGCAAGACGTACGAGCAGGACGGCGCGCTGTGGCTGCGCACCACCGACGACGGCGACGACAAGGACCGCGTCATGAAAAAGTCCGACGGCACGTACACGTACTTCGTGCCGGACGTGGCGTATCACGTGACCAAGTGGGAACGCGGCTACACGAAGGTCATCAACATCCAGGGCTCGGACCATCACGGCACGATCGCGCGCGTGCGCGCCGGCTTGCAGGGACTCGGCATCGGCATTCCGAAGGGCTATCCCGACTACGTGCTGCACAAGATGGTCACCGTCATGCGCGACGGCCAGGAAGTGAAAATCTCCAAACGCGCGGGCAGCTACGTGACGGTGCGCGATCTGATCGAATGGTCGGGCGGACTCACGCCGGGCCACGAAACCGCGCCCGATCAGATCGACGAGGACACCATCCGCCGCGGCCGCGATGCCGTGCGCTTCTTCCTCATTTCGCGCAAGGCCGACACCGAATTCGTGTTCGACATCGACCTCGCGCTCAAGCAGAACGACGAGAATCCGGTCTATTACGTGCAATACGCGCACGCGCGCATTTGCACGATCCTGAACGACTGGAAGGAGAAGTTCGGCGGCGATATTTCGAAGGCAGCGCAGGCCGATCTCTCGCCGCTGTCGAGCGACCGCGCAATGGCGCTGCTCAACAAGCTCGCCGAATTCCCCGAAATGCTCGCGCACGCCGCCGACGACCTCACGCCGCACGCCGGCGCGTTCTAACTGCGAGCTCTCGCTGGCGAATTTCACTCGATCTACAATGCGGAGCGCGTGCTCGTGGACGACGAAAAGGAACGCACCGCGCGCATCGCGCTGCTCGCGGCGACGCGTCAGGTTCTCGAAAACGGTCTCGCGACCATCGGCGTTTCCGCTCCTCAAAAGATGTGACCCTTCTGCCGCGCACGCACGAATTCAGAATTTTCGGCGTGCGCAAGCAGATGCCTGGCGCGGGCTTGTCTTGAGCCGCCGCTATAATCGTCGCCCAACCAGAAGACTTTCTCGCAGGTGATTCATACGATGGCAAAACCACGCCGCACATCGAAGCAGTCGAAGCAAACGGGGGGAACGTTTATCGGTATCGTGCTGGGCCTGATCGTCGGCCTCGCGATTGCCGTAATCGTCGCGCTGTACATCACGCGTGCGCCCACGCCATTCGTGGCGAAGGTCGCGCCGCCGCCGTCCGAGGCCAACTCCGCGCCTGCCGCCGCGCAACCGTACGATCCGAATCGTCCGCTGCAAGGCAAGACGCCGGGCCAGGCGGTGCCGCAAGCCGCGCAGCCCACGCCGCCCAACACCGCGCCGGGCCAGACCAACAATCAGACGCAGTCGTCGGGCATGCTCGACGAGCCGCAGATCGTCGAAGTACCGCCGTCGGGCGCAACGGCATCGGCGCCGAAGACCGCGAGCACAGCGCCCGCGAAGAAGCCCGAAGCCGCACCGGGCGCGCCCGCCGCGACGAGCAACGCGAACGCCACGCCGCCGAAGGGCGGCTCGGCGCCCACGACGGCGAAGACCACGCCGCCCGCGCCCGGCGAGCCGAACACGGGCTACTTCCTGCAAGTCGGCGCGTACAAGACGCAGGCGGATGCCGAACAGCAGCGCGCGCGTCTCGGCTTCCAGGGCTTCGAATCGAAGGTCACGCAGCGCGATGCAGGCGGCGTCACGTACTATCGCGTGCGGATCGGGCCGTTCGCGAAGTTCGAGGACATGAACACCGCGCGCCAGCGTCTGTCCGATGCGGGCGTCGATACCGCCGTCATCCGTTTCTCGAAGCAATAACGAAGCAATAACGCAGCAAACGAAGTCGAAGCGCCGCGACGCTTAAGCGTGGCTTAAGCGTCGTATGTCCCACTTATGGGCCTGCTTTTGTTCCGTCGCGTTTCCATTGCGTATCTCTTCAATCATGAAAAAAATCTTTAGCGCGTTGGCTCTCTCCCTCGGCATCGCAGCCGCATCCCTGAGCGTCGCGAATTCCGCGATGGCCGCGCCCACCGCCGGCAAGGATTACACCGTGCTGCAGGCGGCTCAGCCGATCGCCGCGCCTGCGGGCAAGGTCGAGGTCATCGAGTTCTTCTGGTACGGCTGCCCGCATTGCAACGAGTTCGAGCCGTACATCGAGGCATGGGCGAAGAAGCAAGGTCCGGACGTCGTGTTCAAGCGCGTGCCGGTGGCATTCCGCGACGACTTCATTCCGCACTCGAAGATGTATCACGCGCTCGACGCGCTCGGCGTCGCGGAAAAGGTCACGCCGGCCGTGTTCAACGAAATCCACGTGAAGAAGAACTATCTGCTGACGCCGCAGGCGCAGGCGGACTTCCTCAAGACGCAGGGCGTCGATCCGAAGAAGTACATGGACGCGTATAACTCGTTCTCGACGCAAAGCGCCGTGCAGCGCGACGCCAAGCTCCTGCAGGACTACAAGATCGACGGCGTGCCGACGGTCGTCGTGCAGGGCAAGTACGAAACCGGCCCGGCGATGACCAACAGCCTGCCGGGGACGACGCAGGTCATGGACTTCCTCGTCCAGCAAGTCCGCGACAAGAAGCTGTAAGCACCGACGCTCCGCATGACCGCAGTTCGTTTGAAGGTCTTTATCACCGGGGCGTCGAGCGGCATCGGCCTTGCAATGGCCGAAGAGTATGTGAAGCGCGGGGCCATCCTCGGCCTCGTCGCCCGCCGCGCCGATTCCCTCGCCGCATTCGCGGCCCGTCATCCGCAAAGCTCCATCTCGATCTATCCCGCCGATGTGCGCGACCCCGACGCGCTCGCCGATGCCGCGCGCCGCTTCATCGCGGAGCACGGCACGGCGGATGTCGTCATCGCGAACGCGGGCATGAGCCGGGGCGCGCTGACGGGCCACGGCGATCTCGACACCTTCCGTGCCGTGATGGACGTGAACTATTTCGGCATGGTCGCGACGTTCGAGCCGTTCGTCGCGTCGATGACGGCCGCGCGGCGCGGCACGCTCGTCGGCATTGCAAGCGTCGCGGGCGTGCGCGGGCTGCCCGGCGGCGGCGCGTACAGCGCGTCGAAATCGGCGGTGGCGAAATATCTGGAATCGTTGCGCGTGGAGATGCGCCCGCTCGGCGTGGCCGTCGTCACGATCGCGCCGGGCTACGTGCGCTCGGAGATGACCGCGCACAATCCGTATCGCATGCCGTTCCTGATGGACGCCGACCGCTTCGCCGCGAAAGCCGCCGACGCGATCGAACGCAAGGTGCGCTACGCGACGTTTCCATGGCAGATGCGCGTCGCGGGCATGCTGATGCACGTCCTGCCGCGCTGGCTCTACGACGCGCTCGCCGAACGCGCGCCACGCAAACCACGCGCGGACGAATGACGTAAAAAAAACCGGCTGCGCGCAAACGCAGCCGGTTTTTTATCGGGCGAACGTCCGAACGGTCAGAACGCGACGTAGGCCGAGCTGTTCGGCAACTGGTATCCGACGTAGACATGCCGGCCGAAGAAGAACGGCAAGCCGAAGTCGAAGAAGTTCGACATGCCCAACTGACCGCCGAGACTGTTGAAGGCGAACTTGTTCTTGCCTTGCGTCAGCGTGCTCGCGTTGGCGAGCAGGAACGGCACGGTGGCGCTGTTGCCTTCGCTGCCTTTGATCGTGGTCGACAGCGACTGCGTCGCGCTCGGGCAATAGAACGCCGACGATCCGTTGCACAGCGGAAAACTATCCTGGAAGAAGTTGCCGTTCGACCCGGTGTCGAAGAACGTCTTGTACGTCTTGCCCTTGTACGTGCCGGTCAGATCGCCATAGGGATCGGTGCCGTACTTCGTCACGTTGCTGATCCCGTTGTTGCTCTGCGTGCCGATGCCGAATATCAGCACGCCGGTCGCGGTGGCCGCGCCGTTATCGGCAACGGGCGGCAATTGCACGATCACGCCGTTGTTGTTGACCGCGAACTTGGTGACCGGATTCGTCACTTGCTGCGCCAGCGGCACCGCGACACCCGAGCAATTCGCGCCGTTGGTGCACGAGAAGTACATCGCGTTGAGCGCCGTGCTCGCGCAGCCGTCGCCGCAGTCGTAGGCCTGCGGGCCGATGCCGAGAATGCCGTTCGCGCCGATGTCGGCGGTCGAATTTTCGTCGCTGCCGGACGGACAGCCGTTGTCGCCGGTCGGCGCCGCGGATGCACTCAGATCGCCGATGATCTGAATCGGCACGCCCGACGCCACTTCCGTGCCCATCTTCACGTCGGCCGTGCGGACGGTGCCCCACGTGTAGCCGTCGGCGAAACCGGCGCATTCGGCGAGCTGCCCGCCGTTCGACGCGCGCGAGGTCGGCAGGCTGCCGAGCACGTTCTGCGCCGCCGATCCGAGAATGCGCAGGCCGAAGGACGCCGTGTCGACCTGAATGTTGTCGATCGTCTGACACACCGACGAGCCCGGCGCGCACACCGTCACCGATACGTTCGGAATGTTGACGAAGCCCGCGGCGCCGGAGTTGACGTTGATCGCCACCGCGTTCGTGCCGTTGGGCGCGATCGGCTGCGCGTTCGCGGTGCTGGTGGTCGAGCCGCCGCCGCTGGAACCGCCCGAGCCGCCGGAGCCGCCCGACGAACCGCCGCCGCTGCTGGAACTGGAGTCGTCGCCGCCGCCACCGCCGCAGGCCGCGAGCATGACGGAAAGGCAGAGCACGCCGAGCCAGCGGGCAAGGCCGCCGCGCCGGGACGAAGAGAGAGCGGGATGGCCGAGTGTCGTTCTATGCATACTGAGTCTCCCGTCGCTTACTGGATGTCGCTGGCGGACACGCCGGCAGGCAACGATTGCGGCAAATACGCGCTGCCCGCGAACGAGCCCATGTGACCGCCCGAATCCACGACGAGTCCGGAATCCTGCACGCTGACCGGCCCGCGGCCGCCGCGCGCGGCGCGTTGCGCCTTCAGGCCCTGCTGATACTGCGGGAAATAGCTGCCGAGCAGGCTGGCGAGATCCGGCATGCGGGGACCGTGCCACGCAATGCCGAACACGACGCCTTCCGTCGACAAATATTCGTTGATGACCGTTCCGCTCGCGAGCGTGGTCGTGCGAACGGTGTAGTTCGACGCCGATGTCGTCGATGCGCTCGATGCGCCGCTTGCGACGGCCGCACGCGCGACCGCGGCCGTGGATGATTCCGCCGTGGCGCCTTGCGGCGCTGCCATCGGCTGGCCGCCGAGCACGGCGTAGGCGGGCGCTGCCGCGCTCACGCCGAGCGCGCCGGCAACGATTGCCAACGCGCTCATGAGATGCCCATGACGGGATTGCTTCGGTGCCTTCACTGGGCCTCCTATCGGTTATCCGCCGGCCCCGCCACTTGATTCAGAGACCGGTGCTTGACGATTGAGTGACAGATGCGCCACCGCCTTTCGCCCCAAAATCGTGCGGGCGCGAACATCGTCAGTATGCCAGCCAGGTGGAACCGTCCTAACGTTCGCAAGCGCACGAAACAAAAAACGCGAAGCGCAATGGTATGCGCTTCGCGTCATCTCGCAACTTCGAGGCCGGCCTAAGTTACGAAGGCTTACAAAATCACCCTCAAAATCCCAGGCTGGCGAGCAGATCGTCCACTTGTGACTGATCCTGCACGACGTCGCTGCGTCCTTCGGGATTGATTTGCGGACCGTTCAGCAGGCTTTCCGGACTGCCGGTCGACACTGCCGACATCAGCGCCGCCGCCGATGCAGCGAACTGCTCGCGGCGTTCCGGCGCGATGTTCTCGAGCAAAACGCCCAGCAATTGCTGCTCGATCAGATACACGACGTCCGTAATCTTTTTGATGACCTGGCCGGTCAGATCCTGGAAATCCTGCGCGAGCATGATTTCGAGCAATTGGGCATTGGTCGCCTGCGTGCGCTCCGGCACGCTCTGCAGGAACGAGCGCGTCTGCGCGAGCAGTTCCCCCGCCTCGCCCTGCGCGAGCGGCGCGCCGTACCACTTCGCCCAGCGCGCGTCGAGCGCCTGCGCTTCGGTTTGCAGCGATTCCTGCATCGGCTTGGCAAGCTCGATCGCGTTGAGCGCGCGCTCGGCGGCCTGCTCGGTCATCGTCGCGACATATTTCAGGCGGTCGCGCGCGTCGGGCACGGCTTGCGCGGCGGCTTCGACCTGCTTGTCGAGGCCGAGCTCGCGCATCGAATCGCGCAGCGTGCGCGTCAGTTGGCCGATGCGCGCGAGAATGCGGTCGCTCGACGGATCGCCTTCGCTTTCGGCAACCGCGGCGACCGCGGCTGCGAGTTCAGTGGTCAGATCGTTCAAGATCAGCTCCCCGCTTTGGCCATCTTCTCGAGAATCTTGGTGAGCTTCTCGTCGAGCGTGGCGGCCGTGAAAGGCTTCACCACGTAACCGTTCGCGCCCGCTTGCGCCGCCGCGATGATGTTTTCCTTCTTCGACTCGGCCGTCACCATCAGCACCGGCAGATGCGAGAGCGTCGCGTCCGCGCGGATCTGCTGAAGCATCGACAGGCCGTCGAGGTTCGGCATGTTCCAGTCGGTGATCACGAAGTCGAAGCCGCCGCCGCGCAGACGCGCGAGGCCCGCCGCGCCGTCTTCGGCTTCGTCGACGTTGCCGTAGCCCAGCTCCTTGAGCAGGTTACGCACGATACGGCGCATCGTCGGAAAATCGTCGACGACGAGGATCTTCATGTTCTTGTCCATCATGACTCCAGTGTGTTCTCAATGCGGCGGCGCCGCTTAAATCCAAAGTTCAGACGCGCTGTACGCGTTCGCCCATCGAGGCAAGCCGCGCCATCACGCGCCGGCTCATTTCAGAGAGCGGCGCGATTTCGCTCGCACCGCCCATTGCAATCGCTTCGCGCGGCATGCCGAACACCACGCAACTCGCTTCGTCCTGCGCGAGCGTGTAAGCGCCCGCCTGCTGCATGTCCAGAAGACCGGCGGCGCCGTCGCGGCCCATGCCGGTCAGGATCACGCCGATCGCGTTCTTGCCCGCGTGCTGCGCCGCCGAACGGAACAGCACGTCGACCGAAGGCCGATGCCGGTTCACGGGCGGCGCATCCGACAGATGCGCGACATAGTTCGCACCGCTCCTCGCGAGCACCAGATGCGCGTGGCCGGGCGCGATGTACGCGTGGCCCGGCAACACGCGCTCGCCGTGCTCGGCTTCCTTCACGGTGATGCGGCACAGCCCGTTCAGGCGCTGCGCGAACGACTTCGTGAAGCCCGGCGGCATGTGCTGCGCGATGAGCACCGCGGGCGCATCGGGCGGCAGCGGCACGAGCACTTCGCGGATCGCTTCCGTTCCGCCCGTCGAAGCGCCGACGATCACGAGCTTTTCCGTCGACACGAGCGGATTGTTGAAATGCGGCGCGGGCTTGTGCGTCGCCGCGTTCGCCGGCGCGCTCGCCGCGTGCGTCGTCTGCTTCACGCGTGCCCGCGATGCGGCGCGCACCTTGTCGGCGAGCTTTTCCGCGTAATCGAGCATGCCGTCGCGGATGCCGACTTTCGGCTTCGTGACGAAATCGACCGCGCCGAGTTCCAGCGCGCGCAGCGTGATTTCGTTGCCGCGCTCGGTCAGCGACGACACCATCACGACCGGCATCGGTCGCAGGCGCATCAGCTTTTCCAGGAAGTCGAGGCCGTCCATGCGCGGCATTTCGACGTCGAGCGTGAGCACGTCCGGGTTATGCAGCTTGATGAGCTCGCGCGCGACGAGCGGATCGGGCGCGGTCGCGCAGACGTGCATGTCGGGCTGCGCGTTGATGATCTCGGTCATCAGGCTGCGCACGAGCGCCGAATCGTCGACGCACAGCACTTTGATCTTTGGCGCTGTGTTCATGCTTCCTCCACGGTCTTGAGACGCGACGTGAACAACTCGACGCGCGGGCGCTTCGCCGCCGATGCATTCGTCGTGAACGACTCCGCACGCGGTTTCGCGTTCGACTGAAACAGCTCGACGCGCGCACGCGCTTTCGCGAGCCGCTCCGCGCGCTCTTCCGGCGTGCGCTGCACGAGCGCCTGCTCGCGCTCGACGACCACCGGGTCATGCGCCGTCTTCAGCTTCTTGACCATCACCTGACCCGAGCGCGGCATGAACGCGACCTTGCGCGGATGCGCGCCCTGCAAGTCCTCGGCGACGATGCGAATCTTTTCCAGCGCGAGATAACGCCGCACGAACTCCGAATTGCGATCGCCGATGTTGATGGTCGTCATGCCCGCGAGCACCGCGCCGCCGCCGAACACCTTCGCTTCGAAGCGCTCGCGCCGTCCGCCGCGCTTGATGAGCTCGTTGATGAGCACTTCCATCGCGTACGCGCCGTAGCGCATCGAATCCGACGATGCGTGCGACGCGTCGGAACCGTCATCGGGCAACATGAAGTGATTCATGCCGCCGATGCCCGCCGTGCGATCGTGGATGCACGCCGCCACGCACGAACCCAGCACCGTGACGAGCACCATGTCTTCGCTCGTCATGTAGAACTCGTTCGGCAGGAGCTTCACGCCCTGCTTCTTGAAGTGATTGTCGAAATAGAGATTCGACGCCATTGGCAGACCGCTCATGCCGGCTCTCCCGCAAGCGCGCGCTTCGATCCGCTCGCAACCTTCGTATCGCGCGTGAGTTCGTACACGGTCTGGCCGCGCAGCCTGAACGCCTGCGACACATACGTGAAGTTTTCCGAATGCCCCGCGAAGAGCAGCGCGCCCGGCTTCATCAGCGGCTCGAAGCGCGTGAGCACCTGGCCCTGCGTCGGCTTGTCGAAGTAGATCATCACGTTGCGGCAGAAGATCGCGTCGAACGGGCCTTTCACGTCGTAGCGCGCTTCGGTCAGATTCACGCGGCCGAAGTTCACCATCGCGCGCAACTCGGGGCGCACTTTGACGAGACCCGCGTGCGCGCCCGTGCCCTTCAGGAAGAAGCGCTTGAGACGCTCGACGGGCAATGCCTTCACCTGATCGAGCGAATACACGCCCGCTTCGGCTTTCGCGAGCACTTGACTGTCGATGTCGCTCGCGAACACCGTGCACTGGCGCGCGGCGTGTTCGCCCAACGCTTCGACGAGCGTCATCGCGATGGAATACGGCTCCTCGCCGGTCGACGCCGCCGAGCACCACACCGAGAACGGCTGCTGCCGGCGCTTCACGAAGTCCGCGAGAATCGGAAAGTGATGCGACTCGCGGAAAAACGCCGTCAGGTTCGTGGTCAGCGCGTTGACGAACGCTTCCCATTCGGCGTTGTCGTCGTTGGTTTCGAGACGGTCGAGATACTGTTTGAACGTATCGATGCCGCAGGCGCGCAGCCGGCGCGCGAGGCGGCTGTACGCCATGTCGCGTTTGTGGTCCGACAGCGAGATGCCTGCGCGGCGATGAATCAGCTCGCGAATGCGGGCGAAATCCGCCGATGTGAATTCGAAATCGCGCTCGACTTCCGTGCCGCGCACATTGGCGGGCAAGTCGACGCGCGCGTTGCGCGTTGCCATCATGATGTTTCGTGCTTCCTTGACGTCGTCCCCGACGTCCGATGTGGCGTGTTCGTCGCGCTCGACCATGCGGACTCGCGCTTTTCCTGCGTGTCGATCGTGGTGCGCGATGCCTGCATGGCCGTTTTCGTTCCGGTCCGGTTAAAAGGTTTCCCAGTCGCCGTCGTCGGCGGTCGTCGCTTTCGCACGCGGTGCCGCAGCGGGCTTGGCAACGCTCGCCGGCTTGATCGCCGGCTTGACTGTTTCCTTGACTGCTTCCTTATTAACGGCCGCTTCCGGCGCAACTTTTGGCGTCTCGACAGCTTTCGCTTTCGCTGCAACCGAAGACGTCGACGGTTCGACGCGCGCCGCCGGCGCAAGACGCGCCACGGCCGTCGATGCGCTCGTGCGCGCCGGCGCTGCCGCCGCGCCTTGCACGCGCCATTGCGCGACCACGTCCTTCAGCTGACGCGTCTGCTCTTCGAGCGATGCCGCAGCGGCGGCCGCCTGCTCGACGAGCGCGGCGTTCTGCTGCGTCACGCTGTCCATCTGCGTGACGGCGCGATTGACCTGCTCGATGCCATCGGACTGTTCCTCCGACGCCGCGCTGATCTCGCCCATGATGTCGGTCACGCGGCGCACCGCCTGCACGATCTCGCTCATCGTCTGACCGGCGCGCGCGACGAGTTCCGTGCCGCTGTCGACCTTCGCGGCCGAATCGCCGATGAGCGCCTTGATTTCCTTCGCCGCCGCCGCGCTGCGTTGCGCGAGCGAGCGCACTTCGCCCGCCACGACCGCGAATCCCCGCCCTTCCTCGCCCGCGCGCGCCGCTTCCACGGCCGCGTTCAACGCGAGAATGTTGGTCTGGAACGCGATGCCTTCGATCACGCCGATGATGTCCACGACCTTGTTCGAGCTCGATGCAATGGCGTGCATCGTCTCGACGACCTGCTCGACGACTTCACCGCCGCGCGAAGCGATATCCGACGCGTTCACCGCGAGCTGGCTCGCCTGGCGCGCGTTGTCGGCGTTCTGCTTCACCGTGCTCGTGAGCTCTTCCATGCTCGACGCCGTTTCCTGCAGCGACGCCGCCTGCTCTTCCGTGCGCTGCGACAGATCCGTGTTGCCGCTCGCGATTTCATGCGCGCCGACATCGATCGATTCCGCGCCGCGATGTACCGCGCCGACCATCGTCGTCAGATTGCCGCGCATGCGCTCGATACCCGCGAACAGGCGGCCGATTTCGTTGCCGCTTTCGCTCTGCGCGGACCGCGTGAGATCGCCGCGCGAGATGCGGTCGAAGTGATCGACGGCCTCGTTGATCGGCTTCACGATCAGGCTGGAGAGCGCCATGCGCGTGCCGATCAGCATCAGCACCGCGAGCACGAGCACCGCGCCGATCGTCATGTTGAGCGCCGCGATATTCGACGACGTGCTCGCGCGCGAGCTTTCCGCGTGCGCCTGATGCGACGCGACCGCAGCCGTCACGGCCTGATCGAACGCGACGAACATCGGGCTGATCTTCGTGTCCGCGATCGCGTGATACGCGGCCAGGTCGTTCGCCCGGATCGCTCGGATTGTCGAGCGTGACGAGCACGCCGAGCTCGCTGGCGGCATCGACATCGACGGTGCGAATATCCACCGCGCAGCGCACGAACGCGGCGAGCTTCGGC
>NZ_JARUXK010000001.1:42525-113293 GCF_031451435.1 Caballeronia sp. LZ008 | reverse complement strand
GCCAGGTCGTTCGCCCGGAACGCGGTGAATTCCCGCTCCACCCCGGTCATCAAGAGCGTCACGTGCTGGGCGACGAGCGCATCGAGCGTGTCCTTCGGGAGCATCGGCTTCGGCGTATCGAGATAGAGCTTCCAGTTCTCGTTGCTCTTGTCGAGCAGATACTGGCCGCGATCGATCGCCTTCTTCGCTTCTTCCGTATTGCCCGCTTCGGCGAGCGAACGCACGCGGTCGAGTGTCACGCGCGAGCGCAGCAGATACGACGACGTTTCTGAAAGCGCGCGCATCGCGACCATGTCTTCCTGCGCGAGCGACGCGAGCGACGCATTGGCCGAGTTCAGTCCGACGAGCGCGAGTGCGCCGATGAGCGCCGCGCAACCGACGAACAACAAGCCGACGAGCGTGAGCGTCGTGCGGATCGACAACTTCTTCAGCATGGCTTCTTCCTGCTTCCTGAATACGTTTTTATGCGCCGACGGAGTCGATCAACTCCATCTCGCGGCTCGTCATGAGCTTCTCGATGTCCATCAGGATCAGCATGCGGCCGTCGACCGTGCCGAGGCCCGTCAGATATTCGGTCGCGAGCGTGCCGCCGAATTCCGGCGCGGGCATCACCTGTTCCTGCGTGAGCGTGAGCACGTCCGACACGCCGTCGACGACCATGCCGACCACGCGATGCGCGACGTTCAGGATGATGACGACCGTCTGGTTGTCGTACTCGACGCGGCCCAGATTGAACTTGATGCGCATGTCGACGATCGGCACGATGATGCCGCGCAGATTGATCACGCCCTTGATGAACCCGGGCGCATTCGCGATGCGTGTAACGTTGTCGTAGCCGCGGATCTCCTGCACTTTCAGGATGTCGATGCCGTATTCCTCGGCGCCGAGCGTGAACACGAGGAATTCCTGTCCGGCTGCTTCCGTGTTTTGCGTGTCACGACGCGAAGGCGCAGCGGTTTGAATCGATTGAACGTCTGCCATGAAAGACTCCTTCGGTATTAGTGAGCGTGCGCGCCGTGCTGTGCGCGCGATTCGCGGTTGAGCGCGGCCACGTCGACGATCAGCGCGACGCTGCCGTCGCCCAGGATGGTCGCGGCGGAAATGCCGTGCACCTTGCGGTAATTCGTTTCGAGGTTCTTGACGACGACTTGCTGCTGGCCGACGAGCTCGTCGATCAGCATCGCGAAGCGGCGTCCTTCCGTCTGCATGATCGTGACGATGCCCTGCGTCGGCTCCGTGCGCGCGCCTTCGACATCGAACACGCGATGCAGCGCGACGAGCGGCAGATATTCGCCGCGCACGCGCACGACGCGCTCGCCGTTCGCGACCGTGTAGATGTCCTCGGCGACCGGTTGCAGCGACTCCATCACGAAGTTGAGCGGCAGAATGAAGATCTCGTTGCCGACCTTCACCGACATGCCGTCGAGAATCGCGAGCGTGAGCGGCAGCACGATCTTCGTCGTCGTGCCCGCGCCCTGGCGCGACATGATTTCGACGTGGCCGCCCATCGACTGGATGTTGCGCTTCACCACGTCCATGCCGACGCCGCGGCCGGAAATGTCCGTCACTTGTTCGGCGGTCGAGAAGCCCGGCATGAAGATGAGTTGCCAGACTTCTTCGTCGCTCATCGATTCGGAAACCTGCATGCCCTGCTTCTGCGCCTTCGCGAGAATCTTGTCGCGGCGCAGGCCCGCGCCGTCGTCGCTCACTTCGATCACGATGTTGCCGCCGTGATGCGCCGCCGAGAGCACGAGCTGGCCGGTCGTCGACTTGCCCGCCGCGCGGCGCGCTTCCACGGTCTCGATGCCGTGATCGAGCGAGTTGCGCACGAGGTGCGTGAGCGGATCGATGATGCGCTCGATCAGGCTCTTGTCGAGTTCGGTCGCCTGACCGAACGTGACGAGTTCCACTTCCTTGCCGAGCTTGCCGGCGATGTCGCGCACGAGGCGCGGGAAGCGGCTGAAAACGTAATCCATCGGCATCATGCGGATGGACATGACGGCCTCTTGCAGATCGCGCGCGTTGCGCTCGAGCTGCGCCATGCCGTTGAACAGGCGGTCGTGCAACGCGGGATCGAACGTGCTCGTGGTTTCCGCGAGCATCGCCTGCGTGATGACGAGTTCGCCCACCAGGTTGATGAGCTGATCGACCTTCTCCACGCCGACGCGAATCGAGCTGCCTTCCGCCGATGCCGCAGCCTGGGGGCGCGCTTTCTTGTCGGCGTCGCTTGCTGCGGACTTTGCCGGCTGAGCGGCGGACGGGTCTTTCGAGCCCGCCGCCGTCGCCGCTTCTTCCTTCACTGCTTCCTTGCCAGCGGCGGATGCGGGCGCCGCGTGCGCCTGCGATTGCTTCGGCTCTTCGTGTATCGCGGGTTGCGCAATCTGCGTGGCCGTCGCTTCCAGGCGCGCCGGCTGGGCTTCTGCGGATTGCGCCGCTGCATCGCCGCGGCCGATCGTGATCTGCTTTTCATCGATCACGAAGCAGCACACAGCGACGATATCGTCGGCGGGGACGTCCGAGTCGAGCCATACCACGTACTCGGCGTCCGCTTTCTTTTCTCCGACGATGCTTCCCAGGTTCCCCAGCTCCTCGATCAGAGTCGCCAGGTCCTTCTCGCCCACCCCCCGTAGCGTAATTTTCAGGTGGGGTCCAACTTCCGCGTGCGGCGCGCCGGTGTGTCCCGGCGTCGCGGCAGCGGTTCCTGCATTCGTTCCATCGGCGAGCTCGAACGCGCCGTCCCAGTTGCCGTCGTCCTCGATCGCGTCCATCGCCTGCGAAAGCACGTGGGCGGGCGGCGCATTCGGGCCGTCGTAGGCCGGCGCGGCGTTCGCGCTCGCGGCGGACGCGACGTTCGCGTCGGCGCCCGGCAGCGCGGGCGGCTCGATCCGGCCGGACGGTGCGCCTTCGGCCTGTTCGTTCTTCAGACGCTCGAGCTTCGCGCAGATCGCGGCGGCCGCGGCCGCATCCGGCTCCGCGCTCGCGCGATACGCGGCGAGCTGATCCGACAGCACGTCCTTCGTCGCGAGGAACGTGTCGATCATGTCGCGGCGCAGGACGAGTTCGTTGTTGCGCGCGCGGTCCAGCAGCGATTCGAGGATGTGCGTCGTTTCGGTGAGCGCGGTGAAACCGAACGTCGCCGCGCCGCCCTTGATCGAGTGCGCCGCGCGGAAGATCGCCGCGAGGTCTTCCGGATCGGGATTCGCGATGTCCAGAACGAGCAGCAGTTGCTCCATCTGCGCGAGCAGTTCGTCTGCTTCGTCGAAGAAGGTCTGGTAGAACTGGGTAATGTCGAGTGTCATGCTTGAGTCACCATCGGCGCGTGCGTGCGCGAGTTGTCTTGTGCGTTCGCTTTAGTGCTGCGTTTCTTCGGAGAGCGCGGCGACCAGTTCCGTCAGCAGGTCCGGATCGAGCGGCTTCTCGATCCAGCCTGTCGCGCCCGCCGAGCGCGCCGCGTCCTTGAACGGCTCGCCGCCTTCGGTCGTCAGCACGAGAATCGGCGTCGCCTTGTATGCGGGATTTCCGCGCAGCGCCACGATCAGATCGAGCCCGCTTCTGCCCGGCATGTGCTGATCGGTCAGAACCAGATCGAAGCGCTCCGCGAGCGCCCACTCCAGCCCCTCGTCGCCGTCCGACGCAACGGTCACTTGGTAACCCGCCGCCGCCAGCGTCGCCGAGAGGATTTGCCGCATCGCGGCTGAATCGTCGATTGCCAGAATGTGTTTGATCATGTTTGTCTCTTGCCGGGATGACGGTCGAAACGTGTCGACACTTGAGCGTCTTTTTCGAGGTTTTTGCTCACTTCGCCACGGGTCTCACCGCGACGCCGGGAATGAGCTGGCCGAGCGCCGACGACGGATTGCCGTTCGCGTCCGTGCCGTTGTCGAGCGTCGCGCCGCGTGAGCCGTCGTCGCGCAGCATCGACAGCTCCGTCTTGCGATTGAGCACGATCACGCTGATGCGCCGGTTCTCCGGATCGAGCGGATCTTTCTTGTTCAGGTTTTGCGTCGATGCGAGTCCGAGCACGCGCATCACCTTTCCTTCGTCCATGCCGCCCGCGACCAGCTCGCGCCGCGACGCGTTCGCGCGGTCCGCGGACAGCTCCCAGTTGCTGTAGCCCTTGTCGCCGCCCGCGTACTTCACGGCGTCGGTATGTCCCTGCACGACGATGTGATTCGGCACGTCGTTGAGCGAGCGGCCGATCTCGCGCAGGATGTCGCGCATGTACGGCTGCACGGCGTCGCTGGAGAGCGCGAACATCGGGCGCTTCTGGGTATCGACGATTTCGATGCGCAAGCCCTGTTGCGTCGATTCGATGCGGATCTGCTGCTTGAACTGGCGCAGCGTCGGATTGGCCTCGATCGCGGCCATGAGCTTCACCTGAAGATCGTGCAGGCGCACCTGCTCGCGCCGTTCGAGCTCGCCCTGCGCGGACTTGAGCAGTTCTTCGTCGGTGTCGGACGAGGCGCGCTGCGCGAGCTGCGTGGCGCCATCGGTCTTGCGCGCGGCGCCTGCGTCGGTGCTGGAAATGTCGCGGCCGCCGCCCATGATGATGCTGTTGTCCATGCCGACGGTCTTGCCGCCGACCATCGCGGCCTTGAGCGGCATCTGGAAATATTCGGCGATGCCGCGCCGCTGCACCGGCGACGTCGACGAAAGCAGCCACATCAGCAGGAAGAACGCCATCATCGCGGTCATGAAGTCCGCGTAGGCGAGTTTCCACGCGCCGCCGTGATGGCCTTTCTTGCCCGCGACGACGCGCTTGATGAATATCGGGCGATCGGTATCGTTGCTCATCGCTGTGTCTCGACTATGGCGGAAGTCACTTCGACTTGACCTTGCGCACGTGTTCTTCCAGCTCGGAGAACGACGGGCGCTCCGTCGAGAACAGCACCTTGCGGCCGAATTCCACCGCGATCGCGGGGGCGTAGCCATTCAGGCTCGCGAGGATCGTCACCTTGATGCACTGGAACATCTTGGTCTGCTCCGCGACGCGCTGTTCCGCGACGTTCGCGAGCGGTCCGATGAAGCCGTACGAAAGCAGAATGCCGAGGAAGGTGCCGACGAGCGCCTGCGCGATCATCTCGCCGAGAATCGCGGGCGGCTGATCGGCGGAGG
Source organism: Caballeronia sp. LZ008 (assembly GCF_031451435.1). Classification (NCBI taxonomy): domain Bacteria; kingdom Pseudomonadati; phylum Pseudomonadota; class Betaproteobacteria; order Burkholderiales; family Burkholderiaceae; genus Caballeronia; species Caballeronia sp. LZ008. The sequence continues at coordinate 108,178 of NZ_JARUXK010000001.1, read as the reverse complement.
CCATCGTGTGCACGACGCCCATCACCGCCGCGACGATGCCGAACGCGGGCATCGCGTCGCCGACCTTGGTGAGCGCGTGCGCCGGCGCTTCGCCTTCGACGTGATGCGTCTCGATTTCCTCGTCCATGAGGCTTTCGATCTCGAACGCGTTCATGTTGCCGCTCACCATGAGGCGCAGGTAATCCGTCAGGAATTCGACGATGTGATGGTCCGCGAGAATCTTCGGGTACTGGCTGAACACCGGGCTCTTCGCCGGATCTTCGATATCCGCTTCGAGCGCGAGCGTGCCTTCCTTGCGCGCTTTCGCGAGCAGCACGTAGAGCAGGCCCATCAGCTCCATGTACATGCTCTTGTCGTACTTCGCGCCCTTGAAGAGCGTCGGCAGCACCTGAATCGTCGCCTTGATGGTCTTGACGTTGTTGCCGAGGATGAACGCGCCGACGCCCGCGCCCGCGATCATCAGAATTTCGACCGGCTGCATGAGCGCGCCAAGGTGGCCGCCTTCGATGGCATAGCCGCCGAAGACGGACAGCAATGTCACGAGCGATCCAATGAAAATCAGCACAGTCGAGTCCTCACGTTTGATGCGGTAAGACCGCCGTTAAGTGGTTTACGGCACTCGACTGGAAAACTTTGGGGCACGGTCAAACCACTGTACGTTCCGTGCGGTTTGCCGCGCGACCTTCTCGCTGTTTCGCAAAATCTGCGTCTCAATCGCTGATTTACGGCAACCAAATATCGAACTTTTCCTAGCGGCGAAACAAAATTTTCCCGTTCGACACGAAACATCACATTTTCTGCCGATAATACGAACGCGCGTTCAGTTTTGTTGGAGACGCGAAGTCGTGAAATCGGAGAGAACGATGACAAGAGCAATGAAACAGGCCAGCGCGCTCGCGCTGACAGTGACCGCGAGTTCATTCGCGCATGCGGGTTTCGACTGCAGCGGTTCGCGCGGCGGCTGGCGTATGCAGACATCGGATAGCTGGACCGGCTCCGACAAACTTGCCCACGTGGCCGCGTCCGCGCCGTTCGGCGCGCTCGGCGCCTATTTGACGCGCGGCTCGGACCATCCGGTCGTCTACGGCACGTTGATCGGCACTGCGCCGGGCTTGGTGAAGGAAATCGTCGACGGAACCTGCCGCACGGACGGCTTCTCCTACAAGGATCTGGCCGCCGACGCGCTCGGTGCGTGGATCGGCGCATCGGTGACGCATTGGGCGATCATGTATCAGCGCACGCCGCACGGGATGACCGTCGGGCTTTCGTACCACGATCGCTTTTAGACGGACGCGGGCGCGGATCAGGCGGCGATCCGCCCCGCTTCGCGGTCCGCGCCCGCCTTGCGCGTCTTGCCCGCGCGCGATGGCGGCTGGCAGAGGCCGCACACGTAACCGGCGCGCAGTTCGTACGCATGTGCGACGAAACGTCCGCGGCAGCGCGTGCAGACGTTGGTCTGGAGCATGCCGGATTCGAAGTAGCGCACGAGCGTCCACGCGCGCGTGAGCGACAGCACGGGTTCGTCGCCGTACAGCGCCGCGTGTTCGAGATAGAGGCGGTAGCTTTTCACGATCGCGTGAATCGTCGGCTGGCTCTTGTCGTTGGCCGCCATGAAGCGATAAATGCCGTGAAACAGCGACGAATGGATGTTCGGCTGCCACGTCATGAACCAGTCCGTCGAGAACGGCAGCATGCCCTTGGGCGGCGACACGCCTTTCAGTTCCTTATAGAGCTTGATGAGACGGTCGCGCGACAGGCTCGTTTCCGCTTCGAGCAGTTGCAGGCGCGCGCCGAGCTCGATCAGCTCGATCGCCAAAGTGATTTCGCGGACCTCCGCGACCACGCTTTTCGTCGCCATCGGGCTTCGCGCGCGGCGTCAGCCGATCTGCTCGACGGGACTGTCCGCCAGCACAATCGCCGCGTGGGCGTGCGCGAGCGCCGCGCTGCGGTCCTTGTCGGCGAGCGACGAAAGGATCGCGTGGTCATCGAAACGAAAGCGGCACAGCAAATGGCTCGACGACGCCACTTTCACTGCCTGCGCGAGCGTCAGCGAAGCCAGAACTTGCGCAACCTGCTCCGAAAGGCCCAGGCGATACATCGCCGAGATGCGGTCTTCCTGAAGAAGCCGCTGAGCGAGGAGCAAGTACGACAGGTTCACCTCGCGGATTTCCGCGAGCGTACTCGTAGTGCTGGTCGTCATCTTTTTCCCCGAATCGAAACGTGGCTGGTCAGGCCCGGCGGGAACGTTTGCTCGAATTCGCAAAGAAACGCGAATGCGGCCCCGCCCGTGTTGTCTGTTGTCGATTCGATTGTCGCCGATGCCCGCAGCCGCGCCTGTCGGACAAAGCATCCGACGCTGCGACGGAGTTTCGCGAAGAATCGTGTAGGAAAATTTCTTACAAGCCGGCCGCTTCGATGCCGCTCGGCAGACATGCGTTATCGGCACGTATTCGTCTGACTTAATAGCCGCGCCCCGTATTTTTACGACGGGCGCGCGCTGTCGCGCCTTTCAGGCCGCAGGACCGTGAATTGCTCATTCATGCCGCCCGGCGCGTCCGACGCTTCAAATCCGCCCTCATCGCCGCCATCGATGCAATTTCTGACTTCGTAACAGCACATGTATCGCGCTGTAACAACGATAAGCGATTGAAAAATGAAGTGAAATGCCGGTCTCGATCCCGATAATGATCGGTAAGGGATAACCCGGTCGCGATGTTTTTTCATCTCCGGGCCTGTCTCGGGCGGCGTCCAACCACACGCGGCCCGCCCGAATGGCATGCGTTGAGCGCTCGACCGGAGCGTGACTGCAATGCCTTACCTAAATGGAGAGTCACGTTATGCGAATCGCACAAATTGCACCGTTGCACGAAGCAGTTCCTCCGAAGTTTTACGGCGGCACTGAGCGCGTCGTGTCTTATCTGACGGATGCGCTCGTCGAACTCGGCCACGATGTAACGTTGTTTGCCAGCGGCGATTCGCAAACCAAGGCGACGCTCGAACCCGTGTGGCCGCGTGCGTTGCGTCTCGATCCGACCGTGCGCGACGCGCTCGCGCCGCACATGCTGCTGCTCGAAACCGTCCGCCAGCGCGCGCACGAGTTCGACGTGCTGCACTTCCACCTCGATTACATGCCGTTCCCGCTGTTCACGCAGATGGACACGCCGTTCGTGACGACGCTGCACGGCCGGCTCGATCTGCCGGAACTGCAGCCGATCTTCAACACGTTCACGAAGGCGAACGTCATTTCGATCTCGGACAATCAGCGCGGGCCGCTGCCGCAGGCGAACTGGCTGAACACCGTTTATCACGGTCTGCCGAGCCAGTTGCTGACGCCGCAGCCCCACAAGAAGCCGGAATATCTGGCGTTCCTGGGCCGCATCTGCCCGGAAAAGCGCGCCGATCTCGCAATCAAGATCGCGGCCCAGAGCGGTCTGCCGCTGAAGATCGCCGCCAAGGTGGACAAGGTCGACCAGGAATACTTCAAGTCGACGATCGAACCGCTGCTTTCGCAGGCGCACGTCGAGTTCATCGGCGAGATCAATGAAGCGCAGAAGCCGGAATTTCTGTCGGGCGCGAAGGCGCTACTCTTCCCGATCGATTGGAACGAGCCGTTCGGCCTCGTGATGATCGAGGCGATGGCCTGCGGCACGCCGGTGATCGCGTTCAATCGCGGTTCGGTGCCGGAAGTGATCGACCACGGCGTGACGGGCTTCATCTGCGAGGACGTGCAAGGCGCGGTCGGCGCGCTGCAACGTCTCGACGAGCTGTCGCGCACGGAAATCCGCGCGCAGTTCGAGCGCCGCTTCAGCGCACAGACGATGGCGCAGAACTACGTCGAAAGCTACACGGCGATGCTTCAGGCCGCGAAGCGCCCGGTGTTGCGTCAGGTCGCGGTGGGCTGATTGCCTTCCTGACCAGAATTGCTGGAACTGCCGCCCGCTTGCCGGGCGGCATTTTTTTGCGCGCTTGTTAAGACATTCGCTAAGGAATGATCCGAAGTTTCGGTGCAATGCCCGTGAATTGAGAGCCGATCGACCATTTTTGACAGTTCGCCAAAGACACCGCGCTTAAACTGCGCTGCGCAAAAGCGCGTCACGCGTTCTTGTTTGAAATCAACGGCTTTTCATCTTTTTCACGAAGGCAGAATCATGCATTTGTCGAAGCGTCTCGGCGCTGAAATTTTCGGTACTTTCTGGCTCGTGCTGGGCGGCTGCGGAAGCGCCGTGCTCGCCGCGGCCTTTCCTGAACTCGGCATCGGATTCGCCGGCGTTTCGCTGGCATTCGGTCTCACCGTCCTGACGATGGCCTACGCCATCGGCCACGTCTCGGGCTGCCACCTGAACCCGGCCGTGAGCATCGGGCTCGCGACGGCGGGCCGCTTTCCGGTGCGCGATCTCGTGCCGTACATCGCGGCGCAAGTGATCGGCGCGACGCTCGGCGCGTGGGTAATCTATCTGATCGCCACGGGCAATCCGAGCTTCGACTTCGCGTCGAGCGCATTCGCCGCGAACGGTTTCGGCGAGCACTCGCCGGGGCATTTCTCGATGGCCGCCGCGCTCATCGCCGAAATCGCGATGACGTTCTTCTTCCTCTTCGTGATCCTCGGCGCCACCGACGAGCGCGCGCCGAAAGGCTTCGCGCCGCTTGCCATCGGCCTGTGCCTGACGCTCATCCATCTGATCTCGATTCCGGTCACGAATACGTCGGTGAATCCGGCGCGCTCGTCGAGCCAGGCGTTCTTCGTCGGCGGCTGGGCGCTCGATCAGCTGTGGCTGTTCTGGATTGCGCCGATCGTCGGCGCGATTCTCGCGGGCGTGCTTTATCCGTTGCTGACGCGTCAGAAGTAAGTCACGGCGGCAGCAAACGGCGGCAAGCAAAACGGGCGCGAAATGCGCCCGTTTTTGTTTTTGCGCCACAGCGCGCATACGAAAGATTAAACGCGCGCGACAAATGTAATGCCGAATTACGCAGCCTGCTTATGAATTTCCGTCACGCGATGCCAAGGATCATTTCGCGCGCCGCCGAAGGCTTGAAGGATAAGGCTTCCAGCGATGTCGACGGCGCCGCCGCGCTTGCGAACTCCCTTACGCCGTCCTTGCACACGGTAACAAGTCCTCGAAGCATGTAAGACGGCGGGCGCTTAAATTGGACTCATGCGACACACGTCGCCTTAAAGGAGAAACACAATGAAGCGCATCGTCACCCACATGCTTGTCGCGACTGGTCTTGCTATCGGTGCTGTCGGCGCGGCTCAGGCTCACAGCGATCTGCACATCGGCGTCTCGCTCGGCGCGCCGGCTTATGTGGCGCCGGCTCCGGTGTACGTGCGTCCGGCGGTTCCGGCGTATCGCGCGCCGTACTATCGCCACGAAGCGCCGCGCTGGTATGGCCGCGATCATCGCGACTATGGCCGATACGACCGCGCGGGCTGGAACCACGGCGGCTACGGCAACAACTGGGGCCATCGCGGATAAGCGGGACCGGCCGCGGATCGAGGTCCGCGGCCCGCCGTGACGGATATCAGTCGGGCGTCTGTCCCGGCGACGCGAGTTCGTCGCGAATGTCGAACAGCTTGCGCAGCTGATGCGCGACGCCCGCCTCGAAGTTGTACCCAATACGCGGCACGTTCGGCAGGCGCTTGATCAGATCGGGGTTCGCGTTGTTCATCATGAACGGATGCCCGGCGGTTTCGAGCAGATCGATATCGTTCATGTTGTCGCCGAACGCGACGCATTGCGCGGTATCGACATCGAGCCGCTCCAGCACGAAACGCAGCGCGCGCCCTTTCGATACGTCCGACGTCATCACTTCCAGACAGTCCGGCAGCGAATACGTGACGTAGAGCGAATCGCCGAACTCCCGTTCGAGGTTCGCGGCGGTCACCTTCAGATCGGCCGGATCGCCGATATACAGCACTTTCGCGATGTTCTCGCCCTCATGCTCGCGCAGATCCATCACTTCGTACTTGAAGCCGGAATCCTGGTGGAAGACCAGCAACTCGGGCGCGTGACGGTCGATGAGCCAGGCGTCGTCGGCAAAAAGATTGACGATGACGCGCTCGCTGCCCGCGATCTCGGGCTGCACGAGGCGGCGCACGGCGGCGGGCTCGAGGTCGCGCGAATAAATGCGCTCGTCGGCCGGCGTATGCACGCGCGCGCCGTTGGACGTGATGAGATACGCGTCGACGCCGAGCACATCGCGAATGCCGGCGACGTCGCGATAATGCCGGCCCGTCGCGATGACGATAGGCACGCCGCGCGCCGCGAGCGCGCGCACGGTTTCGGCGGTGAAGGGATCGAGCTGGTGGTCGCTGTTGAGAAGCGTACCGTCGAGATCAGTAGCGATAACCGAATACATGACTGCCTTTGTGGTGCCGCGAAGGTCGGTATTTTATCGCGCCGCACCGTCCGCAGCCGCGAAAGCGGACGCCGCGCGTCGCGCCAGTTCGAGCGCGCCCGCTGCGGAATCGGCGCGTGGCGCACGCATGCGTTCGCGCAACATGGCCGGCACGAATGGCTCGTAAGGCGCGGCCAGCCCGCCGCACAGCGCGACGGGCAGCACGCCGGCGGGATCGAGCGCCGCGACGAATTTCGCGATTTCCTGCCCCGCCTGATCCAGCAGACGCGCGGCCTCGGGATGGTCGCGGAACTCGAACACGGTGGGCGCAAGCGTCGCATAAGCGGTTTGATTCGCGGCGCACAGCCAGACGACGAGACTGTCGCGATCCGTCGCGCCAGTGTGGGCGAGCATCGCGCGCGACCAGCCATCTTCGGGCGCGCGGCCGTCGAGCACGCGCTGCAGATGCACCACCGCGCGCAGGCCGAGCCACGCGCCGCTGGCTTCATCGCCGCTCGGAAAGCCGTAGCCGCCCGCGATTCGGCAAACGCCCGATTCGTCCAGCGACGCCGCGATGCTGCCCGTGCCGAGCGCGACGATCACGCCGGATTCCCCGCCGTGCGCGCCGAGCACGGTCGTATAGGCGTCGCTTTCCACGCTCAACGCGCGCACGTCCGGCGCCGCGCCGAGAAACGCGGTGAGCCAGTCCGCGTTGTTGACGCCCGCCAGGCCACAGCCGAGTGCGCAGTTGCGCCAGTCGAACGGCAGCGCGGCGGCCTCGAATGCGCGCGCGCACGCGTCGCCGATCGATTGCCACGCGCGCGCCACCCCGAGCCCGAGCCCCGAAGGTCCGCCGCTCGCGCGCGCCAGTTCGTTGCCGTGCGCGTCGGCGAGAATCACGCGTGTGCCGCTCCCGCCGCCGTCGATGCCGAGCAGGAAGCCGTCAAATGCCGAAGTCGAAGATGTAGTCATGGGCGCAAGCTTACCGGCGGCCGCGACGCGCGCCAATTGGCCGAATGGCATAGATGGCGCGATACGGGCGATCCGCTATGCTGACGCGATTCAAAATAATGATGAGGACTCGCAATGGCAGACGCCGAACACACCCGCTGCGCCTGGGCCACGACCGACGCGATGATCGAATATCACGACGGCGAATGGGGCGTGCCGTCGCACGACGACCGGCATCTGTTCGAAATGCTGGTGCTGGAAGGCGCGCAGGCGGGCCTTTCCTGGTCGACGATCCTCAACAAGCGCGAGGGCTATCGCGCGCTCTTCGCGGGCTTCGACATCGACAAGGTGGCGCGCTTCACCGAGAAGGACGTCGAGCGGATCGTGCAGGACGCGCGCATCGTGCGTAACCGGGCGAAGATCGAATCGGCGGTGCTCAATGCACGCGCCGTGAAGCAGATCCAGCAGGAGCACGGCTCGTTCGCGGATTTCGTCTGGTCGTTCGTCGACGGCAAAACGATCGACACGCCGCGCGATGCGAAAAATCCCACGCCCGCGTCCACGCCGGAATCGGACGCGCTCAGCAAGGCGCTCAAGAAATACGGCTGCAAGTTCGTCGGCACAACGATTTGCTACGCGTTCATGCAGGCCACCGGCATGGTCAACGATCACGCCGTGGGTTGCATGTCGCGAGAAAAAGCTAAGACAAAACGGAAGACCGTTGCAAAAACCCCGCTTTGATCGATTCCTATGCGGAAAAATTTTGCCTTTTGACAACATCGTATAGCGTAATTTACGCGATCTAGGGTAAATCCTTATAGATGACGGTTTTTTTGCAGTGAAGCACGCGCAATTGCCCGAACTGCAAGGCTTTTGGCCGGGTTTTCCGCACTGCACGAACGTACGAGCCGTGTAAAAATGGCTTCCTCGCGTGCGCTGGCGCACCTTTTTACCGTTCCGAACCGTTATAACTGACGGTGTACGGATCGTCACTGAGTGTAGAAATCCGACGCGAGCACACAGGGCGCAGTCAGACCACACGCCCAGGCCGGGAAAACCGCCGTGCTCGGAGCAGAGGCCGGGCGGCGAGCGTCGATTCTGTTGCGCCACATTTGCAACGACGCTGCCGCTTTCGGTAAGCAGGTGCAGGTTCTCGAATACTTAAACGTATGGCCGCTGCGCAGGGGCGCAGGGGAGAAGATCATGAAAAGCTTGAACTTCCTGACGCATCAGGAGATTTTCAACAGCGCAGTCCAGCATCTTTTCGGACAAGGGCAAGCGGCTTTGCTGCCGCGGGGCGGCGGCGCCTATCGCGGATACTGCGGCGGCTGCCCTGTCGGGAGCTTCATCAAGCCGCGCGACTATGTCACCGCGATGGAAGGCGTGCCCATTCGCTTCATCGCGAAGCCGCCCGAGCAGGTGCCGGCGTACATGGATGTCGGCGTCGTGGCGCTGAAGCGCGCGCTGCTCCGTTCGCGCATCAACGTGTTCGATCCCAACACCGTCGAGCTGCTGTCGTGCCTGCAGAACGTGCATGACGTCTTCGGCAAATGGGAATGGCGCGAGCGTTTGACGTCGATCGCGCGTCAGTTCGGGTTGTCAGCCGAACTTCTTAAAACGGCCGCGTGATATTGCAGGTGCTGTGATGTTGAGCCCTATTACGATGTTGAGCCCGAAGGACATTTACGAGCGCGTCAGCGAGCACTTGCTGACGCAGCGCGCGGTCTCGGAAGACGACAACGGTTCGTGCAGGCTTCGCAGTCCGGAAGGCCGCAAGTGCGCGATCGGGTCGCTCGTGCGCGACGATGTGTACGAGCCGGAGCTGGAAGGCGTCGGCATTTCCTACTATCGGCATGCGCGGGACGGCGGTCTGCTGCGGGCGCTCTACGCATCGAACGTGAATGCCTACGATCCGAACATCATCGATCTGCTGATCGAGCTGGAGGAAGTTCACGACTACGCCGAAATCGAAGAGTGGCCGGCGTTGCTCGCGGCGCTTGGCAGGCGTCACGCGTTCGTCTGAACGCCCTCGCTAAAAAAGGCAATAGAAACGAAAACGGCGGTGCGCCCTTACGGGTCGCACCGCCGTTTTGCCGTTCGGCGCGAGGATCCGAAAACCCTCGCCCGAACAAGACGCTTAGTGCATCTTCTTCGGCAGCATCTGGCTGCGCAGGCGCTTGCGCAGGCGCGCGACAGCGGCGGCCTTCTTGCGCTTGCGCTCGGTGGTCGGCTTTTCGTACGACTGGCGCTCGCGCAGTTCGGCGATCAGGCCATTGCGCTCGATGGTGCGGCGGAAACGCCGAATCGCGACATCGAACGGCTCGTTTTCTTTGAGGACGATAGTGGTCATGTAAATCCTGGTTTGCTAAACGTATTTTCAAGCGCGCGACGACTGCGAGTTGCCGCGCCCCGGCACTCCGATCGTCCGCCGGACGTGAGAACGGCGCGACGGACACGAGCAAAGCGGCCACGGAGGCCGGAAAAGAGAGCGTTGAGATTCAGCCGCGGAAGCGGCAGGCGCTTTCGAAAGAACCACACGAAGGCGCGTTTCAGAGCCGTTCGCCGCTGTTGGTTGACGTTGTCATTTTCAGCGGCGAAGGCAGGAAATCGGGCACATTTCTCGATTCGGGCGCGATGTTACCAGAACACCGCGCCATTGCCAACTCCCGCGCGCCGGCCAACTCGTTGATGCAACAGAACTATTTCTGCCACGCGCTGGCTTCGTCGAGCAGATGGATATCGTCGGCTGCGAGTTGCAGGCGCGTCGCGGCGGCCAAGCTCTCCAGTTGCGCGACCGACGTGGCGCTGGCGATCGGCGCCGTCACGCTCGGGCGCGCGATCATCCACGCGAGCGCGACCGTCGCGGGCGTCGTGTCGTTGCGTTTCGCGACTTCGTCGAGCGCGTCGAGAATCTCGAGGCCGCGCGGCGTCAGATACTTTTCGACGCGCGAGCCGCGCGCCTTGTGCTGCGTGTCCGCCTTCGACCGATATTTGCCCGACAGAAAGCCGCTCGCGAGCGCGTAATACGGCACGACGGCGATCTTGTGCTGTTCTGCCACCGGTTCGAGACCGGTCTCGTAGCCCTCGCGGTCGTAGAGGTTGTATTCGGGTTGCAGAATCTGATACGCCGGCAAGCCCGAATCCTTCGCGACTTTCAACGCCTCTTCGAGCCGCTCGCCCGTGTAGTTCGACGCGCCGATCACCCGCACCTTCCCCGCCTTGATGAGCGTCTGATACGCGTCGAGGGTTTCGTCGAGCGGCGTGGTTTCGTCGTCGTAATGGGAGAAATAGACGTCGATGTAATCGGTCTTGAGACGCCGCAGCGAATCGTCGACGGCCGCCGCGATGTTCGCCGCCGAGAGCCCGGCGCGCGTGGACAGCTTGCCGACTTTCGTCGCGAGCACGACCTGGTGGCGCTTGCCGCTTTCCCTGAACCACTTGCCGATGATCGTCTCCGATTCGCCGCCCTGATGCCCGTCGACCCAGGCGGAATAGACGTCGGCTGTATCGATGAAATTCAGCCCGTGATCGACGAACGCGTCGAGGATCGAGAACGACGTGCGCTCGTTGGCAGTCCAGCCGAACACGTTGCCGCCGAAGACGAGCGGCGCAACTTTCAGTTCCGATGTGCCGATATTGCGTGTCTGCATGTGCGCTCCGAATGCGTCGTGAGGGACCAAAAAGCATACGCGCGAAATCGGCGCCTTGCCGGGCAAGGCTTCGCGGCCTCGCAACAGAATTCGTTACACAAATCGTTTGCGCGGGCCTTAAGTTTTTTTCGAGGGGCCCGATAACCACAAGTAGGCGGCCGGCTATCACCGAGCGCAGGACCGCCAGGCAACTTACTCGGTGCTTTAGCCAAAGCCAGATACAGTCTCCCAGGAGAGAACAAAATGATCGGTATCAACAGCAACATCAACTCGCTGGTTGCACAGCAGAACCTCAACGGCACGCAAAGCGCGCTGTCTTCGGCGATCACCCGCCTCTCGTCGGGCAAGCGCATCAACAGCGCTGCTGACGACGCAGCAGGTCTCGCGATCTCGAACCGGATGCAAACGCAGATCAACGGCCTGAACCAGGGCGTTTCGAATGCGAACGACGGTGTGTCGATTGCCCAGACGGCTTCGAGCGCGCTTTCGTCGATGACCTCCAGCCTGCAGCGTATCCGTACGCTGGCCGTGCAAGCCGCGAGCGGCTCGCTCTCGTCGAGCGACCAGGCTTCGCTGCAGAAGGAAGTTTCGCAGCAGATCGCCGAAGTGAACCGTATCGCTTCGCAAACGACGTACAACGGCCGCAACATTCTTGACGGTTCGGCTGGCAGCCTGAGCTTCCAGGTCGGCGCGAACGTCGGTCAGACGATCAATCTGGACCTGAGCCAAGACATGGGCGCGAACTCGCTCGGCGGCGGCATGGTGCAGAAGGGCAACACGCTCGGCACGTTCTCGAACCTGTCGCTGTCGTCGAGCGGCGCCTACGCCTCTTCCGGCGCGACGATCACCTCGATCAACGTGCTGTCGGACGGCAAGGGCGGCTTCTCGTTCACCGACCAGAACAACGTCGCGCTGAGCTCGACGGCCGTCACGGCCATCTTCGGCTCGGGCACCGCAGGCACGGGCACGGCTGCAGCACCGCACGAAAACACGCTGACGTTCAGCACGAGCATTGCCGGTTCGATGGGCGCATCCGTGAGCTCCGCGATCACCACCCTCAACGCGTCGATCAACAAGATCAACAAGCCGGACACGGTCGCGAACCTCGACATCAGCACCACGACGGGCGCCAACGTCGCGCTGGTCTCGATCGACAACGCACTGCAGACGCTGAACAACGTGCAGGCAACGCTGGGTGCAGCCCAGAACCGTCTGAGCGCAATCGCTTCGTCGCAGCAAGCTGAATCGACCGACCTGTCGTCGGCTCAGTCGCAGATCACCGACGCGAACTTCGCGCAGGAAACGGCGAACCTCAGCAAGGCTCAAGTGCTGCAACAGGCTGGTATCTCGGTGCTCGCGCAAGCGAACTCCCTGCCGCAGCAAGTTCTGAAGCTCCTCGGCTAAGCGGTACGCCAAGGTAGCACCCGACGCCGGATCTTCATCCCGAAGATCCGGCGTCGGGCCGTCCCGGCGACGAAACCACGTTTCGATCTCTTGCGTGTGCGCCCGCGCCCACGAGTGCACACGCAAGAGTTTGTTTCCCGCAACGAGCAGTTGACTGCGATCACGCGCAATCAGGCGACAGCGCGATACACGGAGTTACCCGATGTCCACGATCAGTACGGCCACCACGGCGGCGACCGCCGCGCAGACCCAGGCGTCCGCGAACGCGGCGCTTGCCGAAGCAGCGCAATCCATCATCAGCGGCGCGACGGGCAACTCGTCGATGGACGTCAACGCGCTCGTCACCGCGATGGTCAACGCGAAAACGGCCGGCCAGAGCGCATCGCTCGCCGCCGCGCAATCGAACGACAACACGAAGCTCTCGGCGATCGGCACGCTGTCGTCGGCGCTCTCGACGCTGCAAACTACGATGACGAGCCTGACCGACGGCACGCTGATGTCGACCTTCACGACCAACGTGACGGGCACCGGCATCACCGCATCGGGCGCCGCCGGCGCCGTGGCGGGCAGCTACGACGTGACGGTCTCGCAGATAGCGAAGGCGCAATCGCTGACGTCGACCGGCTTCGCAACGGACGAAAAGCTCGGCACCGGCACGATGCAGATCAGCGTCGGCTCCAAGTCGATGTCGATCAACATCACGAGCAGCAACAACACGCTTTCGGGCATCGCCGCCGCGATCAACAACGCGTCCGGCAATCCGGGCGTGAGCGCGACGATCGTGACCGGCACGGACGGCCAGCATCTGGTGCTCAACTCCACGACGACGGGCGCGTCGAACGTCATCTCGACCACGATCACCGGCGCGGCCAGCGGCAGCGACCTGAACAAGCTCGGGGTCTCGTCGACGGCCGGCGCAAACGGCGCGGCGTCCACGATTTCCGACGATTCCGTCACCAACGGCTGGTCGCAAAGCGCGACCGCGCAGGACGCGATGTACAAGGTCGGCGGCGTCGCGGGCACGAGTTCGAGCAACACGGTCACGAGCGCGATCAAGGGCGTGACGCTGAACCTGACGGCGGCGGCGGTGACGACCCCGGCGAGCACGCAGACGGTCACGATCTCGCAGGACACGTCGTCGATTTCGAGCGCGATTTCGAACTTCGTCAGCCTCTACAACACGGTCGTCTCGACGATCAACTCTTATACGTCGTTCAACAGCAGCGCGTCCGCGGGCTCGCAGGGCGGCGTGCTGCTCGGCAACTCGGCGGTCAACACGATCAAGAATCAGCTTTCGGCGATCATCGGCAGCGCGGTCGGCAAGGGCAGCGGCTCGATCTCGCTGGCGTCGCTCGGCATCAGCCAGGTTTCGTCGCTCGATGCGACCGCGGAGCAGCCGGCCGGCACGCTGACCATCGACAGCGACAAGCTCACCGACGCGCTGACGAACAACGCAACCGGCGTGTCGCAGCTTTTCAACGCGATCAACGGCGTCGGCGCGCAGCTGACCGACAAGATTTCGAGCTATCTGAGCACGGGCGGCCTGCTCACGTCCGAGACGGATTCGATCAACAAGGATCTCGCCAACATCTCGACGCAGCAGACGACGCTGACCAACTACGCCGCGCAGCTCACGTCGGACTACAACGCGCAGTTCACGGCGCTCAATACGCTGATGGCGAGCATGAACCAGAACACGCAATATCTGACGGCGCTCTTCGGCGGCACGAACAGCGCGGGCGCGATGGCGACCAACAAGTCCTAAAAGCGGAGAACCGGCACGATGAACCAGGACGCTCTCGTCGAACAACTGTTCGCACTGACGAAAGACATGGAAACGGCGGCCACGCTCGCGGACTGGCCGCGCGCAGCGGAGCTCGATGCCGCGCGCACGCCGCTTTTGCAGGCGCTGACGCGCGAGCAGAGCCCGCAGGCGCTCGCGAAAATCCGCGAAATCCAGGGTATCGACGCTGCCGTGCTCGCGGACGCGAGCGCGACCCGCACCGGTCTCGCCGCCGAATATCACGCGGCGATGAAGCGCGTGAACGCCGTCAACCGCTACCAGCAAGGCGCGCGGTTCTAGAAACACCGCGCTTTCGCTTCAGTTTTCCCCCGATGCCCGCTTCACGCGGGCATTTTTTCGCCCGCTGGCGATCCCCCGAATTACGGCGGCTTTCCCGCTCATCTCCGCGCTTCGGTTTGGCGGCCTCGCTTGGATAATCAGTTCAATCGCAAGGAGCACGCCGAAGATCATGAGCATTTCCCTACAGGTTCCGGACGCCACGACGCTGACGCCGGAGCAACAGTTCGAGCAGGACATCGCGACCGTCATGCAGTCGGCGCTGGAGAATCATCACGCCGGCAATCATGCCGACGCCGAAGCGCTCTATCGCGCGATTCTCGATCACAAGCCGGATCACGCGGACGTGCTGTACAACCTCGCGGTTCTCTTTATCCAGACGCAACGTCCGGACGACGCGGTGCCGCTGTTCGAATCCGTGCTCGGCCTGCGTCCGGACAACGGCCAGTACTGGGTCTCGTACATCGACGCGCTCGCGCGCACCAATCAGACGCAGGCTGCCTGGTTCGCGGTTGAAATGGCGCAGCAGCGCGGCGCGCGCGGTCCGGCGATGGACGGCCTGATCGAGCGCCTGTCGCACCCGAATGGCTACGCGGCGGCCGTGCTCGCCGAGGCCTCGCAGCTCGCGCGCCTCGCGCCGAAGACCGTCGATGGCAGCGCGGACGACGCGTCGCAATCGACCGCCGGCAAGCGCGGCAATCCCACGCCGCAGGACCTGAACCAGTTCGCGTCGCTCTACAACAAGGGCCGCCACGAGGAAGCGATCAAGCTGGCGCGCGTGCTCGTCGAACGTTATCCGCATCACGTCGGCGCGCAGCGTTCGCTCGGCCTGGCGCTGTACTCGCACGGCCGCTTCGTCGAAGCCATCGAGCCGCTCGGCCGCACGGTCGAGCTGGAGCCCGCGGACCAGCATTCGCGCATGCTGTTCGCGAGCGCGCTGCAGGTTCATGGCGACAACGTCGGCGCCGAGCGGCAGTGCCGTCTGGTGATCGCGCGCGACCCGAATCACGCGGAAGCGCATCGCGTGCTCGGCGTGTCGCTGTCGGCGATGCGCCGTCACGCCGAAGCCATCGAAGCCTGCGAACGGGCGATCGAGCTCGCGCCGAAAAACGGCGACATGCACGGCGCGCTCGGCGTCGTGCTGATGGACGACGGTCAGATCGCGCGCGCCGAAGGCACCTTCCGCAAGGCGCTCGAGTGCAACCCGATCGACTTCATTTCGCACAGCAATCTGCTGTTCTGCCTCACGCACCGTACCGATCTGACGCCCGTCGCGCTCTTCGACGAACATCGCGAATTCGACCGCCGTCACGGCGATCCGGCGCGCCGCCTGTGGCGCGCGCACGAGAACGCGAAGGATCCGCACAAGACGCTGCGCGTCGGTCTCGTGTCCGGCGACTTGTTCCGCCACGCCGTCGCATCGTTTCTGGAACCCGTGCTCGCATTGCTCGCGAAGGATCCGGGCATCGAGATTCACGTCTACAGCACCCATGCGCGCGAGGATTCGACGACGCAGCGCCTGCGCGGCCACGCGCCACGCTGGAACGTCGTCTCGGGCTTGTCGGACGATGCGTTCGTCGAGAAAGTGCGCGCCGACGGCATCGATATCCTGATCGACCTGTCGGGCCATACCGGCCGCAACCGCCTGCGCGCCTTCGCACGCAAGCCCGCGCCGGTCCAGGCGTCGTGGATCGGCTATCCGCAGACGACCGGCGTCAGCGCCATCGACTATTACTTCGCGAACCGCACGCCGGATTTCTCGCCGATCGACGACCAGTTCGTCGAAAAGATCGCGTACCTGCCGGCGGCGGCGCCGTTCCTGCCCGATGCGAATTCGCCGCCGGTCAATCTGCTGCCCGCGCTCCACAAGGGCTACGTCACGTTCGGCAGCTTCAACCGCGTGTCGAAGCTGCGCCGCGAGGTGATCGCGCTGTGGGCGCGCGTGCTGCACGCCGTGCCGGATTCGAAGATGCTGATGGGCGCGATGCCCGACGACAGCGCCGTCGCCGAACTGGGCAAGTGGTTCGCCGAAGAAGGCATCGCCGCGGACCGGCTTGCGCTGCTCAAGCGCTCGAACGTGTCGGTGTATCTGCAGCAGCATCATCAGGTCGATCTGTGTCTCGACACCTTCCCGTATGCGGGCGGCACGACGACGCTGCACGCGCTCTGGATGGGCGTGCCGACGCTGACGCTGCTCGGCGACACGATGCCCGGCCGCGCGGGCGGCACGTTGATGAGCCAGGTCGGACTCGAATCGTTCATCGCACGCGACGCGGATGAATTCGTCGCGAAGGGCGTCGCGTACGCAAGCGATCTGAATGCGCTCGCGGCCCTGCGCACCGGCATGCGCGAGCGCTGCTCGGAATCGGCGCGCTTCCGTCCGGACGTGATCGCCGCGAGCATGAGCCACGCGCTTCGTCACATGTGGCAGCGCTGGTGCGCCGGCCTACCCGCCGAATCTTTCGATACCGAACTCCTCGCCGCCGCGCCCGCCGCAGCGAATTCAGCAGCCACCACGCAAGGTTGATCATGAGCGCCATTCCTCTCTTTCGCGAGCAGCCCGCCATCGACGAGCGTATCTTCGTCACGCAGCCGCATCTGCCGCCGCTCGACGAATTCGTTCCGTATCTCGAGAAGATCTGGGAAAACAAGACGCTGACCAACGGCGGCCCGTTTCATCAGCAGCTCGAACAGGCGCTGTGCGAATACCTCGGCGTGCAGCACCTCGCGCTGTTCTCGAACGGCACGATGGGTCTCGTCACCGCGCTGCAGGCGCTGCGCATCACGGGCGAAGTGATCACCACGCCGTATTCGTTCGTCGCGACCGCGCATTCGCTGCTGTGGAACGGCATCAAGCCGGTGTTCGTCGACGTGGACCCGGTCACGCTGAATCTGGATCCGCGTCAGATCGAAGCCGCCATCACGCCGCAGACCACCGCGATCATGCCGGTGCACTGCTACGGCCAGCCGTGCGACGTCGAAGCGATCCAGGCGATCGCCGACAACTACAACTTGAAGGTGATCTACGACGCCGCGCACGCGTTCGGCGTGCGCAACGAGGCGGGCAGCATCCTCACGCACGGCGACCTGTCGGTGCTGAGCTTCCACGCGACGAAAGTCTTCAACACGTTCGAGGGCGGCGCGATCGTCTGCCCGGACGCGAAGGTGAAGCAGCGCATCGACCATCTGAAGAACTTCGGCTTCGTCAACGAGACGACCGTGGTCGCGGCCGGCATCAACGGCAAGATGAGCGAAATCAATGCGGCATTCGGCCTGTTGCAGCTTCAGCACATCGATCGCGCGCTCGCGCGCCGTCAGGAGATCGACGCGCTGTATCGCACCCTGCTCGCCGACGTCGACGGCATCGTGCCACTGCCCGGTCTCGCGGGCGGCGCGACGAACCACTCGTATTTCCCGGTGCTCGTGCAAAGCGACTACAAGCTGACGCGCGACGAGCTGTATCAGCGTCTGCGCGATCACGAGATTTTCGGCCGCCGCTATTTTTATCCGCTGATTTCGGATTTCCCGATGTATCGCGGCCTGCCCTCCGCGCAGCCGAGCCGACTGCCGAACGCGCAGGAAGCATCGCGCAAGGTGCTGTGCCTGCCGATCTATCCGGCGCTCGCGGACCGCGACGTCGAGCGCGTCGTGGACGTGATCCGCGCGGCCAACGTCTAAGGCGCGGCAGCCCGGCGCACGCAGGATCGACCCATGCACGTGTTTCTTCTCTTCAGCGGCACCAACGATCGCGCCGTCGTCGCGCTGCTGCGCGCGATCGGCAAGCTCGGGCAACAGGCGGCGGTGATCGCGCGTTCGGCCGCCGATCCGGTTCTGTCGAGCGCGTATCGCGATCTCGTGGTCGCCGTGCGCGAAAACGACACGCTCTCGGTCCCGCTGCTCGCCGGTTATATCGCGCAGGCGAAGGCGAAGTTCGGCGCGCGCCGCGTGACGCTCGTGCCGATCTCCGAATTCTTCAACACCTTCCTGCTGAATCACAAGGAAGCGCTGGAATCCATCGACGGCGTGCATGTGCCGCTCGTCGATCCGTCGCTGTACGCGAAGCTCACGAACAAGGCGAGCGCCACCGAGTTCTTCGCGCGCGAAGGCATCGCGCCGCCGCCCGAATACGCGGGCATCGACGATGCCGTGGTGCCTTTCGTCGCCAAGCCGAAATGCAACGTCGACGGCAAGCGCGTGCTTTATCCGGTGCTCGTGAAAAGCGACGCGGACCTCGCCGCTTTCAAGGCGAGCGAAGATCCGTCGCACTATTTCTTTCAGCACTTCGTGACGGGACGCAGCTTTTATCTGCTCGCCTATTTCGCGCGCACGGGCGAAGTCTTCTGCTCGTCGCAGGAAAACCTCGCGCAGCAGCCCGGCGGCAAGTCGATCGTGCTCGCGCGCACCGCCGATTTTCATGCGAGCGATATCGGCGTGAAGCTGCGGCAGGCGCTTTCGCAATGCGGCTATTTCGGCTTCGCGATGATCGAATGCATCGTCGGGGACGACGGCGCGTACTTCATCGAAATGAATCCCCGTCCGTGGGGACCGCTCGACCTGTGCCTGAACCAC
This sequence comes from Caballeronia sp. LZ008, assembly GCF_031451435.1. Lineage (NCBI taxonomy): Bacteria > Pseudomonadati > Pseudomonadota > Betaproteobacteria > Burkholderiales > Burkholderiaceae > Caballeronia > Caballeronia sp. LZ008. Next base: position 89,188 of record NZ_JARUXK010000001.1, on the reverse strand, counting down.
GACTGCGGCATCGTCGAAGCTTTCGTGGGCGACTGGGCGACGGAAGATGCAACCGCTTATCAAGGCCGGCGCCTTTCGCGCGCACGCCACGCCACGTATCTGTGGACGGGCGGCATCGTGAACACATGGCGCCGGCGCCGGACGACCGTGCATCGCTATGGCAGCGAAGCGCGTCTCGCGGGCGCTGCGTTGCGCGCCCTGGCCGGCGACGTCTATCTCGCAAGCGACAGCTGGCGAATCTTTTACAAGGAACTATGGAAATGACCTCTGGCGCCACCGCAGTCAAGGAGCGGCTCGCTCAACTCTACGGAGAAGTCTCCAAGCACTCGGGGTATCAGACGATCCCCGACTTCGTCGCGAGTACGCTCGGTTATCAGGAGACCATTCAGAGCCAATGGCGCGGCGACCGCAACCGCCTCGACTGGATTCTCGCGCATCGCGCGCCGCAAGCCGGCGAGCGCTGGGCCGACTTCGGCGCGAATACGGGCTTCTTCACGTACACGATCGCGCATGCGCATCCCGATGCGCGCGTGACGGCGATCGAAGCGAACGCCGAACACGCGAGGTTCCTGCGCGAACTCGGCGACGCCTTCTCGATCGGCAATGTCGACGTGCATCACGAAGCGCTGCCCTTCGATGGCCTCGACAAGCTGTCGAACATCGACGTGCTTTTGCATCTGAATGTGCTGCATCACGCGGGCGCGGATTTCGACCGCGAATATGTGACCGGCGCGCACGACTTTCCGGCGTATGCGGTCGCTTATCTGAAGAAGCTGCGTCAGGCGTCGCGCTCGCTCGTGTTCCAGCTCGGCTGCAATCTGTGGGGCGACAAGACGCATCCGCTGCAGCCGGGCGCGACCGATGCGGAGCGTCTCGCGTATGTGTCGAAGCTGCTGACGGACGCCGGCTGGCGCATTCGCGATCTCGCGTACGCGAAGAAGACGACCGACGCGCCGATCGCCTATGCCGATCTCGGCAAGGACGTCATCGAAGCGCTGAACGGCCAGCACGGACAAGCCGAACTGCGCCTCTTCGCCGACGCGCTCGCGCCGTATGCGCTGGAACAGCACATCGGCGAGTTTTATCGGCGCGCGATTTACATCGTCGATTAATTGACGGACGGCACTAAAGTTATCGGCGCACGTGCCGATAACCCCTATAAGAACAACAAGAACGACGTGCCGGTTTTCTCGGCGCGCTGCTTCGCTCTTCGATGCCCGCCTCGCGCGGGCATTCTTCTTTGTGCCGCAGCTTGTCAGCGCCCGAGCGTCAACGCGAGATAGGCCGCGTACAGCACGCCGTTGCCGAGCAGCGCCCACAGCACGACGCCGTTCTCCTTCGCATTGAAGCGCAGCCACGCCGCCGCCGCGAGCGTGATGAGCACGCCCGTCAGCACTTCGATACGCGGCTCCCACGGCGTCAGCATGATGCCGATGGCCGGCAGCAACGTCCCTTGAAACACCATCGCGCCGGTGATGTTGCCGAACGCGAGCGTGTCCTTTCCTCGGCGCGCCCACAGAATGCTGTTCACTTTCTCGGGCAGTTCCGTCGCGATCGGAATGATGATGAGCGACAGCAGCAGCGCCGAAATTCCCAGCGCATGCGACACGCCCTCGACGCCGTGAATGAAGCCCTTCGCGCCGCCGACGAGCAGCACGATGCCGAAGAAAAACTGCAGCATGATCGTGCCGAGCGACGTTTTCAAACCGAGACGCGAAGCGAACAAGGCCTCGGGCGCTTCCGTTCCGTGTCCGCCCTCGACGAGCTTCGCCGAAGCCTTGAACGTCGAAATCACATAAACGATATAGAGCGCGACGAGCCCGACCGCGAACAACGCGCGCACTTGCCACGCGTGATGCGGCACGAACATCGCGGCGCACGCGATGAGAAACGCGACCAGAAAGAAGTTCAGATCGCGCACGAAGCCGCTGCGCTCCGGCACGATGCGTCCGCTCATGCCGCGCGACTTGAGGATCGCGAACGTCATCAGACACGTCGAAAGCGTCGCGAGCATAAGCGGCGCGCCGAGAATCGCGCCGACGCCGATCTCTTCGTTGACCGCACGGCTCGTCGTGCCGCCGAGCAGCGCGATGATCGGCACCGTCGTCTCGGGCAATGCCGTGCCGACCGCCGCGAACAGCGATCCGGTCACGCCTTCGGAAATGCCGAGCCGTTCGCCGAGATGTTCGAGCGCATTCGTGAATAGCTCCGCCGCGACCAGGATGATCGCGAGCATCAGCGCGAGTTCGAGAAAGAGCATCGTCATGCGGCACCTCGCATCAAAACATGCGACGGGTGCGCGAGCGTGCGCGGGAAACGGGGATGTTGTAGTTGTGGGGACACGATGATTCCACGGCCGGACGTCGAGCGAACCACGATGCGCCACGCGCCGTCCGGCCAGGAACGACATAGCGCATCGATGGTCTCGCCAAACCGTTCCGGTCGAACGCGCCACGGCAGCAGGGCCGAGGATGTTGACGCGTTCTCCTTCGCTCGCGAAGGAAGGCTACTCCCCAAAGAAGGCGCAAGTTTAGCCCGATGCGCCCCGTTTCGGCAACCCGCGGAATAAGCGTATGCCGATCGGATCGTTGTCGTCGACGGATGCATCCGCTAATCTGGCCGCGCCGGGCGCGTCGCTTGCTGCGCGTGCTCAAGCTCATCCACGAACAAAAATGAAGATCACGGGAGATCTCATGCGTCTGAAACTCTTCGCCGCGGCCGCCGCGATGGCCATGCTCGCCGCGCCGATGCTCGCGATGTCCAAGCCGCTCACCGTCTGCACCGAATCGAGCCCGGACGGCTTCGATGTCGTGCAATTCAATTCGCTCGTAACGACCAACGCATCGGCGGATGTCATCTTCAATACGCTCGTCTCCTACGACGAAGCCGCGAAGAAGGTCGTGCCCTCGCTCGCGGAAAAGTGGGACGTGACGAGCGACGGGCTCACGTACACATTCCATCTGCGTCCGAACGTTCAGTTTCAGACGACCGATTACTTCAAGCCGACGCGCCCGCTCAGTGCCGACGACGTCGTGTTCACGTTCTCGCGCATGCTCTCGGACGACAATCCGTGGCACAAGATCGCGGGCGCGAGCGGCTTTCCGCACGCGCAGTCGATGGGCCTCGTGAAGCTCATCAAGGCCGTATCGAAAGTCGATGACCATACCGTGAAGTTCGAGCTCAACGAGCCGAACGCGACCTTCGTGCCGATCCTCACGATGGGCTTCGCATCGATCTATTCGGCCGAATATGCGGACAAGCTGCTGAAGGCGAACCAGCAGGTCGATCTGAACAGCAAGCCGATCGGCACCGGCCCGTTCGTGCTGAAGAGCTACACGAAAGATTCGGTCATCCGCTACGACGTGAATCCGTCGTACTGGGGCGCGAAACCGAAGATCGACCGGCTGATCTACGCGATCACGCCCGACGCCGCCGTGCGCGCGCAGAAGATCAAGGCGGGCGAATGCCAGATCGCGCTGTCGCCGAAGCCGCAGGACGTCATCGACGCGAAGAAGGACAAGTCGCTGAAGGTGAGCGAAGCGCCCGCATTCATGACGGCGTTCGTCGCGCTCAACACGCAGAAGAAGCCGCTCGACAATCCGAAGGTGCGTCAGGCGATCAACATGGCCTTCGATCGCACGACCTACATGAAGACCGTGTTCGACAACACGGCGACGCAAGCGGTGAATCCGTATCCGCCGAATACGTGGAGTTACGACAAGAGCATCGAGGCGTACAAATATTCATCCGCCGATGCGAAGAAGCTGCTCGCCGATGCGGGCTTTCCGAACGGTTTCGACACGACGATCTGGGTACGCCCGAACGGCAGCGTGCTCAATCCGAATCCGAAGGCGGGCGCGGAATTGCTGCAAGCCGATCTCGCGAAAATCGGCGTGAAGGCGCAGGTGAAAGTGATCGAATGGGGCGAACTCATCAAGCAGGCGAAGCAGGGTCAGCACGACATGCTGTTCATGGGCTGGGCCGGCGACAACGGCGACCCGGACAACTACATGTCGCCGCTTTTCAGTTGCAACGCGGTGAAGTCGGGCATCAACTTCGCGCGCTATTGCGATCCGCAACTGGACAAGCTCATCGCCGATGGCAAGTCGACCGCCGATGTCGCCAAACGCACGAAGTCGTATGTCGATGCGCAGAAGATCATCCACGATCAGGCGCTGTGGATTCCGCTCGTCTATCCGACGGCGGCGGCGCTCACGCGCGCGAACGTCAGCGGCTATAACGTGAGTCCGTTCGGGCGCGTGAATTTCGGCGCTGTTTCCGTGCAGTAAGCGAAGTCAGGCCGGCGTGAACCGGATCACGCCGTCAGCGCCGGTCTGACGTTTCAGCGTGCCATCGAGCCAAAGCAGGTTCAGATGCGCGAGCGCTTCGCCGAGCGCGAACGTCATCTGATGAATATCGAGCTTGCGCTTGAACATGAGCGGGACGATGTCTGCGGCGCTGCATGGCTTTTGAGCGCACGCGTCGCGCACTTCCGCCAGCCGCGCGCGATGATGCTCGCGCAATTGCCCGATGCGCGTTTGCACGCCGCGAAACGGCTTGCCGTGTGAGGGCAGCGCGAGCGTATCGGCGGGCATGGTTTCGTAGCGGCCGAGCGATTCCAGATACAGCGCAAGCGGATTGCCTTCCGGCTCGACCGCGAACACCGACACGTTTGTCGAAATGCGCGGCAACACCATGTCGCCGGAAATGAGCAACTTGTCGGCGGCGCAGAAAAGCGCGCTGTGCTCCGGCGAATGGCCGTAGCCCGACACCACTTCCCAATTGCGCGCGCCGATACGCATGACATCGCCATCGCGGATACGCCGATATTCCGCCGGAATCGACGGCACGAGCGTCGGGTAATAGCTATCGCGCTTGCGCAGCGCATCGAGCGACGCTTCGTCGGACAGGCCGTGCGCCGCGAAATGCGCCGCCGCTCGCTCGCCGCCCGCGTTCGAGCCGTCGCCGGCGGCCATCACGCGGCCCATCGCGTATTCGCCGAGCGACATCCACAGGCGCACGTTCCATCGATGCTTGTCGCCGCCCGTGCAGATCCAGTCGGCAAGTCCCAGATGATCCGGATGACAATGCGTGACGATCACACGCAGCACCGGCTTTCCATCGAGCACGGAATCGAACACGCGCTCCCAGTTCGCGCGGATCGTATCGCTCGAAATGCCGCAATCGACGACGGTCCAGCCTTTCACACCGTCGATTTCATCGGCGAGCAGCCACAGATTGATGTGATCGAGCGCGAACGGCAGCGGCATGCGCAGCCAGAACACGCCCGGCGCCACTTCCATGACGCCGCCCGATTCGGGCAGCCGGTCCGCGAAAACATAGTCGAGCTGGTGTTCGAGTGCGTTCATTCGGTGCCTGTCTCCGGGTTTGCGCCGCGTTGCAATTTGGCCAAGTTGACGATAACGTAAACGTCCATTCTAACGTTGCGCAGCGCATTTGCGCTGCCGGCCGGCAATGACCCAACCGACGCATTACACGATCACCGAACTGGCGCGCGAGTTCGACATTACGCCGCGCGCCATTCGCTTTTACGAAGATCAGGGGCTGCTCGCGCCGAAGCGCGAAGGCTCGAACGGCCTGCGGCGTGTGTATTCGGCGCGCGATCGCACGCGCCTCAAGCTCACGCTGCGCGGCAAGCGGCTCGGTTTCACGCTGTCGGAAATCCGCACGCTGCTCGATCTGTATGACTCGCCTACCGGCACCGCGACGCAGCTACAGGCTTTCGTCGATACGATCGCGGCGCATCGCGAAGTGCTGCAGCGTCAGCTCGAAGACTTGAACACGACGCTCGCCGAACTTTCCGCGTATGAGGAACAGGGCCGCGCGCTGCTCGCGGCGGGCGCGGAAAAGCGTGCACGCAAACCCAAAGCGGCATAACGCGTGACGCCCGCACAGGAAGCGCAGGGTCGATATGAATCATTTCCCCAAGCTGCTCTCGTCGCAAATCGGCTTCGATGTCGCCAAGACGATACTCGAAGGCTTCGAGCATCATTACCGCGTGTTCCGCGAAGCCGCGATCAAGGCGAAGGAGCTATTCGAGCGCGGCGACTGGCTCGCGTTGCAACAACTGGCGCGCGATCGCATCGCGTCGTATGACGATCGCGTCACGGAATGCGTGACGGCGCTCGAAGACGAATACGACGCGGAGAATATCGAGGACGACGTGTGGCAGCAGATCAAGCTGCATTACATCGGCTTGCTGACGACGCATCGTCAGCCGGAATGCGCGGAAACGTTCTTCAATTCCGTGTGCTGCAAGATCCTGCATCGCTCGTACTTCAACAATGACTTCATCTTTGTGCGGCCGGCCATTTCGACGGAATACATCGAGAACGACGAGCCCGCCGCAAAGCCGACGTATCGCGCGTATTACCCGGAAAAGGACGGCCTCGCCGCGACGCTCGAACGCATCGTCACGAACTTTCAGTTGGAACCGCCGTTCGAGGATTTGCCGCGCGACGTGCAATGCGTGATGCAGGCGCTGCGCGAAGCCTTCGGCGATATCACGCCGGCGCCGAACTTTCAGATTCATGTGCTTTCGTCGCTGTTCTTTCGCAACAAGGCGGCGTATGTCGTCGGGCGGATCATCAACGGCGATGCGCTGCTGCCCTTCGCCATCGCGATCCGGCATACGAAGCCCGGCTTGCTCGCGCTCGATACCGTGCTGCTCTCGCGCGAGCAGGTGCTCATCATCTTCAGCTTCTCGCATTCGTACTTTCTCGTCGATATGGAAGTGCCGTCGGCGTTCGTGCAATTTCTGAGCACGATCATGCCGCGCAAGCCGAAGGCCGAAATCTATACGTCGGTCGGTTTGCAGAAGCAGGGCAAGAACGATTTCTATCGCGACTTGCTGCATCATCTGTCGCACTCGAGCGATAAGTTCATCGTCGCGCCGGGCATCAAGGGACTCGTGATGATCGTCTTCACGCTGCCGTCGTTTCCTTACGTGTTCAAGCTCATCAAGGACGCGTTTCCGCCGCCGAAGGAAACCACGCGGCAGAAGATTCAGGACAAATATCAACTCGTGAAGCGGCACGATCGCGTTGGCCGAATGGCCGATACGCTCGAATATTCGAGCGTCGCGCTGCCGGTCGCGCGCCTCGACGACGCGCTCATCCGCGAACTCGAAAAGGAAGCGCCTTCGATGATCGAATACGAAGGCGACAAGCTCGTCATCCGGCATGTGTATATCGAGCGCCGCATGGTGCCGCTCAATCTCTTCCTGCAGAACGGCAACGCCGACGACGTCGATCACGGCATCAAGGAATATGGCGACGCGATCAAACAGCTGATTCAGGCGAACATCTTCCCCGGCGACATGCTGTACAAGAACTTCGGCGTGACGCGGCACGGTCGCGTGGTGTTCTACGACTACGATGAAATCGAGTATCTGACCGATTGCAACGTGCGCCGCGTCCCTGCGCCGCGCACGGAAGAGGACGAGCTGTCCGGCGAACCGTGGTATACCGTCGGGCCGCACGATATCTTTCCCGAAACGTACGGCACATTTTTGCTCGGCGATCCGCGCGTGCGCGAAGCGTTCATGCGTCATCACGCGGATTTTTTCGATCCCGCGTTCTGGCAGCATCACAAGGAACAACTGCTGCGCGGCGAACTCGCCGATTTCTTTCCCTATGACCGGGACGTCCGATTCTGCATCCGTTACCCGGAGCGTTTCGACGAGCCCGGCCGATCGGACGCGCGCGCCGCGTGAAGCGCGCGGTCCGGCTTTTGACTTTCGAACATGAAACACATTGACGATAAAACGCCGCTTGCTCACCTGTTCGCAAACAATCAGGAATGGGTCGAACGCAAGCTCGCCGAAGACGCCGCTTTCTTCGAGCGCCTCGCGCATCAGCAGACGCCCGAATATCTGTGGATCGGCTGCGCGGACTCGCGCGTGCCGGCCAACGAGATCATCGGCTTGCCGCCGGGCGAAGTCTTCGTGCACAGAAACATCGCGAACGTCGTCGTGCACTCCGATCTCAATTGTCTGTCGGTGATCCAGTTCGCCGTCGATCTGCTGAAGGTGAAGCACATCATGGTCGTCGGCCATTACGGCTGCTCGGGCGTGGGCGCGGCGCTCGTCGGGCGGCGCGTCAGTCTCGCCGATAACTGGCTGCGCCATGTCGAAGACGTGCGCGAAAAGCACGGCGCGCTGCTCGACGAATGGCCGATGGGCGACGCGCGCCATCGCCGTCTCGTGGAGCTGAACACGATCGAGCAGACCATCAACGTGTGCCGCACGACCGTCGTTCAGGACGCATGGGCGCGCGGACAGGAGCTCACCGTGCACGGCTGGACCTACGGCGTGCACGACGGCCGCCTGCGCAACATGGGCATGATGATCGGCGCACCGGCCGAGATCGATCCGGTTTATCAGTCGTGCGTTGCCGCGATGACTCGCAGCGGCGCGCATTCCGCGGAAAACGATGTCCTCGCGTCAGATGCGGCACTTGCCGAACGCTTGGGCGACGTTCCCGAAGTGATCAAGGGCGTCATCAAGGAGCTGAAACATGAGTGAGACAAGGAACGATCCGATCGTCATCGTGTCGGCGGCGCGCACGCCGATGGCCGCGTTTCAGGGCGATTTCGCGTCGCTGACCGCGCCGCAGCTTGGCGCTGCTGCGGTGAAGGCGGCGGTCGAACGCGCGGGATTGAAACCCGAGCAGATCGACGAAGCCATCATGGGCTGCGTGCTGCCCGCCGGTCAGGGTCAGGCGCCCGCGCGTCAGGCGGCGCTCGGCGCGGGCTTGCCGCTATCCACCGGCTGCACGACGATCAACAAGATGTGCGGCTCGGGCATGCGCGCGGCGATGTTCGCGCACGACATGCTGCTGGCCGGATCGGTCGACGTGATCGTCGCGGGCGGCATGGAAAGCATGACGAACGCGCCGTATCTGCTGCCGAAAGCGCGCGGCGGCATGCGCATGGGTCACGGTCAGGTTCTCGATCACATGTTCCTCGACGGCCTCGAAGACGCTTACGAAAAAGGCCGTCTGATGGGCGCGTTCGCGGAGCAATGCGCTTCGTCGTATGCGTTCTCGCGCGAGTCGCAGGATGCGTTCGCGGTCGAATCGCTGCGGCGCGCGCAGCGAGCGAACGACGATGGCTCGTTCGACTGGGAAATCGCGCCCGTGACGGTACAGGGCAGGAAGGGCGAGACGGTGATCGGGCGCGACGAGCAGCCGTTCAAGGCGAACATCGAGAAGATTCCGTCGCTCAAGCCCGCGTTCGCGAAGGACGGCACGGTGACGGCCGCGAATTCGTCGTCGATTTCCGATGGCGCGGCGGCGCTCGTGATGATGCGCGAATCGACCGCGATGCGGCTCGGCGTCACGCCGATCGCGCGTATCGCCGGACACAGCACGTTCGCGCAACAACCGGCCTTGTTCACGACGGCGCCCGTCGGCGCGATCAGCAAGCTCTTCGAGAAAAACGGCTGGCGCGCGGGCGATGTCGATCTGTATGAAATCAACGAAGCGTTCGCCGTCGTGACGATGGCCGCGATGCGTGAGCACGATCTGCCGCATGACAAGGTCAATGTGAACGGCGGCGCGTGCGCGCTCGGGCATCCGATCGGTGCGTCGGGCGCGCGGATTCTTGTGACGCTGCTCGGTGCGTTGAAGGCGCGTGGGCTGAAGCGCGGGGTGGCGAGCTTGTGTATCGGCGGTGGGGAGGCGACGGCGATGGGGGTGGAGTTGGTTTGAGTGTTCCGGGCCGGTCCGGCGCGAGCCGGGCCGCATTCATTCCTATTCGAAGGGATTCAGCATCTCGACGCCCATTCGCTCGAAGTCTCTGACGTTGCGCGTGACCACCGTCAATCCGTGGAAAATGGCCGTTGCACCTATGAGCTTGTCCAAAGCGGGTTCAGGGTGCGGCGCGCGCAGGTTTCCCCATAGCCTGCCGATCTCCTTGCCCGCCGGCAGGATTCTCGCAGGACGTTGTTCACCCACGATTCGAGCTTTTCGGCCTGCCGTTTATCGCCTCTTCGGCGCACCCGCTCGACGCCCTGTCGAAGTTCCGCGACAGTCATGACGGAGAGATGAACGCATCTCTTATCGAGCTTGGCTTGCCGGAAGAACACGCGAACGCCTTCATTGGCGCGTTCTTCGAGTCTCGTTTCACTGATCACGTTCGTATCAGCCAGATACATCGGAGGCTCCTCGTTTCGGATGACGATCGAAGAAGTCGTCCTCCACGTCGAGTTTCGGAAAGTTCAGCAGATGATCGATGAAACGGCTGTTGTACTCGGGACTGTCGATGTATTCCTCGGCCGTCCCTTTGCGGCTTTCGATCTCGAGCTTGCGACGGATGGCAGCCTGTTCCGCGTATTCGCGAATCTCCTCGGCGGTTATATTCCAAGGTAACTCGGCCTTGATGATCTTGAACATGCTCGGCTCCTTATCGATGTTGCGACAGTCGTCACTCTATCGAATTCAATAAGCACGACTAGTCATCCAAACGAAATAAGCGAAATCTCACTCACCCCGCCAGCGACATCGCCACGGCCCGCTTGAACGGCGTCAGCTTCTCTCCGATCCGCAGCATCGCATCGCGCGCGATCCGCGCCGGCAGCGAGTCGCGCGTATAAACCTCCGTGATGAATCGCGTGATCAGATAAAGCGGCCGCGTTTCCTGCCGATGCTTCGCTTCATATCGCGCGAGCAGCCCATCGCCGGCGATGTCGAGCCCCGCCGCCTGCGCGTCGCGAATCGCGCGCGTGAGCGTCTCGATGCCGGCCAGCCCGAAGTTGAACCCGTGCGCCGTGACCGGATGCATGCCGACCGCCGCATCGCCGACCGTCGCAAAACGCTTCGCCACGAAGCGCTTCGGATAAACCGACACCAGCGGATAAACATGCCGCGTCGTGCGCAGCGCCATCGTCCCGAGTCTGCGCTCGAAGCGGCGTTCGATCTCGCGATTGAACGCATCCTCGTCGAGCTTGCTCAGGCGCTCGATGTCGCGCGCCTCGAGCGTCACCACAACCGACGACCGATGCGCGCCCGTCTCCGGATCCGGATTCATCGGCAAGAGCGCGAGCGTCTGCCGGTGGCCGAACCATTCCCACGCCGCGTGATCGTGGGGCACGTCGTGCGTCATGCAGCAGACCAACATCGACTTGCCGAAATCGTGCATGTCGGCGGCGATGCCCATCATGCGGCGCGTCGCGGAGAACCGGCTGTCTGCCGCGACGACGAGCCGCGCCGCGATCGTCTCGCCGCTTTCGAGCCGCACGCGCGCGCCACATGCGTCGGTATCGAGGTCGGTCACGCGTTCGGACGTCATGATGCGGACGTCCGCGCTCACTGCTTCGAACGCGGCGCGCCGGATCAGATGATTCGACACGAGCCAACCGAGCTCGTCGTGACCGGAAAGCGCATGACCGATTTTCATCGCGAACGGCGACGATCCGTTGAAAACGCGCGCATCGGCCAACTGCGATTTCGCGTGCGCGTCGATGCGCTCCCACACGCCGAGCGTCTTGAGAAACGCGACGGATTTCTGCGTCAACGCGATCTCGCGGCCGTCGAAGGCGGGCTCGCGCAGCGCGTCGTGGCTTTGCTGCTCGACGAACACGATCGACAAACCCGCGCCGCTCAGCGCGTTCGCGAGACACAAGCCCGCCGGCCCCGCGCCGACGATCACGACATCGGTTTGCATCATCTTTCCGGTCCTGCTGTTTGAAAGCGCACAACGATAGCCGAAAGGCCGAACGGCGATCCGCGACAGCGGGTCGCGCGTTATATTCACGAAGTCTGTTCACACAAGGAACATGTCGCTCATGAAAACGGTTCTGATCGTCGGCGCGTCGCGCGGCCTCGGCCACGAATTCGCACGCGAATATTGTCGCGACGGCTGGCGCGTGCTCGCCACGGCCCGCGATAAAACCTCGCTCTCCGCGCTCGACGCGATGGGTGCGCAAACCTTCCCGCTCGACGTCACGCAGCCCGAGCAGATCGCCGCGCTCGCCTGGCAACTGGACGAGGAAAAGCTGAATGTCGCGATCGTCGTGTCGGGCGTGTATGGACCGCGCACCGAAGGCGTCGAGACGATCGGCGCGGAGGACTTCGATCAGGTCATGCACACCAACGTGCGTGGTCCGATGCAACTGATTCCCGTGCTCCTGCCGCTGACCGACGCCGCGAACGGCGTGCTCGCGGTCGTGTCGAGCAAGATGGGCAGCATCGCCGAGACGAGCGGCACGACCGGCTGGCTGTATCGCGCGAGCAAGGCGGCGCTCAATTCCGCGCTGAAGGTGGCGTCGCTGGAATCGCGGCATTCGGCGTGCATCGCGCTGCATCCGGGCTGGGTTCGCACGGAAATGGGCGGGCCATCGGCGGCGATCGACGTCGCGCGCAGCGTCGCCGGCATGCGCGCGGTGATCGCCGAAGCGGGCGCGCTGCGCGAGGAATTCAATGGGACTTTCGTGCAGTACGACGGCACGAAGATCGAATGGTGAACAAGGAGTGAATGTGACCTATCAGGTACACGGCGTTTCGGCATCGGGCAACTGTCACAAGGTTCGCCTCGTCCTCGAACAGCTCGGCCAGCCTTATGTCTGGCACGAAGTCGACATGATGAACGGCGCAACTCGCACCGACGAATTCAAAAAGCTGAATCCGAACGGCAAGGTGCCGGTGCTCGTCATCGACGAGAACACGACGCTCTCCGAATCGGACGCGATTCTCTGCTATCTCGCCGACGGCACGCCGCTCATGCCCGACGACCGGCTCGAACGCGCGCAAGTGCTGCAGTGGATGTTCTTCGAGCAGTACAGCCACGAGCCGTATGTCGCGGTGGCGCGCTTCATCCTGCAGTTTCAGAAGAATCCCGGCGACGCGCGACTGCCGGAGAAGATCGCCGGTTCGTATCGCGCGCTCGACGTGATGGAGCGGCATTTGTCGACGCGCACGTTTTTAGTCGGCGAGCGCTACACCGTCGCCGATATCGCGCTGTACGCGTACACGCATGTCGCGGATCAGGCGAATCTCGATCTGTCGCGCTATCCGGCGATCCGCGCGTGGCTCGAACGCGTGCGCAGCCAGCCGCGCCATGTCGTCATGCCGGGTGTCGATCAATGAAACTCGTGGAATGTCCGTGCGGCGGCGCCGCGCCCGGCCAGCGGCCTGACGCGCGCGCGCCGCGTTACGACGCGTGTTGCGGACGATTCATCGAAGGCGGCGAAAAGCCCGCGAACGCAATGGAACTGATGCGCTCGCGCTACACCGCCTACGTGCTCGGCGACACCGCGTATCTGCGCGCGACCTGGGCGGAAGCGACCTGCCCGCCCGATCTCGACGCCTCCGACGCCGGCACGCGCTGGCTCGGCTTGCAGATCAAACGCCACACGCCGACCGACGCGAATCACGAGGAAGTCGAGTTCGTCGCGCGCTACAAGGTCGGCGGGCGCGCGCATCGTTTGCACGAAGCCAGCCGCTTCACGCGAGACAGCGCCGGAAACTGGATCTATGTTGATGGTCAGATTAAAGAAAACTAAATATTCCTTTAAGAAATATGCTGTGGCACGCGGTATTAATTTCCTAAGAATTTCCTTACAGATTAAACAGTTACGGGGTTTCTCTTATTGTGCAGTGCAATTTTGAACGGTTAATCTGTGTTCACGTCAGGGCGCTGTCATTCCCGTGCCCGGACACTCGCAGCGAAGCCCCGTTTTGAAGCCAATTGTCATGCCTTTTCAGGGCATGACTCCCGGAACCCGCAGCCGATACTGCTCTCATCGAGCAGCGCGATAGGTTTGTGACTTCAAAAAGACGTTCGGGGCTCGCCGTATCAACGTCCTTTGGAAGCGCAGTCGGAGTTCACGGATGGCGATCAGAACCTGGTTGGTCGGATGCAGCATGGTGTGCGCGCTCGCGGCATCGCTCGTCACGTCCGCCGTGCGTGCCGAACCGGTCGGCGGCGTGCGTCAATCCGAAGGTCTGCAGGCGCCCGCGTTCGGCCAGACGCTCTCGCAGATTCCCGATTCGCTCGATGCCGGCCTGCCCGTCGTCGCGATCGGACTGAACGAAAGCGTCATCGAGATTCCCGAAGCCGACATCTCGCTCGAAACCACCGTGTTCAAGCCGGACGGCGCCGGCCCGTTCCCGATGATCGTCTTCAATCACGGCAAGCTCCCCGGCGATTCGCACGCGCAACCGCGCAATCGCCCGGTCGCGCTCGCGCGTGAATTCGTGCGCCACGGCTATGTCGTCGTCGTGCCGAACCGGCGCGGCTTCGCGGGCTCGGGCGGCGATTACACCGGCCACGGCTGCGACGTCGAGGCGAACGGGTTCGCGCAAGCGCAGGACGTCGCCGCGACCATCGCCTATATGAGCCAGCAAGCGTATGTCGACAAGACGCATATCGTCGTCGCGGGCACGTCGCACGGCGGTTTGACGACCATCGCCTACGGCGCGCGCGATGCCGTCGCGGCGCCCGGCGTGCGCGGTCTCATCAATTTCTCGGGCGGGCTGCGTCAGGACGAATGCGGCGACTGGCGGAAGAATCTCGTCAACGCGTTCGGCGATTACGGGCAGAACGTGCGCCTGCCGTCGCTGTGGCTCTACGGCGACAACGATTCGGTCTGGGACGGCGACTTGTCCGCGCAGATGTACACCGCGTTCACCGCGCACGGCGCGCGCGCCAACATGGTCGATTTCGGCAGCTACAAGAACGACGCGCATCGGCTCGTCGGCGACCGCGACGGCGTGCAGATCTGGTGGCCGCGCGTGAAGGCCTTCCTCGCGCAGATCGGCATGCCGACCGCCGTGCAATATCAGGTGGCCGAGCCGCGCATGCCGAACGCGACGCACTTCGCGGACCTCGATTCCGTGCAGGCCGTGCCGTTCGTCGATGAAAACGGCCGCGCCGGTTATCGCAACTTCCTTTCGCAGTATTCGAGCCGCGCGTTCGCCGTGTCCGATTCGGGCGCGTGGTCGTGGGCCGAAGGCGGCGACGATCCGATGGCCGTCGCCATCGCGAGCTGCCAGAAGCAGAGCGCCGATCCGTGCCGGCTGTACGCGGTGAATAATCGCGTCGTCTGGAACGATCAGGCCGCCGAGACGCAGACGGCGTCACGCTAGAACACCTTTTCCGCCTGTCGGGAACGCCGGCCTTCGCGCCGGCGTTTTTGCGTCGATCGCACGTTAAGCGACCCATTTGGCCGACGTTGCACGCGATAGCGCGTTTTCGCATTTCCATTGCGCGCGCACGCATGTCCAAAAAACCTTCCGAATACGGAAGGTCGGCCATGTTTTAGGGATAATTGACTCGCGCAGTTTTCACGCAGTTTCCCCGTAACGCAGGCGCCTGGCGCTTGCCCGATGTATCCGGCCCGCATCGCGCGCGCGGGCCTGGGAGCCGTTTTTGAACACAGAAGCCAATCAGGACTGGGTTGCCCGCTCGCTTGCGGCCGTGTGGCATCCGTGCACCCAGATGAAACATCACGAGCGCGTGCCGCTCGTGCCGATCGCGCGCGGCAAGGGCGCGTGGCTCTACGACCACGAAGGCCACCGCTATCTCGATGCGATCAGTTCGTGGTGGGTCAATCTCTTCGGCCACGCGAACGACGACATCAACCGCGCGCTCAAGGATCAACTCGACACGCTCGAACACGCGATGCTCGCGGGCTGCACGCACGCGCCGGCCGTCGAACTGGCCGAGCGTCTTTGCGCGCTCACCGATCGCACGCTCGGCCATGCGTTTTTCGCGTCCGATGGCGCGTCGGCGGTCGAGATCGCGCTGAAGATGAGCTTTCACTTCTGGCGCAATCGCGGCGCAAGCGAGAAGCGCGAATTCGCGTGTCTCGCGAACAGCTATCACGGCGAAACGATCGGCGCGCTCGGCGTGACGGACGTCGCCATTTTCAAGGACGCTTACGATCCGCTGATCCGTCACGCGCATGTGGTCGCGTCGCCGGCGGCGGTCGGCATCGACGAAGCCATCGCCGCGATGCGCGCGCTCTTCGGGCAGCGCGCGTCGCAGCTTGCGGCCGTGATCGTCGAGCCGCTCGTGCAGTGCGCGGCCGGCATGTCGATGTACGACGCGTCGTATCTCACGCGTTTGCGCGCGCTGTGCGACGAATTCGGCGTGCATCTGATCGCCGATGAAATCGCGGTCGGCTGCGGGCGCACCGGCACTTTTTTCGCGTGCGAGCAGGCGGGCATCTGGCCTGATTTCATCTGCTTGTCGAAGGGCATCAGCGGCGGATACTTGCCGCTTTCGATCGTGCTCACGCGCGACGACATCTACGCCGCGTTCTACGACGACGACGTCACGCGCGGCTTTCTGCATTCGCATTCGTACACGGGCAATCCGCTCGCGTGCCGCGCCGCGCTGGCGACGCTCGATCTGTTCGACAGCGCGAACGTGCTCGCGGAAAACAAACGCAAATCGGCGTTGCTGGGCGAGGCGTTGCGCGCGCGCGTCGGCGGGCACGAACGCGTGAAGAATCTGCGCAATTGCGGCACGATCTTCGCGTTCGATGTCGATATCGACGACAAGACGTTCTCGCGCCGCTTCTTCGCAAACGCGTTGCAGCGCGAACTGCTGATGCGCCCCATCGGCGCGACGGTCTACATGATGCCGCCGTACATCCTCTCCGACGACGAACTGCTGCTCCTCGCGCAACGCACGCGCGAAACGCTCGACGCCACGCTCGCGGGGGTCGCAGCATGAGCACGACAGCGAGAGCGTTGTACGAAACGCTCGAACAGGGCTTGAACGATATCGATGCGCGCGGCCTGCGGCGTCGCCGCAAGACGATCGACGGCGCCTGTTCCGCGCACATGACCGTCGATGGCCGCGCGATCGTCGGCTTCGCGAGCAACGATTATCTCGGCCTCGCCGCGCACGATGCGATTCGCGCGGCGCTCGCCGAAGGCGCGTCGCTTTTCGGCGCGGGCAGCGGCGGCTCGCATCTGCTGGGCGGCCATTCACGCGCGCACGCGCAACTCGAAGACGATCTCGCCGCGTTCTCGGGCGGTTTCGTCGACAGCCCGCGCGCGCTTTACTTCAGCACCGGCTACATGGCGAACCTCGCGGTCGTCACGGCGCTCGCCGGACGCGGCACGCTCGTGTTTTCGGACGCGCTCAATCACGCATCGCTGATCGACGGCGTGCGCCTGTCGCGCGCGCAAACGCAGATTTATCCGCACGCCGACATCGACGCGCTCGACGCGATGCTCGACGCCTCCCGCGACGAAACGGCGACGAAGCTCATCGTCACCGACACGGTGTTCAGCATGGACGGCGATATCGCGCCGCTCGCGCGTCTCGTCGAGCTTGCGGAGAAGTACGGCGCGTGGCTCGTCGTCGACGACGCGCACGGCTTCGGCGTGCTCGGCCCGCAAGGACGCGGCGCGCTGGCGCATTACGCACTGCGCTCGCCGCATCTCGTCTATGTCGGCACGCTCGGCAAGGCGGCGGGCGTGTCGGGCGCGTTCGTCGCGGCGGATGAAACCGTCATCGAATGGCTCATTCAGCGCGCGCGTCCGTATATCTTCACGACGGCGTCCGCGCCGGCGGTCGCGCATGCGGTGTCGAAGAGCATCGAAATCATCGCGGGCGATGAAGGCGACGCGCGCCGCGCGCACCTCGCGTCGCTGATCGACACCACGCGCGCGATGCTGAAACGCACGCGCTGGATGCCGGTCGATTCGCATACCGCCGTGCAGCCGCTCGTGATCGGCGGCAACGACGAAACGCTGGAAATCGCCGCCGCGCTCGACAAGCAAGGCCTCTGGGTTCCGGCGATTCGTCCGCCGACGGTTCCGGCGGGCACGTCGCGCCTGCGCATTTCCCTTTCCGCCGCGCACAGCGACGACGATCTTGCGCGGCTCGATCACGCGTTAAACGCTTTGAATACGCTATGACCGCTTTATCCCTGTTCGTCGCCGGAACCGATACGGAAATCGGCAAGACGCTCGTCTCTTGCGCGCTGCTGCACGGCTTCGCGCGCGCGGGCCTTTCCGCCGCCGCGATGAAGCCGATCGCGTCGGGCGCGGTCGAGCGCGACGGCGTGCTGCACAACGAAGACGCCGATCAGCTCGACGCCGCCGCGAACGTCGCGCTGCCGAACGACATCCGCACGCCGTTCATGATGCGCGAGCCGATCGCGCCGCATATCGCTGGGGCGCGCGAAGGCGTGGCGCTCGACATCGGGCGCATTGTGCGAGCGCATCAGTTCGCGATGACGAAAGCGGATATCGTCGTGGTGGAAGGCGTCGGCGGTTTTCGCGTGCCGCTCACCGACACGCACGACACCGCCGATCTCGCCGTCGCGCTGAATCTGCCGGTCGTGCTCGTCGTCGGCATGCGGCTCGGCTGCATCAGCCATGCGTTGCTGACGGTCGAAGCCATCGCGTCGCGCGGCCTGAAGCTCGCCGGCTGGGTGGCGAATCGCGTCGATCCGAATATGCTGTATCCCGACGAAAACATCGCAACACTGAAACAACGCATCAAGGCGCCGCTCATCGGCGTGATTCCGCATCTCGCGGCACCCGATGCAACGCGCGCCGCCGATTCGCTCGATATCGGCGCTCTGACCGACTCGCTTCATCAAAAGGATTGAATTCATGACACAGCAAATCGCCACTGAGACCACCTCGAAAACCACGCCGCAACCGATGCAGCGCTGGCGCGTCGCCGATGTCGTCGCGCTGTACGAACTGCCGTTCAACGATCTGCTCTTCCGCGCGCAGACCGTGCATCGCGAACACTTCGATCCGAACGCGGTGCAGTTGTCCACGCTGCTGTCGATCAAGACGGGCGGCTGCGAGGAAGATTGCGCGTACTGTCCGCAGTCGGTGCATCACGACACCGGCCTCAAGGCCGAAAAACTGATGGACGTCGATGAAGTCCTGAAGGCAGCCGAAGTCGCGAAGTCGAACGGTGCGACGCGCTTTTGCATGGGCGCGGCGTGGCGCAATCCGAAGGATCGCCATCTCGAGCCGATCAAGGACATGATTCGCGGCGTGAAGGCGATGGGCCTCGAAACCTGCGTGACGCTCGGCATGCTCGAAGCGCATCAGGCGCAAGGCTTGCGCGACGCCGGCCTCGATTACTACAACCACAATCTCGACACGTCGCCGGAGTTCTACGGCCAGATCATTTCGACGCGCACGTATCAGGATCGCCTCGATACGCTCGAACACGTTCGCGACGCGGGCATCAACGTGTGCTGTGGCGGGATCGTCGGCATGGGCGAATCGCGACGCGAACGCGCGGGACTGATCTCGCAGCTCGCGAACATGGAGCCGTATCCGGAATCGGTGCCGATCAACAATCTCGTGCAGGTCGCGGGCACGCCGCTCACCGGCGTCGACGCGCTCGATCCGTTCGAGTTCGTGAGGACGATCGCGGTCGCGCGCATCACGATGCCGAAGGCGATGGTGCGTCTGTCCGCCGGACGCGAGCAGATGGATGAAGCGTTGCAGGCGCTGTGCTTCGCGGCGGGCGCAAACTCGATCTTCTACGGCGATCAGCTTCTGACGACGAGCAACCCGCAAGCCGAAGCCGACCGCAAGCTGATCGAGCGCCTCGGCATGCGCGCGGAAGCCGCGCAGAACGCCGGCGCGCAGGAAGCCGAACGCGGTTGCGGACACAAGCACGCGAACTAAACGGAAAACGGACGCGGCCATGAAAATCATCTTCTACGAGAAGGGCGCCGATATCGACGCGTGGCTCGGCGGCCTGAAACGCGAGTTGCCCGATGCGGACCTGCGCGTATGGGAGCCGGGCGACACCGCGAGCGCCGACTACGCGATCGTGTGGCGCGCGCCGCGCGAGCTCTTTGCCAATCGTCCCGATCTTCAGGCCGTGTTCAATCTCGGCGCGGGCGTCGACGCGATTCTCGATGTCGAGCGCCGCGAACCCGGCACGCTGCCGCCGAACGCGAAGCTCGTGCGTCTCGAAGACACCGGCATGGCGCAGCAGATGGTCGAATACGCGACGTACTGCGTGCTGCGCTACCTGCGCCGCTTCGACGAATACGACGCCCTGCAACGCGAAGGCCGCTGGGAAAAACTGCCGCAGCACGCGCGCGAATCGTTCACTGTCGGCGTGCTCGGGCTCGGCGTGCTCGGCGCGGAAGTCGCGAAGGGTTTGCTGAAACTCGGCGTGCCCGTGCGCGGATACAGCCGCACGCCGAAGACGATCGAAGGCGTCCACGTTCACGCGGGCGCGGACGAATTCGACGCGTTTCTCGACGGCGTAAAAGTGCTCATCAATCTGTTGCCGCACACGCCGGACACCGAAGGCATTCTGAACGCGCGCACGTTCGGCAAGCTCGCGCGCGGCGCGTATCTGGTGAACGTGGCGCGCGGCCCGCATCTCGTCGATGCCGATCTCATCGCCGCGCTCGACAGCGGCCAGATCGCCGCCGCGACGCTCGATGTCTTCCACACCGAGCCGCTGCCGCAGGAACATCCGTTCTGGACGCATCCGCGCGTGTCGGTGACGCCGCATATTTCGGCGGAAACGCTGCGCGAGGAAAGCATCGTGCAGATCGCCGGCAAGATCAAAGCGCTCGCGCGCGGCGAGCCGATCAGCGGCATCGTCGATTTCAAGCGCGGGTACTGAGACCACATCGAAAGGAGACAGAGACATGATTCCGTCAAAAGTGAAAATCGTCGAAGTCGGGCCGCGCGACGGCCTGCAGAACGAAAAGGAATTCGTGCCCACCGAAACCAAAATCGAGCTCGTGAACCGGCTCGCGCGGGCGGGCATCGTGAACGTGGAATCGACATCGTTCGTGTCGCCGAAATGGGTGCCGCAAATGTCCGACGCCGCCGCACTCATGGCCGGCGTCGAGCGCCGTCCGGGCACGATCTACTCCGTGCTCACGCCGAACATGCGCGGCTTCGAAGGCGCGCTCGAAGCCAAAGCCGATGAAATCGTGATCTTCGGCGCGGCGAGCGAGGCGTTCTCGCAGAAGAACATCAATTGCAGCATCGCGGAGAGCATCGCGCGCTTCGAGCCGGTCGCGAAAGCCGCGAAGGACGCCGGCATGCGGCTGCGCGGATCCATCTCGTGCGCGCTCGGCTGTCCGTATCAGGGCGAAGTGAGCATCGAATCGGTCGTGGATGTCGTCGAACGCATGAAAGCGCTCGGCTGCGACGAGATCGATATCGCCGATACCATCGGCGTCGGCACGCCCAAACGCACGCGCGAAGTGCTCGCGGCAGCGCAGAAAGCGTTTCCGCGCGAGCGCCTTTCCGGACATTTCCACGACACGTACGGGCAAGCCATCGGCAACATTTATGCGGCGCTGCTCGAAGGCATCGAGATCTTCCACGCGTCGGTGGCGGGGCTCGGCGGCTGTCCATATGCGAAGGGCGCGACCGGGAATGTCGCGACCGAAGACGTCGTGTATCTGATGAACGGGCTCGGCATCGAGACCGGCGTCGATCTGGATCAGCTCGTCGATATCGGCGATTTCATTTCGCGCGCGATCGGCAAGCCGAGTTCGTCGCGTGCAGGAAAGGCGATCTTCACGAAGAAACGCGACGGCGCCGCCGCCTGCGTCTGAACAACAAAGGACAAAGATGATCGATCAATTGCCCGATTCCGCGCGCCGCGTCGCGCTTTTGTTGAAGGAACGCGGCCATCCGCATGACGTCGTGATGCTGCCCGAAACCGGCAAGACGTCGGCGGAAGCGGCGGCCGGCCTCGGCTGCGAGGTCGCGCAGATCGCCAAGTCGATTCTGTTTCGCCGCAAGGAAGACGACGCGCCCGTGCTCGTGATCGCGAGCGGCGCGAATCGCGTCGATGAAGCGAAGGTCGCGGCGCGCGTCGGCGCTCTGGCGCGCGCGGACGCGAAGTTCGTGCGCGAGAAGACCGGCTATGCGATCGGCGGCGTGTGCCCGATCGGCCATGCGGTCACGCCGGTCACGCTCATCGACGAAGACCTGCTCGCGCTCGACAGCCTGTGGGCGGCGGCCGGGCATCCGCACGCGGTGTTCAATCTGTCGCCGCAGGAATTGATCGAGCTGACGGGCGCGCCGGTCGCGGACGTCGCGTTGCGCGAGACGGCGGAATCGTGACGAATGTGACGGACGTTGCGTCGCCGTGCGTCGATGTATGCCGCATGAATCCGGAGACCGGTTTCTGCGACGGCTGCTTTCGCAACATCGGCGAAATCGCCGCGTGGTCCTCCCATGACGATGACGCGAAACGCGCGGTGCTCGCGCGCGTCGAGAGCCGTCGTCAGGGCGCGCGCGTGGTGACGCTCGGCGAATCGTTCGACGCGACGCTCACGCTGCCGCCCGATTCGATCAAGCACTTCGCGACGCTCGTCAACGATCTCAACCCGCTGCATCACGACGACGCCTACGCGCGCGCAAGCCGTTTCGGTGCGCTGATCGCATCGGGCACGCAGCCGACCGCGCATCTGATGGCGATGCTCGCCACGCACTTCTCGCAATACGCGCAGCCGCTCGGACTCGAATTCGGCATCAGGCTGACGCGCGCGGTGAAGGCGAACGACGTGCTCGCGATGTCCTGGCGCGTGACCGAAGCGAAGTGGAAAGCGAGTCTGAACGGGGATCTCGTGAAGCTGGAAGGCGACGCGCGCAATCAGCTCGGCGAAACGGTGATGAAGGCGACGGCGACCATCGTCGTGATGCCGCTGGAGACACGCGCGTGAGAACGCTGCCGGAGTCGATGACGGTCTTCGAGCGCGGCTGGCTCTCGTCGAACAACGTGCTGTTCAGAAGCGCCGAAGGCACCGCGATCGTCGACACGGGCTATGTATCCCACGCGCCGCAAACGCTCGCGCTGGTCAAACAAAAGCTCGGCGCGCGCAAGCTCGATCTGATCGTCAACACGCATCTGCATTCGGATCATTGCGGCGGCAACGCGCTGCTCCAGCGCACGTACGCCTGCGACACGCTGATTCCCGCAAGCGAAGCGCACGCGGTGCGCGCGTGGGACGAAGACGCGCTCACGTTTCGCGCGACCGGCCAGCGCTGCGATCGCTTCGATTTCACGGGCACGATCGCGCACGGCGCGACGCTCGCGCTCGGCGGCTTCGACTGGAACGTGCTCGGCGCGCCGGGCCATGATCCGCATTCGCTGATGCTCCATTGCCCCGAGACGCGCGTGCTCATCAGCGCTGACGCGTTGTGGGAAAACGGCTTCGGCGTGATCTTTCCCGAACTCGAAGGCGACAGCGGTTTCGCGGAAGAACGCGCGGTGCTCGAACTCATATCGACGCTCGACGTCGATATCGTGATTCCCGGCCACGGCGCGCCGTTCACGGACGTTGCGCGCGCGCTCGAGGTCGCTTCGTCGCGACTCGAATACTTGGAGGCCGATCCCGCGCGCAACGCGAAGAACGCGCTCAAGGTGCTGATCGTCTTCAAGTTGATGGAAGTGCGCACGATGACGCTCGATGCGCTCATCACGATGACGCAAGACGCCCGCGCGATGCGCGCCGCCGCCGATGCGCTCGCGCCATCGGGCGAATGTCATACGCTCGTCGAGAAAATCGTCGGAGAACTGGCGCGCGGCGGCTCGGTGAACGTGAGCGGCGAAACCGTGTCGGTGGCCTGAACCGCCCGAGTGCACAAAAAGAAAGCCGCTTGTCAGCTACGGCAAGCGGCAGAATCATATGGACGTGATCAACGTCCCAAGTATCGTATCGCGACACTATTTCACGTGCATCGGTGCTTTCCCTACAAAATTGTAACGACACCTGAATTCACGTAAAGCCCAATGCCGGCGCGGGTTTCAGGGCGCATCTGCCTCGAAGAACGCGAGCATTTCCGCGAGCAGCATGTCGGGCTGTTCCTCGGGAATGTAGTGCCCGCACGGCAGCGCGCGGCCGCTCACGTCGCGTGCGACGCGCCGCCATTCGTCGAGCGCGTCGAAGCGCCGTCCGATGACGCCTTGCTCGCCCCACAGCACGCGCAGCGGACAGGCGATCTTCATGCCGCGTTCGAGATCGGCGCGTTCGTGTTCGAGGTCGATGCCCGCCGACGCGCGATAGTCCTCGCACGTCGCGAAGATCGCACCCGGCGCGGCAAACGCGTCGCGATACGCCTGCAACGCATGCGGCGCGAAGGGCGCAAATCCCGCTTGGCCACTGCCCAATAGCCGATCGATATATGCGTCCGGGTTGCCGCCGATCAGCAATTCCGGCAGCGGCGACGGCTGGATCAGCATGAACCAGTGGAAGTTTGCAGTCGCGAATTCGCGGTCGGTAGCGTCGTACATCGCGAGCGTCGGCGCGATGTCGAGCAGCATCAGACGATCGACGGCGTCGGGGAAATCCATCGCCATGCGATGCGCGACCCGCGCGCCGCGATCGTGCGCGCAGACAAGAAACTGTTCGAAGCCGAAGTGACGCATGACCGCGACCTGATCGCCGGCCATCGCACGTTTCGAATAAGGCGTGTGATGCGTGTCGCTTTCCGGCTTTCCCGACGCGCCGTAGCCGCGCAGATCGCTGGCGATCACCGTGAAGTGCTTCGCAAGCTCGCCGGCGCACTTGTGCCAGATCTCGTGCGTTTGCGGATGTCCGTGCAGGAGCAAGAGCGGCGGCCCGTCGCCGCCTTTCATCCCGGCGATCTCGACGCCGCCCGCATCGACGCGAAACGGCTCGTAGTCTTTGAACGACATTGTGTTTTCTTGTTCGTGGCGTTGCGGACCATTGTAGGCGCGCTCG
This sequence comes from Caballeronia sp. LZ008, assembly GCF_031451435.1. Taxonomy (NCBI): domain Bacteria; kingdom Pseudomonadati; phylum Pseudomonadota; class Betaproteobacteria; order Burkholderiales; family Burkholderiaceae; genus Caballeronia; species Caballeronia sp. LZ008. The sequence continues at coordinate 64,497 of NZ_JARUXK010000001.1, read as the reverse complement.
CGCAGTCGCCGATGCCGTGGGGAGCGTGGAAACGCCGAAACCGAATACTTCTTCGGGAAATGGCGGATGTTTCCGCGGCGATGTCGTGCATATAATCGAACGATCGTTCGCTGGCCACGCGTGCCTTCCGGAAAATGATCGTGCGTGCCGGATCGCGCGCCAGTTCTCTAGAATGGTTTAACGCTGCTCGGACACACTCAGGAGATTCGTGCCATGGCTCTGCCCGCCATCTTGCAGCACCTCAGCTTGCCCGTCGTCGGCTCGCCGATGTTCATCGTCAGTTATCCCGAGCTCGTGCTTGCGCAATGCAAGGCGGGCATCGTCGGCTCTTTTCCGGCGTTGAACGCGCGTCCCGCCGAACTGCTCGACGAATGGCTCACGCAGATTCAAAGCGAGCTCGCCGCGCACAAGGCCGCGAATCCCGATGCCGTGATCGGGCCGATCGCGGTCAATCAGATCGTTCATCAGTCGAATGCGCGGCTCGAACAGGACGTGCGCGTGTGCGTCGAGCATGAGGTGCCGATCTTCATCACGAGCCTGCGCGCGCCGGTCAAGGAGATGATCGACGCCGTGCATTCGTACGGCGGCATCGTGCTGCACGACGTCATCAACTTGCGGCACGCGCAGAAAGCGCTCGAAGCGGGCGTCGACGGCCTCATTCTCGTCGCGGCGGGCGCGGGCGGTCACGCGGGGACGACGTCGCCGTTCGCGCTCGTCGGCGAAGTGCGGCGCATGTTCGACGGCCCGATCGTGCTGTCGGGCGCGATCGCCAATGGCGGCTCGATCCTCGCGGCGCAAGCGATGGGCGCGGACCTCGCCTACATGGGCACGCGCTTCATCGCGACGAAGGAAGCGCACGCGCTCGAGGAATACAAGCGCGCGATCGTCGATGCAACCGCCGCCGACATCATCTACACGAATCTCTTCACGGGCGTGCATGGCAACTACATCCGCGAGAGCATCGTCAATGCGGGACTCGATCCCGATGCGCTGCCCGTCTCCGACAAGAACGCGATGAACTTCGCCGAAGGCACGAGCAAGGCGAAGGCGTGGAAGGAAATCTGGGGCGCGGGCCAGGGCGTCGGGCTGATGGAGGACGTGCCGAGCGTCGCGGAACTGGTCGAGCGTCTGAAGCGCGAATACGACGACGCGAAGGCGCGCCTCGCGATCGGCTGATTTTTTGTGCCGCAGAAAGCAAAACACCGCGCCCTTGAGCGCGGTGTTTTCGTTCGATGCGAAACGCTTTAGAACTTCGCGCGGAGACCGACGCCGAAGGTATCGCCCGTCGACATACCCGTGTACTTGTCGTTCAGGTACGCGGCGTAGACGTCGGTGCGCTTCGACAGCGGATAGTCGTAGCCGAGCGCCCAGCTCTTGTGCGTCTGATCGAGACCGCCGTTGCTGCGCGAGTACGCATACGACGCCATCACCGTGCCCGGGCCGAGCGGAACCGTCACACCGCCTTGTCCGGTGTTGACGTGGAACGTGCCGGGGCCTTCGTAGTCGTTCTTCGTGTACATGTACTGCGCGAAGAACTTGACGTACTTCATGTCGTACGACGCGCCCAACTGGCCGACGCTCTGGCTCTTGTAGCCCGGCGAAGCGAAGCCGTCCACCGACGTCAGATCGCCCGGGGTGTTGTTGAAGTTCACGTACTGATAGACGCCCGTCGCCGCGAACGGACCGTGGAAGTACAGGAACTGCGCGCTGTACTTCTTCGAGCGGCCGTCGCCGGCGGTGTTGCCGAAGCTGTACATCACGCTGCCCGACAGACCGTTGAAGTCAGGCGACGTGTACTGGACCGAGTTGTTCCAGCCCGAATCGCCGATCACGCCCTGATCCGTGCGGTACGTCGGGAATGTGCCCGCGCCGAGGAACACGTGATAGACCATCGGCGAGAAGACGTACGAATCGACGAACGGGTTGAACAGGATCGTCGAGACGAAGAGTTGCGTCGTCAGGCGGCCCGCGGTGAACGTGCCGATCGGACCTTGAATGCCGACGTATGAGTTGCGCGCGAAGAAGGTGTCGCCCTGGAAGCGTCCGTACTGACCGTTCTGCGCGCGGAAGAAGCTCTCCAACGTGAAGATGGCCTTGTAGCCGCCGCCGAGATCCTCGGCGCCCTTCAAGCCCCAGTACGACGTCGACATGCCGCCGCCGCTCACGTTCCAGGCGCGATCGCCGCCGGGAAATTTCTGCGCGCCGACCCATTCGTCGACCTGTCCATATAGCGAAACGCTCGATTGCGCGTGCGCCGTGCCCGCGGCGAAGAGGCCGAACATCGCTGCGGCGACCGCGGTGGCCTTGACCGTTGTTTTCACCGTAGTCATTGCACGGTTGACGGTTGACTTCATGAACTCTCCTGTTCTTTGTCGAAAATTGAAATCTTTGCGGGCGAGTTGCGTTGCGCTCGCCTCGTCTGACCGGCATAACGGTTTAGTGGGCGAAGAGGCATCGCGTGTGGAGCGGCACCATCTTTACGGACCATTTTTCCGGTCAAAAATGTTTTTGGTTATTGCGGGTATAGCGGTTCGAATACTTCCCGCCCCGCCCGCGCGCAGGAAGGGACGCTTTGCCTCAGGCTCGCGATGGCCGGATCGACAACCGGCGAGATGCGCAGCGAGTACCGGCGCGCCTCTCCAAGCGTCGAAAGGCGTTTGAAATTAAGAATTTCGGACATTTTCCCGCGCAGGCCGCATTGTCCTTGCGCGGAAAAAAGAGCGGAACGTCTGAGGGAAATTCGATGCGCAACTGTGGCGAGATTACGTCATCGTGACAGCGAAGCTAGACGGGCAAACAGTTTTGCGCTCCGCGCGGTGAACGCGGCGAAACGGAGGTCAGCTTAGGAAGACTGCGGAGCGTTCAGTTGCGGTAGCTCGCGTTCGTCGGCGCGCGACCGTCGTCGGCCGGACGGCCGGGGGGGCGCGGCAGGCTGCGCTCTTCGTTGTAGCGCGTGATGTCGGCGCGAATCGAGCCCGCGCCACGCAGCGGCACCGTCTGATCGCCCCGCGGGCCCGGACGCACTTCGGCGCTAACGGGCGTCAAGCCGTCTTTGGCGGCGACCGGCGTGTAATGCAGCGATTGCCTGCTGGCGCCGGAATCGGTGAGGACTGTCGACGGCAGCCACTCGACGCGCGGCCCGGCAAGCGCGAGCGAACCCGCCACCGCGAGCGCGCCAAGCGCTGCGGATGCGAAAAGCCGGGTAGTGTTGCGAATGCCTGTGAGCGCCATGTCGAAACAGCCTGCGTCCGACCGATATTTCCGTCCGTGAATGGAAAGCGGAGACTTTCGCTTCAGGCGGACAACCGGCGGCAGTCGGAACATTCGGGGCCTTGCATCGAGCGATGCATAAACCCGCCAACCGGTGTATTCAACAATTTATTTCGCGCCGCGAAAGCAGTCGAGCCAAAAAGTGTTAGGCCCGCTCGATGGTTGTAACACCATGTTACGTCAGAGTTTTTCGCTGCCGCCGAGCATTTCGGACGACCAAACATATGAAGAACAAATGTGCTGGACAAAAGAATCTGAAAGCCGCGAAATTGGCTCGCGCGCGGCCCGAGTTTTGCTGTAGCGCTCATTCGGCCTGCCTCGTGCACAGGTCGTTTCATGTGGACGTGTCATCAATCGATCCAGTAAATGAATTTGCCAATTTAATCGGGTGCGAGCGAAAATCATGGTTTTTCCTGACTTGACGCAAAAAACGCCCCGCCCAGCGGCCGGCGTGTCCAAGTACGAGACTCTTTGATGGCACGGCCCAAACTTCTTCCCGACAACTTCACGCTGGCGCGCGTCGGCACCGTCATCGGCGCGAGCTGTCTGCCCTGCCGCGGCGGCGCGGCGGTCGCATTCAACTGGATCACCGATATCGCCATCGGCCTCTTGTTCTTCCTGCATGGCGCGAAGCTTTCCCGCGAGGCGATCATCGCCGGCGCGACGCACTGGCGGCTGCATCTCGTCGTGCTGCTCAGCACCTTCGCGCTCTTTCCACTGCTCGGGCTCGCGCTCAAACCGGTGCTGACGCCGCTCGTGACGCCGGCGCTCTACACCGGCATCCTGTTTCTGTGCACGCTGCCGTCCACGGTGCAGTCGTCGATTGCGTTCACGTCGATCGCAAAGGGCAACGTGCCGGCCGCCGTGTGCAGCGCGTCCGCGTCGAGCCTGCTCGGCATTTTCATCACGCCGGCGCTCGTCGGGATCGTCGTGAGCAATCACGGCGCGACGACCGGCTCGCCGTGGCACACCGTCGGCAACATCACGCTGCAACTGCTCGTGCCGTTCATTGCCGGGCAACTGCTGCGGCCGGCCATCGGCAAGTGGATCGACAGGCATCGCGCGATGCTCAAGTTCGTCGATCAGGGCTCGATTCTGCTCGTCGTGTACGTCGCGTTCAGCGAAGCCGTGAACGAAGGCATCTGGCATTCGATTTCGCTCGGGACGCTCGCGGGGCTGCTCGCGGTCAATATCCTGTTGCTGGCGGCGGCGCTGTTCATCACGGCGTTCACGGCCAAGCGCCTCGGCTTCTCGCGCGCCGACCAGATCACGATCATCTTCTGCGGTTCGAAGAAGAGTCTCGCCTCCGGCATTCCGATGGCGAAGGTGATTTTCGCGTCGCACGCGGTCGGTGCGGTCGTGCTTCCGCTCATGCTTTTCCACCAGATTCAATTGATGGTGTGCGCGGTGCTCGCGCAGCGCTGGGGCGCACGCAAGACTGCGCCCGAAGCCGCGCGCGAGAACAAGGCCGTCGGAGCGCCCGCCCGCCGCTGATTCACGCCCGTCCGCGAACGGCGCCCGCTGGTTCGCCATATTCGATCCCCTTCCAGAAGGCCGCCGCGTGCGGCCTTTTGCGTCATTTGAACCCGGCCACGCTCAAGCGACCATTCAGCCAAGCGGCATAAGCCAGAAAGCCTGACTTTTCACATCGATTCGTCGGAACGCGTTGCCGCGCGTCCGGCACTTTGGCCTACGTCTTTCGGCTGAATGGTGCTCGGGCATGTCCCTTGCCACACTCTTGTTCAAACCGGGCAGAAACGGACACGGCGCGCCATGTGGACACAACGCATCAAACTTAAACAGCGGATGGACCGATGAACTGCGTCGAACAGCATGCGACGGCCTCCGCCTTGCGCGACTTTCTCGGCAAGTTGCCGTTTCAACGCGGCAACGCCGAAGAAACAGGCCGCGCGCTTCATGCGCTGATCGGCGCGGGTCTCGATCGCCTTCCCTTGCCGGGCCGGGGAAACACGGCTGAGCGCTGGCGCGCGTTGGGCGCGGTCGCAGCCTTCGACCTCTCTTTGGTCAAGCTCTACGAAGGCCACACGGACGCGCTCGCCATCCTCGCCGAACTGGGCGGCCCGCCACCCGACGACGGCAGCGCGTGGGCCGTCTGGGCAGCCGAACCGCCGAGTGCGCGCTTGTTGGCGCTGGGTGACGCCGGCTCACAGATCGTCGCGCTGGACGGCACGAAGGCATGGTGCTCCGGAGCGGCATCGGTCACGCATGCGCTCGTAACCGCGTGGAACGAGCGCGACGAACCGGTTCTCGCCGCCGTCGATCTGCGGCAGAACGGCGTGAAAGTCACCGGTTCCGGCTGGCAAGCGGTCGGCATGGAGGCGAGCGCGAGCGTCGACGTGCGCTTCGAGCGAGTACGCGCGCAGTTGGTCGGTCCGCCGCGTGGTTATCTCGAGCGCCCTGGTTTCTGGCAGGGCGGCGCGGGCATTGCCGCGTGCTGGTTCGGCGCGGCATCGGGCATTGCAGCGTTCGTCGCGCGCGATACAAAGCATCGCGCGGGGCCGTACAAGCTCGCGCATGTCGGTGCGATCGATACGGCGCTATCCGCGACGGCCGCGTTGTTGCGCGAGACGGCGGCGTTCATCGACCGCGAGCCGCAGGCCGACGCCATGGTGCCGACGATGCGTGCGCGCCTCGCGGCCGAACATGTGGCAACGCTGGTCGTGGAGCGCGCGGGCCGCGCGCTGGGCGCCGGCCCGCTCTGCCGCGACGCGCACTTCGCGCAGTTGATGGCCGATCTGCCGGTTTTCATTCGACAAAGCCACGCCGAGCGTGACGAAGCATCGCTCGCCGAGCACGTCATAGAGGAGGAAAGGATTTCATGGCAAGTGTGACCACGCAAGCGCCTACCGACGAAAAGGCCACTGACCGCGCCATACGCGGCGAAGGCACGCCCGAAGCCGCATGGCAGGGATGGGCGCGTCTGAATGCGCTGCCCGAAGTCGATCCGGCGGAACTGGTGCCGCTCGGCAGCCGGGCCGTCGTCGTTGCGCCACACCCCGACGATGAAATCCTCGGCACCGGCGGCCTGCTCGCTCGACTCTCGGAGATCAGCCGGCACATTCTCATCATCGCCGCAACAGACGGCACGGCAAGTCACCCGAAGTCATCCGAATGGCCGCCGGAACGTCTTGCACGCGTACGTCCGCAGGAAACGAGGGCTGCGCTGCAACGGCTGCATCTGCGTCAGGTCCAGGTAGTCCGGCTCGGGCTCCAGGACGGCGATCCTGACCAGATCGAATCGAGTTTGTCAGGATGCCTGTCGGAGTACCTTCAACCGGGCGACATAGTTTTCACGACATGGCGCTATGATGGTCACCCCGACCACGAGGCGGCCGGGCGCGCCGTTCAGTCCGCGGCACAAGCGCTCGATCTGCCTTGTGTGGAGGTGCCGCTCTGGACCTGGCACTGGGCGTCGCCGGACGATACGCGCGTGCCATGGAGCCGTGCTCGCCGCATCGTGCTCGACGGCGCCACGCATGCCCGGAAGCTTCGGGCCGTGCAGGCTTTTCGGAGCCAGCTCGACCCCGACGCCACCACCGGACAAGCGCCAGTGCTGCCCGAGCATGTGCTGGCAAGGCTTACACGGCCTTTCGAAGTCGTACTCATATGAACAACACCAACAACAATACTAAGCAGTACTTCGATACTCTTTATCGAGATAACGACGATCCCTGGAAAATCAGGCATCGATGGTATGAACGGCGCAAACGCGCGCTCCTGCTCGCCTCGCTTCCGCACGAACGCTATGCGCGCGCATTCGAGCCAGGCTGCGGCAACGGCGAACTGACGGCGCTGCTCGCGCCACGCTGCGACGAACTGATCGCAACCGACATCGCCGAGGACGCCGTCGCGCTCACGCGGCAACGCGTCGCGGAATATCGGAACGTCGATGTCCGGCAGATGCTGCTGCCCGACTGCTGGCCCACCGGCAAGTTCGATCTCGTCGTGATCAGCGAGATCGGCTATTACCTCGACGAGCCGCAGCTATGGCACATCGTCGAGCACATACATCAAAGCTTGTCGCATGACGGCGCGGTCGTCGCGTGTCACTGGCGTCGGCCGATCGAAGGCTGGCTTCAGAACGGCGACGAAGTCCACGCAAAGCTGCGCGGCCGCATGAGTCTGCCGCTGCTAAGCCACTATTGGGACGACGATCTGATCCTCGACGTATGGACGCCCGACAAGCGCTCGGTTCACGACCGCGAAGCCGCGGCGTAATGTTTCCGTATTTTTACTAAACAAATAACTCGCTAGGAATCGCATATATAACAACGGCCTACTGGTTTTCTCCAATCTTCGCTGACGCTAGGTTCGAGGCTTTTTACTATACAATCGCCTCGAACAAGTGAACCGGCCGAGCGCGCGCAACATCGCGCCTGAGCGGAAAACAGCCGAGAAAAGCGGAGACAGAGAACACCACGATGGCCACCACCATTCGCGATGTCGCGCGCGCGGCAAGCGTCTCGATCGGGACGGTTTCGCGCGCGCTTAAGAATCAACCAGGCTTGTCCGAGGCGACGCGCGTGCGCGTCGTCGAAGTGGCGCAGCAACTCGGCTACGATTCGGCTCAGTTGCGCACGCGCATTCGTCGCGTGACCTTTCTGCTGCATCGGCAGCACAACAATTTCGCCGTCAGCCCTTTCTTTTCCCATGTGCTGAACGGCTTCGAGGAAGCGTGCCGCGAGCGGCGGCTCGTGCCATCCGTGCTCACGGCCGGTCCGACGCACGATCTCGCGCAGCAGATGCGCCTGCACGCGCCGGACGCCATCGCGGTCGCGGGTTTCGTCGAGCCGGAACTGCTCGCGCATCTGCATTCGCTCGCGCGGCCCACCGTGCTGATCGACCTGCGCGCGCCGGGATTCCGCTCCGTCAACATCGACAATGTGACCGGCGCGTCGCTCGCGATGCAGCATCTGTTCGCGCAAGGGCGGCGGCGCATCGCGTTCATCGGCGGATCGCTCGCGCATTACAGCATCGCGCAACGCGCGCTCGGCTATCGGAAAGCATATTTCGATGCCGGCCAGCTTTTCGATCCGACGCTCGAGGTCATGACGCAGCCGGGTCTGACCGCCGATCAGGCCGCCGCCGACGCGATGGAACGCCTCATCGCGGAAGCCCGCGCGCAATCCGGTCCCCTGCCCGACGCCGTTTTCGCCTATAACGATGCAGCGGCCCTCGCCGCGATGCGCGTCTGTCTCGCGCACGGCTTGCGCGTGCCGGACGACATCGCGTTCGTCGGTTTCGACGACATTCCGGCCGCCGCCCAAAGCACGCCGCCGCTCTCGACCGTGACCGTCGACAAGGAAGCGCTCGGGCGCCGCGGTGTCGAATTGCTGTTGGAAGATCAATCGAGCCCGCCGAGCCAGGCCGACACGCTCGTCGCCGTCAATTTCGTTCCTCGCGCGAGCTCGGGCACGAAACAGGACATCAGCACGCCATGAACATGACCGCCTCACCTGCCCTCGCGGAACCGGCGCCAGCAGAACGCGCGATCGATTTCCGCAGCCGCGACTTCCTGCTCTCCCACGTACGCGACACGCTCGCGTTCTACGCGCCGAACGCGCGCGATCCGTCCGGCGGTTTCTTTCATTTCTTCAAGGACGACGGCAGCGTCTATAACCGCACGACGCGCCATCTCGTCAGCAGCACGCGCTTCGTCTTCAACTACGCGATGGCCTTCCGCCACTTCGGCGACGCGCGCTATCGGGACGACGCGCATCACGCGTTCAGATTCCTGCGCGACGCCCACTGGGACGCCGCGAACGAAGGTTACGACTGGGAAATCGAGTGGCACGACGGCCAGAAGCGCACGCTCGACGGCACGCGCCACTGCTACGGCACGGCGTTCGTGCTGCTCGCATGCGCGCACGCGGCGATGGCGGGCATCGACGAAGCCAGGCCGATGATCGACGAAACCTTCGCGCTGATGGAAAAGCGTTTCTGGGACGCCGACGCCGGCCTCTACGCCGACGAAGCCACGCCCGACTGGCGGCTTTCGGACTATCGCGGGCAGAACGCGAACATGCACGCGACCGAGGCGCTGCTCGCGGCTTACGAGGCGACGGGTCACGTCATCTATCTGGATCGCGCGGAAAAGATCGCGGGCAACATCACGCTGCGGCAGGCGAAGCTGTCGCACGGCATGGTGTGGGAGCATTTTCATCGCGACTGGTCGGTCGACTGGCATTACAACGAATCGGACAGTTCGAACATCTTCCGTCCGTGGGGTTTTCAGCCGGGTCATCAGATCGAATGGGCGAAGCTGCTGCTGATTCTGGAGCGGCATCGCGCGCTGCCGTGGCTCTCGGCGCGCGCCGTCGAACTGTTCGACGCCGGCTTCAACCGCGCGTGGGACAGCCGTCACGGCGGCCTCTACTACGGCTTCGGCCCGGACGACACCATCTGCGACCACGACAAGTATTTCTGGGTGCAGGCCGAAGGCTTCGCGGCGGCGGCGCTGCTCGGCGCGCGCACGGGACGCGAGCGTTTCTGGGATTGCTATGACGAACTCTGGCGCTATAGCTGGGAGCGCTTCGTCGATCACGAATACGGCGCGTGGTATCGCATTCTGACGTGCGACAACCGCAAGTACGGCGACGAGAAAAGTCCCGCCGGCAAGACCGACTACCACACGATGGGCGCGTGCTACGAAGTGCTGAACGCGCTGGCCCCGACTTCGACTCAACGGTGACAAGCATGGCAAGCGAGCAAACCACTTTTCCGCAATTCGTTTCCGCGGGCGACATCCTCACCGACATGATCCGCACGGACGTGTCGAGCTGGCTTTCGCGTCCGGGCGGCGCGGGCTGGAACGTCGCGCGCGCGGTCGCGCGGCTCGGCCTGCCGACGGCCTGCGCCGGCTCGCTCGGCACGGACAATTTCTCCGACGATCTGTGGGACGCGAGCGTCGCTTCGGGCCTCGACATGCGCTTCATGCAGCGCGTCGAGCGTCCGCCCTTGCTCGCGATCGTCCACAAGACGCAGCCGCCCACGTACTACTTCATGGGCGAGAACGGCGCCGATCTCGCGTTCGATCCGTCGCGGCTGCCGCAAGGCTGGATGGAGCGCGTGAAGTGGGCGCATTTCGGCTGCATCAGCCTCGTGCGTCAGCCGCTCGGCGCGACGCTTGCCGCGCTCGCCCGTCAGTTGCGCGAACACGGCGTGAAGATCAGCTTCGATCCGAACTATCGCAATTTGATGGAGCACGGCTACGAGCCGATCCTGCGCAACATGGCGGGCCTCGCCGATCTGATCAAGGTGTCCGACGAAGATCTGCACATGCTGTTCAAAGGCATGCCCGAAGCCGACGCGCTCGCGAAAATCCGCGCGATGAACCGCCAAGCCACCGTGCTCGTCACGCGCGGCTCGTCGGAAGCCACGCTCTATGCCGGCGACGAGCAATACAGCGCGCGTCCGCCGAGCGTCGAAGTGGCCGATACGGTCGGCGCGGGCGATGCGTCCATCGGCGGATTGCTCTATAGCTTGATGGCGCGTCACGGCGAATGGCCCGAACATCTGAAGTTCGCGCTCGCGGCGGGCGCGGCGGCGTGCCGTCATTCGGGCGCGCATTCGCCGTCGCTGGATGAGGTCGAGGCGTTGCTGAAATAAGCGTCGCACGCGTTACATATCAGCGTGCTAGCATGGATTCGTCCTTGCCTGGAGGCGAATCCATCATGGAAGACACCACCTACACGAAAGGCATCTACACCGCGACGATCGGCGTGCGCGCCATCGACGGCGGTCAGTACCAGGGCCTCGTCTCGCTCGCACGCGACGACGGCGAAGATACCGAAGCGACGCTCTACGAAGTGGAAGCCGCGTCGGGCAACGAAGAAGAAGCGCTCAACGAAGCGCGCGCGCTCGCGCACCGCATCCTCGGGGAAATCGAGTTGTAGCCACGCTGCATGGCCGCATCGGAGGACAACATGCCGGAGCAGATCTTCCTTTATGGCGTCTACGCCATCCACGTGAGGCCGGTCGAGCTGCAGGGCTCGCGCTGGGACGCGGAGTACGAGATCCGTCATCACGACAAGGCGGTGCAGACGTGGACGACCGTCGGCGGCGACGACGGTCTCGCCGATCGCGCCGAAGCCGTCGAGCTGGCGCATCGGCGCGCGGTGTCGGATATCGAAGCCGGCGCGGGCATTCCCAAGCCGCGCGCGTTTCCCTAACTCTCGCTCGACGAATGCACGACGCCCGCGTGGCTGTTCAGCGCCAGCCGCTCGGCCTCGCGATGATCGATCGCTGACGCGCGCTCGTAGCCCTCGCGCCCGAGCGCGCGTTCGACGTAATCGAAAAGCACGCCCTGCGGCTCGATCAGCTTCGCCTTGAACGCGATCTGCAGCGTGCTCGCCGCGAGAATGTCCGCGGCGGTGAATTGCTCGCCGAGCAGCCACGGCCCCTCTTCCAGCGCGTTTTCGATCGCGTGCTCGACGCGCGCGAGATCGCCCCATCCGAAACTCACCGTGTTGCCTTGCGCGCCGGTCACGCGTTCGGCCATCGCGGGTTCGAGACACGAACCGGTGAAAAACATCCACTGCAGAAAGCGCCCGCGCGACGGATCGTGCAGCGGCACGCCGAGCGTCGTTTCCGGATAGCGATCCGCCAGATACAGCAGCACCGCGCCCGATTCGGCCACGCGCACGCTGCCGTCTTCCAGCGCGGGCAGCTTCGACATCGGATTGACGCGGCAGAAGTTCGGATCGTTCTGCGCGCCGGCTCGGATGTTCACGAACTCCAGTTGATACGGCACGCGCATTTCTTCGAGCATCCACAGCGCGCGAAAGGCGCGCGTCTTCGGCCAGTAAAAGAGCTTCATCGGCTGCAATCGGGTTGGCTGTCGAGGCATTCAGGTTAGCCCCTTCGCGCGCCGACGCCCGATCCGGGTTTACGCGAAGCACGGACAGATCGAGGAAATTTCTCTCGCGTATCTCGAAAATCAGCCCGATGTTTCTCGGCGCGACGGTATTCGCTGCGAGTAAGCAAAAACATTCCGCTTTTGTCGGCAAAGAATGTCGCATTGCCTCGCATACCTACAAGACACGGAGATCTCATGAACGCGCGCGTCCCCGCCGATGCCTTTTTTCCTCCCGCGCTGTCGGACTATCAACTCGGCGACAACCTCTCCGCCACGAAAGGCCGGATCTTCCTCACCGGCACGCAGGCGCTCGTGCGTCTCGTTTTGATGCAGCGCGAACTCGACCGCGCCGCCGGCCTGAACACCGCTGGCTTCATCAGCGGATATCGCGGCTCGCCGCTCGGCATGGTCGATCAGCAATTGTGGAAAGCGAAGAAACTGCTCGCGTCGCACGATGTGCGCTTCTTGCCCGCGATCAACGAGGAACTCGGCGGCACGGCCGTGCTCGGCACGCAGCGCGTGGAATCGGACGCGGAACGCACCGTCGATGGCGTGTTCGCGATGTGGTACGGCAAAGGCCCGGGCGTCGATCGAGCAGGCGATGCGCTCAAGCACGGCAACGCGTACGGCTCGTCACCGCACGGCGGCGTGCTCGTCGTCGCGGGCGATGACCACGGCTGCGTGTCGTCGTCGATGCCGCATCAGAGCGATCAGACGATGATCTCCTGGCACATGCCGGTGGTGAATCCGTCGAACGTCGCTGACATGCTGGAGTTCGGCATCTACGGCTGGGCGCTGTCGCGCTTTTCGGGCGCGTGGATCGGCTTCAAGGCGATTTCGGAGACGGTCGAATCCGGCTCGACCGTCGATCTCGATGCGCTCAGGCTCGACTGGCAAGCGCCGCAAGATTTCACGCCGCCGGCGGGCGGCCTGCACAACCGCTGGCCCGATCTGCCGAGCCTCACGATCGAAGCGCGTCTCGCCGCGAAGATCGAGGCCGTGCGCCACTTCGCGCGCACGAACAGCATCGACAAGTGGATCGCGCCGAGCCCGCGTGCGAACGTCGGCATCGTGACGTGCGGCAAGGCGCACCTCGATCTGATGGAAGCGCTGCGCCGCCTCGATCTCACCGTCGACGATCTCGACCGCGCGGGCGTGCGGATCTACAAGGTCGGGCTGTCGTATCCGCTCGAAACGACGCGGCTCGAGACCTTCGTCGAAGGTCTGAGCGAAGTGCTCGTCATCGAGGAGAAGGGCCCGGTCATCGAGCAGCAGATCAAGGATCATCTGTATAACCGCGTCGACGGCGCGCGGCCGATCGTCATCGGCAAGAACGCTCGCGACGGCGCGCAACTGCTTTCCGCGCTCGGCGAATTGCGTCCGTCGCGCGTGTTGCCGGTGTTCGCGGACTGGCTCGCGCGTCACAAGCCGGCGCTCGATCGCCGCGACAAAGTGGTCGATCTGGTCGCGCCGCAAATCCTGTCGAATGTCGCCGATGCCGTGAAGCGCACGCCCTATTTCTGCTCGGGCTGCCCGCACAACACCTCGACGAAAGTGCCGGAAGGCTCGGTCGCGCAGGCGGGCATCGGCTGTCACTTCATGGCGTCGTGGATGGAGCGCGACACGACCGGTCTCATCCAGATGGGCGGCGAAGGCGTCGACTGGGCGTCGCACTCGATGTTCACGAAAACGCCGCACGTCTTTCAGAATCTCGGCGACGGCACGTACTTTCATTCCGGCATTCTCGCGATTCGCCAGGCCGTGGCCGCGAAGGCGAACATCACGTACAAGATTCTCTATAACGACGCCGTCGCGATGACGGGCGGCCAGCCCGTCGACGGCAGCATTTCCGTGCCGCAGATCGCGCGTCAAGTGGAAGCGGAAGGCATCGCGCTGCTCGTCGTCGTGAGCGACGAGCCGGAGAAATACATCGGTCACGAAGATCAGTTTCCGCGCGGCACGACGTTTCATCATCGCGGCGAGCTCGACGACGTGCAGCGCCGTCTGCGCGACACGCCGGGCGTCACCGTGCTCATCTACGATCAGACGTGCGCCGCCGAAAAGCGCCGCCGCCGCAAGAAAGGCGAGTTTCCCGATCCGGACAAGCGGCTTTTCATCAACGAAGCCGTCTGCGAAGGCTGCGGCGATTGCGGCGTGCAATCGAATTGCCTGTCGGTCGAGCCTGTGGAAACGGAACTGGGACGCAAGCGCCGCATCGATCAGTCGTCGTGCAACAAGGATTATTCGTGCGTGAACGGCTTCTGCCCGAGCTTTGTCACGGTCGAAGGCGCGAAGCTCAAGAAGGCCGAAGGCCACGCGTTCGATCCCGCCGAACTCGCGCGCCGCGTCGATGCCTTGCCGCTGCCGCAAGGCCAGCTCGATAACGCGCCGTACGACATCCTCGTGACGGGCGTCGGCGGCACGGGCGTCGTGACGGTCGGCGCGCTCATCAGCATGGCGGCGCATCTCGAAGGCAAGAGCGCGTCGGTGCTCGATTTCATGGGCTTCGCGCAGAAAGGCGGCTCGGTGCTGTCGTTCGTGCGCTTCGCCGCGACCGATGCGCTGCTCAATCAGGTACGCATCGACACGCAACAGGCGGACTTGCTGCTCGCGTGCGACATGGTCGTCGGCGCGAGCCCGGAAGCGCTGCAGACGGTGCGGCACGATCGCACGAAGATCGTCGTGAACACACACGCGATTCCGAACGCGAGCTTCGTGCAGAACCCCGAAGCGAATCTTCACGCGGATGCGCTGCTCGACAAGATGCGTCACGCCGCCGGCCCCGCCGCGCACGACGCGATGCGCAGTTGCGACGCGCAAGCGCTCGCCCAGCGTTTTCTCGGCGACACCATCGGCGCGAACATTCTGATGCTCGGCTTCGCGTGGCAGCTCGGCCTCGTGCCGCTGTCGCTCGCAGCGTTGATGCGCGCGCTCGAACTGAACAACGTCGCGGTCGCGGCGAACAAGCTGGCGTTTTCGATCGGCCGTCTCGCCGCGCACGACATGAAAGCGCTCGAATCGCTGACCGCATCGACCCAGCAGAAGCGCATCGTCATGGCGGATATGCCGCTCGCGGAACTCATCGGCGATCGCGAAGCGCGCTTGCTCGCGTATGGCGGCAAGAAGTTCGTCGGGCGCTATCGGTCGCTGCTCGCGAAGGCATCGGCGAATGAGGACGTGAAGCGCGCCATCGCGATTTCGTTCTACAAGCTGCTCGCCGTGAAGGACGAATACGAAGTCGCGCGCCTGCACGCGGACCCGGCGTTCCGCGCCGCGCTCGGCGCGCAGTTCGAAGGCACGGCAGGCTCGGATTACGCGGTGAAGTTCAACTTCGCGCCGCCGGTTCTGTCACACGGCGCGCCGAAGAAGAAAGTGTTCGGCCAGTGGATGTGGCCGGTGCTCGGCGGTCTCGCGAAGTTTCGCGCGCTGCGAGGCACCGCGCTCGACGTCTTCGGACGGACGCTCGAACGCCGCATGGAGCGTCAGCTCGCCGACGACTTCGAGATCACCATGACGCGCGCCTTGTCCCGCCTGAACGCCGACAACGCGAAGGACGTGCAAGCCCTCGCCGCGCTGTTCGAGAAAGTGCGCGGCTACGGACACGTCAAGCTCGCGAACGTCGCGATGGTCAAGCGCAGCGAACGCGACATCGCGGCGCGCATCGGCATCGAAGCGGCGACGGGCGACGCGGTGCGCGCCTCCATCGATTCGATGAAGGGCGCGGCATCGCTGAAGGGGATTCCGGTCGTCGTGGCGAAGTAATCAGTCGATATCGTCGGGCAGCCAGTCGATATCGCCGCACAGCACGCAGCGCTTGCCCTGCGCGCGCGTCTCCACGGAGAGCGTGACGCAGGGCATCGCTTCGTTGATCGACAGATACGGCTTCGTCACGTGCACGCGCTCGGGATCGCCGAGGGCCGCGCGGAAGTACGGACGGCGCAGCCAGTTCGCGCCCTGCGCATCGATGAGCGGCAGAAAGCGCGCTTCGTGCGCGGCGCGGTCGGCGCGCAGCACGACGTTGCGGCCGGCCTGCTTGCCGTTCTGATCGAGCAGAAAACAGCGCGCGGCGTTATCGAGCGCGAGGAAATTCCAGCACACTTCTTCGAGCGGCTCCCCCGCCGCGAGCCGCTCGGCCGCGCGCTCGAACGCGCGGATATACGGCTGAAGCCTCGTCGCGACGCGCCGTTCGCGCGCTTCGGTCTGCAGTCGGTAACGCTCGGTCAGCTCGCCGATCACGTTTTGCGCGTGCGCGCTGTCCGCGAGACCCGGATGCGGCCGCGCGAAGAAAAAGCCCTGCACGAAATCCGCGCCGCTCGCGAGCGCGAGTTGCGCCTCGTGCTCGGTCTCGACGCCTTCGATCAGCACGAGCTTGCCCGCCTGATGCAGCAACGACACGATGCCCGACAGCACCGCCTCCATGTTCTGCCGCTGCTTGAGCGAGCGAGCGGACAGCGGCGCGTGAACGTTGTGGCCGGCGTGCGAAAGCATGACGCGATCGAGTTTGACGATGTCCGGATCGAGCTGCCAGATCCGTTCGATGTTCGTATGCCCCGCGCCGAAATCGTCGAGCGCGATGAGAAAGCCGTGGTCGCGGAACTGCTGCACCGCGAGCGCGAGCCGCTCGATATCCTCGGCGCTTTGCTCGAGCACTTCCAGCACGACGCGGCGTGGCTCCAGATTCAGGCGCTTCAAATTCGCGAGCAGCGCGGCGGCGTGATACGGCTCGGTCAGCGCGCCCGGATGCACGTTGAGAAAGAGCCATTCGTCCTTCGCGCCGAGCATCCTGAAGTTTTCCAGATGCAGCGCCTGCGCGAGCCGGTCGATCTGCAACGCCTCGCCGACGCGCGATGCCTGCCCGAACACATCGAGCGGCGACACCGGGCGATCGAGCGCATCGTGCGCGCGCAGCAAGCCCTCGTATCCGACGGCGCGCATGTGCGACAGACTGAACACCGGCTGAAAGACGCTCGATAACGTCAACTCGCCGTGTTCGACCGAATAGCGATCGAAGCCCGATGTCACGCCTAGCTCGAAGCTGCGCGCGGAAACCGTCGTCTTCTCGGGATTTGCGATCATCATGCCGATGCCCTCGCCTGAACGCCGTGGCGAAACGCACTCGGCTGCGTGATGCCCCATACCATTGTCATAAGAACTGCCCTCGGTGATCTCGCCGGGAGTCTCTCTGTCCCGTGGCTTTCGGTAAAGCAAGCTCCATGCGCAGAGCGCGCTGCGCGCAGCCGGTGTTTTGCGTCCCGCGTGCACCGTCAGCAGGCGATTTCAGGTGCACGCGCACCGTCGCGGTGCGAAAGCCGGCGGCGCGTCCGCTGCCCGCATCGCGAGCAAACGCTAAACTTTGCGCTCATCGAAACAATGCTAGACGCCGCGCGCACAGCCGTTCGTGCGTCTGGTGCAGTAGCGCACACATGGAAATCGTTTTTACCGTTCTCATTCTTCTGCTGGCTGTCGCGCTTTCGGGATTCGGACTGAGCCTGCTTCCGATCAAGCTGCCGCTGCCGCTCATCCAGATCGCGATCGGCGCGTGCCTCGCGTGGCCGGGCTTCGCGCTGCACGTCACGTTCGATCCTGAACTTTTCATGCTGCTCTTCATTCCGCCGCTGCTGTTCGCGGACGGCTGGCGCATACCGAAGCGCGAGCTGTACATGCAGCGCCGCGCGATCCTGATGCTTGCGCTCGGGCTCGTGTTCATCACCGTCGGCGTGCTCGGCTATTTCCTGCACGCGATGATTCCGTCGATGCCGCTGCCCATCGCGTTCGCGCTCGCCGCCGTGCTTTCGCCGACCGATGCCGTCGCGCTGACGGGCATCGCCGGGCGCAACCGGATTCCCGCGAACCTGATGCACGTTCTCGAAGGCGAGGCGCTGATGAACGACGCGTCGGGCCTCGTCGCGCTCAAGTTCGCGATCGCGGCCGCGCTGACGGGCGTGTTCTCGCTGCGCGACGCGACGGTCAGCTTTTTCATCATCGCGGCGGGCGGGCTGGCGATCGGCGCGGCGATCAGTTGGGCCGTCACCGAGATTCCGTCGCGCCTGCTGAAATTCTCCGACGACGACGATCCCGCCGCGGGCGTCATCCTCACGATCCTGATTCCGTTCGCGTCGTACGTGATGGCCGAGCACGTTGGCTGCTCGGGCATTCTGGCGGCGGTGTCGGCGGGCATGATGATGAACATCCAGAGCTTGCGCGAAGGCATTCCGAGCGCGGTGCGCGTGCGCATGACGAGCACCTGGACGATGATCGAATTCGTCTTCAACGGCATGGTGTTCATCCTGCTCGGGCTGCAGTTTCCGCACATCATCGGGCAGGCGCTGATCGAGGCGCATCACGACGGCAACGCGCAGGTGGGGCTGTTGATCGGCTATGTGTTCGCGACGCTGATCGCGCTTTATGCGTTGCGTTTCGTGTGGGTGTATTCGCTGCGCTGGGTCGCCGCGCGCCGTACGGCGAAGCAGGGCCTCGACAGCGCCGCGCCCGGTTTTCGCACGCTGGCGCTGACGACGATCGGCGGCGTGCGCGGTGCCGTGACGCTGGCGGGCGTGCTGTCGCTGCCCGTGACGCTCGCCGGGCGCGATCTGGCGATTTTCATCGCGTCGGCGGTGATTCTGGCGTCGCTCCTGATCGCCGTCGTCGGCTTGCCGCTGATGCTGCGCGGCATCGAGCGCGAGAAGAATCCGCATGCGGTGGAGGAGCGCATGGCGCGTCGCCGCGCGGCGCAGGCCGCGATTCGCGCGATCGACGATACGCATGATGAGCTCATCGAACAGATGGACGAAGCCGCGTCCGCGCGTTGCGCCGATTCGACCGCGCGCGTGATGAGCATGTATCGCAGACGGCTGGAATCGCTCGGCGACGAAGAAGCGTCGCGCAAGGCCGCGAAGAAGAGCGAAATGGTGGAGACGCGGTTGAAGATGGCGGCGTTGCGGGCCGAGCGAGCGGAATTGCTGAAGCTGCGCTCGTTGCAGCATATCAACGATGAAACGCTCAATAAGCTGATGCGGGAGGTGGATCTTTCGGAGACTGCTATTGTGAATCGGAAGCGGGGGGCGGGGGCGTAGGGGTTTGGGGCTTCTTGTCGCGATCTTCATTTTTATTGGCCTCGTTTCTGTGCGGCGCAAAGCAGGAATTTTTCTATCTTCCTTACATGGGCCATGCGAATTCCCGAATAGATACGACTAACGCTGAGCAAAAATTTCGCATCGCGCGAGACGCTAAAGCGAGTTTCGCTTTCCCTTGCGACTGTCTCGCCTCGCCTGAGCGCGCAAGAACAATCTGATTCTCTCGTCCGGCGCGGGCGATTGATCTTCGCAAGGGCGGTGCGTCAAGAATTGGACACACATATCAAGCGGCTTGCGCTACCCTTCGTAAGGCTAACGAGTCTGATCGGAAACAATGGCAACTTCGGACTAGGAAAGCGCGGCTTCTCGCGTACGTCATCGTCTGGATCAACGACGCTCCGAAGTTAAGTACTGCTTCTGACTCGCCAACGGCGGTTTTTTTTATGCCGGTTACGTGCGTTCAGCCACGAAGGAGGAATACTTGAATCGAAGAGAGGAATACTTTGAACGGCGTGACCAGGCCTTTCGAGGACAGCATCAACCTTATTTTCTGGAGATGCGCAGTGTACCGAGTTCGGCCACTGCCGATGTTTTCAGTATCGAGGGCGAAGAAGCGATCGGACGCGAGAGCCGCTACACAATCCAGTTCACGCATACCTCGCATGAGCTGTCTCAGCGTGATTATCTTGGCAAACGCGGCTCGTTGCTTATTCAGCCGCCGCGACGACTCAGACCCGAACCGCCACGTCACAAATACGGCGTCGTGACGGGCTTCTCCAAACTTTCGACCTCGAAGAACCAAAGCGTCTACGAAGTCGTATTGGAATCGCGGCTCGCGCTTCTGCGAAACACGCCGAAAGTTCGCTTCTTCTTCGACAAGAGCGAGCCTGAAATCATGCAACAAATCTTGCAGGAGCACGGCTTCAACAAGATTTGGGCGCGCGTGGAAATGAAACTGTATCGGACGTATCAAAAGCGGCGCATCGTCACGCAGTGGCAAGAGTCCGATCTGGCATTCCTCAAGCGGATGTGCGAACGCACCGGCATCTGGTTCGTCTGCGAGGAAGTCCGTCCGCTATGACTACGACCATGACCGGCGCAAGAGAACGCCGGACCTGTGCCTTCTGCTCGCGTGTCAGCTTCAGGAGGAAGGCGCGGCACCTTGCACGGAAGCGGCCGTCGCGCTGCTGTTCGCTTCATGGAATCTGCTTCACGAGAAGAAGCTCAAGCCCAAGGCGCGGCTCTTTCGCTCGATGCCCACGACAACAGACGACATACCTGACGCCATCAAGACGCTTGTCGCTGCGGAGCCGACACCGGTCAAGCGCCTGAAGCACATGTGGATAAGCGGTCTGTCCAAACCCGACGGGCACGTGATGCGCGCAGCGGTGAAGGACAGCGAGCCGGAATTGACCTTGCTCGACCTCGATCATGCAATCGGCCTTCCGGGACCGGCCAGCCCGCTGCTGATGCAAGCACTCGCGGCTGAATTGATGCAGTACGGGCAAGGTCCGCAGGTCGTAGTCACGCCTGCCGCCGAGGGTGTCCGGCTGAATTTGATCGGCAAGGACTATGCACCGATCGCGCGCGCCGTCGAGCCGAACCTGAGCCTGATTCAAATGTCGACTTCATACGGCTTCGTTTGCCTGACCGTGTTGCTGCTGATCCTAGGCGAATCGGGCGAGTTCGGCCCTGGCTGGTTTTGGGGTATCGCGGCCGCCGGGGTAGTCTTTCTGTTGATAGTTCAGCCCGCTGCGCAGATCTTCAAGCGGCGCACAGTGACTCAGGAGTTCTACGAGCGAGCGCGTTCGGGGGGATGAAATCGATCAGGAGAAGCGGATGGATCGGCTGAGGTGGCGACGCGCGCTGTGGCGCGTCGATCGCTGAGCCAGCGCGTCTGCGACGGACGCGCTTGCGCGGTTTGAGGGACGTCATCCACCGATGCCGCCCCGTACGAGCGCAATGTTCTCAAACCCAAGAAATTGAAACCGAGCGGCAAAGACCCTCAAACCACCCCCGCCCCCCGCCGCCGCAACAGCGCATAAAAGATGATAGCGCCGAACGTAGCCGTCCCGATGCCACCGAGCGCGAAACCCCCGAGCTTCAGCGTGAAATCCCCGGTCCCGAGCACGAGCGTCACCGCCGCAACGATCAGATTCCGGTTATCCGAAAAATTCACCTTGTTGACGACCCAAATGCGCGCGCCCGTCACCGCGATAAGCCCGAACACGACGATCGACACACCGCCGAGCACCGGCCCCGGAATCGTCTGAATCAGCGCGCCGAACTTCGGCGAAAACCCGAGCACGATCGCGAACAGCGCCGCGATCACGAACACGAGCGTCGAATAGATCTTCGTGACGGCCATCACGCCGATGTTCTCGGCATACGTCGTCACACCGGTGCCCCCGGCAAAGCCCGATGCAATCGTCGCCAGCCCGTCGCCGATGAACGCGCGTCCGATGTACTTGTCGAGACTCTTGCCGGTCATCGCGCCGACAGCCTTGATGTGCCCGAGATTCTCCGCGACGAGAATGATCGCGACCGGCGCGATCAGCGTCATCGCCGGGGCTTCGAAGACAGGCGCGGTGAAGTGCGGCATGCCGAACCACGCAGCGTTCGCGACGATCGAAAAGTCGATCGGCTTGCCCATGCCCATGCCGTTGGTCAGCACCGCGCCGAACACCATGCCGGCGGCGGCCATGAACGCGAGGGACAGCGCGAGCGTGATGCTCGTGAAAATCGTCAGAC
>NZ_JARUXK010000001.1:0-42515 GCF_031451435.1 Caballeronia sp. LZ008 | reverse complement strand
GGTCAGCACCGCGTAAATAAGGTACGCGATCGAGAGACCGATCAGGATCAGCAGCCGCTGCGCCATCCCGCGCGCGAACACCGCGACGCCGCCCACGCACAGCACGGTGACGAGCGCCATCCACGATTCGAAGCTGCTGCCCATCACGCCTTTCACCGCGATCGGCGCGAGATTCAGCCCGATCACGCAGACGATCGCGCCCGTCACGACCGGCGGCATCAGCGCTTCGATCCACTTCGTGCCGACCGCCGCAACGATCAATCCGATGATCGTGTAAGCCACGCCGCACGCAATGATCCCGCCGAGCGCCACCGGTATGTTCAGGTTCGGGCCGTGACCGCTGTATCCCGTCACCGCGATCACGAGACCGATGAACGCGAAGCTCGAACCGAGATAACTCGGCACGCGCCCGCCGACCAGCACGAAAAACAGCAAGGTGCCGATGCCCGACATGAAGATGCACAGATTGGGATCGAAGCCCATCAAGAGCGGCGCGAGCACGGTCGAGCCGAACATCGCGACGACGTGCTGAACGCCCATCGCGATCATCTGCGGCCAGGCGAGGCGCTGGTCGGGCCCGACGACGCGACCCTCCTGGGCGTCCGGCTGG
Source organism: Caballeronia sp. LZ008 (assembly GCF_031451435.1). NCBI lineage: Bacteria > Pseudomonadati > Pseudomonadota > Betaproteobacteria > Burkholderiales > Burkholderiaceae > Caballeronia > Caballeronia sp. LZ008. The sequence goes on along the minus strand of NZ_JARUXK010000001.1, from coordinate 41,905 downwards.
ACCGGCCAGCGCGGGAAATAGGAATCGGACATCGGCGGGGCTCCTTGGCGGCGGTGAGGCGCCGCTCCGTGCGGCGCGCTCGATCTGAAAAAATCAGGCGCGAGTGTACGGAGCGGGCTCTCGGGTGGCAAGCGAGCCGATATTACGACCGTTTGGCCGTCGCATGCCCGCGACGCGTCACACTTTTCCCGCGCCGGAGACGTCGCGCTCCAGCTCGAAAACCGCGACCGCGCTCTTCAATTGCTCGGCCTGATCGGCCATCGCGCCCGCCGCGGCGGCGGCCTGTTCGACGAGCGCCGCGTTCTGCTGCGTCACCTCGTCCATCTGCGCGACCGCACGATTCACCTGCTCGATGCCCGCGCTCTGCTCATGCGATGCCGACGAAATCTGCGCCATGATGTCCGTCACGCGCTGCACGGCCTGCGTGACTTCGGCCATCGTCGCGCCGGCACGCTCGGCGAGCGCCGCGCCGCTGTCCACGCGCGCCGTCGACGCTTCGATCAGCTCCTTGATTTCCTTCGCCGACGTCGCGCTCCGCTGCGCGAGCGAGCGCACTTCGCCCGCGACCACCGCGAAGCCGCGCCCTTCCTCGCCGGCGCGCGCCGCTTCCACGGCCGCGTTCAGCGCGAGTATGTTGGTCTGGAACGCGATGCCCTCGATCACCGCGATGATGTCCGTCATGCGCTTCGAGCCCGACGCCAGTTCGCGCATGTTGTCGACGACCTCGCCCACGAGCTCGCTGCCGCGCGCCGATACATCCGACGCGCCGCGCGCGAGCCCGCTCGCTTCGTCCGCGTTGCTCGCGTTCTGCCGCACGGTCTGCGTGAGCTGCTCCATGCTCGACGCCGTCTCTTCCAGCGATGCCGCCTGCTCTTCCGTGCGCTGCGACAGATCGGTGTTGCCCTGCGCGATTTCGCGCGATGCGTACAGGATCGAATCGCTCGAATGCCGAATCCCGCCGACGATGTCCGCGAGCTTCGCGCTCATGTTGCCGAGGCTCGCGAGCATGCTGCTGTCGTCGCCGGGACGCGTGGCGACGCGCGTCGCCAGATCGCCGCGCGCGATGCGGTCGGCGATATCCGCCGCGTACGCCGGCTCGCCGCCGAGTTGCGCCGACAGACGCCGCCCGATCAGCACCGCGAGCAACGCGCCCGCGACCATCGCGCCGAACACGAGCGCGAGCATCACGACGCGCATCGTTTCATACTCCGATGCCGCGCTGCTGCGCGCCTCGGTCGCGCGCTTGCGCTTGAAGTCGGCGAGACGCTCAAGCGATTCGCGCGCCTTCTCGCTCGCGGCGATCGCGCGCGCGATGAGGCCCATCTGATCGACGTCGACGGGCATCGCTTTCTTGCCCATCTGCATCAGCACGATGTCTTCCCACGCGGCGACGGACTTGCTGGCCGCATCGTAGAGCGCGAGGCTTTCTGCCGAGCGCATCGTCGGGCGCATGCGCTCGAACGCGCGGTGCATGCTGTCGAGCGATCCGGCCATGCCTTCCTTCAGCTTTTCCTTGCCGGCATCGTCGGCGAAAGTGAGGTTGGCGGCGGCGAGATCCGTGTTGAGCTTGTGCTTGTTGATTTCCTCGACCCAATAGAGGCCGTCCATGTGACGGTCGCCGATTTCCTCAATCAGGAAGTTCATCTTCGAGAGCGAAACCACGCCGGTGGCGCCCACGCACGCAGTGAACAGAATCACGACCGCGAAAGACAGCAAAAGCTTGCTGAGCACGGACAGGCGGTCAAACCATTTCATCGAAGTCTCCTCTTTCACGCCCCGCGGACGACGCCCGCGGACGGCGCGGCGCAAACTTCGGTTCGCGCACAGAGTGGCTTTACGGCGCTCGCTGCAAAATTCTTGAGCGCGTATGAAGGAGATAACGCCGGCGAAATGGACGCTGAAACGAGGACGAAAGAACTGCGAAAGCTCGTCCGAAAGAAATCCGCAAATTGCTGCTAAGTAGCAGACAACCTAAGCAAATTCCTAATTGGGAATTTTCTGATTTGGGCGCCCAACGCTGCAACGTATGCTTTGTCCATGCGTGTTCCATGTACGCGCATGTCGTTGCAACTCTCCGATTTCCGCCCTTGGCACCCGGCTTGGGCGGTTCTTTTTTTTGGGCGCCCGTTTTCGTCGATGCGATTTTCGAACGCATCGATATCGAACCGACGCCCGAGTTCCTCGGGCGTCATCCGCCTTACTGCCGCACCGGTTTCTTCGCCAATTTGCGCTGCAGCGTGCGCCGATGCATGTTGAGCGCGCGCGCCGTCGCGGAAATATTGCCGTTGTTCTCCGCCAGCGCGCGCTGGATGTGCTCCCATTCGAGCCGCGCGACCGAAAGCAGCGTCGGGTTCTCGATCGCCTCTTCGGCCGTCTGCTCGCTCGCCTGCTCGTGCAGCGCGGAAAGAATCGATTCGACGTTCGCCGGTTTCGCGAGATAGTTGTCCGCGCCGTCCTTCACCGCCTGCACGGCCGTCGCGATGCTCGCGTAGCCGGTCAGCACGAGAATGCGCGCGTCCGGTTGCAGGTCGCGCAGCGGCGCGACGAGGCGCAGGCCGGAATCGTTGCCCAAGTGAAGATCGACGGTGATCATGCCGAATTTGTGCTGGTTGGCGAGCTTCAGCGCTTCGTCCGCATTGTGTGCCTGATGCGGCGTGAAACCGCGCCGTGTCAGGCCGCGGGCGAGAATGCCGGCAAAGACTTCATCGTCGTCGATGATCAGGAAGTTGGTATCGCTCATGTGTTTCTTCTCCAAAATGCCGCTCGCGTGCGCCTGAGTTCGAGTTCAGGCCGCGCCGCTTCGTTCAGTTCTTGCCGTCTGCGCGGGCGCCGCCACCGCGCCGCGATTCGGCAGGCGCAACACGGCGCACGTGCCGCGCGGCTTGCCGTCGATCAGTTCGATCGAACCTGCGAGCCGCGCCGCCGCCGCGAACGCCAGATATAACCCGACGCCGTGTCCGCCCTGCGTGCTGTCCACCGGTCCGGCGCCCAGCGTGCCGCGCAGCGCGGCGGGAATGCCCGGACCGCGGTCGCACACGTCGAAGCGCACGTAATCCAGTTCGTCGACGGTTTCCGCCGACGCCTGCAGCGTCACCGATTCGCTGCTCGCGCGCGCGGCGTTGTCGAGCAGGATCGTCAAAATCTGTCCGACGGCGACGGCATCGTCGATCGATGCATCCGCGGGCGTCCGGTCGATTTGCGCGAATTTCACCTGCGGATGCCGCAGACGCCATTGCTCGATGAAACTCGACAGCCACTCGTCGAGCGCCTGGCGGCTCGACGGCCCGGTCGCGCGGCTGCGCAGGCGCGCGAGCGCGGACGTGCACAAAGCCATCTGCTGTTCGAGCAATTCGAAATCGGCCGCGTAGGGTGCGAGGTTCTTGTCGTGCGCGGCGGAATCGCGCAATTCCTCCGACAGCATCGCGATGGTCGAAAGCGGCGTGCCCATTTCGTGCGCGACGGTCGCCGCCTGCACGCCGAGCGCGACGGCCCGCTCATCGCGAAGATGACGCTGCTGCGCGTCGGCAAGCGCGGCGTCGCGCACGCGCAGCGCCCGCGACATGCGCGCGACGAACCAGCCGATCAGCACGACGCTCACCATGAAGTTGACCCACAGGCCCGTGCGGAAATAATCAAACAGATTGGCCGGATTCTCGATGTTGAGCGGCACATAGTTGTAACTAAGCAGCGCGTAACAGGTGACGGCGAAGAGCGCGAGGCAGGTCATCATCGTCCACGGCAGGACGGCGGCGGCGATCGCGAGCGACGGCAGATAAAGCGTGACGAACGGATTGGTCGCGCCGCCGGACAGGAACAGCAGCGCCGACAGCGCGCCGAGGTCGACGAGCATCTGCCCGAACAGTTCGAGATTGGTTTCCGGACGCGCCCGCGCGACGCGCATCCACGTGAGGCCGTTGAAGACCATTTCGAGCGCGATGACGAGCAGCATCGCGGGCAGCGGAAGCTTCGCGCCGAAGAATATCTGGACGACGGCGATGGTCGTCAGCTGGCCGATGATCGCGAGCGAGCGAAGCCAGAAAAGATGACCGAGATTGACCCGTCCGGTGTTGGTTATGCGATGCATCTGATTGAGTGCGTGTTAGCGCGTGCGCGCTCCGTGCGACATTATCCCGTTTGCATCCCGCCTGCTGCGACATCTGGCGCGATTTGTCGCACCTCGGCACGCGCTCTGCTAACTGGAAGTCGTGCCGCGCCCGGCTTCCGTTGTGAGACACGCGGGACACAGACAACGAATGCCGGGCCGCAATCGATCCAGCGGCAACGCGGGCAGCGACGCGCACCAGCAGGACGCATCGCCCGCGAGCGCGCCGCAGCGAAACGTCGCGCCGCAGCGTTCGCAAACCTGCGCGCCCGGCGCTTCGCGTTCGTTCGTTTCCGTGGATGGGTTCATCATCTTGTCATCAATCTGCCGAAACGATGATCGCACGCCGGAACGCCCGCCGGAAAACGTGGCGCGACCGCGGCAATTCGTCCTGCCGCGGAGCGTCGGTCCTGTACAATTCGGCGTGTTTAAACGCTCCTCGCCTCATTTGCCGCCATGTCCGAGCTACCCGACCTCACGCAAATCGCGCCGACCCTGAAGGCTGAAATCCTGGCCGAGGCGCTGCCCTACATCCGTCAGTATCACGGCAAGACGGTCGTGATCAAATACGGCGGCAATGCCATGACCGAAGAGCGCCTGAAGCAGGGCTTCGCGCGCGACGTCATTCTGCTGAAGCTCGTCGGCATCAATCCGGTGATCGTGCATGGCGGCGGCCCTCAGATCGATCAGGCGCTGAAGAAGATCGGCAAGCAGGGCACCTTCATTCAAGGCATGCGCGTCACCGACGAAGAGACGATGGAAGTCGTCGAGTGGGTGCTCGGCGGCGAAGTGCAGCAGGATATCGTCACGCTCATCAATCACTTCGGCGGCCACGCGGTCGGTCTGACCGGCAAGGACGGCGGCCTGATCCACGCGCGCAAGCTGATGATGCCGGACCGCGACAATCCGGGCCAGTTCATCGACATCGGTCAGGTCGGCGAGGTCGAGGCGATCAATCCGGCGGTCGTCAAGGCGCTGCAGGACGACGCGTTCATCCCGGTCATTTCACCGATCGGCTTCGGCGAAGACGGCCTCTCGTACAACATCAACGCGGACCTCGTCGCGGGCAAGCTCGCCGTCGTCCTGAACGCGGAGAAGCTCGTCATGATGACGAACATCCCCGGCGTGATGGACAAGGAAGGCAATCTGCTCACCGATCTTTCCGCGCGCGAGATCGACGCCCTCTTCGCCGACGGCACCATCTCCGGCGGCATGCTGCCGAAGATTTCGTCCGCGCTGGATGCCGCGAAGAGCGGCGTGCGCTCGGTGCACATCATCGATGGCCGCATCGAACATTCGGTGCTGCTCGAAATCCTGACCGAGCAGCCGTTCGGCACGATGATCCGCTCGCATTGAGCTCGTTCCCTTGCTAAAGACGCCCGCCTTCGCGCGGGCGTTCTTACGATAACGGCGCACGATGACCGCGCAACGCATTTCCCGCCGACGCCGCGTCAAGACGCGCGGCCCCGTCTGGCTCTTCGATCTCGACAACACGCTGCATCACGCGTCGCACGCGGTGTTTCCGGCGATCAATCGCGGCATGACGCAGTACATCATGGATCGCCTGAACGTCGACGTCGACGAGGCGAACCGGCTGCGCGTCGGCTATACCGTGCGTTACGGCGCGACGCTGCTCGGGCTCGTGCGGCATCACGGCGTCGATGCCGCCGACTTCCTGCACGAGGTGCACACGTTTCCCGATCTTGCGTCGATGCTGCGCGCCGAACGCGGCCTCACGCGCATGCTGCGCGCGCTGCCCGGACGCAAGATCGTGCTCACCAACGCGCCGACGCTCTACGCGCGCACGGTGCTCGCGGAACTGGGCATCGCGAAGTTGTTCGAGCGCGTGATTGCCATCGAAGACATGCGCAGCGGCCACCATTGGCGCGCCAAGCCGGATGCGCCGATGCTCCGCCACGCGATGCGCCGCGCGCACGTGCGTCTCGAGGACGCGATTCTCGTCGAGGACACGCGCGGGCATCTGAAGTCGTATCGGCGGCTCGGGATTCGCACCGTGTGGATCGTCGGACATCTGCCGGTCGCGAAAACGTCGAACGGCGGGCTGTCGATTCGCAAGCCCGGTTCCGGGCGGCCGCACTATGTGGATCGCACGGTGCGCTCGCTGCGCGCGCTGACGCAATCGCGCCGATTGCCGCTACATCCGAAATAAGCGGCGCGCGAGTATGTCTTCGAGGTCCGAGCGTGCATCGACGACGAGATGCACGTAAATCGTGTCGCCATCGACCTTGTAGATGATGCGGTTCGTGCCGCTCGGCACTTCGTAATAGCCCGACATGCGAAAGTCGACGAGCTCGGGCGGCGTCGAGCCGTTGCGCGGCGCGGCTTCGATCTCGGCAATGGTTTCCGCGAACTTGTTGCGCGTAGCGGCCCACGCCGTGCCGCCGAACTTGTTGATGACATAGCGCCGGAAATCCTGCAGATCCCGACGCACCGGATCCAGGAAAACGGTCTTCATTTGAAGCCTTCCTCGCGGTCCATGCGCTCGATCTCGGCGAAGACATCGCCGGCGCTCACGCAGTGGCCGGCTTCGATGGTCTTCTGTCCCATCGCGAGAATCTTCAGCAAGGCAAGCGTCTGATGCAGGTCTTCATAGGACTGCACATCCTGCACGACGACCCTGCCTTCACCGTTCTGCGTGATGAGCATCGGCTCGCGGCTCTCGACGATATTGCGGATCATCTCGGCCGCGCGGCTCTTCAGGTGACTGAGCGGTCTGACCCGGCTCGGTTTCATGTCCTTTCCTCGGGACGACGAGGCGATTAGACAATATAGACGCTAAAGCGGGCCGCATCCAAGGCGCGGCAGATGGCGGCATTATTGACGGCGTTATGACGTTTTCCGCTATACTTCCCCGCTAACGAGATTTTCTCGAACATGAACAGTGCGCCGATTTGCTGACTCGATTGCGGGCGCGCGAACCTCAGTGATCTTTCGCGGGGTTCACTATAAATGCGGCTAAAGAGGTCGTCAGCCGCGCTCGATTTCTCAGGCAGCGCATCGCCGACACCGTTTAGCCGCCAGGTCAAAGGCGGAATGAATGGAATCGATCGGCATCGTCACTCCCCAAACAATGCGCTTCACCGAGCCGCTGCGGATGCAGAACGGCTCGTCGCTCGGCGACTACGAACTCGTCGTCGAAACCTATGGCGAACTGAACGCCGCGCGCTCGAACGCCGTGCTCGTGTGCCATGCGCTGAACGCGTCGCATCACGTCGCCGGCATTCACGCCGATAACCCGAAGAACGTCGGCTGGTGGGACAACATGGTCGGCCCCGGCAAGCCGCTCGACACGAACCGCTTCTTCGTCATCGGCGTGAACAATCTCGGCTCGTGTTTCGGCTCGACCGGACCGATGAGCATCGACGGCGCAACCGGAAAACCGTATGGCGCGAGCTTTCCCGTCGTCACCGTCGAGGACTGGGTGAACGCGCAGGCGCGTCTCGCGGACCGCTTCGGTATCGAGCGCTTCGCGGCCGTGATGGGCGGCAGCTTGGGCGGCATGCAGGCGCTCGCGTGGAGCATGATGTATCCGGAGCGGCTCGCGCATTGCATCGTGGTGGCGTCGACGCCGAAGCTGTCCGCACAGAACATCGCGTTCAACGAGACGGCGCGCTCCGCGATCCTCTCGGACCCCGACTTCCACGGCGGCGATTACTACGCGCACGGCGTGAAGCCGCGCCGCGGCTTGCGCGTCGCGCGGATGATCGGCCACATCACGTATCTGTCGGACGACGACATGGCCGTGAAATTCGGCCGCGCGCTGCGCCGTGCCGAAGGCGCGCTCGACGCGTACAACTTCAATTTCGATGTCGAATTCGAAGTGGAGTCGTATCTGCGCTATCAGGCCGACAAGTTCGCCGAATACTTCGATGCGAACACGTATCTGCTCATCACGCGCGCGCTCGATTATTTCGATCCCGCGAAAGCCTTCGACGGCGATCTAACGAAAGCGCTCGCCAATACATCGGCGAAATATCTCATCACCAGCTTTACGACCGACTGGCGTTTCGCGCCGGCGCGCTCGCGCGAGATCGTGAAGGCGCTGCTCGACAACAAGCGCACGGTGAGCTACGCGGAAATCGACGCGCCGCACGGCCACGACGCCTTCCTGCTCGACGACGCGCGCTATCACAATCTGATGCGCGCCTACTACGAACGCATTGCCACGGAGATCGGCGCATGAACCAGCACACTCTCGATTCCCTCGCGCTGCGCTCGGACTTTCGCGCGATCGCCCGCTGGGTCGAACCGCGCTCGACGGTGCTCGATCTCGGCTGCGGCGACGGTTCGCTGCTGTCGCTGCTCGGTGAAGAACTGGAAGTGAAGGGCTACGGCATCGAAATCAACGATGCCGGCGTGCTCGCGTGCGCGCAAAAAGGCGTGAACGTGATCCAGCAGAATCTCGAAGACGGCTTGCGTCTCTTCGAAGACGACAGCTTCGACTTCGCGATCCTCTCGCAGACGCTGCAGACGATCCATCAGACCGCCGCGATCCTGCGCGAAACGGTGCGCGTCGGACGCGAATGCATTGTGTCGTTTCCGAATTTCGGTTACTGGCAGCATCGGCTTTCGGTGATTCAGGGACGCATGCCGGTGTCGAAATCGCTGCCTTATCAATGGCACAACACGCCGAACGTGCGCGTGCTCACGATCAAGGACTTCGAGGCGCTCGCGCCGGAAGTGGGCATCGAGATTCTGGATCGCGTGGTGCTGCACGGCGGGCAGTCGGTCCGTTGGGGCGCGAACTGGCGTGGTAGTCTTGCGGTCTATCGCGTGAAGCGCCGGTAACATCGACCGGCGGGTTCCCGCATCGACAACTGCCCGTTATCTGACATGCCCGATACGCCACACGAGGCGCCCGCTCTAACTGCTCACGAAGATCATCCCGGATGGCGCGCGTTCCTCAACAAGCGCATCCTCATTTGCGTCTTTCTCGGCTTTACGTCCGGATTGCCGCTCTTCACGCTTTATAGCCTGTTGCAGGCGTGGCTCACGACCGCGCACATCAACGTCAAGGAGATCGGTCTCTTCGCGCTGATCGGACTTCCGTACACGTGGAAATTCGTCTGGTCGCCGCTGATGGACCGTTTCATTCCGCGCTTTCCCGGCTGGAGTCCGGGCAGGCGGCGCGGCTGGATGTTCGTCACGCAAGTGCTCGTGATGATCGCGATCGGCTCGTTCGGCTTCTTCTCGCCCGAGCAGAATCTCTGGGCCGTCGCCGCGATCGCCGCGCTCGTCGCGTTCTTCAGCGCGAGTCAGGATATCGTCATCGATGCCTATCGCCGCGAGCTCCTCGCCGACACCGAACAAGGGCTCGGCAACGCGGTGCACGTCAACGCATATAAGGTCGCGGGACTCGTGCCCGGTTCGCTGTCGCTGATTCTCGCGACCGTCCTGCCGTGGAAAAGCGTCTTTCTGATCACGGCCGCGTTCATGCTGCCGGGACTCATCATGACGCTCGTCGTGAAGGAGCCGCAGATTCATGGCGCGCCGCCGAAAAATCTGCGCGAGGCGATCGTCGAGCCCTTTCACGAGTTCGTCACGCGTGACGGCTGGCGCGCGGCGCTGCTCGTGCTCAGTTTCATCTTCCTGTACAAGCTCGGCGATACGATGGCCACCGCGCTCGCGACGAAGTTCTTCATCGACGTCGGATTCTCGCTCGCGCAGATCGGCGTGATCGCGAAAGCGGTCGCGTTCTGGGCGAGCATCGCGGGCGGCTTGCTCGGCGGCATCGCGCTCGTGAAGATCGGCATTGCGCGCGGATTGTGGATCTTCGGCATTCTGCAGATCGTCGCGACGCTCGGCTTCGCATGGCTCGCGAAGATCGGGCCGTCGCCGTTCGCGCTCGGCGTGCTGTACGGCTTCGAAACCTTCGCGACGGGTCTCACGCTCGCGACCTTCACGGCGTATATCGCGAGCACGACCGACCCGCGCTACACCGCGACGCAATTCGCGCTCTTCACGAGCCTCGCGGCCGTGCCGCGCACCTTCGCGGCGGCGGGCAGCGGCTACATCGTGAATGAAACCGGCTGGTTTCCGTACTTCATGATCTGCGTCGCGCTGTCCATTCCGGGCATGTTACTGTTGCCCAAGATCGCGCCCTGGAGAATTCGACGATGACGGTTTCTTTCAAGCTTCGCGCCTTGGTTTGCGCATGGACATGGGCGTCGCTCGCGCCTTCGTCCGCGCATGCCCAGGACGAACAAAAGACGCCGCCGCCGTACTCCGCACCGAACAACCAGATCCGTTTCGGCAATACGGCGCTGTTTCGCAACTTGATTGCGCCCGCGACGCTCGAAGCGCAGGCCGCCGACGAATACGCGCAGGTCATCCACGATGCCGAGCGCAACAAGACGCTGCTCCCCGATACCAACCCGCTCGTCAAACGCGTGCGCGATATCGCGAATCACGAGATTCCGTTCGCGCTCAAGTGGAACGATCGCGCGAAGAGCTGGAAGTGGGAGATCAACGTCATCAAGTCGGCCGACGAGCGCATGGTCTGCCTGCCGGGCGGGAAGATCGTCGTGTACAGCGGGCTGATCGACAAGCTGCATCTGAACGACAACGAGATCGGCATGATGATCGGCCATGAAATCGCGCACGCGTTGCGCGAACATGCGCGCGAGCGGCTCGGGCGGCAGCAGGCGGCGCAGCTCTCGTCGAACGGCATGCCGCAGCTTTTCGGCTTTTCGAATTACGCGTCGCAGCAGCCCGATATCGGCGATGAACTGCTGACGATGCGCTATTCCCCCGCCGACGAAACCGAAGCCGACGTGATCGGCAGCGAGATCGCGTCGCGCGCGGGCTACGATCCGCGCGCGGCCGTCACGTTGTGGAACAAGATCGATTCGGGCACGCGCCGCGCGGACGATGGCTTCATCTGGCTGCATCCGTACGGGCCGGATCGCCGGCAGGATCTGCTCAAACGCATGCCGGACATGATGCCGCTCTATGCGAAGGCGGTCGGCAAGACCATCGATCAGTTGCCGAATTACGCGGGAATGGGGCGGTTCAAGAAGAGCGGGCGCTAGCTCACTTCTTCTTCGCGATCTTCCAGTCGTAATCGATCGTCAGCGGCGCGTGGTCGCTGAACTTGATATCCCGGAAAATCGACGTCTTCTTCGCGGTCGCGGCGACTTCCTTCGTCGCGATCTGATAATCGATACGCCACCCGACGTTCTTCGCATACGCCTGGCCGCGATTGCTCCACCACGTATATTGCTCGGGACGCTGATCGAGCGTGCGGAATACATCGACATAACCGACGTCGTCGAAAAGCTTCGTGAGCCACGCGCGTTCTTCGGGCAAACAACCGGAATTCTTCTGGTTGCTCTTCCAGTTCTTGATGTCGATTTCCTTGTGCACGATATTCACATCGCCGCACAGGATGACTTCGCGCTCCTTCGAAAGCGCGTCCAGATGCGGCATGAACTCGTCCATGAAGCGATACTTCGCCTGCTGACGCTCGTCGCCGCTCGAACCCGACGGCACATACACCGAAACGACCGACAACTTGCCGAAACGCGCTTCGACATAGCGCCCTTCCGGATCGAACTCTTCCGAACCGAAGCCGATGATCACGTCATCCGGTTCGTGGCGCGTGTACAGACCGGCGCCGCTGTAGCCCTTCTTCACCGCGTGCTGGAAATAGCCCTGGAAACCGTGCGGCGCGAGAAATTCCGGCGTCAGATCGTCCTGCGAGCATTTGATTTCCTGAACGCACACGACGTCGGATTTCTGCTCTCCGAACCAGTCGAAGAAACCTTTCTTGGCGGCCGAACGGATGCCGTTGAGATTGGCGGTTATCACGCGAAACATGTTCTTCCTTTTTGATCTTGATTATTCGACCTTCACGCCCTTCAGCGATTCTTTCGCCGGCGGGAATTCGAGCTTCATGTCCTGCATCGTGCGCAACAGCAGCTCTGCGACCATCACGTTGCGATGCGTCTTCGAATTGCCCGGAATGATGTACCAAGGCGCGTAATCCGTCGATGTCGCCGCGAGCGCGTCGGCGTATGCGGCCTGATAGTCGTCCCATTGCTTGCGCGCTTCGAGATCGGAGACGTCGAACTTCCAGTGTTTCGTCGGATCGTCGATGCGCGCCTGCAGTCGCTCGCGCTGCTCGTCCTTCGAAATGTGCAGGAAGCATTTGACGATGGTGGTGCCGCTGTCAGCGAGCAGCGCCTCGAATTCGCGAATATGCCGATAACGCCGTTCGCATTCGTCGGCATCGATCGACTTCAGCACGCGCGGCACGAGCACGTCTTCGTAGTGACTGCGGTTGAAGATCGCGAATTCGCCGGCCATCGGCGCCTGCGCGTGCACGCGCCACAGAAAATCGTGCGCGGCCTCGCGCTCGGACGGCGCGCGAAACGGCACGATGCGCAAGCCGAGCGGATCGACATCGTGAAACACCGCGCGCACCGTGCCGTCCTTGCCGCTCGTGTCCATGCCCTGCAGCACGAGCAGCACGCGCCGGCGGCGCTGCGCGTGCAGTTTCTCCTGAAGATCGTCGAGCTGCACGCCGATCGCCGTGAGACGCTCGCGGTCGATGTCCTTCGTGCCGCTGGAAAACGGCTTCGCGGACGGATCGATCGCGCTCAGGTCGAATGGCTTGCGCTTCTTGCCGGCGTCGAAGAAAGGCACACGGAAGTCGTCGAGTTCGGGTTTTTTTGCCATATTTTTGTGATCACCAAAAAGAAAGGCCGTCGCCTAGCTTAACCGGCAACGGCCCTGTCTTTCACGCACCGAAACAATCAGCCGAGTTTCTTCTTCAAAAGCTCGTTCACCTGCTGCGGATTCGCCTTGCCCTTGGTCGCCTTCATCGCCTGGCCGATCAGCGCGTTGAACGCCTTCTCCTTGCCCGCGCGGAATTCCTCGACCGACTTCTGGTTTGCCGCAAGCACCTCGTCGATGATCGCTTCGAGCGCGCCGGTGTCGGAAATCTGCTTCAAACCCTTCGCGTCGATGATGCGATCCGCGGCGGCCTCGTCGGTCGCCTTCTCTTCCCAGATCGTCTGGAAAATGTCCTTCGCGATCTTGTTGGAGATGGTGCCATCGGCGATGCGCTGAATGATGAGCGCGAGCTGCGCGGCCGATACCGGCGATTCGCTGATATCGAGCGATTCGCGATTCAGTTGCGCGGAGACGTCGCCCATCATCCAGTTCGCGGCGATCTTCGCCTGGGCCGCGCCCGCCTTCTGCACGAGCGCTTCGAAGTAGGACGCCATCGCCTTCGACGATGTCAGCACGCCCGCGTCATACGGCGTCAAACCGTACGTGTCGACGAAACGCTTCTGCATGTCCGCCGGCAGCTCGGGCATCTCGCCCTTCACGCGATCGATCCACGATGCATCGATCACGAGCGGCATCAGATCGGGATCGGGAAAATAGCGGTAATCGTGCGCGTCTTCCTTGCTGCGCATCGAACGCGTTTCGCGCTTGTCCGGGTCATAAAGACGCGTTTCCTGAACCACCGTGCCGCCGTCTTCGATCAGCTCGATCTGACGGCGCACTTCGTACTGGATCGCTTCTTCGAGAAAGCGGAACGAGTTCAAGTTCTTGATCTCGGCGCGCGTGCCGAATTCCTTTTGGCCGACCGGGCGCACCGAGACGTTCGCGTCGCAACGGAACGAGCCTTCCTGCATGTTGCCGTCGCAGATGCCGAGCCACACGACGAGACCGTGCAGTGCCTTCGCATACGCGACCGCTTCCGCGGCGCTGCGCATTTCCGGCTCAGTGACGATTTCGAGCAGCGGCGTGCCCGCGCGGTTCAGGTCGATGCCCGTCATGCCCGCGAAGTCTTCGTGCAGCGACTTGCCTGCGTCCTCTTCGAGGTGCGCGCGCGTCAGGTTGATGGTCTTCTCGTACGCTTCCTTGCCCGCCTTCTCGTTGGCCGGCACCTGAATCGTGATCTGCCCGCCCTGCACGACCGGAATCTCGTACTGGCTGATCTGATAGCCCTTCGGAAGATCCGGATAGAAGTAGTTCTTGCGCGCGAAGATGCTGCGCGGCGCGATGTGCGAACCGATCGCGAGACCGAAGCGGATCGCGCGCTCGACGGCGCCGCGGTTCATCACAGGCAACACGCCGGGCAACGCGAGATCGACGGGACTCGCCTGCGAATTCGGGCTCGCGCCGAACTGCGTGGGCGCGCCGGAAAAAATCTTGGAGACGGTGGAAAGCTGCGCGTGCGTTTCCAGACCGATGACGACTTCCCACTGCATGTTCACACTCCCGATGCCAATGCCGATGCAGGTGCCTTGCGGTGCCAGTCGGTCGCGCGCTGATAAGCGTCGGCGACCTGGAGCATCCGGGCTTCGTTGAAATAGTTGCCGATGATCTGCAGACCGACCGGCCGATTCGCATTCGCGCCCGCGCCGAAACCGCACGGCACGCTCATGCCGGGCAGGCCCGCGAGGCTCACGGAAAGCGTGTAGATATCGGCGAGATACATCTGCACGGGATCGTCGGCCTTCTCGCCGAGATTCCACGCGACCGACGGCGCGACCGGTCCCATGATGACGTCGCACTGCTTGAACGCTTCCTGGAAATCGCGCGCGATGATGCGGCGAATCTTCTGCGCCTGCAGGTAGTACGCGTCGTAATAACCGTGCGACAACACGTACGTGCCGACGAGAATCCGCCGCTTCACTTCCGGCCCGAAGCCTTCCGCGCGCGACTTCTTGTACATGTCGAGCAGATCGCGGTACTCGGCCGCGCGATGCCCGTAGCGCACGCCATCGAAGCGCGACAGATTCGACGATGCCTCCGCCGGCGCGATGATGTAGTACACGGGAATCGAAAGCTCGGTCTTCGGCAGCGACACTTCGACGAGCGTCGCGCCGAGCGCTTCGTATTGCTTCAATGCGGCGTCGATGGACGCGCGCACGTCGTCGGCGAGACCCGCGCCGAAATACTCCTTCGGCATGCCGATGCGCAGGCCCTTCAGCGGCTGGCCGGCATCATCGCTGCCGTTCCACGTCTTGCCGAGATAGCGCGTGTAGTCTTCGTTCTCGCGTTCAAGGCTCGTGGAATCGCGCTCGTCGAAGCCGCCCATCGCGTTCAGGAGCAGCGCGCAGTCGTGCGCCGTTTGCGCCATCGGGCCGCCCTGATCCAGCGACGACGCGAACGCGATCATTCCATAACGCGAAACGCGGCCATACGTCGGTTTGATGCCGGTGATGCCGGTGAACGAAGCGGGCTGGCGGATGGAGCCGCCGGTGTCCGTGCCGGTCGCGGCGGGCGCGAGACGCGCGGCCACGGCAGCAGCCGAACCGCCCGACGAACCGCCCGGCACGGCCTTCATATCCCACGGATTCTTCACCGCGCCGAAGTACGAATTCTCGTTGGACGAGCCCATCGCGAACTCGTCCATGTTGGTCTTGCCGAGCGTGACCATACCGGCGTTCGCGAGGCGATCGACGACGGTCGCATCGAACGGACTCGAATAGTTTTCGAGCATGTGCGAGCCGGCGGTCGATGTCCAGCCGCGCGTGACGAAGACGTCCTTGTGCGCGATCGGCAAGCCGGTGAGCGCGCCCGCGCGGCCTTCGCCGATGAGCGCGTCGGCGGCTTTCGCCTGTTCGAGCGTGAGCGCGGCGTCGACGCCGATGAACGCGTTCAGTTCCTTCGCGCCCTCGATGCGCCGCAGATACGACTGCGCCAGTTCGACCGCGGATACTTCCTTCGAGTCGAGCGCGGCGCGCAGTTCGGTCAAGCTTTTCTGATGCATTGCAGTTTCCTGATGAGCGCGGTCTGAATCACGCGCTGACGCTGAATGTTTGATGCTTATTCGATGACTTTGGGCACGAGATAGAGTCCGTCTTGCACGGCGGGCGCGCAACGCTGGAACTCTTCGCGTTCGACACGCTCTGAGACAGCGTCGTCACGCAGACGCAGCGCGACTTCCTCGATCTGCTCGATCGGGTGCGCGAGCGGTTCGATGCCGGTCGTGTCGACGGCCTGCATCTGCTCGACGAGACCGAAAAAATCGTTGAGCCGCGTGAGCGTGGGCTCGGCTTCGTGGTCGGGCAATTCGAGCCGCGCGAGGTGCGCGATGCGTTTTACGTCGGTCAGGGTCAAAGACATGGATTCACCGGAGAAAGCGTGGACAGCCTCAATCTCGAAAACTTTCGCTGCAGCAGCCAGTTGCGATCTTGAAAGGAGCCCTCGGAAACAGGTCTGGCGATGGCAAAAACTGCCATCCTTTTCCTATAGATACCCACAAATTATAAGGTATCATTACACGTTCGACTCACCTCTGGAACGGCTTGTCGGCGGCTTTCTCCCGCATTTGATGGATTCCGAGAAACGTTTGCGTCCAGCGTTCCGTTCTGCAGTAGATTTCTTCCCGGATTTGCCCTTCCCGGCGAGCGTTCGCCGCCCCGGCAAACCGTTATTTTTTCCGCTGCCGTCCCCGGCGCTCCTCGCGACGAACGGCCACCCAGCGAGACAGGATTTTTGAATGTTCGGTTTTTTGCGCAGCTATTTCTCCAACGACCTGGCGATTGACCTCGGCACCGCCAACACGCTGATCTACATGCGCGGCAAGGGCATCGTCCTCGACGAACCCTCGGTCGTTTCGATTCGCCAGGAAGGCGGCCCCAACGGCAAGAAGACCATTCAGGCGGTCGGCAAGGAAGCCAAGCAGATGCTCGGTAAAGTGCCGGGCAACATCGAGGCCATTCGCCCGATGAAGGACGGCGTGATCGCCGACTTCACCGTCACCGAGCAGATGATCAAGCAGTTCATCAAGACCGCTCACGAATCCCGCATGTTCTCGCCGTCGCCGCGCATCATCATCTGCGTGCCGTGCGGCTCCACTCAAGTCGAGCGCCGCGCGATCAAGGAAGCGGCACACGGCGCGGGCGCCTCGCAGGTCTATCTGATCGAAGAGCCGATGGCCGCGGCAATCGGCGCGGGCCTGCCGGTTTCGGAAGCAACGGGCTCGATGGTCGTCGACATCGGCGGCGGCACGACGGAAGTCGGCGTCATCTCGCTGGGCGGCATCGTGTACAAGGGCTCGGTGCGCGTCGGCGGCGACAAGTTCGACGAGGCCATCGTCAACTACATCCGCCGCAACTACGGCATGCTGATCGGCGAGCAAACAGCCGAAGCCATCAAGAAGGAAATCGGCTCGGCGTTCCCCGGCTCCGAAGTGAAGGAAATGGAAGTCAAGGGCCGCAATCTGTCGGAAGGCATTCCGCGCAGCTTCACCATTTCGAGCAATGAAATTCTCGAAGCGCTGACCGACCCGCTGAACCAGATCGTGTCGTCGGTGAAGATCGCGCTCGAACAGACGCCGCCGGAACTCGGCGCGGACATCGCGGAGCGCGGCATGATGCTGACGGGCGGCGGCGCGCTCCTGCGCGATCTCGACCGCCTGCTCGCGGAAGAAACCGGCCTGCCGGTGCTCGTCGCCGAAGATCCGCTGACTTGCGTGGTGCGTGGCTCGGGCATGGCGCTCGAGCGCATGGACAAGCTCGGCAGCATCTTCTCGTACGAGTGATCTGCTGCTTCGGGCGTCCGGATATCGACGCAACGCCGAAGCACGCTTGCAAGCACCCGCGTAACGCGACGCGCGCACGGCCCGGCCTCTGTCCGGGCCGTTGTCGGAACAGCGTAGGGCAGGTTTCGCCGCCGGCGAAGTGACCTGCAGCATCGATCCATCCGTTCACGCCCTCGGCGCCGACCATGGAATACAGTCCGCCGCCCCTTTTCAAGCAAGGCCCTTCCGCGCTCGCGCGCCTGATCTTCTTCGTGGTGCTCGCCATCGCGCTGCTCATCTCGGACGCTCGCTTCAGCACGCTGGAAATCGTTCGCGGGATGCTCGGCGCCGGGCTGTATCCGTTGCAGCGCGCGGCGCTGGTGCCGCGCGACATCTTCATGGGCGCCGCCGATCTCGCCGTGACCAGCGCGACGCTGCGCAGCGAAAACCGCAAGCTCAGCGACAAGAATCTGGAGCTTTCCGTCAAGGCGGGCGACGCGGCCCAACTCGCCATCGAGAACGCGCATCTGCGCGCGCTGCTGAATCTGCAATCGCGCGCAACGACCGAAGAAACGCCCGCCGAAATTCAATACGACACGCGCGATCCGTTCACGCAGAAAGTCGTGATCGGCAAGGGTTCGCAGCAGAATATCCAGGACGGCGCGCCCGTCGTCACCGAAGACGGCGTGATCGGTCAGGTGACGCGCGTGTTTCCGCTGCAATCCGAAGTCACGCTGCTCACCGATAAAGACCAGGCCGTGCCCGTCCAGATCTCGCGCACCGGCTTGCGCAGCGTGATTTACGGCACGCCGAAGGGCGACACGCTCGATCTTCGCTTCGTGCCGATCAGCGCCGACGTCCAAGCCGGCGACGAACTCGTGACGAGCGGCCTCGACGGCATCTATCCGCCGGGACTGCCGGTCGCGAAGGTGCTGCGCGTCGACAAGCAGGCGGATACGGCGTTCGCGCGCGTCGTCTGCGTGCCGATCGCGGCCGTGCGCGGCGCGCGCCAGTTGCTCGTGCTGCACTACAACTTGAATCAGCCGCCGAATCCGGTCGAAGTCGAAGCAGCCGCGGCCGCCAAGGAAGCGAAGGAAAACAAGGGCAAGAAGAAGCCCGCGCCGAAGGCTGCCGCCGCAGCGGGCGCGAGCGGCGCTTCCGCTCCGGTGCCGGGTTCTGCGCCAGCGGCTGCAACACCGGCAGCGCCCGCGCCCGCGAAGCCGTCGGAGAAGGTGGCCGAGCCGAAAGCTGCATCGGGCGCGGCGGCGAAACCGTCGAAGAAGGCGCATGCGCCGAAACCCGCATCATCGGGAGCCGCGCGATGAACCGCCCGCAATACATCCTGCAGCCGGTCAATCCGTACTTCATCACGTTCAGCCTGGCCGCCGCGTTCCTGCTGAACCTCATGCCGTGGGGACGGCTCATCGGCGTGCCGGATTTCGTCGCGCTCGTGCTGCTGTTCTGGAACGTGCATCAACCGCGCAAGGTCGGCATGGGCATCGCGTTCATGCTCGGCATCCTGATGGACGTGCACAACGCGAATCTCCTTGGCGAACACGCGCTGGCCTACACGCTGCTTTCGTACGGCGCGATCACGATTCATCGCCGCGTGCTGTGGATGACACTGCCCGTGCAGATGTTCGTCGTCGCGCCGCTGCTGGTGGGCGCGCATCTCGTGCCTTTCATCATCCGCCTGATGACGGGCGCCGCGTTCCCCGGCTGGAGCTATCTCATCAACGGATTCGTCGAAGCGCTGCTCTGGCCGATCGCGAGCTTCCTCCTGCTGATGCCGCAACGCCGCGCCGCCGACCCGGACGATACGCGTCCAATCTGAGTCTTGCCGCGCGGCGCCGGGTCGGCGAAAAAACCGCCGCGCGCGAACTACACTTGAATCGCGAGCACACCGCGAAAGCTGCATGACCGAAATCAAGAACACCGAGCAACAGTTGTCGAAGTTCCGCCTGCGCGTCGCGGCGGCGGGACTGTTCGTGTTCATCTGCTTCGGGCTGATCGGGCTGCGCTTCCTCTATCTGCAGGTCTGGCATTTCAGCAAATACTCGTTGCAGGCAAACGAGAACCGCATTTCGGTCGCGCCGATCGTGCCGAATCGCGGCATCATCACCGACCGCAACGGGGTCGTGCTGGCGAAGAACTATTCGGCGTACACGCTCGAAATCACGCGCTCCAAGATCAACGGCACGCTCGACGAAACCATCGACGAGCTGTCGCAAGTCATTCCGATCGACGCGCGCGACCGCCGCCGTTTCAAGAAGCTTCTCGAAGACTCGAAGAATTTCGAAAGCCTGCCGATTCGCACGCGTCTCACCGACGAGGAAGTGGCCAAGTTCACGGCGCAGCGTTTCCGCTTTCCCGGCGTCGAAGTGCGCGCGCGCCTGTTCCGCCAATATCCGCTCGGCACGACCGCAGCGCATGTGATCGGCTATATCGGGCGCATTTCGCAGCGCGATCAGGAGCGCATCGACGACGCGAGCGACGCCAACGACGAAAGCTCGGATCACTACGATCCGCGCCTCGACGCCAACAATTACAAGGGCACGGATTACGTCGGCAAGATCGGCGTCGAGCAGAGCTACGAAACGGAGCTGCACGGCCTGACCGGTTTCGAGGAAGTGGAAGTGACCGCGGGCGGCCGTCCGGTACGCACGATGTCGCGCACGCAGGCGACGCCGGGCAACAATTTGCAGTTGTCGCTGGATATCGGCTTGCAGCAGGTCGCGGAGCAGGCATTCGCGGGCAAGCGCGGCGCGCTCGTCGCGATCGAGCCATCGACCGGCGACGTGCTCGCATTCGTCTCCGCGCCGAGTTTCGATCCGAATTCGTTCGTCGACGGCATCGATCAGCAAACCTGGGACGCGCTCAACAATTCGCCGGATCATCCGCTCTTGAATCGTCCGCTGCACGGCACGTATCCGCCGGGCTCGACTTACAAGCCGTTCATGGCGCTCGCCGCGTTGTCGCTGCACAAGCGCACGCCGGGCTGGGGCTTCCAGGATCCGGGCTACTTCACGTTCGGCGGCCACACGTTCCGCAACGACGTGCGCTCGGGTCAGGGCTGGGTGGACATGAACCGCGCGATCGTCGTGTCGAACGACACGTACTTCTACATGCTCGCGCGCGATCTCGGCGTCAATGCGATGGCCGGCTTCATGAAGCCGTGGGGCTTCGGCCAGATCACCGGCATCGATATCGCGGGCGAGGCGAAGGGCATTCTTCCGTCGACGGAATGGAAGCGCAAGGCGTACCGCAAGCCCGAACAGCAGAAATGGTACGAAGGCGAAACGATCAGCCTCGGCATCGGACAGGGCTACAACTCGTTCACGATCCTGCAACTCGCGCACGCGACGGCGACGCTCGCGAATAACGGCGTCGTGATGAAGCCGCACCTCGTGCGCAACATCGAGAATCCGATCAACAAGGACCTGCGCGCGGTCGTGCGCGATCCGAGCAACAAGATTCCGGTGCAGCAGAAGGACATCGACGTCATCAAGCACGCAATGGAAGGCGTCGTGACGAACGGCACGGCAGCGAAGGTTTTCGCGGGTGCGCCCTATCTCGCGGCGGGCAAGACGGGCACGGCACAGGTTTATTCGCTGCAGGGCGCGAACTATCGGGGCCACGGCGGAACGGCCGAGCATCTGCGGGACCATGCGTTGTTCATCGCGTTCGCGCCGGCGGAGCAGCCGAAGATCGCGATCGCGCTGATCGTCGAAAACGGCGGCTGGGGCGCGGAGTCCGCCGGTCCGATCGCGCGCAAGGTGCTCGACTATTACCTCGTCGACCGTCTCAAGCCGGGCGCGGAAGCGGCGGCGGTCGCAGCGGCGGCTTCGGCCACGACCGAAGCGACCGTGCCGGTCATCGGCGGCACGCAACCGCCCGCCGCCGTCGCGCTGCCCGCGTCAGTCGCGAATTCGTCGCCGGCGTTTTCGCCGCAAGCGGCGTCGAATCCGGATGTCGCGAAGGCGGCGTCGGCGCCTGCGGCATCCGCTCCGAAAGTCTCGAAACCGCGCGCTGCGTCGGCGCCGCCCGCTGCGCCTGCGGCTGCGGTGCCTGCATCGACGCCCGGCCGATCGCCCGCGCCGAAGAAGCGCCCGAGCGAGCCGACGCCCACCATGGTGCGCAGCAACGAAAACGACGGGGTGCGCGTTCTCGCGCCGTCCGGCGGCATCGACGAGTAAAGGAAACCGCCATGCAACTGCACGTCCAATTCGACAAGCGCGAGCTGCTGGACCGCGCCAAGCGCATGTTCGCGGGCTTCGACAAGCCGCTCGCGCTGATCGTGTTCCTGCTGCTCGGCGTCGGAATCGTGACGCTCTATAGCGCCAGCCTCGACATGCCGGGCCGCGTCGAAGACCAGTTGCGCAACATCATGCTGACCTTCGGCCTGATGTGGATACTCGCCAACATTCCGCCGCAAACGCTGATGCGCTTCGCCGTGCCGCTCTATACGGTCGGCGTCGCGTTGCTGATCGCGGTCGCCGCGTTCGGCCTGACGCGCAAGGGCGCGAAGCGCTGGCTCAATGTCGGCGTGGTGATCCAGCCATCGGAAATCATGAAGATCGCGATGCCGCTGATGCTCGCGTGGTACTACCAGAAGCGCGAAAGCAACATTCGCTGGTGGGATTACATCGTCGGCTTTCTCATTCTGATGCTGCCCGTCGGCCTGATCGCGAAGCAGCCGGACCTCGGCACCGCCGTGCTCGTGTTCGCGGCGGGCATGTTCGTCATCTATTTCGCGGGGCTGAGTTTCAAGCTGATCCTGCCGGTGCTGATCGCGGGCGTCATCGCGGTGGCGGGCGTCGCGACCTTCCAGGAAAAGATTTGTCAGCCCGAAGTCGTCTGGCCGATGATGCACGACTACCAGAAGCATCGCATCTGCACGCTGCTCGATCCGACTTCCGATCCGCTCGGCAAAGGCTTCCACACGATCCAGGCGGTGATCGCGATCGGCTCCGGCGGCACGCTCGGCAAGGGCTGGCTGAAGGGCACGCAGGCGCACCTCGAGTTCATCCCCGAGAAACACACCGACTTCATTTTCGCCGTGTTCTCCGAAGAGTTCGGGCTCGCGGGCGGGCTCGTGCTGCTCTTTCTTTATATGGCGCTCATCGCGCGCGGACTGTTCATCGCGGCGAACGGAGCGACCTTCTTCGGGCGATTATTGGCGGGATCGCTCACGCTCGCGTTCTTTACTTACGCGTTCGTCAACATCGGCATGGTGAGCGGGATTCTGCCGGTGGTCGGCGTGCCGCTGCCCTTCATGAGTTACGGCGGAACCGCGCTGACGACGCTCGGCGTCGCGGCCGGGCTCATCATGAGCGTCGCGCGGCAAAAGCGGTTGATGCAGAGTTAGCGGGCTATCTTCCGCCACATGAGCCGCGGCTTCGACCGCGGTTTTTTTTATCGACGCGCGCCGTCACTGCGGCTTTTGCTGCTCGAGTTCGGTGCTGAGCTGCAGATACTTGAGCTTCGCCGCCGGATCGCCCTGCGCGGCCGCTGCCGCGTAATAAGCCCGCGCGACATTCAGATTGCGTTCGACGCCATCGCCGCCGCGCTCGTAGAACGATCCCGCGACGTATTGCGCCGTCATGTCGCCGCCTTCCGCAGCCTTCTTGTACCAGGTGAACGCCTGTGTGTTATCGCGCGCGGTGCCGCGTCCGTCGAGGAACTGGTTGGCGAGCGCGAGTTCGGCCTGTACGTGACCCTGATTCGCCGCGCGCAGGAACCAGCGATGCGCCTCCGCCGGATCTTTCTCGACGAACTGGCCGTCGTCGTACATCTTGCCGTACACGTATTGCGCGTGCGTCATGTTGGCGTCGGCGGCGCGGCGCAGCCATTTCTTGCCTTCGGGCACATCCGCCGGGCCGCCCTCGCCGTTGAGCAGCATCATCGCGTAGTTGAATTCGGCGAGGCGGCTGCCTCTTTGCGCCGCACGCCGAAACTCCGAGCGCGCCGCGACGAAATTGCCCGCGTTGTAATCGGCGACGGCGTTTTGCGTCGCGATGTCGGTCGGCTTCGGCGCGTTGTCGGCGCGGGCCGCACCGGCGAGCGCCAGCGCGATGATCGCAGCGGCGGCGGCTTTCATGATCTCGCCTCCTGCAACGCCTGACGCGTCGCCTTCAACAGCCACATTACATCCGCGCCGATCGCGACGAGCTTGACGCCCGCCTGCGCGTACTGCTTCGCGCTCGCGGCATCGAGTGCGAAGATGCCGCTCGCGATGCCCGCGCGATTCGCCGCGTCGACGATCTTCGTGATCGCCGCCTGCACATCCGGATGCTTGCCGTCGCCGAGATGACCGAGGCTCGCGGCCAGATCCGCCGGCCCGATGAACAGGCAATCGACGCCCGGCGTCGCGGCAATTTCATCGACGGCTTCGAGCGCCGCGACCGATTCGATCTGCACGATCGTCGCAATCTGCGCATTCGCGCTCGCCATGTAATCGCGACGCATACCGTATGCCGCCGCGCGCACCGCGCCCGCCACGCCGCGCAGGCCGTGCAGCGCCGCTTCGGTCGGATATTGTGTCAGCCTCACGATGCGCGCCGCCTCTTCCGCCGATTGCACGTTCGGGAACATCAGCGTGCGCGCGCCGGCGTCGAGCGCGCGCTTGACGAGCCAGCCTTCGTTCGCCGGCACGCGCACGATCGGCTCGCTCGGCAGATGCGCGGCGGCGATCGCGCGCAACTGGGCGACGACGTCGGCGCTATCGTTCGGCGAGTGCTCCATGTCGATGCAGAGCCAGTCGAAGCCCGCGTGCGCGAGCGCTTCGGCGGCATCGGCGCTGCCGAGCGACAGCCACAGGCCGAACAACGTGCCCGGTTCGGAGAAGCGCTGCTTGAGGGGATTGGTGAAGGTGCTCATCGCGCGTCTCCTTCGAGCGGTTGAACGACGGCCACGCGCGGCCACTGGAAAAACGGATGAAGTGACGGCATGCGTGCGCTCCGTGTCTCGCCGCCTCGGAGGATGGGCGACTCATCGGACGATCATACCGTGACAAAAGCACGCGCGCCGGAGGTGCTTCCGGCCGCGCGCACGCCTGAAATCAGCCGCGCGCGACGTCGGCCCAGCAGTTCGGCGTTTCGTACAGACGCACGCGCTTCAGCTTGAGATTGACGCCGTAGTGCGCGTCATAGACTTCCGCGAGAATGTTGAACGCGACGGCCGCGAGGTTCTCGACGGTCGGAATGCGATCGAGCACGACGGTCTTGTGATCCGACAGCGTCTGCAGAAATTCGCGCACCTTGACATCGCCCTCGTAGACGATGAACGCGTGATCCCATTTGTTGACGAGATGCTCCATCGCGAGCGCTTTCACGTCGGCGAAGTCCATCACCATGCCGCGATCGGGCGCGCCTTCCACATCGACGAGATCGCCTTGCAGCGTGATTTCGAGCACGTAGCGATGCCCGTGCAGATTGCGGCACTGGCTGCGGTGATCGGGAATGCGGTGGCCCGCATCGAATTCGAGTTTTCGGGTAATCGTCTGCACGGCGTTCAGGGGATATTCAGGTATTTGTGCGTCTGCATCGACAGGCGCCACTTCGGATGCCGCTTGCACCAGTCGATCGCGAGCCTCGTATTGATGTCGCGCGATGCGTTGTCCATCGGTTGCACGAGAAAGTATTCGAAGTCGAGCTTTTCGTACTCGGCAAGACGCTGGTTGTCCTGCGGCACCACGACTTTCAGCTCGTTGCCTTTCGTCACGACGAGCGGCGCGTCGGCTTTCGGACTCACGCAGATCCAGTCGATGCTCTCGAGCACCGGCAGCGAACCGTTCGTTTCGATGGCCATTTCGAAGCCGGCTTCGTGCAGCGCATCGACGAACGGCTGGTCGATCTGCAGCATCGGCTCGCCGCCCGTGCACACGACGAACTTGTGCGCCTCGCCTTCCGGCCACAGCGATGCGATCTTCGCGACGAGTTCCGCCGGCGTTTTGTACTTGCCACCGTTTTCGCCATCGGTGCCGACGAAATCGGTGTCGCAAAACTGGCAGACGGCGTCCGCGCGATCTTCCTCGCGCCCCGACCACAGATTGCAGCCCGCGAAACGGCAGAACACGGCCGGACGCCCGGCATTGGCGCCTTCGCCCTGCAACGTGTAGAAAATTTCCTTTACCGCGTACGTCATGACTGCTCTGTGAACCTCTAAAAAAATCAGACCGGCGCGGTATCGACCTGCTCGCCCGCGCGATACGCCTCATAACCACGTTTGCGCAGTTTGCATGCCGGGCATTGGCCGCAGCCGAAGCCCCAGTCGTGCAATTCCGCGCGCTCGCCGACATAGCAAGTGTGCGTCTCGACGCGCACCAGTTCGACGAGCGCCTCGCCGCCGAGCGTTTCCGCGAGCCGCCAGGTATCGGCCTTGTCGAGCCACATCAGCGGCGTTTCGAACGCGTAGCGCGTTTCCATGCCGAGATTGAGCGCGACTTGCAGCGCTTTCATCGTGTCGTCGCGGCAATCCGGATAGCCGGAGAAGTCCGTCTCGCACATGCCGCCGACCAGCACCTTCAGCCCGCGCCGATACGCCACTGCTGCAGCAATCGTCATGAACAGCAGATTGCGGCCCGGCACGAACGTGTTGGGCAGGCCGTTCGCGGTCGCCTGAATCTCGATCTCGCGCGTCATCGCGGTATCGCTGATCGCGCCGAGCACGGACAGATCGATCATGTGATCTTCGCCCAGCCGTTCGGCCCACTGCGGAAACTCGCGCACGATCGCGGCGCGAAAGCCTTCGCGGCACTCGAGTTCCACGCGATGGCGCTGTCCGTAATCGAAACCGAGCGTCTCTACCGTCTTGTAACGTTCGAGCGCCCAGGCGAGGCACGTGGCCGAGTCCTGGCCGCCGGAGAACAGCACGAGCGCGCTGTCTTTAGCGTCTATCCGAGTCACCGTGAAAACTCCGTACTCCGTGAATTTGATGGCGTCGCACGCCGCACAGGCAGTCGGAGTGACCGGACTTCGCGACGAGCGGCGCGGGCAAGACGCCCGCGAGTCCAGTATAGGCCGGCGGCCTTCGCCCGGAAGCGCACGCCTTTTATGCCGCCGATAGCGGAATGCGAGACGGATGACCAGCGCCGGACGAATGTTCCGGCGCGTCGCACGAGCAATTCGGAGCGCCGAAAAGAAAAGGACTTGCGGGGTCCGAGGACGAGGCAAGTCCTTAATTCGGCGCGAATTTTAACACGGAGGGCGGTTGTTCGCCGAACTCGGCGCGCTGGCGCGCGGGGAAACGGTAATTCGTGCCATCATCGGAAGAAATAAATCGGCAATTCCGACGAAGTCTCTAAACCCGCCACCGCGCGCGCCGTTATACATGTAACAAAATGGCGCGGCCTCTTACAGTTTCAGGTATTTTTTTCCTTTCGTTGCAGGACACTGGCGCGCCATCAAAGCCCCGTCGACTGACGGCCGCCGTTAATTCGCACTTCGAAATTACTCGGCTTGAAACCCTCCCGCAGGGTTAAGCGGGACCGCAGGTCCGTTTCCGATCCGCCCTTTCGGCTCACGGCGCTCCTGAAGACGTACCTACTTCACCGATACACAACATCTCCATCAGTAGTACATACAATGAAAAAATACATTCAGACCAGGTTGCGCGTCATTGACGCAATACGGGCGCCCAAGGCGAGCCTTATCACCGCTGCCGTGGCAACCAGCGTGTTGCTGGCAGCGTGCGGAGGCGGCGGCAACGACGCGCTCGACACCGCATCGACCACAGCCGCGGCGAGCCGCAAGGCGGCGGCCGCGACAACCACGAGCACGATCTTCTACGGCGCCAACGGTCACAACAACGAAGGCGGCGCGTACGACATCTCCAGCCCGGCAGTGCAGCTCTCGCAGTTGCAGGATCTCGGCGTGAAGCTGTATCGGAACGAGGTGTACAACCAGTCATCGGCGAACAAGCTGGCAGGCATCGCGAAGACGATGGCAGCGGGCGGCGTGACCGTGTATCCCGTCATGCTGATGAGCATCGACTTCAACACCGAGACCGACGCGTATAACGCCGGCTATCAGTTGGGCGTCTGGACGGCCACCGCCTACAAGTACCCGTACTACGAAGTGTCGAACGAACTCGACGCGATGACGATTTACAACAACGTCGACGGCGTCTATCCGCAGCAGTTCGACAACGCGAAATTTCAGATCGCGCGCGGCGTCATTCGCGGCATGATCGCCGGCGTGAAGTCGGTCGATACGAACGGCAAGATCATCATGGGCGGCGGTACGTGGATGCATTACGCCGTGGATCAGATGCTCGCGGCCGGCACGCAGCCGGACGGCACGACGGGGCACCCGGTCGTGAACTGGGACATCACCGCGTGGCACTGGTATTCGGATATGGGCGACATCACCAACGCGTGCGGCGGCACGGGTTGCCATGACGTACTCGGAACACTGCAGCAGTTCGGCAAGCCGATCTGGCTCAACGAATACGGCGTGCGTCCGTGGTATGGCTCGGATCAGCAGATCGCGTCGTATCTCGTCGGCAACAAAATGATGGCGCAGTTCGTCGCGCTGGCGTCGAAGTACAACATCCAGGCGATTCAGACGTACCAGTTGTATGACGATCCCGCAGGCGGCGAAGGCGCGTACGGCCTGCTGAAGAACGACGGCAAAACGCAGAAGGCGTCTTACACCGCGTTCAAGAATTTCGTCGCGGCCAATCCGAAGTAAGCGCCGGATCGCTGAAAAAAGAACGCGCAGTCGGCTTACACGGACTGCGCGTTTTTCACATGCGAAAAATGAAAAAGCCCGAGAGCGATAACACTCTCGGGCTTCTTGCATTCTGGTGGCCTGGGACGGAATCGAACCATCGACACGCGGATTTTCAATCCGCTGCTCTACCAACTGAGCTACCGGGCCAACGAAGAGGTGAAACTATAGCAGAGACTATCCCGCGCCTCAAGCCCCTTTGCGCATTTTTCTGAAAATGTCCGGGGCCGCGCTCACACCTCGTTCTTGTTCTTCCCAAGATCGACGCCGAGCTGCTTCAACTTGCGATACAGGTGCGTGCGCTCCAGCCCCGTCTTTTCGGCGACGCGCGTCATGCTGCCGTTCTCGCGCGCAAGGTGATATTCGAAGTACGCGCGTTCGAACGCATCGCGGGCGTCGCGCAACGGAATATCGAACGAGATCGACGCCGTCTGCCCAAGCTGATTCTGCGCCGCGCCGCTCGCCGCCGCATCGTTCGATGCATTCAGCGCCGATGCCGTCGGCAGCGCAGCCGCGACCGGCACGCCCGATGCGTTCACGCTCGACGGAGGCTTCGCCGCCGTCGCCGCGGGCGCCGCCGCAGTGCCGTGCGCGAGTCCCTGCTCGACGGCCTTCAGCAGTTTCTGCAGCGCGATCGGCTTTTCGAGGAAGTTGAGCGCGCCGATCTTCGTCGCCTCGACGGCCGTGTCGATAGTCGCATGCCCCGACATCATGATGACCGGCATCGTGAGCTTGCCCTGCGCGGCCCATTCCTTGAGGAGCGTTACGCCGTCGGTATCGGGCATCCAGATGTCGAGCAAAACGAGATCGGGCGTTTGCTGTAGACGGTAGTCGCGCGCGTGCTGCGCGTTTTCCGCCACTTCCACAACATGGCCTTCGTCGCTCAGGATCTCGGAGAGCAGTTCCCGGATCCCCATTTCATCGTCTACCACCAGGATGGTTGCCATTTACGCTGCCCTTGTCTGCACTGTTGCTTTTGTCGTTCCATGATTCGCCGGCGCACCGGAGCCAGGCGTCGCGCCGGGCGCCGCGGTATCGTCCGCGAGTTGTAGAAACAGAATCGATATCTGCGCGCCTTCGATCACATCCGCGCTCTTCGAGCGGTTGCGTATGTCGATGCGCGCGCCGTGCTCGTCGACGATCTTCTTCACGGTCGCAAGTCCCAGGCCCGTGCCTTTCGCTTTCGTCGTCACGTAAGGCTCGAAAGCACGCGAAAGAATACGCGCCGGAAAGCCCGAGCCGTTGTCCGACACAGTCAGGCGAACCGCGACGCGCGCATGACCCGATGCATCGGGCTCGCCATATTCTACTGTCCTCGTTTCGAGCAGCACGCGCGGCTCCGCGACTTCGGCCACCGCATCCTGCGCGTTCTGCAACAAGTTGTGGATGACCTGGCGGATCTGCGTCGCATCGCCGCGTATCACCGGCAGCTTCGCGAGATCGACTTTGATCGGCGTCTTGCCGTCCTCGATGCCGTACAACGTCAGCACTTCCGCGACGAGATCGTTCAGTTGCAGATTGCCGAGCACCGCGGGCGGCGTGCGCGCGTATTCGCGGAAGTCGTCGACCATCTGCTTCATCGCCTGCACCTGATTGACGATGGTCGTCGATGCGCGCTTCAGCACGTCCGCATCCGGCGGCGCGAGCTTGTCGGCGAGCTTCATCTGCAGACGTTCGGCTGAAAGCTGAATAGGCGTGAGCGGATTCTTGATCTCGTGCGCGAGACGCCGCGCGACTTCGCCCCACGCGACGGAACGCTGCGCGGAGATGACATCCGATATGTCATCGAACACGACGACGTAGCCCGTGGTTTCCGCGTCGTCGGTGTCGCTCTCGGTCACGCTCAACAACTGCGTGCCGCGCACGAGCAACGTGAGCGGATCGCTCTCGCCCGGCACCGTCACCGCGACCTGCTGCTGCCAGTGACCGCGATCGCCGACAGGATGATCGCTGCCGACCGCCGCCGCGTCGCGCTCGGCGAACGCCTTTTTGACCATCGCGCCGAACTCGGCGAGCACCTCGATCTGATCGAGCGGCTGATTCAGCAACGCGGCGAACGGTTGGCGGAAGATGCGCTCCGCGCCGCGATTCGCGGTGGAGAGACGGAACTGCCGGTCGAACACGAACACGCCCGCGGTGAGGTTCGCGAGAATGCTCTCCAGATACGCCTTCGAATGCTCCAGTGCGATGCGATTGTTCTCGACCGCCGCGCGCGCCTCGGAAAGCTGGCGCGTCATCGCGTTGAAGGACTGCGTGAGAAAGCCGAGTTCGTCGCGTGAATTGATCTCGCGTTTGGGCGTGTAGTCGCCTTCGGCCACTTCCTTCGTGCCCTGCGCCAGCAGGAACAACGGCCGCGCGAGCTGATTGCCGAGCGCGAGCGCGAGCATCATCGCGATGAAGGTCGCGAGAAAAAGCGCGAGCGTCAGCGTGCCGATATACATCTTGCGCAAGCCGGTGCGCCCGAGCCGCTTCTCCTGATATTCGCGATACGCGCGCTGCACGGCGTCGGCGTTGCGCGCGAGCTCCTGGCTCACGGGCTGCTCGATCTGCAGGAAACGGTCGACGTGCTGAAATTCGGTGGTTGTCGTCGGATCGGGAATCTTCGTGAGCACGCGCAATCGCAATGCGCCCTTCGGCCCGTTCGATTTCGGATCGCCGTCGATCTCGCCTTCGATCGCGCCGTACGGATGATCCTGCGCCTCCCGCAGCATCGTGCCGGTCGGCTCGTTGGCCGGCAGGAGCGCGTAGTAATTGCCCGATGCCTGCGCGACCGTGCGCAATCCGGGCACGCGTTGCGAACTGTTGTTCGCCGCGAGATCCTCGCGGTTGTACTGATCGCGCGGCCGCTCGAACACGACGGCGTCCTGCACGCCGTACTGATCGCGCAGCCGCAAAAGCGACAGCGTGAGACTCGATGGATCGGCGCTCGCGAGCTGATCGCTCATCTGCCGGCCGCGGTTCTTGAAATCGGCGAGCGATGTCTGGAGCATGCCGCGCCCGAGCGTCAGACCGGAGGTGAGCGCGGTTTCGACATTCACGTCGAACCACGACTCGATGCTGCGCGACACGAACTGATACGAAACCACATAGATGATCGCGCCCGGCACCACGCCGACGAGCGCGAAGATGAACGCGAGCTTGGCGAGCAGGCGCGTGCCGAAGCGCCCTTGCCTCACCCTCGACACGATGATGATGAACAGGCTGATGACGATCAGCATGAAGACCATCGCCACCGCGACATTCGCCGCGTAGAGCCAGCCGTAGTAGCGGTCGAAGAACTCGGTGTTCGCGCTCGCGAGCGCGAGCATCACGAGCAGCAGGACTGCCGTGAGCGCCACCGTGGAGACCAGCAAGCGGACGACGAAACTCTTCATGTCCGTGCGGCCGCGTCGAAATCTATTTCGCACGTTCTGCCGCCGTAAAAGTAAAACGCTTCCAGTCCGAGGAAAGGTTCCAGTCGCGATTGTTCACCGCGTCGATCTGGAACGGCTTGGGCATCAATGCGATGTCGAGCTGCATACGCACCGATGCGGTATAGGTTTCGCCGCCATGCACCTGATTACGGTCGATGACATGCCACGAAGTCACATGCTTGATGACCGCGAGCGCTTCGTTCAACGATGCGAAGCGCAACTGCAGGCCGCCCGTCGACACGCGATATTCGTTCGTGAGCGGTTGAAATGACAGACGGATGCTCTGCGACACGTTGACCGGCTCTTCATCGAACCAGTACCAGCGCGGTCTCGACAGGTTGAAGTCGATCGTGAAATAGAGCGGCACGCTGCGGTTCACGGCATCTTCGAGGCTGTTGTTCAGGTCGAAGTCGAAATGCGCGTCCAAGCTCCAGCCGGCATTGTCCGCTTGCAGCGACGCGCGCTGCACGGCGATCGTCTCGGCGAACGCGGAATCGGCCGCGGCGAACGTCAGCCAGAGCGTCAGCGCAGTCCAGATGACGGCCGCGAGCCGAAGCGGAAAAAAGCGTTTGATCGTCACCGTTTCTGAAAGCGCGCGTAGAAGAATCCGTCGTGGTCCGCGAGAGTCTCCGCGTCCCGATGCGGGCTCGCGAGATTTGTACTGTCCGGTGAACCTTGCGCCGCGACCGCGCTTGCGCGCGCCGCTGTCGGCAACAATTGGCCCGGCGCGTCCAATCGTACCGCATCTTCATGTGCGGTTCCAAACCAGCGGGCCTGCTCTTCGCCCTCCTCGGGAAAGATGGAGCACGTCACGTAGAGCAACTCGCCGCCCTTCGCGACGAGCGGCCACAGCGCGCTCACGATGCGCCTTTGCTCGGCGACGAGCGCATCGATATCCGATGCGCGCCGCAGCCAGCGAATATCCGGATGACGCCGCACGATGCCCGACGCCGAGCACGGCACGTCCGCGAGAATGCGGTCGAAGGGCGCGCCGTCGAACCATTGCGCGGGATCGCCCGCGTCGCCAATCTTGATTTGCGCGTCGAGTTTCAGACGCTGCAAGTTTTGTCCGATGCGGCCAGAACGCTCGGCGTCGCTTTCGAGCGCGATCAGATCGACGTTCGCGAGTTCGAGAATGTGGCCCGTCTTGCCGCCCGGCGCGGCGCAGGCATCGAGCACGCGCATGCCGTCCTTCACGCCGAGCAGTTGCGCGGCGAGCTGCGCGCCGGCGTCCTGCACCGACACGACGCCTTCGTCGAACCCGGGAATGCGATCGACGGGCATCGGCGTTCTCAGGCGCACCGCGTGCAGGCCGGCGGCGTCGGCTTCGATATGCGCGTCGCGGAGGCGCGCGAGATAGTCGTCGACGCTCGCGTGCCGCGCGTTCACGCGAAGCGTGAGCGGACCTTGCGCGTTGCCCGCTTCGAGGATGCGCTCCCAGGCATCCGGCTGGCCGCGCTTCACCGCGTCGATCCACCATTGCGGATAATTCCAGCGCGCGACTTCGCTTGTGCGCGTTTCGTCGATCAGCGTGTCGCGCTCACGCAGAAAATTGCGCAGCACCGCGTTCACCAGGCCCTTCGCAAACGCGAATTCGCGGCGCGCGGCGATCGCGCTCACCGCCTGATCGACCACGGTGAAGGGCGAGTAAGCGGCATGCGCTTCGTCGTCGGTCAGCAGCGCGAACGCGCAGACGAGCACGTTCGCCACATGCGGCGGCGGCGCCTTCTTCACGAGCCTGTGCAGCAGCGCATCGGCGAGCGCGAGACGGCGCATCGTCCGATACGCGATGTCCTGCACCGCCCCGCGCGCGCTCGCGTGCTTCGCCGACGCGACGACCGTCTGCAACGCCGCCGGCAGCGCCGAGCCCGCGCGCACCGCGCCGACGGCCTGCGCCGCGCTGTCGAGCGCGAACGCGAGCGAATCGGGCGCGAGACGCAACGCGCTCAGACGGAAATGCGCGGCGGCGGGCCGGCGGGAAGGCTTGTCGGTCATGGCGAAACGGGGACGGTCAACGGCGACGCGCAGAGTTCGCGCGAACGGGGAATTGTAACGTGCGGGAATTGCGCGCCCGGACGGCGGCGGCCGAACAAGAAAAAGGCCGCTCCGGCGTAACCGGAACGGCCTTGCTTTACGACGTTGCAGGTTTTAGAAGCGGCCGGTGCGCGCCATTTCCATCAGGCGGGCGACGCGCTCTTCGGTCGCCGGGTGCGTCGAGAACAGATTCGCGATGCCGCCGCCCGACAGCGGATTCATGATCATCATCTGCGCAGTCGCCGGATGCTGCTCGGCGGTCGGGAACGGCACGCCGGTCGCGTATGCGTGAATCTTCTCGAGCGCACTCGCGAGCGCTTGCGGATCGCCCGAAATTTCCGCGCCGCCGCGATCGGCTTCGAATTCGCGCGCGCGGGAAATCGCCATCTGGATCAGCGCACCCGCGATCGGGGCGAGAATCGCCACCAGAATGCTCGCGATGGGATTCGCCGGACGACCTTCGTCGTCGCGACCGCCGAAGAACATCGCAAAGTTCGCGAGCGCCGAGATCGCGCCGGCCATCGTCGCGGAGATGGTCGAGATGAGGATGTCGCGGTGCTTCACGTGCGCCAGTTCGTGGGCCATCACGCCGCGCATTTCACGCTCGGACAGCACGCGCAAAATGCCCGTGGTCGCCGCGACCGCCGCGTGCTCGGGATTGCGGCCCGTGGCGAACGCGTTCGGCGCGTCTTCGTTGATCAGATAGACGCGCGGCATCGGCAATTGAGCGCGCGTCGCGAGCTCGCGCACCATGCGATAAAACTGCGGCGCGGTGGTTTCGTCGACTTCCTGCGCGTTGTACATGCGCAGGACCATCTTGTCCGAGAACCAGTACGAAAAGAAATTCATGCCGAGCGCGACGATCAGCGCGAGCATCATGCCCTTCGATCCGCCGATCATTCCGCCGATCACGACAAAGAGGGCCGTGATCGCAGCCATCAGCATCGCGGTTTTGACCCAGTTGAACATGTCCGGAGCTCCTCTCCCTGTATGCAGTGCGCGAAGTGCGCGGTTGCCCCGGCCAACATGACCGGGACGACAATTGTAAGCAAAATGTTAGATAGTGGCAGCCGGCAATAATTCAATCCGAGATTGCGCGATTTATCGATGCGTCGTCGCGAGTTTGATACCGAGTCCGACGAACGCGCTGCCGACCCCGCGATCCAGCCACTTCTTCACGCCCGATTTGCCCGCGAAGCGCTCGGTGACGCTGCCCGCGATCCACGCGACGAAGCTGTTCCAGACCGTGCTCATCGCGATGAACACGACCCCGAGCGCGAGAAACGCGAGCGTCTTGTGCTGGCTGTCGGCGGCGACGAACTGCGGAAAGAACGACACGAAGAACAACACGACCTTCGGATTCAGCACGTTCGTGACGAAGCCTTGCGCGAAAAGCTGGCCGAGCGATTTCGGCGTGGCTTTTTCGTTTTGCGTCTCGCGCGCGGTTTCGGTGTCGTCGTGCTTCGCGAAAATGAGGCGCACGCCGAGATAAATCAGATAAATCGCGCCGGCAATCTTGATGACCGTGAACGCCGTCGCCGATGCAGCGAGAATCGCCGTCAACCCGAAGGCGCACGCGAGCGTATGGACGATGCAGCCAGCGGAAATCCCGAGCGCCGAAACGATGCCGGCGCCGCGTCCTTGAGCGACGCTGCGTCCGACGATGTAAGCCGTATCGGGGCCGGGCGTGGCGTTTAGAAGAAAGACGGCGACGAGAAAGAAGGTGAAACCGGTAATGCCGAGCATCGAAAAACTCCAGACAGACAGGCGCGCGTTGACAACGATTTATTTTAGCGCTGCGTCTGTCCTGCCGTCCTTCACTGCAGCGTGAAACGCTGGCCCTTCGCGAGCGGCGCGCCCGCGAGAAATTCCCGCGCGGGCAAGCGCTTGCCGCCCGGTTTCTGAAGTTGCGTGAGTTTCAGCGCGCCGCTGCCGCACATAACGACGATACCGTCCGGGGAAACATCGGCGATGGCGCCCGGTTCGCCCGCACCGTCGACCGGTTGCGCCGCCCAGATCTTGATCGGCGCACCGTCGAGCGTGCCGAACGCGCCGGGAAACGGATCGAACGCGCGAATTTGGCGCTCGAGCTCTTCCGCCGGACGACGCCAGTCGAGCGCGGCTTCGTTCTTCGCGATCTTTTCCGCGTAGGTCGTGCCTTCGTCCGGCTGCGGCGTGGACGGCAATGCGCCATCGCGTTCGAGATCGCGCAGCGCGGCGACGATCAATTCCGCGCCCATCTGCGCGAGCCGGTCGTGCAGCGTGGCGGTCGTGTCGTCGGCGAGAATCGGCGTGCGCGCCTCACGGATCATCGCGCCGGTGTCGAGGCCGGCGTCCATCTGCATCAGCGTGATGCCGGTTTCTGCGTCGCCCGCTTCGATCGCGCGATGGATCGGCGCCGCGCCACGCCAGCGCGGCAACAGCGAAGCGTGAATGTTGATCGCGCCGCGCGGCGGAATATCGAGCACCTCCTGCGGCAGGATGAGCCCGTACGCGGCGACGACCATCACGTCGTGCGGCGTGGCCTTCAGCAAATCGATGGCTTCCGCCGCTTCCTGCGGATACTTGCCCGCGCGACGCAGCGACGTTGGCTGCGCGACCTTCAGACCATGCTCGACGGCGAAGCGCTTGACCGCGCTCGCGGTCAGCTTCATGCCGCGTCCGGCGGGCCGGTCGGGCTGCGTCAAAACCAGCGGCACGCAAAAACCGGCTGCGTGAATGGCCGCGAGCGCGGCGGCAGCGAATTCCGGCGTACCGGCGAAAACCACGCGCAGCGATTGAGTCATCGGTTACAGCGCCTTTTCCAGCTTTTTCATCTTGCCGCGAATGCGCGTCTGCTTAAGCGTCGACAGATATTCCACGAAAACGTGGCCAGCCAGATGATCCATCTCGTGCTGGATGCACACCGCGAGCAAGCCGTCGCAATCGAGCTCGAAGGTTTCGCCCTTCTCGTTCAGCGCCTTCACGCGCACCTTGTCAGGGCGCTCGACGAAGTCGTAAATGCCCGGCACCGAAAGACAGCCCTCTTCCCATTCCTTCTTCTGCTCGCTCGTCCAGACGAGCTCAGGGTTGATGAAGACCATCAGCTGGTCGTGCGCGTCCGAGACGTCGATCACGATCACGCGCTCGTGCACATCCACCTGCGTCGCGGCAAGGCCGACGCCGGGCGCGGCGTACATCGTCTCGGCCATGTCGGCGACGAGCTTGCGGATGCGGTCGTCGACCACGGCGACAGGTTTCGCCACCTTGTTCAGTCGCTTGTCCGGGTAGTTGAGTATCTTGAGCAGAGCCATGATTCGGATTGTCTACGCGCGCCGCGACGCGTGTAAATCGGCCATTCGGCCAGGTTGCGGGTAATGGGGCGGCATGCCGAAGATATGCGGGTGAATCCAGTGGATTCAACGCCGCCGGCAAGCGGCCGATGGGCGTCGCTGCGGGCTTTCAAACGTGCCTGAGCGACCTTTCTTTATCTATTCCGGATCAAAAATCTTAACATGACGACCGCCGACCTGCCGACCGAGGAAGCCGCCTCCACACTCGATGCCGACGAACTGCGCGCCTGGCTGCGGCTCGCGCACGCCAAAGGGCTGCGCCCGCTCGCGCTGCGCACGTTGCTCGGTACTTTCGGCGGTCCGCGCGAGGTTTTGTCGGAGAGTTTTGCGACGCTCGCGGAAACCACCGACGCCCGCACAGCCGAAGCCGTGCTCGCGCCACCCGCGGACATCGAAGGCGTTTCGTTCGACCACTATATTGAAGCGGCTTTGGCGTGGGCATCCGAACCGGGCAACCACGTCCTGACGCTCGCCGACGCCGCCTATCCGCAAGCGCTGCTGACGATGCCCGATCCGCCGCCGTTGCTCTATGCGAAGGGCCGGCTCGATCTGCTGCAGGCGCGCGCGGTGGCCATCGTCGGCAGCCGGCATGCGACGCCGCAAGGTCTGGAGGACGCGCGCCGCTTCGCCCGCGTGCTGTCGGATGCGGGACTTGCGGTCGTGTCGGGGCTCGCGCTCGGCATCGATGCGTCCGCGCATCGCGGAGCGCTGGAGGGTGCGACCGGCACGGTGTCGGTCATCGGCACGGGCGCCGATCTCGTGTATCCCGCCGCGCATCACACGCTCGCGCACGAAATCGCCCGCGACGGCGCGATGCTCTCCGAATGGCCGCTCGGCACGCCCGCGCGCTCCGCCAACTTCCCACAGCGCAACCGGCTGATCGCGGGATTGTCGGGCGGCGTGCTGATCGTCGAAGCCGCGATGCGCTCCGGCTCGCTCATCACCGCGCGGCTCGCCAACGAAATGGGGCGCGATGTTTTTGCGATGCCTGGCTCCGTCCACGCGCCGCTTTCGCAAGGTTGTCATCGGCTGATAAAGGAGGGCGCGAAGCTCGTCGAAACGCCGGAAGAAGTGCTCGAAGAGTTCGGCTTCTCGTCGGCGCAGGCAAGCGCGGCGGGGTCGGCGGCAAAGCGCGGGAGGCTGCGGCCGGTGAGCGCATCGTGGGCATCGGCGGCATTGCACGACACGCCGATGAACGCCGATGCCGCGCGCGTGCTCGGCGCGCTCGGCCATGCGCCCGCGACGCTTGAAATCCTCGCGACGCGCACCGATCTGGACGGGGCGGCGTTGCAAGGCGCGCTGCTGCAGCTCGAATTGTCGGGCCAGGTGGCCGCGCTCGCGGGCGGTCGCTACGCGGCGGTGCAGCGCTCGTGATTCCTCGTCGTGCTACATTCGCGGAAAAATGAGCCGTCCCCGCAGCCGATACCAATAAGGATCTCGCACCCGTCATGTCCGCGCTGAATCTCGATACCGACGCCGATCTCATCGCGGAACGCATCGCCGTGCCCGGCACGCTGTTCGTCGCCTGCCTGTGCGCGGAATGGTGCGGAACGTGCCGCGAGTATCGCGAAGGGTTCGACAAGCTGGCGGACGCGCATCCGGACGTCTGCTTCGCGTGGATCGACATCGAGAATCACGCCGACCGTTTCGACGATCTCGACGTGGAAAATTTTCCTACCATCCTGATCGAGGACTCGGTCACGACGCGATTCTTCGGCACGGTTCTGCCGCAGGCTTCCATCGTCGACCGGATGCTCACCGATCTGACCGCGCTGCCGGGCATGGTCGGTGCGCCGAAACTGCGCCCGGCGCTTGCTACGGCCTGATTGCGACGCCCGCGAAACGCACCTTTCGCGTCTCTCGCAACGCGCTTCGCGGGCCGGATATCGAAACGCCCGGATTCGCGGTTCGGCGCCCGCCGCGCAAAGCGTGTGCTATAAAGCGGTCGTTAAAGCAGTCCAAACCGGGCCGCTGCCAGTTACCAACCCTTTTGAGTCATGTCCAAAGCCCTGATCATCGCTGAGAAGCCTTCCGTCGCGAACGACATCGCGCGTGCGCTGGGCGGCTTCACCAAGCATGACGAGTACTACGAGAGCGACGACTACGTGCTCTCGTCCGCGGTCGGCCATCTGCTCGAGATCGCGGCGCCCGAGGAGTACGACGTCAAGCGCGGCAAATGGAGCTTCGCCAATCTGCCGGTCATTCCGCCGCATTTCGACCTGAATCCCATCGCGAAAAGCGAGTCGCGCCTCAAGGTGCTGACGAAGCTGATGAAGCGAAAAGATATCGACCGCCTCATCAACGCATGCGACGCGGGGCGCGAGGGCGAGCTGATTTTCCGTCTGATCGCGCAGCATGCGAAGGCGAAGCAGCCGGTCCAGCGCCTGTGGCTGCAGTCGATGACGCCCGCCGCGATCCGCGAAGGCTTCGCGAACCTGCGCAGCGATGCCGACATGCAGCCGCTCGCCGACGCCGCACGCTGCCGCTCGGAAGCGGACTGGCTCGTCGGCATCAACGGCACGCGCGCGATGACCGCCTTCAACAGCAAGGGCGGCGGTTTCTTCCTGACGACCGTCGGCCGCGTTCAGACGCCAACGTTGTCGATCGTCGTCGAACGCGAAGAGAAGATTCGGCGATTCGTGCCGCGCGATTACTGGGAAGTGCGCGCCGAGTTCATCGCCGCGAAGGGCCTGTACGAAGGCCGCTGGTTCGATCCGAAGTTCAAGCGCGTCGAAAACGATCCGGAGCAGCGCGATTCGCGCCTGTGGAGCCTGCCGGCGGCGGAATCCATCGTCGCGGCCTGCCGCGGCAAGACCGGCACCGTGACCGAGGAATCGAAGCCGTCGACGCAAATGTCGCCGCTGCTGTTCGATCTGACCAGCTTGCAGCGCGAAGCCAACAGCCGCTTCGGCTTTTCGGCGAAGAACACGCTCGGCCTCGCGCAAGCGCTGTACGAAAAGCACAAGGTTCTCACCTATCCGCGTACCGACGCGCGCGCGCTGCCCGAGGACTACCTGAACACGGTCAAAGACACGATGACCATGCTCAAGGAGAGCAACAACTATCTGCCGTTCGCGAAGCAGGTGCTCGACAAGGGCTGGGTGAAGCCGAACAAGCGCATCTTCGACAATTCGAAGATCAGCGACCACTTCGCCATCATCCCGACGCTGCAGGCGCCCAAAGCGCTGTCCGAGCCCGAGCAGAAGCTGTATGACCTCGTCGTCAAGCGCTTCCTGTCGGTGTTTTTCCCGGCGGCCGAATATCTCGTGACGACGCGCATCACCGAAGTTTCCGGGCATCACTTCAAGACGGAAGGCAAGGTGCTGGTCGAGCCCGGCTGGCTGCAGGTCTACGGCCGCGAAGCCGCGGGCGAGGAAGGCAATCTCGTGCCGGTGCAGAAGGACGAAAAGGTCGATGTCGAAAAGGTCGAGGCGCACGGTCTCGTGACCAAGCCGCCCGCGCGCTACAACGAGGCGTCGCTGCTTTCGGCAATGGAAGGCGCGGGCAAGCTCGTCGAAGACGAGGAACTGCGCGACGCGATGGCCGCGAAAGGTCTCGGCACGCCGGCGACGCGCGCGGCGATCATCGAAGGTCTGCTCGGCGAGAAGTACATGGTGCGCGAAGGCCGCGAGCTGATCCCGACGGCCAAGGCATTCCAGTTGATGACCTTGCTGCGCGGTCTCGGCGTCGAGGAGCTCACCGCGCCCGAATTGACGGGCCAGTGGGAGCACAAGCTTTCGCAGATGGAGCGCGGCAACCTGCATCGCGATGCGTTCATGCAGGAAATCGCGCGCATGACGCAAACCATCGTCAAACGCGCGAAAGAGTACGACTCCGACACGATCCCCGGCGATTACGCGACGCTCGAAACGCCGTGCCCGAATTGCGGCGCGCAGGTGAAGGAGAACTATCGCCGGTTCGCCTGCACGAAGTGCGAGTTTTCGATTTCGAAGATTCCGGGCGGACGTCAGTTCGAGATTCCTGAAGTCGAGGAATTGCTGCGCGAGAAGACCATCGGGCCGCTGTCGGGCTTTCGCAGCAAGATGGGCCGTCCGTTCTCGGCGATCCTCAAGCTCGCGTTGGACGACGAAATCAAGAACTACAAGCTCGAATTCGACTTCGGTCAGGATTCCGGCGGCGAAGACGGCGAACCGCCCGATTTCTCCGAGCAGACGCCG
This sequence comes from Caballeronia sp. LZ008, assembly GCF_031451435.1. NCBI lineage: Bacteria > Pseudomonadati > Pseudomonadota > Betaproteobacteria > Burkholderiales > Burkholderiaceae > Caballeronia > Caballeronia sp. LZ008. The sequence continues at coordinate 606 of NZ_JARUXK010000001.1, read as the reverse complement.
GTCGGCGCATGTCCGAAATGCCAGTCGCGCGTGTTCGAACACGGCATGAGCTATGTGTGCGAAAACTCGGTGTCGAATCCGAAGACTTGCGACTTCCGCTCCGGCAAGGTGATCCTTCAGCAGGAAATCACCCGCGAACAGATGGAAAAGCTGCTGGGCGCGGGCCGCACCGATCTGCTGACGAACTTCAAGTCGTCGCGCACCGGACGCAACTTCAAGGCATTCCTCGTGAAGCAGCCGGATGGCAAGATCGGCTTCGAATTCGAGAAGAAAGAGGCCAAACCGGGCGCGAAGACGGCGGCGAAGCGCGGCGCGACAGCGGAAGCTCAAGCCGACAGCGGCGACGACAACGGCGACAGCGATGTCGCAGTCGCCGCCAAGACCACGTCCGCGAAGACTGCAGCCAAGAAAGCGCCCGCGAAGAAGGCGGCAGCGAAGAAAGCTCCGGCGAAGAAGACGAGCTGATCGTTCTCGGAGTCCGTCAGAAAGAAAAACCCCCGCGAGAAATGAACTGCACCCCAAAAGTTGGACACCCGTTCAACGATTTGGGGTGTTTTTTCATGAGCAAGTACAGCGCACGACTCAAGAGCAGAGTCGTTCAAGACT